>NZ_CP031310.1:1200000-2400000 GCF_004799665.1 Halapricum salinum
GCGCCGGGCGTGACCTGCGCGCTCGTGGGGATGGGATCGTCCGAACACGTCGACGAGAACGTCGCTGCCGGGACATTCGAGCCACTCGGGGCGGGTGCGTTCGACGCTATTTTCGAGTAAAACAGATCCTCGCTAGCCAACCTCTTTCCACTCGCGACCACACTCCGGACACAGCCGAACAGTGCCGATCTCGTCGGGGTCGTTCTGGGACTTCAGGACCTCGCCGCACTCGACACAGGAGAGTCGCTCGTAGGTGTCTTTCTCGAGGTCGCCCGAGCGCAGCCCCTTCCTGACAGATTCCATATCGAGGGGTATGCGAGCAATTGCCAAAAAGGCCGGGGCAAGAGACGACAGTCGGCGGACAGCACGGCCGGAGAGGCGCAAGCCTTGACACCCTCCCGTTCCAAGCGCGCTCGTGTCTCGTCGCCGACTGTTCGGGTCGCTGTGTACGCTGGTGTTCCTGGTCAATCTCGCCCGGGTCGTCTTCGCGCCGCTGGTCGAGCCGCTGCAGAGCGCGTTCGGCACCTCCAACGCGACCATCGGACTGACGGTGACGCTGGCGTGGGTCGGCAGCGCCCTCCCGCGGATCCCGACGGGCTATCTGCTGACCCGAGTCCCTCGCCACTACGTCGTCGGCGCGACCGGCCTCGTCCTGACGGCGGCCTCGGTGTTCATCGCCGCGGCCGACAGCGTCGCGCTGGTGATGGTCGGCGCGCTCGCGATGGGGCTGGCCAGCGGCGCGTACTTCATCGCCGCCAACCCGCTGGTGAGCGAACTCTTTCCCGAGCGCGTCGGGAGTGCGCTCGGGATCCACGGCATGTCCAGTCAGATCGGCGCGGCCGTGGCCTCACTGCTGGTCTCGGCCGCCCTGGTGGTCGGCGACTGGCGAACCACCTTCCACGCCATCGGGGCCGCTGCGCTGCTCTCGACTGGGGTGTTCGTCCTCGTCACCCGCCGGAGCACGCTCCCCGAGGCCGGCGGCGAGGACCGTGATCTACTGGCGGCCGTCCGCCACCAGTGGCGGATCGTCCTCGCAGGCGTGCTCATCATCAGCGCCAGCGGCTTCGTCTGGCAGGGCGTGTTCAACTTCCTCGATAGCTACCTCCGGACCCGCGGCTTTTCCGGCGGGGACGCCCGACTCCTGCTGACTGGCGTGTTCGCCGCCGGGATCCCCGCGTTCGCGGTCACGGGCTGGCTCGCAGATCGGGTGGCGATCGTCCCTCTCTTGCTGTCGATCCTGGCTGGCTTCTCGCTGTGCGTGCTCGCGCTGACGCTCCCGTTCGGGACGGGATGGGTTGTGGGCGTCTGTCTGGTGCTGGGCTACGTGGTTCACAGCCTGTTCCCGGCGATGGACACCTACCTGCTCGGGTCGCTGCCCGACCGCCACCGCGCCAGCGCCTACGCCGTCTACAGCGGGACGATGATGCTCATCCAGGCGACCGGAAGCTGGTCGGTGGGACTGCTCACCGATTCGGGCCTCAGTTTTACGCTGGTCTATCGCGGCTTCGCCGCCGGGCTGGCGGTCGTCCTCGTCGGGCTAGTCGCTGCGCATCTGGCCGGGCGGTTGCCCGCTGGCGCGCGGGCGTGACTCGGGTTGCACCCCACCCGTAGTCCGTGTCCTTATTTTCCTGCCGTCCTGAGTTCCGCACGATGGAGTACGTCCAGGAGCGGATCACCACGCTCCACGACTTCGGCGGGGCCGCCCCCGACGCCCCGACCGACCGGGCGACGGTCGTCGTCCCGATGACCGAGCGCGACCACGCGAGTCTCGCGGCCGAGCGAGTCTTTGCCACCCTCGAATCGGTCGCTCCCGCACAGGTGCTCGTGGCGCTACGGGCCGACCCCGAGCAAGTCCGAGAGGTCCGGGCGTGGCTCGACGGCTTCGACCTGCCGATCGAGGTCCTGTGGTGTGACGCGCCGCCGCTGGTCGAGAAACTCGCTGCGGCCGGCCTCGAGGGGAAACGTGGCAAAGGCCGAGACGTCTGGCTGGCGCTGGGCGTGGCCGCCAGCGACACGGAGTTCGTCGTCGTCCACGACGCCGACGCCAGCAGCTACGCCGAAACGCACGTCCCGCGGCTGCTCTTTCCACTCGACCACGGTTTCACGTTCTCGAAGGGGTACTACGCTCGCGTCGAGAACGGGCGGCTGTACGGGCGGCTGAACCGCCTGCTGTACGTCCCGCTGCTCCGCGCGCTGGACGAGGCCCACGACGATCCGATCGTGGACTATCTGAGTGCGTTCCGGTACTCCCTCGCTGGCGAGTTCGCGATGACCAGCGACCTCGTGCGGAAGGTCCGGGTCCCGCGGTCGTGGGGGCTCGAAGTTGGAACGCTCGGCGCGGCCTTCCGGCTGGCGGGCTTCGAGGGAACCGCGCAAGTCGACCTGGGCCAGCACGAACACGACCATCGCTCGGTCAGCGGTCCCGAGGGGTTGAGCGACATGAGTCGGTCGGTCGTCCGGGCGCTGTGCTGGGTGCTCGAGGAGTCGGGGGTCGACCCGGACTTCGAGACGCTGCCGGATCGCTACCGGGAGTGGGCCGAGCGACTGATCGAGCAGTACGCCGCCGACGCCGCGTTCAACGAGCTGGAGTACGACCGTGCCAGCGAGCACGACCAGGTCGAGGCCTACGCCGCGACGATCACTCCTCCCAGCGCGGACACTCGGCTGCCGGCGTGGGCCGAGGCACCGATCTCGCCCGAGACAGTCAGAGAGTGCTCACGCGAAGGATTAGCCGAGCACGCGCGGCGCTGACCAGCTACGCCGGGAGTGCGAATTCCAGCGAATCGCCCTCGCTGACCCCGTGTTCTGTCGTCCACTCGTAGGGTACTTCGAGAACGTACTGGCCGCGGCCGGGATAGCGCTGGTCGTTGCCGTCCTCTCCGGGGCCCGGCTCTGGGGCGTGGTAAATCGCGGTGATCCGGCGGTCGCTGTCGGCGTAGACGATGTCGATCCCGAAGTCCATCCGGCGCATGACGTAGACGTGATCACTGACAGTCCCGTAGACGAACAGCATGCCGCGATCCGGCGGGAGCCGCTCGGTGTCGCTCAGCCCGGTGCCGCGAAGCGATCGCGTGTCTGCGATGGCGGCCGTCACTGACCCGAGTGACTCCCCGGCCGCCGAGACGGCCCGGACGGTCGTCGTCTCGTAGTCGGCGTGGATGGGCGTGGTCTCGCCCACCGTCAACGTTCGCGAGTGCGTGGCTTCGTCGCCGCGGGTCGGCGTTCGAGACGATGTCGGCCCGCTATCGTTGGTACTGCAGCCAGCGAGCGCCGCAGCCGCTGCGCCCGCCGCGGCCAGGTACGTCCGCCGGTTCATCGTCAGTCACTGGGGTCCGACGACGCTTAAACACAGCCACGGCAGCCGACAGCCTGAAGCCGGAGGCCGCCGCTCGCTTTCGTATGATGTTCACGCCGGACGAACTCGCGGGGACCGTCGACCTCTTCGGCGCGCTCGACCGCCCGGCACTCCGGCAGGCCTGCGTCGAACTCGCGTTCAAAGAGGGCGACGACCGCGAGCCCGAGAGCTTCGACGACGCCATCGACGACGCCGTCGAGAGCTATCACCTCCTCGCCATCGCGGACGAGGGTTCGGAGGTGCTCGTCCCAGGCCCGGTCGCGTTCCCGACGCTCCCGGAGGGGGCACAGGATCTCCCGCACATCCTCGACGTCGAGGAGCGAACAGTGCCCAGAGAACGGCTGGCCGAGGCCGCCGAGCGACGCTTCCGGGACGACGCCGCCGACGCCATCGCCGCGCGCGACCGCGAGCGGATCGCGGACCTGCTGGACGTCAGCTACGAACTGGACGTGTGGGCCCCGGTCGAACTCAGCGGGACCAGAACCCGGCTGGACGAGGCCCTGGAGTAGCACGTTACGTCGCGGACGGTGTCCGTCTAGCGGGCAAGTTATTACCACACAGCCGCTCAGTCAGGGTATGGATCTGGGACCGATCCGCGCCCACGACCCCGCGGTCGTCGACGGCGACGCACGGGAGGCGTCGGTACTGGTCCCGATCGTCGACCGTGCGAGCGGTCCCCACATTCTGTTTACCAAGCGCGCCGACCACCTCAGCGACCACCCCGGACAGATGAGTTTCCCCGGCGGCGGCCGCGAACCCGAAGACCCAGACCGGACCGCAACGGCACTCCGGGAGGCCAACGAGGAGATCGGTCTCCGACCCGAAGAGGTCGAGATGCACGGCCGGCTGGACGACTTCGAGACGATCACCGACTACGCCGTCCGCCCGTTCGTCGCGTCGATCCCGGATCGCGAGTACACGCCCTGTGACGCCGAAGTCGCCGAGATCACCGTGCTCCCGCTGTCGGCGCTGATCGACCCCGAGAACTACGAGAGCGAGCAGCGCGACCACCCCCGCTACGGGCGGATCCGACTGCACTTTTTCCACGTCGAGGGCTACACCGTCTGGGGCGCGACCGCCGAGATGCTCGTGCAGTTTCTCGAACTGGCGACTGACTGGAAACTGCCGCCCGAACCCGACCGCGTCGTCGACGCAGACGCGGATCTTCCCTCGTAGCGATGCCTGCAATCGACCGAGTCGCTGTGATCGGCGGCGGCGCGATCGGGACGACGCTAGCCGGCGATCTCGCGACGCGGGACGTGGACGTGACCCTGTTCGAGCGCGAGTCGGTCGCATCGGGAGCCAGCGGCCGCGCGGCCGGGATCTGCTACGACGCCTACACCGAGCGCCGTGATATCGCCATCGCCGGGCGAGCCATCGAGCGCTTTCGCGAGTTCGCCGACTCCTTTCGACCCGTGCCCTACGTCCTGCTGGCTCGCGAGGGCGACCGCGAACAGGCCAGCGCGATCGAGTCACTGGCCGAGCGGATGCAGGGCCGGGGCGTCGACGTCGACCTCGTCGATGGCGCGACGCTCGGGTGGGAGTTCCCAGCCCTCGTGACCGACGACGTCGAGCGGGCCGCGGTCGCGAGAAACGCCGGCGTGCTCGACCCCGAATCGTTCACCGAGACGATGGCCGAGCGGGCGCGCGAGGCGGGTGCGACCGTCCAGACAGGAACGGAAGCGACGCTTGCGGACCCACGGACGGTCCGCGCCGGCGGCACGAGCGAACGCTTCGACGCCGTCGTGGTCGCCGCCGGCCCGTCCACGAAACAGATCGTCGCCGAGGTCGGCGTCGACCTCGCACTCGAGTGCTACAGGGCGCAGGCACTCGTGACCCGACTCGATATCGACGTCCCGACCGTCTTCGACGCGACAAACCACTACTACTTGCGACCCCGCGGATCTGGAATCCTGCTGGGCGATGGCGTCGACATCGACGTCGGCCCCGACGACGATCACGGCGAGGCCGACGCGGCGTTCGTCGAGTCGGGTCGCGAGCACCTCGACACCGCACTCGGCGTCGAGGCGTCGGTCGAGCGGGCCTGGAGCGGACTCTGTACCGCCACGCCGGATCGGGACCCGCTGGTCGGCCCTGTCGAGGCGGGACTGTTCGTGGCGACGGGGTGGCACGGCCACGGACTGATGCGCGCGCCAGCGGTCGCTGAGCGTCTCGCAACGCAGGTGCTCGGTGGCGATGGAATCCCAGGCTTCGAACCGACGCGCTTTGCGGGAGACGAGCAGTTCGAGCCGGTCGAAGGGGTGAGCCTCGACGATTCGTGATCGACGGACTGAGCGCCCGCGGTGAAGATACGTAGGCGCCACTTTTTATGTCCATTCACGGTGCGATCTAGACACTCAGCGCAACGGAGTGATCGACCCATGGTTGATGTCCTCGGTCACCTCGCGGTCGGGCTGCTGTGTACCGTCCCGGCGTGGGTGTACTGGAGAGAAGAGGTTGCGTTCACCTTCGTCGCCGTCGTGCTCGGGGCCGTGATCGTCCCGGATATCGACCTCTACCTCCCGTGGGTCCGCCACCACGGCCCGACCCACACCGTGCTCTTCGCCACCATCGTCGCCATCGTCGGTGGGACGGTGTTCGCCCGAGTCGCACCCCGGTTACTCCGGGTCGAACTACGGGACGACCTCCGGCGAGCGGTCCCACTCGGGTTGTTCGGCTTCGCAGCCAGCGCACTCCTCGTCGGCGGGGCGGGGCACGTGGTCGTCGACTCGCTCTCGACGTCGACCGCCGGCCAGCCGGTCAGACCACTCTGGCCGCTGGTCGAGCGGAGTTCCAGCGTCCACGTCCTCCGGCGCTTCAGCGCGCCGCTCTGGAACGGAATCCCCTTCGCGCTGGGGCTGTCGCTGCACGTCGGCGTCCTGCTGCCGTCGGTTCCACGGTCGATGCTGCTCGACGTGTAGGGGGGTGATGGGTTTCGGAAGGGTGTAGGGTGCGCTGGGTTGCGAGACGGAGCGATTCAACACAGCACGGTTGTGTCTTTGCTTTCGTGTCGGAGACGTTGAACCGGCCGCTCACCGAGCTGTGGTTCCTGAGCTGCGGCATCGTACTGCTGACTGTACCAAATCGAACGGATCCGCTACTCCGGGGTGGCGAATGTCTGTCGGAACGTAGAGTCAGCACTATCAGGACTCGCGCCACTTGTGGCCGCACTCGACGCAGGTGAACAACCGAACCTCGTAGGAGCCGCCCGGCTTCGGCAGCATCTCGTAGTAGGCCCGGTCGCTGTCGCAGTCGCCCGCCGGACAGGGCTCCTGCATCGTCTCGGTGGAGTCCGTGGTCGCGTCGGCCACGTCGGGTGCCCCGTCGTCCCGCTGTCCATCCCGGGTCGCCATCGCCGCTTCTGCTTGCGAGTTCCGCGGCTCCTCGTTCTCACAGGAGCGACACACCCACGTGTCGCCTTCCGTATGCATCATCGACCCACACTCGCCACAGAATTGCATATACAGTACGAATACAGGGTTGTCAGATATATGTGTTAACTTCCGATCCGTCTCGGAGTGTAGTGCTCCGGGTCGCGGTGTACGACGTGCTGCAGACGCGCTCTCTCTTCACCAGCGCCTTCGAAACCCAGAACCGATCGGGTGATGCAGCAAAACCACAGTCGCATCCCGCGAATCCGATCCGCAACCGATCTCAGGAGTCGTCGCTCGCGTCGTCGTCAGTCTCGATATCGACCTCTTCGTCGCTCGCCTCGTCGGCGTCTTCGGCCTCGACTTTCGGAATCTCGACGTGGAGCGAGCCGTTGTCGTGCAGCGTCGCCGTGGCTGCGTCGGGATCGACGGACGCGCCTTCCGGCAGCGTGACCGAACCGTCAAGCGACAGTCCGCGGCCGGGAACGAGCATCTCGAAGTCCTCGTAGAACTCCCGGAAGCGGTCGACGCGAACCTCGACCGTCCGATCGGTGAAGCGGACCTGCACGTCGCTGCTGGTCGCGCCGGGGGCGTCGAAGACCGCCAGATAGGCGTCGTCGCTCTCCAGCAGGTCGACCGGCAGCGGCGTCCGCTCCTGGGCCCGGCTCATCGCCCGGCCGACGTTCTCCAGTACGACGTTACTGAGGGACTTCCCGACGTCGCGTAGCGAGGTCATACGCGCCTTTCGTGTGGTAGCGTCTTAGGGGTTGTGCCCCACGGCAGGCGACAGAACCCTACAGCTCGATCTCCTCGAGACAGTCCGTCCCGCCACAGACCGGACACTGGAGGTCGGTGACGCCGTGCTCTTCGGGGACGTCGTAGGTATAGTGATTCTCGAACATGTCCAGAAAGCAGTCCTCGTCAGTACACTTGATCTCCTTCGTGGGTGGCATACCAGCGCCTAGTGTCGGGGTCGGGAAACGGCTTTCGCCACCGTGTGAGGCCCACCGAGGAGGCGAATATGTCGACAAGCCTTCCATAGGGCTAAAAGTGCGGGTGGTGCGTACGGCGGGGTGTGGAGCAGATCCTCGGGGTCGACTTCAGCGGTGCACGCGACGCTGGCCAGAAAATATGGTTGACCGTCTGCATCGAGCGCGACGGCGCGCTGCACGTGAAATCGTCCGTCCCGGCAGCGGCGCAGTTCGACGCCGACTCCCGGGCGGCGTGCCTCCGCGGCGTTCGTGCGGCGATCGAGCGGGCCGACGTCGTCGGGTTAGACGTCCCGTTCGGATTGCCAGCGGCGGTCCACGATCGTGAGTCGTGGACCGACGTCGTGTCGCTGATCGCCGGGATCGACGATCCCGAGACGTTCCGGTCGAGGTGCGTCGCCCGTGCGAGCGAGGTGACTGGCGGCGACCAGCAGTACCTCCGGCGGGAGACCGACGCGGACCGCGGGGCGCTCTCACCCTATCACTGGATTCGCGCCGCCCAGACCTACTACGGGATTCGTGAAGTGCTCCAGCCGCTGGTCGGCGAGGACGCCGTCGCGATCAAACCCCTTCATGACGGTCCAGCGACGCCGGTCTGTGAGACCCACCCCGCGGCGACACTGCGGGACATCGGACTGCCGACTCGCGGGTACAAAGACGACACCGACCGCTCGCGAGATCGCCGCAAGACCATCGTCGAAGGCCTGCAGATGACGCCGCTGTCGATGCACGGAATCGAGGAGTACCTGCTCGACGACGTCGGCGGCGACGCTATCGACAGTCTGCTGACGGCGCTCGCGGCCTGGCGGGCCAGCCGCAACGAGTTCAGTCCCGAGGGCGCGTTCGACCCCGTCGAAGGCCACATCTACAGATAAACAAGGCGAGTGCCTCGGGGTTGTTCGGAAATCGTAGATTTCCGTGATGACGAGACGCGTCGCGTCTCGAACTATTTGACCCCGAGGGTGAAGCCGACAGTGGCCGACCAGCCGCCGGGTTGTCTCTCCCGGCCCACAGGCCCACGGTATCGAAACACTTACTCCGAGTGAATCAGAACAGATATGTATGGGTCAGACTGAGATGGAATGTTACCCGACTGTCCGTGACCGAGGACAGGTCACGATTCCCGAAGATGTGCGCGAACCGCTTGGTATCGAACCGGGCGACCGTATCAAACTCACTGTCGAACGGCTGGACTAACACAGATGGACATAACGCTTCGCTGTCGCGCGTATCCCGACGAGGAAACCGCCAGCGAAGCGTGGCGACACATCGAAATCCACCGGCAGATACGGAACCACGCCATCCGCGACTACTACTCACACGACTACGGAAACCGGCCAACCGCCTACGACCAGCACCGCAAACTCACCGACTGGAAACAGCGGTGGCCGCTCTTTTCGGACGTCTCGGCACACGCCGCCCAGCAGACCGTTTCAGAGATACACAAGAACGTCGAGACGCAGAAGGGTCGGCGGGAAAACGGCCACAAGGCAGGCCGGTTGAAGTGGCAGGGAAGCGGCGAACGTCGGTCAGTCGCGTATCAGTCCGAAGGCTTCAACGTGAATCACACCACGGGCCAAGACGGGTACGCCACTGTTCGACTCTCAAAAATCGGTCACATCCCGATTCGAGCGCACCGAGAGCTTCCCGCGACCGAGCAAATCAAGCGCGTCGTGTTGAAGAAAGAACGAACCGGCGATTGGTTCGTCTCTCTGGTCACGGAACAGGCCGACGACGACCTTCCCGAGAAGCCCAGTCCAGATACGCTCGACCCTGCCGACTGCGTGGGCGTGGACCTCGGGATTCTCTCGTACATCCACACCAGCGACGATACGGCGGTGGATATGCTCGACCTGTCCGACGAGTACGACCGCTACGGGCGCGAACAGCGGAAACTCGACCGGAAAGAACACGGGTCGAACAACTGGGAGAAACAACGGCAGAGAGTCGCCACGGCGAAGCGCCAAATCAAGCGGAAAGTGCTGGACTACCAGCACAAACTCACGACGTGGCTGGTTCAAGAGTACGACTTGGTAGCTGTCGAAGATTTGGACGTAAAGCCGATGCTGGAAACCAGCCAGAACGCCAAGAACAAGCAGGACGCGGCATGGTCGCGGTTTCTGGACCTCTTGGAGTATAAGGGCGACCTGTATGGTACTCACGTCGTTCGAGTCGAACCAGCAGGAACAACCAAAGAGTGTTCGGAGTGCGGTGTGGAAACGTCAAAACCACTCTGGATTCGAGAACATTCCTGTCCGGCGTGCGGTCACACCGAGGACAGGGACCTGAACGCGGCGAAGAACATCCTTTCTCGCGGTCGTAAACAGATAGGGGCGGGACGCTCCGAATCAACGTCCCCAGAAACCGAAGATTTCTGGTGTGAGAACGAATCGCAGAGCGATTCGTTAACGCCTGTGCAGACTGCGCTCCCTACGGGAACCATCTCGGTTCCTGCAAAGCGCGTCGTGGAAGCAGGAAGCCCCGAGGTCGTTCGGAAGACAGAGTCTTCCGTGATGACGAGAGACGAAGCCTCTCGAACCACTTGACCTCGGGGTGGGTTCACGTCTGAGAAACACACAAATACCGCGGGGCGCTCGTGGGGTGTATGGCGAAGGTCTACTACGTGACGATCAACGGCGAGCAGGTCAAGGGCCCCTTCGACACCCGGGCGGAGGCCAAAGCCGTCGCCGACGACATGAACACCCACGAGGTCAACATGGAGTATCGCGTCGAGGGCGTTCGGCAAAACTGAAACCGGGGACTGCGCGCCGTCCCATAGTGATTACTGTCGGTCTGTTCCACATCGACCGCCCGAAGTCGGGCGGTCGTAGTGGTTAATCGCTGCAGTAATCACTATCAGAGGCCGAGCTGTTCGATCTTGTCGCGAAGCGTCTCGGCGGAGGTGGTGAGCTGCTCGCGTTCGTCGTCGGCGAGGTTGAGTTCGAGGACGTTCCGGACGCCGCGACGGTTCACGACACAGGGCAGGCTGATGTAGAGGTCTTCGAGGTCGTGCTGGCCCTGCATCAGCGTCGAGACGGTCATGATAGTGTCCTCGTCGCGGATCAGCGCGTCGATGATGTCCGTCGTCGCCATCCCGATAGCGTAGTAGGTCGCGCCCTTCTTCTCGATGATCTCGTAGGCCGCCCCGCGGACCTGCTCGGCGATGTCGGTTTTGAGTTCGTCGTCGTGAGAGCGAGCCGTGAGTTCACAGTACTCGTCGAAGGGGATCCCCGCGAGGTGGGCCGTGCTCCACAGCGGGACCTCGCTGTCGCCGTGCTCGCCGATGACGTAGGCGTGGACGTTCTTCGTGGCGACGTCACAGTGCTCGCCCAGCACCTGCTTGAAGCGGGCGGTGTCCAGCGTCGTCCCAGAGCCGATGACGCGCTCGTAGGGCAGATCCGAGACCTTCCAGGTCACGTACGAGAGGATGTCGACCGGGTTCGTGACGACGAGCAACACGGTTTCGGGCGCGATCCGCTCGGTGATCTTCGGGACCATGTCCTTGAAGATCTCGACGTTGCGTTCCAGAAGTTCCAGTCGGGTCTCGCCGGGCTTCTGGCTCGCGCCCGCGGTGATGACGACCACGTCGGCGTCCCAGCAGTCCTCCCAGTCGCCGACGTAGACGTCGACGGGCTTGACGAAGCCGACCCCGTGAGAGAGGTCCATCGCCTCACCCTCTGCCTTTTCGCGGTCGATGTCGATGAGTGCGATCTCGGAGACGGTGCCGCTGTTCATCAGTGCGAACGCCGTCGTCGCACCGACGTCGCCCGTCCCGACGATCGCGACCTTGCCTTTGATGCGTCCAGTTGACATTCGTATGCGGTGGTTCCGACCACGCAGCTATAAAAGTGCGGTCCGATCCCGGAACGGGAGAATCGACTACGAACGCCACTCGTGACCGCACCGCGCACACTCGAAGTACCGCCAGTCCGTCCCGCCCGGGACGCGCTCGCGCCCCGTCGTCTGTCGGTCGCTACTTCCACACACTGGACAGGCCATCAGTGCCTCGCTACTGAGGGACATACCTGGGGATACGGAGTGCTGGTATATATTTTTTCGGTAGTGAGTAAAGACTTTCACGCAGGTCGAGAAGCGAAACACCGAGGGTGGTGGCAGGGCTAGACGGGAATATGACCCGCACGACCTACACCTGCGACGGGTGCGGGGCACGGCTGGACAACGAGAAAGACCTGCGAAAGCTCGACGGGACGAAACGCCCGCAGTGGCAGTGTCGTATCTGTCAGACGACCGTTCCGTCGGTCGTGGCAGAGCGGCTCAGCCACCAGAAGCAGAACGCCCAGGAGCAACGCTGACCGTCGAGAAGACGACCGACGGGCACCGGGACGCTTTTTTCGACCCGGCTTGAAGCCGTTGGCAATCGACATGGTATCACTCCCGGGATCGGTCGGCGACGTGAACCTCACTCGCCGGGACCGACTCGTCGTCTACTACCTCGTCGGACTGACCGTGCTCGTGCTCACCTACACGGGCGTGTACAACCTGGCGATGGCGCGGATCGAAGGCGTCGATCAGTCGATCTTCGCCTCCTTCGAGTTCGTCGTCCAGACGATGACGACGACGGGCTACGGCCAGGATTCGGGCTACTGGAACCATCCCCTGATGTTCCTCTACGTCGCTGGGGTGCAGATCTCCGGGATCGGGATCGGTTTCTTCACGCTGCGGCTGATCATCATCCCGCTGTTCTCCAGCGCGGACGTCAACCTCGACAACCGCCTCACCCCGAAACGCGACCACGTCGTCGTCTGTGAGTACCGCCGGGACTCGGAGGTCCTGCTCGAAGAACTCGAAGAACTCGGGATCGAGTACGTCCTCATCTCCTCGGACGAAGACGAGGCCAGACGACTCTCCGACGACGGCTACGCGGCGATCGACGGCTCGCCACAGGACGCCGAGGCGTACCGACGAGCCAGCATCGACAGCGCCCGGGCGGTCATCACCGACGCGGGCGAGGCCAACGTCGACACGATTCTGACGATTCGCTCGGTCAGACCGGACATCGACGTCATCGCGCTCACCGACGACAGCAGTCTCGAAGACGTCCTCTACGAGACGGGAGCCGACAGCGTCCTCTCGCCGCACAGCGTCCTGGGCCATCGGCTGGCAGAGAAGGTCGTCGCCTCGTTCGATACGGAACTGGGCGACGCCGTCGAACTCGGCGAGGACATCGAACTGACTGAAGTCTCCGTCGAACGCGGGAGCTCGCTGGATGGGGTCCGGATCCGCGAGTCCGGAATCCGAGAACGGACCGGGGCGAACGTCGTCGGGGCCTGGATCGACGGCGAACTCCAGATGCCGCCCGACCCCGATTCGGTCATCCAAGAGAACACCGTCTTGCTGGTCGCTGGCGAACACGAGGCGCTCGAAGAACTGAGCGAATTTACCCGCTCGGCCGACCCATTCGGCCGACCGGACAGGGTCGTTCTTGCGGGCACGGGTGAAGTCGGGAGCGCGGCCGAGCGAGTGCTCGACGAGGAAGGGATCGAGACGGTCACCATCGACCGCAACGAATCGACCGGGGCCGATATCATCGGGGACGCCGGTGAGCGCGAGGTCCTCCGCGAGGCCGGAGTCGAAGACGCCGGGATGCTCCTCGTCTGTGTCCCCGACGACTCACAGGCGCTGCTGACGACGGTTCAGGCACAGGCGATCAACCCCGACATCGAGGTACTGGTGCGGGCCAACGAGATGGCGACAGTCTCGAAGGCGTTCCGGGCCGGCGCGGACTACGTGCTGGCAGTGCCGCAGGTCAGCGCGCGGATGGTCGCTCGGGATCTCCGCGGTGAGGACGTCCTCGAACCTGCGAGTCAGATCCGGGTGATACGCGTCCCGGCGACCCCCTTCGCGGGCGAGACGCTCGCGACCGCCGGCATCACCGAGCAGACGGGGTGTCGGGTGATCGCGATCGACGACGAATCGGGCCTGACCACGCGGATCGATCCGCAACGAGAACTCCACGCCGACGACCGACTCGTCCTCGTCGGCAGCGACGCCGCCGTTCAGGAGTTCCTCAAGCGCTTCGACGTCTCCCCGGCAGCTAAGGGGAACTGACCGCCCCGATCCGCAGACGCCCCGCGGTTTTTTGCGCTGGCGGCCCACAGCAAGGGTATGCGAGTACTCGTCACGGGCGCGACTGGGTTCGTCGGGAGCAACCTCGTCCCGGCACTGCTCGATGCGGGCCACGACGTCGTCGCGATGACCCGCGACGCCGGCCGATACGAACCACCCGAAGGCGTCGAAGTCGTCGAGGGAGACCTCCTCGAACCCGAGACGCTGGCCGGTGACTTCGACGGCGTCGACGCGGCCTACTATCTGGTCCACTCGCTGCAGACCGGCGGCGACTTCGAGGAGCGCGACCGGGAGGCCGCGACGAACTTCTCGGCGGCCGCCAGCGCCGCCGGCGTCGAGCGAGTGCTCTACCTCGGCGGACTGGGCGAGACTGGCGACGACCTCTCGCCACACCTGCGGTCACGCCAGGAAGTCGAGACCCTGCTCGCCAGAGGTTCGTACGATCTGACGACGCTGCGGGCGGCGATCATCGTCGGCGCGGGCAGCGTCAGCTTCCAGATGGTCCGCCAACTGGTCACCAAGCTCCCCGTGATGATCGCCCCGAAGTGGGTCTACACCTACTGCCAGCCCATCGCGATCAGCGACGTCGTCTCGTATCTCGTGGGGGTGCTGGACGCACCCGAGACGGCCGGCGGGACCTACGAGATCGGTGGTCCGGAAGTACTCACCTACAAGGAGATGCTCGTCCGCACGGGCGAGGCGATGGGCAAGCGACGACTGATCGTCCCAGTCCCGGTGTTGAGTCCGCGACTGTCGTCGTACTGGGTCGATCTCGTGACGGACATCCCGCGATCGATCTCTCACCCGCTGATCCTCGGTCTCAAGAACCCCGTCATCGTCACCGACGACAGTATCGAACAGCACGTCCGCGTCGACCGGACGCCGTTTCAGGAAGCCGTCGAGCGAGCACTGACGGAGGTCGACGAGTGACTGACGACAGTGGGACCACCACCCCGTCGATGGCGACAGCGACCGAGGGCGAAGATCGGTGGGTCTACGAGAGTATCGTGGGCGCGATCCCGGGTGTCCACTTCTCACGGGCGCAGGCGGTGGCGATTCAGCTGGGGCTGTTCGGGCTGGGCGTCGTCGTGCTCGCGGCGCTGACCGACCGCTGGGAGGGGCTCGCGCCGGGGCTGGCGGCCGTGCTCGTCGTCTCGGCCGGGAGCGTGCTCATGCTGACGATCGGCCGGCGAATCCGACGGCTGGACGTCCCCCAGATCTACACGCACACCCTCTTTGGCTCCCAGATCGAGATCGTCCTCGGCGTCCTCTCCTTTGTCGGGCTGGTGACCTACCTGTTCGTCGCCGACCCGCGTCAGGCGGGCGAGCCGCTGATCCAGCGGTTGCTCGGTCCCGAGCCGTCGCTGCTGTCGGTGTACTTCATGCTGCTGGTACTCTGGGACGTCTGCTATCGCATCGGAACCGGCTGGTGGGCCAGTCTCGTCGGGCTGTGGCGGTCGGTGTTGTTTGCCGACCAGTTCGATCCCGACACCCGAGCGGCACTGATCGAAGTCGATCTGGTCACGATCGGCTTCGCCGCCGTACAGGTCGTCCTCCTGCCGTTTCTCGGAGCGCAGCCGCTGTTGCTCGTGCTCGTCTCGGGCCACGTCGCCGCAGTGGCGACCGTCTCGGGGCTCTCGATCCTGCTGCTGTGGCGACGCGGCTGAGACATATCACGTGGTCGCGAAATCCTGTAACTCCTCGCTCGGGACGAACCCGTCCGAGAGGCGGTCGACCGGCTCGCCGTCGACGAACAGCACGAACGTCGGGACGCTCGCGATGTCGAACTGGTCGATCAGCGGCGGATCGTTCCGGGGATTGATCGTTCCGACGACGACACCCGACCGGGCGAGCCCGCCGAGGATGGGCTCCATCGAGGCACAGATCCCACAGCCATCTGTATAGAACTCGACGAGCACGCGCGGATACGTCTCGACCAGCGAATCGAGCGCCTCGCTGTCGGCCAGATCGACGGGTCGCTCCGGCGGCTGATCGGGATCGAACGATGGAGTCGAAGACATATCGATGAATACGGCCCCGAAAGGGGTTAACGCAACGGTTCCAGCCGGGGACAACCGGAAGGTTCTTCCCTGTCATTAACTAACTGGTCAGTCAGGAATGGACGTTGCGAACGGGGATCCGGAGTGGGAGCCGAACGAGACGCGGATCGAGTTGCTGGAGGCAGCCCGGGAAGCGATGTGCAAGCACGGCTTCGCGGATCTGACGATGCAGTCGATCGCCGACGAGTCCGAGAAGAGTAAGGCAGCGCTTCACTATCACTTCGACACGAAAGCCGAATTGTTGGCCGAGACGCTGGCGTATCTGCTGGCGGAGTTTCTCTCGGAGGTCGACATCGGCGAGGAGGGCGATCCGGAACAGCGACTGCGGGCGCTCGTCGAGGCGATGCTGTTCGGGCCGAACGGCCGCGACGGCGACTCCAGCGGCCACTGGGAGTTTCACACGGCGCTGCTGGAGGTCCAGTCACACGCACCCCACGACGAGACGTTCCAGGCGCAGTTCACCGACAACTACGACCACGTTCGACACCTCGTGACCGACATCATCGACAACGGGATCGAGCAGGGCGTCTTCCGCGAGGTCGACGCCGACCGGACGGCGGCACACATCATGGCCGCGATCAAAGGTGCGCGAGTCAACCAGGTCGCGACCACCCGCGAGGACATCGCCGCGACCGTCCACGACTCGTTGCTGGAGCAGGTCATCGATCCGCTGGTCGTCGAGTAGCTCTCTGTCTCGGTCTCATCGATCGGGTTTCGACCCCCGTATCGGTCAGGGAAACCCGTGAAGTGGCACCTCGGTCGGGAGCAACGAGCCGGTCGTGACCGGAAAAAGCCCGGAACCGACGAGCTGTGACTGGTGTCAGTTGAGTTTGATTACCACTGGTTTTTTCAATATGCCAATCGATCCGTGTTACGTGCTATCAAGCGTCAGGTGATCGAAGATGTCCAACTCAGACGAGACGAACACTCCCGACTCGACCGAGAAGAACGACACATCTGCGACGGCGTCGCCGTCGTCGAACTACAAGACACGTGGCAAACAGGATGCGCCGGATGGCACTGGTGTGCTGGGATACAATACATCCCCAACTGGCGCTGCCCACGGCGTCGAGGGTATCGTCGAATCGGACGTCGGCAACTCTGCGGGCGTGCGAGGAGACGCGTTGAACGGCAGCGGCGTGTACGGATCTTCCACGGACGGCGATGGGCTCAAGGGGACGTCCAACTCCGGGCGGGGGATGTACGCGCGGTCCGAGCAGTCCTTCGGCGCGGCGCTGTACACGAACAACGGCGATGCCTCCGGTGTGTTCGTGCAGAACCTGGCCGGAACCAACGTAAGTGACGAGGGATACGGCGTCGAGGCGCGCACGCAGGCCACCGGCGCGGGCTCGGCGGGCATCTACGGCGAGGCCACGCAGGGAAACGGGGTGACCTACGGCGTCAACGGCGTCACCGCGTCCGCCGACAATCGTGCTGCGGGCATCAACGGTGGGACGACAGACGCCAACGGATCGGCCGACGGCGTCCGGGGATTGGCGGTCGGCGACGGGGACGGCGTCTACGGCGAGTCGCGGAGTGGCGGCACCGGTGTGCGGGGCGCCGCGACCGATACCGGTACCCTGGCCTACGGTATCGAGGGGACCACGCAGTCGTCGGTGACTGACGCCGCCGGCGTTCGAGGTGAAGCCACCCAGGGGAGCGGCCAGACCTACGGCGTCTACGGGACGACACAGTCTGACGCCACGGCCGCTGCAGCAGTCCGTGCCGACGCCGCGGAGGGCCGAGGCGTCTACTCGACGACCACGGGCGGTGACGCGTTCTTCGGACTGGCGGAAACCGGGATTGGGATTGTCTGTCAGTCGTCGGACAGCCGGGGTGCTCAGTTCACGACTCTCGACGCAGGCCGGGCCGCCGTCTGGGCGCGCTCGTCGAACATCAACAACCCGAGTGGCGCCGGCTACGGTGTCGAGGGCCGGGCCCGGGGCTCGGGCACTGGTACGGCGGGTGTGTACGGCGAGGCCGAGAACGGGACCGGTCAGAATTACGGCGTCGACGGCGTCACGGTGTCGTCGGGTACAGACGCGGCCGGTGTCCGTGGGCGTGCGACCGAGAACAGCGGGCAGACATACGGGGTCTACGGGGAGACGCAGTCGGACGATTTCCAGGCTGCCGGGATCAAAGCCCTCGGGACCGACACCCACGGCATCCGCGCCGAGACTACCGGCCAAACCCGCAACGGCGTGTACGGAATCGCCTCCTCCGGGTCGGGGTTCAATTTCGGTGTCCGCGCTGATTGCAATTCGACCGATCCCGGTGCACGGGGTCTCAAGGCAAAACTGACAAACTCCAGTGCGACCGGTGTCGCCGTCGAGGGCGTGGTCGACACGTCGTCGGCCCACGCAGCCGTCCAGGGGGACGCACCGGACGATGTCCCGGCGGTCGAGGCCCTCGGTCGCCTGACTGCCTCGGCGACCGTCAGTGGCGGGGCGAACACTCTCACGGACCACGTCGCTGCGATCAGCAACACGGAGCCGAGCGACGGCTTCAATCACGTCATGGCACTGGAGATGCCGAACATCAGCGGGCCTGCGGAAGGAAATAATTTCCTCACGTTTCTCGACAGTACGGGGCCGATCGGCGCGATCGAGGGCAGCAGCGGCGGCATCAAACTGGACACCGCCGCTGGTGACTTCGCGGAGTACTTCCCGCTCGCCGATCCCGAGACCGACACCGAGGCGGGGACAGTCCTCGGCCTAGAGTCAGGTGAACTCGTCGCCGACGCAGACGGTGCGGAGGCGGCTCTGGTCGTCACCCGGGACGCCGCGATCACGGGCAAGAACCCGGACGCGGGCGAAGGGTCACCCGACGACCACGAATGCGTGGCCTTGCTGGGCCAGGTTCCGGTGAAGGTGGCAGGCGCTGTCGATGCCGGCAATCTCCTGGTGGCTGCCGGCGACGGTCGTGCCGAGTCCGCCTCGGGCGCGGATCCCAGTGCTGCCGACGCGCCGGTCGTCGGCCGGGCGCTCGAATCGGTCGCGGCGACCGACAGCGGCTCCAGGACAGTCGAAGCGTTCGTGGGTCGGGCGTCGACGGCCGGAAGCGACGACGAGAACGTCGAGCAACTGCGGGCCGAGCTCGCTCGGAAAGAGGAGACAATCGAACAGTTAGAGGACCGACTGGACGACCTCGAAGCGGCCGTCGAGCAACTGGCCAGTGGGAACCCGCGACCTGCCTCGGCGGACGATTAGGGCTGCAACCACCGGGTGGGCGGCGAATTACCGGCTATGAGGGACAGAACCAGCTATTTTCGACCCTTCCCGGATTTTTATTGGGTAGAAAACATCATTTAGTGTCATTCGGCACCCAGCGACGGGCGGTCGAGGAGCTTTACAATGTCAGAGGCACCCGATTCAGAGAACGTGGATTCGACCGAGGCGACTGAGTCGCTGGCGACGATGGCGGTCGTCTCGAACTACAAGGTTCTGGGGCAGTTCACCGACTACCAGGGCGCCGGCGTGCTGGGACGGAACGACGCCGGGAGCGGGACGCCCATCGGCGTGCAGGGGGCAGTGCCGAACAGTAGCAGTGGGTACGGGCTGGCGACGCCAGACGATATGCGGCTGGCGGGGATCCTCGACACCGACGAGACCGACTTCAGGGTGCAGGCGGGGACGACATCAACCAAGGAAGGACAGAACGTGATCCTTGGGCACGCGAGTAACCACGTCGCGGACGCCGTGGTTGGCGCGACGATCGGTGGCGGCGGGTGGGACGACGGAGCCGTCGCGTTCACCAATGAAGTGTACGATAACTACAACACGATCGCAGGCGGCCAGCGAAACGTCACTGGATCGCCGAACGACGACGATCCGACCACATCGGAGTACGCGACGATTGGTGGGGGCTACAATAACGAGGCGGCCGGTGAAGCTTCGACAGTCGCTGGCGGGGATAAGAACCAGGCGAGCGGATACGCCGCGACCATCGCAGGTGGGTCCAATAACAGTATACATTCGATGGCCACCGAGGCGACGATCGGTGGGGGCGGTAGCAATTCCGCAGAGAGGGGCCGAGCCACCGTCGCAGGCGGCGGGGGGAACGCAGCGAGGGGAGAGAAATCGACGATCGGCGGGGGCTTCGGCAACGAGGCCACGCTGACCGCTGCGACTGTCGGCGGCGGTGATTCCAACAGGGCCTATGCACAGTACGCGACGGTTGGCGGCGGACAGAACAACGAGGGCAGCGGCAAAAACGCGACAGTTAGCGGCGGCGATTCGAACCTCGCCTTTGGCGAGTGGTCGGTCGTCGGTGGTGGCCAGTACAACGACGTGATGGCGAGCCACGCGACGATCGCCGGCGGCGGCAGCACCGACGGCACCGACGCGACGGGCAACGCGGTCTACGACGACTACGGTACAGTGGGCGGCGGCGGGAACAACCAGGCTGGGATGGACGACAGTACCTCCAATGCCATCTACGCCGTCGTCGGTGGCGGCCAGGACAACACGGCCTCGGCCGCTCGCACGACTGTCGGAGGTGGAGAGGCTAACACCGCCAGTGCCCAGCACGCGACCGTCAGCGGCGGGACGAGCAACAGTGTGACTGCCGCGAAAGGGACGGTCGCCGGCGGGGAGAAAAACCAGGTCCAGGAGACCCAGGCCGTCGTCGTCGGGGGGGTCGAGAACATCGCATCCGGGACACAGTCGGTGGTCGCTGGCGGCTTCGACAACGAAATCAAGTCTGGTGCACTCCAGGCAGCCGTTGGCGGTGGGTACTTCAACATCGCCGATGGCGACCGCGCGACGATCCCCGGTGGGAGAGGAAACAAGGCGACCGGGAAGGTCAGTTTCGCCGCCGGCTACCGCGCTCAGGCCGTCGACGATGGCGCATTCGTCTGGGCCGATGACCAGGGTGCCACGAATTTCAGTTCTTCCGGTCAGGTCGGTACCTCCGATCCCACCGGTGCAAATACGTTCAGCGCTCGCGCCTACGGTGGGGTTCGGTTCGCCACGGGGTCGAGCAAAGTGACCTACATCTCTTCGGGGTCGACGGGCTGGTCGACCTCCTCTTCGCGAGCGGTCAAGACCAACGTCAGCCCCTTCGAACCCGACGCCGCACTCTCCGGTGTCGAAGAGATGGACGTCTGCACCTGGGAGTACGAAGACGAGGACGGCGAGGGTGCAGGCGTGACCCACGTCGGGCCGATGGCCGAGGACTTCCACGAGGCCTTCGAGGCCGACCTGGGTGATAGCGACGAGCACATCAACTCCATAAACGCCGACGGGTTGGCCTTCGCCGCCATCCAGGGCCTCTCGGAGCGGCTCGAGCGGAAGGAAGAGCGGATCGACGAATTGGAGGCCGAGAACGAACAGTTGCGCGAGCGCCTGGAAGAGATCGAGGCACACGTCGGACTGGACAACGGGACCTGATCCTCGCCAGCATCGCGATCACCCGGCCAGTGCGATATCGAGATACAGCATGACAACGACCCCGAGCATGAGCCCGAGCGTCGCGACGCGTTCGTGGCCGCGGGTGTGGGTCTCGGGGACGATCTCGTCGCTGATGACGAAGAGCATCGCGCCCGCGGCAAAGCCCATCGCCCACGGCAGCAGTGGCTCGAAGATCACGACGGCCACCGCGCCCGCCACGGCCAGCGGGATCTCGACGACGCCGGCCCGGACGCCAGCGAACAGCGCGTACATCTTCCGATCGAAGCCGGCGTTGATCGCCGCGACGGACACCGCGAGTCCCTCGGGGACGTTCTGGATGCCGATGGCGAGCATGAGCGCGAGCGCCTCGCCGACGCCCGCCGTTTCTCCGCCGGCGGCCCCGAAGCCGACGCCGACCGCGAGGCCCTCGGGCATGTTGTGCAGCGTGATCGCGAGGATGAACAGCACGACCGAGGCGACCCGCGGATCGTCGACCGACGGAACCGAATCGCCGGGGTTGGCGGCGTCAGAGCGTTTCCGACCCGTCAGCAGGTAGTGGGCGTGCGGGACGATCACGTCACCGCGGTCGAGCGCGAGCGCCCCGAGGAGGACGCCAGCGAGGACGGGCACGGGCTGGAGGAATCCCGTCGCCCACCCGACGGCCTCGGGGGTCAACTCGATCCCGGGGATGATGAGGCTCGTGAACGCCGCGGCCATCATCACGCCCGCGGCGAACCCGAGTGCGGCGTCCAGCATGCGCTCGCTGGGATCCTTCCAGACGAGTACCAGCGACGCACCGAGCAGATTCAGCGACGCGATGAACAGCCCGCCGACGAGGCCGTGTATCAGCGGATCGCTGCCGAACACCTCGACGAACTGGTCGGCGACCGCCACTACCGACCCCTCCCAACTCGGGCCGGTCGAACCTGTCTCATGGTTCCGGTCGTCTCTCGGCTACAGTATGAATCTACGGGCCTGCGCCTGCCCCAGTGTCGTACCCCGTCCGCGAGCCGACCACCATTTCCCAGCCAGAGCTATTCTGGGTATTCTTTTATCATAGTTCCCGGCGAAGCTAGTAGTGGTGTAGACCAAATGAAAGCTTTCGTCATGCAAGGGATCGGGGAGACGGCGATCGTCGAGAAAGAGCGGCCAGAGCCGGGACCGATGGACGCCATCCTCAAACCAACAGTCGGGTTGATCTGTACGTCGGATTGCCACACCGTCCACGGTGCGATCGGCGACCGGGACAACCTCACGCTCGGCCACGAGGTCGTCGGGATCGTCGACGAAGTGGGATCGGAAGTCGAGGACTTCATGGCGGGCGACCGGGTCGCGGTCGGCGCGATCACACCCGACTGGAACGCAGAGGCCGCCCAGGAGGGCCATCCCTCTCAATCGAACGGCGCGCTCGGCGGCTGGAAGTTCGCCAACGTCAAGGACGGGACGTTCGCCGAGTACGTCCACGTCAACGACGCCGACGGCAACCTCGCGCCCATCCCGAAAGGCGTCACCGACCACCAGGCCGTCTACACGGCCGACATGCTCTCGACGGGATTCGCCGGCGCGGAGAACGCCGACATCCCGATGGGCGGCACAGTCGCAATCTTCGCGCAGGGCCCGGTCGGGCTGATGGCCACGAAGGGGGCCGCCCTCCAGGGAGCCGGCCAGATCATCGCCGTCGAGACCCGTGAGAACCGCAAAGAGCTGGCCCGGGTGTACGGCGCGACAGACATCGTCGACTTCCAGGACGGGGACCCGGTCGCACAGATCATGGACCTCACGAACGACAGGGGCGTCGACGCCGCCATCGAGGCGCTCGGGGCCGACGAGACGCTCCAGAACTGTATCGAGGTCACCAAACCCGGCGGGACAGTCTCGAACGTCGGCTACCATGGTGAGGGCGAGTTCCGCCACATCCCGCGCGAGGAGTGGGGCGTCGGGATGTCCGAGATCTCGATCGTCAACGACCTCTGTCCCGGCGGCCGCGTCCGGATCAGCCGTCTCCTGCGCCTGCTCCAGGCTGGCAAGGTCGACCCGAGGAAGATGACGACTCACGAGTTCTCCTTCGACGAGATCGAGACGGCCTTCGAAATGATGGACGACAAGCGAGACGACATCATCAAGCCGCTGATCCGGTTCGACTGATACTGCCGGCTGTAACTATTTGAAGATACTCGGCACCCCGGGGTGCCGAGATTCGTTATTGATTTACAGCCGGTAGTATGAGCAACGCGCGTAGCGAGCATAACTATTCCTCGCTCGCCGTTCTCGACCCGGCATGGGCACTCGACAGTACAGCGACCTCAGCGACGACGAACGCGACGAGGTGCTCGGACGGAACGAAGAGGGCGTGCTCGCGCTGGCCAGCGGTGACGACCCCTACGCGATCCCCGTCTCCTATGGATACGACGGAGTCGAGCACCGGTTTTACTTCCAGCTGGTGAGCAACGACGACAGCGAGAAGCAGCGCTTTCTCGGCGCGACGACGCCGGCCCGGCTGGTCGTGACCGAGCAACGCGACGGGGGCTACACCAGCGTGGTCGCCGACGGCACGCTGACGAGGCTCTTCCGGGACGAACTCTCGGTCGAAGAGATCTACCAGTACGGCGGCTCGAAGCGGCCGCTCCTGGAGGCCTGGGGCGAAGACGAGGACGTCGAGCTGTACGAACTCGACCCCGAAACGCTGACGGGTCGGCGATTCGAGATCGATCTCAGACGAGATTGATCGCCCAGCGGATCCCGGCGAGGACGAGCAACGCCGCCCCCTCCAGCCGGGTCAACTGCCGGCCAGTCCACAGCAGCGCGACGACCAGCAGGACGGTCCCGAGCAACCAGACCACGCTCCAGGTCGCCTCCGAGGAGACGGCGAGCGGCTGTAGCAAGCCCGCCAGCCCGAGGACGCCGAGGACGTTGAACAGGTCGCTGCCGAGGAGACTCCCGACCGACAGCCCCGACTGGCCGCGTCGCGCGGCCACGAGCGCCGTCACCAGTTCCGGCGTCGACGTCCCGGCGGCGACGACCGTGACCCCGATCGCCCACTCGGAGATTCCCGCCGCGGCCGCGATGGTCGAGGCGCTGTCGATCAACAGTCGGGCACTGACGACGACGAACACGAGCCCGCCGGCCAGTCGGGCGGCGTCGACGGCCGGATTCGTGGGGTCGGCGGGCTCGGCGACAGTCGCGATCGCGCCGCTACGGACGAGCACGAGCAGGTACGCGACCAATCCGGCCATGAACACGCCGCCTTCGAGCCGCGAGAGCTGGCCGTCCCAGAGGACGACGAGAAGGGCGATCGAGGCGAGCACGAGAACGAATCCGTCGCGGTGGACCAGCCGCCGCGTCCGATCGAGCGTCCCGAGCAGCGCCGTTATCCCGAGAACGAACCCGAGGTTGAACACGTTCGAGCCGACGACGTTACCGACGGCGATGTCCCCGCGCCCGGCGAGGGCGGCCTCGGTCGTCACCGCAAATTCGGGCATCGACGTACCGAAAGCGACGACGGTCAACCCGATCACGAGCCGGCTGACGCCGAGCCGGGCGGCCAGCGCGGACGCGCCGTCGACGAGCAACCGCGCGCCGAGCCAGAGCCCGCCGATCGTCGCGAGCACGATTACGGTCTCGAGCGCGAGCGGTGCCATGGCCCGGGCTTGGGCCGGCGCCGCCGAAAAGACCACTGGTCGGGTATCGGATACTTTGAAGGCCCCTGCTGGCGAACGCCCGATAGAGATGTTCGGGATATTCAGACGGCTGAAGATCGGGTTCGGCATGGCTCGCCGGAGCGGGCGCGTCCTGCGGGCGCATCCGAACCTCCTGATCCTGCCGTTGCTCGGGGGAATCGCAGGCATCGCGTTCATGGCCACGCTGTTCGGCGGGCTGTTCGTCGGGGGTTTCTACGAGAGCCCAGGGCCGGTCCTGTACGGCGCGCTGTTCGTCGCCTACGTGATCGAGACGTTCATCGCCTCCTTCTTCGCGGCGGCGCTGGTCGCCGCGACACGGGAGGCCTTCCACGGCGAGACGCCGACCGTCGGCGGGGCGATGCGGGCCGCCTGGGACCACAAGTGGCCGCTGCTGGCGTGGTCGGTGATCGCGGCGATCATCGGCGTGATCATCCAGGCCATCGAGTCACAGGACAACCTCCTCGCCCGCATTCTGGCGGGGCTGTTCGCCGTCGCCTGGTCGGTGATGACCTACTTCATCGTCCCGGTGATCGTCTTCGAGGACGAGTCTATCTCGGGGATGTTCACAGAGAGCGCGCGGACGTTCAAGAACACCTGGGGCGAGTCCATCGGCGCGATGGGTGCGATCAACATCGTCACCTTCCTGCTCGTGCTCGTCGGCGTGCTCCTCGGGGCCGCGACGTTCCTCGTCGTCCCCGGCACAGTCGGCATCCTCGCGGCAATCGCGATCGGCTTCACCGGGATCATCTTCGGCCTGCTGATCGGCAAGTCCCTCACTGGAATCGCAAAGACCGCACTGTACGTCTACGCGACCGAGAACACTGCCCCCGAGTTCTTCGAGGACATGGACTTCTCGGCGCTGGGCGGTGAGGATAGCGGGTCGAGCAGTTCGCGGATGAGCGGCGGCCGGATCTGAACACGACCGCAAGGCCCACTATTTCGACCGCAGTACCACCGCCAATGACCGACTGGAACGTCTACCTCGTCACCCAGCAGCGCCACTCGAAGGGGCGAGACACCCGCGAGATCGTCCGGGCTGCCATCGCTGGCGGCGTCAACGTCGTGCAGTTGCGTGAGAAGGACGTGCCCGCCAGAGAGCGCTACGAACTCGGGCTCGATCTTCGGGAACTGACCCGCGATTCCGGTGTCCCCCTGATCGTCAACGACCGCGTGGATATCGCGCAGGCCATCGACGCCGACGGCGTCCATCTGGGCGACGAGGACCTGCCGGTCGAGGTGGCCCGCGACCTGCTGGGCGAGGACGCCATCGTCGGCCGATCGGTGTCGTTCGTCGAGGACGCTCGCGAGGCCGAACGGGCGGGCGCGGACTACCTCGGCGTGGGTGCGATCTACGCGACCGGATCGAAGGACGACATCGACGACGAGGAGCACGCGATCGGTCTCGACCGCCTGGAATCGATCTGTGAGGCCGTCTCGATCCCGGTCGTCGGGATCGGCGGCGTCGACGCGAGCAACGCAGCCATGGTCGCAGCCACAGGAGCGGACGGCGTCGCCGTCATCACGGCGATCACGGGAGCCACAGACCCGGAAGCGGCGACGCGGGCGCTGGGCGACGCGGTCGAAACGGGGCGACGGCGCTGACCCGCCGTAACGCACAAGCCCCGTGCCTCGAAACAGAGGGGCATGGTCCGAATCCCGTTCGGGATCCGCCAGCTCGACACGACGATCGGCGGCGGCGCACCCCCGGGCAGCGTCGTCCTGCTCTCGGGCGAAGCCGGCGCTGGCGCTCGCGAGTTCATGTACACCAGCCCGATGATCACCGGACTCGCCATGGCCGATCCCAATCTGTTCGACCTCTACTACGGCGACCTCCCGACCGAGGCCGAACTGCCCGAGGAGGTTCACTACGTCTCGCTGACTGCCGACGAGTCACAGTTTCGCGACGAGGCCGGCCGTGCCTTCGACGACGAGATCGTCGACGCCGGCATGGAAGCCATCGAGTATCACGACCTCTCGACGACGTACTTCCACGTCAGTCCGGTTCCACGAGCCTGGTACGCCGAGCGCGCCCCGTCGATCAAAGATATTCGGACCCGGGACGACCGCGAGGGGCTCCTGACTGTGCTCGGCGATCTGCTGAACGAGCACGCCGCCGGGAACCTCGTCGTGATCGACTCGCTGGGCGACGTCGTCAGCGCCATCGGCGACCGCGCCGAGATCGAGTGGGCCGACGTCGCCTACCTGCTCAAGGGCCTCCAGAAAGCCGCCCACGAGTGGGACGGGCTCATCCTCGCGCACGTCAACTTCGAGACGCTCAGCGACACCCGCCACGGCCAGCTCGTCGACGCCGCCACGGGAACCCTCAAGTTCGAGTGGGCAAGCGGCGGCTCGACGCTGGCCCGGACGATGGTCGTCAAGCAGTTCCGGGGCGTCCTCAGCCAGCTCGAATCGGAGAACATCGTCCGCTTCGAGACGGAGTTCACCGACGCCGGCTTCGACATCAGCGACGTCCGGAAGATCCGGTGAGCGGCCGCGTGGCGCGGCTTCCCAGTATTCACGGATGGAAATGGGTGGCAAACCCTTAACTACGTTCTCGCAGATATCCCGGTAATGGCGAGCGAGTCGCGGGACGACGTGACGATCTCTCTGCCCCCCGATCTGGAGTCGTGGCTCGACCAGCAAGCCGCCGAGTTAGGGGTCGACCGCGAGGCCGTGCTGGTCCAGCTGCTCGCGTCCTACCGCGCCGCCGACGAACTCGACGATGTCGCAGTCTCCGATTCTGACCTCGACGCAGCCGTCCAGTCGGCCGTCAGCGACCGCCTCCCGGAAGTCGCCGACGCGGTCGAACAGCGGATCCAGGTCCCCGATGTCGACGCGCTCGAAGAACGAATCGACGACGTCGAGAACGAGTTCCAGGGCAAACTCGACGACGTCCGCCAGCGCGTCATCCAGGTCAAGCGCGAGGCCGACTCGAAAGTCGACGCCGAGCGCGCTGACGCGATCGAACAGCGTCTGGGCGACCTCGAATCGGCTGTCGATCGTGTGGACGAACTCGAACGACGGCTCGACGGACTGGACGACGGCGACCGTCTCGACGATGTCGAGACGGAGCTGGACGGCGTCGAGTCCCGGCTTACAGCACTGCAGGGACGCCTCGACGAGCAGGACGACGTCGACGAACGCGTCGAGGGTCTCGCAGACCGACTCGACGACGTTCAGGACAAGCTCAAGACCGTGGCGTGGGTCGTCCGAGATCTGCGCGAGGAGCGAGCGAGAGCGGGCGCGACCGTCGAGGCGATCAAACGTGAGGCCGCGACACACGACCTCTCGCGAGCGCGGTGTGAAAACTGCGGGGAAGGCGTCGAGATCGGGCTGTTGACCGAGCCCTCCTGTCCGCACTGTGACGCTGCACTCGACGGGATCGAACCGTCGAGTCGGATGTTCGGGCTCGGCAGCGCGAAACTGACCGTCGCCGCACAGATCGAGTCCGGGGCCGACGAGCAGGGTGACGAGATGGACGACATCGACACCGAAGCGCCGGGTGATCGCCGGTGACCGACGAAGACGAGCAGGACGACACCCCGGCGGAGCGCGATCCGTTCGAGGAACTCGGCCCCGGGATCGACGACCGCGAGGGCGACCCCTTCGAGTCGCTGGACGACACCTCGACCGAAGGGGGCGATTCCGACGGCGACGACCCGGCGGTCGCGACCGACTCGGAGGACCTTCGGCTGGACGATCATCCGTTCAGTGACCCCGAGGCGGGTGCGCGAAAGCGACGGCTCGATCCTGACGAAGACGACCCGTTCGCTGGCATGGACGTCGTGCCCGGCGAGGACCCCTTTGAGAGCGGCGACTGGGGAGCCGGCGGCGACGACGAGTCGGTCTGGGAAGACCTCTCCGAACCGGTCGAACCCGAGACAACAACGACCGAAGAGGGCGGCCGCCGGCTCTCGGAGGTCAACAAACACAGCTTCTGCGAGCAGTGTGAGCACTTCACCGGACCGCCCGAGATTGCCTGTACCAACGAGGGCACGGAGATCCTGGAGTTTCTCGACATGGAGACCGTCCGCGTCGCCGACTGTCCGATCGTCGAGGAACGCGAACGCCTCGAAGAGGCCGGGACGCAGGGGTAGGGCTTTTGTGCGGTTCGGCGTGAAATAGGGGTACGATGCAATTCTGCGAAGAGTGCGGCTCGATGATGAAGACAGAGGGCGACGTGTGGGTCTGTGGCTCGTGTGGGCACGAACAGCCCAAGGGCGACAGCGACGCCGAGCAGTTCGTCTCGACGGAGAAACAGAGCGACGACGACGTCATCGAAACGGAGGAAGGCGCGAACTTCGAAGGCAAACCGACGGCCAAGGACGTCGTCTGTGACGAGTGCGGCCACACCGAAGCCTGGTACACGATCAAACAGACCGGCTCTGCGGACGAACCGCCCACTCGATTCTTCAAGTGCCAGGAGTGCGGCCACCGCTGGCGCGAGTACAACTGATCACTCCCCAGCCACCCGTTCGAAACTGCGAACCAACACGAGAAATCGCCACAGCAGATACAGCGACGCGGCGGCGACGAGCGGGCCGAGGACACCGAGGAGGAGCGTGCCGGCGTACAGCACCGAATAGGCGACGAGCAGGACGTAGACGACGCCGAGCGCGGCTAGCCACCTACGCGAGAGCGGCATCGGAAGCCAGTCGGTCATATTCCCACCATCGTCCCAGTCGAATAAAAACCATCTCATCGAGTGACAAGTAGGGCAGCCAGGACCGGCGACAGCACCTACAGCAACACGACCTGGGCCAGTCCGAGGAAGACCAGGAAGCCGAGCACGTCCGTCGCGGTCGTGATGAAGATGGTCGCCGACGTCGCCGGGTCCTGGCCGGCGCGATCCAGAACGAGGGGGATGAGCGCGCCGAAAAAGCCCGCGATGACGAGGTTGGCGACCATCGAGACGCCGATGACCGCGCCCAGCAGGACGCCGAATTCCGCCGAGGAGAAGGCGGTCGCGATGACGGCCACGAGTGCTCCAGTGATGAGTCCGTTGACGGCCCCGGCGAGGACCTCGTTGAAGATCACGCGCTTGCCCGTGGCGAGCGTCACCTGGCCCTGGGAGATCCCGCGGACGGTGACGGCCATCGCCTGCGTGCCGGCGTTGCCACCCATCCCGGCGACAATGGGCATGTACGCCGCCAGCACGGCGATACTCGCGATGGTCGCCTCGAAGAGGCCGACCACTGCCGCGGCGAGAAAGCCTGTCCCGAGGTTGAGTATCAGCCACTTGTAGCGGTGGCCGACCTTCGCCAGCGGGCCGTCCAGCGCGCTCTCCTCCTCGTCGACGCCGGTGAACTCGTAGAGGGTTTCGCCGGCGGCCTCCTCGACGACGGTGAGGAGGTCGTCGGCGTGGATGACGCCCACGATCTCCTCGTCCTCGTCCAGCACCGCGACGGTGCGGTCGCGGTTCTCCCGAAAGACTTCGAGCACGTCCTCGTCCTCGCGATCGTAGCGGATGGACGGAATCTCCTCGACGTAGTCGACGAGTCGTTCGGAGTCGCGTTCGGTCATCGCCAGCGTCGCGCCCTTGAGTTCGCCGAGCAGTTCCCGGCCGTCGAGGACGAAGATCGTGGGGAAGCGCCCGGTCCGGCGCTCGAAGCGCTGGACGCGGTCGGCGACCGCCTGAAACGAGTCCTCGGCGTCGACGGTCACGTAGTCGACGTCCATCAGCCCTGCGGCGCTCTCGGGATCGAACGACAGGAGGTAGCTCACCTTCTCGCGGCGGTTCGCGTCGAGGTGCGAGAGAACGTCCTCGCGGACGGCCTCGGGAGCGTAGCCCAGCACGTCGGTCGCCTCGTCGGGGTCGAGATTGCCGACGAACCGCCGGAGCTGCTCGCGGTCCATGTCTGCGACGAGGTCTTCCCGGACGGGTTCGGGCAGGGTGAAGAAGACGTCGCGCTGTCGGCTTCGCGAGAGCGTCGCGAATTCGTCGGCAGGGGCGGGAGAGAGCGCCAGTGTCTGCTGGAGATCGACGGCGGCTTCGGCCTCGGCCATATCGCGTATGCTTGGTGAAGGATCAAAACGCTGTGCCTCTCTCGTTTCACCCAACCGATCGGCACAAGATACTTGCCGGGCGTTCGTGTCGGCAAGCATATGAGACGCAGACAGATCCTCGCGTTCGGCGGGTCGGCCCTCCTCGGCACGGCAGGCTGTCTCGGTGACGCCCGGAGCGACGACCAACCGACCAGTACTGTCGGATCACTCGAAATAACGGTGTCGAGCGTTCAGCGAGGGATCGTGACATACACGACGCCCGACTCGATCAGCGTCGTCGACACCGACCGCCGCCACGTCCTCTTCGGGGTCAACGCCGCAGATTGCGACGAACCGCCCGAACCCGACGCGTTCACGCTCCAGTTCGACGGCCGGGAGTTCGACGCGACCACAGAGAAACGGGGACACCAGCTGTACCGGTTCCCGGGATCGTTCTACACCGCCGAGTCGGAGAGTGGACACCTGCTGTTCGACCTCCCACTGACGGGCACAGCAGCGGACGCCGCCCTCGTCTGGGACAGCGGCGAGTGGCCGCTGCCCGAGTCGATCCGGCGTCGACTCGAAGTCGCTCCCGAGTTCTCGGTGTCGTTCGACGACGAACCGACGAACGGTAGCTGTACGCTGACCGCGACCAACGAGGGTGATCGCCCGCAGCGCTTTCTCGCAGCCGTCAATCAAGAAGGCGGGACCAGTGCGTACAGACCGATCGGCGTTCGAACGGCGGTGCTGGAGGGGGGAGCGAGCAGAGAGTACGATATCGTGGCCCCGCCGGGCGGTACGGGTGGCCAGACGGCGACGCCGGGCGGGCGACGGATCGTCGCCTGGGCCGGCGGTCGCGGAAGTTGCAGCCGCTGATCAAGGCCGGTGGCTCGGCCCGAGCACGCCGGGCGTCTCGAAGATGCCCAGCGTCTCGACCTCGACGCGCGTGACGTGATCGGGACCGTCCGTCTCACAGTTCTCGCCCGTGAAGTGATTGCAGGGGTCGACGGCGTTCCGAAGGTCGACTGCCGCCGTCCCGTCGCCGAAGTTGATCACGACAACGACCGACTGGTCGTCGCTCTCGCGGCCGAACACCAGCACGTCGTCGGGATCGCCGCCCTGCGAGGGGGCCTGCGCGAGGTCGGCCGAGGGGTGCAGGACGTCCAGTTCGTGGTAGGTGTCGATCAGGCGCTCGTAGAACGCGAAGTGGTCCTCGGGATACTCCTTCCAGTTCATGAACGCACGCTTGTAGGGGTCGACCCTGACGTCGTCGTCAGTACGTGGGTCGTCCTCGTCGAAGGCGCTCTCGCGGGGGGTACCGTGCTCGCCGACGAGTCGCTCCTGCCCGTAGAGGATGAAGGGGACGCCGGGCAGCGTGAACGCGGCGGCGACCGCGGCGCGCTGGGCTTTGGCGACGTTCTCGCGGTGGCCCTCGGTCTCGGCCTCGTAGTAGAGGCGGCGCTCGTCGTGGTTCTCGGTGGTATTGAGAATCCGCGTGAACGTGGGGAAGCCGTCGATGTAGCGCTTCTCGATCGCCCGGACGAGGTCGCTGGCGGGCCGATCCCCGCGAGCGACGGCGTGGGCCGAGTGCATGAACCCGGTCGTGTCGAAGTGGGCGTCGAACTCCGATTCGGCAAACGAGGGGAGCCGAGGGATGGTCTCGTCGAGCAGCATGAACTCGGTGTCCTCGGCGCGGACGCGACGGCGGACTTCCTTCCAGAAGCTGTGGGGGACGCCCCAGGCGATGTCACAGCGGAAGGCGTCGACCTTGGGAGCCCAGTACTCGACGGCGGCCATGACGTGCTCGCGCAGCGCCATGTTGCCGTAGTTGAGGTTGGGCTGGAGACGCGTCCCGAAGAAGTACGTCGCGGCGGGCGCGGCGTCGGTGTCAGTCGCGTCCGCGCGGCGGTCGAACCAGTCGAAGTATTTCGACTCCGTGTCCCACGCCTCGACGTTCGGCAGGACGTACTCGTCGCCGGTGTCCTCGCCCAGCTCGGCGATCGTGTCCTGGAACTGTTCGTTCGTCCAGCCGGCGTGGTTGATCACCAGGTCGAAACACACCCTGATGTCGTGGTCGTGGCAGGTCTCGACGAAGCGCTCGTACTCCTCGATCGTCCCCAGGTCGGACGCGACCTCGAAGTAGTCCTCCGTGGAGTAGGCGTGGGGGCCGCCGGGGGCGTTGTCGATCTGGGCCGACCAGGCGGGGACGATGGGGGTCAGCCACACCACGTCGATCCCCAGGTCGTCGAGGTAGGGCACTTTCGAAGTCAGGAAGTCGAAGTCCGTTCCCCCGGGTGTACCCTCGAACGAGCGCGTGAAGATCTCGTATATCACGGCGTCGTCGAGCCACTCCGGGGGCCGGTTCGGGAGATCGGTGGTTTCGGTTTCCGGGTCGAGGACCACCTCGTCGACGTTGCCCAGCACCTGCCCGTCGTAGGGCGCGGCGAACAGCCGCGTGGGACCGTCGAGTGCGTCGGCGGGGACGCGGAGTCGGTGGCCGGTGAGCACGCGGTCGTCCGTGCCTTCGTCGGCGAGATTCGATTCCTCGACCGTCACGTCGGTCGGATCGAGCCCCGAGTCGTCCTCGGGGAGCCACTCGACGCGCAGGTCCTCGCGGAAGGCGTTGCTCGTCGGTGATCGCTCGGCGTCGGCGTCGAGGACGAATTCCTCACTCTCGGCGTCGTAGTGGCCCTCGATCGCGAGTCGTGGCGGCCCGCCGGCGTCGTCGGGTGCTTCCGGGAGCGCGCGGACGGTCTGGTGGTGGGTTCCGTCCGGGGCGTCCAGTTCGAAGACGTACGTCCCGGGCACGTCGGGCTGGAACTCGGCGGTGTGGTGGTCGCCGTGGTCGTACTGGGCGACGTCGTCGTAGGGTTTCGGGGCGAACTCGACTGTCGCCTCGCTGCCCTCGGGTGACTCGACGAGCGACCACGTGAAGGCGTCGGCGTCGTAGGGATCGGGATCACGTCGCGGCTCGCCAGCGAGCGACGGCGCGAGGTTGTCACGGTCGAGGCCGTGGTGGCCGTCGACGAAGATCGGATCGACGATCTGCTCGTCGACGTGGACGAACCGGGGCGGACCTGGATGGTGGCCCCCGGCGGGGTCTGGAGTGGGCATCCTTGGTTCGGCTCTCCAATAGCTCCGCGTATATCTTTTGTGTTGTGGATACACCGAGGAAACAATCGTGTAAGAGCGTTACAGCCGGAACGGTTCCAGCACTCGCGCACCCAACGCCCGCAAGATGCCCGTGAGCGGGCCGCCGTCGTGGCTGTACAGAACGGAGAGGTCGTCCCGGGTTTCGCCGTGGCGGAGGTGCTGAACGCCGTCGAAACACAGCCAGCCGCCAACCGGGACACCGACGACGAGCGCCGGCGGAAACCCGGCCACGGCCAGATACCCGGTGAACGCGAGCGTGAGCGAGCCGAGTACGACGTTATCGGCGTAGTCACCGACCACAGCCGTCGCAGCGTCCATCGAGAGATTGAGCACCACGAGCGCGACGACGGTGATGATCGCGAATCGGAGTGAGCTACCGAGGAGGTACAGAACGACGCCCGGGACAATAGCTTCCCTGAGTAACGTTCGGGCGTGCTCACGTGCCGACAGGGACGTCGGGGAGCCGCCAGTCATTATCGGTCGGCGCGTCCGGGACCGCAAAAAACGCTGTGAAACGTCACGAAACCTGGTCCAGAAGCCCTTTGCTCGTGAAACCCCTACCCGCTACTGTGAGCGCCGACAGCCCACGCCGCGTGACGATCCACGGCGACAAGGAGGTCGTCGTGGACTTCCCGCCCGACCTCACCTTCGAGTGCGTCGACGACTGCACTTGGTGTTGTTATCACGGCGTGTTGCTGTACGAGCAGGACTTTTTCGAACTCGCGAATCACGCCAGCCTCGGCGATTCGACCATCGAGCGCAAGGGCAAGGACTTCATCAAGCGCGAGGAGAAGGATCGCGAGGAACACGTCGACGTCGACGGCCAGGCCTGCTACTTCCTCCGGGAGGACGGCCTCTGTGAACTCCACGCCGAACACGACTGGAAGCCCGCTCGCTGTTCGACCTTCCCCCTCGAGATCACCGTCGAAGACGGCGACATCCACGTCGGCATCCGCGAGAAGGCCCACGAACACTGCGAGGGACTGGACGTCAGCGAGCGCCGGGTGATCGACAACCTCGAAGCCTTTATTCCCGAGGTGCTGTGGGAACTGGACGATCCGACGACCCGGAAGAAACTCGGCTGAGAGTGCTCAGCAATCGTCTCCGGTCGGCGGTCGCTCGAAAGCCGTGTCCTCGATCGAGGATCGGTCGACACCGTCATCGTCGGCGGGTGGGCGCTCGACTCCCGTGATCTCGAAACACGCACCGCCGGGCCGGGCGGGATAGTCCATCTCGGCCAGTCGAACCTCCCAGCCGTGAGCACTGGCGATCGACCGGACGATAGAGAGTCCGAAGCCGGTCCCGTCCTCGCTTGAGGTGTGCCCGTGCTCGAAGACGGAGTCGCGCTCGTCCTGGGGAACGCCAGGGCCGTCATCGGCGACGAAAAACCCGTCCGGGAGCCGACCGACAGTGACGGTCACGTCCGGGCCGGCGTGGACCACTGCGTTCGAAAAGAGGTTCGCCAACAGGCTCCGGAGGCGACCGGGGTCGGCGACGACACAACCCGGGTCGTGACACGCCAGTGTGGCCTCGGCGGTGTCGATCTGGGCCCAGGCGTTCCGCGCCGCCGCGTCGAGCGCGACTGCTTCGGGATCGCCGACGATCGTCCCCTGGCTGGCGAGATCGAGCAGATCGTCGAGAAACGTCTCCATGCGATCTGCGGTCTCGACGATCGCCTCCAGGTGGGAGTCGTCGCCGGTCTCGCGGGCCAGTTCGGCCCGGCTACTGACGACCTGCAGCGGGTTCCGCAGGTCGTGAGAGATGATCTCGGTAAATTCCTTGAGACGGTGGTTCTGCCGTTCGAGCAAGCGCTCGTACTGCGCACGCGAATCGGCCGCTGTCTCCGCGTCCGGCGACATCTGCGAGCGGAGCCAGGCGTCGAGTCGCTCCAGCCAGTCGCCGCGGCGCTCGACGACCGTCGCCTCGTCGGGAGCCGACTGGCGATCCTCGGGGTCGACGACGGCCACTGTCGTCGTCTCGGCCACGAGTTCGGACGGATAGGTCGTGTCGACCGCCGAGAGATCGGGACAGTCGAGGACCACGACGTCGACGTTCGCGACCCCAACGGCCTCGACCGTCACGGTCAGATCCGAGAGGGCACTGACCGAGAGTGAATCGAAGCGCTCTGTGAGCTGTGAGGAGAGCGCCTCCACCTCGGGCGGCCGACCACCGACGATCAGCAGCGTCGTCTCTCGCGGTCCCGCGGCGATCGAACCCACGGCGGCGACCAGCTTCCCCATACGAGAGGGTTTCGCCCCCGGTTTGATAACACTGTTCGTTTAGTTGACATTGTGTCCGAGCGGAAAATTCGGAAGTGCCAGGAGGGACGCAGCCTGCTCACGTATCTCGGCAGTAGCGGCGCGTCGAAGTAGCAGTTTTGTGGGTCCCCCTGCAAGAGAGGGGTAATGGAGCTGGAGTCGGTCCCCGGCGTCGGGGCGAAGACCGCCGACGCGCTGTCGCAGATCGACGACGCCGAGCGCGCACTGCAAGAGGGTGACGTCGCCGCACTCGCACGGGCCCCGGGAATCAGCGACGGCCGCGCGGCTCGCATCGCCCGGGCGGCCATCCGCGAGCGCCACGACGACCCCGGCGACTTCCTGGCGACGTCCCGAACGAGAGAGATCTACCAGGAGGCCCTGTCACTCCTCGAAACGCGGACCGTCACCGACGACGCCGCCGCGCGCCTGGAGACGCTCTATCCCAGCGCCGCCGAGAGCCGTATCCGTGAAGTCCGGGAGTTCACCGAGGAGGCCCTCAAGCGCGATCCGGGCCCCGACGTGCTGGACGCGCTGGAAGGGGTCAAACCCCTCTCGACGCCGAGTGACGTCCGGGTCCGGGATCGCTGTCTCGCCACGAGCGACGCCGAGCGGTACGCCCAGGCCAAAGAGGCGATCCCCGAGGTCAGCGTCGAGGTCGTCGACGATACCCGACAGGTGGCGGAGTTGGCCCGCAGTTACGCGACCGTGATCGTGCTGGACGAGCAGTTCGCGGGCGTCGACGTCGAGGGCGACGTCCGGGTCGAACCCGACGCGCTCGACAACCCCGCGGAGGTCGTCCCCGAGCGCGCACTCGCCTTCTTCGCCGCCAACCGCCAACCCCTGCAGGCCGCCGTTGCCGTCCACCGAGCCGCCGACCTCGATCCGGCCTGCGACCTCGATACGCTCGAAGACGCGCTCGAGAAACTGGCCGCGGACGGCACGCCCCGGGGCGACGACGAACTCGACCGGCTCGTCACCGCCGTCGACGACCTCGACGCGGCCGTCGCCACTGCCGAATCCGTCGCCAACGATCACCTCAGGGAGGCCATCGAGGAGCGGGACGTCACCATCGAGGGCACGGATCTCCTCTCGCTGGTCGAGCGCGGCGCGGGCGTGGACTCGTTGCTCTCGCGGGAGCTGGCCGACGAGTACGACGCAGCCATCGAAGCCGCTCGCGAGCACCTGATCGACGCCCTCCGACTCGAGGATACGGAGGCCATCGCCCGGCGGACGTTCCCCGAAGAACCGACCTATCCCGTCGAACATACAGAAGAGGTCGTCTCGCGACTGCGCGAGGAGTTGACGACCGCGCGCGACCGACGCGCGACGCGCCTGAAACGCGATCTGGCGAGCGATCTGGCGGACCTCCGCGAGGACGCCGCGTCGCTGGTCGACGCCGCGCTCGAACTGGACATGGAACTCGCAGTGGCGCGCTTCGCCGCCGACTTCGACTGCACGCTGCCCGGCGTCGGATCGATCGAAGGAGCTGACGACCGGGCTGCCGGCGAGGGTGTCGCCATCGAGGGCGGGCGCTCACCCCTCCTAGACGTTTCCTTCGCCGAAGTCGAACCGATCGACTACCACGTCGACGGGGTCGCGCTGCTCTCGGGGGTCAACAGCGGCGGGAAGACCTCGACGCTGGATCTCATCGCGCTCGTTGTCGTCCTCGCGCACATGGGCCTGCCCGTGCCCGCCGACGCCGCACGGGTCCAGCGGATCGACGAGTGTCACTACTACGCCAAGACTCAGGGGACGCTCGACGCCGGAGCCTTCGAGGCGACGATTCGGGACTTCGGCGACCTCGTGACCGGCGTCGCCGCCGATCGGGAGACGCTCGTCCTCGTCGACGAACTCGAAAGTATCACCGAGCCGGGCGCGAGCGCCAACATCATCGCTGGCATCCTCGAAGCCCTCCACGAGCGCGGCGCGACCGCGGTCTTCGTCTCCCATCTCGCTGGCGAGATTCGCGACGTCTCGAGCGTCGGTCTCGCTGTGGACGGGATCGAGGCCGTCGGACTCGAAGACGGGGAGTTGATCGTCGATCGCTCGCCAGTCAAGGGCAAGCTCGCCCGCTCGACGCCCGAACTGATCGTCGAGAAGCTCGCCGAGGACGGCGACGGATTCTATCACCGACTGCTGGAAAAATTCGAGTCGTAGTCGGATCCGAGCCACTACATTCGAGGCGTAGCACGGCTCACTCTACAGTTATGCTCTCAGCGAGCGTATGTAGAGTGGTGAAAAACCGATGTCGATAGTCCAATCGTTCGACGCCATTACAGACCGCCTCCAGCACAGCGCCGGCAGCAACGCCGTCTTCGGTGAACCGATCGTCGCCGAGGGCAAGACGATCATCCCCGTCGCACGCATCCGCTACGGCTTCGGCGGTGGGTTCGGTGCCGCCGAAACGGCGACTGAGATCGACGTGTTCGACGAGGAGTTCGGTGAGGAAGAACACGACGGCGACGAGCGACCGACCGGAGAAGGTGGCGGGATGGGCGGTGGCGTCGACGCCAGTCCCGTCGGGGTGGTCGAGATCACCGAAACCGAGACGCGATTCGTCCGCTTCGCCGACCGACGACGGCTCGCAGCGGTGTTCTTCGGCGGGCTCGTCCTCGGTGGATTGCTGGCCCGCCGCGGCCGTGAGGAGTGACGCGGTCGACTGCTGATCGGCGCTGTCGACTACCGACACTCAGGGCCTCGGCGGGTCGCCGTCGTAGGCCTCGAGATCGTTGTAGAAGTTCAGCAGGCCGAATTTCAGTTTCTGAGGGTCCATATCGATCATCTCGGCGCGTTCCTCGGGCGGGAAGGTCCCGCGGACGGCGTAGTCGTGCATCTCGATCTCGGCGGCCTGTGTGTAGCGTTTGTCCACGAGAATCCGCGCGCCGAAGTCCGTCGGCGAGCGCACCACGCGGCCGAGGGCCTGCCGGGTCTTCCTGATCGTTGGAATCTCGACGGCGTAGCGCCAGCCCGCCTCGTCGTCGGCGTCCTCGCCCTCGCCGCCGAAGGCGGCCTGATAGGACTGCTGGACGGCGTCCATCCGGTCGTCGAGATGGGGGTACGGGACGCCGACCACGGCTACCGTCCGGGCGTCGTCGCCGTCGTAGCTGACGCCCTCGGTGAGCGTGCCCCACAGCGAGGAGAAGAGGACGGCGTGCTCGGAGTCTGTAAACTCCTCGCGGAGGTCGTGGGCTGGCGTTCCGGGTTCGTCGAGATAGGTCGTCGCATTCGTTTCGACGCGGTGGTAGTAGCGCTCGGCTTCGGCGTAACTCGGGAAGAACGCGAGCGTATTTCCTGGCGTGAAGCGGATCGCGTCTTCGAGCGCCTGGGTGATCGCGTCCTGGGTCGCCGGGTCGTCGCGCTCGCTGGCGAACAGTGCGGGCGCTTCGACGGCGTAGGTGCGGCGGCGCTCCTCGGGGAACTGCGCACCGTAGGCCATCGTCTCCGGGTCGTCCAGCCCGAGGACGTCCTCGGTCACGTCGAACGGTCGCAGCGTCGCGCTCATCAGGACCGCGGCGTGAAGATCGTCGAACAGCGACCGAGTCACGCGCTCGGGAATGCAGGTGTAGAGTTCGGCGCGGCCGTAGATCTCGCCCGCACTGCCGCCACCGAGTGCATCCTGCTCGCCGTCCTCCTCTCTCCGCCGAACACTCACCACGGGATACATCCCCTCGGCGTCGCCCTCGTCGAACCACGCCGTGAGGAACTGGGCGACCTGCAGGGTCTGACACTCCTTGCGGACTGTGGTCTCGCCATCCTTGTAGGCCTCCTCGTAGCGCTGATCGAGCGTCTGTCCGAGTTCGAGGGCGAAATCGAGTTCCTCGCGAAACCCGGGGCCGGTGTAGGCCTGCAGGAAGGAGAGGGTCACGTCGTCCCGGCGGTCGTCGTTGGCGATCGACAGATCTGACCAGTGTTCGTCGACCTCGTTCTCGCGGACGGTCCCCGGTCCCATCGCCTCACGATAGCCCTCTCGAAGCGCGGTCAGGTAGGTCTCGAAGACGTTCCGGGCCGCCTCGACCCGCGGGTCCTCGACCTCGCTCAGTTCGTCGAGTGCCTGATCGACAGTCCGCTCGCTGAGCGTCCGGCGGGCGTGGTCACGGGCGGCGTCCTCGACGTTGTGGGCCTCGTCGAAGACGGCGATCACGTCCTCGGGGTCGCGACCGAGCCACCGGAAGAACTGCTCGCGGATCAGGGGATCCAGCAGGTGGTGATAGTTCGCCACGACCAGATCGACCCCCTCCATGCCTTCCTTCAGCAGTTCGTACCCGCACATTCCCTGCTGCTCGGCGAATTGGTAGATGTCGTCGGGCGTCCGCACGTCGTCGTACAGCCACGCGTAGAAGTCGTCGGTGTCCGCGGTGAGGTTCCGGTAGTAGTGCTCGCAGGTCGCGCGGTCCTCGAACTCATCCAGTTCGTCCTCGACCGCATCGAGTTCGTCCATGACGGCCGAGCGGGCCTCGGTCGCCTCGCTCTCGCCGGCCTGACTCGCATCCAGCAGTTCGCGCTGGCGCTGCTCTAATTCGGCGCGCTCGCCCTCCAGATCGACGAGTTCGCGCGTCGTATCCCGCAGGGCCTGACACTCCTCGTAGCCGACCTCGATGTGACACATCGAGGATTTCCCGCGGAAGACCACGGCTCGGAGATCCTCGGTCTGGGCGATGGCGCTGGCCTCCTCGACGAACTGGCGCATCTGCTGGTGGACGTTGGTCGTGATGACGACGGTCTTGTTCGACTCGCGGGCGTACTTCAGGGCGGGCGCGAGCGACGCCAGCGTTTTCCCTGTGCCGCAGGCCCCCTCGAAGAGGACGTCTGTTCCGTCGCCGAGCGCGTCGTAGATCCGGCCCATCGCCTCCCGCTGGTGGTCGTAGGGCTCCTCGTAGGGAAAGAATCGGAGATACGACGGCTCGGTTGACACACCAGGGGATTGGCCGTAATCGGGCAAAAGAGTTCGCCAACCGTGGCGGAAGTAGTCGTCGCCGACGCAGAAGGTATTTGCCCCCTGGCGGCGGAGGGGCCGGACGTGAAACGCCTCAGTACCCTCTGTCTCGTCGCCCTCGTCGCGCTAGCCGGCTGTACCGGCGGTGGCGGCGGCGGGACACCGACCGAGACGGGAACGCTCGACGACGCGCCACCGGGCGTCTCTGCGTCGGGCGTCGACGCCGACGCGCTCGTCGCGGCTCACGAAGACGCGCTCGCCGATCGGAGCTACACGCTGGCGGTCGACCAGCAGACCACCGGCGGTGAGTTGACGATCGACGCGAAAACCGACAGTGACGGCCTCCCCGCGATCATCGAACTCTCGACGGGAAGCGCCGACCGCGAGACCTACCTCACTGCGAACGGCAGCTACGAGATCAGGCGCGGCGGCGGCGAACAGATCGTCCGTCACGTCGACACCGACGCCTCGGCAGTCCCGACGGGCGGCCCGTACGTCCGTGACGTGCTCGACGACGCACAGTTCACCTACGACGGGACCGTCCAGCGCGACGGGCGGACGCTCCACCGACTGTCCGCCGACCAGGCCGACCTCCAGCGCCAGTTCCAGAACGCGACAGTCACCTCCTACGAGGCGGAACTGCTCGTGAGCAGCGACGGACTCGTCCACAACACCACCTACCAACTCACGCTCGCAGAGAACGGGACTGAAGAGACGTTCACGACGCGAATCCAGCTGACCGACGTCGGCTCGACGACGGTCGCGGAACCGGCGTGGCTCGGACTGGTCAGCGACGACCCGGAGACGACGACGAGACAGGTCCAGAACGCAAGTCTCGGCACGTCCGTCACCGTCTCTGGAGAGCTCGACAACGTGACAGCGGTCTCCGTCTCGAACGCCTCCGATCTCTTCTACCAGAGTTCCGTCGTCGAACCCTCGCGCGTCTCGCCGATCGTCGCCATGCAGACGAACCGCTCGGTCTCTGTGGACTCGGTCGAGATGGAATACGACCTCGAGGCGGTCCCCGACGCCGAGGCCAGCGGCCTGTTCGTGTTCGCTTACCGCCCAGCCTACGGCTCACTGCTCCCGATGGAAACGTCGTTCGACCCGACCAACGAGACGGTTCGAGCGACGCAGTTCGACCCCGACATCACGCTCAATACCACCGACGGCGAACAGTTCTCCCCGACGCTCGACGGACTGCGCGGGAACGTCGTGTTCGTCACGATGGACGCCCAGACCTACCGCGAGGCGCTCGAAGAAGCGAACGAGCAACAGGCGAGCGATCAGTCGAACTAGACCGCCCGGCGCGAATCGATCTCAGGCCGTCCGCAAGTGATCGGTCCGGGGCTCGTAGACCTCGCCTTTCTGCTTGAGTTTCTCGATCTCGTGTTCGGCCTTCGACTCGTCGATTCCCACCTCTTCGGCCCGCTCGATAACGACATCGATCGGCGCACCGTCGTCGTACTCCGCTTCGATATCGCCGATGATCCCCTTGATGTTCTGGATGCGGTCGCGCTGGCTCTTCGAAGTTCCCGTCTCGACGACGTCGGCGTCTAGCTCGCCAGTCTCGGGATCGACACCGATGTCCTGCAGGCACGAGCGGACGATTTCGACCGACCGCTCGGCGTCGCGCTTCTCGACGGTATCCGAGAGGCGCACTCGTGCGGAGGCTTCTGCGAGTCGAATGAGCGCCTCGATCTTCCGGGCCGTGACGGGGACGGCGGCGTCCTCGTCCTGGCCCTTCGAGCGCAGGTCGACGTAGAACTGCTCGATCTCGTCTTTGGCCTCCTCGGTCATCGTCGGGTAGCAGTTGCGTTTCGAGTAGGCGATGTACTTCCGCAGGAGTTCGGGATCGATCGCCGGGTCGACCTGCTCGGTGACCGTCTCGACCTCCTCGGCCGAGAAGTCCGGCGTCGCGTTGTTCTGACGGTGAGTGTGCAGTTCCCCTGCGTAGTTGGTCTTGAGGATGTGTCCGGCCAGCTCGCGGTCTTTCTCCTCGTTGGGGTCGTCCGTGACGGTGAAGATCAGGTCGAACCGCGAGATCAGCGCGGGTTCCAGATCGATCTGCTCGCCGATCGGCTCGTACTGGTCGAACCGCCCGTACTTCGGATTGGCCGCCCCGAGCAGCGAACAGCGTGATTTGAGGGTGGCGTTGATTCCCGCCTTGGAGATGCTGATGGAGTTGTGCAGAACGACTCCCTGGCTGACGAACGTGTTCGTCGGTTCGACGGTCACGTCGTAGACCCAGTCGGTCGCGTACTCACCGTCGTTAGGCACCGTTTCGACGTCCGTGACTTCGTAGTAGCGGAGGTCACAGCGCGCTTCGAGTGCGTCGATCCGTTCCTCGGCTTCCGCGAGGGCGTCTTCGACAGCCTCGCGCGCCGACTCGGTGAGCGCAGCACGTCGCTGCTCGTCGTAGCCGCCGTCTTCGGCGTAGTGGACTGCGCTCGTCGTTTCGTTCTCGAGGTGTTCGGCGAGTTCGCGGCCGGACCAACCGACAGCCGCCCTGAGTTCTCCGAGCGTGTCCGCTTCGGTGACTGCCTCTCGCACCATCGAAACGCGCCCACGCAACGTCGCGAGTTCGTCCGTGACGGTCTCGATCTGGACCCCGTAGCTCTCGTCCAGGTTCGGTCGATATCGGCCGGTCAACGACAACCCGAGAAGCTTCCGTAGCGCTCGGAGTTCTTCTGCCGCACTCGGCGGTAACACGTCGTGGTGACGCGGTGTGTCGACGCTTCGATCGGCAAACGCGACGGCGTCGTCGTACCGCTCGTCCGCAGGATCGAGGACTGCATCCACGAACCGCGCTGTCGAGTCACCCATCACGTACACTTTCCAGGAGTCTTCCGCGATATCGTAGTGGATGCGAGACGCGACACCGATCTTCGAGAGGGCATCGGCGTAGTCCTCGGCCAGCCCCTCTGACGCCGTCGCGTACGCCATCGCCTCGCTCTCGACACCGCCGTCCCCCGCGAAAGCACCCACGAGGAACCGCCGGATCGATTCCTCGGAAGCGCCCAGAACGGCCGCTGGAATCCGCTTTTCCCGTGCGGTGTGCATCACTTCGGGGAAATTCCGTTCGAACCACCGGTACAGTTTCGTCGACACCCATCGCTGGGTCACTGTCCCGGCCGCGTTCGTCACGTCGGTGCTCTCCATCCCGAACACACGCGTCATGAGTGTGTCCATCCGGTCCAGGAGCCGCTCGTCCTGGTTCGAGAAGCCGATCTCGTGTGCCGATCCGGCGTAGCTGTGGCCCTCTGCCGTGAGGAAGCCGAGAATCTCGGCCAGATCGGGCGACAGAGCCTCCGGAAGCGAGACGTCTTTCTCCTTGCCGAGATGGGCTTCGTCCTCCAGTTCGACTGCTGCGCTGCTATTGGGGAGTTTCCGCGGTGCGGGGACGTACGCTCCCTCGGTGATCTCCTCGGCGGCCACCGTCCGGATCTCGCCGCCGACGTCCACGAACATCGGATGTTCGGGCGTCACGAGCACGTCTCGACCGTTCGAGAAAGTGACGCGGACGAACTCCTCGGGCGCCTCGTGGCGGCTCACCCGATCGACCGACGTCTTCCGAACCTCGTTGCTCTCCAGGTCGACTGTGTGGACGCCGGCGTCTTCGATCGGGAGGATCTCGCAGTCGACGCCGTCGACGACCTCGTCCGAGTTGGCTTCCATTCGACTGTCGACAAACTCGCCGAGCTCGACCCGCCGGCCGTCTGCGAGTAGCACCTCTGAATCCGGATGGTAGGACTGCTGCTCTAGGGCCTCGTGCATTGCCGACCGGTCGTCAGAGTTGTGGACGACCATCCCGTTTGCAACGAAATTGTGGGTCCCTTCGACGGTCAAATCGTACACGTGTTCGAAACCGTGGTCGGTTAGTTGTTCGACGTCAGTTACTCCTGCTACCGCTGTTTCGGTTTTGTGCCCCTTTGCCTGGGCGGGTCCGCCATCTGTCGCGATCGTCGTTTCCGGGACGTACACACGGTCCTCCGTCGTGACGGTGGCGGCAGGCTTCTCGTCCTGACCCGCTTCTGTTTCGACGATGAAGGGGTGATCCGGTGTCGCGACGAGTTCCTCTCCAGTATCGAGTGTGACTCGCGTCACTGTCTCCGGCGCGTCGTACTCGTGGATCGCGGTAACTGATCGCGTGACGATTCGTTCCTCGTCGGTCATCGTCCAGACGCGGAGATCGACATCTCGAATGATCCGCCCGTTCGAGAGTGGTTCTATCTCGCCAGTGCTGGCTGCATCGTGGGCGAGATCACGAATCCGGCAAACTCCATTTTCGAGGTGGACCAGGGTATCCCCAGTCACGCAACTCATCTTGTCTAGCTCGTCGACCGCGGCGATCCCTTGATCGGCCAAAACGAGTGCGCCAGCCTCCAGCGTCCACTGTTGGCCGTCTCCGAAGTCATCTCTAACAGCTGCAGCCGTAAGGCCGGCGGCCGATGAGCCTTTCCCCGACGTATAGACAGATCTCGGGGCAATCTGTTGGATGTATGAAATCATCTGACTCTTCCCAGTACCAGGGTCGCCGATCAGAAGCATATGCAGGTCGCCCCGGATCCGTGAGCCGTCTGGCAGCGACTTCGAGACGCCCGAAAACAGTTGCAGAGCCATCGCGAGTTTCTCCTGATCGTAGCCGTAGATCGAGGGGGCGATCGCGCCGACCATCTGCTCGTAGATGTCTGGTTCGTTCGAAAGTTCGACGATCTCTTTTTTGTCCTCGTCGGTAATTTCCATGTCCTCGAACTGCTCGTCCTCGATGACGACGCTGAGACCGTGCATGTAAGTGTCGAACATGGGCGTCTTCTCGTTGCCCTGCTCGCGCTGGTCGAGTTTGAGCACGCCCGTCACGCGGACGTGGTCGCCCGCGGTGACGTTACCCGTGATGTCGTCCTCGATGTTGACGTCGATCGACTGGGGCGTCTCCCCGCCGCGGAGGCCCTCGGGAGACTCCTGAACGCGGATTTTCTGGGCGTCGATAAATTCGGATTGGTCGAAGTTGATCCGGAATGGGCCCTGGCGTTCACAGCCCTGGCACTCGTGAGGTTCCTGGAAGTCACCGGTCGATTGAGGAATCCGAGAGAGGGTCCCACAGCGCTGGCACTCGAAGGCCGCCGTCGTGACTTTCGGGCGGACTTCGGTGGCCTTGCGGACGATACCCTGGACGCTGATGAGCGAGCCGCGGTGGTCGGCACGGATGTCGCGGATGTCTGTCGCGTCGGGCAGATTTTTGATTCGGACGTGGGCCTGCCCTAACTTGACGTCCACGGGCAGATCGTACAGTCTGAGGGCTTCCTCGGCGTACTCCTGCAGTTGCTCGGGCTGGCTCCGGAAGTCGTCGGCCAGATCCGGATCGAACCGGTAGAGGTCCTGCCAGTCGACGAACAGGGATTTCTTGTCCGACGGGTACTTCTGGGCGAGTTCGCCGATCTCGTTCCGGTAGTAGTTCCGGTAGAACTCCTCGAAGCTGTCGATGAGTTCGGTGTTGTCCGCGGTGGCCATTCAGTGGAGACAGAGTTGGACGTACTCACTCAAGAACCTTAGCAAACCTCGGCGGAAGTGTCGGTAGCGCGATGGTGTCCCGATGCAGCCGTGCGGTTTTATCCGGAACCGAAGGGGTGGGTGCGGTCTTTTTCCCCATGTTTTTGCGCGAGCGACCAGCGGGAGTGAGCGGAAAAAGTGGTTACGCAAACCTCGGCGGAAGTGTCGGTAGCGCGATGGTGTCCCGATGCAGCCGTGCGGTTTTATCCGGAACCGAAGGGGTGGGTGCGGTCTTTTTCCCCATGTTTTTGCGCGAGCGACCAGCGGGAGTGAGCGGAGCCGGCGCGTCAGCGCCGCAAGCGAGAACCGCGGATGCGAACGAGGAACGGCGTGACTCGTGAGCGGGAGTGAGCCAAAAAAGTGGGTATGCGAATTTGGACCACAGTGAAAGTAGAACGGGAGGGAAAAAACCGACAGACAAAAACCGGGTTGCTCACGAAGCGAGGGGGTTGAAACGAGATGATCGGTGCAGTCGCTGTCGAGCGCGCAGTATCGAAAGCTACGAGACGACAGACACACAGGCCTGTCACTCGTGTTTTCACACCGCATCAAAGGGGGCTGATGACGGGCGTTGGAGGCGCTTGTCGGAACCTCCAGCGTCTGTGTGAGTGGTCCTCGCCAGCAGTACAACTGCCGACGGAGACGCACCACGGCGGTATATTGACCCCCCAGCGTACTGAAAGTAACCCCGCCGAACGGCGGCCATTTATATGGACCTACGTGACGCCAAGCTGTGCTTCGACGAGGTGATGTTGGGCACGTCGAAGTCGTTCGGAAAACGACGAGCGGGAGATGCCGAGTTCCGTGGCCACTTCGTCCTGAGTCACGCGCTCTGACTCGTCGAAATAGCCCATCTCGTAGGCCGTCACCAGCGCCTCGAACTGGGGTTCAGTCAGGCGGCCGGTGTCCTCCTTGGCAGTCCCGTGGCTGAGCCGGAGCACCTCGACGCTGATCTCGTTCGAGCGGAGGAACTTCCAGAGTCCCGTGAGCACGTTTCGGCCGGAGACGTGACCGACCAGACGCAAACAGTTAGGTCGGACCTGCCCGCTGACGAGCGCACCGTCGAGCAGGACGTCGGCCGGTACGTCGTCGACTTTTCCTGCCATCGTCACACGGTAGAGACGGCGGTTCGTCCCACCGCTGACCAGTCCGACGTCGAGGGCGCTCGGCAGCGCTTCGAACGCCTGGGTCACGCGATCGAGCCGTTCACCGCTGGCCCAGAGAAACCAGTGGATCGTGCCGTCGTCCCACCGAAAGCGCTCGATTTCGATGTCGACGGCCGGATACTCGGTCGAGACGGCCGTCAGCTCGATCGGTGGGCCACTGACTTCGATCTCGGCGACCAGACTCATCGCACACCCCTCGCGCTGTCGGCCCCGCCCGCCGTCGACGCCTCGCCAATCGAAACCGTTTCTGCCCCCATTGATAACCACTCCAGTGGTCGTTCAGAGTGATTTCTCTAAAATGTGTCGCTCGGATCGTCGGTTCAGCCCCAAGACTGAAATACCATATTACGTAAATTAGGCATATGGTAGAGCTTGGCGAGGTGGCAGTGTTCGGGTCGGACGAGAACAGTCAGCAGCGGTCGATCCTGTTCGCGATCGTGATCGCGGCCGGGTTTCTGGCGGTCGCGGCCGGTGCGGGGACTCTCGCGGTCGGGAGCAACGCGCTGGTCGGGGCGGTACTGCTGGCCGTCGGCGTGCTCACGCTGGCCGGTGGTGCGATGATCGCGACAGGCAACGCCGACGAGTATCTGTTCGAGTGAGGGTCGGGGAACACCGGCGCTCGCCTACAGGGCGTCCTTGTAGGCTTCCAGGGCCGTCTCGATGTCCGTGTCTGTGTGGGCGGCCGAGAGGAACTGCGATTCGAACTGGTTAGGCGTGAGGAACACGCCCTGCTCTTTCATCGCGGGCCAGAACAGCCGTTCCCAGCGCTCGGTCTCGGCCTGCTTGACGTCCATCCCGTTTTTGGGACAGTGCTCGTAGCGCGGGCAGGTCGGGTTCTGCGTACAGCCGGCCTCGCAGTGGCCCTCGCCGAACTCGCCCTCACGGGTGAAGATCACCTTGAACATCGAGTCCGTGCCGACCACGGTATACTGGGGCGCCTGGTCTTCGAGGATGTCGGCGATTCCCGAACGCATGCGCTCGCCCAGTTCGTTCACGTGGTCGTAGACGTCGTTCTCGGCGGCGTATCTGAGTGTTTCCAGCCCGGCGGCCATCGTCACGGGGTGGCCAGAGAAGGTGCCGGACTGGAAGACCTCGCCCGCGGGTGTGAACTGCTCGATGATCTCGCTCTTGCCTCCGATTGCACCCACGGGGAAGCCGCCGCCGACGATCTTGCCGAACGTCGTGATGTCGGGATCGATCCCGAACTTGCCCTGGGCACACTGGAGGCCACCGACGCGAAAGCCGGTGATGACCTCGTCGAAGATGAGTAGCGAACCGTGCTCGTCACAGAGCTGGCGCAGCTGTTCGTGGTAGCCCTCGACGGGGTGGACGATCCCGTAGTTGCCGAGGATCGGTTCCGTGAGGACGGCGGCGATGTCCTCGCCGTGCTCCTCGAACACTCGCTCGACGGCCTCGGTGTCGTTGAACGGCACAGTCAGCGTGTGCTCGGCGAAGCTCTCGGGGATGCCCGGGCTGGAGGGGTGGGTGTGCTCGCCGTGACCCTCGACGAGCGTCGACTCCTGGGCGCCGTGGTAGCCGCCCTGCATGACGACGATCTTGTCCCGGCCGGTGTAGCCGCGGGCGAGCCGGACGGCCGAGACGGTGGCCTCGGTCCCGCTGTTGACGAACCGGACCATCTCGACGCCGGGAACGTGCCGCGTCACGAATTCCGCGAGTTCGACCTCGACTTCGGTGGGCGCGCCGTACATCGGGCCTTCGCTGGCGCGCTGCTGGATCGCGGCCTGGACCTGCTCGGGCAGGTCGTGTCCCAGCAGGAGCGGGCCGTAGCCCATCACGAAGTCGACGTAGCGGTTGCCGTCGGCGTCGACGACGTGGCCGCCGTCGCCCTTCTGGACGAAGAAGGGGTAGGGCTGAATCGCCCGGACAGAGGAGTTGACGCCGCCCGGCATCACGGAGAGAGCGCGGTCGTACAGGTCGCGTGACTGCTCGTGGTTCATGGGCGGGGATTTGGACGGCAGTCGAAAGTAGTTGACGACGGCCGGCTCGGCTGCGCGTTTATGCGCAGCCAGTTCAGCCGGGAGTCGTATGTTGACGACGGCCGGCTCGCGAGTTTGTACGCGGCAAAAAGCGCCAGGACTGGGATTTGAACCACGCGAAGGCGGTCGTCTCGCTTCGCTCGACGCTGCGACTCCCCTCATTCAAATCCCTGTCTATATCGAATTTGCCGCTCGCGAGTTTGCTCGCGGCAAAAGTACGCCAGGGCTGGGATTTGAACCGATGGCGAGACGGTCACCTCGCTCCGCTCGGTGCTGCGACTCGCGTGCTCAAATCCCAGCCGAGCCGCTTCGCTCCTCGCGTATTGCTCGGAGCAGAAGACGCCAGGACTGGGATTTGAACCCAGAATCCCGAAAGGGAACACGCTTTCCAGGCGTGCGCCTTACCGTTCGGCCATCCTGGCTCACTCGATTTGTCGGCCGCGGTTGCGTTTAGGTGTTACGTTGTCGTCTCGCCGTCGGGCGGCCGAAATCACCGATCCGGCGGTCACGCGAACAAGTGAGTGTGGCCTCGGAGTGACGGATATCACTCCGGCGACTGCAGATCCCGCTGAAACTCGTCGAAGACGCGCACGTCGTCGGGAACCTCGTACTCGAGCTGGCGCTCCGCACGTCGATCCACGTTGGCGTCCGCAAGCGGGTCGGCGACCGACTCCCACCCGTCTTTGATCGCGATGGATTTCGCGGGCGTGCCAGCGGCGATGTGATGGGCGGGGATGTCCTTGCCGGCGATGGACTTGGCGGCGAGGATGGCGTTCTCGCCCACTCGGACGCCGGCACGAACCATCGAGTCGTAGGTGATCCGCACGTCGTCCTCGACGACCGTGTGGTAGTTGTCGACGTGGGTCTGGTCGACGGCGTCGTGGTCGTGACTGTAGAGGTGGGCGTCGTCGGAGATGGAGACCCGATCGCCGATGGTCAGCTTCCCGCGGTCGTCCAGATGGACGTCGTCGTGGATGACCACGTTGTCGCCGACCTCGATGTTGTGACCGTAGGTAAAGGAGATGTTCTTGAAGAAGCGGCAGTTCTCCCCGCAGGACTCGAAGAGGTGGTCGGCGAGCATCCGCCGGAAGCGCAGCGCGAACTCGACGTTGTCGGCCATGGGCGTGGCGTCGAACTGCCGCCAGAGCCACTGGAGGTATTTTGATTCGGTAAAGCGGTCCTCGTCTTTCTCGGCGTAGTACTCGCTCTCGAGGGTGGCGTTGCAGGGATCGTAGCCCTGCAGGCGGACCCGTTCTGCGGGGCTGACCGACTCGCCGCTCTGCCAGCGCTCGTAGGCCTCCCGATCACCGTGCAGATCGATCAGGACGTCCTCGACGACGTCGCAGGTGTCCTCGTCGCTGCTGAGACGGTCGTCGACCTCGGAGATGAATTCGCGTAACCCCTGCTCGGCGTAGGTGGGCAACGAAACGTGCCGCTTTGTCATACCGGCCGAAAGGGGGCTGGCCACATATGGATTCGGTTGTGCGCGGCCGCGTCCAGCCGCCGTGGTCGCGCCCTCACAGAATGTCCATCGCTTCGAGACGTTCGGGCAGGTACGTGTCGGTCACGAAGTCCAGACCGTGCGATGCGAGGGCCTGCTGTTCGGACTTCTTCTCGATGTCCAGCTGGAGTTCGATCTGCTCCTCCCAGTAGTCGGTCTGGAAGCGCGGGTCTTCCAGTTCAGACTCCAGGGCGTTGATGTCCGAGTCGCTGAGGGGATCGGTCGGCAGGTCGTACTCGACGATGTCCTCGGGCTGGACGCCGATGAACCGGGCCTGGGGCGTCGCGAGGTACTCCGAGAGGTGCGCGGACTTGATCGACCCGTACGCCACGGAGCCGTAGATCCGATACGACCAGGGGTCACCGTCAGTGAACACCGTCACCGGCAAGTCGAGTTCGTCGTGCAGGCGCTTGGTGATCCGCCGCGTGGCACGAGCGGGCTGGCCCTTCAGGTGAACGACCATCGCGTTGTGTTCCTCGTCGAAGCCGTTCTCGACCAGCCGATCTCGCATACCACCCGTCTCCACCGCGAGGACGAAGTCGGCGTCACACTCCAGAAATTCGATCTGGTCGGGATTGTTCGGGATCTGGTAGCCCCCCTCTCCGACGTCCTCCTGGCAGTGAATCTCGCGCTCGCCGCGGCGGGTCTGCTCGCGCAGCAGGAGCGGGCCCATCAGGGTCGCACCCGACTCCTCGGGGCGCATGTGGAAGTCCTCGCGGGTCGCTCCCGAGACGATTTCGAGATCCTCGACGAGCTGGTTCGACTCGTCCTGATCGTTGAACTGGGCCTCGTCCAGATCCCAGGACTCGCTGAGGTAGTACAGTTCACGCAGCGTCGAGGAGCGGTCTTCGTCGAGTTGCTGGGCGAGGAAGTCGATCGTATAGGTCGCTTTCAGGAGCTTCTGGGCGCCCGAGACGGTCTTTGCGCTCCGGGTGGAGTGGCGGTCGCCGTAGACCCAGACGTCGCTGTCCTCGTCGTACTCGATGTTGCTCTTCGTTCTGGTCGGGACCTGCAACTGCGGGACGTCGCCCGTCTCGAACTGCTCGTAGAACTGTTCGGCCAGCGCGAGCAGGCGCTCGCGGGCGTCGCCTTCGCCGTAGTTGATGTCGTCTGCGCTCATGTTTGCACCGTGAGTTTCTCGTCTTCGATTCCGTCGACGGAGATCTCCGAGGGAGCCGTCGTATCGACACGATATTCGAGTTCGGCGGTCTCCCCGCTGGAGACCGAGGGCGACCACTTGATGAACCACTCGCCGTCCATCTCGACGACGTTCGCGCCGTTGACGTCCTGGGGTTCCGCGCCGACGATCTCCGTGAGTTCGAGGTCGGCGCTTCGATCGGAGTTGTTCTCGACGGTGATCGTCGCGGTGTCACCGTCGACCTCGCGATCGACCAGGACGTTGTTCATGATCCGGGCCATCGCCTCGTCGATGTTCGGTTTCTCGTTGCCCGTCACCGAGGCCAACTTTTCGGCCATCTCCGGCAGGATCGTCGCGAGTTTGTTCTGCTTCTTGCGGCGCTGCTGCATCGAGCGGCGCTTGTTGAGGTAGCTCTTGAGGTCCCGCGCCGCTTCGCGGATCGCGAGTTCGATCTCGCTTTCGATCTCCGGGACGTTCGCGACGGCGTCCTTCGATTCGCTGGTGAAGGGGACGTTCGTCGAGGCGACGTGGACCATGACCACTGCGGGGCCGTTCGGAATCCCGCTGCCGCCCGGCTGGTCCAGGCCGTAGTTGCGCCAGTTGATCGACTTGACGACGTCGGTGGTCGCACACGCCCCGCGCTGGTAGACCAGCGGGACGCGGTTGGCGAAGCGCATCACGTCGACCGTGCCGCCGTCTTCGAGATCGCCACCGTAGGCGATCCCGGCCTCGACGATGAACGGGTCGCCGCCGTGAACCGAGGCGTCCCGCGTCGCAGCGGCGTAGAAGTCGGCGTCGAACTCCTTTTTGAGGCCGGAGAGCACCAGTTCGTCGGTGATCGGCGCGAGACACCCAGTTGGGGGAGACATGATGTCGGTCGCCCGCATCGCCTCCAGGAGTTCGGAGGCGGCGTCCCGATCGTCGGCGATCGAACTGACGGTGGGCGGGTCGTCCGGCACCGTCGCCATGACTCCCCAGATCGCCTCGACGACGTTCTCTCTGGCCGTGTCGCCGAAGGTCGCGTCGTCGTACTCCTCGGTGGCGTCGGCCGCCCGGGCCACGTAGTCGCCGAGGTCCTCGCGCGTAAGTCGGTGGCGCTGGTCGTCGCTGTTGACGAACTTCGCGGCCAGCCGCTCGGAGAGGCCCTGGAGTACAGCGTCGTCTTTCCGAGTGCTCGTGGCCTCGTCGACCAGCGGGTAGAGGTCCGACGTGAGCGCCTCCTTGCGGTCGGCGTCGGTCTCGCCGTCGCCCAGTAGCTGGACCCAGGCAGCCTCGGTGGCCTTCTCTCTGACCGTGGAGCCGAAGGTCGTCCCGAACTCGTCCTCGACGGCGTCGGCCTCCGAATCGACGATTTCACGGACCTCGTGGTGGGCGACGCGGTCGCAGTCGTCGATGGAGTCGGATACTGCGCCGGCGAAGGTCTTGGTCGCCTCCTTGCCCTTGTTCGAGACCGCCGCGCGGACCGCGGCCGCGACGTCAGCCTCTTCGTGTACCTGCGGGGGCCGCCAGGCCATCCCGCGGCCGAAGTGCCGATCCCGGAAGCGGTCGATGACGCTGTCGGCGGTCTTCTGGCCGACTCGCGTAAACTCCTCCTGCAGAAAGCCAGAGATCGAATAGGAGTCGGTCGCCTCCAGCATCTTCAGCAGGGTACCCAGTTCGACGCCGTGGGGGTGAGGCCGAATCTCCTCGGTCTCGGCGGGGAGTTCGGCGTTCTCGGCGCGCTCGAACTTGAGTGGCGAGTCGAGGTTCGGCTCGGCGAACTCGATCCGGGCGTGGGGGTTGACGACCGCGGTCTCCGCGATGTACTCGTGGAGGCTCTGGCGAGCGCGCATGTTGGCCTCCATCTCCAGTTCGATCCGCGTCCCGTGGGGACGTTCCCAGGTCGTCGTCTCCTCGACGTCGATCTCTGGTTCGTTCGTATCCGTATCGATGATCAACTCGAAGTACTGGGCCTCGCTCGATCCCTTCGTCCGGGAGGTGATCTTCGCGGGCTTGCCGCTGGTGAGTTGTGAGTAGAGGACGGCGGCAGAGATCCCGATCCCCTGCTGGCCGCGATTCTGCTCACGCTTGTGAAACCGGGACCCATAGAGGAGTTTCCCGAACACTTTCGGAATCTGCTCTTTCGTGATCCCGGGGCCGTTGTCCTCGATGACCAGCGTGTAGTAGTCACGGTTCTCCGATATTTCGACGTAAATATCAGGGAGAATATCTGCTTCCTCGCAGGCGTCGAGAGAGTTGTCGACGCCTTCTTTTACTGCCGTGACGAGCGCCCGGGCCCCCGAGTCGAACCCGAGCATGTGCTTGTTCTTCTCGAAGAACTCGGCGATGGAGATCTGGCGCTGGCTCTCGGCCAGTTCCTCGGCGATCCCCGACTCGCCCAGTGTGGACTGCATCGATGGCATTCGTTAGGGGAAACCACTCCTGCGTGGCTTAAAGCCTTCTCGGTGGCAGGGTGAAAGTGAAACCAGCGCGAGCTAGTAGAGGACCGTCCGCTCGACGTCCCGGGCCGTCGCTCGCCGGACGATACCGGCGATCGGGTCGACGACGTTCTGCAACTCGTAGTCGGTGCTGAAGACGGCGAGGCGGGCGCGTTTGCCTTCCTCGATCGAGCCGATCTCCTCGTCGCGCTTGATGAGGCGTGCGCCGTTAATCGTGGCCATCTGTAACACCTCCGTCACCGTGACGTCGAACAGTTTGCTCGTGAACTCCATCTCCCGCAGCATCGACGAGGAGTTGAGCATCACGTTGTCAGTCGCGAGCGCGACCGTCGTCGCCTCGTGGAGTCGTTCGAGCGGCGGGAGTTCGTCCAGGATCACGAGGTTCGACCGTGGCAGACAGACGACTCCGATGTCGTCGTCCGAGAGCGTCTGGTAGTCCTGCTCGCGGGTGTGAACCATGTGAGAGGTGTAGTCGGGGTTCAGCGCGAGGCTGGCGTCGATGTCGTCGGCGTTGGGCTCGCCCGAGTGGAGTGCGAACACCTTCCCGAGATCGGCACAGATCTCGCGTGCTCGCTCGGCCTGCTCGCCATAGGGTGCGTAGGTGTTGTAGCCGTCTGCGTTTTCGATTTCAGCCTGGAGGTCTGCAGACTCGTCGATCGCCCCGGTCAACAGGCCGACTGCCTCGACGGCGGTCTGTTCGTCGGCCATGTTGAGGTCCTCGATTCCCGTGACCCCTTCCTCCTTGAAGTCGGCGAACGTCCCGGTCCCGGACGCACGCATGAACTCCATCGTCTCGATCATCGCCTGGCGTTTCTCCGCTCGAGTCGCGTTGCCGTTGATCTCACTCTTCAGACCGGGATCGATGAACAGCTCGTACCAGGAGTAGTTCCGGGCGCGTTCACCGTCTTTGGCGGTCGAATCAGTGATGTGGGTATGCGGATTGACGAACGCCGGCACGATGATGTCGTCCGACTCGACGCCTTCCTCGGTGATCGAGACGATCTCGCCGTCTTCGATCCGGACGGTCCCCTCGGTGACGGACATCTCCTCGCCGACGACGAGCGTCCCCGAGAGCGTTTCGACGCCGTCTTCGGTAGCAGTCGCGGTCGTCCCAGGCGGCTCGGCTGTCGTCTCGGTCGGATCGGCCGTCGTATTCGTCGCGCCGTCGGAGGTCGTACAGCCGGCGAGCACGCCAGCCGCGCCGACGCCCGCCAGCGCTTTGAGAAACTGCCGACGACCGGGCAGTTCCTCCGGACCGTAGACCTGCCGCATCCGCTCTCTGATCGCCGACGTGTCGGCTCCGGCAGGTGGGTTACAGCAACCGCAGGACGAGCCGTGATCGCTCATCGGTGCCCTCCAGTCCCCAGCCGCGACGTAATGATAGCAATTCGTCCAGGTATTCGAGTATATCTGCGTGATTCGTTCACTTTTCTACAGAAAAATAGAATTGTCGGGTAGGTATAAGCGCTTCTTAGGTCGAGATGCAGGTATATTACCCACCTGGGTCGATATACAGTATATTGGAGTGTACTAGCGATTCTGATCAAATATCTAACAGTAGTTGCCAGTCACGTTGCCCACATCTGTCCCGATAAAAGATAGTACACTGATAGAAATGACTATCTGTGCGGTCCTCACATGAGAACGCATGGCAGACGGGGGCGACGGTGATGTCGGTGTCGGGTCACGTGGACAACACCTCGCGAGCGTCGGCGTCATCGTAGGGACCGGTGCAGTTCTGAGCGGGATCCATCTGCTGAGCATCGCTGGATCGAAGGCGAACGTCCTGACGGTGCTTTCGGGAGGAGTTACGTCGCTGGTGTTCTCGGCGGCAGTGGTCGGAATCGGGCTCTGGGCCGGACAATCGTGGGAAGCGTCCTCGACGACGCGGCTGGCCGTCTGGTGTGGCGGCGGCACGGCGAGTTTCCTCCTGCTGGCGTTTCTGGCACGGATCCTCGTCGAGAGCCAGGGCGGCACGCTCCCGCTCGGGCCGCGGTGGTTCGCGGGCGCGAGTTCGACCGGCGCACTCCTGGGCAGCGTCCTCGGGATCTACGACGTCCGACACGTCCGCGCGCGCCAGCGCTGGCGGACGGCGAAAGACCAGACCGAACGGCTGAACAATCGCCTCCGGCGCTCGAACGAACGGCTGATGGTCATGAATCGCGTCCTCCGGCACAACGTTCGCAACGACCTCAACGTCGTCCAGGGCCGGGCCGAACTCATCGCCAGCCGCAACACGGGCGTCGACGCCAGAGACGCCGAAACCATCGCCGACGTGGCCCAGAGTCTGGTTGCTCAGAGTGACAAAGCCCGGACGCTGGAGTCGCTGATGGGAGCCGAGGGCGACCACCAGAGCATCGATCTCGCGACCGTGGTAGAGCGGGAACTGGCCGCACTCGGGCAGACCTACCCCGGCGTCCAGGTAGCTATCGAGATGCCCGAACAGGTCCCCGTCGAGGCCGCACCGTCGCTCGATACGGCAGTCGCGAACCTGCTGGAGAACGCCGCCAAGCACAACGACGCCGACGAGCCGCGGGTCAGAGTCACCGTCGACTGGAATCCAATCGAGACCGAGCTCGTGATCGCGGACAACGGTCCCGGCGTCCCCGAACACGAACTGGACGTCCTCGACGAAGGCTCGGAGACGAAACTCAGACACACCAGTGGCCTCGGCCTGTGGACGACCGTCTGGGTCGTCGAACACTCCGACGGCGAGCTCGAATTCGAGGACAACGATCCTCGAGGGACGGTCGTCAGGATGCGCCTGCCCAGCGCCGATGCGGCCGAGGTCGACGGCTTCGATCGGGTCGGTCTGACGACGACCATGCCAGCCTGATCGACAGACGATCCAGGGGGACGGAACGTCACAGCCCGAGAGCTTTTTGTTCGCTGACTCGAATTCCGCCAGCATGAATACGTGCCCGAGTTGTGGTGCGGCGGTCGATACCCGGGACGCCCACTGTCGCTACTGTGGCGCCGAGCTGTACAGCGAGACAGTACCCCAGCAGACAGCCCACCGAGACGATCGCCACGCAGCCGGGCAGTCGACGCAGGGCCCGCCAACAGCGGCCAGTCAGCAACCCCCACCGCGACAGCAGCGAACGCGGCCCCACGAGACGGGGACGGACCGACGGACGCTGCTGGCCGGTGGTGGTGCCGTAGTTGCCCTCGGGGTAGGGGCGTTCCTCGTACTCGGTGACAACACCGAAGACGACACCGCAACTCAGCCCGACACCGAACAAGTGAGAGATGTCCCAGCGGCCGCGTTCGGTTTCGATTTCGACGCGGCCTCCCAGGGTGGGCAGCTCACGATCACGTGTCAAAGTACCGCCGACGAGATATGGGCAACGAACCTGTACGTTCGAGGAACGGACCTCGCCCGAACCGGAGAGTGGAACGGGTCCACAAACGACGACGGCACGATCACTGCTGGCGACAGTTGGCGGATTCCAGTCGATAGCAGCGCCTACGAGGTCAGGGTCGTCTGGGAACCCGCGGATGGGGGCCAGCCGTCGGTGCTAGACAGCAGTGCGGGCCCCGACGCCTGAGCAGGTGTCTGGCCGGCGTCGACGCCGGAGTCAGTCGTCGGTCGGTTCGGGATCGGGGCCCACGTCGACGCCGAAGAAGTCGTCGGTGGCGTCACCGCGCTTCCAGCCGCCGCGGCGGAACCACGCCCAGGCGAGCCCCGCGCCGACGACGTTCGAGACGGCGAACGCCGCCCAGACGCCCTCTTGACCGATCGAGCCGGCGCCGAACCAGGCGATCGGCAGGCGGACGACCCACAGCATGACGACCGTGATCGCCGCCGCGGTGAGCGTCCCGCCCGTCCCGCGGAAGCCGCCGATATACGCCCGCATGATTCCGATGAATCCGAACGAGGGTGCGGCGTAGCGCAGGAACGTCGCGCCGGGCTCGATCACCTTCGGATCGCTGGTGAAGACGCCGATGATCGACTCGGCGAACAGGAAGGCGAACACACCCATCGCTGCCAGCACGGCAAAGAGAATCTTCGCGGCGAAGTTGTTGGTTCGCTCCGCCCGGTCCAGCCGATCCGCACCGACGTTCTGGCCAGTCATCGTCTCCACACCCTGAGAGACGGCGATGGCGGGCAGGAAGACGATCGAGTTCACGCGGGCGACGACGCCGAAGCCGGCGACGACCTCGTTGGCGAACTGCCCGACGATGAACAGCATGACCGTGACCGACAGCGCGCGGCCCGTCACCTCGACGGAACCGGGGACGCCGATCCGCAGGAGCTTGCCCCAGTACGCGAAGTCAGGACGCATCTGGGAGAGGTGGATCTCGACGCCGTAGCTGCCACGGAACATGATCGCCAGCCCGACGACCATCGCCAGCGCCCGGGAGAAGACGGTCGCGATGGCCGCGCCGGTGATCCCGAGTTGCGGGAACGGGCCCCAGCCGAAGATGAGAAACGGGTCGATCGCGATGTTGAGCACGACCGACCCCAGCATGACGAGCATCGGCGTGACAGTGTCACCGTAGCCCCGCATCAGCGAGATGAACACCGCGAAGCCGAACATGAACGGCATGCCGAGCGCGATCACGCGCATGTAATCGGCCGCCAGCACCTGCACGGCGGCGTCGGCGCCCAGGAGACCCAGGACCGGCTCGACGACGGCGTAGCCCGCCAACCCCAGACCGAGCGAGACGGTCAGCGAGAACACCACCGTCTGGGAGGCCGCGAACTGGGCCTGTGACTCGTCGTCTGCACCGATGTTCTGGGCGACGAGAACGCTCCCGGCGATCGCCAGCCCCATCGCCATCGCGAACATCAGGAAGACCAGCGGGAACGAGAACGTGATCGCCGTCAGCGCGGTCGTACTGAAGCGACCGACCCAGAAGGTGTCGGCGAGGTTGTAGGCCGTCTGCAGCAGGTTCGTGACGACGATCGGCAGCGACAGGTAGAACAGCGGCCAGCCGATCCCGCCGCTGGTGAGATCCAGCTCGTCGGGGTCTTTGAGCAGCTGGCCGACGCGATCGCGGAACCCACCGAGTCTGGTCGCGACGCTCATCCTGACACCTCCACGCTCGCTCGCGCGGTCGCGCGAGTCACGACTCCGGGGACCATCACTGAACGTATCGATACTGACTGACCAGTTAGTCAAATAGCTTCTGGTCGCACGGCACGATGGCACACACCCACTCACACGGACGGGGTCTGGGGGCGAGGGAGTAGCCCTTAACACGCGGGCATGCCGACTGGAGAGTAATGGTAGTCTCGAACGAGAAGGGCGACCGACGCGAGCGCGAACTCGTCAACGCGCTGGACGAGGCGGGCTTCGCGGTAATGCGTGCACCTGCAAGCGGCAGCGCGACCGAGCGCGAACTGCCGGACGTACTGGCCGGTGACGGCGGGGACTTCTACGCGATCGAAGCCAAGTCCAGTAGCGGCGACCCCATCTATCTCTCGGGCGAGGAGATCGAAGCGCTCGTGTACTTCTCGCAGAATTTCGGTGCAAAACCCCGTGTTGGCGTCCGCTTCGACCGGGAGGACTGGTACTTCTTCCACCCCGGCGACCTCTACACGACCGACGGCGGGAACTACCGCGTCAAGAAAGAGACCGCCCTCGCGGACGGCGTCGACTTCGAAGAGTTCGTCGGCCACTCCGAAAAAGTGACCCTGAACGACCTCGAAGAGGACGAGGACGATGGCCCCGACCAGAGCGTCCTGGACGTGCTCTCGGCGTTCGAACGCGGCGATCTGGACATCGACGAGGCCGCCGCTATGCTGGAGTGACCGGCAGTAGCGACGCAGTCGTTTAAGTGCTTCTCGTCGCAATGGCTGATAGTGAGCCTTTTCGGGGACCCAGTTCTGTAGCCGTGGCTCTGGATCAGGCGTCCAGTAGTTGCTGGTCGGTCCCGGCCAGCCGCGAGTGGGGGAACGCGTAGACGCGCGGCGTCTCCCGGCGGACCGTCTCACCGAGGTAGCTCGCCTCGACGACGAGGTCCTCGTCCGGGTAGCCGGCGTTGGTCTCGTACTCTGAAACTGTGCAGTCGGCGCTCTCGACGACGTACTCGTCGGCGCGAACAGTCGTGACGCGGGCGACGGCGAGTCGGTCGCCAGTCTCGCGGTCCAGGACCACGTCACCGGGCTCGAATGTACACGCGCCACAGAGCGCGGGTTCGCCCGACGCTTCGGGGACGAACATCTCGACGCCACACTGCGCGCAGGTCGCCCGTCGTTTCCCGGGTGGGGGAACGCGGTGGCTGGTCACCTCGATGGCGACTCTGCGGAGGTGTTTACACCGCTCGCCGCGGATTTCGTGATCCGGGCAGGTACAGCGCCCATGGAGAAGGTCGACGACGTAGGTCGCGCCGCTCTGGCTGTCGACGGCGTAACGACCGGCACCGAGCGGGCGGACGGCCATCCGTTCGGTCCAGGCGCGGGCCGCCCGCTCGTCCATCGTCCGGGGGTCGGGTGCGAGTGCGGTCTTTCTACTGGAGGGGGTCGGGAGTGGATCGGGCATAACACATCTGACGCGGCTGGTTTCACGACTGCGTCCAGTCGAAACGTAGGTCCTGTAGATAGGTAAATCACTCGGTCAGAGGGGTACAATCGCACGACAGCGCGGCGACCAGCCGGTTCGACACGCTTTTCCGGGGGCGCGTCGGAATCTCCCGGTAATGGAGCGTTCAGACGTCGTCGAGATCGCGATCGCTGTCGGATCTGTCGGAGTGTTCGTCGGCGCGCTCGCGGTCGTCGGCTCGATGTACGGCACCGACAACAGCATCGCTGCCGACGGTGCGCTGCCGCTGGTCGGGGCGCTCGTACTGTTCGTCGTCGTGATGGCGCTCGCCGGCCTCTATCTGGCAGGTCAGGACTCCTGAGACGTATTCCTACCCTTCCTGGGCCTCGCGCCAGTCGGTGACGTCCTCTTCGTCGGCCTCGTCCAAGGCGTCCTCGTAGTAGGCCATCGGATGGGAGATCCGCTCACAGCGGTCGTCCATATTGACACAGTCGCCGTAGGACTGCATGGTGGCACACGACGGCGTCGAATATTCGGTGGGGCTAGACTCGCCGCGGATGTGATCGGTCTGATACCGGGTCATCTCCTCGCCGAAGCCGGGATTGATCTCGTAGAGTTCGACGATCTCGTCGGTGCTCATCCCGATCGACGTCAGGAAGGCCGTGATCGCAAAGCGCGAGTGGTGTTCGAGGTGTTCGCCCTTCTGGATCTTGTCCAGCAGCGCGCGCATACACGGCGGGAACAGGTCGGGCACGACGGTATCGATGTCCCGCGTGAGATCGAGTTCCGCCAGCGTCTCCCGTAGCTGGGCGACCTCCTCCTCCAGAGGATCGGCGATCGCATCGGGTACGTTCAGGGGGAGCCCCGACTCGACGCGGCGCTCGACGGCCCGCCGGCAGAGCACCAGTAGTTCGTCGTGGTCGACCGGGACTTCGCCACCTGTGAGCGTGCGATTGACCAGTCGCCACTCGTCACCCCACTGTCCCGCGGCGAGTTCGAGATACGCCCCCACCTCGACCCGGTACTCCTCTGCCTCTTCGAGCGGGCCGTCTTCGGCGCGAACGTGACCCAGCAGGTCGAACTCGGCAAGCAGATCACGCAGACCCAACGAGTCACCGCTGGTCGATTTTAATTCTGTGGTCGAGGCTAACTCCTCGGTAAATCGATCGTGAGCACTCGCGGCCTCCGCACGGGCGTACGACCGCGTCAACACCGCTTCGTCGACGATCGAGACGAGCACGCGAGCGACCGGATACGAGAGGAGTTCCACGCGGGACTGCCGGGCTGGCTCCCCGACCGTCCCGTCTTCGAGGGCGGCCTCGACGCGGGCGAGGCCCCGCTCGACGGCCGGATCGCCGCGCTGGACGACCGCCGCCAGATCGATCTCGGCGGCGTCGACGGCATCTCGGGCCGCCTGCATGAACGGGTAGCGCGCGTGCAGCGGCTTCATCGGTGCTCGGTTGCGTGCGCGCTCGAATAAACCCGACGGTCGCGACAGTACGACAGTCCCACCAGCCGATCCAAACGGAGGCGACTACTCGTTGAACTTCGACTCGATCTCTTTGATAACCTGGGTCTGTTCGCCGCCGTCGCCGCGCATCGCCTGCTTGTACTGGCGGTACTGATCCCGCGAGACCTTGACTGTCTTCGTCTCGCCCTGGCGTTGCAGTTCCATCCGAACCGTTCCCTGCGGATTGTTCCGCACGCGGTAACTGGCGACCGTCGAAAAGACCGATCCGAACGCCAGCACGGCACCAGCGAAATAGGTCATCGACGTCTCGAAGGCCATCGACGGCTCGGCGGGCGGCCACATCCAGGGGTAGGCATGCTGAAAGAGCGCGACGCCCGCCAGACAGCACAGTGCGCCGAGGACGACCCCGACGCCCTGTCGGCGACTCGACGGCAGGACGGCGACCACGCCGAGCAACATCGCGGGCACGCCCAGTCCGGCGAGGATCCCGGCCGGTTCGCGGGCCTCGTAGGTTCCGGTGAGTCCGAGGGCGTCGCCGAACGACGTCGCGACGATCGCGATGGCCAGCACGATGGCGACGACGCCGGCGACGAACGCCCCCGCGCCGATCGCGATCCAGCGCGGGTCCCGGCCGTTCCAGCGGTCGTCGCCGTAGGCCTCCCCGAGACTCGTCATGCCCGGAAGCACGGGCGCTTCCTACAAAATCACCCGTCAGACGAGCGCATGACAGCCACTTTTTCCTCTTCGGGTGTCCTCGCGAGCGCATAAAAGCGCTCGCTGCGGGCACCCTCATCGCAAAAACTTGGGGAAAAAGGCCGGAATCGCCTTGCGAGGGCGATTCCGGGGAAACGGCGACTGCGTCGCCGTATGCTCGTCACGACCGCACAGCACCGCCTCCACAACCGCATCGCTTCCGCAACCGCACTGCAACCGCACAACAGGCCTGCCCTTCCCCGGGTCAGGCGATGAAACGCCTTCCCGGCCACCGCCGCCGCAGTCAGCTTTCCTCGGGCAACGGATCGGCCAGCACCGTCGCCTGCCCCTCGACGACGGTCTCGCCGGCGTCGGTCTCCACGCTGGTTTCGAGTCGATAGCGACTCCGACCCAGATCCTCGACCACGGTACAGTGAGCGGTCACGCACTCGCCCAGTGAGACGGGGCCACGAAAAGTCACCTGCTGGGAGAGATAGATGATCAATCCGGGAAGACGGGCCAGCGCAGCGCTGATGAGCCCGCTCACGAGCGTCCCGTGGGCGATCCGCTCGCCGAAGCGGGTCTTCGCGGCGAAGTCGGCTTCGAGGTGGACGCGGTTGGTGTCACCGCTGGCGTCCGCGAAGGCCTGGACGTCCTCGTCGGTGATCGTCTTCGCGAAGGTGGCTCGATCACCGACCCCCAGCCCGTCCTCGGTCCCGTAACTCTGGAAGTACCAGTCCTCGCATTCGTAGGCGGTGTCCGGCCGGTAGCGGTGGCGCTGGGGTTCGACCGACGCTGTGGGCTCCATCGCGCCCGTCGAGACGTAATCCGCGAGGTCCGTCGTCGTGACGATCCCGACGAGTTCCCCGTCCTCGACGACCGGCAGCTTCGATACGTCGTGTTCGGACAGCGTCTCGGCGGCGACGGTGACGGTCGCGTCCGGTCCGATCGTCACCGGGTTCTCGCTCATCATCTCCCCGACGGAGAGGGTATCGCCGTCGCTGCCGGCCGCGAACAGCGCGACGACGTCGGTTCGCGTCACGATCCCAACCGGCCGCCCGTCTTCGACGACGACCAGCGATCCGATATCGCGGTCGCGAAGCCGTGTCGCCGCCTCGCGCGCGCTCACAGCGGCCGTGACCGTCTCGACGGGCCCGGACATGACCTCCCGGACGAGTGGGACGAACATACCGGGAAGTTCGGCGGCCTCGAAAAAGAACGTGTCCTCGACCCTGCCAGTCAAGCACATGGAGTCCCAAACGGGAGCGATGGGACGACTCGACGCCGTGACGCCGCCCGCGCGGGTGGTCGACCTGGGCATCCTCGTGTCCATTCTCGTCCTCCTGGCGACGGGCGTCGCGAGCATGTTCGCCGCGACGCCGAGCACCGCCTGGGTGTACGTCACCCACGGCGTCGTCGGCGTCACGCTCGTCGGCCTCGTCGCGCTGAAGCTCTGGCGCGTCCGCCGCCGCGTCCGCGCGAGACCGACCGGCGTCTGGACGTCGATCGCACTGGCTGTCCTCGCACTCGCCGCACTCGCGACTGGGATCGCGTGGGTGTTCGGGCTCGAACTCGATCTGGGATTCTGGGGGCTGCTCAACGTCCACATCGCGCTGGGGCTGCTCGTGGTGCCGGTTCTCCTCGTCCACCTCCGACGACGTTTCGCGCTCCCCGACCGGGAGACGGTGACCGACCGCCGGACGGCTCTGCAGATGAGTGGGCTGCTCGTCGGCGGTGCGGTCGTCTGGCGCGCCCAGCAGTCGCTCAATCGCGTGCTCGACACCGCGGGTGCACGCCGGCGATTCACGGGGTCGCGCCCGGTCGAGGGCGAGTCGGGCAACGACTTTCCGGTGACGATGTGGGTCGCCGACGATCCCGATCGGGTCGACCTCGACACCTGGTCGCTCCGTGTGCGAGGGCGAGTCGACGAACCGTTCTCGCTCGACGCCGAGGACCTCGCTCCCGAGAGCGAGACGCGCGCACTGCTCGATTGCACCAGCGGCTGGTACGCCGAGCGCGACTGGCAGGGCCTCTCTGTCGGCGATCTGCTCGAGGCGGCCGACGTCCGGGGCGACGCCGGCTGGGTCCAGTTCCGCTCGGTGACGGGCTACAAGTGGAGCCTCCCGATCGAGGAAGCACGCGAGGCGCTGCTGGCGACCCACGTCGACGGCGAGCGCCTCACCCACGGCCACGGCTTTCCCCTCCGACTCGTCGCGCCCGACCGGCGGGGCTACCAGTGGGTCAAGTGGGTCGAGGAAGTGCGAGTGAGTCGGAGCCGCGATCTGAGTGAGTCGGTCGCGATCTTCGTCAGCGGACTGTAGTGCAAGGGCAAGGTCTATTGATCGAATCCTCGAAGCACGGGTATGAACGACTCGCGCGTACTCGTCGCCGGTGAGGCACTGATCGACCTGTTTCCTACGAGTGAGGGCCCGATCGCAGAGGCCGAGACGCTGAAACGGGAAGCTGGCGGCGCACCGGCCAACGTCGCCGTCGCACTGTCGCGGCTGGGCCATCCCCCATTTCTGTGGACCCGACTCGGCGACGATCCCTTCGGCGAGCACCTCGCGTCGGTCCTGACCGCAGAAGACGTCCGCGAAGATTTTCTGGAGCGGGACGACGACCGAAAGACGGCCCACACCCTCGTGGGAGAAGACGAAACTGGCGACCAGTCGTTTACCTTCTTCGCCGACGAGACGGCCACCTTCGCGATGGAGCCCGACACCGTCGACGACGAGACACTGGCCGAAGTCGAATGGGTCCACGCCGGCGGCGTCTCACTCTTCACCGAACCCGCACGAACGGCGACGCTGGACCTGCTCGAACGAGCGAACGAGCACGGCTGTACGGTCTCGTTCGACCCGAACACGCGACCGGATCTCTGGCCAGACGAGACGGTGCTGGTCGAGACGCTCGAACGGGCGCTCGGCATCGCTGACGTGGTCAAGACCGACCAGGAGGACCTGTCGGTGCTGGTCGAGGCGGCCGACGAAGACGCGGTCGCGGAGGCCGTCCTCGACATGGGGCCACACACCGTCTTGCTCACGCGCGGCGGCGAGGGCGCGATGGCGCGTGCGACAGCGGACGCGCCGTGGGGTCCGGCCGAAGCCGAGTTCAAAGGCTACGACGTCGACGTCGTCGAGACGACGGGCGCAGGCGACGCCTTCGTCGCGGGGACGATCACCGCGCTGGGCCTCCAACAGGTCGGGCTGGCAGAGGCGCTCCGGTACGCCAGTGCCGTGGGCGGCCTCGCGACGACGGCGACCGGCGCGATGGCAGGGTTGCCGACGGCAGCGGACGTCGAGGCGCTCGTGGCAGGCGACCACGGGGAGTAATTTCAGTACCGAAAGGTAACGGTTATAGGCCGGCGCTTCCGACGACACGAACATGCAACGACGCGCTGCGGCGGCCTATTTCGTCCTCTTCATGGTCATCAGCGCGGGTGCGTACGCCTATCTCGGGATGGCAGAGCAGCCCCAGATCGACGTACCCGGCGAGACCTACGCGGTCGACGACGAACTCACCGTCGGTGACCAGACCTACACGGTCGACTCGATCAGCAACGGCTCCGGCAGTCTGACGTGGGGTACCTCCGACGCGAGATACACGGCGACGCTCGCGAACAACTCGACGGTCTCCTGGCAGGCCGTCTCCTGGGAGGATCAGCGAATCGATTCGACGACGCTCGAAAACGGCACGACTGTCGAATTCGACGGGAGCGACCACCAGGTGCTGACGAACGTCAGTGCCGATCCGCCGACGATGCGACTGGTGAACACGACCAACCGCTCGATGGTCTCGACCGTCGAACGCGGCGGGACGGTCACGTTGGCAGTCGACGGACAACCCTATCTCGACGCCACGCTCACCGACGTCACCGCCCAGGACGCGACTCTGCGATGGGGCAGTGACTATCTCGTGACGATTCCCAACGAGACCGGCGTCGATCCAACCACGGCGTCGCTGATCCAGCAGCAGAACGTCACGCGGATTCTCGGGATGGACACCGACGTCCGAGGCACGCTCGGGACGAACCCCGACGGTTCGCAGTTCGTCGAGTTCGAAAACGGCACGCAGGTCCTGCTCAGCGAGTACCTGCCCGATCCCGAAGTCGAGACGCTCGAAGAAGGCGGGACGCTCCAGTATCAGGGCAACGAGACGACGATCGGCAACATCACGACCGCCGAAGTACCCCTCGAGTGGCGGGGACCGAAAACGTTTACCAGAAGCCTCTCGGAAGGTAGCTCGGTCGAGCTGAACAACGAGACGTACTTCGTGCACTTCCCGAGCGACTCGACGGTGAAGATCCTCGAAAACACCACCGAGAACTACGAGGCCTACCAGTCCGATCAGAACAAGATCGACAAGTACAACGAGCGCAAGGCCGGCCTCTGGGCGGTCGTCATCATCAGTCTGCTCGCGGGCCTGATCCTGCTCGCGACGGCGTATCTGCCAGTCAGAGACTGAATTGCTCCGCGGAACGCGCTTTTTATTCTGTTTGTCGACTCAGCCAGATCAGTCCGGCACCGACACCCATCGTCGCCAAGACCCCGAGTATCTGGACGGCCGACGCCGCCAGGTCGCCGTTGGTCGCCCACGGCATCCCGACGAGGGTCCCGAGTCCCATCAGGACGAGTAGCCCGCCAACGGCCGTCCCGAGCGGTTCGAGTGTGTCCGCGAATCGTGATTCGGTGTTGCTCATACCTGCGTTCTCGACACACGAACCCCTAAAGGAACCGGTTTGTCACCCATGAGAATCTTCTAGGAAGACCACTACGGGCCGGTCGGGAGTGAGCGCTCACGATTTGTGAGCGCCAGAGTGAGCGGGCCGGATGGGAATTGAACCCATGACCGTCTGGTTAAAAGCCAGACGCTCTGCCTAACTGAGCTACCGGCCCTCACCTACGAGTCGGACGGTCACCGCTTAAGACCTTACGATCGGTCGTCGACCGACTGCAAGGCCTCGGCGACGATCTCCCCGGGGGCCGTGTCCTCGGTCGACGACTGCCGTCGTAACTCTAGATACGTGGTCGGCGGCAAATCGAGCGTGAGTCGACCCAGCGTCTCGCCGGTGAGATCCCTGAGCGCGCGCTCGACGCTGTCGCCCTCGTTGACGCGGCTGGCGACCGATCGTACCTGCCGGACGGTCAACTCGTGATCGAGCGCCGCCCAGGCGAGCAAGAATCGTGACTCGCCAGCGACGCGAGCGATGTGTTTGGCCGCCGTGGGAGCGATCTCACCGCGGGCGACGTGCCGGCGAATCGACCGCGGCAGGTCGTGCACCCGCGACCACTTGCGGATGAACGCGACTGTGGCCTCGCCGCCGGCGCGCTCGGCGGCCGCCTTGTACGATCCCTCGCCGCGAACCAGCGCCGCACAGGCGGCCGCCCCGCGGAGCATGTAGACGTTGTCTGCGTCACCGGCGGTGTTCTCGGCGAACGCCCGCACCGTGTCAGCGGCCTCGGCGACGCTGTCGGGATCGTCGGGGTCGAATCGGACGGCCTCGTCGGGTTGCTGGCCGGTGATGCGCGGATCACCGCGGATCACGGGCTGTCCGACTGGTGACTCGCGGTCGGCCGGCGGCAGATCGTCTGGCCCCTCAGCAGGCATTACTCGTGGTATGGCGTTGGCTGACCAAAAGTACCTCGCCGTGTACTCGATCAGTCGTCCGCGGCTTCACGGTTCTCCGAGAGGTGCTCCCAGATCTCCGTGCAGCCGCATCCGTCCTCGACGTCTTCGAGGTGTTCGTCTACTTGTTCGTCCCGGGTCTGGGCCTCGTCGTGGACCTGTGTGTTCTCGCTCATCTTGTTCCTCCACCAATCGAGCACGGCGGACCGCAACGCCGAGAGAGGCCGGCGCACACTCCGTCGCTGTCTCGATCTGCTGTCACTCCCCCATACAGGCCTCCCCATCTTAAGGCCGCCTTCCCCCGTAATCCTGTCCCCGACTCCCTCTTCGGGGAGGGTATTGCCGGTACCGGTGACTGTGCGAGAGAATCGCGCGGTCCGTGCTAATCCATCTCATACACCGCACGACGGAGAGCGAGTCGAAACGATCCGGCGAAACGTGGGCAGGTCGAAGGACTCACCTGCCCGGAGGATCTAATGAGATGTAATGACGACGGACGTTCACCAGCTCGACGACGGGGCCTGGATCAGCGTCAACGACTCGCGGGAGGTGAACGTCAGCGACCTCTGGCTGCTGGCGCGAAGCGACTTCTGCGGGTGTGAACCGACTGATTTCCTCGCCGAAGGGTTCGTCGAAGTCGGGATCGACTACCCGAACATCGAAGCGCGAATCGCTGGCATGTGTATCTCGTGTGGGACGAGCGGCGTCAGCGACTGGCTGACCGTCGGACGTGTCATCGACCCCGAAACCGGTGAATTCCATCCAGTCACCTTCGAGAGCGCCCACGTACCGCGAAAGCGGACCCGACTGGCCGACGCAGAGTAGCGGCAACATATGTCTCCTTCGGCGAGAGGTGGGGAGGATTGACGCCAAGACGGGTGGTATATGGGTGGGGTTCTAGAAGCGGTAATACGAATGCCAACGAAGGTCGAGAAATGGAAAGACGAGGTGTACGGCAACGAGATCCGTGATCACCTCATGCGGTTTGCCGAGGAGGGTTGGGACGCGATTCCGGACGAGGAGCAGGACGCGTGGTTCGAGCGCTTCAAGTGGTGGGGCCTGTATCACCAGCGCTCCGGGCAGGAATCGTACTTCATGATGCGCATCGGGACACCGAACGGTGTCATCGAGCCGGGGCAGCTCCGTGTTATCGGCGAGGTTGCAAAGGAGTACGCCACCGGGCCAGCCGACAACCCCGAGTTCGGCGACGCCTACTGTGACTGGACAACCCGACAGTCGATCCAGCTCCACTGGATCAAGCTGGAGGACATCCCGGAGATATTCGACAAGCTCGAATCCGCGGGACTGTCGACCCAGCAGGCCTGCGGTGACTCCTGGCGAAATATCGTCGGCTGTCCCGTCGCCGGCAAGGACAAACACGAGCACGTCGATTCGTGGGACGTCGCCGAGAACCTGCACAACACTTTCAAAGGCGACGACGACCACGTGAACCTCCCGCGAAAGTGGAAGGTTGCCGTCGCCGGCTGTGACGAGGGCTGTGCGCAGGGCGACATCAACGACCTGGCCTTCGAGCCCGCCGAGAAAGACGGTGAGATCGGCTTCAACGTCCGTGTCGGCGGTGGCCTCGCACGGAAAGAGCCGCGCTTCGCCCGGGATATCGACGTCTGGGTGCCCAAAGAGAAGACCGCCGAGGTCGCCGGCGGCCTCTCGGCGCTCTTCCGTGATTACGGCGACCGGGACGACCGCTTCAACGCCCGGATCAAGTTCCTCGTCGACGAGTGGGGCCCCGAGAAGGTTCGGAAAACCCTCCAGGAGGAGTACGTCGACTTCGAACTCCCGACCGCAGGCGAGGACATGCGTGACGAGTACACCTACAACACCGGGACGCAGGACGGCCACAACGACCACGTCGGCGTCCACGAGCAGAACGACGGCAACTACTACGTGGGCCTGAACGTCCTCGTCGGTCGGCAGGGTGCCGACGACGTGCTGGAACTGGCCGATCTCGCAGAGGAGTACGGTTCCGGTGAGGTCCGGCTGACCCAGCGTCAGAACATCATCGTCACGGACATCCCCGAGGAGAACCTCGATGCGTTCCTCGAAGAGGATCTGCTGGAGGACTACTCCCCGGACCCGAGTCCCTTCATGCGTGGTTCGATCGCCTGCACCGGGACGGAGTACTGCTCGCTGTCGATCGTCGAGACGAAGAATCGGCAGGTTCGCTACGCCCGCTGGCTGCGCGACAACGTCGAGCTTCCCGAGGACCACGAGGAGTTCCACATCCACCTCTCGGGCTGTACGGCCTCCTGCGCCCAGCCCCAGATCGCCGACGTCTCCCTGCGCGGCATGAAGACCCGCAAGGACGGCGAGCCGGTCGAAGCCCTCGACATCGGCCTGGGCGGCGGCCTCGGCGACGAGCCCCGGTTTGCGGACTGGGTCGAGATGCGCGTGCCCGCCGACGAGGTCCCCGGCGCGATCAAGAACCTGCTCGCGAACTTCGAGGCTGAGCGCTCCGAGGACGAGACCTTCCGTGACTTCGTCGCGCGTCACGACGAAGACGAGCTGTCGGAATTCATCGAGCCCGAGGAGACCAGCTACGAGGACCCGTACATGCACAACACCAAGCAGACGTGGTACCCCTACGCCGAAGGCGACGACTCCATGGACGCCTCGCCCGCGCCGACCGACGGCGAGGGCAAGCCGCTGAAGCCCGCCGACGACTAAACCAGAAAGCCCTCGCGAACCGCTGGCGCGGTTCGCTCGCCCTTTGCATGTCCTCCAGAACCGCCAGCGCACGCGCCGCGGTCGCGGCGCGGCCCATAAGGGCAACGCCAGCGCTTTCTGTAGTCGGGCGCGGTTTGCGCCCGACGATTCCCCACACCTCCCCATGCGCGCAGGATGGAACCTGCGCGCTGGCTTCCTGACCGCGGCCGCACTGACCGCCCCGACCGCGTTCGGCTGTCCCCACCGTCACAAGACCAAAGTAACTTCCGAGGAACACATCTCCTGATGGCAGACGATAGACGGTCGATCCACTCGATAGTGGTCCAGAGCGGGCTGCTCGTCGGATTACTCGCGGCCAGTACCGCGACCGTGACAGCCCAGATGCAACAGACCGAACCGCCCGCGGTCGAGGTGCCGATGGAGACGATGGTGCTGGTCGGTGTAATCGCCGCGGTCGGGGCCTTCGTCGGTGCGTTCCTCGCGAACTGGTACTGGCGCGGGAAGGGCACTAGCGGACGACAGACACGACAGTCCGCGCCACAGCGAACCGCGCGGGGCCAGCAACCACCACAGCAACGCCAGCAGGCGAACAGACAACCATCGCAGACGGGTCAGCAAGCCCAGAGACAGCAAAGTGGCAGTGGACAACCGGACGGCAGTCAGCAATCCGGGCCCTAAGACGTCACTCGACAGTGGCGCGATACCCGGAGAGAAGCGCTCGGCCGACGCCGACGAGCCACGCGGCGACGACACCCACCAGAAGCAGTCCCATAAAGACGTTCAGTCGGGGCGTCAACAGCGAGTCCCAAACGAAGCCATAGCCGAGCGCGCCGACGCCACCACAGAACGCGAGCCCCGCGACGATCCAGCGTGGCCGAGACTGATTCTTTCGGGCGAGGATCGCCTGTGGAATAGCGACGCCGACGATAGCGAAAATCGCCGTCTCGACAGGTGTCAACCCGGTAAGTGCCGGCCCCCGGACAGCAACCATCACAGCCCCGGACAGGACGATCGCGGCGGCGATCCCGCCAGGAATTACTCGACTTCTATTCATGAAATAAAGTTTTCAGGGACCTCTCATAAACGCTTCTGCCTTCTCAGCTGCCGAAACAGAAACGCAGCCACCAGCGTACGCGGCGCTTGAGCCGCGTTTCACGGGACCGAGCGGCTTCGCCGCGAGGTCCCGCTTTTTCGCCCACGTTTTTGCCGGGGATCGAGCGATCGCGGAGCGAGCGCGACGCCCCCGGGAAAAAGGTGGATGGGAAGATTCTTCCCGCTCGTGCTCCACCGTCCGGACATGAGCACGTTCACTGTTCGCGGCTCGTTCCAGGCGCGGGACGGCCCGCAGCCCTTCGAGAAGGAGATCGAAGCACCGAACGAAAACGTCGCGACCGAGCACACGCTCGCCGAGTTCGGCTCGAAGCACGGGCTGAAGCGTACACAGGTCGAAATCGACGAGGTGGAAGCATGATGGGCGGTGGCGGCGGTGGCGGTGGCGGCGGCCAGATGCAGGAGATCCAGCAGGCGATGCAGGCGCTCGAAGAGGAGAAAGAAGAACTCGAAGGCGAGGTTCAGGACCTCCAGACCGAGAAAGCCGAGACCGACGAGGCAATCGAGGCCATCGAGACGCTCGAGACCGGCTCGACCGTCCAGGTCCCGATCGGCGGCGGCGCGTACGTCCGCGCGGAGATCGAGGACATCGACGAGATCATCGTCGGGCTCGGGGCCGACTACGCGGCCGAGCAGGAGCAGGACGACGCCATCGACACCCTCGAGACGAAGAAGGAAGCCATAGACGAGCGCATCGAGGGCGTCCAGGAAGAGATCGCCGAGATCGAATCCGAGAGCGAGCAACTCGAAGAGCGCGCCCAGCAGATGCAACAGCAGCAGATGCAGCAGATGATGCAGCAGCAACAGCAGGCCGAAGAGGAAGGCGGCGACGAGTAGAGCGCCGATGTTCGACGGACTGAAGGAGAAACTCGGCCGCTTCAGCAAGGACGTCGAGGAAGACGTCGACGAAGAGGCGGTCGAAGAAGCCGAGGCTGAACCCACCGACGCGGAAGCGCCGCAAGCCGCTGCTGCCGACGCCGGGCCACAGGAAGAGGCTGCCGCCGAGTCGACTGCCGACGCGGAGCCCGGTACGGATACGAAACCGGCCGCGGCGACTGCCGAATCGGAGGGCGGAACCGAGACTGCCACGGAAGAGCAGGCGGGCGAACCAGTGGCCGAATCTGGGCCCGGGGCCGAATCGGTCCCTGCCGAGGCGGAGTCGGTCGAAGCGTCCACGAGCGTCGAACCGGATGCGGAATCTGCCGCGCAAGCCGACGAAGAGTCAGCCGAGGACGCCGACGAAGACGATGATCGAGGTCTCGCAGAGAAGGCCAAACTGTTCGCGACCGGCAAGACCGTCATCGACGAGGACGACCTCCAGAAGCATCTGGACGACCTCGAACTCGCGTTACTGCAGAGCGACGTCGAGATGGGCGTCGCCCAGGAGATTCTCGACGGCGTCGAGCAAAATCTGACCGGCCAGACCCGGCGGCGACTCTCCTCAACGGGCAATCTCGTCCGGGACGCGCTTCGGGAAGCGCTGTACGACGTGATCAGCGTCGGACAGTTCGACTTCGAAGAGCGAATCGCACAGGCAGACAAGCCGGTCGTGATCATCTTTACCGGCGTCAACGGCGTCGGGAAGACGACCTCGATCGCGAAACTGTCACACTACCTCGACCAGTGCGGGTACTCCTCGGTGCTGGCAAACGGCGACACCTACCGCGCCGGGGCCAACGAGCAGTTGCAGAAACACGCCGAGAATCTCGACCGGAAGTTCATCTCCCACGAGCAGGGCAGCGACCCGACGGCGGTCATCTACGACGCCGTCGAGTACGCCGAGGCCAACGGCGTCGACGTCGTGTTGGGAGACACCGCAGGTCGACTGCACACCAACGAGGGCCTGATGGACCAGTTGGAGAAGATCGATCGCGTCATCGGCCCGGACATGACGCTATTCGTCGACGAAGCGGTAGCGGGCCAGGACGCCGTCAACCGCGCTCGGGAGTTCGACGAGGCCGCCGAGATCGACGGCTCGATCCTCACCAAGGCCGACGCCGATCCCCAGGGTGGGGCGGCGATCTCGATCGCCTACGTCACCGGCAAGCCGATCCTCTTTCTGGGGACCGGCCAGGACTACCCCGACCTCGAACGGTTCGACCCCGAGGCGATCGTCGACCAGTTGCTGGCATAACGCGGCTGCAGTCGAGATCCCGCCCAGCTTCTGTGTGTAGATAATACATTTCCGGTTGTCAGTGGGTGCCGCAACTCGATCCAGTCGTTTCAGCGCCTTTCGAATCCAGACCGTTCTTCGCCTGTCTTTCCGTGGAGTCACGACTCGAATCTGCCCCTCCAAACCGGTGTAGTTTTGTGCAATAGGCCCAATTCTACAATAACATGGGAACCCTCAGTCGAGTGCGGCAGTCGGACGGTGTCGAGCCAGCGGGCCGACGGGCCCGGAGGCGTGACTCACGGCGGACCGGCGCCCCGGCAGGGACGCCGGGGGGAGAGGACCGATGATCCGGGGCGTACTGACGGGTTTCAAGCGGAATCTGCTCTACGTCGTCATCGGGTCGCTGGTTGCCGGGCTCGTCTTCGGGCAGTTCGCCGGGGCCGAGACGAAAGCGGGGCTCCAGCTGGCCGTTGTCCCCGTATTGTTCCTGATGGTGTACCCGATGATGATCAACATCGATCTGCAGGAGGTGCTACACGCCCGCAGACACGCGCGGATCGTCGGGTTGAGTCTCCTGCTCAACTTCGGGTTCGCGCCGCTGGTCGCTGTCGGTCTCTCGCGAGTGTTCTTCGCCGGTGACGTCGGCTACGCGATCGGGTTGTACTTCATCGCGCTGATCCCGACCTCCGGGATGACGGCCGCCTGGACGGGACTGGCCGGCGGGGACCTGGAAGCGGCACTCGTGGCGATGGCGGTCAACCTGCTGGCGGCAATCGTACTCTTGCCGGCGTACCTGTCGGTGCTGATCCCCGGGAACGTGGGCTTCGATCCGACGGTGCTGTACCGACAACTCGCCCAGGTCGTCGTCGTCCCGATGGTCGCGGGGACACTTACCCGGCGCGGACTGATCAGACGATACGGTGGCGAGGGATTCAAACAGTTGAAGCCGATCTTCGGCGGCCTCAGTTCGCTCGGTGTGATGCTCATCGTCTTCATCGCGATGACGATGCGGTCGACCGCGATCCTGGCCGATCCCCTCGCGTCGGCTGGGACGACCGTGCCGCTCGTGGCCTTTTACGTACTCGTGCTCGGCGGGGGCGCGGCGCTGGGCCGGTTGTTGCTGGACACCGAACGCGGTGTCACACTGGTGTACGCGACCAGTATGCGCAACCTCTCGATCGCCCTCGCGATCGTCGTCGCCGCCGACACGCTGCCGACGAGTGCCGTGCTCCCGATCGCGCTCGCGTACGTCATCCAGCCACCGCTTGGCGCATTCTACATGCACTACAGGCGGGACGTCGTCGATCGCGGACTGTCGCTCCGTGACGCAGCCAGGCAACTGGGATGACATCCTCCACGCCGGGTTGCGGGACCGAACCCAGCGCTCGCGAGGCAGACCACTGGCCGCAGAGCCGGCAATAGTTGATCGAAGACGTGACGGGTGGCGGTATTCGCCGTGAGAGGGTGCTTGAAGAGAGCGGGAAATAGACACACAGTTATGGAACGACGATCGGACAGACAGATCGACACCGACCCGGAACTGGTCGAGGACGGGCCCGAGACCGACGACGCCGTCGACCCCGAGCAACTGACAGCCTGATTACTCGCGAGCGTCCTCGACGGCGTCGACGAACTCGCGTGCATGCGCTTCGACGGCCTCGTAGTCGCCGCGTTCGACGGCGTCGTAGTCGATCAGAGCGCTGCCGGCACCGACGACCGCCGCGCCCGATTCGAAGAAGGCCTCGACGTTGTCGGGGCCGATCCCCCCGGTCGGCATGATCGGGACGTCTCCGAGGGGACCGGCGATCGCACCCAGATGGCCGGGGCCAACAGTCGACGCGGGGAAGATCTTGAGCAGGTCCGCGCCGGCCGCCATCGCGTCGGCGGCCTCGGTCGGCGTCATCACGCCGGGGCCGACGACGACGCCGCGACGGTTTGCAGTACGGACGACCTCGGGGTCGAGATGGGGCGAGACGACGAACGCCGCGCCGGCCTCGATGACGCGGGAGGCGGTCGCGGGGTCCATGACCGTGCCGGCACCGACGAGTACGTCGTCGTCGACGGTGGGAGCGAGTTCGGCGATAGTCCCGCTGGCGTCGTGAGCGTCGGCGGTGACTTCGAGTGCTGTCACGCCGCCGGCCTGGAGCGCGGCGGCGACCTCGGGCATGGCTTCGGGGTCGATGTCACGCAGGACCGCGACGACGCCACTGTCGAGCAGCCGGTCGAGTGTTCGCATGGCTGGTGCTGGGAGCGACCGTCCAATAAAACCCCCTACGAATCGAGCGAGGTGTTCCCACGAGCGAGCGTTCGTTCGACCCAGGACGGCCGCGGGAGCGTCTCGACGTCGGTCGTGACCGAGTAGCGGTAGGCCGTCCGGAAATTGCCGGCGCGCGTGAGCAACGTAAACTCCAGTCGGAGATCGGTCACCAGCCCGTCCGGGCGAATCGTCGCGACGAGCGTCCCGTTGGTCACGCCGTTGTGTGTCCGCTCGGCACTCGACCCGAGCAGGCCGCGGTCGTCGCTGGTCGCCCTGACGCGATAGCGGACGCCCTTGGCCGTCTCGGTCCGGTCGATCGCCTGGACCTGGCTGTTATTGAACCAGACCCCGAGTGTCGAGGTCCTGGCCAGGTCGAGCGGTTCGTCGGGGCGCGACGACGAGGGAGAGACAGTCCGGGCGATCCCCTCGGGGACGTCGGCGAACTCGACGGTGTGGGTCCCGTTCGACCAGGTTCCGTACGTGTACCCGACCGAGTCGTTGGTGTAGCGAGAGAACACCGTCGGCTCCCCGGTCCGGACGACGGTCTCGGTGGCGAGTCGCTCCTCACTGGAGATCGGTTCGCCCCGTGACTGGAACCCGTAACTCCGGTTGGCGACCTGCCAGCGGCGGGCTTCGAATCGAACCGCTGCGCTTCCGTTGTCGAGGGCGCGCTCGTGGGCCGCGACGAGCGCCACCGGGTCGAGAACGTCCCGCTGGTGATCGACTCCGGGCGGTCCGTCGAAGCCGGACGGAACGGACGCCGGTGTGACCGTCTCGACCCCGTCGCCGCCGCTGTCGGCGTCGAACGGCGTCGTACAGCCGCTTAGCACGACCAGGACGGCCAGCCCGAGTACGGCCCGGCGCATACCCACCGTAGAGGGAGCGATCGACAAAGCCGTGTTGGTGGCTGGCACGGGTGGTACCAGATCGCGAGACACGAGCGTCGGAGTCAGTCGTCGGGATCGAAGGGGATCGCCGGGTCCGACCGCGGTGCGCCGACGCCGAGGACGGTCACCGGCTCCTCGGCACGCGCGGGGTTGTACGCCCGGTGGGGGCTGTCGGGTTCGGCGACCAACACCGACTCGGACTCGACGACGTACTCCGTCTCTGGCGTCTCGACATGCAGCGTCCCCTCGAGGACGTAGAACGCTTCCTCGCGGAGTTCGTGGTAGTGGTACTCCCGGGCGAGTTGCTCGCCCGGAGCCATCGTGTAGCGGGCGAGATGGAGGTTCGCCAGCCCGGACGCGCCGGTGATCGAGCGCCGATCGCAGTGGTAGTCCTCGGTCGGTTCGAGTTCGTCGGGGTCGACGACGCTGTAGCCCATATCCGTTCCAGCGACGCCGACAAAAAGGCTTTACCGGCCCAGTCGCGTACCACGTAGCAACATGGTACTCGACGATCTCGGAAAATCTCTCCGCGGGGCCCTGGACGATCTCCGGGGCAAGTCCCGCATCGACGAGGAAGACGTCGACGCCGTCGTCAAGGAGATCCAGCGATCGCTCCTGCAGGCCGACGTCGACGTCGACCTCGTCATGTCCCTCTCGGACAGCATCAAGTCCCGCGCCCTCGACGAAGAACCACCGCAGGGCACCTCTGCCCGTGACTGGGTCCTCCGTATCGTCTACGAGGAACTGGTCGAACTCGTCGGGGAGTCGACGGACCTCCCCTTAGAGAACCAGACGATCATGCTCGCCGGCCTCTACGGGTCGGGGAAGACGACCACGGCTGCGAAGATGGCCTGGTGGTTCTCGACGAAAGGCCTGCGGCCAGCGATCATCCAGACCGACACCGACCGACCAGGCGCGTACGACCAGTCCAAGGAGATGGCCGACCGCGCCGAGGTCGACTTCTACGGCGATCCCGACGAGGACGACCCCGTCAAGATCGCCCGCGAGGGTCTGGAAGCCACCGAGAGCGCCGACGTTCGGATCGTCGACACGGCCGGTCGAGACGGCCTCAACGAGGAACTGATCGCCCAGATCGAGCGCATCGAGCAGGAAGTGAACCCCGATCGCAATCTCCTGGTGCTGGACGCCGCGATGGGCCAGAGTGCGAAGAGTCAGGCGCGGGACTTCCAGGAGGCCATCGGCATCGAGGGCGTCGTCATCACCAAGCTGGACGGCACAGCCAAAGGTGGGGGCGCACTCGCCGCCGTCGACGAGACCGACTCGACCATCGCGTTCCTCGGGACCGGCGAGACGGTGCAAGATATCGAGCGCTTCGAGCCGGACGGCTTCATCTCCCGGTTGCTCGGGATGGGCGACCTCAAACAGCTGACCGAGCGCGTCGAGCGCGCGATGGAGGCGACTCAGGACGAGGACGAGGACTGGGATCCCGAGGACATGATGGAGGGGGAGTTCACCCTCTACGACATGCAAAAGCAGATGGAGGCGATGAACAACATGGGACCGCTCAGTCAGGTCATGGACATGATCCCCGGGATGGGCGGCGGGATCATGGATCAACTCCCGGACAACGCCATGGACGTCACCGAAGAGCGCATGCGTGACTTCCAGGTCATCATGGACTCGATGACCGAGGGAGAGATGGAGAATCCGAGAGTTGTGGGCAAATCACGCATCGAGCGCATCGCCCGCGGCTCCGGGAAACCGGAAGAGCGAATCCGTGAGTTGCTCGAACAGCACAAGATGATGGAGCGCACCCTGAAGCAGTTCCAGGGCATGGGCGACGCCGACATGGAACGCATGATGAAACAGATGCAGCAGGGCGGCGGCGGCGGTGGCGGCATGGGCGGCATGGGCGGCGGTCCTGGTGGGCCGTTCGGGGACTGAAATCCCCGTTTTGACGGATCGGAGCCCGCAGGTACGGGGTACGCAAATTTTTACGGACAGTCCCGTCCCAGTCGAGATATGACGAATGGAGAACTCGCTATCAGGCGGTTTAGTCCCGGTGACGGTGAGCGGATTCAGGAGTTGAACGAACGTGCGATGGCTGAGACGCCGGAGTACGTCACTGGCGCACCTGAGGACGACTTGCAAGCTGTTCCGAGCCACTATCTGGACGGATCGGGCGAGTTTCTTGTTGGCACTGTCTCGGGGACTCTTGTCGCCATGGGCGCGTACACGACTCTGGACGGGTGGAAAACGTCGTTTTTCGACAGCGAGAGAACCGCCGAACTCACTCGGATGCGTGTGGACCCGGAATGGCAGGGTAAAGGGGTCGGAACTGCCGTCTACTGCGAGTTACAGCGGCGCGCACGGACTGACGGATACCACCGATTCGTCCTTGACACGGGTTCGGCGAACGAACGCGCACGACTGTTCTACGAACACCACGGTTTCGAGTGTATCTCCGAGGAAGCTGTCGAGTTCGGGGACCTGACGCTCGACCTCGCGCTGTACGAGAATCGATTCGTCGATTGAGTGGGGAAAATTCTCACCTCGGCCACGCTCAGACGCCGTTCAGGTGATCGAGATTCAGCCGATTACCTGACGGCAGACGACGATTTTTCACTCCGCAGCTCCGTCCTCTTCCCCGCCTTCCGGTGGCTCCCGCTGGACGACGAACACGGGACCCAGAAACTGCTCGGCGATCTGGTCTGCGGGGAGTCCGAAGACGAACGTGGCGAGCGTGGGGTCGGATTCGCCCATCACGAGCGCGTCGAAGTCGACCGTCGCGTCGATGATCGCGTCCAGCGGGTCCTGCTCGCTCTCGATCCGCGTCTCGATGCGGGCATCGTCGAACCCGCGGTCGACCAGCCTGTCGGCCAGGCCGTCCAGCAGTGTCTGGGCGTCGGCGTCGCTCTCACCCTCGCGGGCGACGTGATACAGCGTCATCGTCGCCCCGAAGCCGGCGAAGACGCCGGCCACGACCCGTGCCAGGCGGTCGATACCGACGGTTCCGCGGACGGCAACGAGGACGTCGTCCAGGTCGCCGACTGTGGCGGGGAGGAGGGTGGCCAGACAGTTCTCCTCGTGGCCGAGGCGGTTGAGCGTCTGCTGGGCGTTGTGCGTGAACACGAGCCGTCGCTCGACGGTCGCTCCGGCGTTCTCGAACAGGGCTTCGAGTTCGTCCATCCGGGCGGTCGCGCGCTCCTCGAACTGCATCCGGGCCTGCCCGGGTGCGGTCTGTTCGGGGATGACGTGATAGCCCAGCAGGACGACGTTCGTATCGGCCAGCAGTTTCGGGACGCCGTCGGGGATCGATTCACCCTCCAGGATGCGGATCGGGACGAGTATGGATGGTCTGTCTGTCATGGTTAGACGTCACCTCTGAGTTGCACGTCGGCCGCGTAGTAGCGAAACCACAGATAGGACCCCGCCATGATCGCAGCGCCGATCACGATCGAAGCGCGGTTCATGAAGGCGATCAGGCCGGCGCTGGCGAGGGCGCCCAGGATCGGTATCACTGGGTAGCCGGGGATCCGAAAGTCTGGATCGTACCACGCCGGATCCCGGCGGCGCAGGACGAGCAACGCCACGCAGATCAGCGCGTACATCACCAGGTGCAAGAACGAGGCCACTTCCGCGAGGATCTCGACCTGGTCGGTGGCGACGAGGACGAGGATCGGCCCGCCGGCCATCCCCAGGGCGATGTGGGGCGTGCCGTAGCGGAGATTGATCCGGCTGGCCCACCGCGGGAGCAGCGCGTCGCGGCTCAGCGCGTACACCGAGCGCGAGGCGCTGAGGACCGAAGCGTTCGCACTCGAAAACGTGGCCAGCAGCCCCGCGAACAGAATCAGTACGGCGCCTGGTTGGCCCAGGAGATCGCGCGCGACCTCGACCATCGCTGTCTCGCCGAACCCGCCCAGTCGTTCGGCCCCAAAGGAACTGGTCGCGACGAAGATAGTCACCACGTAGAACAGGGTGACGACGATCACCGAGCCGACCATCGCCAGGGGGAGGTTCCGACTGGGTCTCTTGATCTCGCCGGCGACCGTTGCGACCTGAGCGAACCCGAGATAGGAAGTGAACACCAGTGCCGCGGTCGTCAACACGGGCAGTTGGCCCTGGGAGAAGAACTCCTCGGGGACGGTCTGGTCGCCGAACACGCCGGCAGCGTCGAGGACGCCGTAGGTCAGAAAGCCCGTGAGGATAGCCAGCAAGACGACCACGATTACGTTCTGCAGTTTCGCGGTGTTCTCGGTTCCGCCGACGCTCAGCCCAGTCAGTGCGACAGCGAAGAGCAGCCCGAGCAGGACGTGCGGGGGTACCGGGAGCCCGGCCAACGAGATGCCGACTTCCGCGAGGACGGCCACGATGTAGTGGCCCAGGCCGACCAGGTAAAAGGCCGACGCGAAGACCAGGCCGAGCCACAATCCGAGGCCCACGATGGCGCCGTAGGACGTCCCCATGCTCCGGGAGACGAAGTAGTAGCCGCCGCCGCTCCTGGGCATCGCCGTCGCCAGTTCGGAGGTCGGCAGCGCGACCAGGAGCGCGATGACGCCGCCGATGGCAAAGGAGAGCGCGGCCGCGGGCCCGGCCTCGGTGGCCGCCAGCCCCGGAAAGACGAAGATCCCCGCCCCGATCATGGTCCCGATCCCGATCGCCAGCCCGCCGACGAGCCCGATGGTCCGTTCTAACTCGACGTCGTCCTCGTAGACGGTCGTCTCGTCGGTGACGGACTCGGGCTCGTCGGCGGGTGTCTCGCCTGCGACGTTTTCGCCGACGGGGCCACCATCGGCAGCCGGATCGGCCATAGCTAGGCCGTCACACGGAACGAATAAAAAGCGAGTGGCGGACCCGGGGTCGGCCCGGATCACTCTTCCTCGACCACGCTCGGATGCTGTTCCGGCCGTTCGAGATCCGGGGTAGCCAGTCGCTCACGCATCGCCTCCAGCGACTGCTGCTCACGGCGCACCCACTCTGCCTCGTCGATCTCCTCACACCCTGGCGGAACGTCACGCCCACGGCCGGTGAAGTACCCCTCAGGCGCGACCCAGTCGTGGTAGAAGCCGACCTCGGCATCTTCGAGCAGCGTGACCGCCACCTCCGCGCCGTGACCGGCACAGACCGCGGCCTGGTGTGGTTTCTCTGCCAGTCGGCCCGCCGCAAAGAGACCCTCGACGCCTGTGCGCCCGCGTTCGTCGACGTCGACGTAGTCCTTCCCGCGGTCGATTACGCCCACGCCCTCGACATCGAGATACGAGACGTCGTTCTTGCTCGCGAGGACGACCCACTTGGCAGTGACCACCTCGTCGTCGGTCTCGACCCGAAACACATCCCTCTCGGTGTCGGTCACGCTAGTCACTTCGGCCTCGATGATCGTCGCGCCAGCCTCGGTGGCCTGCTCGACGAGCAGGTCGAGCCAGAGGCGGGCGTTGATTCCTGCTGGGAAGCCGGGGACGTTTTCGAGGTGGGCGTTTCGCCGGAGGATCGACTCGCCGGTGTCGAACACCAGTGTCTCGAAGTCGTGGCGAGCGGTGTAGGTCGCGGCCATCAGGCCGGCGACGCCGCCGCCGACGACGACGACGTCTGCGTCTGTACTCATATCTGGGCGGTCGATCCCATCCCTTAGGAGTCGTTCGGTCCAGTTCCGGATCGAAGACGACTTACTCGGGGCTGAAGATACAGAGCGTATCAGGGTGGCTGACAGTGGGGAACGAGAACCGACGCGAACGGTGGGACCCGCCGACAGGGACGAACGAGAAGCCATTAGCCGAGCAGGATGTAGTGCCGGGCGGAATATACCTCATCGCAACAGTCGCAATTCTCGTGACGGGGGTCGGCCTCCTGCAGACGGTCGGGACGATCGCAAACAGTGGCATCGGCATCATCAGCGCCGTCCTCGTCACAGTCGGGACTATCGAGATCGCCGCGATGATCGGGCTCGTCCGTGGTAGCTCGACGGCCTGGACGCTCGTCGTCGTGCTGTACGCGTTCTCGACACTCGCCAACGTGCTCGCGTTCGGCCTCCTCTGGGGTGTGGTACCAGGCCTCGTGACGGCCTACGTCTACTCCAAGCGACGATACTTCGTCAGCCCTTTCGACGACACCAGCCCCGACAGACATCGGTAGCGATCGGGACGCACCCGGACAAGTCGGGGCGACGGCGACACGTCCCTCAGGTACCGGTCGCAACGTTCCGGCCGAGCCCCTTCAGGAGCGCGAGCGCGACGCCCAGCCCGGCCTTGACCTCGGGATCGCGCATCGCTTTAGCGAGACCGATCGCGCCGACGGGCTCGACCTCCTCGCTGGTGGCGTCGCCGACGGCGTGCAGCACCGATTCCAGTCCGCGAGAGACGTCTTCTTCGGCGGCCGTGTCGGCCACGCCGCCCAGTTGCGAGCCGAGATTCGAGAGGCTCATCACCATCTCGTCGTCCATCGCCGCCGTCAGCAACGAGGCGACCTCCGCAAGCGCGAGCAGATCGTCCAGCGTCCCGGTCCGCTGGAGGCGAGCCAGCCCCTCCAGCCCCTCCGCGAGGTCGTCGGCGTTCTCGCCGACGGCGTCGCCCAGCCGGACCAGTTCGTCAGTCGCCATCCCGTCGGCGGCCATTCCGAGATTGGTGGTCGTCTCGGTCACCGACTGGACCATCTCGTCGTCGGCCGCGGCGGTCAGCAACGAGGCGACGTCGAGCAGTTCGTTGACCTCGTCGAGGCGTTCGAGCAAGCGGGCCGCCTCCTCGGGGTTCTCGGCCACGAGCGACTGGAAGTCGACGTCTTCGGGCGTCGGTTCCTGCTGGGCTTCGCTCATGGTCAGATCAGCCCCCGGGCAGTCAGCCAGTACGACTCGTTGTAGCCCAGTTTCGCCCAGTGGATCGGTTTCGAGGGCTCGCGCATCGTCGGCTCGTCGCCGTAAGCGAACTCGACGAAGGTGGCCTCGTCCATCCCGGTCTCGATGAAGCAGACCGTCTTGCCGTCGAAGGTCGCGGTCGGAGTCTGGCCGCGGACCCGGCTACTGATCCGATCGGCCACGGTCCCGGCCTCGTAGTGGGCGACGCTCCCTGCTTTGGAGGTCGGCACGTCTGCGACGTCACCGATAGCGTAGACGTCCGCGGCGTGTTCTGCTTCCAGGGTGTGTCTGTCGACTTCGACCCAGCCGTCTTCGCCAAGACCGGCCTCACGCACGAGGTCGCTGCCGTCGTGGGGCGGGATCGCCACGAGCAGGTCGTAGTCCAGCTCCTTGCCCTCCATCGTCTCCAGCACCTGAGCGTCGGGATCGACTGTTTCGGCGTTGAAGAACGTCTCCAGTTCGATCCCGCGTTCCTCGAAAATGGGCGTGACCCACTCGGCCACCGACTGGAGGCCGTGGGCGCGCTGGATCGGGTAGGTGTAGGTCAACTCGACGTCTTCGCGCAGCCCACGCTGTCGCAGCCAGTCGTCGACCATCAGCACGAACTCGACGGGCGCAGCCGGGCACATGTGCGGGACACCGATCACGCTCAACACGAGGTGGCCCTCACGGAAGTCGGCCAGTTCCTCGCGCAGTGCCTCGGCTCCCTCCGGGCTGTAGAAGTGGTGGCCACCGTCGACGAGGCCGGGCACTTCCTCGGGCACGAGATTCGCGCCCGTCGCCAGTACGAGATGGTCGTAGGACAGCCCACGTCGGTTATCGAGGACGACGCGCTGGGCGTCGGTGTCGACCTCAGTCACCCGTGCGTTCCAGAACTCGACGCTCCGGGGGAGCAAGTCGGTGAGGGGTTTCGTGGCCTCAGAGACATCCTTCTTCCCGAAGGGGACGTACAGGTACGCCGGCTTGTAGTACTGGTTCTCGCCGTCGTTGACCAGCACGACCTCGACGTCTCCACGATCCAGTTCGGGTTCGAGGCGGTCTGTCAGTCGGTTCGCGAGCACCGTCCCGCCGGTCCCGCCACCGACGATCACGATCCGTTCGGTCATTTCCGATCACCCGTGTAGAAATGTGCATTCATTACACGATCACTCGGTCGTTCTGACGTAGAGACTCCAGTAGTCGTCGTGTTCGACGACGTCGAGCATCTCGTGGCCGGCTTCGTCGGTCCACTCGGGCACGTCGCTTCGGGAGCCGTTGTCACTGGTCTGGAGTTCGATCACGGTGTCGGCGTCGACTTTCTTGATCTTGCCGATCAGGTCCATCAGCGGACCCGGGCAGGTCGCGCCACGGGAGTCGACCACGACGTCTGGGGAGATGGATTCACTCATCATGATCACCTCAGACGAACAGCACCTGCTTGTCCTTCGCTTTCTGGAGGAAGCCGGAGACACCCAGTACGCCGTCGAAGACGTCGACGTAGTCGTCGATGCCGTTGCCCATGAGGTCCATCACCATCTCGCAGGCGTACACTTCGAGGGGACCCAGTTCCTTGGCCTGGGTCAGCTGCTCGGTGAACAGCGGGACCTGGTCGCCCTCGGACTGCAACATCGCGTAGCCGGCCTCGCCAGCCACGTCGAAGTCACCGCTCTCGACGGTCTCGCGTTCGAAGGCCGTCAGCCCGTTCATCGTCGCGAAGACCTGAACGGGGACGTCCGAGGCCGCCGCGATCGAGCCGATCATGCTCACTGCCTGTACGCGCTCTAGCTCGCCGGAGGCGAGAACGATTGCATAGCCAGTCATCTGTCGCTCACACCTGAATGAAGACAGTATGTAGTTATAGTATTGTGCTATATTTCCAAGATAGTGAGAACAGGCGGAAGCGGAGCACGCGGTGACATCGCGAACGGTTTTTTGCCCCTCGCGGTACTCACCCCGGACGATGACGCGCCGGTCGGTCGCCGTTGAGGCCTACAAAGAGGGGGTGCCCGCGCTATCGGCGAGTCTCGTCGGCGGCCTGTTGGCAGGAGTCGTGCTCGGCGGGATGCGGAGCGATCTCCAGACGATCGACGGCCTGCTGGTGCTCGTGCCCGCGTTGCTGGCGACCCGGGGGAACGTCTACGGCTCGCTCGGCGCGCGGATCGCCACCGCCCTCCACCAAGGGTTGCTCGAACCCCGGGTAAGCGAGGCCGACGACGCCCTCCTCCGGGCGGTCGCCGCCGCGATCTCGAACGGACTCCTGGCGAGCGTCTTCGCCGCCGTCGTCGCGACGCTGGCGCTGCTCTCGCTGGGACGGCCGAGCGCCGGTCTCTTCACTTTCGCGGCCATCTCCATTGTCGCCGGCCTCCTGTCGGGGATCGCGCTGGCGACGACGGTCGTCTTCGTGGTATTCGCCGGCTATCGCCGCGGCTACAACCCTGACACGCTCGTCGGCCCGCTGGTCACGACTGCAGGCGATGTCTTCGGCATGGCCGCGCTACTGCTCGCGGTCCGGGTCGTCATCCTGCTGGGAGGTGGCTGAGATGGCGACGACCGACTGGACGGTGCGGGCGATCACGCGCGCCATGCTGCCCGTATTGCTCGTGCTCACCGTCATCGAGATCGGGAGTGGGCTCGTCCTCGGAACCTTCGAGGGCGATCTCCTCCGCTATCCCTCACTCCTCATTCTCGTCCCGGTGACGATCGGCACGGCCGGCAATCTCGGCTCGATCCTCGCCGCCCGGCTCTCGACGGCGTTTCACCTCGGGACCCTCTCGTTTGCGCCCGACGACGACATGCTCGCCGGCAACGCACTCGCGACCGTCGCGCTCGCGTTGACGGTCTTCCCGATAATCGGCGTGGGGGCGTGGGGACTGGCCGTGGTGACTGGTGGTGCGAGACTCACAGCAGGGACGGTCGTCCTCGTAGCTGTTTCGAGTGGTGCGATCCTGGCAGTGCTGGCAGTCGTCGTCACGGCGATCGCGACCTACGCGGCCTACCGGCGCGGGCTCGACCCCGACGACGTGGTCATTCCCGTAGTCACGAACACCTGTGACGTGCTGGGCGTGGTCGTGCTCTTTGCGGTCGTGCGGATCGTGATCGGCTGAGACTCAGACCGCGACGGCCGCGATGACGAGGGTGTTCCAGACGACCACGACTACGCCGACGAGCACGATCGCGAGTGGAACGCCGACGCGATGTGGTTCCGGCAGACGAGTCCAGAGGGCGAACAGCGTACCGAACACGAGCACTTTCAACCCGACCAGTCCGGTGAAGCCGTGCTGTCGGAGAAACAGTTCCGGGACGGGACTAGACTCGGCGATTCTGGGGTGTGAGAGGTCGACGCCGGTCGTGAGGAGATCGCCGACACCGAAAGTAGCCACCGCTGCGAGCCACAGCCGCGGCGTTCCGTCTCGACCCCCCGCAAGCGACCCACGCGATCGGGACTCCATACGCCGGCTTCGGCGGCACCCGGTATTGTTAGCGCCACTGAAAGAGAGGGACAAAAAGCCCTAGGAGAGCCTCACCAGGAGATTCTACCGTCGTGTGTCGACCGATACGAGCGGAAACCGACCGGTACTCGGAATGGGAGCGGACGTGAGACCGACGGGAGCTAGTCAGTCGCTCTGGACGCGCGGGGCGAGCATGTACGTGACTTGTCCCTGGCCCTCGGCGATCTCGAAGTGAAGCTTGACGGGGAACTCCTCGCCGAGTTCGATCGTGACCTCGGCGTCTTTCGGGATGGCCTTGTTCATGTCCTTGAGGTAGTCCAGCGAGAACAGCGAACTGGCCTCCCCAGCGGTAAGGTCGATCAGATCTTCCACTGTGAGTTCGAGATGGACGTCGTCGGTGTCGCCCTCGGCGTCGACGTAGAAGACTTCCTCAGTGTCGTCGACGCCTAGCTCGATGTGGTCGCTCACCATGTCCGAGGCCTTGACCGCGCGGTCGATATCCCGGCCTTCGAGGACGATCCGGGCAGGCAGATCCAGATCCGGCAGATCGGGCTCCTGGCGGATCGAATCGGGGTTGATCAGCGCGAGGGTGTACTCCAGGCCGTCGATAGCGATGTGGAGTTTGCGGGTCTCCTCGTCGAGTTCGAGGTGGATCAACTGGTCGGAGTCGGCCATCCCGGCGATATCTTCGAGCCGGGAGAGATTGACGCCGATGAGTCCGCCGTCGGTCTCGTAGGATTCGAAGGCGGCGGCACTCAGCGAGAGATCGACCATCCCGACGTTTGCGGGGTCGACGGCCCGGATCTCAAGCCCGTCGTCCTCCAGGTGAATCTTGCATTCGTCGACCAGCACGCTGACGGAGTCGAGCGTCGACTGCAGCGTGTCAGCACTGACGATCGCGTTGAACATCTTGGTCGCGGCTACGACCGCATCATTTAAAAAGACTTCAATTGTCATCGCGCGCGCTTGGCGCGGTCCCAGCCGACCGTCCACAACCACGTGAACACCAGCCCGCTGGCCACCAGCGGCAGCCAGTACGTGCAGAGCCGATAGAGCAGGACGACCGCCGCGGCCGTAGTCAGCCCCAGTCCGCCGAGGTGGATCAGCAGTGCCGTCAGCGCGACTTCGACGCCGCCCAGCGCACCGGGCAGCGGCAGGAACCCGAGCAGGCCGACCGGCGGGACGACGAACAGCGCCAGCGGGAGCGACACCGACACGCCGACCGCACTCGCGGTGAGTACCAGCGCAGACGCCGTCGCCACCCATCCGAGCGTCGTGAGACCGACTGCGCGGACCAGCAGCCGTGGATCGTCCGCGAGATCGGCCGCTGTCTCGTAGTAGTGGGTGACGCTCGTGTCGACGCGCTCGGGAGCAAGTGCGCGCCGAAGCCGTTCCGAGACCCGGCCTAGCGTCACTCGAAGGAGTGCCGCGGCACCGAGGATCCATTCCCGGATCGAGGCCCGGCGATACCACAGCAGTGCCGCTACGAACGTCCCACTGGCGAGGACGATCACCAGCCCGATCTGGAGCACGCGAACCTGCTGGACTGGAGCGCTGGTTCCGAACACGAGCAGTCCGCCGGTGATCGCCAGCAGCGCCGACAGCAGGTGGGTGGTCGCCTCACCGATCGAAGTGGGCGCGAGATCGGCGCTGTAGGAGCGGTCGGTGTGGCGCCCGACGAGATAGACGAACACGACCGGGCCAAGCGACTGGCCTACGGGGACGATCAGCCGGACGAACGTGGCGGCGCCGTACGAGCCGAGACACGCTCGGACAGAGAGATCGGCCCCCGAGGCCAGAAAGAGCGCCCTGAGCGCCTCGCTCCAGACGAGATAGGCCAACAGGGCAACACTGGCCGCGATCGCGACCGGCAGCGTCTCGGCTCGCGAGACGACCCGCAGGATCGCGGCCCAGTCGACCGCGAGCGCCAGGGTCGCGAAGACGGCGATCGCACCCGCGAACCCGAGGGCGATCCGCACTCGTGGCAGGCCGAGCGGGGACTGGCGGCTGGCCGGCGTCACGTGCCTGGATGGTCAGGCGAGCGGGAAAACCCTACCGGCGCGAGCGGGCAGCCGCCAGAATTAGGCTCCTGGCGGCCGCGCTGTGGGTATGCTCACGCTCGTCGTCGACATCGACTCGCTGCGGCCGGACCACGTCGGAGCCTACGGCTATTCGGAGCCGACGACGCCGAACATCGACCGGCTGGCCGAGGACGCCGTCCGCTTCGACCGCGCCTACGCCGCTAACTCACCCTGTATGCCCGCCCGGGCCGGCTTCCTCTCTGGTCGCTACGGCATCGCCAACGGCGTCGCTACCCACGAAGCCCGCGCTCAGACGCTGGCTGGCCCGGCGGCCTGGGAGGGCTTCGACGGCGAGGACAGCGACTACTGGACGCTCCCCGAGACGCTCTTTCAGGATCGGACGCGGGCCTGTGCGGTGTCGTCGTTCCCGCGTCATCCCGCTCCCTGGTTCTACCACCTCTGGGACGAGTTTCACCAGCCACGAGAGCCCGCGGGTGAGGGCGAGTACTTTCAGACGCCCCGCGCCGAGACGGTCGCCGACCGCGCCATCGACTGTCTGGATCGCCACACCGAGGAGGATCTCTTTCTGTACGCCCAGTTCTGGAACCCGCACACGCCGTACAACCGTAGCGACGAAGAGATCGCCCAGTTCGACCCGCCGCGTCCCGAGTATCCGACCGACGAGCAGATCGCCAGCCAGCAGGCAGACGATCACTGGCGGTGTGCCAGCCAGCAGGGGATCGAAGACGCCGCGGACTTGCTGGAGACGCTGGCCCACTACGACGCCGAGATTCACTACTGCGACCGCCACGTCGGGCGGCTACTGGACGCCCTGCGCGAGCGCAATGTCTACGAGGAAGCGCTGATCGTCCTGCTGGCCGACCACGGCGAGGAGTTCGGCGAGCACGGCCTGTACAGCGAACACTGGAGCACCCACGAAGGGACACAGCGGATCCCGCTGCTCGTGAAACCACCCGGCGGAGCCCGACAGGGGACGAGCGACGCGCTCGTGACGAACGTCGACCTCGCGCCGACGATCCTGGACTACGCCGGCCTCGACCGGCCGGCCGCCTGGCAGGGCCGATCTCTCCGGCCGCTGCTCACCGGCGAATCGACACGATGGCGCGAGCGCGTCGTCCTCGACCACGGCCTCTACACGGCCCAGCGCGCGGTCCGCACCGACCGCTGGAAGTTCGTCCGAACCTACCACGACGGCGTCTGGGACCTGCCGGAGCGACAGCTGTTCGATCTCGACGCCGATCCCCACGAACAGACCGACGTCGCCGACGCACATCCCGACGTGGTCACGGAGCTCGAACGGGCGATGGCCTGCTGGGCGGAGACACACGTCGGGCGCGAGGAAGACGCCCTCCACGCCGTGGCGAGGGGGGGACCAGCAGGCCTTGCGTGGGCCGACGAGGAGTGAACGCAGCCGGGAAGGTCAGCGCCTGTCGACCCTGGCGATGGCCTGGGCTACCGCCTCGTCGTCGGCGCCATCCGCGGCCGTCGACCGCTGGCCCGACCGTCGATCGGCGGCGTGCGCCGCTCGGCCACCGCCTTCGCGAGCGGCGACCGCGGCAGCGACGGTCTCGTCGTCGGCACCGCGGGGCTCAGCATCGATCCCGTGGTCGTCGGCGTCATCCTCGGTTTCCGAATCAGCCGCGACCCACGTGAGCGAACGAGAGGGCGGTCGCTCGCTTCGAGACTCCGTGGCCGCCGCACGGAGATCATCTTGCAGGGACTCCACCCACGTCTCGAACGGCATCAGCTGCACCCCCCGACAGGGAGTCGCCGAGCCGGTCGGAAGCGGTACTCGATCGGCGTCGTTCGATTGCAGTTGCGTTTGCTCACACCCACCAGTCCCCCAGGGCGGGGACAGGTGAACAGACGGCCCCAGAGCCCCTATCCTCACTGCCTGAACTACCCGCTCACGGTGTGAAGACCCGATTAGATCGTGAGAGTCAGTCGGACCGCTGCCGGACAGGTCCACCAGCGACGCCGCGTTCGACGCGAAAAGGGGCACAGAGGGGGAGACTGGGACGTAGCAGGAGCGTCACCAGCCACTGCGTCGGCATGGGCACCGTCCCACCGGAGCCACGGGCGCGACGGCCCGAGATCGATGGGGGTGGCCGCACGGCCGGACCGCGGACGTATGGATGACAGTGTCGGGGAACACTCGGGGGGTCCTGGCACACGGCGACCGGCTCGCGCGGATCGTTCCACCCACCGTCGCTCCAGCGACGGCACCAGACGAACCGTGGGTTCGTTCGCCCCTAATCTCACCGCCTGACACCCCCACTCACGGCGTGAGCGAGACGTGCGACGAGGGGTGGCTGGCGGCCGTGCTGGCACGGACCAGTGGCGTGAGCACGCGTGGTGCAGTCGAAACGAAGGTCGTATGCCACTCGCCGCTCTAGCCGTGCCAATCAGATGTCGCGGAAAGACGACTACTACAACTACCCCTAACGACCTGTTTGGCCTACTGGTTCCAACTCGTCGTCAGCGACGACACTGGCATTCGTGTGAGAGCCGTGCAAAGTTCTTCACGTAATCGTGGATAGCCACAGCAAGATCGAACATCGCGTCGGCCTGTTGTGCGGCCGCAACCGTATCGCGGTAGTACGCCGCTGCCCGGTTGTCCCGGTACAATTGCGTTAGACGTCGTGCAGTCTCCGCCGTCACGAGACCGAGATCGGCACCACGGTCGTATGCGCGGTTGTGGCCCTCTCGAAAGTCGTCGATAGTGTCGTTTGACGCAGTCAGCGCGTAGAATTCGAAGGTACGCTCGATTGCAGCGAAGGACATCTCGATCACGCTCGTGTGGTAGCCGTCGTGCTCGCGCAGGAGGCGACAGGCGTCGAGGAGACGGCAGGCTTTCCGGAGCTGAATCACGTCGGCATCGTGTGTGTTCGGATCGAGACCCTCCTCGTAGTCCGGACGCCCGAGATGGCCGCCGAACGCGTCCTCGGCTCGGGAGACAACGTCGTCGAGGTCGTCGGGTTCGTCAGGCATCGCTCAGCACCTCCTGCTTGAGTTCCCTGAGTGCGTCGCTGTCGACCAGTGTAATCGCGTCTGCGAACACCTCTTCGAGGCGATCGCCGTGACCGCGTGACGACTCCGGTGTCTCGACGAGAATCTGGAACTCGTAGCGGTCGCCGTCGAACCGCTCCTGTCCGAGTTCTTTCGCGAGCTCGTTCGCGCGGTGCTGATCGGCGCGGTCGTCGGCAAGTACCCAGAGATCGATGTCGCTCTGGCGGTCAGCCCGACCGCGGGCGACGCTCCCGAACACGAGGACGCCGTGAATGTCTCCCAGTTCGTCGCGGATGCGGTCGAGCGCCGCGCGGACAGGTCGGTGGAACTCTAGCTGGGGAATGCGCAGGACGGGATCTTCGGGCTTTGTCATCCGGGTTCGGTTGATGCCGACGAGCCGCCGGTTGCCCTCAGTCTCGACGACCACTAGCCCGTTCGATTCGAGGACGTCGACGGCCCGCTTGACCGACTGGGCTGCGTTGTCGGTGAGTCGGCCTAGTTCGCGGATCGTGAACTGTTCGTACGGATTGTCGAACAACAGCCGGAGGAGGTCGTCGGTGGCCTTGTGGCGGAACAGGTCGGGATCGGGTGCCGGTATCGGGAGCCCGACCGTGGCTTGCTCCGTCTCGTCGAGCCTTGCGTCTTGTCTCGCCATACGTTATGCGTATCGCCTAACGGAACAATAATCTTCGGGCGGAGGTGCAGTTCGGCTGTCGCTCCGGACGGCTCCCGATCCGGCATCCCTTTCAGCGTCGACGGCCTGAAGTGGGTATGACCGGACGTTCGCGCGGCTCTCGCGCTCGAAGTGCGTCACGAGGTACGTATGTCAGGGAAAGATAAATACTACAACAGGGCCAAACAGGAGGGCTATCGCGCCCGGTCGGCCTACAAGCTCAAGCAGTTAGACGAGACAGCGGGGTTGTTCGGCCCGGGCAACACTGTGATCGACCTCGGAGCCGCGCCCGGTGGGTGGCTGCAGGTCGCCGCCGAGCGCGTCGGTTCCGAGGGGACGGTCGTCGGCGTCGACCGCCAGCGGATCGACGACCTCGAGGATCCCGAGGCCACAGTTGAATACGTCCGCGGGGACATGACCGAAGACAGCACGAAAGCCGAGATCCGCGAGCTCGTGGGTACGGGAGAGGAGACCGGCGGCCCGGCCGACGTCGTGATCTCGGACATGGCACCGAACGTCACCGGCGAGTACGAACTCGACCACGCCCGGTCGGTCCACCTCGCCCGCCAGGCCTTCGAGGTCGCGCTCGACCTGCTGGACTCGGGCGGGGACTTCGCGGCCAAGGTCTTCGACGGCCAGGATCTGGACGGCTTCGAGGCCGACGTCGAGCAGGAGTTCGAGTACGTCCGGCGGGTCCGCCCGGACGCCACGCGCGACGAGTCCTCGGAGGTCTATCTCGTCGCGAAAGGACGACTCACGGCCCCAGTTCGGGAGGGCGACACCCGCGAAGTCGAGATCGTCGACGTGGGCCGGGACGGCGACGGGATCGCCAAGATCGAGGGCTTCACGATCTTCGTCTCGGGCGTCGAAGAAGGTGACGTGGTCGAGATTCGCGTCGACGACGTGAAGCCGCGGTACGCGTTCGGCCAGCCGGTCGAGTGATCTCAACGGTTTTGTCCGTTCAGTCCGAACAGTGAGAAGAGTCGATGTCCAGAGCCGTCGCACCGGTCGTCTCGACGATTCTCATGGTCGCTGTCGTGGTGATTCTGGCGGCCGTGCTCTCGGTATTCGCACTCGGGTTCACTGAGGACACTGGCGGTGAGGCACCCATCGTCGGCCAATCCAGCGGGGCCTTCGAGGCGTTCGAGGACGGCTCGGACGAACAGATCGTGACGATCCGCCACGTCGCGGGCGATACGATCCCTACCGAGGAGATGGAAGTGGCAGTCAGTGCGACCTGCAAAGGGGGGACAAAACGGGGACGGCTGGTCGAACTGCCGGTCGACGGTTACTACGGTAACGCCATCGGAGAGCAAAACGTCGAGGGTTCGGACATCTTCGATGGATCGTACGGACAGTTCTATGGTGACGTCGGTGCGCTTGACGACGACACGTTCACCGCTGGCGAAATGATCCAGTTCCGGATCGGGAAGGGCGACTGCGAGGTGCCCGACTCAGGCACAGTCACCGTCCGGGTGATCCACGTTCCGACGAACGCCGTCGTGATTACCCAGGAACTGACCGCACGATAGTGATCACAGCGCGTCGGCGATCGCCGGCGCGACGCTGACCTCGCTGACGGCGCGTTCGAGCGTGTCGGTCCCGAAGATCGAATCGACGCCCGCAGCGGAGAGTTTGAGGACGGCGTTGCGCGCGAGCATCGGGTGGACGCAGGTGACGAACACGCGCGCTGCGCCCAGTTTCTGCAGTACGCCGACTGACTCGGACATCGTCGAGCCAGTGGCGATGATGTCGTCGGTCAAGACCACGTCTCGACCCTCGACGACGGCGTCCCGCGGCTCGATCTCGACCTCCGTACTGGAGTGGCGAGTCTTCTCGAAGAAGTCGATCGCGCCGCGGCCGTAGGCCTCGCTGACGGTCTCTGCGATGTCGACCGCGCCCTCGTCCGGCGAGATAAAGACTGGGTCGGTCAGGTCGCCGGGCAGCGGCTCTGCGAGGCGGCCGGCGGCGTCGACCGACTCGGCGGGCACGTCGAAGCAGTCGGCGACGGCGGGCTCGTGGGGATTCACGGTGAGCACGCGGTCTGTTCCGGTCGAGATGGCACGGGCCATCGCACGGGCCGAGACGGGTTCGCCCGTCTCGAACGCGCGGTCCTGGCGGCCGTAGCCCATGTACGGCAGGACGGTGGTGATCTCGGAGACGCCGGCTTCACGGAGGGCGTCCTGGAGTTGCAGGAGTTCGACGTGGGCGTCACTGCTTGGCGTGGCGGCGACGACGACCGCGCGCTCGGCGGCCGGGTCGGGCACGCGCACGTGCAGTTCGCCGTCGGGAAAGCGGTCGTACTCGACGCGGGCCAGCGATTGGCCGGTGACGGCTGCGAGTTCGGCCGCCAAAACTTGCGACTGGGAGCCGCTGACGATCATGTGCGGTCGCAAGCGGCCGGGCATAAACCCGTTTTCGGTCTGGTCAGCGTATGCGACTGCCAGTCACTGGACAGCCTCGATCGCGCCGGCGTCGAACTCGATCGACCGGACGGCTGGCGCAGCCACGACCGCGATGGCGAGTTCGAGGCCGCCGACCAGGACGAACGCCGGGAGATACCCCCAGACGTCGGCGGCGACCCCGCCGACCAGAAAGCCCGAGAGGAAGCCGAGGCTGCCGAAGACGTTGAACCCGCCCATGGCCGTCCCCGACTCCTCGGGATCGGCCAGATCCGAGACCAGCGCCATCGTCGTCGGCGAGACGAGCGCGCCGAAGACACCGACGACGACCATCAGCACGGCCGCCAGCGGGTAGACCGGCGCGAGCCCGACTGCGACGATTCCGAGGCCGTAGGCGATCGACCCGCCGACCACGGGGAGAAAGCGGCCGATCCGGTCGGACCACGATCCGAAGGGATACTGCAACAGGGCGAAAGGAACGAAAAACAGCGCGAGCGTCAGCCCGACCGCGCCCGCGTCGAGGCCGAACGCTTCCCGGAAGTAGAAGACGCCGACGAGCGAGAAGAAGCCGGCCGTCATCCGGTCGACGAACCCGAACGCGTAGGGGATCGCCAGTCGGCGACGGGCGCGGAGGCGAGTGAGCAAACCTGTTGCACGCCGAGCAGAGCCGACCGCGCGGTCGGGGACCGTCGCGACGACGCCAGCGGCGAGGGCCAACACCGCGGCGCTGGCGAGTAGTGGTGCGAGCGGATTCACAGTCGAAAGCTGGCCCCCGACGACCGAGCCCAGCGCGGCCCCGAGACCGATCGCGATCCCGGCCGCACCCATGTTCCGCCCGTGGCTCGCAGAGAGGTCCATCAGCATCGTGATCGACAGCGAGAACGCGCCGATGGTCAGCGCCCCGCCGAGTACCCTGACGGCGAGGACGGCGTCGAATCCCAGCCCGAGCGACGGAAACAGCGTCAGTGAGACGTAACAGCCCGCGCCGCCGAGCGCGCCGAGGACGATCCAGGGCGTCCGCCGCCCCGAGGCGTCGCTGAGCGCGCCCCAGACGACTGCACAGGTGATGAACGCCGCGAACTCCGCGACGAGAAACCACATCCCGGCCTGAATATCCCCCGGCGCACCGAGTGCGACGATCAGGTCTTCGAGGCCGGGATAGAGGAACGTCTGGGAGACCAGCACGCTCCAGACGACGACCGCGAGGCGGGCGCGCTCGCTCACGGGGACGTCCATACCCGTCGTTCGGCCCGATCCCGATAAAACGCGTCGATCACGCGGCAGAGACTACTGCTCGGGGACGGCCAGCGCGGCCGTCTCGGGCAGTCCCAGCGAGCGCGAACGCCACCCGCTCGCGCCGTCTTTCGCTGCCACAGGATCGACCAGACACGTGCCCGACTTCGTGATTCCAACGACGCCCCCATCTTTGACGTAGCCGACGTCGACGATCGGTTCGTCCGTCGGAACGTCACGCTCGCGCCAGGAACCGCCCTCACGGGTGTACAGCGCGTCGGCAGTCGCGGCGTGGGCCTGCTCGCCGGCAGCGCTCACGACCCGAAAGTCACCCTCTAGATCACGGGTCCAGCCCGGGCCGAGGCGGTAGAGGCCCTCGCTCGTCGCCGCGTAGGGCGTCTCGCGCCCGACGACGTCGAAGGCGTCGTCTAATCCGACGTGTTCCAGCGTCTCGTCGACCCGAAACACGCCCTCGAAACTCGCCACGAGGTCGCCGTCGATCGCTCGCACCGACGCGACGGTGCCCAGCGGTTCCCAGTCGTCGGTGAGCGCGTAGACCGTGCCGTCGGGGGCTGCGGCCAGCGGCGCGTCAGCGACCCCCACTGCGACGGCCGGGCCAAAGTCCAGGGGCTCGACAGGCAGGTCCGGGCCGCCGGTCTCGATGGCGAGGACGTCCTCGTCAGTGGCGACGAGCACGCGCGTGCCGTCGGCAGCCACGTCGTGCGCCTCACAGCGATGTGCGAGGCTGAACTGGCCGATGCGGTCGTTCGAGACCGACACCGCCGCGACGCCCAGGCCGGTCGCGACGTACAGGTCGGTCTTCCCTAGCGTGTCGGCGTAGATGCGGTCCTCCTCGATGTCACCCATACGCGAACGCGGGCGGCCGAGCGTCGAAAGCGTGTCGACATCCAGCGCTCAACGTCCCGAATACGTTCGGTTTCGGCCGTGAAAACGGGGTATCAGGCGATCGTCTTTCGGTAGGAGACCAGTTCAGTCCCCAGGTGGACGTCCCGGTCGGCCACCTCGTAGCCGTGGGACTCGAGGAACGCCTGAGCGGACTCGTTGAGGCCCATCTCGTCGATGATGGTCGCCTCGTAGCCGGCCTCGTCGGCGCGTTCTTCGAGTGCGTCGAGGATCTTCGTTCCGTATCCCTCGCGCTGATAGGCCGGATCGACGCGGATCCGACGGAGAACCGCCGTCTCGTCGTCCAGGCGCTCGAACGCCCCGGTCGCGACCAGATGGCCGTCGTCGAGTCCGACGAGGAACTCCCCACCGTCTTCGAGATACTCGTCCTCGACGTCGTCGAGGTCGGCGTACATGTTGGGGTGCTCAGACTCGGGGTGTTCGACGTCCCACGACCACTTGTCGTGAAGGTTGCGCACGTCTTCGGCGTCGTCAGCCTCGTAGCGACGAACCGTGAAATCGCTCGACATGGGAATCACCCACACTATGTGACCGGGGGCCTTTAAAACATCGTAATCCGCGATCGTTACAGTTCGGTGAGGAGTATGGGCCGACCATTACAACTATCGAGAAACCGAATCGGTGTTTCCCGGCCGTGAGCGCCGCTCGCGCCGGTCAGTCGGGGAGTGCGGAGACGAGCCGTTCGAACTGTTCGCGATAGTAGGCTTTCGCCCGGGCTTCGGCGAGGCCGCCGGCGTCGCTGAACGCGCGCTCGAAGCCGGCCATCCGCCACAGTAGCGTCGAGAGCTGATAGAGGGGCCGGCGACGCTCGTAGCCGTCGTCGATGGGGAACTCGTGGAACTCCCGGTAGCCGTCGTGGAGTTGCTCACGGAGGCTCGCACGCACTTCGGGATCGCGGAACACCGAATCGATAAAGAGGAACTCAGTCTGGGCGACGTTGTACTCGGGATGGCCGGCCAGGGCGTTCTGCCAGTCGAGGACGGCCGTGATGGGCTGATCGGCCTCGTCGTTGTACATCAGGTTCGCGGGCCGGAAGTCGTCGTGGACCAGCCGCGGCGTTGCGGTCGTCGGGATGGAGTCGATCGCGCCGTCGATGGCCTGCCCGGCCGTCTTCGAGAGGTCCGCAAACGGCGTCGACTCGAGACGGTCGAGGTGGCCGCGGGTCAGATCGTCGAAGAACTCCCGCCAGTCCCAGGTGAGGTTCTCGACGACGAGCCGGTCGTTCTGCAGGCCGAAGTAGCCGAAGCCCTCGAAAGCGATGTTCGAGTGGAGTTCGCCCAAGATTTCGCCGACCTGGGTCATGATCCGCGAGCGGAGATCGGCGTCGAGTCCGTCGAACTTATCGGAGAGGCTGTCGCCCTCCATGCGCTCGGTGACGAAGTAGGGCGGGACGTTCTGTTCGGGATCCTGCTTGAACACCAGGATCCGCGGGACCGGGATCTCGGTTCGGTCGGCGACGTACTCGTGGAGATACGGTTCGAGTGCGAAGTTGACGCCGTTGGGCGGCTGGAACTTCACGACGACCTCGTAGGTCTCCCCGCGGTAGTTCAGCGTCACCAGATAGACGTCAGTCTGACTCCCGCCGGTCGGCTGTTCGTAGCTGAAGTCCTCGTAGTCCGGCCCGGACTCCTCCAGCACAGCCTCGATGTTGGTCGCGGGAGATGACACGTGGCTACATACGCGGACCCCCCAAGTGAATGTTACCCTGCCGGACCGTCCCGAATTCGGTGGTCGACCGGCCGTATTGCCGGTCGGTACGTAGTAGTCGTCGGCTGTCCTACCGATCGACACGGGATCCGTCGACTCGCAAAAGTTAAACGCGCCCATCCGGAAGGACAGCACACCATGGCCAGTTTCGAGAAAGCCGAGGGTCGAATCCTCGACAAGCAGATCTGCATGCGCTGTAACGCTCGCAACCCCAAGCGCGCCGATAGCTGTCGCAAGTGCGGCTATCACAACCTCCGTCCGAAGGCCAAAGAGCCCCGGACCGCTTAACGCTCGAGGACGAACGCCGAACCCGGAACTTCCGGGTCGTCGTCCGCGCCGGGCGCACCGACGACTGCGAGTCCCGATCCGAGTTCGACCGCCACGCCGAAGCGACCGTTCTCGGTTGGCGTCGCCGCGCTGTAGCTATTGCTCTCGGTCCATTCGGTGCCGTCCTGTCGGAAGACGACGGCGGAGCCGGCGCCGTCGACGTCGTCGACGTCGTGATTCGGCGCGCCGACCAGCGCCGTCCCGCCGTCGAGTGCGACCGCGAGCCCGAAGGCGTCGTTCGGTTCGCTCGACTCGGCCGCGAGTTTCGCCTGCTGTCGCCACCGCCCATCGCGGCGCTCGAAGACGTAGGCCGATCCCGCACCCTCGAAACGGCCGTCACCGACCGGATCTTCGTCTCCATAGGCCCCGACCAGCGCCGTCTCGCCGTCGAGCGCGACGGCCTCGCCGAAGCGGTCCCAGGTGTCGGTATCGTGCGGCCAGAATTTCTGCTGCTGACTCCAGGTCTCTCCGCTGCGTTCGAAGACGTACGCAGCCCCGGCTTTCTCGCCGCCGAGTAGCGTCGTCGCCCGTCGCGCACCGATCAGTGCTCGATCGCCGTCGAGGTCGACCGACCGCCCGAAGTAGTCCTGTTCGTCGCCGTCCTCGGCGGTGAGTTTCGCCTGCTGGCTCCAGCTCCCCCCTGTGCGTTCGAAGACGTACGCCGCGCCGGCGGAGTCGCCGTGCGGATCCTCGTCGTTGAACGCGCCGATCAGGGCGGTCCCGTCATCGAGCGCCAGCGAGTAGCCGAAGCGATCGTATGCGTCGCCGTCGTCCGGCACGAGTCGGGTCTGCTCGGCCCACTCGCCGCCCGCTCGCTCGAAGACGTACGCCGCGCCGGCCGCGTCGGTGTCGGGGCCGTCGCTTCCGGGCGCCCAGCCGTACGCGCCGACGAGTAGCGTGTCGCCGTCGACTGCCAGCGCCGAGCCGAACCGGTCGCCGGTCTCGCCGTCGGACGGGCCGAGCGTCGCCACGCCGGTCCAGTCGGCCCCGTTCCACTCGAAGGCGTCGAGGCGACCGCCCCCGTCGGAGCCAGCGCCCGGCGCACCGACGAAGACTGCGTCGTCGACCGCGACCGCGCTACCGAAGCCATCGCCGGGAATCCCGTTGGAGGCGCTGAGCGTCCCCCCACCGGGCGGGTCGGGTGTCGACGTCGGTGTGGGGTCCGCGGTCGGGCTGTCTGTCGGTGGTGGGTCGGTCGGCTCACCGTCACCTTCACAGCCGGCGAGTGCGCCGGCGAGGCCGACACCGAGCAATCCGAGCAGGTCGCGTCGCGAGCGTCGGAGGGCGTCCATCACCCGGGACAACCCGGCAGGCCGGCAAATGTCTTTCCCCAGGTCGTCTGTCGGGTCGCGACGCGGTCAGCTATTTACTCGTTCGAGATACTGATTGACGACGATCTGCCCCTTCGCGGTGAGGACGGGAGCGTTCTCGCCGGACTCGATCAGCCCCTTCTGGTGGAGTGCGTGGAGAATCCGCTTGACCGTCTGGGGGCCCTCATCGAGAACGCTCGTCAGCGAGACGTCCATGTCGCCAGCCGAGTACAGCGTCGCCAGCGTCTCGGTCTCGGGTTCCGAGAGGGAGAGCTGCTGGAGGGATTCGAGAACCGTGTCGTAGGTCTGTCGCAGGTATCGGCCGAGGATAGACAGTTTTCGCGGGGAGTCGGTCGCCGCCAGCGTCGTCAGCGCCTCGCCAGTGTCCACGTGGCTGACGACCAGCACCGGCCGGTCGGTCCCGTCGACCGCCCTCGTCTCGCGGTCGAAGTCGACGATCGACGACAGGGGAATCGTCACCGGTCCCTCGTCAGTGTCGAAGACCACGCCGCCGGATTTGAGCGTGAGCAGGCCGCCCTTGAACGCCGTGTCGAGGACGCGCCCGCCGACTTTTGCCGGGTGTTGCAGCGTCACGCGCGTCCCGTTGAGCAGCGCCTTGAACAGCACCGTGGTGAACTTGCCGATCGTGGCCTCCTCGGCCGCGACGACGGCGGTCGTCCGGCTCGTCTCGTTCTCGTAGGCGACGGTGACGGGCGTCCCGGGGATGGCGTCGAGCATCGCGGCCTCGTTGCCCGAAACGACGTCGAACACCGCCGACAGGGGAATCGTGACTCGATCGTCCTCGCTGGCCGCGAGCACGAGGCGGTCTTCACCGAGGACGATCCGCCCCTCTGCCGGGCCGTCACGCTCGGAGCCAGCGACGCTGAACCGGCCGGGGAAATCCGCGAGGACCGACGACATTGAGACTCGTCAGTGAGTTCGCCAGTGTACTATTGAAATTTTGGTTCCGGTTCTCACTCGGAATACTTCGGCTCGCGCTTCTCCGCGCGTTCGAGCGCCGTCGCGACGACGTCCCGGACGTCGCCGTGGAAGACGCCGCCGTGGCCAGAGTACATGTGCTCGACGCCGTCGGGCATTCGCTCAAGGAGGCGCTGGATGCTCTCGATCAACTGCTCGCGGGACTGGCCCGGGCGATCGGTCCGGCCGAAACTGCCGTACTCGAACGCGCCGTCGTCGTGGACCACGACGTCACCGCTGAACAGGGAGGCGTCGCCCACGAGCGAGACGTGGTCGTCGGCGTGGCCCGGCGTGTAGACGACCTCACACACCTCGTCGCCGATGGTGATCGTGTCCCCATCGGCGAGTTCGTGCGTCCGGCGTGGGTGGTCGGCGTAGGCGTAACAGTCGGCATCGAAGGCGTCGAGGACGGCGTCGAGTTCCGCGACGTGGTCGCCGTGCTGGTGAGTCAGGACGACCGCGTCGAGTTCGTCGGTATGCTCACGGATCGCCTCGACGACGCCCGGCATGGCACCGGCGTCGACCAGCGTCGCCCGGTCGTCTGCGACTGCGAGATAGACGTTGGCGGTGAACGTCTCCGCGTCGGCTGTGACGGTGTGGACTTCCATGTCCGAGCGGTCGCTCGCAACCGGCTTCAGTCTGGTGGACGGCGTCGTTTCACCCAACGTGTGAAGGGAATTTTCAGCGAGCTTTTTGTACACGAATCCTAATGTTCTAGACGAGCATGGGGTTCGGGAGCTACGACGAGTCCGAGCAAGAAAACCAGGAGTACGACACAGACTTCGAGGACGACGACGGCGTCTCCGCCGAGGAGAACACCCACGACGGCGACGTCGAGTACGAGTTCACCGCCTCGAACGACGAACTGATCGACCAGCTCTCGGAGATCAAGGAGAACACCTAGCGTGAAGTCGGGGGTTCGCGCCCTCGGCGTGGCCGAGTCCTTCCGCGAGGACCGGAGCACGCTCGCCGGTGTCGTCTGTCGAGTCGACCGTAGCGTCGACGGCTTCGTTTTCGGCCAGTGCACTGTCGGCGGCAGCGACGCCACCGCCACCGTGATCGAGATGATCGAGCGGCTGGACCGTCCGGACGTCAGCTATCTTCTCCTTGCGGGGATCGCGCCCGCCTGGTTCAACGTCCTCGATCTCGCCGCCATCGCCGACGCTGCCGACCGACCCGCCATCTCGATCAGCTTCGAGGCAAGTGCGGGCCTGGAATCTGCGCTCCGAGAGGCCTTCGAAGGCGACGCGCTGGAATGGCGACTCGAAACCTACCGCGCCCAGCCCGAGCGCCACGCGGTCGCGGTCGGCGACGAGACGGTCTTCGTCCGGGCCGAGGGCTGTCCGCGCGAGGAGGCCGTCCAAACTGTGCGGGCGTTCACACCGGAGGGCGGGCGGCCCGAGCCACTCAGGGTGGCGCGGCAGGCTGCGCGGGCGGTCGCGGCGTTCGATCGGCGCTGACCCGGCGGATTCTTGCCGACGCGGGTTCGATTCGAGACCATGGACGAGCAGTTGTGCGTGTCGGAGTGTTCGCGCTGTCCCGCACTGGTCGACTCCCGCAGCCGAATCGTCAACGGCGTCGGCCCGGTTGAGGCCGACCTGTTGTTCGTCGGCGAGGCCCCGGGCGCACAGGAGGACGAGCAGGGCGAGCCGTTCGTCGGGCGCAGCGGCGACGTGCTCGACGACGCGCTCCGGGACGCCGGCCTCTCGCGGGCGGACGTGCGGATCACCAACTGCGTGCGCTGTCGCCCGCCCGACAACCGCGATCCCAAAAGCGCGGAGCTTGAGAACTGTCGTGGCTACCTGGACGAAGAGATCGACCGCGTCGATCCGGACGTGATCGTCACGCTCGGGAAAGTGCCGAGTCAGCACCTCCTGGAGCGGGACGTGGCCGTGACGAGCGAAGCAGGCGAGATCTTCGAGGTCGCTATTTCGGGTGCGTCGCGGCGTGTGATCGTGTCTGTCCACCCCGCGGCGACGCTGTACGACCGCAGCCAGGAGTCGACCTTTCAGCAGACGATCGAGCGCGCCGGTGAGTTCGTCGACGACGGCGGGCAATCTCGACTTGGAGAATTTTGAGTTAGCAGTTGTTCACTCGGTTTTCTAAACAACTCTGGAACAAAAACGACCTCTCGAAAGCCCTCACCACGCTCGCTAGCAATCACAACCACGTGAGACAACAACTCCTCGAAAGCCCTCTCCACGCTCGCGCCGAAGGAGAGTCGCTGAGCAGGCCCTATCGATCGAACGGAGTGAGCGAGATATCCTGCTCAGCGGCCGCCAGCGAGTCGAGGGCTTTCCCTGCTTGGTAGCGTTGTTGTCACCGTTTCCTAGCCAGCGAGTCGAGGGCTTTCCCTGCCTAGTAGCGTTGCAGTCTCCGATTCCTAGCCAGCGAGGCGAGGGCGTTCCCTGCTCGTTCGCGAGTGAATCACCAGTTCCAGCGAGCAAGATTCGAGAAGGTATTTATCCACCAACGAGTTTGACACAAGTATGCGCGATTTCGTCGTCGTCGGCGCTGGCCCCGCAGGCTCGCGCTTCGCCCGCCGGGCGGCCGAGGCGGGCTACGACGTGCTGGCGTTCGAGGCCGGCAGCGTCGGCGAGCCACTGGCGTGTTCGGGCCACGTCTCGACGGACATCTGGGACTTCACGCCCGAGGGCGCTCGCGAGGCCCTCCTGCAGAACGAGATCTACGGCGCTCGCTTCCGACTGGGCGGCCCCGAGAGCAAACCCTACAAATTCTACAAGGACACGACGATCTCGCACGTCATCGACCGCGTCGGCCTCGACCGCTGGCTCGCGGACGCGGCCCGCGACGCCGGCGCTGACCTCCGCGAGAACCACACCGTCACGGGCGTCGAGGAACACCCGGACCACGTCGCGGTCACAGTGAGGGGTCCCGAGGGTGTCGAGACCCACGAAGCGAAGATGGTCGCCGGGGCGGACGGGCCGCGCTCGAAAGTCCGCAGCGAGGTCGGCCTGCCCGAACCCGACGAACTGCTCCACGGTGTCCTGGGCTTCGACGAGACGCCCGACGACCAGGACTTCGTGGACGTCCATCTGACTGTGCCGGGATTCTTCGCGTGGCGCATCCCCCGCGGCGAGGCGGGCGTCGAGTACGGACTCGCGGCCCGACCCGGAACCGAGGTCCGCGAGTGGTTCGACACCTTCACCGAGAGCTACGACGCCGACACCACCAATCGCTGCTCGGGGCTCATCCCGATCGGCCCGCCCGACACTGTGACCTCGCGGCGGGCGTTCCTGCTGGGCGACGCCGCGGGCCAGACCAAGCCGTTCACCGGCGGGGGCATTCGCTACGGCATGTTCGCGGCCGATCACGCCGTCGAGACGATCGATCCCCGAAATCCGATGACACTCGACGACTACGAGACGGCCTGGCGTGACGATCTGGGTCGGGAGATCAAGCTCGGATCGTGGGTCCGGCGCTGTTACTCGCTGCCTCGCGGCGTCCAACGTGTGGGACTGTCGCTGTTTTCGGGCAAGATCGGCGTCCACATGGACAAGCCCTCGACGCTCTTCTCGCGCGAACAGCTGAAGGCGATGTTCTCGCGATCCTGAGCGGGCACTGCTGATCTACTTCGGCCACAGGTCCTGCCACGGCTACCGTAGCGGACCAGCGGCTGTCGACCGATCGACCAACTCCCGAAGGCTGGAGATTTCGACGGTCGGTTCGACGGAGAGGTCGACGTCCGCGACGTGCTCACGGCGGAGAAACGCCGAATCGATCCCGGCCGCGTGGGCAGCCACGACGTCTTTCTCGGAATCGCCGACGTACAGCGCCTCCTCGACGCCGAGGTCGGCCAGCGCGCGCTCGATGTAGTCCGGTTCGGGCTTTCGCCGTGCCGCGCCAGTGAGCGTCGGTTGTCGGCCGTAGGCCGTCTCGAACGCGGGCAGATCGTGGTAGGCGAGCAGGAACTCGATCGTCGCGTGCTGGTTGTTGCTGACCACGCCCAGCGGCACGTCGAGCTCGTCGAGCACAACCACGTCGTCGTACACCGGCTTCCCGCCCTCGCGGACGTGGGCCTGCTGGGCGAGACTCGCGGTCAACTCCCGGTGGTGCCAGAGCGCCTCCGGATCGATCCCGTGCTCTTCGGCCGCCTCGACCGGGACGGCGTCCTTCTCGACCGTCCGACGCGCGAGCGAGCGGTCGATGTCAACGTCGAACGCCCGGAAAGACTCGACGACGGCGTCGACGAGGACCGCGCGGTCGGTCGGTTCGACCAGCACGCCGTCGTTGTCGAAGACGACGGCCTCGTAGCGATCAATCACCCGCCGACACCCCCCGATTCGAGCGGCGCGACGTCTGCACCGATACTCCTCGCCACGTCCGAGACGGATTTCATCTCGAAGACGAAGTAGCTCGCCGGGACCGACTCGACGACGGACTCGTAGCCGGGGAACGGCTCGTGCTGGTCGGCAGTGGCGTCGTTGTCGTGGAGGTGGACGACCTCGATCCGGTCGCCGAACCGCTCGGCGAAGTCGCGCCAGTCGACGCCGTTGACCTTCGCGTGGCCGACGTCGAGCGTGATCTTCAGAACCTCGGGGGAAGCGTTGACGGAATCGAGCATCGCCGCGAGGTCGTCGGGCGTTGTGGTGTGGCGCTCGTCGCTGTCGCTCTCGGGCTGATTTTCGAGACACAACGGGACGCCGACGTCGGCCGCGTGGTCGGCACACGCCTGCAGCGACTGGCGAGCGTTCTCGCGGGCCGTCTCGCGGACCCACTCGGGGTACCGCCGCGGGACAGCCCCGCCGTGGACCACGACCGCGCCCGCCTCGGCAATGGCGGCGTCGGTCAGCGTCTGTGTGACCATCCCCACTGACGCCCGACGGACCGACTCGTTGAAGCTGCCGAGATTCCAGTCTCGAAAGGGTGCGTGCAGCGTGAGCGAGCAGTCGAAGGCCTCGCTGAGCCGACGCAGTTCGGCAGGCGTGGGCGTCTCGGGATGGCCCGCCAGATACTCGGCCTTCAGTTCGACGTGGTCCAGTCCCCACTGCTGGCACTGCTCGGCGAACTCCCCAACGGTGTCGGCAAAGCGGACGTCCATCGCCGCGCCGAGGTGCTGGTCCGGGTCGAGCGCTTCCGCGGGCGCGTCGGTCACCGCGCCCCCTCCCGGTAGACCTCCTCGCCGGCGACGAACGCGCGCTCGACCGTCGGCGTCGGCTCTCGATCCACGACGAGCAGGTCCGCACGAGCGCCCTCGTCGATCCGGCCGCGATCGGCGAGTCCGACCGCTTCTGCAGGGTTGAGCGTCACCCGAGCCACGCGTTCGTGCAGCGGTTCGCCCGTGTCGACGAACGGCGCAGCAAGCAGCGACGGCGGGTGATAGTCCGCACAGAGGACGTCCACGACGTCTGCCGCGATGGCCTCGGCAGTGCCCAGATTACCCCACTGGCTTCCCCCGCGGACGAGGTTCGGCGCGCCCATCGCCGTGGTCATCCCCAGTTCCGTGGCGCGTTCCGCCGCCGCCAGCGTCACGGGATACTCGCTGATCTCGATTCCCCGGTCATGGAGGCGTTCGACTTCGAGAGCCGTCTCGTCGTCGTGCGACGCCAGCGCGACACCCGCCTCCCGTGCCCGTTCGACGATCGTCGCGATCCGGTCGTTCAGCGTCTCCTGGTCGACGCTGGTCCGCTGGGCGATCAACTCGTCGACGCGCTCCTCGCTGATGTCGCGGTTGTCCAGATACCACTGCTTGAACGCCTCCGGGCTGCCGAACTGCCCCTTCCCGGGGATGTGGGCCATCACCGAGGCGAGTTTCACCGCCGGCATCTCCAGAATGCCTTCGACGGCATCGACGCAGTCAGGGTCGGTCAACTCACAGCGGGCGTGGACGTGGTGGTCGGCCAGGAGGTGGTCGGCCTCGTGGATCGACTCGACCATCTCGATGGCGATCTCGGCCGAGCGGTGGTCGTCCGGTGCGTCCTGGAAGGCGATCGCGTGGAACTTCGTCGTCACGCCCGCAGAGAGATTGGTTCGATCCACAGTCCGGAAGGCGATGTCCTCGTCGACGGGTGACCCTCGCGGAAAGCGGTGGCGCTCGATGTCGTCGCCATGGATGTCGATCAGTCCCGGGATGAGAAGCTTCCCGCTGGCGTCGACGGTCCGGTCGGCCCGCTGGCCGCTCGCCGGATCAGACTCGACCGCAACGATCCGGTCACCCTCGATCAGAATACTTCCTTCGAAGGAATTGATTGGTGTGACGACCGTCGCGTTCTCGACGAGGGTCCGTTCGACCTCGATCGGATCGACCTCGGGGTGGCTCATGCCGTCACCTCCTCGCGGTAGGCCGAACAGTCGAGGACGCGCTGGACGCGGGCGTCGTCCATCTCGACGACGCGGTCGGCGATCCGCTCGACGACGTCGCGGTTGTGGAAGACGCCGACGACCGTCGTCCCCGAGTCGAGATACGATTCGAGCAGATCGAGGGCGTGCTCGCGTGTCTCGGGATCGAGCGCACTCGTCGGTTCGTCGAGCAGGAGCAGTCGGGGTCGAGGGGCAATCGCCCGCGCGAGGTTGACGCGCTGTCGCTCGCCGCCGCTGAACGTCGCCGGGTAGGCCTCGAACAGTTCCTCGGGCAACTGCAGGGTCTCCAGCAGGTCGCGGGCAATCTCTCGGGCAGTCTCGGGTGACTTGCCCTGTTCGCGCAGCGGGCGGGCGACGACATCTACGGCGGGGACGCGGGGAATCTCGTGGAGGAACTGTGAAGCGTAGCCGATCTCCGCGCCGCGAAGTGCGAGGACTGTTCGTTCGTCGCAGGTCGCCAGATCCACAGTTTGGTCGCCCTTGTGGTACGCCACCGTGCCGCTCGTAGGTTCGTAGGTGCGGTGGATGCACTTCAACAGCGAGGACTTGCCGCTGCCGGATTCGCCGACGACCGCGAGGAACTCGCCGTCGCGGACGTCGAACGTGACGTCTTCGAGGCCGGCCACCTCCCGGCCATCGATCACGTGCATCTCGAAGCGTTTCGTCAGGCCGTCGATGGTGAGGATGTCGCTCATTTAGATCACCGAGTTGATCAGCGTCTGTGTGTACTCGTGATGGGGATCCTCCATCACGCGGTCCGTCAGGCCCCGCTCGACGATCCGACCCTGGCGCATGACGAGGGTACGGTCGGCGAGCAGTCGAATCACACCGAGGTCGTGGCTGACGACGATGGTCGCCAGGCCCTGCTCGCGCTGGATCTCGCGGAACATGTCCAGCACGCGTGCCTGGACGCTGACGTCCAGGCCAGTCGTGGGTTCGTCGAGCACGACCAGCGACGGGTCGTTGGCGATGGCTTTGGCGATCTGGACGCGCCGTTGCATCCCGCCGGAGTAGGTGTCGGTCGCGTCGTCCATCCGGTCGGTCGGGACCTCCGTGTCCTCGAACAGTTCTCGTACTCTGTCGCGGATATCTCCGTAGTCGCGCCAGCCCGCAGAGAGCAACTTCTCGGCGACGTTGCCGCCGCCAGAGAAGTCCAGATTCAGGCCGTCTCGGACGTGCTGGTGGACCATCCCGACGTGGAAGTCCTGTAACTCGCGGCGCTGCTGGTAGTCGGTCTCGAGGAGGTCGCCGTCGATCGCGTGGTAGTCGACGCTTCCACCTGTGGCTTCGAGATCCAGCGAGAGCATCTCGGCGACGCTGGATTTGCCGCTGCCGGACTCGCCGACGATTCCCAGGACCTCGCCCTGGAAGACCTCGAAGTCGACGTCGGCACAGGCGACGACGCTGCCACACTCGGGACACTGATTGCGCCCCATCTCCGGACCGGTCAAGTCGAGACAGTCGGGGCAGCCCTCGCCGTAAATTTTGGTGAGGTTCGAGACGTCGAGGACGGTCATTGGTCGTCACCTCCCTCGACTCCAGCGACGCCATCCGCGTCGACGTGCCCGCTGGCGGCCTCGACGCCGCCCGTGGCCGGTCCCCACGTCACGCCCTCGCAGTCGAGGTGGTGATCCTTGGCGAGATCAGGGTCGGCCTCGCGTTTCTCGCAGAAACTGGTGTCGTTGCAGACGACCAACCGATCGCCGTCGTCGGTCTCGATCTCGGTGCGATAGGTGTCCTCGCTCCCGCAGTGGGCACACGGCTCGTCGAAGCGTTCGACCTGGAAGGACTTGTCCGCGAAGGCCAGCGGTTCGACGTCGGTGTGGGGCGGGACGGCGTAGATCCGGGCTTCTCGACCCGCAGCGAAGACGTAGAGGTTGTCGGCGTCGTGGAGTTTCGGGACGTCCCAGCGCGGGATCGGCGAGGGGTCCATGAGGTAGCGGCCGGCGACCATCACTGGATAGCGAGAGCCGACGTTGATCTCGCCCCACTCGACGACGTTCTCGTAGAGGGCGACCCACATCTTCGCGTAGTCCTTGTGGGCGTGGCGGCGACGGTTGGCGTCGTCGCTCGGGTCGACCCGTCGAAGCGGGTCCGTGATCGGCACCTGCAGGACGAGGATCTGGTCGTCGTCGAGGACCTCCTCGGGGATGCGGTGGCGGGTCTGGATGATCGACGCCTTCGTCGTGTCGGTCGTGCCGTCGACGTCGGCCGTGGTCTTCGCGAGCCGTCGGATGTTGGCGGCGTTGACGCTCTCGTCACTACCCTGATCGATCACCTTGAACGTGTCTTCGGGACCCAGCAGCGACATCGAGGCCTGGATGCCGCCGGTCCCCCAGCCGCGGGCCAGCGGCATCGCCCGGGAGGCATAGGGGACCTGATGGCCCGGGATCGCGATCGCCGACAGGGTAGCGCGGCGGACCTCGCGTTTGGTGTGCTCGTCGAGGTAGGCGTAGTTGTACCCCGTCATGCCCGAATCCTCGGTGTCGAGCAGATCGTCGACCGAGTCCGGATCGGCGGCAGCGGCGCCTGCTGCAGTCGGCCCGCCGTCCGAGCAGAGATCCTCGTCCTGCTCGTCAGCGTCTGTGTCGGTTCCACAAGCAGTGTCGTCGCTACTCGCACCTTTCGGGGCCCAGCGCGGCAGTTCCTCAATCATCGCCGCTCACCTCCCCGGCCGGCGCGGCGTCGTCTGTGACGGGGCTGCCTCGCTGCTTGCGTTCTCGGATCGACCGGATGCGGTCGAGGATGCTCTGGAAGGTCACGTAGTGTGGGAGTTTGAGGTGTTCGATGAAGCCGAAGGCGTCGAGGCCGTCGATCGTATCGAGGACGAACTCGGCGTCTTCGGCGGGCGCGTCGCCGTCGAGCTGGATGGCGGCATCGAGCATCGCCATCCCGATCGCCTTGCGCTCGGTCCGGCCGAACACGAGGCCGTAGCCGAAGGCGAACTGCGGGTCGTCGCGCTTCTCGTAAACCGGGACGACGCCGCCCGCCTCGGTGACCTGGGTCGTCGTCACCGTCGCCTCCTCGCCGGTGTAGGGGTGTTCGATCACGACCGGAAGCGCACCAGTACGGACCTCCGAGAGCGTCGGGTGGACCTGGCCGTAACCCCGGAGCACGCTATACGAGAGGCCCGTCACCGACCCCGTCTCGCCGCGGGCGAGTTCCTGCAGGACCGCCGAGCGCGGTGCGGGATGTGTCACGGGCGTGCGCGTCGTGTCGTGGGGCTCGTCCTCGGGCGGCTCGTCGGGCGGGTCGGCCACGAGTCCCTCCTCGCGGAGGACGTCCAGCACGTTGCGTAGCGACTCGGGTTCCTCGATATCGAGATCCCACTCCGCTGTGGGGTCCTCGGGGTCGCTCTCACCATCGAGGTCGAAGTCGAGCAGGCGCTGGGTGTAGTCGTTGGTCGCGCCGAGCAACTGCCCGCCGGGGACGTCCTTGTAGGCGGGCGAGACACGGCGGCGAGCGAACATATCGGCGGTGTCGACCGGGACGCTGTAGTCCCACAGTTCCAGGGTCGAGCGATAGGCTCGCAGGAGGAAGGCGGCCTCCATCGTGTCGCCCTGGGCCTGTTTGACCGCGAGCGCCGCGAGTCGTGGCGCGTAGAGGCCGGCTTCGCTCATGGCCTGGCCTGTGAGCCGGCCGAACTGGTCGTCGATCGCCTCGACGTCGATCGACTCGCTCTCGCCTTCGATCCGCCCTCTCTCGAACAGCTCCTCGGCCTTTCGGATCGTCTCCTCGCCGGCTTCGACTGCGACGTACCCCATTCAGACCACCTCCAGGTCGATCGAGCGGGGCAGTGCGGCCAGTCGATCCTCGGTCGTGAGGACGACGTCGACGCCGCGGGGGAACGTCGACTGTGCCTGGGCGATCGCCTCGAACTCACTCGCCGGGAGGGCGGCGGTCAGCGTCCGTCGGTCGGGAACGCCCGGCCCCTCGATTGCGACAGTCGTGCCGTCGTAGGCGTCGTCGAGTGTGACGTCGCCGGCGGCGAGCGTGGGGATACGGTAGACGACCGTCGCGCCCTGGCTCGGTTCTTTGAGTGAGCCACGCGGTGCCTCTGCGACGCCGCCGTCGGTCGACCCGTGGCTGTGGACGATCGTCGCCTCATCGAGGTCGGCGGCGTCGAGTCGGCCCTGGCTGGCCAGCGCTTCGCACAGCGCGTCGTCGGGTGAGTACAGCCGCGTCTCACCGTCGACCAGCGTCGCGAGGACGGCCCGATCGACCGGTGTCGTGATATCGTCGAGTGGCTGGATCGTGCCCGGGCGGCTGTAGGCGTCGACCAGGCGGCGATAGCAGTTCCGGGTGTCGTGAACGGGGTCCATGCCGAGGGCGTTCACGTGTCTTCCTCCATCGCGTCGAATTCGACGGCCGTCTCGCGGGTGTGGGCCCACTGCTCTCGGCGCTCGGCCGCCTGCTCGTCGGCGGCCTCCCGAAGCTGGGATTCGATCTCGGACCGACACTCGTGGTCGGCGGCGACCGCGGCGTCGACGATGGCACCCGAGAGCGCACGGCGTTCGTCCTTGCCGGGGACCATCGCGAAGCCCTTCGCGCCGTCGACCAGCACCTCGGCGACGGTGACGACGACCTCGCCGAGGTTGAACGGCTGGCCCTCGACGGGCTCGACGGCTCGTTGCATCACGAGCTGTGCGGTCGGCTCCTGGCGGATCGACAGTTCACAGCCAGCCGAGAGGACGCTATCGGCGAGCGTGCCGAGGCGATCCCCGTCGCTGACGGCGATCAGTTCGAACCGGTCTGTTCGATCTTCGACTGTGTGCATCGTTTTCGGACGAACCCTTCCGCGAATCCCGCAAAAGGATTCGCTGTATACTCTCCAGTCCGTCCAGTGAGTAGGGGATCGAACACCCGACTAGAAAGGCGAGTACGGACCGGTCTGGACGCAGAGCACTGATCAGAGACGGACGTGCAGCCATCGAGACAGAGAACGGAGAATCCGAACTAGTCTCGACCGCTCGGGGGGAAAACCCGGCCCCACATATTCGGCCGTACTGTACCCAGACAACGCTTAGGGGAGGTTGTCTGTTCTCCCCGAGTGCATGGATTCGAACTCGCGATCGGACCGGAGTGGGATCGACGGGACAACGACGCGCCGACGCTTCCTGCTCGGTGGGGGTGCGACGGCCGTAACCGCAGGACTGGCCGGCTGTGGCTCCGTCCTCGGTGGCGGCAGCAGTTCCAAAGAACAGATCACGATGTTGTTGACACCGGGGACACCGGGTGACCTCCGGCCCCGGTACAAGCCGGTCGTCGACATGCTCAACGACAAGGTCGACGGTGTCGACATCGAAATGAAGGTTCCGCAGAACTACTCGGCGATCAAGCCCGCACTCGAGAGCGAACAGGCCGAGATCGGGATGGACGACGTGACGCTCATCTCCAATCCCGACCTCATGGACGTCTACGGCACGAACGTCACTGACGGGTCGGCGTTCTACTTCTCGGTAATGCTCGTCCCGCCGGAGTCTGACATTCAGGGCCGTACGGACGTCGAGGGCAAGACCTGGGCGTTCGCCGACCGCCTGAGCACCAGCGGCTCGATCTTCGCACTGTACACGCTCCAGCAGGCCGGCCTCGACATCGGCGAGGCTCCGACTGGTCCACCTGGCGATTTCGAGGGGAGCTGGACCGACCACAACCAGGCGATCCAGCGCGTCGCCAACGACGAGGCCGACGGCGCGACGACCTGGGGTGGCAACGGTATCCCGCATATCGGGGCCGAGTACGAGTCGGACTTCCCGCAGCGAGTCAAGGACAAGAGCTCCTTCCTCGGGAACATCGGCACGGAGACGCCGACACTTCGCCCCATCTGGTGGTCGTTCCCGATTCCGAAACAGCCGTGGTACGCCCGCAAGAGCTGGGACTCCGAGAAGAAACAGGAGATCGGCGAGGTACTGCGAAACTCCAGCGAGGAGAAACTCTCGGAGTACTACCCCGACGATTACAACACGGACAGTCCCGCGTTCACCACGCTGCGTGACACCTCGATGGAGACCTATCAACCAGTGATCGAGCGGATGAACGCCGTCGGCATCGACCCCGCGGCCTGATCGGGTGAGGACCTACGATTTTCCACCATGAGTACACTCAAAGTAGAAAATTTGACGAAAGAATACGGCGACGTCATCGCCCTGGACGAGGTATCCTTCGAGATCGAAGACGAGTTCGCGGTGCTGCTCGGCGAGTCCGGTGCGGGCAAGTCGACGCTGTTACGCTGTGCCAACGGCCTGACCGACCCCACCGAAGGCGCGATCTATCTCGACGACGAGGAGATCACCGGCTCACAATCGGACGTGGGAATGATCTTCCAGCAACACAACCTCGTCGACGGCGTCTCGGCGTACCTGAACGCACTGACCGGTTCGCTCGACCACGTCTCGCTGGTCCGAAGTCTCTTCCAGTGGCAGCCCCGCGAGGACAAGCTCCGCGCACTGGAGGCGCTGGAAACCGTGGGCCTGCTGGACGAAGCTCACCAGCGGGTCAGCCAGATGTCCGGCGGCCAGCAACAGCGCGTCGGCATCGCCCGGGCACTGGTACAGGACCCCCGACTGCTGCTGGCTGACGAACCCGTCGCGAGCCTCGACCCCGCAAGCGCCGAGACCGTGATGGGCTACCTCCGGAAGGCCGCGATGGAGCACAACGTCACCGCGCTGGTGAGCCTCCATCAGGTCAACATCGCCGCACACTTCGGCGACCGATTCATCGGCCTCCGGGACGGCGAGAAACTGTTCGACGTCGGCCGTGACGAACTGACACCCGAGTTGATCGACGAACTGTACGGCAGCGTCGAGACAGTCGGGCTGGCCGAGACAGACGATGGGGGCGCTCCCGAGGAAGCCGACGCTGTCGAAGAACTGCTCGAAGAAAGCCGGAGGGTCGAAGCGTGAGCACCGATTCCACCGGTGGCTGGCGACCCACCGAGTACTTCGGGTTCGCCGAGATTGGCGACAGCCCCGCCGAGCAGAAGCTTCAGGACATGAAGCGGCGCAAGACCAAGCGCCGTCTCTGGACGCTGGCGGGTGTGATCGGTGGCGGGATTCTCTTTTACTTCAGCCTGCTTCTCATCGAGTTCGACCTGCTGATGCTCTACGAACAGCTCCCGTTCTTCATCGACGCCCTCTACGGACAGAACGACTACTTCCCGCCGGCGGAACTGTTCGGACTGCCGTTCATCGACTTCGGGCAGTACTGGTCGTTCATGATGGAGGAGAACCTGATCCTGCTGGTGGAGTCCTCGCCGATCGTCTTCGAGTTCGTCTCCGACTGGGTCCCCTATCCCGTCTGGACCGGTGACCCGCTCGTCATCGAATGGGGCGCGATGTTCGTCACGCTGGGCGTCGCGTTCGCCGGCTCGGTCCTGGGCCTGCCCGCCGCGCTGTTCTTCGGCGTGATGGCCAGCGAACGTGTCGTCCCCTACCCCTTTAACTTCGTCTTCCGGGCGACGATGAGCCTCATCCGCGCGATCCCGGGGCTGGTGTGGTTCCTCATCCTGATCCCGCTGGGTGGCGTCGGGGCGTTCACCGCGGCGCTGGCGATCATGATCGACACCACGGGCTACGCCGGCCGGTTGTTCACCGACGAACTCGAAGAGATCGCCGACGGCCCCATCGAGGGAATCCGCTCGACCGGTGCGAGCCGCTCGCAGGTGGTCTCCTTTGGGATGCTCAGTCAGGTCTTCCGGCAGTTCATCGCCTGGATCGCCTTCGACCTCGAACACAACGTCCGGGCGGCGATCGGGCTGGGCCTCATCGGCGGGGGCGGCCTGGGGCTGGAACTGTACATCCAGCGCCAGACGTTCCACTACACCGAGATGATGGCCTGTATCATCCTGATATTCCTGCTGGCCGGGTCGGTCGAGCTGGTCAGCCAGCGGGTCCGGTCCTATCTCCGGGAGGACGATGACACCGAGAAGACCGGGTTCCTCGAAGCGATCGCGAACGTGCCCCGAAAGATCGTCGGCTCGACGATGGGACGACGCTGACCATGCCCTACTTCGAATCGCACGGCCCCGACCGGACGCGGACGCTCGGCCCCGAGCCGACGTTGCACGAGCCCGTCGAGATCCGCAAGTCCGAGGTGGGCGCGTGGACCGAACTCCGCGAGCACACCAGGGTCAACGTCTCGGAGATCGGCGACTACACGTACCTGATGGAGCGCGTTCAGCTCGACTTCACCACGATAGGGAAGTTCGGCAACGTCGCCAGCGACGCCCGTCTGGGGCCGACGAACCACCCGATCGATCGCCCGACCGCCCACCACTTCACCTACCGCGCGGGGATGTACGACCTGGGGCCCGACGACGACTCGGTGTTCGAGTGGCGGGCCGACCAGCCGGTCGCGATCGGCCACGACGTCTGGATCGGCCACGGCGCGATCGTCCTCCCGGGCGTGACGATCGGCAACGGCGCGGTCGTCGGTGCCGGTGCGGTCGTCGCCGAGGACGTCGACCCCTACACCATCGTCGCGGGCGTGCCCGCCGAACCGGTCCGGCGACGGTTCGACCCCGAGACCGCCGCCCGGATCGAGGCCACCAAGTGGTGGCACTGGGATCACGAGACGCTGGCCGAGCGACTGGCGGCGTTTCGCGATCTGGATCGGTTCCTCGACGAGTACGCGCCCGAGCCGGCCGACGCAGCGGCGATGGACTGAGTGGCGTCGTTCTCGTTCAGAGCTGGATTTTTACGAATACCACGATCAGTCACAGAGTTCGAGTAGCTAGCGGGGGCGCTTCTGGATACCGAGGACGCACCGCCTACCAACCAATCACTTGAAAATATCAGAAATGGTGTCTGATACACGCTGGGGAAGTGACTGTGACTCCGTCCGGCCAGTTGCGATCTCTTCGATTTCATCGAACAACGCTCCGACGCGAGTTTCGATTTCGTCACGGACCTCACGGACGGTTTCCATGTCTTCCCCGTCCGGGTTCGTGAGATTCCATTCGCGAGACTCGACACCGTAGTGTTCGGGATTGAACTCCGCGACGGTGCAGCCCATCGTAATGACGAAGTGACTCGTTTCGAGGGCTTCCGGCACGACGTAGGTCGGCGATCGGTCGGAGACGTCGATATCGACTTCAGCCATCGCCTCGACGACTTCGTCGTGGACGCTTTCTGCCGGTCTCGTTCCTGACGAGTGGACCTCGACCACCCGTTCAAGTTCACGATCAGCCCGCTCTCGTTCGGCAAACGCCGCCGCCATCTGGCTTCGGCCGGCGTTTTGCGGACAGATGAAGTCCACTCGAATCGAGTCAGAGTTTGCCATGTAATGTACTACCATTCAATGCCTCAAAGCTTCAGCTATGTTGACTATGTACGTCCCTATAGCTACGAGACACGCAGCCACGCCGATACCATCACCCACCGTCCGGACCAAGGAAAACGGCGACACCGAGGGAGGAGACTGGCGTTCGGTGTCCGAAGTCTCGGTACCGAGCAAATTTCCGTCCGATATCGAACGGATTCGATATGGATGAGAACGTCGACGGTCAGGTTCGTGACCGGCTCTCGAAACTGGACGACGAACCGACCGACCGTATCGAGCGTCTGGTTCGATCACAGACGGACGACGACCGAGCCGAAGCGCGCTACCAGATAGTGGCAGCCCTTTCGAACGCCGAGCGGCTACGAATGCTCTCGCTGCTGGTCGAGTGTGAGTGTTGCACCTGTGAGCTGCGAGCGGCCCTCGATCTCCCCCAGTCGACCGTCTCGACACATCTGTCGCAGTTGTTCGACGCCGGACTCGTTCACCGACGGCGCGAGGGGCGGTGGCGGTATTACCGGGCCGCCGAAGGCGTGGAGAAGCTGTTCGCAGCGCTCGATATCGTCTGCGAGGGTGAGTGATGGTCGCCCGACGGTGGCGGAATCTGATCGGGGCAAGCGGCGCACTGGCGCTCGCTGCGATGCTCTGGTTCAATTACTCGGCCGTACTGCCGCTCATCATCGACGACTGGGGACTCTCGGGGTTCGACGCAGGACTCGTCTACAGTGCGTTCCAGGTGGGATATCTCCTGCTCGTCGTTCCCGTGGGCATGGTCAGTGACCGATACGATCCGAGATACGTAATCGCCTCCGGCGCGACGGTCGCTGCGCTCTCGAGCATCGGGTTCGCGCTGTTCGCAGCCGGAACTCTCTCGGGGTCAGTACTGCGCTTCGTCGCCGGAGTCGGGGTGGCCGGTGTGTACGTCCCCGGGATGAGATACGTGAGTGCCTCCTTCGACGCTGATCGCGGCCGGGCGATGGGCATCTACGTCGGGACGTTCTCGGCGGCCAGCGGCGCGTCGTTCGTCCTGGCGTCGTGGGTGGGATCGACGTCGGGGTGGCCGGTCGCGATCGGCGTCACCAGTCTACTGGCACTGCTGGCCCCAGCGGTCATCTTGCTCGTGGGACGCCCGCCAGTCTCTGCAGATGATGAGCGCGATGCCGACCCAGAGCCCCGTCGAGAGGGGATCGACTTGCGTATCCTTTCGAACCCCAGGTATCTGCTGACCGTCTCGACGTATTCGGCGCACAACTGGGAGCTCTACGGCGTCCGGAACTGGCTGCCAGCGTTTCTCGCATCGACTGCTGCGGTCGCTGGCACTGCCAACCCGGCAGCCACGGCCGGCCTGCTCGCAGGAGCGATGACTGCGGTCGGTGCGGTCGGCAACGTTTTCGGTGGCACCCTGTCCGACCGGATCGGCCGACCGACCGTCATCGCGGCAGGATTGACGCTCAGCGGGACGGTGAGCCTCTTGATCAGCGGTCTCCGGTGGCTCCCGCTCTGGGCGCTCACGGGCGTCGTGCTGGTCTACGGCATCGTCATCACCGTCGACAGTGCCCCGACATCGACGATGATCACCGAGGTCGTCGACGACGGTCGTGTCGGGTCCGCGCTGGCGATTCAGGCGTTCGTCGGGACGCTCCCCGGCATCGTCGCACCGGTGCTTTTCGGGGCGGCTGTCGACCACAGCGGATACGGTCTCGCCTTCCAGACACTGGGTGTCGCCGCCTTCGTCGGTGTCGGAACGGTCGTTCTCGTACGGTCGCAGTTCGATATTGAAACAAATGCCATGGCGAGTTCCGACTAGGAGGGAAACCGTCAGTCTAGGTGCCCCAACACGTGACACTCAGTTACACTCTCTGTACACCGAGAGGAACCGCCGGATGTCCGATTCGGTGTTGAATCCATGGACCGAGAGACGGATGCCATCCGGGTCGCTGATCGGTTTCACCTGGATATCGTGCTTTGCCAGGCGTTCGACGGTGCGCTCGGGCGTGTCGTCGGCGATAGCGACGAGGCCCGATTCGAACGACTGTGGCGATAGGGGCACCTCCGCCGGAAGTTCGTCTTTCAGGAGGCCAGTCAGCGACTCGATTCGGCGTTCGATCGTCGGGACACCGACCGACTTCGTTCGTTCGAGCGCCGTCCCGAGTCCGACGTAGGGCGCCGCCGATGTCGTCCCGATTTCGAGACGGCGAGCGTCGGGATAGCGGTCGAGCGTCGGCGACTCCCTGTCGACGCCTCGGTAGCTTACGTGGCGCGGGCGCAACTGTGGAACGACGTCCGAATCGACGTACAGAAAGCCCGCTCCCCAGGGGCCAACGAGCCACTTGTGGCTCGCCGCAGCGACGTAGTCCGCCCCCCAGTCGGTCACGTCGACAGGCACCTGCCCGACCGACTGAACGGCGTCGACGAGGACCGCCGCCCCCGCATCGTGGGCAACGTCCGTGATGTCGCTAATCGGCAGTCGCCGTCCGTATTTTCGTGAGATCGAGCTCACACAGACCAGCCGCGCGCCGTCGACGACGTCTTTCAATCGATCTAGGTCGACGTAACCAGCGTCCGTCTCGAAGACGTCCAGATGCAGGTCGTGCTCGCGTTCGAGGGCGTTCCAGGGAACGACAGACGTGGGATGTTCGAGGTCAGTTCGGACGACCGTGTCACCCCTCTCCCACTGGATCGCATTTGCGATCCGGCTCACCCCATCGCCGGTGCTCTGGGTGAGGGCAATCTCTTCCGGGCGAGCGTTCAGGAAGTCCGCAACGTCTCGCCGCGTCTCATCGAAAGTCTCGTAGACCGGTTGGTACATTCCCTCCGCTGTCGGTGACTCGTACCCGTGGTGTTCGAGGAACGCCTGCATCGATTCGACGACGTCGACGCTGCTCGGGCTACTCGAACCCGTATTCAGGTACGTTGCCTCGGTCGCCGCTGGGATGGTCGCTCTGAACTCGTCTAGGTCCATCGTTTCGATGTTGGGTGTATTCGAACAATCCGGGGATAGCTCAGTCTGTCAACCTCGAAGAGCAGTGCCGTCAACTCATCCACAGACGCCTTTCCTGCCACTCGCTGGGCGGCGACAATAGTCCATGGCCGATATGGACGATCAGTCTTCGGGATGGAACTCGTCGAACAGGGCGACGACGCGCTGTTCGATATCGTCTCGAATCTCCCGGACTCGGTCCATGTCTTTTCCATCTGGGTCGTCGAGTGCCCAGTCGCGGACATCGACCGACTCCGCATCGAGTTCGAGCGTCGAACAGCCCATTGTCGCGACAACGTCGCACGACTCGAGTTCGGCGGTCGAGACTTCACGCGGCGTCCGGTCAGAGAGGTCGAATCCCTCCTCACCCATCACGTCGACGACTTCCGCGTGAACGTGGTCGGCTGGATGAGTTCCACCGGTGAGGATCTCGACGCTGTCTTCGAGGTCACGTCGCTCTCGCTCCCGTTCCGCGAACGCCGTCGACATCTGGCTGCGGCCGGCGTTCTGGACGCACACGAACGCGAACGTTGTCGAATCAGTAGACATGGTTACTCGATTCAGTGTCGCAGTCTTTAGCGCTCGTATGTGTACTATAGGACCCACCGTATCTCTCAATAGAGCCGTCCGGGAGCCTCGCGTGGGGCCGCCTCATCTGCGGGACCCGTTGAGTGCGACGAGGAGTGCGTCGGCCCGCACAGTCGTCTGGTATTTTCGCCATTTCCCGTCTTTCCGACGTGTCACGAGTCCGGCGTCGGTGAGCTGCGAGAGCGCATGACTGATCGCGCTGTCGCTGACATCCAGAAGCGGCGAGAATTCACAGACACAGAGTTCTTCACCCGCTATGTGCAGGATACGGACTATCTTGTACCGCGTCTCGTTGGCCAGCGCGGACAATACACTTACGTCCGCCTCGAGCGCAGGCCCGCCAGCCGCGGCGTCTAGCTCTTCGAGTTCGTCCAGGCGTTGTGCCACCTCGTCGTCGCCACAGCCATCGCGCTCCTCTGTAAGATATCGCTGTAACCGCTCGGTTGACGACATGGGTTAGATTTGAGCATATGATAAAGTAAGTGTTGTGTACTGAGTCGTGGGCGCACGTGAGAGACTGCACGCTCGATTGCATAATATCCCCCACTCGTATGTATCGACGGACAACTGTCCCGCCGAGAAAGGTAGAAGCGATAACCGAGATACGGACGCAATCACGCTAATCAAGCTGTTGTAGGCAGCCCTACCCACGACACCCACAGATCCCATCGATCAAAGCACTTATACACATATGAACAGACAATAAAATGAGTTAGATCAGATCATCCTGGACACGACCGGGGATAGATTCGGCGTATCGCCAACTCAATTGAACAAACGCTATCAACTTACGAATGACTGAACTTACTCTGTACGAAGAAGCGATGTGCTGTTCCACAGGCGTCTGTGGACCGGATCCAGACGACGAACTCGTCGAGGTCAGTGCCGCCCTCGACCAACTCGAAGCGGAGTTCGATGTCGATGTGTCCCGAGCGAATATGCAACACAACATCGAGCAGTTCCTCGAAACCCAGCAAATCGCTGATCTGGTCGAGGAGCACGGCCCGTCGATTCTCCCGATTACCGTCGTCGACGACGAGATCGTCGCCAAAGAGGCGTATCTCTCCTACGACGAACTCGCATCGACTATCGAGCAGTCTGCCGACCCACAGGAGGCATAGATGTCCGGCGAACACACTGCAGCCAGCGAAATCGTCGACCCGGACGGCGACAACACCGAGTTCGTATTCTTCAGCGGGAAGGGTGGCGTCGGCAAGAGCACTGTTAGCTGTGCCACGGCGACGTGGCTGGCCGACAACGACTACGAGACACTGTTGGTAACGACAGATCCAGCCCCGAACCTCTCGGACATTTTCGCGCAGGAGATCGGTCACGAAGTAACCGAGATCGACGACATCGACAACCTCTCTGCCATCGAGATCGACCCCGACACGGCGGCTGAAGAGTACCGACAGGAGACCATCGAGCCGATGCGACAGCTGCTCGACGACGAGCAAATCGAGACAGTCGAAGAACAACTCAACAGCCCGTGTGTCGAAGAAATCGCGGCGTTCGACAACTTCGTCGACTTCATGGACAGCCCAGAGTACGACGTGGTCGTCTTCGACACGGCACCGACCGGCCACACGATCCGGCTGATGGAGCTCCCGTCGGACTGGAACGCCGAACTCGAGAAGGGGGGTTCGACCTGTATCGGTCCCGCCGCTTCCATGGAGGACAAGAAGGCCCAGTACGAGCGAGCCATCGACACCCTGCAGGACGAACAGCGGACGACCTTCGCGTTCGTCGGCAAGCCAGAGGACTCCTCACTCGAAGAGATCGAACGCAGCGCGTCGGACCTCGGCGAACTGGGCATCGAATCCCAGTTCCTCGTGATCAATGGCTACCTTCCCGAGTCGGTCTGTGAGGACCCCTTCTTCGAAGGGAAACGCGAGGACGAACAGGCAGTCATCGAGCGAGCACAAACCGAGTTCGACGCCGATGCGATGGCGACATATCCGCTTCAGCCCGGTGAAATCGCCGGTCTGGAGCTGCTGTCAGACGTCGGTGGTGTCATCTACGATGGCAACGAGCCTACCGTCGACGTGGGCGCGGCTACTGCTGTCGAATCAGGCCACGCCGTCGATATCGATACGCTCGCCGACCCGGAATCGGTCGCCGACCAACTCCAGCCGGAAGATGGCACGCGGTACCTGTTCTTCACTGGGAAAGGCGGTGTCGGCAAGAGTACCGTGGCCGCAACGTCGGCAACGAAACTCGCCGAAGCTGGCTACGAGACGCTGGTCGTGACGACTGACCCGGCTGCCCACCTGGAGGATATCTTCGGCGAAACTGTCGGTCACGAACCGACGTCGGTGAGCCAGCCGAACCTCGATGCGGCACGAATCGACCAGGAGAAAGCTCTCGAAGAGTACCGAACACAGGTACTGGACCACGTCCACGAGATGTACGAGGACAAGGAAGACACCGAGCTAGACGTCGAAGCCGCGATTGCGAACGTCGAGGAAGAGCTCGAATCGCCGTGCGCTGAGGAGATGGCCGCACTGGAGAAGTTCGTGAGCTACTTCCAGAAAGACGGCTACGATATCGTCGTCTTCGACACCGCTCCGACGGGCCACACGCTTCGCTTGCTGGAGTTGCCCTCCGACTGGAAGGGCTTCATGGATCTGGGCTCGCTGACGAAGGGGGCCGCACCGGCAAAGGGCGACCAGTACGACGAGGTCATCGAGACGATGCAAGACCCCGACCGGAGCTCCTTCGCGTTCGTGATGTATCCGGAGTTCACACCGATGATGGAGGCCTACCGAGCGGCCGAGGACCTCAAAGACCAGGTCGGTATCGAGACGGCCTTCGTCGTCGCGAACTATCTCTTACCCCAGGAGTACGGCGACAACGCCTTCTTCGCGAACCGCCGGACACAGCAGGAGAAATACCTCGGAGAGATCAAGGAGAAATTCGAGACACCGATGATGCTCGCACCGCTGCGTCGGGACGAGCCGGTCGGGCTGGACGAACTGCGCACCTTCGGTGAGGAGATTACCGGTCTCTCGGAACTCGCGAAGAAACAGGAGGTGACGATGTCATGAACGACCTCCAGTTCGAAGAGCAAGCCGTCGAAGACGAGCTTCGAACGTTCGTACAGACACTCACAGACTCTGAGACCTATCGCGAATTTGTCGAGGCAAGCGAAGCACTCGACGACGACTCGGAAGCGACAGCGTTACTCCGTGAGTTCGAGCAGAAACGACAACAGCTGCAACAGGACGAATTCGACCAATCGGTGATGAGCGAGCTGCAGGACATCAAATCGAAGATGACTGACAACGAGACTATCCAGCGACACTGCCAAGCACAAAAAGCGCTCGTCGACCTCTTGCAGGGGACAAACGACGTGATAAGCGACCAAATCGGTCGGACATTCGCCCAGTCAATCGGAGGTGGCTGCTGTTGAGCACTACTGACGAAGACGTGCTGGCGGCGGCCGAAGCACTGGGGGAGGAACTGACGCAGACGCAGTCAGAGGCGACCGAGTCCGAGTTCGAGACGATACTGGAGGAGTGTACCGAGGCGATCAGCGAGGAGATCGGAATCCGGTACGACGACGCCTGTGACACCGGCGGTTGCTGTTGAGAACTGGCGTCGATATCGATAGTTTCTCACACCGTATTTTGGCGGTCCCGACGCCAGCTCTACCCGGCTGCGGATGAAGCTCGGTAGTCAGTTACCCTCGCTGAACGACCACTCTCGAATGCCGCCTCACTTCGTGAGGGGTCCCAGCCAACACCGATCCACGGGTCCGGACTCTCCGTACTGATCATAGCAATCGTTTTTCACGTCTATCGAGGGTGTTTAGACGTGCCTTCGACGTTATCGAGCGAAGATCGACGCGTCCGGCGTCGCGCGGCCGTACTTGTCGTGCTCGGCCTCGCACTGCTTGCCAACGCGACGGTAGTCCACGCCCTGGATATCGGCGGCGCGCGCTACGAGTATCGGGCCGGGCCGCTCGACACGGGCGAGGGAGCACTGTACACCGAGATCGTGCCGGATCACTTCGACGGCGTCGACTGTCTGCGCGGCGATGAGGACGAACGGCTCTGTGCCATCGAGGCCTGGCTGCTCGAGGAGCGGGGAGTCAACGGGACGGTGACCGTCCAGCTCTCCGGATCCTCCGGCGTCAACGACGAGGAATACGCGTATCTCGGGGAGTTCTATCGCCGGATCTATCACAGCGACCTGGACAACGGGACGACCACGATCGGGCTCGAACGAGTCACGAGAGAGCGCGCACTCGACGACCTCGCGGTCGATCGCGACTCGCTGTCCGATCCCGCGAAGCGAGCCCTCGAAGACGGGTCGGCCGTGGCACGGTTCGAGCGCGACGAGGGGAAAGTCGTCGAGACCGACGACGGCTACGTCGCGATCGCCGTCTACCAGGAGGTGTGGCCGGACCCGCTCCTGCAGGTGGCGAGTTTCCTCGTCCAGTTCGGACTCGGGATCGGACTGGTCGGCGTCGGCTGGGCCAGGGTTCGATCGGTCCCCGGGTAGTTCGTCTCGACCCCGGACGACGAAGTGACTGCGATCGGGAAAGGGCGACGGCTTCGGCGATCCCGAACCACAAATGCTTCGTAGCGTCGCCGTGACACCCCCGAGTGTGCCCCCCGCAATCTTCCAGCTGATGGCCCTCCTGATCGCAGTGCTCGGACTCGTGACTGCAGCGTTCCCCCGGCAGATGGGGCGGTGGCGAATGCGCGGATCCGTCGGCACTGCCCAGATCGAACCCGGAAAAGCCAGGTTGCTCGTGACACGGGTGATGGGCATCGTCGTCGCGGGCCTCGCGCTGGTGATGGCGTTCGGTGATCCGACGATGTTGCTGTAGCGGCCGGACGAGACCGCTCAGATCTCGACGTGACCGGGGTCGACGCCGCTGTGGATCCGGGTCGCGGTCTCGGCGGCGCTGACCCAGTAGTGGATGATCCGTTCGAGCGTCCGAGTGACAGTCACGAGATAGCCGTAGGTGTCTGGATCGTAGGCGGTGACGAGTTCGAACAGTTCCTGCAAATCTCGGTGGACGGTCTTCTCGGTGTCGTGCAGCGCCTCCATCGCGTCGAGGTCCCCCTCGAAGAGGACCGATTCGACGTGCCCGTTGATGCGCTCGCCGGCCTCGAAGATGTCGACGACGCGTTCGTGGACAGCCCCAGTGGGCTCGGCCTCGGCATGGGCGACGGCGTCGGCGATCAGGCAGGCCCGGTCGCCGGCGATCTCGAAGTTGACGGCGATCGTCGCGAGCGCTGCCGAAATACGGTTGCCCGGCCAGTCGGTCGTGATCGTGAACGACTTGATCTCGCGCAGGACTGCACCGTAGCGCTCGTTGGCCAGCGGTTCGAGCGTGTCGGCGCTCTCGGTGACGTTCTCGCCGCGGAACGCCGCCGCCGCGGCCTGATACTGTTCGAGCGTGACGTCGTTGAGGCGTTCGAGACAGGCAAAGAGCGTCTCGAACTGGTCGCCCTCGCAGTTCCACCGGCTCGCGACCTCTTCGACCTGTTCGAAGATCGCGTCGTCGTCGACGACGTAGGCCTTGCGCACCATCCCCTTGTGTTTCAGCTCCTGGAGGACTTCCGAGAGGTAGTTCTGTGAGAGACCGACCGTCTCGGCCAGTTCGGCTTTCGTCTCGGGGGCCTCGGTGTCGATTGCCTCGATGACCGTCGCCAGCGTCCGTTCGCGACTGTGGAGATTGCCGCCGGAGTGTGCCATCCGTATCTACTCCCCAGAAGCACGCGACATAGGTCTACGCTCCGGACACGACGGCCGTCTATTGGGTTCTATTGACTCGTCCATACGGCTACGACCACCACATACAAACGACTACACTCACCCCTTTCGACCCCCAGGACAGGGATGGAAACACGGAAAGTACAGCTCTCGGGTGGAACGACATACACCGTCTCGCTCCCCAAGTTCTGGGCCGAGGATCACGACATCACCGCCGGCTCGCTACTGTATCTGTACCCCAACGACGACGGCTCACTGCTCGTCGAGGCAGCCGAGACGGAGGGTGATACTAGCCGCGCTGTCGTCGAGGTCGGCGACTTCGACGACGGCGAGTTGCGCGAGACGCTGACGGCGCTGTATCTGATCGGCGTCGACGAGGTGTGTCTGCGCGACCGGACCGACGGCGTGAGCGAGCGCGAACGCGCGCTCCGGTCGGTCGTCGCCGATCTGACCGGCTTCGAGATCCTGCAGGCCGACGAGTGCGACCTCGTCGTCCGCAACCTGATGGACGCCGACAACGTCTCGATCCGCAAGAGCACCATCCGGCTCCGGCTCATCGCCGACGCGATGCACGAGGACGCGGTCAGGGCCGTCGTCGAGGACGACGCGACGCTCGCTCAGGACGTCATCGACCGCGACGCCGAGGCCGACAAGCTGTTCCGGCTCGTCAATCGGTACTTCCAGCGGACGCTGACCGATCTCGGCGAGGTACAGAAGCTCGCGTTCTCCCGGGCCGAACTGTTCGCGTACTACTATCTCGCGAGACAGCTCGAGCGGATCGCCGATCACGCCGAGAAGATCGCCCGCGTCGCCATCGAACAGCCCCACGCCCCCGACGACGACCTCGGTCGCGAGGCCGGGTCGATCGGCCGGGACGCCCGGTCGCTGATCTGGGACGCGACCGAGCCGATCCTCTCGAACACTGACGTGAGTCTCGCCTACGACGCCCTTGCCGAACGCGAGGCGATCACGCAGGCCATCGAGGACCTCGACCGCGCGCTCTACGAGAGCGATCACGCCCCGGAAGCCTACCGCTGGGGACTCCTGCTCGACAGTCTCGAACGCTCGGCGGAGTACGGCGCGAACATCGCCGAACTCGCCATCCAGCAACACTATCGCGGACACCGACCCGAGCGCTGACTCCCCTCGACGAACGGCAGCGCCGCGTGACTCGCCGGGACCTCTCCGTCGTCGGTCAGTACGGCGTCGGGTTCTCCGTCGGCCAGCGCGAACGCGATCGGCTCGCCCAGGGTCGGACTGGCGACCGCTCGCGTGACGCGCCCGATCTCTTCGCCCGCTTTCTGGACGGCTGCGCCCCGCTCGGGGACGCCCTCGCAGGTCAGCCCGAGGAGTCGCTGGCCGTTGGTGTCCCCGCCATCGAGGACGCCTGGTTCGTGGCCCGCCAGTTCGGTGTCGAACAGCGGCGTCCCCGCTTCCAGCGTCAGCGACTCCCAGGTACGGTAGCCGAAGGGCGTCGCATTGAGCCCCCGGTTCACGAGGGTGTCGAAGACCCGTTCGGCCTCCTCGACTGCGCAGACGACCTCGTAGCCCTCCTCGCCAGTGGGTGCGTCGCTGGCGATGACTGTCACGCCCTCGTCACCCATCGACCCGCGCATGAAGGCGTGGGCCGGTTCGGGCGCGCCCCCGCCCGTCGAGAGGACGCTCGCGATCTTCTCGGTCGCGCTCGCGCCGTGGACGCCGAAGACGGCGAGGTCGGCCGTCACGTCAGTGCTCTCGACGCCCTTACCAGCGAGCGCGTCGTCCAGCACTGGTCCGCGGCCGGGCGGCAGAAAGACGAGGAGTCGGTCGCCCGCAGCGGCGTTGTAGACGGTCGCTTCGGCGACGATCCGCCCGGACTCGAGCACGAGTCCGTAACAGCCCTCGCCATCCGATTCGGGAACGTCGGCAGTCACGACCGAATCGACGGCCGTCACTCGTTCGGGCCCGGTCACCTCGCGGACGTCGTAGCCCATCTCGATCACGCCGGCGACGTTGCGGACGGCGCGGTGGGTTCGCTCGGAGCGGCCGTACTCTTCGACGACGCGGCGGCCGTCGAGGTCGCGAAACGTCGCGCCGTGATCGGCGTGGACGGCCTCGATGACACTCATTAACGGGAGGAAGAGCGCTGGCGAAAAGAACCTCCCGATCGGACGACTGCTTCGACGCGATCAGACGCCGTCGACGGTCGAGCGGTAGGCGACGATCGCGTCGAGCGCTTCCTCGATAGTCTCGCCCGTGGCCTCGTCGACGTCGGCTTTGACCTCGCCGAGAGCGTTCTGCCAGCGGGCGAGTCGGCCGTGGTCGGGACCGCGATCCGCGGTCGCGAGGCGTTCGATCTGGGACGCAATCTCGGTGAGGCGGTCCGCAGCGTCGCCGCTTGTGGTCTCTGCTGCCGATTCGAGCAGATCGCTCGCGTTCGCGAGTTCGTCGCGTGTCATACGTTATAGCGGACGACATAGGTGCAAAGTAATTCCGATGGTGGCCGGTCCTGCACAGACCTATGACGCGGGCTAGGTTCTTGCGCTCGGCGGGCGTCGACTGGGATATGACCGCGAACTTTCTGTTCGTCTCGGCCGACGCCGCCCTGATCACCGACATCGCGTGGCAGGTCCATCAGGAAGGCCACGACGTGCAGTACTACGTCGAGGCCGAGAGCGACCGCGAGATCGGCGACGGCTTCGTCCCGAAGACAGACGACTGGGAGGCCGAGGTCGCGTGGGCCGACGTCATCGTATTCGACGACATCTGGATCGGAGACGAAATCGGAACCGGGGAACTGGCCCAGGAGCTTCGTGAGCAGGGAAAAGCGGTCGTCGGCGGGACGCCGAACACCGATCGTCTGGAGGAGGATCGCGGCTACGCCATGGAGATCCTCGAAGAGCACGGCGTGAACACGATCGACCATCAGGTATTTCGCGACTTCGACGACGGGGTCGAGTTCGTCCAGCAGAACCCCGCGCCCTACGTCATCAAGCCGCTCGGCGAGGTCCAGAACGTCAAGCGCTTGCTATACGTCGGCAACGAGGACGACGGCAGCGACGTGATCGACGTCCTGCAGGCCTACAAGAAGGCGTGGGGCCACCGGATGAAAGGGTTTCAATTGCAGCGAAAAGTCGAAGGGGTCGAGGTCGCCATCTGCGGATTCTTCAACGGGAAGGAGTTCGTCGACCAGGTCAATCTCAACTTCGAGCACAAGAAACTCTTCCCCGGGAATATCGGGCCGTCGACCGGCGAGATGGGCACGTCGATGTTCTGGACGAACCACAATCGACTCTTTCAGGAGACGCTCGGCAAACTCGAAGACTGGCTCGCCGAAGAAGGGTACGTCGGCAGTATCGATCTGAACTGTATCGTCAACGGTACCGGCATATATCCCCTGGAGTTTACGCCGCGATTCGGCTACCCGACCCTCTCGATCCAGGAAGAGGGCTTCGAGACGCCGACTGGCGAGTTCTTCCTCGACCTCGCCAACGGTCGTGATCCCGGTCTGGCGGTGCACCGGGGCTACCAGATCGGGATCCGAATCGTCCTGCCGCCGTTTCCCTTCGACGACGAGCAGACCTACGACGAGAATTCGCGGAACGCGGCCGTGGTATTTGAAACAGACTCGCGAGAGGGCGTTCACATCGAGGATTGCAAGAACGTCGACGGACAGTGGCGCGCCGCGGGCGAGAGCGGGATGCCACTCGTGGTCACGGGCAAAGGAGAGACGATGCAGGAAGCGCGCGAGCGGTGTTACGCTCGGGTCGACGATATCGTGATGCCCAATCTGTACTACCGGGACGACATCGGCGAGCGCTGGATCGAGGGCGACGGCGACCGCTTGCTGGCGTGGGGGTATCTGGGCCCGTGATCAATAGGCAGCGAGAATCTCGGAGAGGCCGAACAGTCGCACGTCGTCGCGAGCCTCGGCGACAGCGCTGAGATCGGCAGTGTACCCGGACCGACTGAACAGGACGTATAGCGTCTCTCCGTCCGCTGGCTCGGCCGACCACCGAACGTCCGACGCTGTGCGTTCCAGATCGGCGAGCACGCCCTCGCCCACCGGCCGAGACGTGAACTTACATTCACCCGCGACGAGTCCGTCATCGGCGAGGCCGAGGACGTCCAGTTCGTGTTCTTTGAACCACCACTGTCCGACGTCGCGGAACTGTCGATCGACGAGTTCGGGGAGCGCGCGCTGGCAGAGTCGTTCGAACAGCGGACTCACGTAGTCCGGTAACTCGGGCGCGACGACTTCCTCGTAGGCGTCATCGCCGAGCATCCGAAGCTGGTCCTGATTCCCGTAGACGAACCGAAACCAGAACCGGAACAGGGGCGCAACGATACGGTAGCGGCCGCGTTTCGAGGCTGTCGACGATTCCGTCACGGGGATGTGGCGCTCGACGAGCCGAATTCGGCGGAGTTTCTGGAGGTACGTACTGAGAGAGCCCGACTCCACGCCGGCCATGCCTGCAATCTCGTTCGGGGTTCGGCGCCCGTGGGCGAGCGCCCGGAGAATACTGAAATACGTGTTCGGCTGTCGGAGTTCGGTTCGGAGCAGAAACTCGGGTTCGGAGTACAGGAGCCCGCGCTCGGACAGAATCGCCTGCTGAACGTTCGTTGCTAACGGCTCGTCAGGAGCGACTGTCTGGAGATAATAGGGCGTGCCACCGTAGATCGACCACGTGGTGATCGCCGTCTCGGGGTCGTACGCCGGGAAGAACTGGTGTGCGTTGGCCACCGAAAGCGGGCCGAGATCGATCGTCGCCGTCCGTCGCCCGTACAGCGGCGCGCTCCCGGAGAGGACCTTGTCTTCCATGACGCTGATCGAGGAGCCGACGAGAACGAGTGTCATTTCCGTCTCCTGGAGTTCCAGGTCCCAGACACGCTGCATGCGGGACGGGAGTGACTCGTCTTCCTCGATGAGGAACGGAAACTCGTCGACGACGACGATTGCGTCTTCCTCGCCGAGGGCTTCGAGAATCGCTTCCCAGTCTCGGCGAACGTTCTCCAGCGAGGGAAACTGTGCGGTCGCTACGTCGACGAACTGTTCGAGCTGGTTCTGCGCCGTCGACTCGACTGCCTGGTAGTAGACGGCGTCGTCCCGATCGGCGATCGACTGACGAACGAGCTCGCTCTTGCCGAGGCGACGCCGCCCGTATATCACGACGAAGTCTGCCGTTTCGGAGTCGTAGCAGTCGCCGAGTTGATCGATCTCTTCCTCCCGGTCGACGAATTGCGCCATGTCACGAGTCGTTCCTCGATAGTGATAGAAATTGCGATTTCGGAAATCGTGATTTCGGAAATCGTGATTTCTATATTGGGCCCACAGCCCGAAACTGCTGCAGGACGACATCGGCGAGCGCTGGGTCGAGGGTGATCGGTTGCTCGCGTGGGGCTATCTGGGCCCGCCCGCACTCACACGCGTTGCAGGCGTTCGGCGAGTTCTGCGGCGGCCGAGACGTGTTCGTCCGCTGCGGGCGCGCCGGTGTCGTCGACTTCCGCCAGCAGGTCGACGATGTGGCTCGCACGCGTGCGGATCAGCTCGGGGTCGTTCGGGGCGTCGACGAGGTCGGCCGCGACCGCTTCTGCCTCGCCGATCCATCGATTCGCCGTGCGTTCGATCGGGAGTTCCGCCGTCGCGGCAAGGTGGTCGTGGAGCTCGACGACGGCGGCACGGCGCTCGTCGTCGGTCTCGATCGGCGTGGTTGTCATCACCCCTACTAGGCGGTCACGATAGAAAAGGACTGACAGCGTGCCGGCGACGTGGAACGGACGTACGGCAGCCACTGCGAGGCGTCGGTGAACGCCTGATCGGGAGATTCGGGCGGTATGCTGGAAGTACAAAACCGCACCGGCAGCCGTTTATGCTCGTCTGGCACGTAGGAATACTGTTATGAGCGACCGGAGCAGTGCCCGGCGAGAGATCGGTGACCGAGACGTCGAGTACCGCCGGGTCCGGGCGCTGGTGATCGGCGCCGGCGCTGCCGGGGCCAGGGCGGCGATCGAGCTCGTCGAGCAGGGGGTCGATCCCGCGGACGTCCTGGTGCTCGGCAAACGCGACCACGGCGACGCGCACACGACCTGGGCTCGTGGGGGGGTCAACGGCGCTCTCGGGACCCACGATCCCGAAGACGACTGGACGATCCACGCCGCAGACACGCTGAACGAAGGACACTTCCTGAACGAGCCCGCGAAGGTCGAGACCGTCGCCCGAGAGATGCCCGACCGACTGCGCGAACTCGACGACTGGGGGATGGCGTTCTCCCGGACCGAGGCGGGCGAGATCGATCAGCGCTACTTCGGGGCGCAGTCGTTTCGCCGAACCGCCTTCGCCGGTGATCACACCGGCGAGTCCATGCTGGAGACACTGATCGAGCAGGCCCAGCAGCGGAGTGTTCCCTACCGAGACCAGGTGATGATCACGCGGTTGCTGACCGAGGACGACCGCGTCCTCGGGGCCGCTGGCTACGACCAGGACAGTGGCGAGTTCCTGCTGTTCGAGGCCGAACAGGTGATCCTCGCGGCCGGCGGCTATCCCGGAATCTACGAGCGTCACTCCTCGCGAGACGACGAGAACACCGGTGACGGGCCCGCGCTGGCGCTGGAGGCCGGCGCGCGGCTGATGGACATGGAGTTCGTCCAGTTCCACCCGACGGGGATGGCCGTAGACGAATCGGACCCCGAGTGGGAACCGTGGCGGGGTCGTCTGGTCACCGAGGCCGTCCGCGGCGAGGGCGGGCGCCTCTACAACGCTCAGGGAGAACGATTCATGGAGCGGTACTCGCCCGATCAGATGGAACTCGACGCGCGGGACGTCGTCGCCCGCGCCATCGCTCAGGAGATCCGCGAGGGTCGCGGGACCGACAACGGCGGCGCCTACCTCGACATCTCACACAGGTCCAGAGAGTTCATCGCGGAACGGCTGCCCCGGATGTACGAGCGCTTTCAGTCACTGGGCGTCGACATGGCCGAGGATCCCGTCGAAGTTGCGCCGACAGCGCACTACGGGATGGGCGGCGTACTGGTCGACGACCGCGGTGAGACCGACGTCGAAGGCCTGTTCGCTATCGGCGAGGCGATGGGCGGGGTCCACGGCGCGAACCGACTCGGTGGGAACTCCCTGGCCGAGACGGTCGCGTTCGGGCGTGTTACCGGCGAAAGCGTCGCCAAGCGACTCCAGGCGGGCGCCCAGCACCACGAATCCGGCCGCATCGAGACGCTGGCAGCGTCACACTTCGCCGACCTCGAGGCGACGACCGATCGAGACGGCTCGGACAGCCCCGACTCGGTGATGGCCGATCTCCGGGCACTCATGTGGGACCACGCCGGAATCCTGCGGTCGGCCGAGCGGCTTCAGGAGGGTCTCGACCGTCTCCAGACGCTCCGCGCACGGACGGCGGATCTGACCACTGGTGACCGAAGGAGTCGATCGTTCGCGGCCGCGCTGGAAGTCGGGTTCGCGATCACCGTCGCCGAGACCGTCCTGCAGGGGGCACTGGAGCGTCGCGAATCCCGCGGCGCCCACTACCGCACCGACGCACTCGAACCCGACCCCCAGCAGCAGGAGACCATCGTCGCCGATCTGGACACGTTCGGCGGGATCAGGCTGTCGAGGCGCGAACTCGACGATCCCAGCCCCGCGGTCCAGCGTGCGCTCGACGCCGGCTACGAACTGGACTATCACCAGCTAGAGTGAGCCAACTAGTCTGGCGTCGTTCTGAGCCTCACTGTCGCTGCTCGCTGGCATCGCGACTCCTCGATCCTCGTGGGGGCAACTATTTGTGTGGTGATCACATGGGCCAATACGCATCGCTATGCAACCGTGCCAACGCTGTCAGGCGGTCATCGACGAGTATACATTGGACAAACAACTCGAACCCCTGCGAGACCTCACGGTCGACGACTTCAACGTGTGTGCGGATTGCGTGACAATCGTCGCGGATGCGTGCGTGGAGTGCGGCGGCGCGGTCTACGTCCCCCGGAGCGAGTCCGACGCGCCCGACTACTGTCCAGCGTGTCGGTCCGACCTGATCGAACAGACCGGTCAGGACCCCGGCTGGCGGTGCGAATCGGTGTCGAGCTGATCGACACACTCCGGGTTGCTGTTCCTCGTGTGACTGCTATCGAGCGTAGCGACTGCTCAGAAGCCGAACGCCCGCCGGTACTGTGGCGGACTCTCGACTTCCTCAGTCGCATCGAGGGTCTCCGCGGCGTGCAGCGCGAAGTAGGGGTCCCGGAGGTGTTCGCGCCCGACAATCGCCAGGTCCGCGCGCTCGTTTGCGAGCAGCGCCTCGGCCTGTTCGGGCGTGGTGATCCCGCCGACGGCCCCCACCTGAAGATCCGTCTCCTCGCGGATGCGCTCGGCATAGCGAACTTGATAGTTCGGGCCGGCCTGCTCGGGACGGGAGTCGGGATGGATGCCGCCGCCGCTGACGTCGAGCAGATCGACACCGAGACGATCGGCCAGCCTGACGGAGTCGTCGAGGGTCCACGACTCTCGATCCGGGAGCCAGTCGGTCGCGGAGATGCGGACGAACACGGGCTTCTCGTCGGGCCAGACATCCCGCACAGTCTGGGTTACCTCCCGGAGGAGTCGCGTCCGTCCCTCGAAGTCGCCGCCGTAGTCGTCCTCGCGGGTGTTAGTCACCGGCGACAGAAACTCGTGGAGGAGATAGCCGTGGGCGGCGTGGACCTCGGTGACCTCGAAGCCGGCGTTCAGCGCGCGCTCGGCCGCGGTGCGGAAGGAGTCGATCACTGACTCGATCTCCTCGACGCTGAGGCGCTCGGTCGGCGGGGCCTCGCCCTCGTAGGGCCAGGGCTCGTCGGTCGGGCCGACGACCGCCCAGCCGCCCTCGTCGGGACCCAGTGGGTCGTGGCCGTCCCAGGGCCGGGACGTGGCGGCCTTGCGCCCGGCGTGGGCCAGCTGGATAGCCGGGACCGAGCCCTGCTCGCGGACGAACTCGGTGATCGGCCGGAGGGCGTCGGCGTGTTCGTCCGACCAGATCCCCAGATCCTCCGGGGAGATCCGGCCGCGCGGCTCGACCGCAGTCGCTTCGGTCATCACGAGACCGGCCCCGCCGACGGCTCGGGAACCGAGGTGCGTGCGGTGCCAGTCGGTGGCCAGCCCGTCCCGCTGTTCGCAGGAGTACTGACACATCGGCGAGACCATCACGCGGTTGGGGATCGTGGTGTCGCGCAGGTCGAGCGGCGAGAACAGCCGTGTCATCAGCGGACCTTGGACGCTGGCCGGAAAACGCGTTCGATCGGCCTCAGCGGTCGCCCCCGGCACGGGCGCGCAGCCACGCGGCCCCGGGGATCGTCTCGCGGACGTCGAAGTCGAAGCGGTCGGTCGCGAGCAGGCCCGCGCCGAAACCGACAGCGATCAACAGCGGGATCCAGTTGCCGAAGGCGGCGTTGATCGCTCCCCAGAGGATGACGAAACTCACCAGGTCGTCCAGCATGAACCTACAGGATCGCAGGCGGGAAAGTAGTCGCTTGCCGTCGAAGGCAATATCAAACAGTCCCACTGAGATCGTCGCCGAGAGCACCCAGCCGGCGTAGTTCGACCAGGGGACGCCATAGTACCATCCCCCGGCGTCGTAGATCCAGAAGCCCAGCGAGACGGCGGCGGGATCGAGGACGAGATCCATCGCGAGGACGAGTGCGATCACGGCGGGCAGTCGGATCGCAGCCGAGCGGGCGCGATCGCCGAGCAACAGGAGTCCGAGGAGGTAGCTGTTGAGCACGAGTGGGAAGAAGAACACCGGCAGGCCGATCGGCACCTTGTCCAGCAGCATCGGGCCGAGGTCGATCCCGTACTCGAAGGCGCCGTAGGGCCAGCCAGTCGTGACGCCCAGCAGTTCGATCCCGAAGGCATAGATCGTCAGGAGTCCGATCGCGAGGGCGGCCCGGCGGTCGAACAGGGGTGCGAGCCCAGCCACGAGCGGCAGGCGCATGACGAGCACGCCCGCGAGGATGAACCAGGGGTTGAACGCGAGTGGATCGGGGAGCCAGCCGCGCGCGGAGGCGTACAGCGAGACCGCGCCCACGAGAGGGAAGACCACGGCGATCGTGAATCGATTCTCGGTCACCAACTGATCGAGCCACGCCTCTATGGCCTGGCGACCGTCTCCCAGCGGCGGCAACGGGGAGTCAGGCATAGAGCATCACCCAGAGGGCCGCCATGGTCAAGATCGCGCCGACGACGGTGTTGATCGCGGGATACCACCAGTAGGCCCGGTCGACCGGGACGTCAGCGCCCGCAATCGCGACCACGAGCAGCGGATAGATCGCGAGGACGCCGCCCAGGAAGGGGTGGACGAGCGCGAACGCGACCGCGGCGGCCGCCCAGACCAGCGCGCAGTAGGCGTAGGTTCGCTGCTGGCCGAGGAGGGTCGCCGTCGTCCGGATGCCGGCCTCGCGGTCGGGTTCGATGTCGGGGATGGCGCTGAAGGTGTGCATCGCCATCGTCCACAGCCACGCCCCGGCGATCGCCGCCACGGGGGGATACGCGCCTTCGATCGCACCGTAGGCGGCGATCCCGGGTAGCGCATAGAGTCCGTTCGAGAGCGAGTCGAGTATCGGCGTGGTCTTGAACCGGAGGGGTGGGGCGCTGTACTCGGTCGCCAGGAGGTAGAACAGGCCCAGCGGGAAGAGCGCGGCAGCATCGAGGAAGGGGATCAGCGCGAGCCCGACGGCGGCACAGCCGAAGACCGCGGCGATGACCAGCGGGCCGCCCTCGTAGCGGACCTCCTTGTCGTCTTTCTTGGGGTTGGCCTGGTCGATGTCGGCGTCGAAGACGTCGTTGATCCCGTAGAGAAAGACGTTCGCGGGAACCAGAAAGTACGCGAACAGCGCGATCGCCAGCGGCGAGAACAGCTCGCTGGGAGAGTCGGCAGCGTAGGCGACGCCGACGACGACCGGGCCGGCGAGATACAGCCAGAACCGGGGGCGAGAGAGCCAGAACAGATACCCCAGCGTCGACTCCTCGGAGGGGAGCAGTGAGTCGAGTCGCGTTCTGAGGCCGGTGTCACTCATCACTGCTGGGACGTTCGGACTCGCCGGTCTTTGGGGCGTCGATAACGCATCGCTGCGTTAGCGATCTTTCAAGAGCGCCTCGGCCGTGTGCTCGCCGCTGATGAGACACATCGGGACGCCGATTCCTGGGGTCGTGAACGAGCCCGTGAAGTACAGCCCGTCGACCGCCGAGGAGGCGTTGTTCGGCCGCAGCAGCGCGGTCTGTCTGAGGGTGTGGGCGAGTCCGAGCGCCGTCCCCTCGGTGGCGTTGTAGCGATCGACGAAATCGTCGACGCAGAACTGTTCCTCGACGACGATCCGGTCTCGAAGGGCGACGCCGGTGTTGTCAGCGATGTCGTCGAGGACGCGCTCGCGATAGCGCTCGCGCAGGGCCTCCGTATCGCGGAGGCCGGGGGCGATCGGGACAAGCACGAACAGGTTCGAATGGCCCTCGGGCGCGACGTCGTCGTCGGTCTTGGAGGGGACACACAGATAGTAGGCGGGCTCGTCCGGCCACGCGGGCTGGTTGAAGATCTGCTGGAAGTGTGGGTCCCAGTCTTCTGGCAGGACGAGCGTGTGGTGGGCCAGTTCCTCGACGTCGCCCTCGACGCCCATGTACATGAGGAACGCCGAGGGCGCGTAGGTGCGCTTGTCCCAGTAGTCGGCGTCGTACTGGCGTTCGTGCTCGGGGAGCAGTTCCTGTTCGGCGTGGCGGTAGTCGGCGTTGACCACAACGCGGTCGGGCCGATAGATCTCCTCGTCGACTGTTTCGACGTGGAAGCCCTCCTTGCGGCGGGTGATCTCTTCGACCTCGCTGTCGGTCTCGAAGGTGACGCCCAGTTCCTCGCCCAACTCGACGACGCTGTCGACGACGACGCCGATCCCGCCCGGCCCTTCGCGGTCTTTGGGAACGGGGTAGTAGACGCCGAGGTTGAAGTCGACGTGGCTCATCATGTTGTACAGCGCGGGCGTGTTCCGCGGCGAGCCCCCGAGAAAGACGAGGGTGTACTGCATGATCTGCTGGAGCTTCGGGTGCTCGAAGTAGTCCGAGACGTGGCCCTGCATCGACCCGATCAACTGGAGACCGATCGGCGCCGCGCGCATGACATCCAGATCGATCCAGTCGCGCAGGCGCGAGCGATCCTCGTAGACGAACTTCTCCATCGCCGTCTCGTAGTGGGTCTGACTCGTATCGAGATACTCCTCGAAGGCCTCGCCGCCGCCGTCCTCGATCGACGCGAACAGCTCGCGATTTTCGGCCCGGTCCGGGCTGATGTCGACCACCGTGTTGTCTCGCGGCTCCGCCGCTCGATCTCCCGAGGCGCGTGGCGCCTCGCCGTCTTTGAAGAAGATCCGATAGTGCGGATCGAGCCGCTGGAGATCGTAGTAGTCGCCCGGCTCACGGTCGAAGTGCCCGAAGAAGCGCTCGAAGACGTCGGGCATGAGGTACCACGACGGGCCCATGTCGAAGACGAACCCATCGCGTTCGAGGCGGCTCGCCCGGCCGCCCAATTGCTCGTTTTTCTCCAGTAGCGTCACGTCACAACCCGCGTCGGCGAGATAGCAGGCCGATGAGAGTCCACCGAAGCCACCGCCGACGACCACGACTCGCTGTCCCGAAGGCATTCCCATTGGTTGACATAGCGGCCCGAACCGCTATAAGTACCGTGCCCAACTGCTGGGGTCGACCCCCATCGAAGCCTTTATTCGATCTCTTGAGAGAGGTGAGTGTACATGTATAACAACGAAGTCCGAGGAATTAATAATGGAGACTAACTCAGATACAAAGATTAACAAACTAGTCGACGGCGAGACGGTTCTGGGGATCGGGTCGGTCGTGGCGTTTCTGGTCGTCACGGCGCTTGGCGTCGTGGCTGAGGAGTGGAAACTGTTGTCGATTTCGTGGGTCGCGTTCGCGGCGATGGCAGGCGGTGCGGTACTGGGTGCGCGCACGCAGTCGCGTCATGCGACGCGGCTGGTCTGGGGCTACGGGCTGGCAAGCGGCGCGATGGTGACGAGCGCGGCGGTGTTTCTGGTCCCGCAGGCGATCGGCCAGCACGCCAAGATCGGTGGGTTCGGGATCGCCGCGGGCGTCCTGTTGGGGTACAACGCCCACACGATCGGGCACCGACTGACCCATCTGGATCTGCCGATGAACACGACCGCGGCCGCGCTGGCCGCCCACGCTCTCTCGGCGGGGTTGATCATCGGCGTCATCTACACCGCGATGCCCGAACTCGGCCTCCTGCTGGGGCTGGCGATCGTCTCGCACAAGGGACCCGCTGGGTACGCTGCGGCGCGACGCTCGAATCTGGCCGGCGAGTCCGCCCTGCCGATCCTGCTGCCCGCCGCTGGTGTGGGGCTGACCGCGATTCCGGTCGCGACGGTCGCGCTCCCGACGGGCGCGGCGTTCAACGCCGCCGTCTTCGGCTTCGCCGCCGGCGTGTTCCTCCACGTCGCGATGGACTTCCTGCCCGCGTGTGAAGTGGGCGGCGAGATCCAGGAAGTCGCCGGGATCGAGGAGCACTCGCACGGCCTGCTCGACCGACTCCGAACGCACGCGCTCGTCTCGACGTCGCTGGGCGGCCTGGTCGTCTTCGCCGCCTGGTATCTGATCGCCTAGGCGGCGTCTCTGGCTCGTTTTCGACTCATTTGCTAGGAAACTGAGTCGCTACCGCAGCTACTTCCTCGAAAGCCCTCACCTCGCTCGTTGGCAACTGGAACTACCGTAGCAACACACTCCTCGAAAGCCCTCACCACGATCACGGTCGCTCTGCCGGATATCCTCACTTCGTTCGGATAGTGCCGGTCAGAGCGACTACATGAACGCGATCGTGGTTCGCCCTTTCATCCACCAGGACCGCAACCGCATTGTTGTGGCCCCACTCCTCCCCGGTCGCTCGTCGTTCGACGAGCGACACGCTTCCTGATCGCTCCGCGGTGGCCGGGAGCGGCTTTCATGCCGCGACCCGGGGAAAGGCAGGCCTTCGGTCGCGGTGCTGTCCCCTGGCGGATTGAAAGGGCGAGACTCGCCTCGGGCCGAACGAAGTGAGGAGCGTCGCTGTGCAGGCTCTATCTGAGCGAAGCGAAGATATCCTGCACAGCGGCCCCGAGCGAGTCGAGGGCTTTCCTGAGTCGTTGGTGGCAGTGCTGTCTCTGTCTCCTAGCCAGCGAGTCGAGGGCTTTCCATGCTTGTTGCCGTTGCAATCACCGGTTCCTAGCCAGCGAGCAGAGAGTCCTAGCCACGGGGATCAGCGTCAGGCCCGGGATACGCCCCCTCCTCAACAACCAGATCGTAGACACTGGCCGGATCGAACAATCGAGCGAAGGCGTCGGGCGGCCGGATACTCAACGCAGCGTGCGGCTGCATCGACAGCCCCATCTTTGCCGACCCCAGACGCTCGTCGTAACTCAGCAGGTGGGCCGCCCCACCACGATAGGCCGTCGCCAGCCCGGGATGATCACCGTCTGGATGGTCGACGCGCTCGCACATCGCTTCGAGGCGCTCGCGATGGGTTGTGGCCACCTCCGGGTCAGCCAGGTCGGCCACCACGGCCTCGGTGTCGTCGAGCAGCGCCTCGCTCGCGAGCAGGGTCAGCCAGGAGTGCCGCCGGACGTGATCGAGCGCCGCGCGAGCGTCGCCACCGACCAGCAGGTCCGCCGCGAGCACGTCGGCGTCGGCGACGATCCGATCGGGAGAGGCCTCAGTCATCCCGACTCCGGTGAGCAGCGAGCGTCTCTCGAATGTCCGCGACGCTGGTCTCGTACTCGCTCGCCCGTTCGAAGAGGTCCGCCCAGGTGTGCATACCCGAGCTACGATTGCGGGACTCAAAAGTCCACCAGCACCGATTTGTACGAGACGCGAATACCCTCGCGCATGCCCAGACAGGACGCTCCCGTCTCGCCGCCGGCCGTGTTGACCATCGCCGGCAGCGACTCCGGTGGCGGCGCGGGAATCCAGGCCGACTGCAAGACGATCGAAGCCGGCGGTGCGTTCGCCACCAGCGCCATCACCAGCGTCACCGCCCAGAACACCCGCGGCGTCCGGGATTCGCACCACCTCCCCGTCGACCAGATCGAAGCCCAGATCGAGGCCGTCCTCGAGGACTTCGAGGTCGCGGCGGTCAAGACCGGCATGTTGGCCACCAGCGAGGTGGTCGAGACCATCGTCGGGTACGCCGATCGCCTCCCGAATCTCGTGGTCGACCCCGTGATGGTCGCCGCCTCGGGCGACCGGCTGCTCGAATCAGACGCAGAGAGCGCCTACGAAGACCTCATTGGCGAGGCGACGCTGGTCACGCCCAACGCCGACGAGGCCGCCGTCCTCACGGGAATCGACCCCGACAACGAGGGCGAGGCCCGCGAGGCGGGTCAGCGACTCGTCGAGATGGGTGCACAGGCCGCGCTCGTCAAGGGTGGACACGTCCCGAACCCGGAGGTCACGGACGTGCTCGTCACCGACGAAACCGTCGACATGCTTCGCCACCCCCGCGTCGACACCGACTCGACGCACGGCTCGGGCTGCACCCTTTCGAGTGCGATCGCCACCCAACTCGCCCACGGCGACGACCTCCACGCAGCAGTCGAATCGGGCGTCGACCTCCTCTCGCGTGCAGTGCGGTACAACCTCGACGTCGGCGACGGCCCGGGTGCAGTCCACCACGCAGTCGAGGTACGCGACCGGGCCGCCCGCGACGGCACGGCCGAGGCAGTCGAGGGCGTCGTCGCGGCGCTGGTCGACCGCGAGGTCGATCCGATCGTCGACGAGGCGGGGCTGGCCATCGTCGGCGCGACCCCCTACGCCGAGCACGAGCACGAGATCGCCGCCGTCGAGGGCCGCGTCGCGAAGACGCTCTCGGGACTGCGTCCGAACCGGGGCGTCCGATTCGGATCATCGAGTCGGACGGCAGAGATGCTGCTGGACGCTCGCGAACCCCGGCCGGATCTATCCTTCGCCTGCCGGTGCCGTCACGGTTCGCGGGTCGCCGAGGCGCTCGACGAGCTCGAATGGAGTGTCGTCAGGCTCGGCCACGACGCCGACCTCGCGCGGGTCGAGGACGCCTTCGACCCCGACACCGTGGCGCTGGTCGACCGCCGGACGAACTCAACGGTACTGTTCGCCAGCGAGGCCCCGACCCTTCGCGAACGGGTCGTCACGCTCGCCGAGACAGTCGATCCCCAGTGAGACTGCCGGTAGAGCGAAAATCAACGCTGTCATACTCCCTCAAGACGTAGTCCCAGGCAGTGCCCACCGTCGCCTATCGCTGTTCGAGTTGTCTCGATCACACCCTCACTCGGTCGTTCGACGTCTCGCACATCTCGATCAAGTGCCCGAACTGCGGGGAGTTCGCCCGGTTCGTCCACGAGGGCGTCCTCGAGCAGTACGAGGCCTTCGAGGAGTCGCCGCCCGAGGATCTCGACTGGGAGCGACTCGGCCGGATGGAGAAGTTCCTCGTCTGCGAAAAGATCGTCCGGCAAGGCAAGACGATCGAGGATTTCGAGGTGGAAGTTCACGCCGACGAGGAATCCGACGACGAGCCCACTTCTGGCGACCAACCCACGCCCGACGAGCAATCTCACGACGACGAATCCACGCCCGACGAGTAGCCCTCGCCAGCACCGACTTTCTTCTCTCTCGGGCTCGCAGACCCGATCGATGGGGCTCACGCGTCGCTATCTGTTGCCGCTGGTACTCGCGCCCGGGGTCGCCGTCCACGAACTCGCACACTATCTGGCCTGTCGCCTGCTCGGCATCCGGGTCCGCGAGGTCGTCCTCTTTCGCTTCGGCGACCCCGTGGGCTACGTCGACCACGACGTCCCGCGGGCCTACTGGCGACGCATCGTCGTCACGATCGCCCCACTCGTGGTCAACACTGCTGTCGCCGTCGCCGCGTTCTGGGCGAGCGCTCGCGTCGCCGTTCCACTTGCACTCGTGGCGACCTACCTCGGCGTCGTCACCCTGCGCAACTCGATCCCGAGTTCGATCGACGCCCGCGCACTCTTTCCGCACTCCCGACTCGGCTACCTCCACCCGCTGTTCGTCCTGACGCTGCCGCTGATCGCGATCCTCCTGCTCGCGAACCGACTGCGAGCCTACGGGTTCTCGGTCGCTTACACCGGTGCAGTCTCGGGTGTGCTACTGCTCTCGTTCCACACCGACGCACTGTCACTGACGGAGCTGTTCGCGGGCCTGATCTGAACAGTCACGACGAGACGCTTCGCTCGGCCAGCTCGGCTTCAATCTCGTCGAACAGCGCCCCGACGCGTCCTTCGATGTCGTCGCGGATCGCCCGAACGGCGTCCAGATCCTGGCCGTCCGGGTCGTCGAGCGCCCAGTCGCGGACGTCCGTCTCGGCATCGAGCGTGAGCGTCGAACAACCCATCGTCGCGACGTAATCACAGGACTCCAGTTCCGCGTCGCTGATCTCTTTCGGGACGCGATCGGAGAGGTCGAAGTCCAACTCGGACATGATCTCGACGACTTCCTCGTGGACGTGCTCGGCAGGGTGAGTCCCGCCAGTGAGGATTTCGACATCGTCTTCGAGGCCACGCTCGGCGCGCTCGCGCTCGGCGAAAGCCGTGGACATCTGCGAGCGACCGGCGTTCTGGACGCACATGAACGCGACGCGGATCGTTTCGGACATTGGTCTCGCTACTCGGAGGTCGCATATGTCGATTTCGGTCGCTTCGAGACTCTATACCGCTATTGAGTGCTATATTCGGGCGCGCTTCAGGGGGCTGCAACGCCACGAGAGCGCGTTCGGGGACAGGCCCTCACTCGGTTTTCCATCAGTGGAGGGGAAACTCACGCGAATGCTCGTTCTTCCTCGGGGTCGATGTAGTTCGGATACATCTCCAGTTTGCGGTACTGTTCGGCGGCCTCGTAGCGGCCGAATCCGAGGACCTGAAACGGTTCAGGTGGCTCCAATCCCATCCTGACAAAGCAATCGCGAATCTGGCAGGCCAGATTGTGATTCAGGTAGTCTTGGAACTCCGAGAGTGTGCCGGCTTCCATCGGTGGTAATTCGAGAAGCGTGTCCGGTTCGCGAGCGTACGCATCCTCAGCTGGCTCGCCGATATGCTCGTGACCGGCCTCGTCCACGTGGGCCATGTACAACGAGGAAACGCCATCGACTGACAGACCCTCGGTGAGCGTGGCGTCATCGTCAGCGGCGAGTACTCCGAGATCCTCGGTGAAGGCACGCCAACTGTCGATGTCGTCGGTCGCTTCGGACTCGTTGACGGACTCGCCAGTCAGGTCGAGTCCGTACCTTGCTGCTAGATCCTGAGCCCCGTCGCTGTAGGCAGTGTCGAGCGAGTCGAATCCGAGATAGACGTGCTGGCGATACAACACGCTGTCCGGACCGGCGATATCCTCAGGTAGATCGAGGACGCGACCGGCATTGCCCTGGTGGCTGGCGATCTGTTGGTGGAGATCGCCGAACAGCCTCTCGAACTCGTCGTCGCTCATCGCGGCGATGGCTTCGCGGACGGCGTTGATCCGCTCGGGGTGAATCTCCGGCGGGACCGTGTCGTAGCCGCGTTCGAGGTAGACGTAGTACTGGGCGAACTTGCGGGCCTGTTCGTTGTACTCGTTTTCCGCCGGTGTGCGATTTCGGGGTTTGTCCGCGTAGGCCTCGCATTGGTGATAAACTATCTCGTTAGAATCCTTCTCGATTGTTATTTCATGGGAAGCCCCATTGTTGTCAATCACATCGACACCGATTCCCTCGTCATTTTCGCCAGGAATTGTTGCCTTCATTGAGGATCACCGAACCCCGTCTATGTCTTCGCCACCATGCCCAGATCCACCAAATCGTTCGTCGATTTTCTTGTCGATGTAGTCGGTAATGGAGTCTTTGATCCCGCCGAGTTTCTCGGCACCGACCTCGGCAACGTCGGTGAGTTTCTCTTTGCCAGGCTGGTAGACCGAGCCGTACATCGTTTTGGCGACGTCACCGGCTGCGCCGCCGGCGAGCGCACCCATGACGGGATTCTGGGTCACGAGTCCGACGCCCAGTCCGACCGCACCGCCGACGACGCCTTTCCCGGTCGCCTCTCCGACTTTGTCGACCATCCCGCGCTGCTGGTCTTCGATGTGGCTCATGATCTGGCGCTGATTCTCGACGAGTGTCCCGACCGTTTCCGAGAGGTCTCCATCGCTCAGTTCCTGGAATTGTGATTCTTCGCCGTCGTTGCTTACCCCAGGCAACTTGTCTTTGACCGACGAGATCGCGCCTTTGACCGAACGCTGGACGTGGACTTCCGAATCACTCATCCGCTGAATGCCCAACTCGCCACCCTCCATGACGCGCTGAGCCGTCTCCTCGGCTTCACGTTCCAGCGCCGGATCTGGATCGATCTCCAAGCCCACATCCTCCTGCGGCAACATCGACACCGCCCCGCCAGTCTGCTGTCGCACGTGCGCCAATTCATGAGCAAGCACGTGCTGGCCTTCCGCACTCTCTGGATCGTACTCACCCGAGTTGAACGCGACATGGTTCCCCACAGTAAAGGCCCGCGCGTTGATCTCGTCACACGCACTCGCGGCCTGCGGCCCGGTATGAATCCGCACGTCACCGAGCGAGTCGCCCATCCGGTCTTCCATCGCGCGCTGAATGCTCGCGTCCAGTGACTGTCCCGAGGAAGAGATCACGTCCCGAACACTCTCGGGGACGCCAGTCTCGCCGGCAGGTCCCATCCGCTGGACGGCGTTCTCGCTGCGCTGTTCGGAGTGTTTGTTCCGCCGTTCGATGTCGTAGGGGATCTCGTCAGACCGCTCGACCTGACGTTCCTGAAACGCCTCCATGTCCGGCGGAATGCCCATCGTCTCGACTTTCATGCCCTCGTCGATCCACTGTTTGACCTGGTGGGTGCCGTCGCGCTGTTCGAGGCGCTGCAGGCGTGCCCGCGTCTCCCCGTTAGGCACTTCCACGCCTAACCGCTCGCCCATCGCCTCGCGCGAGCGGTCGGGCTTCCACCTCGACGATCGCCGCCGTGGCTGCTCGCTCGTTCGATTCTCCCGCGAGGACCCCCGCCCTCGCTTGGATTCTGTGTCGGCTTCAGACCGCCGACGTGACCCAGACCCCATGTGTCTCACCTCCGCTTTCTCCACCACCCGATATAAAGGTTCTCCAAAGAGTAGATTTAAATCCGAATAGTAGAGGAAACAATTCCATCCGACGAACCTCACGGGGGTGGTGGGGAATCATGGCTTACCAAGATACGCAAGCGAATCTTCGACTTCGATCTGAAGGCAGACCGTGACATGCTCGTCGGCTGATTCGACGCGGGGTTTCCCGGGCCGGAAGCCACGCACCTCGGAGACGGAGACTTTTAATCGATACCGGCCACACCCCATTGTATGACCGAGGCGACGGGCATCGTCGGGGAGTTTCTCGCCCTCAAAGACGAGACCGACGCGGACGTGCTGACGATGCAGTGTGGGGACTTCTACGAATTCTTCGCGGACGACGCCGAACTCGTCGCCGAGGAACTCGATCTGCAGGTGAGCCAGAAGTCCTCCCATGGCTCCTCTTATCCGATGGCCGGCGTGCCCGTCGACGACCTGACGCCCTACCTCAAGGCGCTGGTCGAGCGCGGCTATCGCGTCGCCGTCGCCGACCAGTACGAGACCGACGACGGCCACGCCCGCGAGATTACCCGCGTCGTCTCACCCGGAACGCTGCTGGAAACCACTGATGCCGACGCGCGCTATCTGGCGACGATCGTCGCGGGAACCGAGCGATACGGGCTGGCCTTCGCGGACGTGACGACCGGCCAGTTCCACGTGACGACCGTCGACAGCGCCGACGATCTGCTGACCACGCTCTACCGCTTCGCGCCCGTCGAGATCCTGCCCGGGCCCGAGGTGCGAAACGACGACGGCCTGCTCGAACGGCTGCGCGAGCGGACCGACGCCACGCTGACGCTCCATACGAGCGAGGCCTTCGCTCCCGGCCGGGCGCGCCACCGCGTCCGCGAACAGTTCGGTGACGGCGCACTCGAGAGCGTAGGCGTCGACGCCGACGTGGCTGTCCAGGCCGCCGGCGCAGTCCTGAGCTACGTCGAGGACACGGGCCAAGGCGTGCTGGCGTCGATCACGCGCTTGCAGGCCCACGGCGGCGGCGACCACGTCGAACTCGACGCGACCACCCAGCGAAATCTCGAACTCACCGAGACCATGCAAGGTGAGACGGCGGGCTCGCTGTTCGAGACGATCGACCACACCGTCACCAGTTCCGGCGGACGCCTGCTCAAGTCCTGGCTCCAGCGACCGCGCCGGGATCGGGCCGAACTAGAACGCCGCCAGCAGGCCGTGGCCGCCCTCGCCGAGGCTGCGATGGCCCGCGACCGACTGCAAGAGGTACTCGGCGACGCCTACGACCTCGAGCGACTGGCGAGCAAGGCCGCCTCGGGCAGTGCCGACGCTCGGGATCTGGTGGCCGCTCGCGAGACCCTTGGACTCCTTCCCGAAGTCAGATCGATCGTCGACGAGACCGACCGCCTCGCCGAGTCGCCGCTCGCACGCGTGCTCGAACGAGCCGACCCCGACCGCGCTGCTGCACTCTACGAGACGCTCGAAGAGGCACTGGTCGCGGATCCGCCGGGGACGATCACGCAGGGCGAGATCATCCGCGAGGGGTTCGACGACGAACTGGACGAGGTGATCGAGCGCCACGACGAGATCAACGACTGGCTCGACAGCCTCGCCGATCGCGAGAAGCGCCAGCACGGCCTCAGCCACGTCTCCGTCGACCGGAACAAGACCGACGGCTACTACATCCAGGTCGGCAAGAGCGTCGCCGATCAGGTTCCCGATCACTACGAGGGAATCAAATCGCTGAAGAACTCCGAGCGGTTCACGATCCCCGAGCTCGAGGAGAAAGAGCGCGAGATCCTGCGGATCGAAGAACAGCGCCACGACCTCGAACGCGAACTCTTCGAGGCGATCCGCGCCGAGGTCGCCAGCCACGCCGAGCTGTTGCAGGATGTCGGCCGTGCACTCGCGGAAGTGGACGTCTACGCGAGTCTCGCGACCCACGCCGTCCGCGCGGACTGGACCCGGCCAGAACTCACAGAAGAGAACGAACTCGTCGTCGAGGCGGGCCGCCACCCCGTCGTCGAGCAGACGACCGAGTTCGTCCCCAACGACCTGCAGATGGGTAGGGCGGCTTCGCCGCCGAACCAGGAGCGTGCCAGTGGGCACGCGGATCGCGAGCGCCAGTTCCTGATCGTCACCGGCCCGAACATGAGCGGCAAATCGACGTACATGCGCCAGGCCGCCCTCATCACGCTGCTGTCCCAGGTGGGCAGTTTCGTGCCGGCCCGGGCTGCCAGCGTGGGACTGGTCGACGGGATCTTCACTCGCGTGGGCGCGCTGGACGAACTCGCCCAGGGGCGCTCGACGTTCATGGTCGAGATGCAAGAGCTCTCGAATATTCTGCACTCCGCCAGCGAAGATTCGCTGGTCATTCTGGACGAAGTGGGGCGGGGGACGGCGACGTTCGACGGGATCTCGATCGCCTGGGCGGCGACGGAGTACATCGCGAACGAAATTGGGTGTCGAACCCTCTTCGCGACCCACTACCACGAACTGACCGAACTCGGCGCGGAACTCTCGACCGTGGAGAACGTCCACGTGGCGGTCGACGGCGAGCCACGCTCGCCGTCTGCCAGCGGGACAGAGTCCCGCCCTGCCGACGAGCGTGACGGCGACGTGACCTTCCTTCGCACAGTGCGCGAAGGGCCAGCAGACCGCTCCTACGGCGTCCACGTCGCCGACCTCGCGGGCGTGCCCGAACCCGTTGTCGAGCGCTCGCGCGACGTGCTCGACCGGCTGCGCAACGACGAGGCGATCGACGTCCGCGGTGGCGACAGCGGCGGGACGACCCAGGCCGTCTTCGATCTCAGCTCGGGACAATTCCAGAGCAGTGCGGACACAGCGAGTGGAGACGCTGCGACGGCAGACGGCGGAGCGGTCGGGCCTGCGGACGCCGCCGAGACGCGCGACGCAATCGCCGAGCAGTTCGGCGAGGATGCCGACACGGTACTCGAAGCGCTCGCGGAGTTGGACGTCGACGAGACGCCACCCGTCGAACTGATGGCCAAAGTCCAGCAGTGGCAAGAAAAGCTACAGGAGTGACTCACCGATCGATATCCCGAGAAGGCTCACTATCAGCCATTGCGACGAGAAGTACTTAAACGGGAGACGGTCTCGGCCGAGAATCGCTATCGGCCGCGAGCCAGCGGTTCACAGAGCGCCCACTCGTCGGCCGCGGGATCGAGATTCGACGGCTCGCTCCCGCGTTCGGTGAGGATCCCCGCGTGATAGAGCATGGCCTTCAACTGGAAGACCGTCGGTGAGTGGTACGCAGCACCCGACTGGAGGATTTCGGGCCGCAGCTCGCCGTCTGCGGTGAGTGCCCGTTGGCGGACATCGTCGTCCCCGCGGAGAAACAACTCGACGGTGAACGTCGGGTGCTGTGCGTGCAGCCACTGGACGAGGTCGACCAGCGACGGGGCGGGAAGGCCGTCGTCGTGCATCGTCTGTAGTTCCGTCACGAGCAACTCCGTCGCCGGATAGTCGAAGACGACCTGGCGGGTGAGCTGGCCCCAGCGCGGCGCGACGTCGAGAAAGCGCTTGGGGGAACCTTGCCACTGCTCGAACGCGGCGAGGGCAGCCGAAACCGAGGGGTACTCCCGGAGCGCGAACCGGACGACTTCCTGGCCGAGCGAGGTGAGACAGTAGCCCGCGCCGCGTTCGTCGACCAGCCCGAGGAACGACGCCCCGCGGAACGCACCCTCGACCGCGCTGACGACGTGTTCGTCGATCAGCGTCCGGGCGTCACGGTCGTGATAGACGGCCAGTGGGACGGCGAGGTAGTTCTTCGGATGATTGAGACTGAAATTCTGGTCGGCGACGCCCTGGGCGCTGGCCTGAAATCGGATCGCCGTCGCCTCGTCGGCGGTTCGATTGCCGACGATCCGCGGGCGTTCGAGCACCTCGATGTTCCCGTGGTCAGTGACCCCGAGGACGCCGACGTTGAGCTGGCGGGCCAGCGTCCGGTCGGTCGCCGTGATCGCCGTTTCGGGGGCGCTCACGAACGCGACGTTGGCCTCGTGGAGCCGGTCGTAGGCCTGGACGATGCCGCGTTCGACGTCGACGGTCCCGCCGACGTGGCCCTTGGCTTCGATCGCGACCAGCGGCGGCTCCTCGCCGAGGCGGTCGACTGCTAGATAGTCAGAATCGAGTCGTCGGACGCCCACGAGGTCGGGATAGCCCGAGCCGACCCGGACGTGGTTGAACGGCGCGAGTCGCGATTTGACCGCGGACGCGATGGGCTGGTCGTCGACCCACCGATCCTGGGCGAACTGCGTGTCGGCGACGACGTAGCTGTCGGCGTCGTCCTCGGGAAAGAGCTGTGCTTTCGTCTGTGCCAGCACGTGCGGTTCGGTCAGCGACGCCGCAGCGGCCATGGCCCGGCTTCGATCGGCCGCTCCAAGAGTGTTCTGCCGGGAGCCGTTGCTCGACGAGTGGCTCCCTGAGAAGGCTCACTATCAGCCATTGCGACGAGAAGCACTTAAAGAGAGCGTAGGTCTCCGAAACAGATCGTACCCGGGTACACTAGAGATGGGAAGTGATTAGATCCCGAGACGGTCAAATATTAATATCAGTCTCCAGAACGGACGGCTATGAGTGTAGAAACGCCAGTTTCTGGGGCGGACGAATCGTGGACGAGACCGCGCCTCGCGAGCGGAGTAGGCACGGTTGGTGTAATCATCGGGGCGTTCCTGCCGTGGATTTCGGTGTCGTTCATCGCGACCCGGACGGTAAACGGAATCGACGCCGACGGCGTGATCACACTGCTCGTCGCGCTCGTCGTCGGTGCGGCAGTCGTCTGGAAGTGGTCCAGAGCGACCCAGGTCCTCTCGGCGATCGGCGGACTGATCACTGGCGGGCTCGGACTGATGTACATCACCGATCCACTGGCCGGTGTCGAGTTCAGCTCGACCGCCGAAGAGGCGTTCGCCGAACAGGTTGCCTCACCGGAGATCGGCCTGTACGTCACTGCACTCGGGGGAGCACTGCTCCTGATCGGCGGCATACTGGGAGTACTCTCGGAATAGACTCGACACCTGCCAGAGCCGCGAAGTCGCCATCACGGAAGATAAAGAACTCAGTTGCGGCGCAGGTCGTCGGCCGACGGGCCCGCCAGCTCGTCGGCTTCGACCCAGTTTTCTTCGGGTAGCACGAGCTGGGCGAGGACGTCTGCGGTCTCGCGTGCGCCTGCCTCACGGCGGAATGGGCCAACGTTTCCAAGCGACGGCCCGACAGACTGGCTCACTTCTGTCGTCGGATAGGTGTCGTCGCCGACGATCGCTTCGATGGCCCGCTGGAGGCGTTCGCGGACTTCGGCGTGAGCCGGCGGGGCGAGTTCGGCACCGGCCGGCAGCAGGTCGTAGATCACGGTGTACCCTCTGTCGACGTGCTCGACGGCGAGGTACGGGCGGCGCTCGCGCTGGGCCGTTCGATACGCCTCGTCACGAGCCGCCTCGTCCTCGTACAGCGGGACCGACGCAGTATCTGACACACCGTCGTGTACTATCCTGGCTCCTATCAACGTTTCCCGGCCACAGCCACGGCTCGCGAAGACTGGCTCCCTGAGAAGGCTCACTATCAGCCATTGCGACGAGAAGTACTTAAAGAGAGAGTCAGCGCTAGCGTCGGTTGCCCTGGTTCTGGTCCTGCTGTTGGTGTCCGCCAGGACCGCGCTGTTGTTGGCCGGCGTGGCCCTGCTGGCCAGTGTGGCCCTGTTGCTGGCCAGTGTGGCCCTGTTGCTGGCCGGCGTGGCCCTGCTGGGGTGGATTGCCTCCCTGTGGGGGCTGCTGTTGTGGCGGTTGCTGCTGTCGGGGACTCCGTCGCTGGTAGCCGCCCCCGGTGCTAGATCCAGCGGTCGTCAGTGCGCCGCCGACTGCGCCGAGAACGAGCGGATAGGCAACGCCAGCGAGAATGATTGCCGTCGCCATATTGACGCCCATCGAGATCGACGCAGTTTGATCAAACTGAGAGATCTCCGCCGACTTGTTGAACAGGAACGCCCCAATAGCTGCGAGAGGCAGATACCCCGCAATTACCGTCGCTCCAGCCTTTGCTGCTTCGCCAGCATCACCCTGATGATTGATACTCTGCGCCACGATGTACCCCGCCCCAAGGAGTGCAACAACCGGAATCAAGTACCAGATCGCTTCTGGAATACCCAGGTCCGCTGTTTCGGAAAGTATATTTCCTGAGTTCGATTGAGAGACGCCACCACCTTCGACTGAGTACTCGAACTCCACGAATTGCGTGCTGTAAAACACCCAGCCGACGACATCGGTCGTCCCAATGTCCATTCCTGGAATATCCCCTGACGCCTGAGTGATGGTTTCGACATCCATACTGTCTTCCATCTCCACGAACACGTACGTCAGAATATACCCGACCACGTACGCGGCCGCGCCGAGTGCTGCCCCTCTCGCGAGCGGGAGTCGATCTGCCAGTCCGCCACCTGCTCTCTGTTGTCGTCTGGACATCGAGTGTGAATATATAGCAATCCGACAAAAGAGTATCGGCGGGATTCTCAGTGACTGAACTGTGGCCTATCAGGTGGCGCTTTGGCGTGCCAGTGCAGCAGAATGTTACAGATCACGAGGGGATGAGTCAGTCGCGCTCGAACAACTCGGGATTCTCCAGGGCGAACTCGACCCCCTCACGGAAGCCGGCCCGGAACCACGCCCGGCGGCGGTCGTCGACGTCCTCGCTGGCGTCGACGTCGACGCTCATCGTCTCCTCGACCGCCTGCTTGGCGGCCGATTGCGCGTCCGAAGACGAGTCTGGGGCCGTCTCGACGCCCGCGCCGGGTTCGATGTCCTCGACATCCGGCACCTCGACCTCCGCGTCCTCGTCCTCTTCGTCGTCCGCACTGTCGGCTTCGTCGTCGCCGCCGTCCTCGGCCCACTGTTCGAGGCTGCCGTACTCGTCTTTCAGGTCGGCGAAGGTCGCGTCGCCGTCGGCCGGGCCGAGGAACTGATCGAGGACCTGTTTGTAGAACATCTTGACGTGCTGGCCTTCCTCGGCGAGCCGGTCGAGGTCGACTGGCCACTCCTCGGCGATCGTCTCGGCGGCGTCTGCCTGCTGGTCGGTCTTGAAGTTCGTCGCGACGATCTCGGCGTCGTCGGGATACGCATCGAGCGTCATCTGTCTCGGTCGTGGACCCGAACCACTATCAAATGCGTGGGCGTCCCCATCTGGTTGGGTTGACTGTATTTATACTCTGAGTACGTCCTCTGGATTGTGGCCACGTATTCGAGCCTCGTGTACGTTTCTGCGTTCGGATTGACTGCGCTGGCCTGTTTCGCCAGTCTCGTCCGGGCGCGTCAGATCGAGGACCGAGAGACGCGTCTCGGCCTGGTGGGCCTGCTGATCGGCAGTGGTGCCTGGGCCAGCGCACACGTCGCCGTCCTGCTCCTCCCGGGATTCGAGTTGAAGAACGCGGCCTACCTCGTGGGACTGGTCTTCGGCTTCGGGACCGTCTGGGCCTGGCTGTACTTCTGTTCGGCCTACACCGGCCGATCCTACCACCGAGATCGGACCTTCCGTCTGGGTGGCCTCGCGGTGTACCTGCTGGTCGTCCTCGTGAAGCTCACCAATCCGCTGCATCACGGCTACTACACGGCCAGCATGACCAGCGAGGGGTTCACCCACCTGGTGATCGACCACGGGGTTGTCCACTGGGGAGTCACCGGCCTCTCCTACGCGCTGGCGTCGATCGGCCTGTTCATGCTGTTCGAGCAGTTCACCGAGTCGGACTACGACACCCGGATCGTCGGTGCGCTCGCGGGATTGACTGCGATCCCCGTCGTGCTCGATCTGGCGGCCTACACCCTTCCGGAGTTGATCAACATCATCCACGCTCCCTTCGGCGTCGCCGCCTTTGCCATCGGGACGCTGTTTCTCTACCAGGAACGGTTTCTGGCCGTTCACTTCACGACCGACATCGACGACGCGGTCGTCTTTCTGGACGACGACGATCGGATCCGCGACTTCAACGCCGCTGCCGAAACGATCGTTCCGGGGTTGGCCGACGCCCGCGGCGAGCCGGTCACGGCCGTCGAGCCGCTGGCCGACGCCCACGGGGCCGAACGTACGGTACTTGACTTCCGGATCGACGGCTCGCTCAGGCACTACCTCGTGACCGAGAACGACTTCTCGCTCGGCGGGACCGGCCACGGGCGAATGATCGTTCTGACGGACGTGACCCGGATCGAGCGCCAGCGGCGCGAACTGGAGCGGCACAACGAACAACTCGAAGACCTCGCCGTCGGGATCCGCCACGAACTGCGCAACACCCTCCAGATCGTCGCCGGGAACGTCGACGCCGCCGCGCGCTACGTCGAGCGCGAACCGGAGACGGCCCGTCGGGCGCTCTCGACGGCCGGCAACACGGCCGATCGGATGCGCGAGATCGTGGACGAACTCTCGATGTTCGCCGAGTACAGCCAGTCCGTCGAGGAGACGGCGTCGCTGCCGTTCCGCGAGACCGTCGAGATAGCCTGGCAACGGGCCGACGTCGAGGGGCCCGCCCTCCGTATCGAGGGTGACGGCGAGATCGACGCCAACGAGAGTCGCTTCGAGGAGTTGCTCGACCGCGCGTTCGCGTTCGCCGACGCGGTCGACGGCTCGACGGTCACGGTCGAACTGGGCGAGAACGAATTCGTCGTCGAGACCGACGGCCAGCGCCCGGCCGCGACCAGCGCGGAGACGTTCTTCGAGTTCGAGGAGTCAGTCCCGACTGCCGAGGCCGGGATGGCACTGCCGAGTTTCCGAACGCTCGCCCGTGCACACGGCTGGAACCCGACGTTCGACGCCGACTACGACGACGGCGTTCGGATCGTCGTCGAAGGTGTCGGGACGCGTCTCCGAGGAGCAGTCACAGCTGGAGACTGACGCGGTCACGCCGTCGCGAACAGCTCACAGGCCAGCGAGACCAGCACCATCGCGAACGATGTTTCGGCGCTCCAGAAGGCGATCTCTTCCTCGTCGGCGACGTCGTAGGACTGGACGCTCATCAGGATCGTGTCGTCGTCGACCACGAGCAACCGGGCCGTGCTGGCGTCGGGGAAGTGGTCCTCGGACTGGTAGACGGTCTCGATCGGTGCGTCGTCGTCGATTCGGTCGAGCACGGCGCGGTTCTCACTGGCGACCGTCACTGCCAGCCCCGACTCGGCGGCCGCAATCAGTGCTGCCAGCAAATCGTCTTCCAGTAGCCCGGGGTCGGGCGCACCGTAGATGATCCGCTCGTCGGCCTCGCCGAGGAGCTCGATCGCCCGATCGCAGACGTAGTCATGTCCGCGGACCGTCCAGAGCGCTTCGCTCTGTTCGTTGTCCTCTCCGACAGTCCCCCTCACATCTGCGAGATACGCGAAGGCGTCACGACCGACCGATTCCAGTTGTTCGAGCAGCCGCGTCTCGGCCTCCGCGGGCGAGACGGGGCGATAGACGGTCGGGCGAGTCTGCTGAACGTCCAGCAGGCCGCTCTCTTCGAGACCTTCGGCCGCGCCGTAGACCTGCGAGCGCGGCACGTCGGTGATCTCGGCGACGTCGCTGGCGGTCCCGGTCCCGAGTTTTTGCAACGCCACGAACACCCGTGCTTCGTAGGTCTTCAGTCCGAGGCGCGTGAGCGCGTCGACGACACCGTCCTCGTCCATCAGCGCCGTTCCCCCTCCGGCGGCTCGATTCTCAGATTCATCTGTTGTGAGGGTACTACTTACACGACCGGCAAAAGTCGTGCGGTCTTCGAACGGCGTCCTCACGACGAGAAAGAAGCGAACAACTCTAAGTCGCTTCCGGCCAGAGATGGGGGCATGCAACTCGGGGTCATCTCTGACGTGCACGCGAACATCGTCGCTCTCGACGCCGTCCTCTCGGATATGCCCGACGTCGACCTCGTCGTCTGCGCCGGTGACGTGGTCGGGTACAACCCCTGGCCGGGCGAGTGTGTCGATCGGATCCGCGAGAGTTCTATCCCGACGATCATGGGCAACCACGACCGCGCGGTCGTCACCGGCGAGTATCCGGGCTTCAACGACATGGCCGTCGCAGGCGTCGAGCACGCACTCGACCGCCTCAGCGACGACCAGATCGAGTGGCTCGCGACGCTCGAACCCGAACAACGGCTGGTCGACGACCGGGTGCAGATAGTCCACGGCCACCCCGACGACCCGGACCACTACACCCGCCCCGAGGAGTTCGGGCCCGAGCTGCTGGAGGACGAAGAGCTGTTGATCATGGGCCACACGCACGTCCAGCACCACGAGATCTACGACGAGGGGATGGTCGTCAACCCCGGGAGTGTGGGCCAGCCCCGCGATCGGGACCACCGCGCAGCCTATACCCTTGTGGACCTCGAAGAGTGGACAGTCGACGAACGCCGCGTCGAGTACGACACCGACGCCGTCATCCACGAGGTCGTCGACGCGAAACTCCCCCAGCAGATCGGCTTCCGGCTGACCCAGGGTAGATAATCAGACCATCGCCCGCAGCGTCGCCCAGAACTCCGGTTTTTCCTCACTGTCCTCGGCGTGGACCGGGACGAATCCCGCGGCACGTGCGCCTTCGACGTCTGCCTCGTAGTCGTCGCCGACCATGACGTACTGCTCGGCGTCGAGCCGGGAGCGGAGGGACTCGAACGGCGCGGCGTCGGGCTTGTGCGCGCCGGCCCCGTAGGAGGTGACGACGGTCTCGAAGTGCGAGAGGAGATCGTGATGTTCGAGTTTGGCCCGCTGCCAGTCGCCGACCCCGTTGGTGATCACCGCCAGCCGGTTCGACTCGCCGAGTGCGCGCAGGCTCTCGTGAGTGCCGTCAGGAACCGCAGTCGCGGCCTGTTCGACAGCCAGGAGCGCCTCGGCCAGGGCCTCGGGGTCGCCGTCGAGGTCACCAGCGTCGAGCGCAGCGGCCATCCCGCGCCGGACGGGATCGGGTTCGAGCGCCTCGAACGCGGCGAAGAAGGCCTCGTCGTAGGCCGACAGCAGGTCGTCCGAAACGTGCCCGAGTTCGGTTTCGAAGGCCTCGGTCAGAATCTCGCCATACGAGCGCTCGAAGCGCAACAGCGTCCCGTCGCAGTCGAAACAGATGGCCGTCGTCATGATTCGGGGTCGACCGGGCGGCCCTCGTCGGTCGGCGGCGCGACGTGATCGATGTAGGTCTCGACGTCCGGTTCTTCGACGCGCACCCGGACGTGGATCTCGCCCAGTTCGGAGGGGTCGCCGACGGCGAAGTTGACCACGCCCTGGAAGGCCGCCTGCTTCTTCAGGTCGAACGAGAAGGTACTCCCCCGCAGATTCTCGAAGAACTGGCCACGGGCCGTATCGAGGATCTCCTGGCGGTGCAACAACTCGGAGAAGTGCGAGAGATCGTGGACCTCGCCGGTGAGTTCGCCGTGGGTGTGCTCGGGGTCGGCACCGGGGAAGACGTTGGTGATGGCGTCGGCGACCCGGTCGGCGACCTCGGTGTCGTGGACGGGGGCGGTGATCTGGACGTCGACGCTGTAGATCGTGCTCATGACTCGCCCTCGACAGCCGCGACGCCGTCGGTCAAGAGGATCTGGACGCGCTCGCGGAACGACTCCAGCGAGTCGGTGTTCTCGATCGTCACGTCGGCTCGGTCCATCGCCTCGCCCATGCCGAAGCCGAGTTCGCGTTCGTCCCGGTCTTCGAGGCTCTCCCCGCCCTCGTCGACACTCGCATCGCGACCCCGGAGGTCCAGCCGCTCGGCCCGGGTCTCGAAGGGGGCCTCGATACTCACCAGTTCGAAATCCTCGCCGAATGCCTCACGGAAGGCGTCGACCTCGACGTCCGAGCGGATGCCGTCGACGACCACGGTCTCGCTCCCTTCGAGTTCCTCGCGGATGATCGGCAGCGAGCGTTCTGCGATAGCTCCGGGACCGTTCTCCTCGCGGAGGCCTTTGGCGACCTCGCCGTGGTGGGTCGCGGGGTCGAGCCCGCGGTCGCGACACTCCTGGCGGATGACGTCGCCCATCGTCACGACGGGGACGTCGAGTTCGCGAGCGACCTCGGCGGCCTCGCCCTTACCGCTGCCGGCCAGCCCGACGGTTCCGATGACTCTCATTGGGCCGATTTTGGCGACAGCGGGAAGTAAGGATTGCGACCTCTAGCTCGGAGAATCCTCGAATGGTCCGAGTGAGGTTGACAAAGTGCTGCTGTTCGGATCGGCGGTTTATTTGGTCTCTTCCGGCCGACTCGTCGTTTCCAACGCTTCAAAATTGGCGTCTAGTGTCATTTCAGTCGGCCGCTTCGTATCGTTTAGCAGTCGCCAGAGGATGAACCGATAATCGAGCCTGTATTCCGGATCGTCCGGATGTCCACGCCCACCTTCGATCACCTGTGTCGGCTTCAAGTCGAAGTGAATCGTTTGATTTTCAATAGTGTAGTCGCTGAATCCCCCCAATCCGTATCGATATGGAAGCGCACCGACGAAGATAGTGAGAAACAACTCGGTGTCTATATTCCCCTGGATCCGTCGGAGACTCATCTCCTCGCCCCGGAGGTGATCCCACCGAATATTGGTATCCATCCACTCCGGATCGGTCACGAGCCAGCCGTCAGCGGCAGGTGCAGCCTCTAGGGTCGGTTGGTCTTCGAGGTACGGATGACCTGACCTCGTACTCAGGTCGGTCTGTACTCGGATCTTCCGACCATCGAGGATGTTTCTGATGGCTGAACAACCCGAGAGAGCGGCGAGAGACGTCGCTGCGGTCCCGATGACAGCCCGTCTGTTCATTTGTTCGATATTCATAGTGTGATAGTATATTGGTCTAAAAGTCGTTCTTTATGTACGTTTCTCCATCATCCATTTCATATTCATCAGCATACGTCTCAGCACGCCACGAATCCGTAGAATTACTGATTGTAACCGAGACATCCCCTCCAGATGAAAAGCTCATTGATTCTATCTTTGCGCTGTCCCATAGCGCAATATAATCGATGTACACTCTTCGCGTAAACTCGGTGCCAGAGATTGGTTCAAGAGGGACATTCAGATGCGAACCAAACCGTCCAATTGTCATGTCTGAATGCGCTGCAGCATCGTACTCAGCACAGCGGTGACCGAACGACATGGAGTCGACAGAATTACTAGCTGATGCATACTTCCCATACTCAATATCTCTGCCCCATGTATATTGATCTGGATCGATACTGATCAGTGCCAAATCAAGCGGCCTGCTAACCGAAGACGTCCACGGATCTTTCAGTGACCAGGAAAAGTCAATTCGGGGGGGATGCCAACGGTAACGCGTGTCATAATATCCCTCAGTGTAGGTCAATTCTAACCTTGCGTCATCTTTATCCATCCACTGTATCCCTACGTCGGAGGTATCCTGACGCTCGTCAATTGGCTTCAGGCGATTGACCGTAGCCACTGGCTCTTCGGATGAATTCAGCGTTCGGACGTTCATTTCATCGGGATGAGAGACGCGAACACTACTGTCCATATAAGTGAATTTTGGCCCTCGTTTCGCGAGTTCTGATCTCCACCGGTCTGTACTCCACCCTTTGCGTTTCCGTTTCCGAAGGAGGGCTTTGTAGGCTCCCGCTGGTAATCCACTACTACGATCACCACCTTTGTGTGGAGCAGTTTTCCGTTGTTTTCCGGTAGAGCCTGAAACAGACTCAATACCACCAAGCGTACTAAATCCCGAAACGGCGAGACCAGTTGATTTCAAGAACCATCGGCGACTTTCCCCAGGGTACTTTCCACCCATAGTCCGACAATTAGCCCAATGTATATATACATTCCTATATTTCCTGAATTTTGGCAAAAAGCTATTGAATGTTAATATAGTGATGGTAAATAGAAATGGGCTGTTGAGAGAACCGGTTGCTATGGATCCGGAGAATCATCCTCCCGTAAAACAACTACACTTCGTGTCTCGCTACCACTCACGAACTGCGTTCGCGGTTCCTACCGTCACTGCTCGCTCTATTCGAGGCACTCACTATCTCTCCCGTACGACCACGAACTTCGCCAGATCCTCCAGATACTCCAGTGCAGCCTCGTCGGCGACGTCTATCGTCGACAGCGCTTCCAGCGCGGCGTCGGACTCCTCGCGAGCACGCTCGTTGGCCTCCTCGGGCGTGAGGTCGGTCACCTCGACCAGCGAGGGCCGTTCCATCGCGGCGTCCTGGCCCGCCGGCTTGCCCAGGGTTTCGGGGTCGGCGGTCGCGTCTAGCACGTCGTCGCGCATCTGGAAGGCGACGCCCACTCGCTCGGCGTAGTCGCCGACGGCCTCGATCGTGTAGGCGTCGGCGTCGGCGGCAATCGCGCCCAGTTCCGCGGCCGCCCTGAAGAGCGCACCCGTCTTCCGCCGAGCGAGCGTCATGTACTCCTCTTCGGAAGCGGGCTGCTCGACCAGTTCGGAGGCCTCGCCCTCGCCGAGTTCGACCATCGCTTCGGCGACGACCTGCATGGCGCGTTCGTCGCTCGAAAAGAGGGCGAACGCCTCACCCAGGAGGCCGTCGCTGGCGATGATCGCGGGGCCGTGGCCAAAGGCCGCCCAGGCGCTCTCGGAACCGCGGCGGAGGTCGGACTCGTCGATGATGTCGTCGATCACCAGCGAGGCGTTGTGAACCAGCTCGATCCCGACCGCGAAGTCGACGGCGTCCTCGGGCTCGCCGCCCAGTGCCTCACAGACCAGGACGGTGACCGTGGGACGGACGCGTTTGCCGCCAGCGAGGACGACGCTGTCGATCTGTTCGCGCAGGGCGTCGGGTTCGACGGCGTCGACTGCCGCCTCTAATCGCTCGGCGACGAGCGACCGACGGCGCTCCAGATACTCCATCGAACCCGTCCTTCGAACTGGGTCGGCAAGTACGTGACGGTCAGCAGTAGGAACGGAAAGAAAATCGGACGCGAGCGACGAGGCGCTGAGAGTGTTTCGAGAGAGTGCGGAGCGGTGGCCGCGCTGGCGGCTTGTCGCCAGCGTCCGGGGAAGGGCAGGCCTGCTGAGCGGTTGCGGTGCGGGAGCGGTGCGGTTAGTGTCCAGCATACGGCGACGCAGTCGCCGTTTTCCCGTCAGAGCTTCGCTCTGACGACGTTCACGTCGTTGCACTCCGTGAACCCCCGGAATCGCCCTGATAAGGCGATTCCGGCTTTTTTCCCCAAGTTTTTCTCGCGCAGTGGTGCCCGCAGCGCGCCTTGCAGGGCGCGCGAGGACACCCGAGCGAGAAAAAGTGGGTTCACATCATGCCGCCCATGCCGCCGCCCATACCGCCCATGCCGCCGCCGGGCGCACCGCCGGGACCGCCCGCGTCTTCGCCGCCGGAGGTCGACAGATCGCCGGCAGCGATGATATCGTCGATCTTCAGCACGAGGTTCGCGGCTTCGGCAGCCGAGGAGACGGCCTGGGACTTGGCGTGGGCCGTCTCGACGACGCCGGCCTCGTAGGTGTCCTCGACGTCGCCGCTGAAGACGTTCAGACCGGCGCGTTCGTCGCCAGACTCGTGGGCGGCGCGGAGGTCGACCAGCGTGTCGATCGAGTCCAGGCCGGCGTTCTCGGCGAGGACGCGCGGGATGAGTTCCAGCGAGTCCGCGAAGGCCTCGATAGCGAGCTGCTCACGGCCGCTGATTGAGTCGGCGTAGTCACGCAGACGGGAGGCGAGTTCGACCTCGACTGCACCACCGCCAGCGAGGACGAGACCGTCGGCGACCGCCGCGGCGACGACGTCGAGGGCGTCGTTGACGCCGCGTTCGAGTTCGTCGACGACGTGGCCGGTCGAACCGCGAAGCAAGAGGGTGACGCCGTGGGAGTTCTCGCCCTCGACGACGAACCAGCCACTGTCGTCGTCACGGGAGACGGTGCCGGTTCCGAGATCCGCGGCGGTGAGGCTGTCCAGATCGGAGACGATCCGGGCGTCGACGACCTCCTTGAGGAACTCGATGTCGGACTGTTTGGTCCGCTTGGTCGCGAGGATTCCCTCCTTGGCCAGCAGGTGCTGGACCATGTCGTCGACGTTCTTCTGACAGAAGACGACGTCCGCGCCCGAGGCCTTGATCGTCTCGACCATGTCCTTGAGCTGCTGTTCCTCCTGCTCGACGAACTGCTGGAGCTGGGAGGGGTCGTCGACGCTGAGCTGGGCGTCGGCGTTGGCCTCCTGGATCTCCAGTGCGGTGTCGAGCAGAAGAACGTCGGCGTCCTCGAAGTCCGTCGGCATGTCCTCGTGTGCGGGGTCGTCCTTGACGAGGACGCCCTCCAGCAGCTCGGATTCGGCGGCGGTCGCACCGGACTCGCTGGTGATGTTGAGGAACTCCAGATCGACCACAGTAGAACCGTCCTCGGCCTCGACGGAGACGTGCTCGATGGCGTCGACGACGAGCTGGGCGAGCAGGTCCTTGTTCTGCTCTGCGCCCTTGCCCGTCATCGAGGTCTCGGCGACCTGCTTGAGGACCTCGGTGTCGTCGACGTCGATCTCCTCGGCGATGTCGTCGATCTCGCTTCGGGCCTGCTTCGCGGCCATGTCGAAGCCCTTGATGATCGCCGTCGGGTGGATGTCCTGCTCCAGCAGGTCCTCGGCGTTCTTCAGGAGCTCGCCCGCGATCGAGACCGCGGAGGTCGTGCCGTCGCCGGCCTCGTCTTCCTGGGTCTCGGCGACCTCGACGATCATCTCCGCGGTCGGGTTGTCGATGTCCATCTCCCGGAGGATGGTGACGCCGTCGTTGGTGACGGTGACGTCCCCCGTGGATGTGACGAGCATCTTGTCCATCCCCTTCGGTCCGAGCGTCGAGCGTACCGACTCGGCCACCGCGCGGGCCGCAGAGATGTTGTGGCTCTGTGCGTCCTTGTCCTGCATCCGCTGGGAATCCTCGCCCAGAATAATCATGGGCTGACCCTGCATTCGCTGGCTCATACTCGGGCGGAAGATTGAATGTGCTTCTATATAAGTGTGCAGGTTTCGTACTTCTCCGAGGTCCAGATAGACAAGCGAGTTTGCAGCTGAAACCGCAAGAAGAGAGTGATACTACCGGAATCGTGTGCCAGAAAGTGACACGGAGATTGGGGAGATGGACCGACGCGCCGAGCAGGATTTATATATGAGAGTGGCGATCCGGGTCACTCCTCCGGAGAGTCAGTTCGCCAGTGGACGACGACAGTCCCGACGGCGAAGGCGTCGTCAGTGGCGCCGTCGCGTTCGAACCGGAGCCGGTTCTCACCCGGGCGAAGCGGGGACCCGGCAATGGTGTCCATCCAGTATTGCCAGCCCTCACCGGGCGGGATATCGAATCCCGAGAGCGGCTCGTCGTTGAGCATGATCTGGTGGCCGTACTCGGCGACGTCGTACGCCTGTATCTCGAGATACGAATCGGTCGGGTTCGTCGCGGGAACCTCGAAGGTGTGAGATTTTCCGTGATCGCCGACGAACGTCGCCCACGGAAGATCGAGCGCGGTCTCGTCGGGGGCGAGAAGTTCCTGCACGGAAACAGTCGCGTAGTCAGCGTGCATACAGACGCCTGCGGGGGAAAGACAATAAGCGTCGGTGGCTGGCGAATCCCAGTGCTCAAGGAAAGCCACCTCGAAAAGCGTGATCCTGGCGTCTCCCGAGCGATACAGTCAGGCAGGTGACCAGCCACAGACGCCGCACTCTGTCGCCGCCCCTTCGTGAAGCCCCCCACAGTCGGGGCACTGCTTCTTATTATAGCTGCGTTCCCAGCCTACAGACTCGGTTTCGTGGCCGCGCTGTGACAGAAACTCGTCGAACATGTCGTCGCCACTCGGTGCTGAGGCCATACATGCTATGGTATAACACAGCACTATATAGCTCTATTGGTTCGTGCAAACGTGTCACATGAGCCTCCGAAATAGACATTCCGGGACGGCAAATCGGGAGACTGGAGGCTATCGAGTGTCGAGAACGACGCGATCAGAGCACAGCGGTGCTCCTACCGAGTGTAGTGTCCGAAAGTAGGTGGGGTGGGGGTGGGGGGTGGGGGAAAGGATCATGGCACCGGTGGGGCGGTGCCACTACCAGTTTCTGGGCGACGGTTGGTAATAAAGATTGCGCCCAAATTATCGAATTTGATTTTAGTTGCGAGAATAGTGCCGGTTACGTAGTACATACTCGATGCCCCAAGGGGCAATCACTCCGTCTGGGCGGCCCACGCCCGGGTAGAGAGATCTTTTTCGAGTAGGGTGAACTCGATGTCGACGCCGTCGATGGTGCGTGATCGCTGCTCGACGCGGTCGTAGCCCAGTGCTTCGTAGAATCCGACAGCGTTGAGCGAGGAGACGACCGAGAGCGTCTCACAGCCGTCGAAGGCAGCACTCATCTCCAGTTGACGGAGCAGGCGGGTCGCGATCCCCAGGCGCGCCCAGAACGGGCGGACGAACAGCGCTTCGACGCGGGACTGCTCGGCGTTGAGGACCCCGTAGCCGGCGATCGTGTCGTCGTCCTCGGCGACGAGGATCTGAAACTGGTCGGCGGACATCGCCGAACGGTACTCCTCGATGGCGTCGTCGTCCGGAGCCCAGGCTTCCAGTTCGACGGGCGTGTACGCACGCGCGGCGAGTTCCTCGATCGCCGCGCGCTTCACTTCGAGGACAGCCTCGGCGTCGCCTGGCTTGGCCGTCCGAACCGACACGTCCGGCATCCGCACGCCGGTTGGCGGTCCAGCCCCTTCATACGGTCGGTTGTAAGTCTGTTCCGGATCGATCGCACAGTCATGCGATCGCACCGGTAAATCGTTACAACCGACCGTATCAGTGCTCGCCTCGACGGGAAATCGAGGGGTTTGTGACCCCTCCCGGAGAAGCGGGGGTATGCTCGTCGCCTTCGACTTCGACGGGACCCTCTCCGACTCGGAGATGACGGTCCTCCTCGGTGAGCAGTGTGGCGTCGCCGACGAAATGGCCGAGATCACCGAGCGCGCGATGAACGACGAAATCGAGTACGCCGAGAGCCTTCGCCAGCGCTGTGCCCTGCTGGAAGGTCTCGACGACACCCGCGCCGAGACCGCCTTCGGCGAAGTCCTCCTCCGGGATGGCGCTGCCGACGTGATCGCAGATCTCAACGACGCCGGCGTCCACACCGCCATCCTCACCGGCGGCTTCGAGCGCGGCGTCGAGGCCGCCCTCGCGAAAGCCGGGGCCTCCGTCGACACTATCGTCGCCAACCGACTCCCCGTCGAGAATGGGGCGTTGACTGGCGAGGTCGAGGGACCGCTGATCGAGGGTACCAAAGACACCGCCCTGCGGAATCTCGCCAGCGATCTCGACCTCGATCTCTCCGAGACCGTGGCCGTCGGTGACGGCGCCAACGATCTCCCGATGCTCAGCGTCGCCGGGCTGTCGATCGGTTTCGAACCCAAGCCCGCCGTCAAGGACTCGTGTGACATCGTCGTGACCTCGATGCCCGAACTCCAGATCGTGCTGGAAGAAGAACGAGTCCTCTAAAACCACTTTTTACTTCGTCGGGTGTCCTCGCGAGCGCATAAAAGCGCTCGCTGCGGGCACCTCTCCTCGTAAAAACTTGGGGAAAAAGGCCGGAATCGCCTTGCGAGGGCGATTCCGGGGAAACGGCGGCCTGCGGCCGCCGTATGCTTGCCAACTCCGCAGCCGCAGGCCTGCCCTTCCCCGGTTCGCGCGGTCACGACACGCGCTCACGGCCGTCGCCACCAGATAAATAACTCCGCAGATAGATTTCCTTCGTGAGAAAAGGGATTCTCAGTCTTTCTCGCCCGCTCCGACCGCACTCTCGCCGACGGGGTCGTGACCCTCGATGACTTCCTGGCCGTCCATGTACGGCCGCAGGGCCTCGGGAATCGTGACGGTCCCGTCGTCGTTCTGGTAGTATTCCAGGATGGCGACCATCACCCGGGGGAGTGCGAGCCCGGAGGCGTTGAGGGTGTGGATGTAGTCGGCGGACTCGTGGCGCTCGGGACGGTACTGGATCCCGGCCCGGCGGGCCTGGAAGTCCTCGAAGTTCGAAGCGGAGGAGACTTCGAGCCAGCGGCCGCCGACGTCGGGGCCGTGGTCCATGTCGTCGCCGGGGGCCCACACCTCGATGTCGTAGGTCTTCGCAGAGGCGAAGGTGAGATCGCCACCACAGAGGGTGACGGTCCTGTATGGTAATTCGAGGCGTTCGAGCACTTCCTCGGCCTCGCTCACGAGGGCTTCGAGGCGCTCGTCGCTCTCCTCGGGCGCGACGAAGTTCACCAGCTCCACTTTGTTGAACTGGTGGACACGAACGATTCCGCGGGTTTCAGTCCCGTGCTCGCCTGCCTCCCGGCGGAAGTTCGGCGTGTAGGCCTGGTGTTTGAGCGGGAGATCGTCGTCCATGAGGATCTCGTCGCGATACATGTTCGTGACCGGGACCTCCGCGGTCGGGCAGAGCCACAGGTCGTCCTCGGCGTAGTCGTCGTGCTCGCCGCCGCCGATCCGGTAGGCGTCCTCGTTGAATTTGGGGAGCTGTCCCGTCCCGCGCATGGACGAACTCTTGACGGGGATCGGCGGGAAGACGTCAGTATATCCCTGCTCGCGGTGGATGTCGAGCATGAACTGGATGAGCGCGTGTTCGAGGCGTGCGCCGTCGCCCTTCAGGAAGAAGAACCCCCCGCCGGCGACCTTCGCGGCTCGGTCCTCGTCGATAATCTCCAGGTCGTCGCCGAGGTCGTAGTGCGGCGTCACGTCGTCGGGGTCGACCCGCAGATCGTCGAAACCCTCGCGGTGGACCTCGACGTTGTCGCTCTCGTCCTCGCCCGGCGGCACGTCGTCCTGGGGGATATTGGGCAGTTCCAGCAGCGCGGCCTCCAGTTCGGCTTCCAGTTCGTCGGCGCGCTCCTCGACGTCTTCGAGTTCGGCTTTGAGTTCCTGGGAGCGATCGATGGCGTTCTGGGCCTCTTCCTCTTTGCCTTCCTGTTTGAGCTGGCCGATCTCGCTGGAGACCTCGTTGCGCTTGTGCCGCAAGTCGTCGCCGCTGGCCTTGAGTTCGCGCCACTGCTCGTCTATCTCCAGGATCGCGTCGAGATCGACGTCGGTTCCGCGGAGGGAAAGGGCCTCACGGACCGCTTCGGGGTTCTCGCGGAGATACTGCCGTGGGATCATTGTCTCTGAGTTCTGTGTGCCGCGTGAAAATCGTAGCGATACCACGTGCCGGCGTGCCACGGCCCGACACGCCCCTTTCACGGTATGATATACCAAGGCACAACCGTTAGCGTTCGGCGGACAATCCACGTGCTACGGGATCAGGTGTCACATGGGGGAGAACGACCACGTGCGTCTCGAGGAAGGCGGCGGATTCGCCAGCATGCTGGCGACCGAGGCGGTCCACTACCTGCCGGGGACAATCGCGGCCGAAGCGTTCGACGAGCACGGTCTGGGTGGGCGCGATACCCGGCGGCCGTACGACGACGGGGCGCTCACACTGGGTCACCACGGCGACGAGGGGATCCACGTCGCCTGGCTCAAGAGCGGCGAGTGGCTCGCCTACGAGACCGAGGTCGACGGTGCGGGCGTGTACGAACTCACTGCCCGCGTCGCGGCCGCCCCGGCGTACGGCGGCGGCTCGTTTCGAGTCGACTGCGACGGCGTCGACGTCGGCACGGTGGCGTTCGAGCCGACCGACCACTGGTACGACTTCCGGGCAGTGCGAATCCGGGTGAGGCTGGCCGCCGGCGAGCGCACGCTCAAAATCGTCGCCGAAGAAGGCGGCTGGAGTCTCGATCGAATCACGATCGAACGGCCGGCGTGAGAACGCGGAGCGTGAGGACGGACCAGTCCGTCGCTACATCCACAACAGCTGTGCGTGTCGCGTCCCCGCTAACTCCATGACGTTGTCGGGGTCGACGAACCCCTCTTCGATCGCCAGCTCAACGGCGTCCTCACCGACGAGGTTCGCGGTCGAACAGCGCGCGAGACTCTGGGCGACGGCGTCCGGATCAGCAGGGTCGCCGTCGTAGAACTCCTCGGTCACCGTCAGCGAGACGTCGCCGTTCTCGAAGGTCTCTCCGAGGACGTCGGCGTCACAGACCGCCACGAGCAGCCCTTCCTGTGTCTCCCGTTCGGAGAGCAACAACCCGTCGGCAGTGTTTTCGGTCGCCATCTTACTCCATCAGCCGCTCTTGCTGTTTCTCCTGGATTTCTTCTGCCTGCTCGGCGACCTCCTCGGCGCGGTCGTGCTCGCCGGCTTCTTCGAGGGCCCGGGCTTTCTCCTGAAGCACCTCGGCGTTGCGGAATCCGAGTCGCGTGGCGTTGTCGAGGGCTTCGACGGCCTGTTCGGCCAGCCCGCGTTCCAGCAGGAAGAACCCGCGGTTGTACCAGGCCTGGCCGGAGCGTTCGTCCAGTTCGACGGCGCGCTCGGCGTGTTCCAGGGCCTGCTCGGCCCGGCCGGACTCCCAGAGGGCGTAGGCCAGGTTGGTCTCTGCGGCGGCAGCGTGTTCGGAGTCGTCGTCGATCCGCAGCGCTTCCTGGTAGGCTCCGATGGCCTCCTCGTGTTCGTCCATCTCGGCGTGGGCGACGCCCTTGTTGACCCAGGCCTCCTGCTCGACGAGGTCCTCGTCAGTGAAGCGGGCGGCCCGCTCGAAGGTGTCGGTCGCCTGCTCGAAGCGGTTGATTCCCATGTAGTTGAGGCCGACGTCCAGCAGTTCCTCGGCGTCGACCTGGTCGTTCGACACGGTGCGCTCGTCGAGCATGTCCGCGAGGACGCGGCTGTCGACGGGGTCGACCTTGTCCTGATCGACTTCCAGTTCGGGCGGGTCGAGATCGAATCCCTCGTAGGGATCGCCGAATCCCTGTCCCTCCGAGAAACGGTGGTCGTCGCGCTCGTCGTCAGTCATACCGGAAGGTTGGCGAAGCAGAGGGTTAAGGGCTACGTCCCAAAGAGACGCGTATGAGCAAGCGGCTGTTCGTCAGCGTCGATCTGGACGGTCTCGCCGACGACGTCCGGGCAATCCAGGATCACTTCGAGGGTGCGAGCGGGCTGAATTTCGTCGATCCCGAGCAAGCCCACGTCACCCTCAAGTTTCTCGGAGATACCGACGAGGACCTCGTTCCCGACGTCTGTGAGGAACTCGAAGCCGCCGTCGAGGAGAGTGGTGTCGATCCCTTCGAGGCGACCTTCGGCGGGCTGGGGGTCTTTCCCTCCCGTTCGTACATCAGCGTCGTCTGGCTCGGCATCCGCGAGGGCGGCGAGCAACTGAGCGCACTCCACGAGGCCATCGAATCCCGAACGGTCGACCTGGGCTTCGATCCCGAAGAACACGACTTCACCCCACACGTCACGCTCGCGCGGATGAATCACGCCGGCGGGAAAGAACGCGTCCAGGACGTCGTCGAGAATCACGACCCCGACGCCGGACCGCTGCAGGTCGAGGAGATTAGACTGACCGAGAGCGTCCGCACCGAGGAGGGGCCGCGCTACTCGACGCTCGAACGTGTCCGTCTCTGAACTAATCCACCTGTGCCCACCGGTCTTAGGCCCGCCAAAACCCATCACGTTACTGATAGGTCTTAAGTGGCCGGGACGCGTAGGCGGCGGTGATGGATCTGTGGTTCAACCTGACGCTGGTGTTCGTCGCGGGGCTCATCACGGCGCTGGCGACGGGGTTAGGAGCGATCCCGTTCTTTCTGGTCGACGACATCGGCGACCGCTGGAACGTGATCCTGTGGGGCTTTGCCTCCGGGATCATGCTGTCGGCGTCGCTATTCGGGCTGATCCTGGAGGGACTGCAGAACGGTGGGAGCAGCCCGTACCTGAAACTCGGCGCTGGTCTGTTGACTGGGGTCGCACTCGTGGTGGTGAGTCACCGCGTTATCGAAGGGAGAGAAGTCAATCCCCGCGAGTACGAGGAGGCAGATTTCAAGAAGCTCGTGCTGATCCTCGGTATCTTGACCGTCCACAGTTTTCCGGAAGGTGTGGCAGTCGGGGTCTCCTTCGCCGAGTTAGGGTTCGAGGGCGTCGAGGGGTTCGTGATCGCAGGGCAACTCGTCCCGCTACTGGCGGTGTTCATGACAGTCGCGATCTCGATCCACAACATCCCCGAAGGCGTGGCGATTTCGATCCCGTTGCGGTCGATGGGCGTCAGCGAGTGGCGGATGGTCGGCTGGGCGGTCTTCTCTAGTCTCCCCCAGCCGATCGGGGCCGTCCTCGCCTTCTACTTCGTCCGAATCGCCCGGGAGTTTCTCCCCTTCGGCTTCGGGTTCGCTGCCGGTGCGATGATCTATCTCGTCCTAACGGAGTTCGTCCCGGAAGCGCTCGATCAGGGGTCGGGCCTGCCTGGGGGTGGCCGTCGAGAGTTGCTCGCCGGAATCGGGGGCGGCGTGGTGTTGATGGTGCCGCTGGCGTTCGTCTAGTCGGAAATCGAGGATGGTTCTATATGGGGAGTGAACTCTCGATGACTTCCAGATCGAGCTGGACGGAGAGCGGATCGGCGTGGTCACTCGGAGGGTTCTCGCTACGATAGCCCGAGTGGTCCAGCACGAAGTAGCCCGTTCCGTCGATGTCCAGAGAGGTCCGGCCGTCGGTCGTCACCTCGTAGAGGTCGGCGTCGACACGCAGCGACCGTCCGCTGAGCGACTGGTGGCCTGGCGGTTGTGCATCCGGATTCTCGCCGTTAGTGTAGGCCCGATACTGCTCTTTGGCACTGGCGCTCGTGAACACGTAGACGTCGAACGACTGGTCGTCACGAGCGATATATCGAACCTTTTCACCGCTGGCTGGCAACTCCGTGATGTTCCCACGCCCGACTGGAACAGTCACAGTCTCGTTTTTCGACAACACCACTTCACCACCCATACAACCGGCCGTGCCGACCGTCACACCGGCCAATACCGTCGAGAGAAATGCGCGACGTTGCATCACAATAATGTCTCGTGGAGACCTACATATGTTCACCTCCCCGATTCTCAGGTCTGAATACACGACCCACTGGCCAGTGGGCGTGAGGCGGAGCCGAACGCCGAGGAGTCACGAGCGTACGCAGGCGCAAAAGAACACACATTTAAGCCGGGACGCGGAAAGGATGCACACTATGGGTAAGAAATCGAAGGGCAAGAAAAAGCGCCTGGCAAAGCTAGAGCGCCAGAACAGCCGCGTCCCGGCCTGGGTCGTCATGAAGACCGACCGCGACGTCCAGCGCAACGCAAAGCGTCGCCACTGGCGGCGGAGTGACACCGACGAATAATGAGTTCCAGTGATTTCGAGGAGCGAGTCGTCACCGTCCCGCTCCGCGACGCCAAAGCAGCGCCCAAACAGGAGCGAGCCGACAAGGCGATGAAGATCATGCGCGAGCACCTCGCAAAGCAGTTCGCCGTCTCCGAGGACGCCGTCCGACTCGACCCCTCGCTGAACGAGGCGGTCTGGTCGCGCAGTCGGTCGAAGCCGCCGAGCAAGCTTCGCGTTCGCGCCGCTCGCTTCGAGGAAGAGGGCGAAGCGATCGTCGAAGCAGAACCGGCCGAGTAGAGCGTTGCTCCGCGCTGCCTTCTCCGGATCGTCGTACGTCGGTGTCTTCGCTCGCACCACCGACGACTGCCTGTTGATCCGGCCGGATCTGGACGACGACCTGCTGGAGACGCTGACCGACGCCCTCGAAGTGCCGGCTGTCGAGACAACCGTCGGCGGCTCCGGCACGGTCGGCTCGCTAGCCACTGGCAACGAGAACGGCCTGCTGGTGAGCAGCCGCGTCAGGGACACCGAGCGCGAGCGGATCGCCGAGGTCGTCGATCTGCCCGTCGTCGAGTTGCCGGGCAAGATCAACGCCGCCGGCAACGTCGTGCTGGCGAACGATTCTGGCGCGTACGTTCACCGCGACCTGCCCCGCGAGGCCGTCCAGGCAGTGAAAGACGCACTCGACGTGCCGGTCGAGCGCGGCGACATCGCGGGCGTCGAAACCGTGGGTACGGCCGCAGTCGCGACCAACAGCGGCGTCCTCGCCCATCCGAAAGCGACCGACGCCGAACTCGACGCGCTCGAAGAGCTGCTCGACGTGCCCGCCGACATCGGAACGATCAATTACGGCGGACCGCTGGTCGGCTCGGGACTCGTGGCCAACGAAAACGGCTACGTCGCCGGTCAGGAGACGACCGGGCCCGAATTAGGGCGGATCGAGGACGCGCTCGGGTATATTTGAGGACGGAAAACGACTCGCCGTTTTAGAATTTCTTCTGGACCAGTTGCAGCGCCTGCTCGCGGTCGTCCCAGGGGACGAACACCGAGACCGACGTCGCGGAGGTGATGACGTCGTAGATGTTGATGTGCGCATCCGAGAGGGGATCGACCACGCGTTTGACGTTGCCGGGCTGGTTCGGGAGTTCGCCGCCGGTAACCCGAACGACGGCGATTTCGTCTTCGACGGTCACAGACGAAAGGGTCTCGTCGTCGACGACCTTGTCGTGCAAGAGTGCTTCAACCTCGTCGGCCTTCGCCTGGTCGACGTAGAACGTCACCGAGTCCATTCCCGAGGAGTTGGCCTCGATGTTGATGCCCTCGTCGCCCAGTGCCGACGCGAGATTACCCAGGATGCCGGGGCTGTTTCGGATGGCCCGGCCGGCGATGGTCACGCAGGCCAGTTTCGTCTCTTCGAGGTCGATGAGGTTCTGGAACTGGCCCTCGATGGAGGTTCCCCCTGCGAGCAGGTCGCCCGTCTGGTAGTGGACGACCCGGACGCCGAGGTTGGCGTCCTTGTAGCTGAGCGCGGAGGGCGCGACGACTTCCGCGCCGCGGAAGGATAGCGATCGGAGTTCGTCGACGGTGATCTCGCCGACGTTGCGCGCGCCTTCGACGACGCGGGGGTCGCCGGTCATGACGCCCTCGACGTCGGTGACGATCACCACTTCGTCGGCGTCCATGTACTTGCCCAGCATGACAGCCGAGGTGTCCGAGCCGCCGCGGCCGAGCGTCGTGACGTTGCCCTGGTGGTCCTGAGCGAGGAAGCCAGTGATGACCGGGACGACATCGTTGAGTTGGCCGGCGAGCGCGTGGGTCCGCCGGGTCGTCTCCTCGACGTCGACTTCGCCGTACTCGTCGGTGATGATCGGCCACTGCTCGCTGCCGGGTTCGAGGAAGACAGCCTCGATCCCGCGGGCGGCGAGTGCACCCTTGAGCATCCGGACGGAGGTTCGCTCGCCCATCGAGACGATCTGGGCGCGGTCTTCCTCGGTGACGTCGTACTCGATCTCGCTGAGGAGGTCGTCAGTCGTGTTGCCCATCGCGCTCGCGACGACGGCGATCTCGTGGCCCTGCTCGACGGCTTTGGCGATCGAATCCGCGGCTCGATTGATTCGGTCGCCGTTGCCGAGGCTCGTCCCGCCGAACTTCGCGACTACGCGCATGCTCTCACCTGTGCCGTGTGTGCGTCACTCATTATCCCGCCATATCGCGTCACGGGGAATAACTGTGTCCATTCGCCCCAACGACGTCGATTGGTTTCTCGCCACCGGGGGACGGTATAAGTAGGTGGGAGCCAACACCACGTGTATGCAGATCAGGGACGCCGTCGAGGCCGACGCCAGCCACCTCGCCGATCTCACCGATGCTCCACGAGACGTCATGCGAAACCTGATCCACGACCGCACGGTACGAGTCGCCGAGGACGACGAGGCGATCGTCGGATTCGTGAGCTTCGACGCCCGCGCCGAGACAGTCCACGTCACCCAGATCGAGGGCTCGGCCGACGCCTGCGAGCGACTGCTCGAAGAACCAGTCGGCTTCGCCGAGGGCGAGGGGATGGCCGTCGAACTACTCGTTCCCGAATCGAGTGAGACTGTTCGAGAAGCGGCACTCGACGCTGGCTTCGACGAGGAGGGAACCGGACCAGCTTTCGACGGCATGCCGACAATCCGGTATCGACTGCAAACAGGGGGGTGACGCAGGACAGCGGACTCGACGACACGCCGTAGCTCGACAGTAGCGGCGCGCGGTGGCGACTCGCTTGTGAGTCGACGGCGACGCGCGAGGTGTTCGTGAGTCGACGGCGAACGCTTGGAAGTGCTTGCTCTTCCAGTAGATGAGGAACGCAGCGAGCGGCGCGAGCGAGTAACGCAGTCGGCTGGGGAGGTTTGTGGCTGTCTATAGCGGTGCAGTCGTGGAAGTCACCAGCATACGGCGACTGCGTCGCCGTTTCCCCGCGAGCGGTGCGAGACGCGACCGAAGGTCGGGTCTCGATTGCGAACGGTGAGCGGAGCGAGCCGTGAGCGCTCTACCGAGCGCGAGCGGCCTTTTTCCCCACGTTTTTGCGTGAGAGTGGTCCGCCACGAGCCGGCAGGCTCGTGTGCGAGACCCGAACTCGCAAAAACGTGAGTGCCGGATTACATGAAGTCGGCAATCCCGCTCTGCTTGTTCTTGTCATTCTCGAACACCCGCTCGATCGAGCGTTCCAGAATCTCCAGACGCTGTTTGGTGTACTCCCGGCAGCCGAACTCCTCGGCGACCTGGGTCGCGGTGTCGATGTACTTGTTGACCGAGCCCTCGTGGACGGTCAGATTCACCCGCCCACCGCACTCCCGACAGTCGCCGGTCAGCGGCACTCGTCGATAGCTCTCCCCGCAGTCGAGACAGCGTGTCTCCTGCCGGGAGAACGCCCGGAGGTTCCCGATCAGGTCCGGCAGGAAGTGATACTCGATGATCCGCTCGGCGACGTCGGTCTCGTCCACAGCACGAAGTTTCCGGGCGAGGGCGAGCTGGGCGTCCATCTTGTCCTCCATCGACCCGAGCGTCTTGTACGCCGACAGATCCGGTCCCAGCGCGATGTCGCTCGTGTCGTGAGTGTGATCGAAGCCCGTGTACTCCTGGTCGGTCCCCAGCGTCTCCTCGGCGATGGTCATGACGTCCTCGACGTCCTCGGGATCGGCCATCTCGCGGGTCGCCTCGTAGAACTCCAGGGGGTACTCCCGCATGATGTCGACGTTGTGGGCCTCGTCGTCGATCTCGTTCGGGTCGATTCGCGAGGACATCACCAGGGGTGCGTCCATGCGACCACCTCGTTGATTGGGGAGGTACTTGCGGCTGAAGTTCAGCAGGCCGTCCATCAGCAACATCACGCAATCTTCGTCGCCGTCGCACTGCTTTTGAGATGTGTCATTCGCTATTAACGAATGCGTCTCTTCGACAGTGAGACAGTACGTGTGATCGACAGCAGATTCGACATACTCGACAGTATCGATCTCGTCGACGAGATACTCACCCGATCCACCGTCGAAAACGCGGCGGCCGAGGGGTGTGATCTGTTCGACGTGTTCTGCCAGACGCTGTCGCTTTCGCGTGAGATGAAGATCGACCAGCTCGTCGAACCGAACGGCATCGGTCGAGGAGATCGTAATCACGTATCCTTCCGCAGACATCGAATCGTCGTCAGCATCGTAGAAGTCGGGGAACTTCGAGGTGAGTGGAGCCGGATCTGTCTTCGTCACGCGACCATTAATCCCGAGGCGGGTGAGTAGCGCGAGTAACTCCTCTTTCAGCCCGCGACTGACAGTCGTCGCCGTGACTGTGAGGGAGTTTTTGTCGACCGATCCATCGCCACTGAAGTATCCACTGAGGTACGCGGCGACGATATGGTCTGGTGCGTCGAATAGACACGACGGCACACTCTTCTCTTCGGCGTGGACGCCACAGTCCAGCACCGTATCGAAAAAGACGCGAAGCAATCGACCAGAGACAGTGATTTTGGAATCGTTTTCGCGATACGGTGAAACGCCGAACTCCGATTCGAGCGTGTCGACAAAGAAGTCACGTGCCTCAGATTCGACACCGGAAATCGTCATCTGGTGGATCGTCCCCTTTGGAGTCTGCTGTTCACGTGCGAATCCCTCAGCAGTGTAGTACCCCAGCAGTGTCGCGACGGACTCGTTTAGTGAAACGAATCGATCGATCTCGGTCCTATCACGCTTCATTCCGAGAACGACGTCGTCCGGTATCCGATCGACGACGGCATCGAGCGAACCGAGAAGTTCCAGCAAGAACGCCGCAGGGAAACTCTCACGGTAGAGGTAGTTGCTGAGACGCTTCTTGCTAAGGTCGAAAAACGCAGCCGTACTCTTCAGTGGATAGAACGTTCCATCCCACTCGTCTGCGAGGACATCCTCGAAGAGCTGGTACAGGAAGTCCTTATCGAGCCCTTTGATCATCAATGACTCATTGTCGACGGCCGGGGTTTCGAGGAATTCACGTAGCAGATCGAACCGATGGATGGACTCGGTCGAGAGTGCAGATCCCACGTCAGTCGGTGTAACGAGACTGTCTGCAGAACTCAGGGAGGCGGCTTGCTTGGAACTGAGCTCTCCATCTTCGAAGACGTGCATCTCGTGATCCGGCGTCACGGTTACTTCGCGTCCGCTTCGTGTTTCGATCTGCACCATGTGTTTGGGTGCAGGATGTTTCGACACCGCCTGAACAGGTCGAGATTCGATCGTCCCGTCCTCGGCGAGCGATGGAACAGATACGTCGCCCTCGAGTTCATTCACGAGTGTTCCGAAGTCGTCCGCAGACACCTGCTCGACATCCAATCGGTCTTCGACGAACGATCGAATTTCGTCGTAGTGAGTCACCCCGTTCTCGTCTTTGTACCAGACCTTTGTCTCCGGATGGAAACAGTTCCGACGCTTGGCCGCGTGGAAGTACGGATGAGCATATCCCACCGCGGCAGAGGTGAAACCTATCACTCTTCCGACCGTCGCGGCGCTGGTGTGAGGGGCCATCCCGAAGACCAGTTCCCCGACGAGGTCCTGGCGCTCGTCGAACTCGTAGAAGGCGTCGAGACCGTAGTACTCCGTCAGGAGGTCGTCGACGAAGTCTGCGGTCTTGAGCATGTGCTCGGCCGCGCCGTCCGAGAGGACGATGTCCTGAACCTTGAGTTCGACCAGCTGGTCGTCGTGGCGCAGCGGGTCGCCGTTGACGTCTTGCTCGTAGCCGAGCTGGCGGAACTGCTCGGCCGTGACGTCCAGTTCTTCGGGTCGAACCGACGTCACGGGCAGGTCGGTCATGTCGTAGCGAACCGTGCCGTCTTTGAACGCGCTGACGTCGTGTTTCGCCCGGAGAACTCCCTTCTCCATCGGCTCGGGGATTTTCTCTTCCGAGGAGAGTCCTTTGACGCCTTTCAGCACGTCGAAGGCCGCCTCGCGCTCGCCGACCGACGCCATCGCGTCGCGGTAGGCCGCCTCGATGTCGAGGATTTTGTACTGGGTCGGACGGGCCAGCGTCTCACACCGCGGACACTCCGCACGCCCGGACTCGTCGGGTTCGGTCTCGGTCTCGCAGTCGGGACAGACGTACACCGCCTCGGCGACGCCGCCACAGTCGGGACAGCGCGCCTCGTGGGTATCCGTTCCACAGTCGACACAGCGCCGCCGGGCGACCTCGACCTCGACCAGGCCGGGTTGGTCCTGCATCGTCTCGGCGTGCTTGCCGGCTTTGGCGACGTCACGCTGAGAACCGCCAGCCTCGCCGATCGGATAGAGGGTGTGCACCGCCGGGGAGAGTTCGCGCTCCTCAGACTTCTCGGGGCGACCCATCCGGTTGCCGATCCGGGTCGGCGCGCGCTCGCGCACCCGAAACGGTGCGACCTCGTTGATCGCGACGATCGCGTTCTCGCCCTCCGCATAGGTGCGAGCACGCTCGGAGAGGTCGTCCCGGTCCCACTGGCGCTGGAGGGAGTCGTCGAATCCCAGCGACCGCGCCAGCGGCCGCCACTCCTCGACGACCAGCGTCTCCTCGGTCTGGGTGTGCGGGACCAGTAGCCGCTCCAGTGCCTCTCGAACCGAATCGGTCCGTGGTATGTGAAGGTCTGACGTTCCACTGGAAACAGAGGGGTCTGTGTCATCGAGCGTAGCGCCGTCAGTTGTCGCAATATCTGCAGATTCGATGGCTGTAGCTAGTTCACACGCCGCGTCGATAGAGATGTCGTGCCAGCAATAGGTGTATTTCGGGTGGAGTGGTGTGTCGTACTCGCCAGCCCACTGGAGGGCTTCCTCGGGAGTCGGGTCGTCGAGGTCCACATCTATCGTATCTTCCATCGCCTGGACGTCTGCGTCCGACTGAGCGAACTCCTGGACCCACCACTCGACGGTGTAGGAGGCGGGTGCGAGCGGGTGGTTGTTCTCGACGAACTCGCCGTAGTTGACCAGGTACTCGCCCAGGTCGAGGATCTTCTCGACGCCGTTACGAACTTCGAGTGCTTCCTCGGGGTCGTCGATCCGGCGGACCTCTCCGTTGGCGAGTTTGACCGTGGGACCCTCGATAGAGTCGACCGGAATGACACCGGCGGCCTTCCCGGGCCGCTCGGTCTTGATCTGGGTCCCGGTCGCGAGAAAGTCGTCGACGAGGTGCATCGTCGCCGGATGGACGCCTGCCGTCGCGAAGCCGTGATTCCGTGAGCGGCCGTAGCGCAGTCGAAACCCACCCGCCTCGCTGGGGTGGCCGAACACTGGTCGGCCGGCGATGAGGTCTCTGAGATACTTCTTTGCCGGATCGACTCGCGGCGGGCCGTCGGGTTCGTCGGATTCGTCCCCCTCCGCTTCCGATGGAACCTCGTCCTCGGAGTCGTCTGGCGCTTCGTCCCCGTCGCCGTCTTCGGACGCGTGCTCGTCGTCTTTCCCGATCGTGCCGTCGATGAGGTCCTGCAGCCACGGCCAGTCGACCTCGTCGAGGTTCCGGGTATAGCGCTGGATCTTCGGGGCCTTCAGCGCGATCCCCTCAGCCATGACCAGACACATCCCGCCGCGGGCGGCGTTCGAGTCGACGCGTTCGAGGTCGCGATAGCCCGACACTTCCTCGTCGCCCGTCGCCTCCCCGTCGAGCATGATCGGCATGTGCTCGGCGATGAATTTGGACTCCTTTTCCTTCGGGGAGTACTGCAGCCCAGTCTCCTTGTCGTAGAGATCGATCTCCTCGGCGTAGCGACCGATCTCCTCGTCTCTGGCTTTGTACTGGCTCATCCCGAGGAGTGCGCGTGCGTAGTCGGCGACGAGAACAGAGAGGGCCTGGGCAGTCCCCCCCGCAGATCGGATCGGCCCCGCGTAGTAGACGTTGACGAACTCCGTCCCGTCGTCGTTCTGGAGGACTTCGACGCGGTCGATCCCCTCGATCGGGGCGGCGACGACACCCTCCGTCAGGAGGGCGACCGCGGTTCTGACTGCGCCCTCCACTTTGCCCGCTTTCGAGTCGTAGTCACCGACGCTGCCGTCGACGAAGTCCTCGACGAGTTCGAGCGCAGCCTCTTCCCGACTCATCTGCCCCTCTAATTCGCGCACGCGTTCGGCGACGCCGTCGATCCCGAGGATGTTCTCGACGCGGTCGGCCATGTCCCGTGCAGTCGGGATCTCGACCTCGGGTTCAGGGTCACCGCCGCGTTTGCGTGCGGCATTGGCGATTTCCATCGCCTCGTCGAGTCCGGATTCGAGCCGCTCGAAGTACCGCTCGTCCGCGTCTCTCATAGCGGCCACAGGTCGAGATCGGTCGTCTCGTCGTGTGCGCGTTCGAGTGAATCCTCGAACGTGCGGACGTACAGTTCACCCGCGAAGACCGTCGCGCTGTCGAGATGGCCGGCGACGGTCGAGCCGTCGGCCCGCGAGAGCGTCACGTGCGTGTGCGCGAACGGTTCTCCCTCCAGCAGCGAGACGTTGCCCACGCAGGAGGCGACTTCCAGTGGTTCGCCGAACCACTCGGGGAAGTACTCCTGTTCGGTCTGGTCGTAGTACCAGAGTTCCGCGTCCTGAACAGCGCCGAGGCCGACGAAGAAGGCCGCGTCGATCCCTTCCGCGCGTGCGAAGTCCTCGATCTGAGCGCGCCAGTCCTCGCCGTGTGAGAGACGGGCGACGAACTCGCGGGTGCCCTCGACTTCGCGATAATCCATACCCGAAGAGGATGGGGGCGAGCGACAAAATAGTTGCTAGTGATACCGGAATCGGACTGCCGAACGAGGTCGATCAGTCCTGCCAGCGATCGGGCACCTGAATCGAGTACTTGCCGTCTTCCTGCAGGGCGATGATGTACTCCTCGCGGTCGTACAGCTCCATGAGGTTGAGCTCGTACTGGCCCGGTTCGAGTACCTTGATCGACTCGAACTGGTCGTTGAGTTCCTCGCGAAGCTCCGAGAGGTCCGGTCGGTCCGAGCCGTCGTCGGGCTGCTGGACGACCTGGCCCTCGGCCGGCGGGTCGCTCGCGTCAGTGTCTGGGAGTTCGTCCGGGCTGACGACGTCGGAGCGGGCGCTGGCCTGGGCTGCGTCTTCACCGCTGGCCGTCTCGGCGGACTCGGCCGAGTCGTTCAGTGCGACCCCCGCGACCGTCTCCGAGTCCGACGCTGTGGTCGAAGCGTCAGTGGCTGTCGAAGCGTCGGCAGCCGCGTCGGGGCCGCCGGTTCCACTCGAACCGCTGGGGGTCGGGGGGCGATCCCCGCTACTCGAGCCGCTCCCGGAGCCGACGAAGTTTCTGACCGTGGCGGCAGCGTTGCCGACCGCACCGGTGACCGACTCCTGTTCGGGTCGTTCTGGTGGTTCCGCGTCGCCCGGCGGTTCTGCGGGGACATCCGCCCCTTCGGGGTGGAACTGGAACTTCGTGCCGCCACAGTCCGGACAGCCCGAGAGCATCTCCTTGGAGCCGTCGGCGAACACGTGGCCGCAGGTCGTACACTGGTGTGGCATCAGTTGCGAGAGACGAGTGCGCTGATGAGCGTTTCGTCCTTGTGCAGGGTCTCGATCTGGTCTGCCGGCCCGATCACGGTCAACTTCTTCGGCGTCGATTCCTTGCCCATGAGTCGGCCGAGGAAACTTCCGTCGTCGTCGCCTGACTGGGGATAGCTCTCGATCTCGATCCCGTTGAACTCGTCCGGGCTGATCTCGGTCATCGTGACCTCGATGAGCCGGGATTCCTCGTCCGGCGTGAGGCCCTCTTCGAGGATCACGATGTTGCCATCGCGCACGCCGTCGAGGATCATCCGGATCTTCTCCATGCTCGTCAGGCCCTCCATCCGCTGGGCGCTGATCATGTCGATCTGCACGCCTTCACCGTCGTCTGGTGCTTTGACTTCTGCCATCGTGATCACCCGAAGTACTCCGCGATCTTGTCGTAGACCTCGTCCATGTTGTCACCTTCGAGTGCCGACAGCGGGATCGTCTCGTGCTGGGGGAAGGCGTTGCGGATCCGCTGGACCGACGAATCTTCCTTGTCGATCTTGTTCGCGAGGATCAGCACCGGCAGGTCCTGACTCTCGATGATACCGATGAGCATCGTGTTGACCTGCGTGAACGGGTCGGTCGTGCTGTCCAGCACGTACACCACGCCGTCGACGTCCTCGCGGAGCCAGTGCATGGCCTCGGCGACGCCCTCGGTCGCCTCCCGCGACCGGCGGACGGCGTCCTCTTTCTCCATGTCGTGTTCGAGAAACTCCGTGTAGTCGACCTTCGTGGTGACGCCGGGCGTGTCGACGATGTCGATCGAGACGGTACCGCCGTCACGCTCGATTTCGACGTTCTCCTTGCGGCGAGCCCGACGAGTCTCGTGGGGAACGTGACTCTCCGGTCCGACGGCGTCGCCGTGTTCTGTCCAGTCGCGAGCGATCCGGTTGGCGAGCGTCGTCTTGCCCGCGTTCGGAGGCCCGTAGATGCCGATACGTTTCGGGTCTTGTTCAGAGAACAGCGTCGCCGCCGCACGGGAAATGCTGTCCCTGAGTCCTGTGAGCAGTCCCATCCTCAGTATTCCTCCCGCGCCCGATTCCGGGCGTCTGAACGTACAAGCTTCGCGTATTCACTTAAGTTTGCGTCAGACATACATAAACGACCGTACAGGAATCGGGTAATTCGAGGTGAAACAGAGGGGTTCGAAAGGAGGGGAAAAACGGTGAAATCGTAGACCCCCCGGGCACGCGGAGAAAAGCGATCAGGCGGACCGGAAACGAAGGGGTTTGCAGGTGGAGATTCGACAGTCACGCGCGTTGCGAGGAATACTAGATGGAATTACGCGTGACTAGAGGTGAAACGAGGGTTACTAGAGTGGAAATGGGGGTTACTAGAATATAGTGCTAGTACCCTAGAAGTCCTAGAGGGGGCGATTGGGCATACCCCCACCCCTTCGTTTCGACTGGAGTCCTGAGACCCCAGGGGGTGGGAGTTGGCGAGACAGGGTCGGACGGTTGGAATAGGGGATGAATTTCGAAGACGATCGGTGGCGCGCAGATGTAGTTCGGAACTGATACGCTCGACGTGCTGTGTATCTATGACGTGAACAAGACAGAATCGCTAGAGGAGCGTTTCTAGTCGAACCGACCCCGAGAACGGACTTCGAGAGAGGAGATAAGGCGTCTCCGAAAGAAGATAGGCAGCGGCAGAGATCCGACGAAGAAACCTCCCTAGAAAACTAGCTAGTACAAGAAGAGAGTCGGTTGTGCTGTCTCTCTAGACTGTCTAGTGCAGTACCCACAATACAACGCAACTTATCCCCACTACGGATGTGTTACAACGGTACCCGTATTAAATCATTCGTCTTCTAGGAGACGGTCTGACCCCCTCCCCCACCCTGTTGTGTCGTTCCACCCGAAACGAAGGGGTGGGGGGACAGACCCACCATCTCAGAAATATGTCCCAGGGCTAGGGACAGAAAATCGATCGCCGTATCGATCTCCCTTCGACGAACCTGTCTTTCGATCACCAGCTGAGCTCGGATCGATCCCTCTCGTTCCGTAATATTTAATATGCTGTCAACCACGGGTTCCTTTTGGTTCAACTGGACACGGCGCGAGACGGCAAAGACCGGTATTCCGGCGATATCGGCCCTCTCTATCGCTATCTCTCTTCGCGCCGTGTCATTTCCACCTGAAGACAAGGGGAGCGGCCATCATGACTGACACAGACCACGACTCCGAGAACGGGACCGACTCCGGGCAGACGGAGGCCCGATCCAGCGTATCGATCGACGAGCAGAGCGATCCGGACTCCGGGTCGTCAGTCCTCGACGACGTCGTCCTCGATTCGGTCGAGGACGCCGACGAGGACGCCGACGAAGCCTCCCGTGGGTTGTTCGACGACCTTCTCAGTGGCGAGCCGATCTTCGAGAAGAAGGAGGTCCTTCGCCCGTCCTACACGCCGCGGAAACTCCCCCATCGGGAGGACCAGATCAACAGCATGGCGACGATTCTCGTCAGCGCCCTCCGCGGAGATACCCCGTCCAATATCCTGATCTACGGGAAGACAGGCACTGGAAAGACTGCCAGCGCGAAGTTCGTCAGCGAGGAACTCGAAACCACGTCCCAGAAGTACGAGGTCCCGTGTGAAGTCGAGTACATCAACTGTGAAGTGACCGACACACAGTACCGGGTACTCGCCCAGCTCGCGAACAAGTTCATCGAGAAGAACCGCCAGCATCTTTCCGACCACATCGACGAACTCGAAGGCTTGCGTGAGCGTGCTCGTGAGGACGGGACGGTCCTCGCGACCGAGGAGTTCGAGTCCCTCGACGATCTCGACTCGACGATCGAAGACCTCCGTGAGGAACGCGACAGTTTCGAAGAAGTCCCCATGACCGGCTGGCCGACCGACCGCGTCTACAACAGCTTCTTCGAGGCCGTCGATCAGACCGAACGCGTCGTCGTCATCATGCTCGACGAGATCGACAAGCTCGTCGAGAAGTCCGGTGACGACACCCTCTACAACCTCTCGCGGATGAACTCCGAACTGGAGAACTCCCGCGTCTCGATCATGGGAATCTCCAACGACCTGAAGTTCACCGACTTTCTCGATCCTCGTGTCAAATCTTCACTCGGTGAAGAGGAGATCGTCTTCCCACCGTACGACGCAAACCAGCTTCGAGACATTCTGGAGGCTCGCGCACAGGTCGCCTTCGAGGACGACTCGCTGTCGGGCGAGGTCATCCCGCTGTGTGCCGCGTTCGCCGCCCAGGAACACGGCGACGCCCGCCGCGCGCTCGACCTCCTCCGGACCGCAGGCGAACTCGCCGAGCGTGACAAGACCGACAAAGTGCTGGAGGATCACGTCCGACAGGCCCAGGAGAAGATCGAACTCGACCGCGTCGTCGAAGTCGTCCGTACCCTCCCCACCCAGTCGAAACTCGTCCTCTTCGCCATCATCCTCCTGGAGAAGAACGGCGTCCACAACATCAACACCGGCGAGGTCTACAACATCTACAAGAGTCTCTGTGAGGAGATCGACGCCGACGTCCTCACCCAGCGCCGCGTGACCGATCTCATCTCGGAACTGGACATGCTCGGTATCGTCAACGCCGTCGTCGTCTCCAAGGGACGATACGGCCGTACCAAAGAGATCTCGCTGTCGGTCCCGATCGACGAGACCGAAGCCGTCCTCCTGAGCGACTCACGACTCGGCGACATCGAGGACGTCCAGCCGTTCGTCCAGGCCCGGTTCGATCACTGACGCCGATACGCTGTTGCAGTACTGAGGGAGACGCGTCAGCCGAGCACTGGCCGAGTGGACGATTCAGCCGGTCGCGTTCGTCATCGCCTCGCCACTGGCCGTCAGGTTCGTGTTCGTCGGCGGTGTCGCGCTGGCACTCGCACTCAGCCTGATGTTCCCCAGGTAGGGGACGGACAGCTCTGCCGTGCCGATGATCCACTTCGGTTTGACGGGGCTGTCCGCGATTCCCGAGACCTGATCGTAACTCGGATTCGCGTCTCCTTTCGTGATGAACCCGTCGTGTGGGGCCGGACAGTTCGGCACCCGATTTCCGCTGCTTCCACGTTCGCAGACACTGTTTCCGTTGAGATACTCGGGATCGGCCTTCTCGACCCAGTTCTCACCCTCTTCGACCCAGAACATCGCGCGGTGTATCACGGGCGTGTCGCGTTCGTTGCCGTCCGGTTCGTAGACGACCACGTCTCCGGGGCCGTCGAACTTCGTGTAGCCCGTTCCCTCGGCCGCCCGAGCGGTGACGATTCCCGTCTCGTGGGCGTTCGGGCCAGGGAACCGATCGCTCTCCATGACGAACACCAGATCGCCCCGCTCCAGGGTCGGCTCCATGCTCCCGCTCTCGACGGCGACCATCGGCGGCCAGATCCCGCTGGCGGTGAACAGCAACGCCCCGATCAGCGCGACGATCACTACACTGCTGGCCAGATCCCAGACGTAGAGCACCCAGTTTGGGACGTCTGACTCTCCCGGAGTGCGCTGGCGAGGCGCTGATTCGTGGCCACCCCGATGAGACTGGGTCTCGGTTTCGTGCTGCGACGACGCTCGTTCGCGCCGATCCGCCGACCACTGCTCGGACTCTCCCGGAGCCCCATCCTCGTGGCCGCTTTCGGGAAACCCCTCGTTGGCGTCGTCCCGGCGGGAGGGCTGGTCGTCGCCGGCCGACTGCCACTCGTCGTCTCGCATTGTTGCTGTTCATCCAGTCGAGCGCTACCAATCTTTCGCTTGCGGCGTGTCGTCGCGCGCCGTTCGCTTTCTACGAGACGCTCGCTTCACTCGCGTCTCGCCATCCGCCAATCTTTTGCTCACCGACGCGAAGTTCGCTGTGTGCCTCTGGAGACGCCCGCCCGGATCGTCAGCGAACTCGCAGCCCGCGGCTACAACGCCGAACGCGAGGCCATCACGTTACTCGCCGACGCTGAGGACACCGACGCGGCACTCGAACGCGCACTCGAAGCCGTCCCCCAGGACGCGCTGAAAATCGAAGTCTCCCACGTCAAGCGATCTCTCGAAACCGACACCGGGCCCGCCAGTGCTGACCCACCGTCGGCTGCTGGAACCACGCCATCGTCTCCGCCGACTGAAGACCCCTCTGTTTCGACTGGAAACAACACCCAAACATCGACAGATAGCGGCGGGCTGGATGCAGTCGAAACGGAGGGGGGATCACGTCACATCGATCCCGAGCAGCTCGTCGTCGACATCGCCGGCGACATGACAGGTGAGTCGACCGGGACGGGCGAGTACAAGGATTTCGTGGCGGTCTTCCGCGATCGCTACGAGCGTCTCTCGAAGAAGTTGCGTGGGCGGGTGAACCACCGCCCGACCGACGCACTCGAAGCCCTGCCCGGCAACGAGGAGGCCGCGCTCGTCGGGATGGTTAGCGACATTCGCTCGACCGCTAGCGGCCACTGGCTGGTCGAACTCGAAGACACGAACGGGACCTTTCCGACGCTCGTGATGAAAGACCGGAAGATCGCCGATCTCGTCCAGGAACTCCTGCTGGACGAGGTGATCGCCGTCGAGGGGACGCTGGCCGACGACGGCGGTATTCTGTTCGTCGACTCGCTTCACTTTCCGGACGTCCCGCGGACCCACGAACCCTCGACGGCCGACCGACCCGTGAAGGCCGCACTCATCAGCGACGTCCACGTCGGCAGCCAGGAGTTCATGGCCGACGCCTGGCACCGCTTCGCCGACTGGCTCCACACCGACGACGCCGAGGGTGTCGAATACCTCCTGATCGCCGGGGACATGGTCGAGGGCGTCGGCGTCTACCCCGACCAGGACGAGGAACTGGACGTCATCGACATCTACGACCAGTACGAGCGCTTCTCGGAGTACCTGAAAGAAGTTCCGGGCGACATGGAGATCGTCATGATCCCGGGCAACCACGACGCCGTCCGCCTCGCAGAACCACAGCCGGCCTTCGATTCGGAACTTCGGGACATCATGTCCGCCCACGACGCCCGTTTCACCTCCAACCCCTCGACCGTGACCATCGAGGGCGTCTCGGTGCTGATGTACCACGGGGTCAGTCTGGACGAAGTCATCGCCGAGCTGCCCGACGAGAAAGCCAACTACGACGAGCCGCACAAGGCGATGTACCAGCTCCTCAAGAAGCGCCACGTCGCGCCCCAGTACGGTGGTCACACCCGCCTCGCACCCGAAGAGAAGGACCATCTCATCATTGACGAAGTGCCCGACATCTTCCACTCGGGGCACGTCCACAAACTCGGCTACGGGAAGTACCACAACGTCCTCACGATCAATTCGGGCTGTTGGCAGGCCCAGACGGACTTCCAGAAGAGCGTGAATATCGATCCTGACGCCGGCTTTGCACCCATCGTCGACCTGGAGACGCTGGAACTCACGATCCGCAGTTTCGGTTGATTTGGCTGGAACAGGACAGTATTGCTGCTTGTCACCTGCTCCGGCGATACCGGACGGTAGACGGTGGTTATACGGTCCCCACGGCTGAACGGATAGCTGAATCATGAGTGACGACCGCGGATTCGAGACGGACGCCCTGCACGTCGGTCAGGAAGAGCCGGACCCGGCGACGGGCGCGCGAGCACCGCCGATCTACCAGACGACCAGCTACGTCTTCGAGGACGCAGAGGACGCGGCCCAGCAGTTCGCCCTAGAGAAGCCGGGCCACATCTACTCGCGACTGATGAACCCGACCTGCTCGATGCTGCAGGAACGGCTCGCCGCACTCGAAGGTGGGGTCGGTGCCGTCGCCACGGCCTCGGGAATGGCCGCGCTCAATCTGGCGACCTTCCTGCTGGCGGACGTCGGCGACAACGTCGTCACCGCCTCCGCACTCTACGGCGGGACCTACACCTATTACACCCACACTGCGCCGCGCAACGGCGTCGAGACGCGCTTCGTCGACACACTGGACTACGACGCCTACGAAGAGGCCATCGACGAGGACACGGCCTACGTCCACCTCGAAACCATCGGCAACCCCGCGCTGGTGACCCCCGATATCGAGCGTATCGCCGACATCGCCCACGAGAACGACACGCCGCTGTTCGTGGACAACACCTTCGCGACACCCTACCTGTGTAACCCGCTCGAACACGGCGCGGACCTGGTGTGGAACTCCACGACCAAGTGGATCCACGGCTCCGGAACCACGATCGGTGGCGTCCTCGTCGACGGGGGCTCCTTCCCCTGGAGCGACCACGCCGAGAAGTACCCCGAAGTCGCCGGCGACAACCCCGCCTACCACGGCGTCAACTTCGAGGAGCGCTTCGGCGAGGCCGCCTTTACATACGCGGCCATCGCTCGCGGGCTGCGTGACCTGGGCTGCCAGCAGTCCCCCTTCGACGCCTGGCAGACGCTGCAAGGTCTCGAATCGCTGCCGATGCGGATGGATCGCCACTGCGAGAACGCCCAGCTCGTGGCGGAGTGGCTCGAAGACCACGAGGAAGTCTCCTGGGTCACCTATCCCGGCCTCGAATCACACGAGACCCACGAGAACGCCTCGAAATATCTCGACGGCGGCTACGGCGGCATGATCACCTTCGGGCTCGAAGAAGGGTACGAGGCCGCGCGTGACACCGTGGAGTCGACCGAGTTGGCGAGTCTGCTCGCGAACGTCGGCGACGCCAAGACGCTGATCATCCACCCGGCGAGTACGACCCACCAGCAGCTTTCGGACGAAGAGAAGGCCGCTGCCGGCGTCACCGACGACATGGTCCGGCTCTCGGTGGGTGTCGAGGACCCGCAGGACATCATCGACGATCTGGATCAGGCGATCACCTGGTCGACGCACTAGGTGTTTCTGTCTTTTTGTCGGGTGCTACTCGTTGGCTAGGAATCGTCGCTATCACTGGGGGCAACAAGCAGGGAAAGCCCTCGCCTCGCTGGCGGTCGCTGAGAAGGATATCTTCGCTCGCTTTGCTCGCTCAGATAGAGCCTGCTCAGCGACTCCACTACGTCGCCAGCGAGTCTCGCCCTTTCAATCCGCCAGGATCCGCACCGCTACAGCAGGCCTGCCCTTCCGCCACCACTTTTTCCTCCCTCGGGTTTCCTCGTTCGCTTTGCTCACTGCGGGAACCACTCGGTCAGAAAAACGTGGGGAAAAACGACCCGGACGACTCACTCACTTCGTTCGTTTGCGTCCGGTGAAACGGCGTTCGCTTCGCTCGCCGTATGCTTGTACTGACCGCACAGCAGGCCTGCCCTTCCCCGAGTCGCGCGCTGAAACGCGCTCCTGGCCACCGCCGAGCGGTCAGGAAGCGTGTTCCGGCGCCACTCGCGCCGGAACCGGGGAGGTGTGGGGCTACAATAAGGCGGTTGCGGTGATGTCACCTGGAGGAATGAAAGGGCGAACCACGATCGCGCCGAAGGAGCGTCGCCTGAGCGACCACTATCCGAGCGAAGCGAAGATATGTCGCTCAGCGACCGCGAGCGTGGTGAGGGCTTTCGAGGCGTTGTCGTCTCAAGTGGTCGCGGTTCCTAGCGAGCGTGAGGGCTTTTCCGGGTCGTTGCTGGTCTCTGTTGTGTCGTTATTTCCTAGCGAGCGTGGAGAGGGCTTTCGAGGTGGTTCTCTCTCGACCAGCTATCCCCTCCACGCACGTTTCCACCCGAACCTAGGGGGTCGTATAGGTCGTGATCGCCGAAATATCCCCCTCAGCAAAGGTCATTACATCGACGAACGCGGTAATCTGCTTCCCACCCGCGGACAACAACCGCCCTTCGACGGCCAGCCCATCCGCCTGCTCGTAGATCGCGTCGATCGGATGGCTCGTGTCGCTCTGCGGACGCTCCTCGCGCATGAACTGGACGAACTCGGCCCGCCCATCGATCGTCATGTCGGGGCGTCGGTGGACGAAATCGGGCGTCAGAATGGATTCGAGCGTCTCGTAGTCGTGCTCGTCGAGCGACCGATAGTACGTCCGTGCGGTCGCCGCTCGCTCGTCCATACCCTCTCTGGGTCCTCACCCGAGTAGAAACCAGTGGTTCTTCGCCGATTCATAGTGATTACTGTCGGTCTGTTCCACATCGACCGCCCGGAGTCGGGCGGTCGTAGTGGTAAATCGCTACACTATCACTCCGAGGACTCTCGCTGGTCGCCCTCGCTGCCTTCCAGTTCGGCAGCGATTTCGGCGACTTCTTCGTCCGAGACATCCGCGTCCTCGCGCTCGTCTTCGTCGCCGTCCGCGCGGTCCTCGCCACCGCTTTGCTGTTCGAGTTCGGCTGCGATCTCGGCGACTTCCTCGTCTGAGACGTCCGTGTCCTCGTCACTCTCCCGCTCGCCGTCCGCTCGCTCATCCTCCGCGAGTTCGACCGGCTCGGTTCGGTTGTCCTCGACCGGTTCCTCGGCCTCGGGTGCGACCGCACCGACGGCGTCCTCGATCTGGCCGGCCTCGGCCCCGCCGGAATCGCCCATCTCGACGCCCTTCCCGCCGTACTCGCGGGCGCGGCGCTCGGCCTCGGTCTCCATCCCCCGTTTGTCTTCGTCCTCGTCGTCGTCGATCTCGACTTCCTCGACTTCGAGGTCGACACCGCCGGCGGCTTCGAGGTCGTCCTCGTCGGCGGCCTCGTCGCGGATCTCGTCCATGATCGAGGTCTTCTCTTCGCGTTCGAGGAGGATCTCACCGTCTTCGCTGACGATATCGTCCGGGTTCAGCGGTTCCTCGATGTCACGGGCGGTCTCCAGCGGCGCCTCGGCGTCCTGACGGTACCCCTCGCCAACGGCCCCGTCGCCACTGGAGTAGGCGTCTGCGGCGTCGGCCAGCCAGTCGGCAGCCTGCCACAGCGAGTTGGCCTTGCTACGAGCCCGATCGAACGGTTCGTCCAGCACTGGCGAATCGCTGAATCGGAAGGCCGTGTCGAACTCCTCGGCGGCCTCCTCGAACTCCTCGCGAGCCCGCTCGAAGTCGCTCCGGGCGATCATCCAGTCGTGGTCGCCGAACCCGTTCATCGCACTCGTGAACGCCCGCCGCCCCTCGACGTAGTGGGCGTGGCCGACTCGATACCGAGAGAGGGCCGTCGAGTCGCCGCCGATCGCTTCCACTGTCACGCGGATGGGTTCGACCTGCGGGAGCTCGTAGGGGTCGCTGGTCGTCCAGCGATACTGGATCATCCCGTTGAGATCGATCACGAACACGGCTCGCTGGAGCAGATACCCTTCGTCGCGGTCGTCGACGACGTCGTAGGCCTCGCCCACCTCTCGACGAGTGTCGCTCAAAAGTGGGACCTTGAGGTCGTAGCGGTCGGCGAAGACGCGGTGGCTGTGGACGCTGTCGGGCGAGATCGCCAGGATCGTCACGTCCTTCTGCATGGTGAAGAGATCGAGTTCGCCGACGTCCGATCCCTCCTCGTCACAGGCGGGGTTGAAGTCCGCGGGGTAGAACATGAGGATCACGACCTCCTCGCCGAGGTACGAATCGAGGGACTGGCGATCGAATTCGCCGTCGACCACCCCTGGCAACTCGAAGGTCGGCGCGTCGTCCCCCGCTCTGGGCATGTCACCGAAAAGTAGGTGTATATAGTTAATACTGCTGGCTCTTTTCGCGTGCTGTAACGACCGGAACGGTCGGCTTTTGCCCGCGGCCACCCTACGAACCGCCAGTGGAGCTTCACGTCCGCTACGAGGGCAACGACGACCCCGACAAGTGTAGCGCCCGCAAGCTCGCTCGCTTCGACCTCGCCGAGCTACACCGCTCGACGCGAGCCACGCCATCTGGAGTCGTCCTCAACCCCTTCGCCGAACAGGCGCTGTCGCCTGCAGATGCCGACCGGAAGCGGCTGGTCGCGCTCGACTGCTCGTGGGAGACTGCCGAACGCGAGGCCTTCGATCTTGACGGTGTCCACCGCGCACTCCCCTTCCTCGTCGCCGCGAACCCGATCAACTACGGGACGGCCTTCCAGCTCAACACCGTCGAAGCGTTCGCCGGCGCGCTCGTAATTCTGGGCCACCGCGAACAGGCCGAAGAGATCCTCTCGAAGTTCTCGTGGGGCCACACCTTTCTGGAACTCAACGAGGAACCCTTGCGGCGCTACAGCGAGTGTGCCGACTCCGCCGAGATTCTCGACGTGCAGGACGACTATCTGGCCGACGAATGAGGGCGTCCGACGCGGGAATACTCATAGTGATTACTGTATAGTAACAATTGAAACGATTTACACACCGATCGCACTGTTGTCGTGCGATCGTGTGTGCATTGACTTTCAATGGCTACTATAGGTCTGTTCCACATCGACTGCCCGGAGTCGGGCGGTCGTAGTGGTAAATCGCTACAGTAATCACTATCAGTCCTACCAAAGTTTACGCTACGCATCTAAGTGCCTTTCGGGGATTCGCACCTCGTGCAGTCATACAGCCCGTTTTTTGACGCTCAATGGCATTAGACGACGTAAATAGATGTTCGCGAACGTGTTCGATACACTCCTGTTTCTCTCGCCCGAATTCGGCAGTCGCGTACAGTTCGGCTGGACGATCACCGTCCACATCCTCTTTGCGTCGCTGTCGATCGGCCTCGCACCGTTCATCGTCTACTTCACGTACAAGGACGTGAAAACGGGTGCCGAGCGCTTTGCCCACCTGCGGAACTTCTGGGTGAAGGTCTTCGCGGCCGGGTTCGTCATGGGCACAGTCACAGGGATTCCGATGAGCTTCCAGTTCGGGACGAACTTTCCCGTCTTCTCTGAGTTCGCCGGCGAGATGATCGGCGGCCCCCTCGCCTTCGAGGCGAAGATGGCGTTCTTCCTCGAAGCCGTCTTCCTCGGCGTCCTGCTGTTCGGTCGCGAGCGCGTCAGCGATCGGACGTACGTCCTCTCGTCGGTGCTGGTCGGCGTCGGCGCGTGGCTGTCTGGCTTCTGGATCCTCGTGGTCAACTCCTGGATGCAGACCCCACAGGGCTTCGAGATGATCACGCGAAACGGCCAGGAGATCGCCAAACTGACCGACCCCGTCGCGGCGTTTCTCAACCCGCGCTTGCCGTGGATGTACTTCCACATGATCAACGCCTCGGTCATCTCCGTCGCACTGCTGGTCGGCGGCGTCTCCGCCTACCTCGTCTGGAAGAACCGCGACTCCGAGGCCTGGAAAAGCGCGCTGAAGATCGCAGTCCTCATCCTGCTCGTGACCGCACCGCTGCAGGCGCTGCACGGCGACGCCTACGCTCGCCACGTCCAGGACTCCCAGCCTCAGAAGTTCGCGAGCATGGAGGCCCACTACGAGAGCGGGGCTGCCGACCTCCACCTCATCGCTATCCCGACCGACATCTCGTCGTTCACCGATCCGCGGGCGGAGAACCTCTTCACTGTGAGTTTACCCGGCTTCGCGTCGTTCCTCGTCGAAGGTGACATGGACGCCTCGATACAGGGGCTGAACGAGTACGAGGAGAATCCGCCCGTGGCGCTGGTGTTCTGGTCGTTCCGGTTCATGGTCGGCCTCGGATTCCTGTTCATCGGGCTGGCCCTGTGGGGCGGCTATCTCACCTGGAAAGACCGTCTCGCCGAGAGCACGCTCTTCTTGCGAGCGATGATCGCTGCGTCGCCGTTCGGGTTCGCGGCGCTTTTGACCGGGTGGTACGTCACCGAGATCGGTCGCCAGCCCTGGGTGATCCAGGACTATCTTCGAACTGGTGAGGCGGTCTCCCAGTCCCTCACGAGTGCGGAGGTGACGACGACACTCGCCATCTTCGTCGTCGTCTACGTCGCGCTCGTCCTCACCGCGCTGTACGTGCTGAAGTGGCTCATCAACGACGAACTCGATCGCATGGGCGTCCAGCGAAGCTCACGTGGGCGCTGGCGCGGCCCGATCCCGTGGGTGAGCGACGATGATTGAGCCGCTCCTGATTCCCGTCGATTCGTACCTGATTCCGTCGCTGCCGACGGTGTGGTTCGGGGTCGTCCTCTTTACCGTCGCGATGTACGTCGCACTGGACGGGTTCGACTTCGGGATCGGGATGCTCTACGCCCTCCGCGAGGACGACCACGAGCGCGAGACGATGCTCGCGGCGTTCGGGCCCGTCTGGGACGCCAACGAGGTCTGGCTCGTCGCCTTCGGGACGACGCTGCTGGCGGCGTTCCCCGTGGTCTACTCCCGACTCCTGAGCGATCACTATCTCGTGGCGATCGGGATCGTCCTCGCACTCCTGTTCCGCGGACTCGGCCCCGAACTCCGCGAGCAACGCGAGGACGCCCAGTGGCAGCGCGCCTGTTCGGGACTGTTCGTCGTCGGGAGCCTCCTCTCGCCGCTGTTCATCGGAATGCTCGTCGGCAGCTGGGTCTTCGCCGCCGGAACGCTGTCGCTGCCCAGCATTCTCACCGGGGTCGGTCTGATCGCGCTCTCGGTCACCAATGGTGCGGCCTTCCTCGCGGCCAAGACCAGTGGTGAACTCCGTGCGGCGATGCGCTCGTACGGAATCGGCGCCACCCTGGCGTATCTCGGCGGCGTCGTCGTCCTGCTCGCGGTGGTCGTCGCCACCGACGCCGGCGGCGCGGCCGAGACCATCCTCTCGATCCCGGGCGTCGCCGTCGTCGGTCTCTCCGTGGCCGTCGCACTCGGCGGGATCGCCGCCGCCAGAACCGAGAACGACCGCCTGTGGTTCGCCAGCACGCTCGCGCTCTCCGGGCTACTCGTCGCACTCGTCGCACTACTGCTGTACCCGACTGTTTACCCACCAGGCGGCCTGACCATCGACGACGCGGTCGTCTCGCCGCTCGCGCTCAATCTTACCACTGTTCTCGGCCTGCCCGTTCTGCTCGTGGTCCTCTGGTACTTCAAGTTCCTCTACGGCGTCTTCTCCGGCCCGATCGAACCCGAAGGCGACGGTTACGGCGGCTGAAACTCCCTGCTTTCTCCCGCACTCGCCACACCCGCCGAAACACTCAAACATGTATTGCGCGTGTTGTACAATATAATGAGTACAGATATAGCCGAGCCGCGGATCGCGCTGCTGGACGCCTCAGTCGGGGAGACGCCGGCAGAGCGGAACTTCCGCCGAGAACTCGACGCCGACGTACAGGCGTTCAAAGTCAGCGAGGGCGACCTCCCACCGCCGGTCGAGACGAGCGAGATGTGGCCGTTCGACGCGGCGGTGATCTCCGGCTCCCAGACGTCCGTCTACGACGAGCACACGTGGATCGACGCCGTCGAGGCCTGGACTCGTGCGGCGGTCGAGGCGGGCGTTCCTATTCTGGGAGTCTGCTGGGGACACCAGTTGCTCGCGCAGGCGCTGGACGGGGCTGTCGACCCGATGGGTCGGTACGAACTCGGCTACCACGAGGTCGATCGGATCGCCGACGATCCGCTGTTCTCGGGGCTCGACGAGACCTTCCTGGCCTTCGAGACCCACTCCGACGAGGTCACGCGGTTGCCGTCCGAAGCGACGGTACTCGCCGAAAATGACCGCTCGCTGCAAGCCTTTCGGATCGCGAACGCCTGGGGCGTCCAGTTCCATCCCGAGTACGACCTCGAGACCGCTCGCTGGGTCACCGAGAACAAGCGCGGCGAGGTCGCTGACGACGAACTGGAGCGGATCCTCGCGGCGATCACGACCGAAAACGCGGCGCGTGCTCGCGACGCCAAAGGAGTCTTCGAGAACTTCGTGGCGATCGCGGCCGATACCTGAGGCTCACACTACCGGCTGTTGGTCAATCAATCGCCTGCTGCGGTCTCGAGTTTCTGGTAGTCGACGTACTCGCCGGTGCCGCGGAGTGCTTCGAGGAGGCTGATCGCCGCGCGTGTGCCCTCCCCGACGGAGGTGTTGATCTGGCGCTGGCCGCCGGTCACGTCTCCTGCCGCGTACACGTGCGGGAGGTTGGTCGCCATCTCCTCGTCGGTCCGGATGGTCTGACCTTCGGTCGCGACGCCGATCATCTCCGCGAGATCCGTCCCGCCGGCCGCACCCAGCGCGACGAACACGCCCTCGACTGCGATTTCCTCGCCGTCACGCGTGACGACGCGTTCGAGCATGTCCTCGCCTTCCAGGCGGTCGAGCCGGTCGGTTCGGACCGGGATCCCCTCCTCGTCGAGGCGGTCCCGAAGTCCGGGGTCGGCTTCGAACTCGTTGCCGTTGGTCAGCACCTGCACGTCGTCGGTGTAATCGAGCAACATCAGCGCCTCCTTGGCGGCGTAGTTGGCCGCGCCGACGACCGCGACGGGGTCGTCCCGGTAGAAGAAGGCGTCACACTCCACGCAGTAGGAGACGCCCTGGCCCTCGAACTCCTCGACGTGCTTGATCGCCGGCGATTTGTAGGACGCGCCGGTCGCGAGGACGACGCCCCGAGCTTCGTAGGTCGACTCGGTCGTCTCGATCTCGTAGGTCTCGCCCGACTGTGCAAGCCGGACGACCTCCTCGCTGACGAACTCCGTCCCGAACTTTTCGGCCTGCCGGTGGCCTCGCTCGACCAGTTCGGGGCCGGTGATCCCCTCCGGGAATCCGTAGACGTTCTCCATGCGGTCGACGTCGCGGGTCGTCCCGCTGCCGTCGTCGAAGACGTACGTCTCCTGGTCGGCCCGCGCCGTGTAGACCGCCGCGCTCAATCCCGCGGGGCCGCCGCCGATGATGGCTACGTCGATCATCTGTTGTCGTCCCTCCTCGTTCACTGGTACTCCTCGATCAGCGCTTCCAGCTGTTCTCTGGGCTGTGCGCCGACGACCTCTTCGACTGCCTCACCGTCGGCAAAGAGCACGAGCGTCGGGACGCCGCGCACGCCGTACTCGGCGGCCAGCTGCTGGTTGGCGTCGACGTCGACCTTCGCGACCGCCGCGTCGGTCTCGGCGGCCAGGTCGGCGACGACTGGCGCGATCATCTTGCACGGTCCGCACCAATCCGCGTAGAAGTCGGTCAGGACGACGTCGTAGGACTCGACGACCTCGTCGAGCTCCTGCTTCGAACCGACCTGAATCGGCTCCGACGGCGCTTCTCCGCCGCTTTCATTTGTTTCTGCCGGGCTGGTACTCGTCTCGTCTACAGTCTGTCGCTCGCTCATCACGACATCGTATGCACTCTGAGTTTTAAAGTATTGCGCAATACACTCAATACAGTTGGTTGGGGCAGGTTGTCGTCGAGTCGCGAGTTGCCCCAGACCCTACGGTCGTGCCTGCTCACGGACGAGGTGGATCGTCCCGGGCGAGAGGTCGAGTTCGTCGAGCGCGGCGTCCAGGTCGACGCTCTGGAACGCGTCTGCTCGGTTTCGCTGGGTCCGTGCGACGTGGCTCAGGTACGCGACTCGGAGGAGGACGACCGCGTCGTGGACGCTCGCGTCGTCCAGATCGAGTCGCGTCCAGCCCGCTTCCAGTTCGGCGTCGGCCAGTCCGTGGCGGACGACTGTTCTTGGGAGCTTGCCGGGGAGACAGGCCTCGACACCGTCTGTTTCGACGCGTCCGAACGCCCGTCCGTCTACTCGGAGTGTCGTCGTCCCGTGCCGACGTTCGCTGCGGACGACCCGGCGAACACCCTCCCAGGTCGACGCTGAATCGAGAATCGAAGCCGTTCGTTCGGTCAGTTCACGAGCCATTCGCATTGGCATACGATATCAAGAGACATAAGTTCGTCTCCAAAGCCCCTCACTCAACAGAAGCCACGGGGGTCCGATGGCGGCCCCAGCGGACTCGACGGCAGCCCCTCGGAGAGGTCGGGATCGTTGTAGCCGCCGGGCGCCACGTCGTTGGGCGTGTCGGGATAGAACAGCGCGGCCAGCGCCTGGATGTGTTCGCGCCCGACCGAGAGTTCGAACTGGCCACCGCCGTACATCGTGATTCCACGATTCTCGCAGAATTCGATGGCGTCCAGCAGCGACTCGACGGTGCCGAACCGCGAGGGTTTGATGTTGCACCACTCGGGTTCGAACGGCAGTGCTTCGATGTCGGCACGGGAGTGGATGGGTGCGTCCCAGGAGACGCGATCTTCGTGACCGGCGAGGATCGCCTCGGTCTCGTCGGTCAGTTTGGGGTCTTCGACGACTGCCTCTGGAAATCCTTCGACGACGCGCTCGTAGAGGTCTGGATCGGCTTCCTGGTCGACCTCCGTTCCCTCGTATTGCCCTTTCAGATCCAGGATCCGAACTCGATCTCGCGAGGCCAGATCGGCCACCAGGTCGTCGGTCCACTCCGGCGTCGGATCGAGTTTGAACTCGATACCCGAATCGTATTCCAGCAGCTCGTCCACGCGGTCGGTCGTCGGTGGCTCGCCCAGCCGCGTGCTCACGACGAAGCGGACGGGGTCGTAAGTGCGACCGAGCGCAGCCCCGAGATTCGTGTCGTTCTGTTTGAGCGCCAGATCGAGCGCGGCGCTCTCGACGCCCCACCGTCGATAGTTCCGAAAGACCTCCCGGTCCGGCGGCTCGGCGAAGAGGTCCACGTCCTCGAGCGCTGTCGAGAACCCGTCGAGCGTGAACTCCCCGGTCGGAAGCTCCAACTCCTCACGTTGGAGGATCTCGTGGTCCTCTGTTTCGTAGGTAACGTCCTCGCCGCGGCCTGTCTCGCCTGCGCCCTGAAGCTCGATGACGGTGCTCGCGCGGACGAATCCGCTGGTCGTGTCGCGCTCGAATCCCGTGAGCGTCCAGTCGTCGACTGTGAGCGAGAGATCGGCGAGTTGGTCGTACATGCTCACCCGGACGGACGGAGTCGCCTTCAGGGTACTGCTCGATCCGAGACTGGCGCGTCTCTTTTAATTGGGGCGTCCGTACGCCGGGTATGGCCGACAGCGAGTATCAGGCAGGAGTCTGCAATATCGGCGGTACCGAACGGACCAGGCGCTGGCAGATGGGCTTCGCGAGTTTCGCGGTCGCAGTGCTCTACGTCGCGGTCGTCCTCTGGTTCGGGCTTCCGGTGACGTATCTCCTCGGCACGTTCGTCTTCCTCTACGGCGGGGCACTGGGCGTGTTACAGGCCCAGAAAGGGTTCTGTGCCGCCTACGGGATGAGCGGCCGCTACGGGTTCGACGACGGGTCGGGATCGGTCGAGGACACCGCCGCCCTGGCCAGCGACCGCAAGCGATCACTCCTCATCATCGCGCAGGCCTCTGCCGCCGCCCTCCTCGGGACCTCGCTCCTCTACGGGGCCGTCCTCTCCCTGTAGAGGCTTCTCGATCACGTCGCCCCAGCGCTCCATTCCCTGTTCGCGGTAGAATCCCCCGGCACTGTCGTTGCCGTCGACCAGCGCGAGCGCGACGTACTCGCACTCTCGCTCGCGGGCCCACGACTCGACGTGCGCGAGCAGTGCCTGGCCATACCCCGATCGCTGGTGGGCCTCGTCGACGACGAGATCGTGGATCCAGGCGTGGCGAACATGATGGAGAACGCGCTGGATCGACACGCCCGCGACCGCTACGATCACATCATCGTCGAACAGTCCGAACAGCCGATAATCGTCCTCCTCACGCCAACTTCGGATCTCAGCGGAGGTCTTCTCCTCCCACAGTTGCCCCAGGATCGGGACGGCCGCGTCCCACTGGGCGTCGCTGGTCAGTTCCTCGATCCGCGTCTCGGTCATAGTCGGGTTGTCGATACCCCGAGACAAAAGCCGCAGTGGTGGTGTGCCATCGCGTGCAGGGGCCACGTTTATGCCGCCGCCCGGCGACCCCGCAGGTATGCTTCACGGGCCGGCGCTGTGGTACGCCCTCGCTGTCGGGTCGCTCTACTTCGTCGTGATGATCGGGACGGCGGGGCGGCGCTACGACCTGCTGCGGCCGCGATTTTTCGTCTACAGCGGTCCCGGCGTCCTGATCGAGGGCGCTGTGCCAGTGTACCTGCTCTTGCGCTTTCGGTTGTTCGTCCCCGTGCTCGCGCTGGCGTACCTCTCGGGGCGGACGATCCGAATCGAGCGCGAGCGCGGCGAGGACAAACCCTTCATCTCGACCCTCCAACTGTGGCCCCTGGAGGTCGCCGTCCTGGCCGCCCTCGGCGGGATCGAGTACCTGCTATCCGGCTGGCTTGGACTCTCGACGAGTGGACTGGTTTGATCTTACGACGTTCCCGTTCGACGACTGCTCTGTCAGATTTGGCTATATAGCGGTGCTGAAGTCACTTTACCAGTAGTATTCTCGAGTGGCAGTCGTCTGCCTGACAGATGCGTAAATTTATAGTTATGGACTATGCGATGGAGAATGACATGTCTCGTGCACGTCAAAGAGGCAGCGATCCAGTACAGACACTCAAGGACAACCTCGGCGTCGGTGCGGCGGTCGGTGCGGTGGGGTTCATAATCAATTACGTTCTGATGTACCTCTTCATCACCATCGATGGGGCGGAAACCGGTGACGAGGGCTGGAAGCTCGTCGGAAACGTTCTGTATAACGCGCAGTTCGTCGACAGCGAGCTCAGTGGCGGCGGAATGTCGATATCATTTAATCTGATCACTGACAGTGGCTCGGATATTGCGAGCACGATTCCGTCGTTCGTGTACAACCTCGGACCTATCATCGTTCTCGTAGCAGTCGGGTTTTTCGTCGCTCAACAGGCCCAGGCAATGGACATTGGGAGTTCGGTTGCTGCAGCCGTCTCGATCGTTCCCGGGACGCTCGTACTGTCGATCGTCGGAATATTCCTGTTCGAGTACTCTGAGCAGGGCGCATCGGCAGGCCCGGAACTCATGATGGGTATCCTGTTCGTTGGCATTCTTCTCCCAGCCTTTGCCGGCGCAATCGGCGGCGCGATAGCGGACCAGGTCTAACGAGCGTTCGAATTCCGGATTTTCGTAGCGAACTCAGTCGTCGTCAGCCGCCGGCTTCGCCACGTCGTGATCCGCCCGCGGTCCCTGCTTGTCCACGTCCGGAAGGAGGTCACGCAGGTACTCGCCCGTGTACGAATCCCCGTCTCGGGCGACGCCTTCGGGCGTCCCGGTGGTGACGACCTCGCCGCCGTTCTCGCCGCCCTCCGGCCCGAGGTCGACGATGTGGTCGGCGTTTTTCACCAGATCGAGTTCGTGCTCGATGACGACCACCGTATTGCCGTCGTCGGCCAGCCGGTGCAGCACGTCGATCAGTTTGCGTTCGTCCTCTGGGTGGAGACCAGTCGTGGGTTCGTCCAGCAGATAGAGCGTCTCACCCGAATCCTTCTTCCCGAGTTCCTCGGCGAGTTTGATCCGCTGGGCCTCCCCGCCGGACAGCGTCGTCGAGGGCTGGCCCAGGCGCATGTAGCCCAGCCCGACGTCCTTCAGGAGCTTGAGCCGTCGTCGAATCCCGGAGTGGCTCTCGAAGAAGTCGTGGGCCTCGTCGACGCTCATCCCGAGGACGTCCGCGATGGTCGCGCCCTTGTAGGTGACGTCCAGCGTCTCGTCGTTGTAGCGGTCGCCGCCACACTCCTCGCAGGGGACGTAGACGTCGCTGAGGAAGTTCATATCGATCTTGACGTTGCCCTGCCCGCCGCAGGCCTCACAGCGACCGCCTTTGACGTTGAACGAGAAGCGCCCCTTCTCGTAGCCCCGTTGCTTGGAGAGCTTGGTCTCGGCGAACAGTTCCCGGATGTGATCGAAGACGTTGGTGTACGTGGCAGGATTGCTTCGGGGGGTGCGCCCGATCGGCGACTGGTCGATCAGCCGGACAGTCTCGATCTGGTCGAGCCCCTCGATCTCGTCGTGCTCGCCGGGGTTCACGTCTGTATCGTTCATCCGTCGGACGAGGCCTTTGTAGAGGATGTCGTGCATCAGCGTGGACTTGCCCGACCCCGAGACGCCAGTGATCGCAGTGAACGTGCCCAGTGGGATGTCCACGTCGAGATCCTTGAGGTTGTGCTGGCGTGCGCCCTTGATCGTGACCGCGCCGTCGCCCTCCCGACGAGTGTCGGGCACGCCGATGGTCCGCTCGCCGGAGATGTACTCGCCCGTGATCGACTCGTCGGTGTCGATCACCTCGTCGACGTCACCGTTGACGACGACCTCGCCGCCGCGCTTGCCCGGGCCGGGACCCATGTCGATGATGTTGTCCGCGCGGTGCCAGGTCGTCTCGTCGTGTTCGACCACGAGCAGCGTGTTCCCGAGGTCCCGTAACTCTTCGAGTGTGTTGAGCAGGCGGACGTTGTCTCGCTGATGGAGACCGATCGAGGGTTCGTCCAGCACATAGAGCACGCCCACCAGCCCCGAACCGATCTGGGTCGCGAGCCGGATCCGCTGACTCTCTCCACCAGAGAGGGTCGAGGCCTCCCGATCCAGCGTGAGGTAGTCCAGGCCGACCTCGCACATGAATCCCAGCCTGGCGCGGATCTCCTTGAGGATCTCTTCTGCGATCTTGGTGTCTCGCTCGTCGAGACTCGATTCGAGGTTCTCGAAGTGCTCCAGAGCGTCACCGATCGACATCCGATTGACCTCGGTGATCGAGACGCCGTCCACGAGCACCGCCCGGGATTCGGATTTCAGGCGGGTGCCCTCACATTCGGGGCACGTGGTCGTAGCCATGTACTCCTCGATGTGCTCGCGGGCGCGGTCGGAGTCGGTCTCGACGTGGCGGCGTTCGAGGTTGTTGATGACGCCCTCGAAGCGCTCGGTCTTCTCGCGGGTCCCGTTCTTGGTCGTCCACTGGAAGTGGACCTGCCGATCCGTCCCCCAGAGGAACTGCCGCCGAACGGATTCGTCCAGTTCCTCGAAGGGCGTCTCGACGGAGACGCCGAAGTGCTCGGCGACGTTGTCGATCTGCCGGGAGTAGTAGGTCCGGTTGTAGCTCCAGGGTTCGAAGACGTCCTTGAGCGGTTTCGAGGGATCGGTCACGACGAGTTCGGGGTCGACTTCTTTCGTCTCGCCGATCCCCTCACACTCCGGGCAGGCGCCGTGCGGGGAGTTGAACGAGAACGAGCGAGTTTCGATCTCGGAGATGTCGATCCCGCAGTGCGTACACGCGAGATCTTCGGAAAATTCGACGACGAGACGCTCGCGATCGGAGTGGTCGGGACTCTCGCCGGTGCCAGCGAGGTCACCGGTCGAGCGGGCCGTCGCTCCGCCTAACTCGGCGTCTTCGGGCGGGTCGGGCAGGATGACCTTGAGGATTCCCCCACTTTCGTCGAGGGCGGTCTCGACGGAGTCGGTGATCCGCGAGCGGGCCTCCGGGGCGACCTTCACGCGGTCGACGATCACGTCGATGGTGTGGTCGTAGTTCTCGTCCAGATCAGGTCTATTCATCGTGAGGTCGTACTCCTCGCCGTCGACCTCCACCCTGGCATAGCCCTCGCTGACCAGGTCGTCGAAGCGGTCCTCGAAGGCCCCCTTCTGGTCGCGGACGATCGGCGCCGCGAGTTTCGCACGGGTCCCCTCGGGCAGTTCGAGAATTCGGGACACCATGTTCTGGGCCGATTGCTCGCCCACTTCGCGACCGCATTCGGGGCAGTGGGGCACGCCGATCCGGGCGTAGAGCAGTCGGAGGTAGTCGTGGAGTTCCGTGACTGTGCCCACCGTCGACCGGGGGTTGTTGGCGGCGTTCTTCTGGTCGATGCTGATCGCCGGGGAGAGTCCTTCGACGTTCTCGACCTGTGGTTTGTCCATCTGGCCCAGGAAGTTCCGGGCGTACGCCGACAGCGATTCGATGTAGCGACGCTGGCCCTCGGCGTAGACGGTCTCGAACGCGAGTGAGGACTTGCCCGAGCCGGACAGGCCAGTCACCACTGTGAGTTCTTCGCGCGGGATCTCGACGTCGATGTCCTTGAGGTTGTGTTCCTCGGCACCGCGGACCTCGATGACGTCTTTGCTCATTAGCGATTGCCAGGGTCTGGGTCAGTGAAACCCTGTCGGTTGCGGACAGCGCGAAGCACGACCATCGTGTCTACCACGACAGCGGCACGGACCGCCCCAGCACCCGGTCGAGTCGCCCGCCGCCCCCAGTCCGATCTTCGACGACGGCGTCGGCCACCTGCTCGCCGCTGATCAGCGTCATCGGCACGCCGATCCCGGGGTTAGTGTACCCGCCGACGTAGTACAGGTCCTCGACTTTCGAAGCCCGGTGTGACGGCCGGAGCGGGCCGGTCTGGGTCAGCGTGTGGGCCATCCCGAGCGCCGTCCCCTGCGGGTAGTTGAACCGGTCGGCGAACTCCGAGACGCAGGCCGACTCCTCGACGACGATCCGGTCGCGAAGGTCGACGCCGACGTTTCGCGCGAGGTCGTTGAGGAGCCGATCGCGATAGCGCTCGCGCCTCTCGCTGCCGTCGTCGAGCCCCGGCGCGATGGGGACGAGGATCACGACGGCGTGGTGGCCCTCCGGGGCGACGGAATCGTCGGTCTTCGAGGGCACAGCCAGGTAGTAGGCGGGATTCTCGGGCCACTGCGGGTCCTCGAAGAGCTGCTCGAAGTGCGGGTCCCAGTCTTCGGGGAACACCAGCGAGTGATGGGCCAGCGGGTCGACCTCGCCCTCGACGCCGAGGTACCACAGCAGCGCGGAGGGGGCGTAAGTCCGGTCGTCCCAGTAGTCGGGATCGTGACTTCGCTCGGCCGGCGAGAGCAGGTCGCGCTCGACGTGGGCCGGGTTGGCGTTGGCGACCGCGACATCGGTGTGAGAGCGGCCGTCGGTCGTCTGGAGCACGAGCCCGCTGGCGGTGTTCTGGATGTCGGTCACCTCGACACTGGTCCGGTAGCCGACGCCGTGTTCCCGGCCCAGTTCCACGATCCCTTCGACGACGCTGTAGATGCCACCTTCGGGATAGTAGACGCCGAGGTTGTAGTCGACGTGAGCCATCAGGTTGTACAGTGCGGGTGTGTTGTGCGGCGATCCGCCCAGGAAGACGAGCGTGTATTGCAGGAGTTGCTGGAGTTTCGGCTCGTCGAAGTACCCCTCGACGTGCTCCTGCATCGAACCGAGCAGTGAGAGCCCCCGGCCGCAGCGGGCGACGTCCAGATCCAGCATGTCTCGCACCCGTGAGCGATCTTCGTAGACGAAGTGCTCCATCCCTACCTCGTAGGCGTACTCGGCCTCGTCGAGATAGGCGTCGAAGGTCTCGCCACCGCCGTCCTCGTAGGCCGCGAAGATCTCGCGGGACTGCTCGCGGTCCGGGCTCGTGCTCACCCAGTCACAGACCGGGTCGATCTCGTCACTGTCGGGCGCGCCCTTCTCGGGCTGCGGTGGGCTGTCCGTGAAGAACACCCGGTAGTGGGGATCGAGCTGGTCGATAGTGTAGTAGTCATCGGGCTCGCGATTGAAGTGTTCGAAGAAGCGCTCGAAGACGTCCGGCATCAGGTACCAGGAGGGGCCGGTGTCGAAGCGAAAGCCGTCGCGTTCTATGCGGTTGGCGGCCCCGCCGAGGCGCTCGTTTCGTTCGAGGACGGTGACGTCGGCACCGGCCTGTGCGAGGTAGGCCGCCGCAGAGAGCCCGCCGAAGCCGCCGCCGATCACCGTGACTGATTCGTCGTCGAGTGGGTCGTCGGTGAATTTCATGTGTCTCTCTTCAGGGGACGTACCAGATACCGCGCTCGCGGTCGAACCACGAGCCGATTACGACGTGTGGGAGCGCGATGATGCTGACGAAGATACTCCAGAACGCGACGCCGCCGAGCAGGTATCCGCCGCCGCCAAGCGGTTGTGGCGAGAGCAGCCACAGCAGGGCTGCCAGTCCGAACGTCGCGACGCTGCCAGCGACCAGCACGCCCCACGCGCCCAGTGCCACCAGCCGTGTGTCGTCGCTGTCGAGGATCGTCAGGAGTCCGTCGGCAGTCTCCTCGCCGTCGGCTGCGGGGTCGCTCGTTACTGCGGTCGTCCGGGCGACCTGCCGTAGCGAGTACCACAGCGGGAAGTACAGCCCGACGGCGACGACGACCGGGACGACCGCGAAGTACGCGACCAGCAGCAACGTCTCGGCGGCGTCGGCGACGTACGACCCCGTCCCTGCCGACCGGACGTAGCCCAGCGCGAGGTGAGCAATGGCCAGCCCACCGAAGCCGACCCCGATCAGTTGCCGGGTCAGCGGGAAGTACTGACTCACTGCGGCGAGGCCGCCGGGCTCGAAGATATCGACCATCAGCGCGCTGAACGTGTGGAACGTCTCTGGAAAGGCGACGATTGGCACGCACATCACCGCCCCACCGCGGACGAGCGCTGCGAGCGCTCGCTGGGGACGGGTCTGGAGGTGATCGGTGCCGTAGGTCGCGTCCATGACGTGCAGGCCACCGTGACCGCCCTTGGCGATGGCGACCCCGAGCGCCAGCGCGAGGCCGGCGACCGGGGCGACGAACAGGAGGGCGACGAACCCCGCGATCGAACCCAGGTACAGTCCGACGTATCGCAGCTGGAAGGACGCCGACCGCCGCCGGAGGTTGTCGAAGTGTTCGAACCCACCGTGCGGGAGGTTCATCGCGACCATCCCGAAGAGGTACACCGCTGCCTGCACCCGCAACGAGAGGTCGAAGCCGACCACCGTCGCCAGCGCGAACCCGGCCAGCAAGATCGCGAGCGCGATCCGCGAGAGCGCCAGTGCCGTCCCGCCCGGTACCTCAGCCGTGCGCCACAGAACCGCCCGTCGGGTGGCGTGTTCGGACATCGCAGGCCGTATGGACTGTACCCCGTTCAACGGCGTCCCGAACGTCTGCGGCCTTTTTTATGATCGAATATCACCACTTTCAAGCCGTATTCTCGAAAATCTCCCCTATATGAGTCAAGAAACTGACTACAGTATCTCGGGGATAGAGCTCACGGACGATCGCTACACCGTCGAGCAGTCGCTGATCCGCAACAAGTACCGCGCCGAAGACGCCGACGGGAACCTCGTCATCCGCGGCAAACAGAAGATGTTCAAGCTGAAAGAGGAGTTCCCGTTCGTCGACAGCGACGGCGAGGAAGTCTTCAAAGTGAAAGCGGGCGGGATCATCGACGTCGCCGGCGACTACGTCCTCAGCGACGCCCAGACTGGCGAGGAGCTCGTCATCCTCGACAACGACTACTCGATCTTCCAGGACACCTGGAAGATCCGCGACGCTCGCGACGAGCGCAAGATCGCCGAGATCAACTCCCGTGGTGCGGCCGTCACGCTCGCGCGGAATCTCGTCCCGATCGTCGGGCCGCTGATCCCCCACAAGTACGAGATCAGTGACCTCGACGGCGATCACGTCGGGAACATCGAGGGGCAGCTCTCGCTGAAAGACCGCTACGACGTCGTGATCGACGACACCAGCGACGTGCCGAAAGAGCCGATCGTCGCCGCCGCGATGGTCATCGACGCGATCCAGAATCACTGATCCCCGTCACTGTTCGCCTGCGAGTGAGTGCTGGATCGCACCGCCCAGTGCCCCGAACAGCGCCGGGAACAGGAGACTTCCGAACAGGAGGCTCACGTAGCGGGCCGGGACGGGAACGTTCGAGAACGGCGTCGAGGGCACGAGATAGACAGCCAGCACGACCATCGAACACAGGAAGACACCCAGCACGATGCTCGCACCCGCTTTGACCGCTGGCCAGCCCCGGTCTACACGACTCGTCTGGGCGACGACGATCGCACCGCCGGCGATCGCGGCGAGAAATCCCACACCAGTGGGCACGAGCCACACCAGCGGGAACGTCTGGGCGGCCGCCGCGTAGAACGCGAGCGCGACGCCAGCGACGTAGATCGTGGCCCCGAATCCGACGGTGGAGAATCCCTCTGGAACGCGGAACGCGACGGCCACGAGGATGCCGACGAGCGCGCCGACGAGCCAGACACCGACCCCGACGAGCACGCCGGTCACGAGCGGCGATCGACCCGGTCCGTAGGACATGTCTCGGTTTGCGGCCACCGGTGCAAAATAGCTGCCGCCCGACCCTCGATTTCATGGCCCCTCCCCCCGTGGCTCCGGGTATGCCGACGGTCTACGCGGCGCTGGAGGATCGACTGCTGGCCGCCAGCGGGGACGACGGCTCCTGGCGGACGGTCGTCCGCCTCGAAGGCCGTGATCTCGAATGCGTCGCCGTCTCACCGGCAGACCCCGACCAGGTGTTCGTCGGTGCGTTCGCCTCGGGACTGTGGCGGAGTACGAACGCCGGGCGGGACTTCGATCGCGCCTGGCTCGCGGACGCCCCGGGAGCCGTGACGGCCGCTGCCGTCTCGCCACACGATCCAGCCGTCGTCTGGACCGGTACCGAACCGAGCAAGGTCTATCGATCGCCTGACGCGGGCGATTCCTGGGACCTCCGTCCCGGACTGGCCTCGCTGCCCTCCGCCGGGGAGTGGTCGTTTCCGCCACGGCCCGAGACCCATCACGTCCGCTGGATCGAACCCGATCCTCACACTCGGGAGCGCCTCTACGTCGGGATCGAGGCCGGCGCGCTCGTCTGGACCGACGACGGCGGTGCGACCTGGCGGGATCGGCCCGAGGACGCCCCACACGATCCCCATGAGCTCGCGACCGATCCCGACGAGCCGGGTCGTGTCTACGCCGCTGCCGGCGACGGCTACGCCGAATCCACTGATGCGGGCGATTCCTGGACCTTCCCACAGACCGGGCTGGACCACCGCTACGTCTGGAGTCTCGCAGTCGACCCTACCGATCCCGAGCACGTCCTGATTTCGGCGGCGACGAGTGCCCACCGCGCGCACAACCCTGACGGCCAGAACTTCGTCTATCGGCGTGTCGACGGCCACTGGGAGCGGTCGATGGACGGCCTGCCCGGTCCCGACGGGATTGCCCGCCCCGTGCTCGACGTCGGTCCGGACGGGGCGTTCTACGCGCTGACCAACCACGGCCTCTTTCGGTCGCCGACTGGCGACGGTTGGCACCGTCTCCCCGTGGACTGGCTGCCCGAATATCGCGAGCAGGTCCCGCAGGGACTGGCTGTCGTCTAGCCGGGCCACGAAGACCTTTCACCCTGCCGGCCGACAACTCGCGTATGGACGACTCTCCCGCCGACCGAACTCCCGGCCTCGAAAGCGACGACGAGACCGAATCGGCCGCCCCTCCGTCCGACGAAAGCGTCGCAGACGACTCCCTCGAAGCCGAATTCGAACAAGCGGACGAGACGCCACCGCTCCGCACACGACTCCGCAAACTCCTGCTCGGCGTCTCGCTGGGCGCGGTCGCTCTCGCACTGCTTGCGGCACTGCTCCGGCGCGTGCTCGGCGACAGCGAAGACGACGCCGAAACAGCTGCGGACGACGACCCCGAGACGACTGCCTCCGAGGGCGCCGCGCTCGAACAGGATGATCTCGGCGCCGTACCTGAGCAGGATACTCCCGACGCCGAACCTGACATGGAGACTTCCGACGCCGACGAGGAAGTCGAGTCCGTCTCGGACCTCCTGACGGCCGACGCCGAGGGGGCTGCCGCGATGGTCGGTCTCGGATTCAACCTGCTCGTGCGTGCGCTGGTCGACGACGACGAAGCCGACGCCTGATCTCCGACGAAGCACACGCCCGAGCCACGGTTGAGTAGTCCGACAGCCTCAAGCGACCGGCCCCGGATCTAGCAGGCATGAACTTTCACGAGGCGGCGAACTTCTGTCTGGAGTTGCGTCGGTTCCCGCCCCGGCGCGGGATCGACGCCACGCGTGCGCTGCTGTCGGAACTCGACGATCCTCACGCGGACCTTTCGGCCGTGCAGATTGCCGGCTCCAACGGGAAAGGATCGACCGCCCGGATGCTCGAGTCAACACTCAGAGAGGCGGGGCTGTCGGTCGGACTCTATACCTCTCCACACCTCGACGACGTTCGGGAACGCGTCCGGGTCGACGGTCGCAAGATCCCCAAAGCCGACCTCGTCGAGTTCGTCGAGGCGGTCCGTCCCTCCGTCACCGATCGGGCCGCCGACGGCGACGCGCCCACGTTCTTCGAGACGCTCACCGTGCTCGCGCTCTGGCACTTCGCCCGCGAAGACGTCGACGTCGCGATTCTGGAAGTCGGCATCGGCGGGAAGTTCGACGCCACCAGCGTCGTCGACCCCGTCGCCAGTGCCGTCACCAGCGTCACGCTCGAACACACCGACATCCTCGGGGACACGATCGAGGAGATCGCCACCGACAAGGCCCACGTCGCACCCGCCGACGCGCCCCTGGTGACCGGCGCCACCGGCGGCGCTCGCGAGGCCATTCGAGACGTCGCTGGCGACGTCCTCACCGTCGACGAATCTGACGCTGACGTTGAATTTGCCTACGACGGAATCGTCGAGACGGGCGGCCGCGTCGAACTCACAGGTGCGGACTTCGCAGTCGAGACGCGCCTGCCGCTGCCCGGATCGCATCAGGCCCGCAATGCCGGCGTCGCGGCAGCGCTCGCCCGGCAAGTGGCCGACATCGACGAATCGACGCTCGCCCGCGGCCTGCGGAACGCCCACTGGCCGGGACGCTTCGAGGTGATGAATCGAGAGCCCCTGACCGTCCTCGACGGGGCGCACAATCCCGGCGGCTGCGAGCAGGTCGCCGAGACTCTGGGTGAGTTCGACTACGACGATCTCCACCTCGTCGTCGGCGCGATGGTCGACAAGGATCATCACGGCATCGCTGCCGCACTCCCCGACCCCGATCACGTCGTCGCCTGCCAGGCCGACGTCGACCGCGCAGAAGACGAGTCGGTCGTTGCTACTGCCTTCGAAGGCGAGTATCCCGACGCCACGGTCGAGACGCGCTCGGACGTGGCTGGGGCACTCGAGATCGCGCTGGACGCCGCCGAGTCGGGTGACGCAGTCCTCGTGTCGGGCTCGCTCTACACCGTCCGAGAGGCACGGACCCGCTGGACCCGTAACATGATCCCCAAACGAATCACGGATCTCGAGGACTCTCGCGATGTTATCTCGGGGGCACACGTCACGGACGCGGGCGTCTGGCGGATGCGCGGCAAGGGCGTCCACCGCGTCGTCAAGACGCGCGTCCAGCCCCGACAGGCCCAGTATCTCAAGGAGGAACTGCTGTCGCTGGGCGGGGAGTGTGCGGTCTCGGCGCTGAACAACCAGGACGAAGAACCGCTGGACGTCGTGATGATGGGGACGCTCGCGCAGTTCAAGCGCCTCGCCGACAAACTGGACGGCCAGCCCTACGGCCTCTCGCCGCTGGCCGACGAGCTGCGCGAGCACCTCGGTATCCAGGTTGAGCCCACGAGTCGAGACTACCCCTGGGAGGACGGCACGGCGATCATGGGCATCCTCAACGTCACGCCCGACTCGTTCCACGACGGCGGCGAGTACGACGCCACCGAGGCGGCGGTCGCCCGGGCCGAGGAACTGGTCGAACACGGCGCGGACATCCTCGATATCGGCGGCGAGTCGACCCGTCCCGGGGCCGATCCCGTCCCCGTCGCCGAGGAGATCGACCGCGTCGTCCCGGTGATCGAACGCCTCGCGGATCTCGATATCACGATCTCGATCGACACCCGGAAAGCCGCCGTCGCCGAGGCCGCCCTCGAAGCCGGCGCGGACATCCTGAACGACGTCTCGGGACTGGAAGACCCCGAGATGCGCCACCTCGCCGTCGAGTACGACGCACCCGTCGTCGTGATGCACAGCATCGACACGCCTGTGGACCCCGACCACGAGATCGACTACGACGACGTCGTCGAGGACGTCCTCGACCAGTTGACCGAGCGCGTTCTCCTGGCCGAAAAAGCGGGACTCGATCGCAGCCAGATCCTCGTCGATCCGGGGCTCGGCTTCGGGAAATCTCCCGCCGAGGACTTCGAGATGCTGGGTCGGATCGAGGAGTTTCAGGCGCTGGGCTGTCCCGTGCTGGTCGGCCACTCCCACAAGTCGCTGTTCGGCCACGTCGGCCTGGACGCCGACGAGCGGACCGAGGCCACGGTCGCGGGGACGGCTCTGGCGGCCGAACGCGGCGCGGACGTGGTCCGTGTCCACGACGTGAAGGCCAACGTCGCCGCCCGGGACGTCGTCGCCGCCGCCGACGATCCCGACGCCTTCGACGGGGCGTGACTCTTGTCGCCCGGTGAGAACAGTCCGACAACGATAGGTAGGAGCGCTCTGACCACCCGGGTATGCGAGTAGATATCGGGAACGCACTGGACGAGGTCGCCACGCCGGGCATCCCGGAGGACGCGCTGGACCGACTGGACAGCCGCGTCGCCGACGCCCACGAGCGCATCGCCGAGGGCCGTGCCGCCCACGAACACGGCTACGAGTCGCTGAACCTCCCCGAGACGGTCGACACCGGCGCGATCCGCGAGGCCGTCGAACCCTTCCAGGGATCGGAGTCGATCATCAACGTCGGCATCGGCGGCTCCGCGCTGGGTTCAGCTACCCTCTCGTCGGCGCTGGAAAGCGACGTTGACGCCTACTACCTGGACAACGTCGACCCCGAGTGGATCGAACGTCTCCTCGAGGAGATCGATCTCTCCTCGACCGCGGTCAACGTCGTCTCCCGCTCGGGCACGACCGCCGAGACCCTCTCGAACTTCCTCGTGGTCCAGCAGGCCATGGAAGACGAAGGCGTCGACTGGGCCGAGCGCACCTGGGTCACCACCGGCGAGTCGGGCAACCTCCGGGATCTGGCGGACAAACACGATCTGCCGTCGCTCAAGGTCCCTGACGGCGTCCCGGGCCGCTTCTCGGTCCTCTCGACCGTGGGTCTGGCGTCGGCCGCGCTGCAGGGCCACGACATCGACGCCATCGTCGAGGGGGCGAGAGACGCCGAGCGCTCGCTCTCCGGCTCGCTGTACGACTCACCGGCCTACGCCTACGGTGCGATCGCCCACGCGCTGGACATCCGTGGCGCGGGCGTCAACGCGATGATGCCCTACTCGGAGTCCCTGGAGACCTTCGCGGAGTGGTACGCCCAGCTGTGGGCCGAGAGCCTCGGCAAAGACGGCCTCGGGCAGACGCCCGTCCGCGCGCTCGGCGCGACCGACCAGCACTCTCAACTCCAGCTCTACCGTGCCGGCCCTCACGACAAGATGGTCACGTTCGTCCAGGTCGCCGACCGCGACGACGTCGCCATCCCCGAGACGGATCTGGAGGGCCTCTCGTATCTCGGCGGCTCGTCGCTGGGCGAACTCATCGACGCCGAGTTCGAGGCCACCGAAGCGAGCCTGGCTGCGGCGGACGTTCCCAACGTCCGCATCGAGATCGATCGCGTCGACGAGTACAACCTCGGAAACCTCCTCTACAACATGAAGGCCGCGACCGTGATGGCGGGTGAACTCTACGGCATCGACACCTACGTCCAGCCCGCGGTCGAGTGGGGCAAGAAGGCCGCTCGCGGGCTGCTCGGTGGCGGCGACTTCGAGGAGGCCGACGCCGTGGCCGAGAAGAACGTCTTCGAGATCGAGTAATCGACCACGACCCCGCCGATTGCAGAATCTTTATCTCGGGTGACAGTGACCGCAGCTAATAGATGGCGTCTGATCGCACCGACCGGGTGGGGATTGCAATCGCCGTGGCTGCAGTGGTCGTGTTGCTCTACAGCGCGTTCTTCGCGGCGGCATTGTTGCTCGGGCTGATCGTCGTCGTCGGACTGGTCGTGCTGTATCTGCTGTGGCGGTTCGTCCGGGCGGCCGAACGGATCGCGACGGCGCTGGAAGCGCAGTCTCCCGAGTAACGGTGGCAGCGCCGATCCGCACGCGCCACCCGTGACTTTCCGAGCCTGAAACCGTTCGGCCACCATTTTTATACTGGTTGCCCAAGCTGGGAGTGATGACAGCGCCCTCCCCTGCGATCTCGACGCGCGACCTGACGAAACGCTACGGTGGAACCACTGCCGTCGACGGCCTGACATTCGAGGTACCCAGTGGCGTGGTCTACGGCTTTCTGGGACCGAACGGGGCCGGCAAGACCACGACCATGCGAATGCTCACTGGGCTGGTCGAACCCACCGACGGCGACGGCTTCGTCGCCGGAACACACTGCACCGAGCGCCGACACCTCGTCGATCACATCGGCCTCCTCCCGGAAGAGCCGCCGCTGTACGGCGAACTCACCGCGCGTGAGCAACTCCAGTTCGCCGCCGACCTCCGTGATCTCTCCTGGGAGTCCGTCGAAGAGCGTGCACTCGGTCTCGCGGATTCGCTCGGCCTCGTTCCGGACCTCGACCGGCGGGTCGACGGCTTCTCGAAGGGGATGAAACAGAAGACGGCGTTCATCCAAACTGTCCAGCACGACCCGGACGTGGTCTTTCTGGACGAACCCACGTCGGGACTCGACCCCCGCGCTGCCCGCACTCTCCGGGAGTTGATCGTCGATCTGGCCGCCGCGGACACGACGGTCTTTCTGTCGACGCACATCCTGCCCGTCGTCGAGGAGATCGCCGATCAGGTGGGCGTGCTCTACGACGGCCGGCTCGTCTCGGAGGGCTCGCCCGCCGATCTCACAGCCGGGGTCGGCGGCGACGGCGAGGCCGATCTGGAAGACGCGTTCCTCGAACTGACCGACGAACCCGCGGCCGCCTGGGGGTGAGCCGATGACGCACACGTTCTCGCGCACGACGCTGCGGGACGCCTGGACGCTCACACGGACGGAACTGCGGACGTACGTGCGTCACGTCACTGGCAGTTCGCGCCAGACGGTCGGCGTCGCGTTCATGGTCCTGGCGTTCGGCGTCCTCTTTCCGCTGACGTTTATAGGGAGCGCGACCGCTTTCGGCGAGGCGCTCGCGACCGGCTCGGTCCCGCTCGGGTCCGCCGGCGTCGCCTTTGCCGTCGTGCTTTCGGTCGCCGGCTACGTCGGTGCTGCCGGCGGCTTCAACCAGGAGCGCGTCGGGCAGATCGGCCCGCTCGTTCGGACGTCGATCCCGCCGCTCGCCGTCTCGCTCGGCCGCTTCGCGAATCGATCGCTGCAGGCACTCGCCATCTTCGTCCCGGCGACGCTAGTGCTGTTGGCGGGTGTCGCGGTCGGTGCCGGCGGTCCGGTCGCGCCGCTGCTAGTCGCGGTCGCGGTCGTGCCGCTGTTCGCGGTAGGGCTGGTCGGCGGCCGGATCGTCGGCGACCTCGTGCGGTACGCGAACGAACGACTGGCGGTGTCGCTGTGGATCAAAGCCGTCCTGATGATCGTGTTGATGGTCGCAATCTTCGTCGGGACCCAACTCCTGTTGAACTCCCAGTACGAGGGCGGCGGCGCGTACGGGACGGTGATCGCCGGTCCGGTACTGCCCGGCCAGCCGTTGCAGGCGCTCGCGAGCGTCGTCTTCGCGCCGCTGGGCGCGGCCGTACAGCCGCTCGGACTCGTCGTCGCCGGCACGACGCTGGCCGCCATTCCGGTCGGGCTGGTGGTCGCGATGCGCCTGGAGACGCGGATGCTCGTCCAGGACCTGGGGAGCGACGCTGCCGGAGTGACACAGAGCCACGGCGTCCCTCGCCTTTTCGAAGTCACACCGTCGACCCGCGTGGCCTGGCGATACCTCCTCAGGACGCGTCGCGACCCGCGGACGCTGGCGCACCTCTCGCCGTTGCTGTTCGGGGCGATGGGGATGGCCGGCTCGGCCGTGCAGGATCCGGGGATCGTCCTGTCGCTCGGCCCGGCCGCGGCTGTCGTGGCCGGTGCGGTGTTAGCCGGCGGGGCCTACGGGCTGAATCCGCTGGGTGACGACCGCGATCAGCTCCCGCTGTTGCTGACGAGCACGCCCTCGGTCGGGGTCGTCCTCCGCGGCCGGATGCTCGCGGGGATCGCTCTCGGGCTGGTCGCCGCCGTCGGGATCGGCGCGCCGCTCGGGCTGGTCGAACACGGTCCTGGCTACGTCCTCGGCCAGTCGGTGCTGGCGGTCTTTCTCGCGACCGTGAGCACGGGCATCGCGGTCGGACTCGGCGCGGTCGTCCCGAAGTTCGAGCGACGCGAGTACATGAGCGTCGAGCGAGCCCACCCCTCTCAGTGGGCGATGATGGGATTCTTTTTCGGCGGTCTCATCGTCGGCGCGATCGGCTTCGTCCTCCTCTGGGCGACGCTGTCCGGGGAGCCTCTCATCGCTGTCGCGCTCGGCTGGCTGGTCTACGTGGTCGTCCTCGGACTGGCGGCCGGTGGCGGCTACCGCTACGCCGTCTCCCGGATGGATGCGTTCACCCTGGACGACGTCTGATCGCGCAGTATTTGCCGCCCACACCTCGGTTTACGTTCCTGGATTTAAAATCCGATAATAGAGATATATGATCAAGATAGTGCGGAAATACATTTTGCTATGGTCTTTTTCGTTGGTGATAATTGAGAAGATACGAAAAAGTATGGGGTGTGCAGTGAGTCGATGTGAGTCGACCGCCCGGCGGGCGCCGTCGGCCGACGATCCGGTTGTAGGCGTCACCGGCCGAGAGACGCGGCACCGACCCGACAATTCAGGGGGGCTCACGATCGAGTGATGTTTCTGCTCGACAGCGAGGACCGACTCTCGTACGTGACCGACTCTCTGGCTGGGTGGCTGGCTGCCGGCCGGAACGAACTCACTGGGGCGCCACTCACCGAACTCGTGGTAGAGCGGGATCGCCGGCGGGTCGAGACCGCACTCGCGGCGGTCCGTGACGGTGGGCCGCGAGCGAGCAGGGAGTGTGTCTGCCGGCTGGCGACCGACGACGGCCCCCGACAGGTCGCCGTCGAGTTCGTCTCGCTGTCCGACCAGTTCGCCGATGTGCTGGGCACAGTCAGGAGCGGTGGCGACCAGCGGGCCCAGGCCGAACTGGCGACCGCCCGGGATCGGTTCGGCTCGCTGTTCGATCTGATCCCCGACGCCGTCGTCGAGATCGAGTTCGTCGACGTCGGGCCGGTCGTGCGCTCGGTCAACCGGGCGTTCGAGGACGTCTTCGGGTACGACGCCGCTACCGTCGTCGACGAGCCGCTCAACGACTTCGTCGTCCCGCCGGGCCAGGACGGCGAAGCCGACGAGTTCGACCAGCGGACGGCCGAGGGGAAGGTCAACTACGCGGTCGTGGTCCGACAGACCGCAGAGGGCCGCCGGGAGTTCCTCTATCGCGGCATCCCCTACGACCGCGGCGAGGCGGGTCAGTACGCCTTTGCAATCTATAGCGACATCACCGAACAGCAGCGTGCCCGCGAGCGGTTGCAGGTCCTCCAGCGCGTCATGCGGCACAACATGCGCAACGAACTCACCGTCCTCCAGGGGACTGCGGCGACGATCCGCGACCACAGCGACGACCCGGTGGTGCGGAAGGCGGCGGGGCACGCACTCAGTAGCGCCGAGTCGCTGGCGACGCTCAGCCGGAAGGCCCAGACCGCGGCGAACGTCCTCGACGAACCCCGGGACGGGGCTGTCGTCGACGCCGCCACCCAGGCACGGGCAGTCGCTGATCGGTACCGTTCCCGGCGGCCTGCCGGGACGATCGAGACCGACCTCCCGGAGTCGCTTCCGGTCACCGTGGGGCCACCGCTGGCCCGCGCGCTTGACAACCTCGTCGAGAACGCCTTGACCCACGCCGGCGACGAGCCGACGATCCTGGTCAGCGGCGAACGACGGCCCGACTCGAACCACCCGGCAACGGAGGCGACGATATCGGTTGTCGACGACGGCGACGGGATACCGGCCACCGAACGAGCCACGATCTTCGAGGACGAGGATCCGACGAAGCTCGAGCACGGTTCCGGCCTCGGCCTGTGGCTGGTGAAGTGGATCGTCGAGTCGGCGGGCGGTCGCCTCGACTACGACCGGCGTGACGGCATGACTGTCGTCACGATGTGGCTCCCGGCCGCGACCGACCGGACGGCTGTCCCAGCGGACGACTGATCGGATACACAACGCCAGCCCGACTGGGGGCCGGTACTGGTTTCCCGCTGACAGCAGACAGTCGATCTATGTCCTTGCACACGACGCGACTGAAAGCGTACCTCGATCACTTCCTACCGCGTGAGGTCATCGGCCCCGTCATCATCGTCTTCTCCCTGGAGGGGGTGATCGACGGCATCTTCGGCCTGTACGTCCCCGCGGAGTACGCCACACTAGGCTGGGGCGCTGTCTTCGTGCTCTCGCTCGCACTGGTCGCCTACTGGGGCTCTGTCGACGAACCCGCGCTCGAAGAACTCCACGAACGCCTCGACGAACTCGAAGACGAACACGAAGAGAGTACCTGAGCGCCTCCTACACGATTTCTCCTCGGCGGCCGCCCGTCACTTTCGAAGCCACAACAAATATATATGGCAATACCGAAGAAAAGATTAGGCACGTCTAATTTAGGGATTTGGTAGATAACTATGTCACGAGAACTACGCGATAACGGAGGGATGACGCGACGGGACGCGATTCGCGCAGGCTGTGGGGCGGCGATTGCGGGGCTGGCCGGCTGCGGTGCGCTCCCGAGTGCACCGGCGCGAGGCGACGATTCTGGGGGGGACGGACCGGTCGCGGTCGCGTCGTTCTTCAGTTTCTTCGACTTCGGCCGCGAGATTGCCGATGGAACGCCGCTGACGGTCGAGAATCTGGTTCCAACGGGACTCCACGGCCACGGCTGGGAACCGAACGCGAGTATCACGCAGCGGATCATCGACGCAGACGCGTTCGTCCACGTCGGCGCGGACTTCCAGCCCTGGGCCGACCGCGCGATCGACGTCCTCGAAGCCGACGACGTCGACACGGCGCTGATCAACGCCCGAGAGGGGGTCGAACTGGTGGACCTCGCTGCCTCGCTCGACCCCGACGAGGAGGGTGTCGGCTCCCAGCGCGGGAAGGACCCGCACTTCTGGCTCGACCCCCGGCGTGCAAAGCAGTCCGTCGACAACATCGCCGACGGCTTTGCTGACCTTCTCCCCGAGCACGCCGACGCCTTCCGCGACAACGCCGCGACGTACAAGCGTGAGGTGCTCGACCGGATCGACGCCGATTACCAGGACATCTTCGACCGCGCCGATCGGGACATCGTCCAGCTGGCCGCCCACAACGCCTTCCAGTACATCGGCGTCCGCTACGGCGTGCGGATGCGACCGCTGGTCACCAATCTGGCGGCGAGCGGCGACGTCAAGCCCGCCGACATCCGCGAGGCGACCGAAGTCATCCGCGAGAACGACATCCGCTACATCGCCAACGGCGTCTTCGAGTCCCAGACGCCGGCCCAGCAACTCGTCCGCGAGACACAGGTCGAGGCGTACTTCCCCGTGACGCCGTACGCCGGCGTTCGTGAGGAATGGGTCGAACAGAACTGGGGCTACGAGGAGATCGCCGACAACATCAATATGCCCACCTTCGAGATCGTCCTCGGCAACGAGACGCCCGCCGAGGCCGCACCCTGGGACGGCTGGGTCGAGCAGTGGGAGAACTTCGAACCGATATGAGCACGACTGACTCCGACTCCACGGCGGACGGGACCGCACGGCAGGCCGCCAGCGACGCCGATTCGGGCACGGAGGTAACCGGCCCCGTCGTCGACCTCCAGGACGTGACCTTCGGCTACACGGCGACGCCCGTCATCGAGGACGTCTCGCTGACGATCGACTCGGGCGAGTACGTGGCAATGGTCGGGCCGAACGGCTCGGGCAAGTCCACGCTGATGCAGCTCCTCCTGGGACTGCTCGAACCCGACACTGGATCGGCCCAGCTGTTCGGTGAGCGCGCCAGCCGCTTCGACGACGGCGAGCGGATCGGCTACGTCGCCCAGCACGCAAGCGCCGCCAAGGAGATGCCCATTACCGTCCGCGAAGTCGTGAAGATGGGCCGGTTCGCCCACCTCGATCTGGGCCGGGTCGGTGGTGGCGACCCGATCCTCGACGCGCTGCGCGAGAAACCGCTCGCGACCGCGCGAGAGATCCTGAACACCGTCTTCGGCCGACTATCCGCCGCTGATTGGAACGCCGTCGACGACGCCCTGGAGACGGTCGGGATGAGCGCGTTCGTCGACCGCCGGATCACGCAGCTCTCGGGCGGCCAGCGCCAGCGAGCCTTCATCGCGCGAGCGCTCGCGAGCGAAGCCGACCTGCTCGTGCTCGACGAGCCGACAGTCGGGGTCGACGCCGAGTCGGTCGACGCCTTCTACGACCTGCTGGCGTCGCTCAACGCCCAGGGGATCACCGTCCTCCTCATCGAACACGACCTCGGCGCGGTCGTCGAACACGCCGACCGCGTCGTCTGTCTGAATCGCGAGATCTACTTCGACGGCCCCACGGAGGAATTCGTCGAGAGCGACGCGCTCGCCCGCGCGTTCGGCACAGAGGCGCGCTTCCTCTCGGGGGTGGGCGAATGAGCGCCGACGCCGTCGCCGCACTGCTGACGGGTGGCCCCGAAGTCGCCGACCTGTCTCTGGTACTCCCGCTCCAGTTCGGACTGGGTGTCGTCGGCGAGGTCGTCTTCGGCGTCCTCCTGTGGGTCCTCGACCAGTGGTACTGGCTGCTGGACTGGGTGTACTACTTCACGGGCGTGGAGATGCTGAACCCGGACTACCGGTACATGCAACGGGCGCTTCTGGTCGGCCTGTGTATCGGCGTGATGGCGCCGCTCATCGGGACCTTCCTCGTCCACCGCCAGCTCGCACTGATCGGCGACGCGCTGGCCCACACTGCCTTCGCCGGCGTGGCCATCGGACTCTTCCTGAACAGCGTCATCGACCTGGGGGTATCGCCCTACCTCACTGCCGTCGTCGTCGCGATGATCGCGGCGTTGTTCATCGAGTTGATCTCGGAGGTCACCGACGCCTACAACGACGTCTCGATGGCGATCGTCCTCTCGACGGGATTCGCGCTGGGGACGACGCTCATCAGCCTCAACGCTGGCGGACTCGCCGTCGGCGTCAATCAGTACCTCTTCGGCAACCTCGCCACGGTGTCGCCCCAGAGTGCGGCCATCCTGCTGGTACTGTTCGCCCTGATCGTCGTGACGGTGGTCTTCACCCGGAACCAGCTCCTGTTCGTCACCTTCGACGAGACGGCCGCCGCCGTCTCCGGGATCTCGGTCAACTGGTACAACCGGGTCGTGGTGATGTTGACGGCGATGGTCGTCGTCGGCGCGATGCAGATCATGGGGGTCATCCTCGTCGCCGCGATGCTCGTGGTCCCGGTCGCGGGCGCGACGCAGGTCTCCCGGAGCTTTTCGGAGTCGCTCGTCCTCTCGGTCGTGCTCGCGGAACTGGCCGTCCTGCTGGGGATCGGCGTCGCCTACTACACCGGCGTCACGGCCGGCGGTATCATCGTCCTCGTCGCCGTCGGGATCTACGTCTGTACGGTCGTCTTGGGCAAGATCCAGTCGGCGCTCGGCGAGCAGACCACGCCCGACATGGGGAGCATCGACGCCGAGAGTACAGAGGTCGGCGCTGGCGTCGAGAGCGACTGATTTATCACACTTCTCGCGGATCGATCCGGTCGACGATCCCGTCGAAGTCGTCGTCGAACGAGAGCACGTGGTCGATATCGCGCTCCTCGACCAGTGCGATCGTCGTCGCGTCGGTGAAACTCAGCCCGTGATCGTCGTAGCGTTCGAAGACGTCGACGGCCGCCTCGAACGACGCTCGATCGGTGACGAGCAGCCGAAAGAGATCCCGTTCGCGTAGCTGTTCGCCAACGAGTTGTGCGTCACTGTGCCGACCAGTTCGAGCGTGCGTGAGCGTCACCGTCTCGTCGTAGATGTGATCCGTGATCGACGGGCGGCCGTACGCGCCCCGGGCGACTGCTTCCATCGCCGTCTGCGCACTCTCGTGGCGGGAGGCGTCGCTGTCGTGCTGTGCATAGAGCACTCCCGTGTCGACGACGAGACTCATTCGTTGTACGCTTCCTCCTCGTAGAGGATCCGGTCGATATCGTCTTCCGTGGTTTCGACGCCCGAATCGAAGGTATTCGAGAGAAACGCCTCGATCTCCTCGTCGCTGAGGCCTTCGAAGTCGTCCGCGAACGAATCGAACAGCGCCTCCTTGGACTCGAACTCCCGACTGACGATCCGGTCGAGCAACTCCTGCTGGCTCACCTTCTGGCCCCGTTCGAGCCGCAACTCTGCCTGGAGTTGCTCCAGTTTGTCTTTCGCGTCTTCGCCCAGTTTCACCGACGTCGCCATACCCAGATATAGTAGCTACTACAAAATAGAACTTTCTACAACAATGCCGAAAACGAGAAACTTCGGGACAATTCTCGACAGCCGGCGCGGGTCCGGGGGAAGACTTAAGCGATTCCCAAATCCCATGTTAGTCCATGACACTCCCGTTACAGTCCCAGGAGGTGACGCGGCCGACGTTCTGGCAGATCAGCGACGTCGGCAAGGCCGTCTTCTACTACCTGGCAGCCGTCGCGATCCTCGTCCTGCTGTTCGGAATCTACGAGCGCGTGCGCCGCTACACTCGCGGCAGCGAGGACCCCTTCCCCCGACTCGACGACCTGCCCGGACGCGTCCTCTCGGCCACTCGATCTATCGGGTCGAATCGGCCGCTGTTCGACCGCGACCTCGTCGGCGGCTTCATGCACGCCGCGGTCATGTGGGGCTTTCTGACGCTGCTGATGGCCACGACGATCCTCGCGATCGACATGGACGGCTACCAGCTCATCTTCGGTGAGTCCTTTTTCGTCGGTGATTTCTACCTCTCCTATTCGCTCGTCGTCGACTTCATGGGCCTCGTCTTCGTGGTGGGCCTCGGGATCGCGCTCTGGCGGCGTTACGCTCGGCGGATGGACCGACTGCACGGGAAACACACCTCCCTGGAAGACGACCTCTTTCTGTGGACGCTCTTTCTCCTGGGCGTCGGCGGGTATCTCACCGAGGGCGTCCGCATCCTGGGGCAGAACTTCCCCGATCACGAGAGCGTGAGTTTCGCCGGCTGGTTCGTCGCCGACTCGCTCGCGTTCGCAGGGATGACACCCGCGATGGCCAAAGACTTCTACCCCGTGACTTGGTGGAGTCACGCGATTCTCGCGCTCGTGTTCGTCGCGGCGATCCCCTACGCCAAGCCGTTCCACATGCTCTCGTCGTTCGCCAACACCGTCGCCCACGACGAGCAGGCGGGCACGCGCCTCCCGCGGGTTCCCGAGGACCTCGAACCCGACGAGATCGGCGCCACGGATCTGGAATCGTTCTCGTGGAAACAACTCCTGGATCAGGACGCCTGCACCAAGTGCGGCCGCTGTTCGTCGGTCTGTCCCGCCAAAGCCTCGGGCCGGCCGCTCGATCCCCGTGACGTGATCCTCGACCTGAAATCCTACCGCGAACAGGTTGACGCCGGTGGCGATACGGTCGAGATCGTCGCCGACGGCGGCACCTCGGTGATCGATTCCAGCACGATGGAATCGTGCATGGCCTGCATGGCCTGCATGGACGCCTGCCCGGTCGACATCGAGCACCTCACCCACTTCACGGACATGAACCGCCGCCTCACCGAGACGGGCCAGATGGACGAGCACGTCCAGGACGCCATGATGAACGTCTTCCAGCACGGGAACACCTTCGGCGACCCCGAGCGCAAGCGCCCCGACTGGACCGACGATCTCGACTTCGAGGTGCCCGACGCTCGCGACCAGTCAGTCGAGTACCTCTGGTACGTCGGCGACTACCCGAGTTACGACGAGCGCAACCAGAACGTCGCGAAAGCCCTGGCCACGCTCTTCGAGCGCGCGGGAATCGACTACGGCATCCTCTACGAGGCCGAGCAGACCGACGGCAACGACGTCCGCCGCGTCGGCGAGGAGGGCCTCTACGAGATGCTCGTCGAGGACAACGCCGCCGCCATTCAGGACTGTGAGTTCGAACACATCGTCACGACCGACCCCCACAGCTACAACACCTTCAAGAACGAGTATCCGGAGTTCGAGGCCTGTGAGTGGGACGAATCGGACGTCAGCCACTACACGCAGGTCCTCGCCGATCTCGTCCAGCGCGGTGCGCTCTCGCCCCGCGGTCTCGACGGCACCGTCACGTACCACGACCCCTGTCACCTCGGGCGGTACAACGGCGTCTTCGAGCCGCCCCGCGAACTGGTCGAGTCGACCGGGGTCGAACTGGTGGAGATGCCCCGGAACCGATCGGATAGTTTCTGCTGTGGTGGCGGCGGCGGCGGCCTCTGGATGGATCTGGAGGAGGAATCAAAGCCGAGCGAAGAGCGCCTCCGGGAGGCGCTGGAAGACACGCCGAGCGAGACCGTCGATCGGTTCGTCGTCGCCTGTCCGATGTGCGTGACGATGTACGAGGACGGCCGCAAGACCGGCGGCTACGAGGACGAACTCGAAATTGTGGATCTGACCGAGTTGCTGGTCGAGGCGACCGAGTAAGGGCTCACGCGCCCGCTTCTTCGAACTCCTCGCGCAGCACGCCGAGATGGACCATGTCGACGTACTCGCCGTCGACGGTCGCGGCCTCGCGAGCGACGGCCTCCTCGGTCATCCCGCAGTTTCGGAGGACGCCCAGTGAGGCTTCGTTGCTCGCGAGCGCTCGTCCGCGGACGCGGTGCAGACGCAACTCCTCGAAGGCGTAGGCGACCACGAGTCGGGCCGCCTCGGTCATGATCCCCTGCCCGTGTACGTCGGGCGCGAGCCAGTAGCCGATCTCGGCGTGACCGGCCTGCTGGTCGAGATCGAACAACCAGATCAGCCCACGGATCTCACCGTCGATCGAGACCGCGAGGTCGACGGACTCCTCGTCCGAGAGGCGCTCCTCGAAGAACTCCTGCCACGACTCGGCGTTCTTCGGTTGGACCATCGTCAGCGGTCGGCGGACCTGCGGGTCGGCGAGGGTATCTCGAACGAACTCGAGGTCGTCCTCCTCGATAGTCCGCAACGCGACTCGCTCGCCACGCAGGAAGGCCCCGCCGGGCATTAGAACGCCTCCGAGCCGACCCACTCCTCGTCCAGCAGGCCGTAGAAGTGGGTGTCGACGTACTCGCCGCGGACGTACTTCTCGTCGCGCTGGACGCCCTCGTGGGTGAACCCCAGTTTCTCCAGCAGGCGCTGAGAGGCGGCGTTGGTGTCGAGTGCGCGGGCACGGATTCGGTGGAGCCGCCGCTCGTCGAAGGCGTAGTCGAGCAGCAGCGCGGCCATCTCCGTCCCGTAGCCCTCGCCCTGGGCCTCGGGGGCGAGCCAGTAGGCGATTTCGGCGTGGCCGGCAGACTCGTCGACGCGGAACAGCATGGCGTAGCCGATCGGCTCGTCGTCGACACAGGCCAGGAGGCCGACGTCGTCGCCGTCGTACATGTCCTCGAAGCGCTCGCGCTGGGCTTCCAGGTTCGTGGGCCGGTCGAACGTCATCGGATGGCGGATCGCCGGGTCGTTGCTGTGATCGCGGAGGAATTCGAGATCGTCCTCTTCGACGGGTCGGAGGGCGACGTCGTCGCCCACGAGGAACGCACCACCGGGCATAGCTACACCTGGCTCCGTGGCCGGCATATGTCTATCCCCTGCGTGGGAGGGACTGACAGTCCAGGAGCGAGCGTTACCGCTTTCCCCGCCAGAGCCGAAAGCCGAGATATGAACCTCACCGATCGCCCGCGACGACTCCGGCGAGACGGCGTCCGAGAGCTGGTCAGCGAGACCGACGTCTCAGCCAGCGATCTGATCGCACCCGTCTTCGTCGACGCGACGACCGACGAGCGCGTGCCTATCGAGACGATGCCCGGCCACGAGCGCGTGCCCATCGAGCAGGCTGTGGATCGGGTCGGGGAGATCCGCGAGACCGGCGTCGAGGCCGTCATCGTCTTCGGCGTCCCCGAGTCGAAGGATTCGGAGGGCTCCCGGGCCTGGGCCGCCGAGGGCGTCGTTCAGGAGGCCGTCCGCCGGATCTCGGCGGAGACCGACGCCTACGTCATCACCGACGTCTGTCTGTGTGAGTACACCGAGCACGGCCACTGTGGCCCGCTCGAACCCGACGCCCGCGAGGAACCCACCCTGACGGTGGACAACGACCGCACGCTCGACCTGCTCGGGGAGATCGCCGTCTCCCACGCCGACGCCGGCGCGGACATGGTCGCGCCCTCGGGGATGATGGACGGGATGGTCGGCGCGATCCGGGAGAGCCTGGACGAGGTGGGCCACACCGAAGTGCCGATCATGAGCTACGCCGCGAAATACGAGTCGGCGTTCTACGGTCCGTTCCGGGACGCTGCGGATGGCGCGCCCGCGTTCGGCGATCGGCGGCACTACCAGATGGACCCCGCCAACAGCCGCGAGGCCATGCGCGAGGTCGCGCTGGACGTCCGGCAGGGCGCGGACGTGCTGATGGTCAAGCCCGCGCTCCCGTACCTCGATATCGTGCGCGACCTCCGGGAGAACTTCGACCATCCCGTGGCTGCGTACAACGTCTCCGGGGAGTACGCGATGCTCCACGCCGCCGCAGAGAAGGGGTGGCTCGACCTCGACGCCGTGGCCTACGAGTCGCTGCTGTCGATCAAACGTGCCGGTGCGGACCTCATCCTGACGTACTTCGCCGAAGATATTGCAGATCGGCTGTAATGCCGATCCTCCTTCCGGTGTGCTCGCAGCGTCCGCTGACCCGTCTTTCATCGCCCATTGCCGACAGCAGATAGACACTTTCAAGGGTAATTCCACCGCCACAGACCACTGTGATGCGTTCCCCGCCGCCCGCCGCCCTCGCAGCCGTACTTGCCGTCGTCGCCGTCGCGGCCGTTGCCGGCGCTCTCTCCGGTGCTGATCTCGGGGCTGGGCCGAGCCTCGGCGGCGACACACCACATGGAACACCGGGCAGCGGCAGCAGCAGTGGCTCAGCCGGTGCCAGTGGCGATGGCGCGCCCTCACTTCCTGCCGTCGAGTTCACTGCCCGGTCCCTGTTCGGAGCCCTGTCTGCGCCGCTCTCGCCGCCCACGATCGCACTGGGTGTCGTCGTCATCGGCGCGATTGCCGTCGTCGCTCTCCGCGGTGACGGCGATCCTGACGGTAGTTCGACTCCCACGTCGGAGACGTCGCAGCCGTCCGATTCCGCTGCGGAGGGCCGCGATACGACCTCTGCCTCGACCTACGCCGGTCCGGACGACAGCGTCGCAGTCCGTGCCTTCGAGCGGCTCGCCGCTACCGTCGACCCATCGGACCGGGAGACGTGTACTCCTCGCGAACTCCAGCGTGAAGCCCTCGACCGCGGGTTCGATCCCGCGGCCGTGGGAACGATCATCACGGCGTTCGAACGCGCTCGCTACGGCTGCCACCCGGTGGACGCCGACGTCGAGGCGGCGCTGTCGACGCTCGGACTCGACGGGGGTGAACCACGCTGAGCCGTCGTGTTCTCCAGTGGTTCGGAGTGGGGGCGACTGCTCTCGGTCTCCTCTTGTTGGTCGCTCCATCGGCGGGTCGGCTCGGTCCGCTCGCGCTCGTCGGCGTTCTCCTGTGTGCGCTCGCCGTGGGCGCGTACGCGCTCACCGACCGGCTCTCGACGTCTCGCGAGCGACCGACGCCCTCGCGTTCCGACGGCGGTGTCGACGCTCGCGTCCCCGGCACGAAATTCGACCGCGAACTGGCGGCGATCCCCGGCTACAGCCAGCGCGGTGCCGACGATCGAGACGCCGTTCGTGACCGCCTCCGCGAACTCGCCGTCGCCCATCTCGTCCGGGAAACGGGCGCTTCGACCGCAGCGGCCCACGACCGTCTCGACGCGGGGACTTGGACCGACGACCCGGCCGCAGCCGCGCTGTTCACCGACGCCGACCCGCCCGTTCGCTCGCAAGTCCGGGCACTGCTCGGTGGCAAGTCGGCGTTTCACCGCCGCGTCGACCGCGTCGTCGCCGTGCTGGTAGAGGAAGCCGACGCGACTCCCGGGGAGGTTGCCGATGACTGACCGCGAGGGATGGCCAGCTGTCGGAAACGTCGAGGTTCGGCGGCTCGGTCGCTGGGACGGCGTCGCCGGGCTGGCACTCGTCGGGTGTGCGGTCGGCGTCTTCTTGCGCTCGCCCGGGATCGTCCTCGCGGCGGCAGTCGGTCTCGCCCTGGCGGGCTACCAGCGACTCGCGACGCCACCACACCCGTCAGTATCGATCGAGCGCGGCGTGGACGACCGAACTGTCGAACCCGGCGATCCGGTTTCAGTCACGCTGACCGCCCACAACGATGGACAGCAGCGCCTCACCGATCTCCGGGTCGTCGACGGCGTCCCCGCGAGCGCGGTCGTCGTCGATGGAGCGCCAGCGTGTCGAACGTCGCTGGCCCCCGGCGACAGCACGACACAGACGTATTCGGTCGAAACCGACCGCGGTGCGGCCGCCTTCGAACCGCCGCTGGTAGCCACGCGAGACGTCGGTGGCGTCGTCGAGCGAGCCGAGCGCGTCGCGGCGAGCGGCGACGCAGCTGTCGAGTGCGCGCCGGCGTTCGAGCCGGTCGATCACCTCCCGTTGCGGGCACAGACCGCGCTCGATGCGGGGCGGCGGACGACCGACGACTCGGGATCGGGCGTGGCTTTCCAGGTCGTTCGCGACCACCAGCCGGGCGATCCCCGATCGCGGATCGCCTGGCGACACTGGGCTCGTTCGGGCGAGCTTGCGACCGTCGAGTTTCAGCCTGAACGCGCCGCGACGGTCGTGCTGGTCGTCGATACCCGCCCCGAAGCGCAGGTCGCGCCGAACCCAGCCGAGCCGACGGCGATCCAGCGCAGTGTCGACGCTGCCGCCCGCCTGTTCGCGACGCTGGACGCGGAGGGCTCTCGGATCGGGATCGCCACGCTGGACGACGAGCGGCGATGGCTCTCGCCCGGCCGCGGACGGTCACATCGCGCTCGCGCACACGACCTCCTGACCGACGAGTCGCTACTGTCGGGTAGCGGTGACTCGTTCGACCCCGTCGACAGCGCCGGCTGGCTGGTCGATCTCGCACCCACCCGGAGTCAGGTGATCGTCCTGTCGCCGCTGGTCGAGGACGCCATCGAGCGCTTCTGCGTTCGACTGGAGTCGCTCGGCGTGCCCGTGACAGTCTGCAGCCCCGATCCGACGACGACGGGATCGACTGGCTGCCGACTCGCCCGTCTCGAACGTGACCGGCGGCTGGATCGCCTCCGGGAGGCCGGTCTCGCGGTCGTCGACTGGCCGCGTGACCAGCCCTTGCAGCGGGCTCTGCAGGAGGGAAAGCGATGAACCCGGGCCGTACGAGTGCGGCCCTGGCGCTGCTGGCGGCGGTCGCGTCGCTGATGGCGACCGGCGTGACGACGTTCGCGACTGTCGCCGGTCTGCTCGGAGTGGCGAGTATAGCCGCCGCAGTCGTGTTCGATCGACCACTCGGCGTCCTCTGCGGGGCGCTCGCGCTCGCGGCTGCGATTCCGCTGGCGAGTCTCGGTGGTGCGAGCACGCCAGCGCTCGTCGTGGCAGGGGTGGCGACCGCGCTGGCGTACGATCTGGCCGACGCGGCGATCGAGTCGCGCCGGTCGTTCGATCCTCCCGCACGGACCGGCCGGGCCGAACTGGCTCACGCCCTCGGCGTCACTGTCCTGCTGGGACTGGTCGGCGGCTCGGTCTATCTGGTGTACGCGGCGACTGCCGGCTCGGGATCACCGCTCGCGGTGGCGCTGCTGTTGCTCGGGGCGGTCTCGCTGACAGCTGCGACCCGTGTTTAGGCAGGCGCGCAAAAGTCGGGGATGAAAACTGCTGACGATTCGATCGAGTGCGTCGTCGCGGACGTGCCGAGCGAGGACGTCGTCGACGCTATCGCCGACGCGGCCTACACCGGCGAGAAGGGCGGCGGTAAGGTGTTCGTCTTGCCTGTCGAGAGCGCGACGCAGATCCGGACTGGTGAGACTCGGTCGGATGCGATCTGATCTCACTACTGTGATGCCAAACTGGATACCGTAAGTATTGCCGCACAGATTGTCTGCAGACGGTGCGCGCACCCCCGAAATCGGCCCGATTTCGTAATTTTTGCCCCGATCCGGATTGACGAACGTCCAGATCCGAAGTCCATATTCCGTATGGATATTGACGACCGACAACCTTATATCCATTATATTGTATGGAACATTGGACACTTGTCTACAAACAACTCCATATCTTATCGATCATAAAGCCAATCCTTATGTAGGGGTGTTTCCATGAGACTCAACCGTGAACGGAGTTACAAACGTGGTCGAATCACGCGAGAAGTTGGACAAAGAACCATCAAAAATCGAGATCGAGTGAAATATGATCGAATCAATCGCACTACAGTCGGTGGGTGAATTGGCGGATGGAATAAGCAACGTCTGGATACTGACCGTATCCTTCCTGATCTTCTTCATGCACGCAGGCTTCGCGATGCTGGAGGCGGGTCAGGTACGTGCGAAGAACGTCGCCAACCAGTTGACGAAGAACCTCCTGACCTGGAGTGTTGGTGTCGTGGTGTTCTTCCTGGTCGGGGTCGGGGTATCCAACGCAGCAGCCGGCGCCGGTTTCGAGACGCCATTCATGGCCGAAGCCGACGCAGGCACTGCGGAGGTATACATCAACTGGCTGTACGGTGCAGTCTTCGCGATGACGGCGGCAACGATTGTCTCCGGGGCCGTCGCAGGGCGTGCGAGGCTCCGTGCCTACGTCACGTACACGATCGCGCTGGCCGCGGTGATCTACCCGGTCGTCATCGCGATGACCTGGACCCCGGAGATCGGGCTCGTCCAAGAAATCACCGGCACGGGATTCACTGACTTCGCCGGCGGGATGATCGTCCACGCGATGGGTGGTCTTGCCGGTCTCACTGCGGCGTGGATTCTCGGTCCGCGTATGGGCCGGTACAACGACGACGGTAGCGCGAACGTCATCCCCGGTCACTCGATGACCTTCGCCGTGCTCGGGACGCTCATGCTGGCCTTCGGCTGGTACGGCTTCAACGTCGGGACGGCAGGCGTCTTCACGTCCTCGGGCGCGTTCAACGGTGCCGTGCTGGGCCGCGTCGCGGTGACGACGACCCTGGCGATGGCGATGGGTGCAGTCGGCGCTGGCCTGGTTGCCTGGGCCAAGACCGGGAAAGTCGACACGCTGTACGTCGCGAACGGTCTGCTCGCTGGCCTCGTCGGCATCACGGCGATCCCGCACATCGCGACGTGGTGGGGTGCGCTGGCCGTCGGCCTCCTCGCCGGTGCGCAGCTCCCCCTCGTCTTCAGCTTCGTCGAAAACACTCTCAAAATCGACGACGTGTGTGCAGTCTTCCCTGTCCACGGTAGCGCAGGGATTCTCGGAGCGCTCGCGGCACCGTTCGTCCACCACAACCTCCAAGTCGGGATCCTCGATGCGTTCATCGCGCAGGTCGTCGGTGTCTCGGTCATCGCGGCCTGGACCGTGACGGCGACGGCAGTCGTCTGGTACGTCCTCAAGATGCTCGGCCAGGCACGCGTCACGCCCGAGCACGAGCAAGAGGGTCTGGACCTCTCCGAGCACGGCGTCGACACCTACCCTGAGTTCGGTGACGAGGACGGCGTCGTCGCCGACGGTGGGTTCGTGACTGACGGCAGTACCGTGCGAACGGACGGCAGCGTTGCGACCAACGACGGTGATTCCAAATGAGTAACTCAGGTATCAAGATGATCGTCGCAGTGATCCGCCCCGACAAGCTCGGGGACGTGAAACAGTCGCTGGCCGAAGCCGGCGCCCCCTCGCTGACAGTGACGAACGTCTCCGGGCGTGGCAGCCAGCCCGCCAAGAAAGGGCAATGGCGCGGCGAGGAATACGTCGTCGACCTCCATCAGAAAGTCAAGATCGAGTGCGTCGTCGCGGACATTCCCAGTGAGGACGTCGTCGAAGCGATCAAAGAGGGCGCACACACAGGCGAGAAGGGCGACGGCAAGATCTTCGTCCTCCCTGTCGAGAGCGCGACGCAGATCCGCACCGGCAAGGAAGGCGCAGAGGCCGTCTGATCGCCAGGCAGATCCCGTTTCCGCTCGCGTAGCGGTCCCCCGATTCTACGCCCACCGACCATGACACCTATCGATATCGAAGACGAACCGCCACTGGAACTGGCCGACGCCGACCGCGCAGTGTTGAACGCCCGGATCCGCGACGCTCGGACGAGCGTTCGGGACATCGCGACCGAGACTGGGATCGTCGCCAATCGCGTCGACGACCGACTCACACGACTCGAGAACGCAGGCGTCATCCGCGGGTACACCGCTCGCGTCGACTACGACGCGCTGGGCTACGACGTGACGGCCATCCTCCGCCTGTCGACGACCGACGACGCCGTCCTCGATCGTCTCCGCGAGGACCCCCAGTTCATCGCCGTCTACGCCGTGACCGGTCGTGACGACGTCGTCGCCGTCGGGAAGTTTCACGGTACAGATCAGCTGAACAGTGCCGCCACGGAACTGCTGACCGCCGACGACGTGCAGACTGTCGACGCCAGCGTCGCGCTCGACGTCGTCCGCGAGTTCGAGCCGTTCGAACTCGACGCCGAGTAACGACCGTCTCTTTTCCCTGCTCCCGACTCTCCTGCCCGCGTCGGTGACTCGACCGAAGCCGTCACAGTTTAGCTGCCGCCTTCCCTGCCGCCCATATATGGTCGAGGTATTGCTCGTCGTCGGACTCGCCGTCGCGGTGTTCGTCGGGTTCAACATCGGTGGCTCCTCGACCGGCGTCGCGTTCGGGCCTGCCGTCGGAAGCAAATCGATCTCGAAGATCGGCGCGGCAGCGCTGATGACCGCATTCGCGCTGCTCGGCGGGGCGACCGTCGGAACGGAGGTCGTCGAGACGATGGGTGGTGAGATCGTTCCCACCAGCGAGTTCACCCTGGCTGCGAGCGTGACGGTGCTGTTTTTCGTCGGCGCAGCGCTGCTCATCTCGAATCTCTTCGGCGTCCCGGCGTCGACGTCGATGACCGCTGTCGGTGCCATCGCGGGCCTGGGCGTCGCGACCGGATCGATCAGGTGGGATGTGATGGGCCAGATCGTCTCCTGGTGGCTCGTCGCACCGATCATCGCCTTCTGGGTCTGTGCGATGATCGGCCGCTACCTCTATCCCCATCTCGAAGCCAGGTTCACCTTCGAGAGCCCGGGCGACGAACGGACGACCAAAGAACTCCTCGGACAGGTGCTCGTCGTCGTGATCGGCTGTTACATGGCCTTCTCTGCGGGCGCGTCCAACGTCGCCAACGCCGTCGCACCGCTGGTCGGTGCCGGGGCGATCGGGCTGTACCCCGGTGTCGTCCTCGCCGGCGGCGCGATCGGACTCGGCGCGTTCACGATCGCCAGACGGACCCTCGACACTGTCGGAACTGGCCTGACCGACCTGCCGATCATGGCCGCGCTGATCGTCGAGGTCATCAGCGCGACCATCATCTCGTTGCTCTCGTGGGGTGGGATTCCTGCGAGTCTCGCTGTCAGCGCGACCATGTGTATCGTCGGCCTCGGCTGGGGGCGTGCGACGCGGACGACCACCATCTCCCAGGCCGCGACCGCCGCCGTCACGGGCGAGGCGACGTCGAGGACCGACGGGTCACTCTCTGTCGACGCACTCGCCGACTCCGAACCGGGTGGCGAGGTCCCGGGAATCGGCGAGGAAGACCGGGCCGAACTGACGGCCGGTGATCTGTTCGACCCGGCCGCGACTGGCCGTGTCATCACACTCTGGGTGCTGACGCCGACGTTCTCGGCGCTCGCGTCGTTTCTCGTCTTCGAGTTCGTTCCGATCGTGTGAGTTTTCGGTGTGGAATGTACACAATCGACGATGCAGACTCGTGAGGAACAGCAAAGTCTAACCGTTAGGCGTCAGTACTACTCAGGTGATGCCCACGGTAGAGTACCTCAATTACGAAGTAGTGGACGACCAAGGCTGGGACGTGTACGACGACGATCTCTTCGAGAAGGCCGGCGACGAAGGCCTCGACGCGGAGGACTACGGCGAGATCGACGTCGCCCAGGGCGAGTACATCCTCGAGGCCGCCGAGGCCCAGGGATACGACTGGCCGTTCTCGTGCCGTGCTGGTGCCTGCGCGAACTGTGCAGCCATCGTCACGGACGGTGAAGTCGAGATGGACATGCAGCAGATTCTCAGCGACGAAGAGGTCGAGGACAAGGGCGTTCGCCTGACCTGTGTCGGGACACCGGCCTCCGACGAGGTCAAGATCGTCTACAACGCGAAGCACCTCGACTACCTGCAGAACCGCGTCATCTGAACGCGACAACCCCGATCCCGTTTTTTGATCGCTGTACCCGTAAGTGATAACTCCCTGCCTCCGAATCACCCGACAGTGTACTCCGCGACGATCTCCGATCTGTTGCGCCTGCTCGTCGTCCCGGTGTTGGGGTGGGCGGCCGTCCGCGACGTCAAGACCCGCCGCGTCCCCAACGAGACGTGGCTGCCGCTGGCCGCGCTCGGCCTCATCCTGCTGTGCTGGGACGCCTGGGCCGTCTGGACGGAGACGGTCTGGACGCTCACCGTCGATGGCTTCGACATCGCGCTCGACACCCGCTTCCCGCGACAGACCGTCGACTCCTTTTTCGTCCGAACGGCCTTCAGCGTCGGCTTCCTGGTCCCCTTCGCCTACGGATTCTGGTGGTTCGGCGGCTTCGGCGGCGCGGACGCCAAGGCCCTGATGACGCTGGCGCTGGTCTTCCCGATCTTTCCTGTCTTCTACGGGCCCGGCTACACCCTCCCGTATCTGAACGAGACGACCCTGGGCGTGTTCTCGCTGACCATCCTCTCGAACACCGTGCTCGCGGGGGTGATCTACCCGCTCGCGCTCGCCGGGCGCAACCTGCTGGGCGGCGCGATATCCAAGATGATGTTCATCGGCCGGCCACTCCCCGTCGCGGACGCCCCCCGGCGCTACGGCCGCCTGCTCGAACGCCCCGACAGCTACACCCGCCGCGGGCTGGATCTGGACGTCCTCCGGATGTACCTCTCCTGGCGCGGCCTCGACCTCGACGACCTCCGGGCCAACCCCGAGCGCTATCGCGACCCTGCGAGTCTCCCCGAGGAACCCAACGACCCCGGCGACGGCACGATCGACGACACCAGCGGCTCGCTCGCGCTCACCGACGGCGGCGAGTCCGACGTCGACGGTGACGCGGCGGCCGAGCAGGACGCCGCCGACGAGTGGGGTGCTGACGCGTTCTTCGCGGACATCGGCGGGCCGATCTACGGGACCGACGCCGAGGAACTCCGAAACGGCCTCGACGTGCTCACCGCCCAGAAGCGGGCCTGGTACACGCCCGGAATCCCGTTCATCGTTCCGATGTTCGGCGGCCTGCTGATCAGTCTCACCGTTGGAGACGTGCTGGTCTGGCTGCTGATCCAGATCGGGATCGGTGGCTAGATCGGCAGGGCCAAATCCCGCGCCCGCCTCGTCTCGACCATGGATGTCTTCGTCGCCGGCGGCTGTTCCTGGGACGCGATCGTCTACCTCGACGAGTTCCCGACTACCACGGAGACCCACTTCGCACGGGACTTTCAGGAGACGCTGGGCTCCAGCGGCTCCGGCAAGAGTCTCAATCTCGGACGGCTCGGCGTCGACACGCGATTCCACGCGATGATCGGCGACGATCGCTTCGGCGATTCGATCCGCGAGCGCTTCGCGGCCGAGCCGATCGCCTTCGAATACGATCTCGACCCCAACGGCACGGAACGGCACGTCAACCTCATGAACGACGCCGGCGAGCGCATCTCGATCTTCGTCGTCCTGCCGACACAGGAGCCCGACATCGACGACGAGCGCCTGGAGGCCTGGACCGCACAGGCCGACGCGCTCGTGGTCAGCCCTGTCAACTACTCGCGATACCTCTTGCCCGCTGCCGAGGACGCTGGGACGTCAGTTTGGGCCGACGTCCACGCCTACGACGGCGAGGACAAGTATCACGAGGACTTCCTCGACGCGGCGGATTACCTGTTCATGAGCGAGGAGGGGATGGACGACCCGCGCGCGTTCATGCACGAGCAGGTCGATTCGGGTACCGCATTGGTCGTCTGCACGCACGGTGCGGACGGTGCGACCGCGCTCACCCCGGACGGATGGTTCGAGGTCCCGGCTCAGAACTTCGAGCCGGTCGACACCAACGGGGCCGGCGACGCCTTCTTCGCCGGCTTTCTCTACGGCCACAGGCAGGATCTCGACGTCGAGACCTGCCTCCGGCTCGGCACGCTCGCGGGCGGGCTGGCCGTCGAGTCGCGCGAGCTGGTTCATCCCGACCTCTCGGCGGATCGCCTCGCGGCCGAGTACGAGCGGTGCTACGACGAGTCGGTCGGGACGCGCTCGTGAGGCGGGAGTGACCGCCCGCACCGATCGTCAGCACTCGATACGATCGTTCGGATCGTCGCTCGCGTCGACGAACGAACGGACGAGCTGTCGCTCGACGGCGCTGAGTCGCTGTGAAATCGCCGACTTCGACCGGTCGAACTCCGCCGCGATGTCGGCGAGGTGAGCGCGCCGCGGATCGTCGTAGTACCCGCACGCGACCGCGTATCTGGCGGTCGCCTGCTGTGCCGCGGTGACGCTGTCGACGGGGACGACGTGGGGGCCCGAATCCGTCCAACTGACGGCGTCGATCGAGACCGACGCGTCGTCCATCGAGCGCCCGAGAAACAGGAGCAACTCGCGGGCCGCGTCCGGGTCCGAAAACGAGAGCGTCAGCCGGATTCCGGAGTTGTCGCTCTCGCCGACCGTCGCTGCTGTCGTCTCGTGCTGTGACACGCCCTATCCCTCCGCGTGTGTCCGTGCCCGGTCAGCCATCCGCTCGATTCGTTCGTGATCGGGGCCGGAAACGTCGAGTTCCTCGCGTACCCGCTCGATCGTGGCCACCAGCTGCTCGACGCACCACCGCTGGAGCGGCGCAGCTGCCGCCGCCTCCTCGACGAGGACGGCGAACGCGTCGATCCAGTCCAGGTCCGCCTCGACGAACGCCCCGAGTTCGTCCCACTCGCCCGCCTCCGCCAGCAGACTCGCGTACTCGAGCTGGAGTGCGACGTGATCGGGCGGGTACGCCGCCGGTACTGTCGCGTCGATCGCCTCGTACCGCCGGGCCATAGCCGAGGCCGGCGGCCCGCCCATCAACCCGTTGCGGTCGCCGTACCACTCCTTGTACGGCGAGGCCGCCGGCGGCGCGAACGGCGTCGCGAACGCGCCGAACAGGGCCTCGTAGTCCTCGGTCAGGTCGCGTCCGGAGACGGACACTGGGCCATCCGGCTCGACGCCGACCCGTTCCAGCAACTCGACGAGCGTCTCCGGGTCGTGTTCGAGGGCGTCGCGGACCTCCCTGTCCGGGTGCCGGAGGCAGTTCGACAGGCCGACGAGCGCGTCCGACCACGCGACGGTTCGTTCGACCATGGTCACAGCCCCGGGACGCCGAGTGGCGTCTTGACGGCGGCCATCAGGATCACGTACCGCAGCAGGAACCCGCCGAGGAGCACGAGCGTGTACTTCAGTGCGTAGCCACCGGTCAGCAGTCGCCTGCCCCACGGCGTCTCGCCGACGTCGGTGAACTGGTGGAGCATCGTCACCGTGATCGAGAGCGCGACTGGCAAGCCGGTCCCAAGGATCAACACGCCGCCGACGAACTCCAGCCCGTACGTGTCGAACAGCGCTGTCTCGGTCACGTTCGCGGCGACATCGGACGAGCTGCCCAGGAACGACACCAGCAGTCCGATCGCCACCAGTTCCACGACGATGATCGCGTCGTCGGTCAGACAGAACCGGTGGTTGGTCCGCGTCAGTGCGCCGCCGCTGGCGACCGTTCCCAGAAGCGCCGCGGAGATCCCCGTCGAGACGCCGCTCAGCAAGAAGATAAAGGGCAGGTACGTCCGATTCCACAGCGGCACGACCGAGATGTCGCTCAACAGCATCGCCGTGTACGCGATGAGCAGCAGTGAGAGCGCACCGCCGACGAGCCGGATCGCACCGTGGGCCCGGCTCGGGGGCCGCGTCTTGTCGGCGACGGTATCGAGCAACCACACGATCCCGCTGTCTGTCGACCACGGTCCCAGGCTGTCGATCCGGCCCAGGATCTTCCGGGGGAACAGGCTCAGACCGGACTCGGTCGCGACGGCGCTGCCGAAGTGCAGCCACAGCGTCTCCAGCGCCGCGACGATCGTGAACAGCACGATCACCCACGTCCCGATGGTCAGCCACGAGCCGAAGTTGGTGAACAGCACCGGGAACGTGAGCGCGCGAAGCGGCGCACCCAGGTGTGACAGCAGGGCGACCCCGCCGACGGCGATCGAGAGGACGCTGAGCACCGAGCCCCAGCGGGCGGTCTCCGCACACGAGTAGCGGTGCTCCTCGTCGTCCGTCCTGGCGAGCAGGATCTTGCCGAGCCAGCTGTCCGTGTCCATCAGACTCTTCATCAGGCTCGCCCACGAGGAGGTCACGTACGCCCCGCCGGCGGTGCCACCGAGGAAGAGATACAGCGCGATGAACTCCGCCCAGTGGACGTGGGGCAACCAGAGCCACTCGGAGCCACCTGTGACACTCATGATTAGTCCCCTGCGTGCTCGGGCGTGGCGGCGTGTTCGACCATGTCGAGGTTCTCCTCGCCCCGGAACGGCTCGACGACGACTCGCCCGTCGTTGGACTGGAACCGCTCTGCCGCCGCCTGTGACGCCTCTTTGATGATCTCTCGCTGCGGTCCTGCCTTGATCGCGTCGCCGACGCAGTCGGAGACGCAGTTGGGCTGGATGGGATCGTCCTGCTCGTTTTTCGACTCCGCGCCCGCGCCGCTGCCCGGCCCCTGATCGAGACACATGTTACACTTCGACATCAGGCCGTTGTCGCCGTAGGTCGGCGCGCCGAACGGGCAGGCCCACCCGCAGTACTTGCAGCCGATACAGACGTCCTGGTCGACAGTCACGATCCCGTCGGAGTCGCGCTTTTCGATCGCTTCCGTCGGGCACACCTCCGCACACGGGGCGTCGTGACAGTGCATACACGACATCGAGACCGGCACCTCGGCGACCTCGGGGTACTCGCCCTTCTCGTGGTGGGTGACGGTCCGCCAGTCGTCGGCGTCGGCGTCGCGGCCGTGGAACTGCTTGCACGAGATCGAGCACGCGTGACAGCCGATACACCGGTTCGGGTCGAAGTAGAAGACCCAGTGGTCTTCCTCGACTGCCATGGTCAGTCACCCCCCGCCGGGGCCACGTCGACCGCGATGTGTCTGTCTACCTGTCCGGTGATCGGATCCATCTGCATGTCGTGAAGCATCATCGTGTTCATCCCGTCCGCCGATTTCTCGCGGGCGTCCTCGCCCGTAGTGATCGCCGAGGTCTGTCCGAACCCGTACTCGGCGGTGACGAAGCCGGGCCGGGCGCGCTGGGTGACGACGGCCATCAGTTCGCCGCTCCCGGTCTTCGATTCGATCGCGACCATGTCGCCGGTCTCGATGCCGCGCTCGGCGGCGTCCTCGGGGTTGAGATAGAGGTAGTTCCCCCGGTAGTCCTCCCCGCTGAGCCGGTTTCGCTTGGCGAACTGGTCCCGCAGGCGCTCGTGGGGCTGGTTGCTCCCGTGGGAGAAAAACACCGAGCGAACGTCAGTGAACTCCAGGGGGTACTCCTCGGTGGTCTCGTCGCCGTAGGTTCCGGGGGGGATCCACTCCGGAGCCGTGTCCATCCCGGCCTCCTCGGCGGCCTTCGCGAAGGAGTCGATCTGGTCGAGATCGAACCGGAAGGTGAAGCCGTCGTCGTCTCTCCACTGCTCGTAGTCGTACTCCTCGACGAGTTCGTAGTTCGTCTCCCCGCTGTCTAGCTCTTCGAGAGTCAGATCCAGCGTCGAGAGCTGGTCGTCGATGAACTCCTCGTGGGAGTCCCACTGCTGGAAGATCGTCCAGTCGTCGTTGCCCGTCTCCCCGGCCATCGCGTCGGCGATCCCGGTCAGGATGTCGAAGTCCGGCAACGTGTTCCACTGGGGCTCGACGGCGGCCTTCGCGCCGGTGACCCACTTGTGGTTGGGGTAGGCGCTCCAGTTGCCGGTACCGAGCGTGTCTTTCTCCAGCTGGGTCGCCTCCGGCAGGACGACGTCCGCCCGCCGGGAGACGCCGTTCCAGTAGGCGTCGATCGAGATGACCAGATCCATCGCCTCGACCGCCTCGATCCAGGCCTCTGCGTTACCGTCTTTCAGCGGATCGTCGTGGTGACAGACGATCCCGTTGACGTGACCGTTCTCGACCATCTCGGGCACCAGGTTGTGCGCGATGCCCTCGATGTGACGGACCGGGTAGTCGCTGTACTCGTCGTACTTTTTGAGCGCCGGCTCCTTGTACTCGGCGCGGTTCGTGTAGTCCTGCTCGCAGACCTCGCCGAACGACGCCGTCGCGGGGTACTTCCAGAGACGCAGGCCGCCGGGCCGGTCGACGTTGCCGACCAGCCCGTTGAGCGCGGTGATGTTCTGGGTCGCCTTCCAGCCGTTGCCGGCCTGTGCGGTCCCCGTCCATACGGAGATGCCCGCCTGAGGGGCCGCCTCGGCGAACCCGCGTGCCACTCGCCGGATCTGGTCGGCGTCCAGACCCGTGATCTCGGCCGCCCGCTCGGGCGGCATCTCGGCGGCGGCCTCCCGGTAGGCCTCGAAGCCGTAGGTGTGGTTCTCGACGAAATCGGCGTCGTAGCGCTCCTCCTCGATGATGACGTTGGCCATCGCGAGCGCCAGCGCGCCGTCCGTCCGGGGTTCGATCGGCATCCACTCCTCGGACTTCTGGGCCGTGATCGTGTGCTGGGGATCGATCGTGACCAGCGTCGCGCCGTTGTTCTCGATCGCTTCGAGGACGCCCTTGGCCTCGAACTGCCCGGCGAAGGAGTTCAGGACGTTCCGGCCCCAGGCGATGATGTACTCGGAGTTCTGGTAGTCCGGGACCCGGTTGTTCGAGCCGACGCCCATCATCCCGCCGGTGACGAAGGTGGGGCCGGCACAGACGTGGATCCCGCGGCTGATCCGCTCGGGCGAGCCGTAGAGGTCCCGCCAGATCGTCCGGAAGATCGACGTCTCGGCCCAGCTGGTGGCGTCGAGGAACGTCTCCGCGCCGTTGTTCTCGTCGAACTCGACCAGCCGCTCGGCGGTGTACTGGAACGCCTCGTCCCAGCTCACTTTCTGTAGGTTCCCGTCCTCGTCTCGGATATGGGGTTCCTTGATCCGTTTCGGATCGTGGGTCTTGTCCAGCTGGGCCAATCCTTTCGGACAGAGCGTCCCCTCGGTGTCCGGCCCGGCACTCCCACGCGGGTGGCCGTCGACGCCCGTGAGATTGACGACGGTTCCGTCCCGGACGGAGGCTTTCTGCCCGCAGTTGTGGCTGCACATCCAGCAGTTGCCGAAGGCCGTCGAGAGCTCTCCGGACGGTGAGTCGTCCGTCCCGTCCCCGGTGAGACAGCCACCGAGTGCGGCCGCTCCGGCAGCCGACCCGGCCGTCTTCAGCAGGTTTCGGCGGGTGAGCGTCCCGACGCGCTCACTCATCGGGACCACTCCAGAACACGCCGAGCGGGCTCGGTCGAGTACCGTACTCCTCGCACCGTTCGAAGTCCGCTGTCGATATCTGCGTCGCCACGATCATGACTCTCCCATACCTCTAGAGAGGACTCGGACCGGCAAAGCCCACACTCGGTATTAATTAAGCCTTTATATACCCCAGGTCGGGGACGCCACACAGTCTTGTTTGATAAATCCAAGAATAAACAATAACACTTTGTACCGTGCGATGCAAGTTCGGCCGTGGGACAACATGGCAACTGAACCGTCAAATTCGCTCGACACGCTGGTAGGTGTCGCAGAAGGCGAAGAAGACCTCACCAAAGAGGAGTTCGAACGGATCGTCGACTCGATGGAGACGCGAAAGAAGTACAGCGTCGCGTCGTACAACATGCTCTGCACGTCGGCGGATGTGGTAGTCGTCTGTGACATGGACACCCAGGAGTTCATCCAGATCGAGATTCCACGGGACGCAGCGCCCGAGGACGACGTTATCGTGACGCGGGACGTCTGATCGCTACCGATAGCGCGCCTCGCGAAAGAACAGTTCTTTCGATCGCCGTCGTGACGCGATTTCGTTCGACGCCGAATCTACGACCCGCAACCGAATCCGCCACCGCCGGTGTCGGCACCCATGTACTCGATGTCGTTTTTCTTGACCTGATTCGCGTCGAGCTGTGCGAGCTCGGTCAGTTCCTCGTTGAGCTCCGGATCGATCGAGACCTGCTCGGTCGCCGTGATCTCGCCTTCGGTCCGGCCCTCGATATCCGTTCGCCAGGTGTCGTTCGGCACCGGGTCCTGCTCGCCGTTGTACTGCTTCCACTGGAACTTCCAGGACCCGTCGTAGAGCGCGACGTCGTCGTACCCGAGGATGCCATCGAGCGCGAAGAACGCGAGCGTCCCCTTGAAGCCGCTGTGACACAGCGTGACGATCTGATCGCCGTCTTCGACGTCGTCGTAGCCGAAGACGTGGTCCTCGATCTCGCCGGCGGACTTCCACGGGACGGATTCGGTGAACATCCCGTCCGTGTAGCTCGCCGGCGGGTCGAGGACGCTGCCCGCGATCTTCGCGTCCTGGTCCGGGCCGCGAAGGTCGAGGATCGACGCGTCGCTCTCGCCGGCGTTCCTGGCGTCGACCAGCTGGATCATCTCGTTGAGGCCCTTCCGCAGCTCGTAGTTGGGCGTCTCGAAGTCCTCGACGGGATAGTTGCTCTCGGGGACCTCGGGCGTCTCGTAGACCAGCTTGTCCGCCTCCTCGTAGGCGGTCGGACCACCGTCCAGCACTTTCACCCGTTCGCGGGGGAAGCCCCAGTACCGGAGCGTCCAGTACGCCCGGGCGTTGTACATCGGAATGTCCCCGGAGAGCACGACCACAGTGTTCGGACCGACGCCCGCGCTCTGGATGACCTCGTCGATGACCGACCCGGACGGGACGAGCTTCTGGGCTTCGCCGAGGCCGTCGACGCGAGTCTCCGTGAGCGTGGCCGGCCCCTCGCTGTCCTCGGTAGACCACTTGACTGCACCGGGGACGTGCCCGCCATCGTAGTTGCTCGCGTCGACTCTGAGCACGACGGCGCGATCCTCGTAGACGTCGTCCGTGTTGACGATCCCGGCGTCCACCCACTCCTTCAGGGTCGCGGGCTGGATCAGCGCGCTCTCGGTGTCGGTCGGATCGGGTCGGTCGAGCGACGGTTCGGTCGTCTGTTGCGGTTCGGTCGTGGTCGTCGACGTCGTCGTGGTGTCCTGTGGGTCGGTGGTCGCGTCGCCATCGCCGCCGCCACCACAGCCAGCGATCGCGGCGACACCTGCAGCACTGGACAGCGCGAGGAACTTTCGACGGTCGAGCGTTCGTTCCATACCTGTAGAGAACGGCTCGGACGGGATTGACCTACCTCTGGATAAATTCAGGCTTTATATACTCCGGACGTCCGACTCCGAAGGTTCGAAGGAAGCGATCGCAAGAGAAACCGATCACTCGACGTTGTCCCAGCAATCACACTCGACAGAAAGCTGCCGGAGGACGTTCCCTTCCGCCCGTCGGAGACGCTGTGACAGCGCCGAGGTGGAGATACCGATCCGATCGGCCAGTTCGGCCAGCGACACGTCGGCGTCCGGGTCGTAATACCCCATCTCCTGGGCATGATAGACGGCCTCGCGCTGCTTTCGGGTGAGCGCGGAGATATCGACCGAGCAGTCCTCGTTGAACTCCGACCGCTCTGTCGAGACGATACTCTTGAGTGATACGTTGTCACAGATCGACTGGATATCGCTCACGAGATCGGCGACAGCCTGGGTGTCGGCGACGTAGGTCTCGACGACGAACGATCCCTCGTTGATCTCCCTGTAGCGCGGGAGACAGCCGTGTTTGCTGAACACCTTTCCGGGGCAGTGTTCACAGAGGTGGTTTTCGAAGTACTGGGTCGCGATCCCTTCGTCCGCTGGATCGCGCACCACTGCGTCGACGTTACAGGCCTCCTCGTCGAGGCGCACGTCGATCCCGATGACCTCACCGTCCATGTGGTCTAGCCGGCAAGGGCCGCCGCGCTCGATCTCCATGACGACCCGCATCTCCCGGTCTTCGACTGGCGGGTCTATCTGAGCGTTTTCCTTCCCGATCCGGTTGAGCGCCATGTTCGCTCTTTCGGGTTCGCCACTCAAATAGTTCGACTCGTTTCTCACCGAATGGAAACATCGACAGGGCGACTCGACCGAGATGTTTTCGTAGGCGACGCGAGAACGCCGGGGTATGAATCGCAACGGTATCCTCGCCGGCGTCGTCCTCGCGGCGCTGGCCGGCGGCGGGACGTACGCTCTCGGCGCGAATCTGCTCACTGTGGGTGCACTCGCGTTCGTCGCGGTCATCGCGGGCGTGCTGACCGTCGAGTTCCGTCATCAATTGCCGGGTCGTGGGACCAGTTCACGCGCTTCGTGGTGGAACAGCGGCTGGACGGCGACGACCATTCTGGCGGTGTTTTTCGGCGTCAACACGACGTTGCCACTCGCGCTGGACACGCGACTCGCCCTCCAGTTGCTCGTGCTCGGCGTCGGCTGGAACGGGCTCATGTTCGGGCTCGCGATCGCCGACGCCCAATCGTAGTCTCGACTTCTCGACGCAAAAGGCCTATGCGGGGCTGTGCCGACGGTAGTCATATGAGCGACGACGTCCCCGACCTCGCCTTCGACGAGACCGATCGCCTCCCCGCGATCGCACAGGACGCCGACTCGGGCGAGGTACTCATGCTCGCGTACGTCACGCCCGAGGCCGTCGAGCGGACTCGCGAGACCGGCCGAGCGCACTATTACTCCCGGAGCCGAGAGGAGCTGTGGGAGAAGGGCGCGACCAGCGGCCACGTCCAGCACGTCCGGGAGATCCGAGTCGACTGTGACGGCGACACCTTGCTGTACCTGGTCGACCAGGAGGGTGGGGCCTGTCACACCGGCTACGAGAGCTGTTTCTACCGGACGATCGACGGCGAGGTCGTCGGCGAGCAGGTGTTCGACCCCGAGGCCGTCTACGATGAGTAAGTCGGCTGCCGACAGCGAGGTCGAAGACCTCGTGCGGACCCTCCAGCGCCGCGCCAGCGCCTACGAGGAGGCCTGCGACCGCGTCGAAGAAGCCGGCGAGCAACGCCTGCAGCGCCTGCAGGAACACTACGAGGAAATCACGGGGTTGTTCAGCACGTACGAGTCCCGGATCGTCAGCGACGGCGAGGGAGAGGTCGACATGGAGGCGTTCATCGAGTACCAGGACGAACTGGCGCACTTCTTCGATCACCTGCCCGAGGACCTGCCCCACCGCGAGGACTTCGAGGCCGTCGACGAGATGATGCACGAGCGCTATCTCAAGACGACCGACTTCGAGGCCGCCCGCGATTCGCTCTCGGAGGTCGCGGCACTGGTCGAACGCCTCGACGAACGCGAGCGGACCCGCGAGCGACTTCGCGAGGTCCGCCGGGATATCGAACTCGAATTGAAGGAGATCGACGACCGGATCGACCACCACGAGCGACTGGTCGAACTCGGCGCGGCCGATCTGGACGCCCCGGTCGAGCAGTTGCGCGACCCCATCGAGACCTACGACGACGCCGTCTCGGCGGCCTTCGAGACGTTCACCAGCGAGTCCAGCACCCGCGAAGTGCTCGCGTTCGTCGAATCGACCGCCGCCTTCCCACTCGTCACGTATCGCCAGCCGCCCGCGGACCTCGCGGCGTACGTCGACTCGGCCGACGCCGGCGCGGAGACGATCTCGAAATTGCTCGAATACGCCGACTACTCGGCCTCGAAACTCGACCACTACGTCGACGACGCCCGCGAACTCAAGCGCAACGTCGCGACCCACCGCACCTACCTCAAACGGCTGGACGTCGACCCCTTGACGATCGGCTGGCCACCGCCGACCGCCGAGGCACTCCGCTTTCGCTGTCGCGAACTCCTCTCGGTCGTCGCCCGCTTCGACCCCGACGAGTCGGTGCTCGCGGCGCTTCGGACGGTTCGCGAAGCGACGCGACGCGAGGACTACGAACGGCTGCGCGACAGCGCCGTCGCTCGCGAGCGACTCGACGCCGACGAACGAGAACGCCTCAAAAACGGTGAGGTCGAGCGGGAACTACAGGACCTTCGCGAGCGGCGCGACCGCCTCGCCGAGGCGCTCGAAGAACACGATCCGGTCTGAGCTGCCGCTCCAGTATTATCGCGTCGCCTCGGCCGCGGCCGTGACGGACTCTTCCATCAGCGCGGCGAGTTCTTCGGCTCGCTCGCGACTGCGGGCCTCGGCGTAGACCCTGATGAGGGGTTCGGTCCCGCTGGGGCGGGCCAGCACCCAGCCGTCGTCGAACTCCAGGCGGTAGCCGTCGGTGGTGTTCAGCCCGGCCTCTGACTCGTGAGCGACGGTCTCGATGGCGTCGATCATCGCCGCGCGCTCGGCTTCGTCGTCGTAGGTGACGTTCACCCGAACGTTGTAGTAGTCGTCGAATAGGGCGGCGACCTCGCTGGCGGACCGGTCGACGAGTAACTCACAGAACCGCGCCGCGGTGTAGGCCCCGTCCCGGATCGCCCGGTACTCGGGGAAGATGATCCCGCCGTTGCCCTCGCCAGCGATGGGGACGTCCGTCCCCTCGCGCTGCAGGTCCCTGATCTTGGTCACGATGTGACTGGACCCGATCTGGGTGAGGTAGATCTCCGCGCCGGCTCGCCCCGCGACGTCGACCAGCCGCTGGGAGGTACTGACAGCCGAGACGACGCCGTCGTTGACGTCGAGTTCGGCCGCCGCCAGCGCCGCCAGCGCCGCGTCGCCCTCGATGAACTCACCCTTCTCGTCGACGAAGATCGCCCGATCGGCGTCGCCGTCGTGGGCGATTCCCAGGTCGGCCTCGCTGGTCTCGACCAGCCGCTGCAGATCGCCGAGGTTGTCCGCGACGGGCTCGGGTTTCCGGCCGGGGAAGTGACCGTCGGGCTGGGCGTTGATCGTCAGGACGTGACAGCCCAGCCGCCGGAAGAACTCCGGACTCGTGAGCGAGCCTGCACCGTGGCCGGGGTCGATCGCGACAGTGAGATCGGCGGCGGCGATGGTCTCCCGGTCGACGCTGTCGAGGAGCTGCTGGACGTAGTCCTCGCGCGCGCCGTCGACCGTCCGGGACTGGCCGATCTCGTTCCACTCACCACGTTCGAATCGCTCGCCGAGCAGGCGCTGTTCGACCCGTTCGAGCTGGTCGACCGAGAGTTCGATCCCGTCGGGACCGACGAGCTTGATCCCGTTGTGCTGTGGCGGGTTGTGCGAGGCCGTCACGACGAGTGCGGGGATAGACTCGTCGTCGGCGTAGGCCTGCGCGCCCGGGGTGGGGATCGTCCCGAGGTAGTCGACGTCGAGGCCCACACTCGCGAGGCCGCTCTGTGCGGCGTCGGCGATCATCCCGCCACTGGTGCGGGTGTCGTGAGCGACCGCGACCCGCGTCGGGCCGTACTCGCTTCGCCAGACTGATCCGGCCGCCATCGCGACCTGCAGCGCGTACTCGGGGGTCAACGTCTCGTTGACGACCCCGCGAACACCGCTGGACCCGAATACCTTCATCTGGTCGGTGCTCGAACGCGCGGGAGCATTAGGATTCCGGAGTGCTACCGATCACTATCGAGACCGACTCGCGATTCAAATGTCCCGCGCCGCCGCTTCCAGCTCGTCGTAGTCCGGGAATGCGGGCCACTCGCCGGCCACCCAGGCGTACTCGATCGTGCGATCGGTGTCGACGACGAATGCCGCCGGTCGCGGTTCGGCGACCCCTTCCATCCCGTCGAGGTCGTGGGCGATGCCGAACTGCTCGGCGACGCCGTTGCCGGGGTCGGAGTAGAGCCGATACTCGCCGCCGAGGTCGCGCTCTTCGATCAGGCGCTTGTGGGCGTAGGGCGTCGCGATCGAGCAGCCGACGACCTGACAGTCGCCCCACTCCCGGCCCGGAAGCTCCTTCCAGACGTACGTCGCCGGGAACGATCCCGCCATGGGATGGAAGACCAGGACGACCGGCCTCTCTTCGAGCAGATCCGAGAGCGCGACGCCCTCCCAGTACTCGCTGTTCACGAGCGGGCGCGTGAACTCGGGTACGGTGTCGCCCGCCTCGACGTGGTCGGTCGATCCGAGGTCGACGACGTCGAATCCGAGGTCCATCAGTCGTCACCCCCTGCCTGTGCGCCGTCGCCGTACGTCGACTGGATGTACTCGACGATGGCGGCGCTCTCGGACATCGTCACACCCGTGTTCTCGTCGACGATCGCTGGCACTGTTCGCTTGCCTGTGAGGCGCTTGACGACGTTCCGGTCGGAGTGCATCGGCTCGACGAATCGCGAGCGATAGTCGAGGCCAAGGTCGTCCAGTGTTCGGACGACCCGTTCACAGAACGGACACGCCTGGAGCCGATACAGCGTGATCGAGGGATTCGAGGATGGCATCGACGGTCGTTGGAGTCGCGGGCGGCTAAGTGTGTCGCCGAAATACGGCTATCGTTCGTCACAGACTGACCGTCTGCCCGGTCTGCGCACAAAAGAGTTAATTTTACCCCACTGGAACAACCGGTGTTGATGGGTATACCTGTGCTCTCGATAGCGTCACTGGCCGTTCCGGACGTGGGGTTAGGCGTCGCCTCGACTGCGGCGGCCGAGACGGTGCTCTACACCGTCCCGTTCGTCGGCGTCGAGGTCAACCGGGCGACGGTCGCGATCCTCGGGACAGTCACGATCCTCGTGCTCATCGGATTATCGGCGTTTTTCTCCTCCTCGGAGATCGCCATGTTCTCGCTGGCGAAACACCGCGTCGAGTCGATGGTCGAGGAAGGACGGCCCGGCGCTCGGCGGATCAAACACCTCAAAGACGATCCCCACCGGCTGCTGGTGACGATCCTCGTCGGCAACAACCTCGTCAATATCGCGATGTCCTCGATCGCGACGGGGCTGTTCGGGCTGTATCTCAGCCAGGGCCAGGCCGTCATCGCGGCGACATTCGGGATCACCGCGCTCGTCCTCCTCTTCGGGGAGAGCGCGCCCAAGTCCTACGCGGTCGAGAACACCGAGTCGTGGGCGCTGTCGATCGCCCGGCCGCTGCAGTGGTCCGAGAAACTCCTGTTGCCGCTGATCGTCCTGTTCGATTACCTGACACGGATCGTCAACAAGGTGACCGGTGGCCGCTCGGCCATCGAGAGCACCTACGTCACGCGCGACGAGATCCGCAACATGATCAAGACCGGCGAGCGCGAGGGCGTCCTCGACGAGGAGGAACGCGAGATGCTCCAGCGCACCCTCCGGTTCAACAAGACCATCGCCAAGGAGGTCATGACGCCGCGCCTGGACATGACCGCCGTCTCGAAAGACGCCGACATCGCGGAAGCCATCGAGACGTGTATCCAGAGCGGGCACGCCCGTCTGCCAGTCTACGAGAGTAGTCTGGACAACATCATCGGCGTCGTCCACATCCGCGACCTCGTGCGTGATCTCAACTACGGCGAGAACGAGGAACTCGAACTCGAAGACCTGATCGAGCCGACGCTACACGTTCCCGAGAGCAAGAACGTCGACGAACTGCTCGCGGAGATGCGCGAGAACCGCATGCACATGGTGATCGTCATCGACGAGTTCGGGACGACCGAGGGGCTCGTGACGATGGAAGACCTGACCGAGGAGATCGTCGGCGAGATCCTGGAGGGCGGCGAGGAAGAGCCGATCGAGTTCCTCGACGAGGACACCGCCTCGGTCAAAGGCGAGGTCAACATCGAAGAGGTCAACGAGGCCCTTGGGATCGACATCCCCGAGGGCGAGGAGTTCGAGACGCTCGCCGGCTTCATCTTCAACCGGGTCGGCCGGCTGGTCGAGGAGGGCGAAGTCATCGAGTACGACGACGTCGAGATCCGGGTCGAACAGGTCGAGAACACCCGTATCATGAAGGCCCGGATCACGCGCCTCCACGAGGACGAAGACGAACCGGAGACGCTCGACACAGAAGAGCAAGATGCGACGACGGAATGACCCGTCGGCGGATCATCCCAGAACTGTCGTCCAGACCGTGAACAGTCCGTAGCCCAGTCCCAGCGCGATCGCCAGCGAGGCGATCCACGCCAGCACCGTCTTGCCCATCTTCTCGCCGCTGACTTCCCCATCGCCAGCGGCCGCGCCGCTCCCGATGATCGCACTGACGATGATCTCGTTGAACGAGACGGGAATCCCCAGGAAGACGGCCGTCTGGGCGATGGCGAAACTGGGGATGAGCGCGGCGATCGACCGCCGGGGGCCGAGCGAGGAGTAGTCCTGGGCCAGCGCCTTGATCATCCGCGGTGCGCCCGTCCACGAGCCCGCGAGCAGACCGATCCCGCCGAAGACGAGCACGAGTTCCAGCGCGACTTCGACGCCCGTGTCGGGGCCGAGCAGTGGCAAGAGGGGGCCGATCGCCAGTCCGACCTGACTGCCGCCGGCCGAGAAGGCGACCAGTCCGCCGAGCGCGAGCAGGAAGTGTCGCTGCCCTGCGTCGGGATCGCCGCTGAGGTCGTAGTAGAGCAGTCCGGCGACCAGTGTCGCGAGAACGAGTGAGACGCCGAGCTGGCCGGCGATCCCCGGCGATCCCACGGCTCCGGCGATCTCGGCGGCGATCGAGGCCTGCTCGCCGGGATCTCCCAGCAGAACGAACCGGACGTTCGCCAGCAACAGGCCGACGAGCCCCGCGAGCACGGGGACCGCGACGGTCTCGGGGACGCGTTCGTCCCGAAGGGTCTTTGCGACGCCGTAGGCGATCCCGCCGCCCACGAACGGGACGGCGACCCACAGGGCGACGATCTCCTGGTACTTCGCCCAGGCGGGCGCGCCACCGGCTGCCAGCCCGACGCCGACGACCGCGCCCGTGACGGTGAACGCAGTCGCGATCGGATAGCCGGCGAAGACGCCGATGGCGACCAGCCCGGCCGCCAGCAAGAGCGCGAGCGTCGCGCCCACTGGCGAGAGCGTGACGCCGCCGGCGATGAGTTCCTGACCGACGGCTTCCGAGACGTTCGCGCCCTGGAGGACCGCGCCCGCGAATCCGAGAATCCCGACCAGAAAGCCGGCCCGCATGACCGAAATCGCGTTCGCCCCCACGGCTGGGGCGAAGGGTGTCGACCCAGAGGAGCCCGCGCCGATCGCCCACGCCATGAACAGACTCGCCAGTGCTGCGACGAGCAGCGTCGCCAGCAGCGTCGCCTCAACCATCTGCTCGACTCTTGTGTGTGGGTGGTGAATAGCCTACCGACTGGCAGCCATACTTTTTTATTCGAACACAACTACTGAAACAACTGGGGGAGATATGGGAATCATTCAGGGGATTCGACGCCATCTCAGGGGGTCGGACGACGCCGAGGGCGAGTACGAGTGTCGCAACTGCGGGGCACGCTACGAGCGACGGCGACAGGTCTGTCCGGCGTGTGAGAGCTATCGGATCGAACGGAGCGAATGGCGGTGATCGCGGCCCGTCAATTGGTCTTGGCGTCGGCGTCGCCGTTGGTCGGTTCGGGGGCTTCGACGCCTTCCGCGGCCTCGGGCACGTCGGTCTCTTTCTCGGTGTCGATGTGCCAGCGCTCGACCGACTGTTCGTAGTCGGCGAGTTTGTTCGAGACTTTGATCTTGAGGTCGTCGTCGTTGACGTTGACCTCGAAGACGTACTCGGGGTCCTCGCCGTCGACGCGCTTGAGATTCGCGCTGACAAGTTCGTTGTCGAAGTAGTAGGGCGCGATCTGGGTCATCACGTTCTTGTAGACCGTGTCTTCGACCTTCCGGATGGCCTTCCGACCCGCCGAGTCTGCTGCGCGGGCGACGTAGTCGATCGATTCGCCCCACTTGTCGACGGCCTCGTCGGGTTCGTCTAACTTCTCGTAGGACTCGGCGAGTTTCTCACCTGCTTTCTGGAGGTCCTCGTCGGGATCCTTCCCCTTCTTTTCGCCCTCGCCCTCTTCGACGCTGGCCTGTTCGGCCGTCTTCTCGTTGACGTCCTCGTCCAGCCGTTCGTGGCTCTTTGGTCGCCACTCGTCGAACTCTTCGAGGGCTTGCTCGTCGACGTCGTCTTCGATCTCCTTCAGCGCTCGCGTGATTCGCTCGCCGTGTTCGACGGTATCGGCCCAGCCACCCTGGCGTTTGAATCCGGAGACGCTCTCTTCCATCTCAGACATAGTGATTCGATCGTCGGTCGCTCGTCTCGGCGCGGCTACGCCGTGAAACGTCCATCGTGGAACGACTGTTGGGCGTCAGTGACGTTAAGCGTTTCCGCCGTTCGCGGTCTCAAGTCGGATTTGGGATCATCACTCTGAACCGTGGTCGCTGACCGTCAGGTCGGCGTCACAGGCGACGAGCGTCGACATCGTCTCCCTCTCGAACTCCCCGCCGCGACTGATCGAAATCGTCGTCCCGTAACTGTTGCACGTATCGAACACGCCTTCGTCGATCGTCTCGACGGTCTCGATCCCTTCCGCGGGGACGGCGACCCGGATCTCGTAGTCTGTGGGTGATCGGAGCTCGCCCCGCAGTTCACTCGAGACGTCGAACGTCTTCTCGACCAGTACTGCTTCCGCCTGGGTGTCGGTAATCTCCAGGCGAACCGTCCGCTCGTCGGGGCCGTCGTTGTCGATAGCCAGCCCCATCGGGTTGAACTCGCCGACGCGTTCGCCGACCGCGAACGCGCCGTCTCTCGTCTCTCGGGGACCGTCTGCGGGCGTCTCTCGATCGCCGGATCCGGGTGGTGGATCGGTCCGGGGCTGCTCGGTCGTCGTTTCGTCGATCGACGGTGGCGTCGCTGGCGTCACGTCGTCGTCGGTTTCGGGTACCGATCCTTCCGTCGCACAGCCTGCGAGCGCGAGACTCGCTCCGACCGCCGCGACGAAGCGTCGTCGGTTCATACCATCCTGTAGACAGAACGTCCCCATAAGTCTCCAGAATACTCAAACGTCCGTTTCACACTCCAGTTCTTCCTGTCACGCGTCGGGCCCGGCAGTATTTCGGGCTCGCGCCCCTACGTTCAGGTGATGTCATCCGCACTGTTCATCGTCAGCGAACACGGCTACTGGGGCGAGGAGTGTATCGAACCGCTCACGACGCTCGACGACGCCGGCGTCGACGTGACTGTCGCGACGCCGTCGGGCGGTCCCGCGGTGCTGGACGAACGCTCGATCGACCCCGAAGAGGTCGACGAGGAGACCGCCGCGATGGTCGAGGAGGTCCACGAGACCGACGACCGTCTGAACGACCCCGAGCCGCTGGCCGCCGTCGACCCGAGCGAGTTCGATGCGGTCGTCTTCCCCGGCGGCCACGGGACCGAGTGGGACGTCAACCAGGATCGACACGCCCGCGCCGCGCTGCGGGAGGCCGTCGACGGCGACGACGGCAAAGCGATGGTCGTCTGTCACGCCGTCGGGATTCTGGCCTGGACCAGGGATAGCGAGGCGCTACGGGCCTCGGAAGACGCGAGCGGTGACGAACCGCGAGCGAGCGACGGCGAGTTCCTGGTCGCGGGCCGCTCGGTCACAGGCTTTCCCAACGAGTGGGAGGAAGGGATCGTCGACGAGTACGATCGGATGCCCGACGGCCGGAAGTTGCCCTACTGGGTCGAAGACGAAGTGAAAGCCGCCGGTGCGGAGTGGGACGCCGAACTCGATTCGGAGACGAGCGTTACCGTCGACGGCGATCTGGTGACCGGCCGGGGACCGCCCTCGTCTGCTCGTGCGGCCCGGACGCTGCTCGCGGAGCTGGGTGTCGAGTACGAGGGTTGAGGACTTCTTCGGCGGCGTCTCGTCAGCTATTTGCCCGTCCCGCCGGGACTGGCTGGTATGACCATCGAGGATCGCGGAGAGGCTAAACTCCTCACCCACGCGCTGGCCCGGCACACCCTGACCGACCTCCGCAGCGTCGAGACCGAACAGGTCGCCTTCCGGAAAGGGCTCGTGAAACTGGGCCGGATCTGTGGCTACGAGATCATCGACGGCATCATGGAGACCGCCTACGAGACCGTCCAGACGCCCCTGACCGAGACCACCGGCGAGCGCGTCGTCGGCATGGACGACGTCGTCATCATCAACGTCCTCCGGGCCGCCACGCCCTTCGTCGAGGGCCTGTTGAAAGCGTTCCCCCGCGCCCGCCAGGGCGTGATCTCGGCGAGCCGTGACGAGGAGGGTGGCATGGACGAAGAGGGCGCGTTCGACATCGAGGTCGACTACGTCAAGCTGCCGGAGATCACGCCCGAAGACACCGTCATCATCGCCGATCCCATGCTCGCGACCGGCTCGACGATGGCGACCGTCCTGGAGTACGTCCGGGAGATGGGCGATCCCGCGCGGTTGCTGGTGCTTTCGGCCGTGAGCGCGCCCGAGGGGATCGTCCGCCTGGACGAGCAGTTCCCCGACGTGGACGTCCTTACTGTCGCCATCGACGACCATCTGGACGACGATGGATATATCGTTCCTGGGCTGGGCGACGCCGGTGATCGGGCGTTTCGGACTACCTAGGCGATTTACCTTCTGCTGGCACTTCGTGAATGGCGCGTGCTGTCGGGGGCTTTCTACGACTGCTCCGCCGAGAACAGCCAGAAAGCCCCTGGTTTCTCGGGTCGAGGGCACCGAAAGACTCGCTTCGCTCGTCTTTCGTACTCACGCTCGCGTTGCTCGCGTGAGCTTCGCTGCGCTCCAGTGGGTGCTTGCCGCAGCCGTCTTCCCCGAGAAACCAGCCCCTTTCAGTCCACCCGAAGCACAGCACCGAAGCCACACCCTCCCCAGCCGATTCGCTCAGTCGCTCCGCTCCCTCGCTCATCCCTCGCACGGCATCGGCTCACCACGAGGGTTCGCCAGCGCGCGCCACCACCCAGAATCTCAGATATCAGAAATATCGGCACGACCGCTCGTCGCACTCCGAATCCGATCACGCAGTTGCGTAGCGTCGGCCTCGGGCACGCGAACCTCGAACTCGACCACTTCCTCGTACTCCGCGTCGAACTCGACGTCTTCGCTCTCCAGAATTCCCCGGACGGTCCCGCTGTCGTCGTATTGGGTCTCGATCCCGAAACGTTCGTGGGGGCGTTCGGTGACGACACCGGCGTCGTCGACGGCCTCCTTGACGGCCTGTGAGTACGAGCGTGCGAGCCCGCCGACACCGAGGTTCGTTCCGCCGTAGTAACGTGTCACGACGGCGACGACGTTCTCGATCTCGCGCTGCTGGAGGACGTTCAGCGCGGGCTTGCCCGAACTCCCCGAGGGCTCGCCGTCGTCGCTGGCGTATTCACGAAGGGGGTCGGCCCGCACCCGGTAGGCGGGAACGTTGTGGGTCGCGTCGGCGTACTCCGATTCGATCGCGTCGACGAACGCTTCAGCGGCCTCCACTGTCGCGGCAGGGGCGACGTGACCGATGAACTCCGAGCCCCGGACTTCGAACCGGATCTGCCCGCGGCCGGCGACGGTGCGGTAGGTGTCGGTCACTCCCGGTCACCCCACACGCGCTTGTCGGGAATCACGACCGTACAGTCCTCGGTGAGTTCGAGCTGGCACGAGAGTCGGGGATACCCGAAGCGATCGGCCAGCCGGTCGTGCCAGTGCTCGGGAGCGGGGTCGTCAGTCTCGAAGCGGACGCCACAGGTCGCACACAGCCCTCGGCCGCCGCAGTTGGCTCGCCGAGCGTAGCGACCGTGGGGCGAGAGACCGCGTTCGAGCAGGACCTCCCGGAGGATCGAGCCGCGAGGCGCGTCGAGCACGTGGGTCTCACCAGTCGCCGCGACGCGGACCTGGAGAGAGACGGCCTCGGTCATTCGAGTTCGATCTTGCGGACGAACGCCATCGCCCGGATCTCGTTGATCAGGTCGCCCGGCAGTTCCTCGGCGGTGATGACGTAGAGCTTGGCCTCGTCGGAAAATTCGGGATCGTCGCTGATGACCTGCCGGATCGTGATCCCGTGGTCGGCGATGGATTGGGTGACCCTGGCGACGATCCCCGAGGCTTCGGCGTCGTCGACCGTCACCGTGAGCACCGTGAGATCCAGCACTGGCGCGAGATCCATCAGGCTCGGGATGGCCGAGATGTTCTGGAAGATCCGCCGCAACTCGGGGTCGTCGAGGATCGCGTCGGTGGTGGCGTCGACGACTCGTCGGTCGACGTCGATCTCGCGGGCGATCCCGGTGTTGGGGATCTCGATCCCGCCCGAGACCACCCGACCCTCGTCGCTGACGGAGAAGCCCCGTTCGAGCAGCAGGCGGATCACCTGCTGCTGGCTCGGGCTGTCGGCGAACTTCTCCATGATTTCGTCGAACATGCCGAAACAGGCGACGGCCAGGGACTTTAGTGGCCCGCCTGGGCGTCGCCCCCAACGCTCATTCGGCCCCCACGCCAACCCTCGCGGCATGGAGTACACGACCCTCGGCAGCACGGGCATGACTGTGAGCAAGATCTGTCTCGGGTGCATGAGCTTCGGCACTGGCGAATCCTGGATGCTCGACGGCCAGGAAGCCGAGGCCCTCATCGAACGCGCGATCGACCTCGGTGTGAACTTCTTCGACACCGCCAACGTCTACTCCAATGGCGAGAGCGAGGCGATTCTGGGGAACGTCTTGAGCGAGTACGACCGCGACGAACAGGTCGTCGCCACGAAGGTCCGGTTTTCCTACGGTGACGCACACGTCAACGCCGACGGCCTCTCGCGCAAGACCATCGAGCAGGAACTCGAACACTCCCTGGACCGGCTCGGCCTGGACACCGTCGACCTCTATCAGACCCACCGGGTCGACCCCGAGACACCGATCGAAACCACCCTGCGCGCGCTCGACGATGTCGTCTCCCGCGGGAAAGTCCGCCACGTCGGGACGTCTTCGATGTGGGCCCACCAGCTGGCCGAGCGCCTCCATACTGCAAAGCGACTCGACCTCCCGCGATTCGAGACCATGCAGAACCACTACCACCCAGCCTATCGCGAGGACGAACGCGATCTGCTGCCGATCTGCGACCGCGAGAACATGGGCGTCATCCCGTGGGGACCGCTCGGCCAGGGCTTTCTCGCCCGGCCGTTCGACCAGCTGACGGCCACGGAACGGGGCGATCCCGAGAACTACCACAACCCCTCACGGGAGTACGTCGAGGGCGGCGGCGAGGAGATCAATTCGCGGGTGCAAGAACTCGCCACAGAGAAGGGCGTCACGATGGCCCAGATCGCACTCGCCTGGCAGTTCGAAAACGACCACGTCACCGCTCCCATCGTCGGCACCACGAGTATCGAACACCTCGAAGAAGCCGTCGAGGCACTCGAGATCGACCTCACCGACTCGGAGATGGATTACCTCGAAGCCCCCTACGAACCCCAGCCCGTGATGGCGATCGAGTAAGCACTCTCGTGGGGCGAGCACGTCCAGAAACTCTCCACGATCTCGGCCGTTCCACTCGAAGCGAAGGAGTCTGACCATCCATACTGTCGAAAATCGACGACTGATTTCGACGATCGCCAACTCCGCCGTGTGTGCATGGCTACCAAATAACCACGAACAATTATTATGGATGCCGACTAACGTCTTCGTGTATGGCGACACGCCAGCAATCCCAGACGGGGTATCACACGTGCACATGCGGTGAAGAGTTCGAGAGCACGGACGATCTCCTCGAACACGCCCGAGAGTCGCACGGGCTCGGCGTATACTGACGCTGGCGGTTCCGATTTTTTGGTGTGCGGTCACTGGTCGTGAGTGACTTCGCTGTTCTGGATTCGTTTGGGAGTTGGCGCGCGCCGAGCGACGCGAGGGCGACCATCGGAAGCCCTCGAAGCGGAACGGCGAGTGTAGCGAGCCGTGGAGCGACCGCGGTGTCGCGAGCAAGCGCGAGGGACGAACGACGAACGGAGTGAGGGAGTGAGTCGGTTGGGGAGGGTGTGGTGCTGTCGTTGTGTGGTGGGTGGGACTGAGCCGAACGAAGTGAGGCGAGGGTCGAAAGACGAGCGTAGCGAGTCTTTCGGGACTGAAAGGGGCCGGGCGCTGGCGCTTGCCTGCTCGTCTCAGCGGCCTCTATTCGAGCGAACGAAGTGAGCGAGAATATGCCGCTGATCGAGCGCCAGCGTCCGGGGGCTTTCTGTGACGTCTCGTCTGCGCACACCCAGAAAGCCCCCGGACGCTGGAGTCGAGCGACTCGCTGCGGTCCTCACTGCGTTGCGGTCCTTGCGTCGTCGGTCTTCCTCCAGCGCCCGGCCCCTTTCAGTCCCACCCGAATTCGCCCACACCCACCCCAGCCGATTCAACCGCTCCCTGCGGTCGCGGTCTCATCCCTCGCACGAAAATTGCTCGCGATGAAACGCGAGCCAGCGCGCGCCAAACTGTCCCAAATCAACGTAGCCACTCGCGAGCAGTACGACACGCCAAAAAACGAATGGCGATAGTTAGAACGACTTACTCGCCTTTCTCCGCGGGTCGCTACGCTCGCGGCTACGCCGCTCGCATTCGAGACCTTCACTTCGCTCAGGTCTCGCTCTCCCCGCTTCGATTCGACGAAGCTTCGCTCCGCTCAGCTTCCGTCGCCCTTCTCGATCGGCACACCAACCAGATTGCCCCACTCGGTCCAGGAGCCGTCGTAGTTGATGGTGTCCTCGTAGCCCAGCAGCTCGTGCAGGGCGAACCAGGCGACCGAGGATCGCTCGCCGATCCGGCAGTAGGCGACGGTCGTGCCTTCGCCGTCGATGCCGTGCTCGGCGTAGAGCGCTTCGAGTTCCTCGGGCGTCTTGAACGTGCCGTCGTCGTTCGTGACTGCGGCCCAGGAGATGTTCTTCGCGCCGGGGATGTGGCCGCCGCGCTGGGCGGTCTCCTGCAGGCCCGGGGGCGCGAGGATCTCGCCGGAGTACTCTTCGGGCGAGCGAACGTCGACCAGCGGCAGGCCGCGGTCGATCGCGTTTTCGACGTCCTCTCGGTAGGCACGAATACTCTCGCGCGGGCCGGAGGCCTCGTAGTCGACGGCCGAGAAGTTCGGCTCCTCGTCGGTCGTCGGGTAGTCGTTCTCGATCCAGTACTCACGGCCGCCGTCGAGCAGCTTCACGTCGTCGTGACCGTAGTACTTGAACTGCCAGTAGGTGTAGGCCGCGAACCAGTTGGAGTTGTCACCGTACAGGACCACGGTCGAATCCTCGCTGATCCCGTGGGACCCGAGCAGGTCCTCGAAGTCCGCCTTGGTCAGGATGTCTCGTGTGGTCTGATCCTGGAGCTGTGTCTCCCAGTTGAAGCCGATCGCACCGGGCGCGTGGGCCTCGTCGTAGGCCTCGGTGTCGACGTCGACCTCCACCAGTCGGTAGTCAGAATCGTCACTCTGGAACGCGTCGAGGTTGTCCTCGACCCAATCCGCCGAAACGAGAACGTCTTTTGCGTAGTCGCTCATTGCATCCCTCACTACACACACCACCCATAAAGGCCCTCCACTCCGGGCATGTTCCGCCACTCATTCGCCGTGGCGGCAGATATTGCCGCTTTCTCGTCAGCACCCGCCGTTCCGCCCGAGTACGCGTCGCTGCCACCGCTTTCGCGCGGGTGTGTCGCCCACGAGAGGCGGCAATAAAATCCTAAATCTGTGAGAAGTGACGGGTACAGATGGGATACCACACGTTCAAGCGCCGGGGTCGGCAACCAGCGAGTAATGACTGGGTTCGTTACACAGGAGTGGCTCGCCGACCGCCTCGGCAAGGTCGTCGTGGTCGACGTCCGGGACGGCTGGGAGTACGACGGCATCGGCCACCTCCCGACCGCGGTGTCGATCCCCTTCGACGAGTTCCGGGCCGACGAGCACGCAGCGCGCGCGGACGGACAGGGCCAAGGAATGCTCCCGGGCGAGGAGACGTGGGAGTCCCTCCTCGGCGAAGCCGGCATCGCCCCCGAGGACGACATCGTCGCCTACGACGACACCCACGGCGTCTTCGCCGCTCGGTTTCTCGTCACCGCCGAATTATACGGCCACGATCCCGAGAAACTGCACCTGCTCGACGGCGACTTCAGTGCCTGGCAGCGCGAACGCGAGGTCTCCCGAGACGCGCCCGTCGTCGAGTCGACGACCTACGACGTTTCCCCGCCCACGGAGACCCCGCTGGTCGACATGGAGACGGTCGCCGCGGCCGTCGACGGCGACGCCGTCCTCGTCGACACCCGGGATGATCGGGAGTTCGAGGCGGGCCACATCCCCGGCGCGGTCCAGTTCGACTGGCGCGAGGTCGTCGAGGAGGACTCGCGGGGCCTGAAACCCCTCGACGAGATCGAGACCATGCTGGCCGACCGCGGGATCACCCCCGACAAACGGCTCGTCCTCTACTGTAACACCGCCCGGCGGATCAGTCACACTTACGTCGTCCTCCGGCATCTCGGCTACGAACGCCTCGAATTCTACGAGGGGAGCCTCTCCGAGTGGGAGGCCGCGGGCCGCCCGCTCGAAACCGTCTGATCGACACTCCCGCTAATCGGCTCTCGGGTGGGGCTTGCGTTCGTCGGCGAGTAACTCACCGACTTCGGCGAGCAGGCCGACCAGCACGGGTCCGGCGATGACGCCGACGACGCCGACCGAGAGGACGCCGCCGACGAATCCGATGAAGTAGAGGCTGCCGGGCATCTTCGCGGTGAGCGACGCCAGCTGTGGCCGAATGAGCGCGTCGGGCAAGAAGCCGACGAAGAACAGCCCGAGCCCGCCGACCAGTATCGCCTGCGTGGTGTTCTCGTTGATGAAGACCTCGAAGCCACCGATCCCCAGCACGAGCACGCTCGGGCCGATGACCGGGATGAACTGGAGGATTCCGCTGACGACCGCGAACGAGAACGCAGTGTCGTATCCCAGCAGCCAGAAGAAAAGATATGCGATCAGGAAGGTGCCGAACGCCGTCGCCGCCTGCAGCACGTAGATCGCATAGAGCGTCGACCGCAGGCGCTCGTGCAGCGACATCACGATGTCGTAGTACTCCCGGGGTACTGGCCGGAGCAACGCACTGCTGACGTCGCCCGGGCGCAACAATAGCGCGTAGACCAGCAGGACGAACAAAAAGAGCTTGAATCCCAGGGCAGGTGCCGCCCGGGCGGTCGACAGCGCCAGTGATTCGGCGAGGCCGCTCACCTGGGTAGTCACGTCGGCCAACTCGACGACGTAACGCATCCCGCCGAGTTCGACGACAGTCTGGTCTGGCAACTCCCCCAGGAGAGCAACCAGATCGCCCCGTCTGAGATACAGCACGATCCCCAGTGGCAGGATCACCAGGATGACGATGATGAATGCCAGCGCCGTACTCACTCCGGCGGCGAGCCGCGGCCCGAGCCCGCGGCCGACCAACCACCGCCGCACCGGCAACAGCACGTACGCGACCGTGATCGCGAAGAAGATCGTCCCGAACACCTCCCGCAAGATGAACACCGACAGCACCCCGAGCGTGACGAGCAGCCCCGCCAACACAGTGACGCGTCGAACCATTGTCACCCTATTCGACGGACGCTGTCAAAATCGTTTTCACTGCCTTCGCCCGCGTCGCTCCCGCCCATCTCATCCATGTCCGGGATAGTCCCGTTCGAACCGATCGGCGATCTCGTCGGTATCGATCTCGATCAACACCGGCCGCCCGTGCGGGCAGGCATAGGGATTGTCACAGTCGGCAAGCGCCTCCAGCAACGACAGGATCGACCCGTCCGTCAGCGACGTGTTCGCCGTCACGGAGGGATAACAGGCCAGATCCGCCAGCAACTCGTCGGCGACGGCCTCGACGGTCTCGGCGGCCGCCCCCTCGTGAGAGACGAACGACGAGAGGACGTCCCGGACGAGTTCGGGTCCGCCGGACTCGGCCAGCAACGCCGGGACCGTCCGCACTTCGACCGTGCGCTCGTCGATCCGATCCGCCTGAAAGCCCAGCCGCGAAAGAGCGTCGGTGAACCGCTCGAACAGCGCCGACTCTCTGGCCGTGAGTTCGATCTCGACCGCTTCGGCGAGCACCTGCGTCGTCGTCTCGCCCAGGAACCGCTCCCGGAGTCGTTCGTAGTTGATCCGCTCGTCGGCGGCGTGCTGGTCGAGCAACACCAGCCCGTCGTCGGTCTCGGCCACGACGTACGTCTCCTGGAACTGCCCGAGCACGCGCATCGACGGCAACGACCCGAACTCCCGCACCGTGGGATCGTCCTCGCCGAAGTGTTGCTGGTCGGTCGCGGTCATCGACGGTGACTGCCGTGAGTCCCGATCACTCCCCGACGACCCCCGTCGACCGGAAACAGGGGGGTCATCTCCGACGCCCTCGCCTTCCTCGCTGGCCCCCGTCTCGCTCGCGGACGACCCAACCGATCTCGGCGACGCTGACGCGCTCGACGAGTCTGCCGTTGCCTCACCGCTGGACTGGGACCGAGTCGATTCGTGACCGGCCGCCGTCTCTCCATCACCGTGGGCTGCTGGCCCCTGTGTCTCTCTGGTCGCATCCGCGTTCGTGGTCTCGCCGGTCGAGGGTAGACCGTCGCTTCCACTCGAACTCTCCTCGCGCTCGCCGGGGTTAATCTCGGTCTGTTCGGGGGCTGACCGGCCCCGCGGCGCGGTCGATCGTAGCAATCCCTCTCGCTTCAGTGCGTCCGCGACGGCGACGGTGATCTGCTCGCGAACTCTCTCGTCGTCGGCGAAGCGAATGTCCATCTTTCTGGGGTGGACGTTGACGTCCACGTCGCTCGGATCGATCTCGACGAACAGCACGGCAAAGGGATACCGATCGCTCGCGAGCTGGGTCTCGTAGGCTTCCATGACGGCCTCGCGGACGGCGTCGGCGGTGACGTACCGCCCGTTGACGTACGTCGAGAGGTACTCTCGACTCGCGCGGTTGGTCTCGGGATGGCTGACCAGCCCGGACACCGACTCCAGGGGCCCTTCAGGTACTGCCTCATCGTCGAGTTCGATCATCGCCTGGGCCACCTCCCGGCCGTAGACATCCATGACCGTCTCCCGGAGACCGCCCTGGCCGGTCGTCGCGAACGTCTCCCGGCCGTCGTGTTCCAGTTCGAAGGCGATGTCGGGGTTCGCCAGCGCGTAGGCGGTCACGACGCTGTTGACGTGGGCGAACTCGGTGGCGTCCTGACTGAGGTACTTCCGACGGGCGGGCACGTTGTAGAACAGGTCCTCGACTTCGATCGTGGTGCCCTCGGGACAGCCCGCCGGCCGCACACGCTCGACGTCACCGCCTTCGACGAGGAGTTCCGTCCCCCGGTCGCCGCCCTGCGGTCGCGAGGTGATCGTCAGTCGCGAGACCGCGCCGATGGCGTGCAGCGCCTCCCCACGAAATCCGAGCGTCGCCAGTCCGCCCTCCAGATCGTCGATGTTTCGGATTTTGGAGGTCGTGTGCTTCTCGACTGCCCGGCGGAGGGACTGTTCGTCCATCCCGATCCCGTCGTCGCTGACCCGGATCGACTCCGTGCCGCCGCTCTCGACCGCGACGCGTACTCTGGAGGCGTCGGCGTCGAGGCTGTTCTCGACCAGCTCCTTGACGACCGAGGCCGGCCGCTCGACGACTTCGCCGGCCGCGATCCGTTCGACCGTCGTCGGATCGAGTTCCCGTATCTCCGGGGCCATTCGTTGCCTGGGATTGTGGGGGGACCGCCTTGAGTGTGTCCTCTACACGGTCGGGGCTACTGACTGGAGCTTCGCGAGAACGCCTCACGGTCCGGGGTCGCTCACCGTTTTTCGTCGTCGCTATCGCTCCTCCGTCGATGTGGTCGCGAGAAGAGCCTAGGCCGGGAGTTGAACCCGGGCTCTCGTCCTTACCAAGGACGCGCTTTACCGCTAAGCTACCCAGGCGCGCACCTGTTGGTAACCCCGAGTTGTCTTTAGGCGTTTCGATTCGCCCCCGTCGTGGCGGGCGATATCAGTGGTCTGCGGAGGTACGGACGCCCTCGTTGCCGGCCGAATCGACGCTCACGACAGCGGTCAGCTGTTCGTCGACGTCCTCGGGCAGGGTCGCTTCGGGCGTGCCGTTGCCGAGTTCGGCCGCGAGTTCGCGGAGCTGTGGGGTGGGCGTCGTTCCGGCAGCGGTCGTTCCGGCGACGGCTGCGAGCTCGAAGACGTCGCGTTCGAGGTTGGAATCGAGCGTCTTGTCGGTTTCGCGAGCCACAGTTTGATCGCGGCCGAACGCGCGGACGACCTCGACGGCGGCGCTGCTGGCTTCGGTTCGGGCCAGCAGGTAGAACCCGCGGGCGACGAGGATGTCGGCGACGAGAATGTCCAGATCAGCCTCGTCGGCGTCGCCCTCGGCCCAGGGGTTCTCGTGGGCGAGCCGTCGCGTCTGGGCCAGCCCCTCGTAGATCAACTGGACGCCGGCCGCTCGTTCGGCGATCGCGTCCTCGGCGCTGAGGTCGTCGAGGCTCCGGCCGGCATGTTCGAGGGTCGTCCTCGCACACGCGACGGTGAACACGCCCGGGGCCATCGAGCCTGCATCTACCAGTGCCGAGATCCGGTCTGTGACCTGCTGAGGGTCGACGTCGTCGACGGCGTCCAACGCGGCTGCTCGGACCGCCGCGGCTTCCTGCATCGTGCAAATCTAGCGGTGGGATAGGCAAAGACCTTTGGAAACCACAACCGTCCTTTCGGTGTGATCCGAACGCAGACGGCCGACGACATCTGCACGGTCACGCTCGACCGCCCGGCCTGCCGGAACGCGCTCACACCCGACGCACTCGAAGCCCTCCGAAACGCAGTCGAGACGACCGACGCGTCGGTCGTCTACCTCCACGGCGCGGGCGAGGCCTTCTGTGCCGGAGCCGACCTCGACGTCGTCGCCGACCTCGACGACGAGAGTGTCGAGGCGTTCGTCCGTGCTGGCCAGCGAGCCGCGACTGCACTCGCAGAGACCGATGTGGTCACGGTCGCCGGAATCGACGGCCCAGCCCGAGGCGGCGGGGTCGAACTGGCGCTGGGCTGTGACCTTCGTGTCGCCACTCCGGCGGCGACGTTCGCCGAGTCGGGCGTCTCGCTGGGGCTGTTCGGTGCGTGGGGTGGGACGGCTAGGCTCCCACGGATCGTCGGGCTGGGTGAGGCGATGGATCTCGCACTCACGGGCAGGGTGATCGACGCCGACGCGGCGCTCCGGATGGGACTGGTCTCGCGCGTCGTCGAGGAGCCAAGAGAGATCGCCGAGACGATCGCTGCCCACGACCCTCGGGCACTCCAGACGATCAAGACCCGACTTCGAGACACGGCGTCTCGGGCAGATCAGGAAGATCGAGAGGTCGAGGCGTTCGCCAGCCTGCTCAAAACAGCGTCATTCGACGACTAGACGTGAGCCGTCCGGACCGAAACCGTTGTGTCGGCTGACCGACTACGAGGGGGCACATGCCGGACTGTGAGTACTGTTCGGCGTCGTTCGACGACGAGGATTCCTACTACGCTCACCTCGGCGACGAACACGCCGCCGAACTGGGGCCGATCGACCAGCGCCGCGTCGACCAACACACCGGAGGAAGCGGCGACGAGGGAATCCCGGCCGGGCCGGTCGTCCTCGTGGGCGTTATCGGGTTCGCACTCGCGGTCGTCGTTTACGTTGTGTTCTTCTTCGGTGGGGGATCGGCTGCCTCCGAGGCGGGGCCGCCGGCGACCATCAACGGAATCAACGTATCGAAAACGCCGGTGAACGTCGGCGAATCGGACTTCCACGGGGCGATCAACGTCACGATCGACGGCGAGCGGCTCGACTTTAGCCGGGAACGCTTCCAGTTACAAGACTCGGCGTTCCACTTCGAGAACGGCAACGGCGCTGTCTGGCACGGGCACGCGGACGCTTTGACGCTTCGGTACGCGATGGCGACGCTCGGACTCAACGTTACCGATTCGACCGTCACGTACGACGGCACGACCTACCGGGACAGCGATCCCGACACGACGGTCCGCGTTCGGATCGACGGCGAAGACGCCGACCCGTCGAACGCGACGCTCGATGGCGTTCGTAGCGTCTCCAATGCCGACGCTGGTGACTTTATCCACATCGTCGTGACGACGAACGAGTCTACCTAGTAGGGCTCCTCGGGCCCTGGCGGGACGCGCCGTTTGTGCGTGCTCCCCTCATATAGCGCTCGAACGCGTTCGACGACGTTCGCTTCGACGCCAATCTCACGAGCGGTCGCGCTCGCCGGGACGCCACCCTCGACGTGCAGCGCGAGAATCGAATCGAGCGTATCGTACTCGATCCCCAGCTCTTCCTCGTCGGTCTGGCCGACCCACATCCCGGCAGTGGGTGTCCGTGAGGCGACCGACTCGGGGACCCCCACCGCGCGTGCGAGCTGGCGGACCTGTTGTTTGTAGAGATTCGCGATCGGATGGCAGTCGACCGCCCCGTCGCCGTACTTCGTGAAGTAGCCGATCAGCGCTTCCGTGCGGTTGCCAGTTCCCAGGACGAGTGCGTCCTCGGTGTTGGCGACGAGATAGTTGAGGACCGCGCGAGTGCGTACGCGGAGGTTCCCGGCAGCCATCCGATTGTCCTGTGCTTCGGGATAGGCGTCGAGGAAGGCCTCGACGATCGGTTCGATCTCGATCACGTCGTATGGCACTTCGAACCTCTGGGCGACCCGCTCGGCGTCGCTCATCGTCTTCTCGTCGTTCATCGTGCTTGGCATTATCAGCCCGTGAACGTTCTCGGGCCCCAGCGCCTCGGCAGCGAGCCCGGTGACGAGCCCGCTGTCGACGCCGCCGGAGATTCCCAGGACCGTCTGGTCCACACCTGCGGCTGCGGTCTGCGTTTGGATGAACTCGACGAGGTGGGTGCGCCGCTGTTCGACCTCTGCGTCGCTCAGCGTGAGATCGAGTGGATCGCCTGCGGTCGCGATCGTCTCGGAATCGGACATGTTATCGGCTGTTCGGCCTGGAGTGACTAATAGTCACGCGATACTAGGTATCGGTGGACGTCCGTTCGCGAGTGCGCGACCGATATCGGATTGCCAATCGTCACTGGATCTCGATCTGGAGTTCGTACTCGTTTGTCGCCCCGTTGTATCCGTATGGGTTGATGTAGTACGTGCCGGGCTGGGACGCAATCAGGTCGGCGCTCTCGTCGTCGGTCGTCGAATAGCCACCGGTCAATTCCATTTGATCGGGGCCGTGGATATCCAGATCGAGGTCGCCCTGGCTGCTGTGGTCGAATCCGATCGTCGCGGTAAGTTCTTCTCCCTGTTCGAGGTCGACTGCGAAGTAGTGGTCCTCGCCGTTTTCGATCCGGTAGGGTCCGTGCGTTCCCGCGGACACGGACGGTGCGTCGGAGAACGACCCACCCGGGATCTCGGGCGACCCACCCGGGCTCTCGGGCGACCCACTGGAGTCCTCACGCAGGAAGAAGTACCAGCCACCTGCACCTGCCGCAGCGAGCACGCCACCGCCGGCCAGCAGCTCGCGCCGACCGATTCCGTCGTCGTCTCGGGGCGGCTGCCCTCCCTGGTACTGCCCCTGCGGTGGTTGTCCTTGCGGCGGTTGCCCCTGTTGATACTGACCCTGCGGTGGCTGGCCCTGCTGGTACTGACCCTGGCCTTGCTGGTACTGACCCTGGTCTTGCTGATATTGCCCCTGCGGCGGTTGCCCCTGCTGGCCCTGCGGCGATTGCCCCTGTCCCTGTTGCGGTGGGTTCTGAGACTGGTGGTCCTGCTGGGGTGACGGCTGCTCTTCCCCTGCGTTCGTGAGTGATCCGTTGCAGTTCCAGCACTCGGTCGCCTCCGGCCCAACGTCTGCCCCACAATGTGGACACTGTGTCATATGTCATCCATCAATAATCGATACTATAAAAGTATTCATTAGGATGGCACGTCCCCTACTCGGTCGCAATCCGGGGACTTATGTCGCTTTGGGTTCTCAACTCGCAGTGAACGCCAGTGTCTTGCAAGTGACGCAAGGCGCGGGGCGCGAGCGACCGAAGCGAGTGCAGTGCGCCGGTGGTGAGCGATTCCGTCGGAATCGCGATCCTCGGCGCGAACGAAGTGAGCGCCGGTGGTCCAGTGGTAGGACATTAGCTTCCCAAGCTAATAGCCCGGGTTCAATTCCCGGCCGGCGCATAGCGAGGTCGAACGAAGTGAGACCTCGGACAGTGAGCGGGGAACGCAGTGACCCGCGAGCATTTCTGGATTCGAACAACTCGTGAGCGGCAAATGCAACTTTGCGGGAATTGAATTACGGCAGACCGACCGTAGTGAGGTCTGGCATCGGGTTCAATTTCCGAGTGACACGGTCACTCGGTGTTCGCGATCGCACCGGTGATCGCTCACTCCCGGCCGGCGCACTACCACTTTTTACTTCGTCGGGTTTCCTCGGCTGCCTTTGGCAGCCTGCGGGAACCTCTCTCTGCTCACGGCGGCTTCGCCGCCGTCCGCATGGTCAGCGGGACCGACGGTCCCGCTCGACTTGCAAAAACGTGGGGAAAAACACCCTTCTCGCTCAGCCTTCGGCTTCGCGAGAAGTGAAACGGCTCCCTTCGGTCGCCGTATGCTGCAATCCTTCCGCAACCGCACAGCACCGCAACCGCCACACACCTCCCCAACCGATTCTCTCAGTCGCTTCGCTCCTTCAGTCATCCCTCACACAGAATCGTCGCGCACAAGGCGCGACCGCGTGCGCATCCTGCGCGCGCTGGACGAACGGCCGCGCAACCCCAACAGCTGGCCGAGAACCTCGACCTCAACTACGATACCGTCCGCCACCACCTCGACGTCCTCTCGGTGTGGTTCAGCAATAGCGTTTCCAACTCTGCCTGGCAGGCGATGTCGGTGTTCCACGTCCTCGAATCCCCGCCATCGCGTTCCTGCTCTGGGCGACGCTCGACTGACTGACGCACTCTCTTTCTGGCTGTTCTCCCGATTCGCCCGCCACGGCTCGATCTGCCCATTCGATATCGTCGTAATTGATTTACGACCGCTCCTCGGCCGAATGGCTGTCTGAACCCTGGAGAGCGGTGCCTCGCGCTTCTCTCGCGCTCTCGATCCTGCTGACTGTTTCTATCGCGTGCCACCGAGTCGGCTGCGTCCTGATCCAGCGCTTCCGCCCTGATCTTGCTGGTATCGGATGGGTACTCGACCCCCGTGACTCGCGTCTTCCCGTTCACTCGATGATCGGCATTCGAGGGGGCTCCACTGCCCGCCTCGATTTGCTTCGGGCCCGTGGCGAACGACGTCCGCTCTCTGACGGCGCTGCAGACCTGCTCTGTCTTGATCTGTGAACTCACGCTTTCCGACGATATATCTATCTCTGCTATATCGAATCTCACGATGTCGGTCTGCGGACAGACGATTTATCCCGGCGGGTGGCTAGTAGAGAGGTAGCGAATGACTAGCGGATCGTTGCGCGTGCTCGTGGCTTCGCCGTCGGCGTCGGACGCCGAGACGACGGCACGCGCCCTCGAAACGGCGGCGGGATCGATCGACCGGACAGTGACGGCAGTACCGACCGACGACCCCGGCGCTGTGTCGGAGTCGTTCGACTGTCTGGTCTGGGACGCGGCCGAGCAGCCGGGCGAACGGATCGACGCGTTCGAGGGTGTTCCACTCGTCTGGTACGTCGGCGCCACAGGGCTCGCGAGCGAACACGTCGAGTCGGCCGTGGTTGACGACGTCGTTCAGCGTGCGGATGAGTCGAGCCCCCTCGTGCTTCTCCATCGGATTCGAGCGCTCGTTCGCACGTCGTCAGCGGGCCGCGCGCAGGTCGCTAGCGTCATCGATCACGTCGACGAGGCTGTCTTCGCGCTCGACAACGACTGGGCGTTCACCTACGTCAATAAGAAGGCCGCCCAACTGCTCGAACGCGAGCGGCGCGACCTTCTCGGCGACTCAGTCTGGGAGATTTTCCAGGCCGCCGTCGGCTCGACGTTCTACGACGAGTACCACCGGGCCAATCGAACTGGGGAGCCGACGACCTTCGAAGAGTATCACGCGCCGCTCGACCGACACTTCCAGGTCGCGGCCTATCCGAGCGACGGCGGACTCGTCGTTCACTTTCGGGACGTCACCGACTGGAAGCGCCAGGAGCAGGCGCTCTCGGGCGTCCTGGAGACGACACGAGCGCTCATGCAGGCGCGTACACGCGAGGAAGTTGCGAAACTGCTCGCTCGCGCGGCCGAGAACACGCTCGGGTTCGAGTACAACGTCGTCCGCCTGTACGACGCCGAGAGTGAGACGCTCGTCCCGGAAGGGATCACCGACGCAGCCGAGGCAGCCATGGCAGACCGCCCCGTCTACGGGATCGACGAGGGCGTTCCAGGTGAAGTGTTTCGAACCGGGGAAGTCAGGCGCTACGCCGACGTCACTGACGTCGACACCGCCTCGGACGTGCTAGCCTCGGCGATGTACTTCCCGATCGGCGTCCACGGGACGATCTCGATCGGCTCGACCGAACCGGGCGCCTTCGACGAGACCGACCAACAGATCGCCGAGATCCTCGCAACCAACGCCGCGGTTGCGTTCAGTCGCGCCAAGCGCGAGCAAGAGGCCCGAGAGGCCCGTACACGCGTCGAGGTTCTCCTCGAACGGATCAACGGCCTCGTTCGCGAGGTCCTCGAAGTGCTCGTCCAGGCGACGACGCGCGAGGAGATCGAGACCGGCGTCTGTCGACAATTCACGGCCGCTGCACCCTATTCGTTCGCTTGGCTGGGGACCGCCGACGTGGCAGGTGAGATACTTTCTGCGACGGCGTGGGCGGGTGGTACCGATCTGGGTATCGTCGACTACGAGTGTGATCTCGCTGCCGAGGACTCGCTCGATCCCAGTGCGAAGGCACTTCAGACCCGCGACAGCGTCGTCGTGAGCGATCTCGCCGTTCATGACTCCTCCTGGGCGCGCGACGCAGCCGACGCCGGATTGGGATCGCTGTGTGCGGTTCCGCTCAAGTACCGGGAGACGGTTTACGGGGTCGTGACGGTCTATGCCGACCAGCCCGACGCGTTCGACGACCGCGAGCGAGTCGTCCTGGAAGCGCTCGGTCGGGCGATCGCGGACGCGATCAACGCTGTCGAACGCGGTCGAATCCTCTCGACGAACCGCGTCGTCGAGATGGAACTGGCCAGCCGCGATCCAGAGTTGCTGTTCTCGCGACTCTCGGCGCGCGCCGACTGCCGTGTCGAGTCGGCCGGGGCGCTCTATCAGTCCGACGGCTCATTACAGCTGTATCTCCGCGCCGAGACCGCCGACGCCGACGCTATCGCGTCACTGCTGTCCGAGGACCCGTCCGTCGTCGACGCCACACACGTTGTTTCTCACGACGGAAACTCGCTGTTCGACGTCACAGCGACCGAGTCAGTCGTCGAGACGCTCGCGGAGTTTGGGGCGGTGACACAGCGGTTGACGGGTGAAGACGGAATGACCCGACTCACGATCGAACTCCCTCACGAGACCGAAGCCAGGGACGTCTACGACCTGCTGGCCGACCGCTACGACGATCTCGAACTGGTCGGCTATCACGAGCACGACCGCCCGGTCCAGACCCGTCAGGAGTTCCGTGCCACGCTGCGAGAACGCTTTACTGACCGCCAGGAGACAGCGCTCAGAAGCGCCTATCTCGGCGGATTCTTCGAGTGGCCCCGGGAGGTCGACGGTGACGATCTGGCACAGTCGATGGGGATCACGCGTCCGACCTACCACCAGCACCTGCGCGCAGCGGAACGAAAAGTGTTCGAAGAAATGTTCGAGTAGCCTATAGATCTGCCCCGACGGCCTCGCTGACGTGGTCGAAACCATCCCGTTCGAGCAGCGTCAACAGCCCACGGTTGATCGAGCGAGCGATCGTCGGTCCCCGGTAGACGAAGCCCGTGTACAACTGGACGAGGCTCGCGCCCGCCCGGATCTTCCGATAGGCGTCGGCTGCGGTGAAGACACCGCCAACCCCGACGACGGGTGCGTCCGTCCGCCGTGCGACGAACCGAACCATCTTCGTCGCCTCGCTCTCGATCGGCTTGCCCGAGAGGCCGCCCTCTTCGACGCGACTCGGACTCCCCAGGGACGCGGGCCGGTCGGTCGTCGTGTTGGTCGCGATCACGCCGTCGAGATCGTACTTCTCGACTACTTCCAGCGTCTCCTCGATCGCCGGCTCAGGCAGATCGGGTGACAGCTTGACCAACAAGGGGGCTGCACCTGCGTCGGTCAGTTCTCCTAAAATACCTTCGAGGGTATCCCTGTTCTGGAGGTCACGGAATCCCTCCGAATTGGGGCAGGAGACGTTGACGACGAAGAAGTCGCCCCCCTCGGCCACGCGCTCGTAGGTGTACCGGTAGTCGGCCGGTGCCGCTTCCGTGGGCGTCGACTCGCTCTTTGCGAGGTTGACGCCGACAGGGAAGGGGACGTCACTGCTGGCGAGCCGTCTGCCGACGATGTCTGCCCCGTCGTTGTTCAGGCCCATCCGGTTGACGAGTCCTTGATCCTCGACGAGACGAAAGAGGCGCGGACGCGGGTTCCCTTCCTGTGGCTCTGCAGTGACGCCACCGACCTCGACGTGGCCGAATCCGAGGCCATACAGCGCGCTCGGCACCTCGGCGTTCTTGTCGAAGCCCGCCGCGACGCCGACCGGGTTGGGGAACGTCTGCCCGAACGCGCTCACTTCGAGGCGATCGTCTTCGACGGCCAACCCGCGCCGACAGAGCGAGGGCAGCGGCGTCCCGTCGACTGCTTTCAGGCCAGTGTGGACGATCGAGTGTGCCGTCTCCGGGGGCACTCGAAACAACAGCGGACGCAGGATTTCATAGAGGCTCATTGTGGATGCGCTGACAGCGCGAATCACCGTCTCAAAATTCGTGTTCGACGTCCTCCGGGTCGGCCTTCTGGATGATGATCTTGTTGTCCCGTACCCTGACGAAGACCTCGTCGCCGATCTCCATGCCTGCGACGGCGAGCTCGTCCTCGTGGAGGTTGATATGGACGTTGTGATATTCTCCGTCCTCGTCTTTGGCACCACTCGGGCTGAGCTTCTTCTTTCGCACCATCGCGCTATCTTATCACGTGCTTCGCCACAGGATATACTTAAGTCTACCGTGCGCGCGTTCGGCCCGGTTATCACCGAAACCGACTGTTCCCGGCGCGCGCGAGATTCAGACCCCTCCGTTTCCGGTCGATTTCCCCCCGTTTCCGCTCGATTCCTCCCGTCCTCAGGTGCTGTTCGATGGGGGATTTATAAACGAACCCCCAGACGGAGACCGAATTTAGGGGTATATTTATTATGAGGCATGTGCTGACTTCACACGGAGTGGTCAAACCATGGCACGCGACCAAGAAAAGCGGAACTTCGCGCTCCGCGACGACGACGGCACAGAATCGAGCGTCTTCTCGGGTAGCACCCCTCGCCAGGCAGCGCTGAAGGCGGCACGACGACTCGACCCTGCTCCGAGTGAGGACGCAGCCAACCCGGAGCAACTCCGGCTACGGGAGAAAGGGACGAAGAAAGTCCACATCTACGAGGGCTGGGCTTGGGAGGAGTCGGCCCCCGAAGACAAACCGGACTGGATGCCCGGCGACATCACGAAGGGCAACGTCTCCAAAGAGGGCGTCGAGCACCTCGACGAGATCTAATCGCCCGTAGACCCAACCCGATCAATTTTCGGCGGGGACGCGAGCGCACACGAACAAACTAGAGTATCGAGAAATCTCAATTGTCCTGTAGGGTCCTTCACGCATGTTGTGTTCCGGCAGCGGAGTCGACGACAGCTGTTCCCGCCTCGAACTGGATCCCCTCAGGGTATCGGTCCGGAACAGCTATTCACCAGTTCTCGTGTGGGCGACTAACAGGGGGGTTCTTCATACAGTTGGGCTGTGTAATCGCATGACGAAGTGCCTCTGGTTCGACGGCCTTAAGTGCAACACTCTCCTCGGAACAAATGCGACGTGGCGCAGGGCGGACGCCCGCCCCGCTGGGCCACACGGCATCCGACGCCCTTAAGCGTACCAGGGCATTCGGGTGTGAACACACGCGTTCCACTCCGGGCCGATCCGGCTCGGAGCGATCCGACGCCCTTAAGTGTAACAGGGCGTTCGGATGTGATGCGAACGCCCTCACGCCGGTCGGTTCCGGCGAGGGGCAATCCGACGCCCTTAAGTGTAACAGGGTGTTCGGATTGAATGCAAACGTGGCCTGGCCGGGGCCGTCAAACGCCCGGCCACATCGGACCTCGAACAAACCTGGTTCGAAGGGCTTAAGACCCTTCCTGGGTAACGTTCGGGTCCGGAGGAAATGAGGATTCCACCCCTGCGGTCCGCCGTACAGATGGGATCTGATGTTAGCCCTGGTAGTTCGGTGACACCCGATCGGGGGTGTCGTCGAACTCGACTCAAGACGATAGCGATCACGTCCACGGGTAACAGTGGACGTGTTCCCGCCTAACCCCCCTGCTCTGCAGGGGACATTCCGGTTGATCCTGCCGGAGGCCATTGCTATCGGAGTCCGATTTAGCCATGCTAGTTGCACGAACTTAGATTCGTAGCAGATAGCTCAGTAACACGTGGCCAAACTGCCCTATGGACACTGATAACCTCGGGAAACTGAGGCTAATAAGTGATACAGCTCTCATCCTGGAGTGGAGAGAGCTGGAAACGCTCCGGCGCCATAGGATGTGGCTGCGGCCGATTAGGTAGACGGTGGGGTAACGGCCCACCGTGCCGATAATCGGTACGGGTTGTGAGAGCAAGAGCCCGGAGACGGAATCTGAGACAAGATTCCGGGCCCTACGGGGCGCAGCAGGCGCGAAACCTTTACACTGCACGACAGTGCGATAAGGGGACTCCGAGTGCGAGGGCATATAGTCCTCGCTTTTCTGTACCGTAGGGAGGTACAGGAACAAGTGCTGGGCAAGACCGGTGCCAGCCGCCGCGGTAATACCGGCAGCACGAGTGATGGCCGATATTATTGGGCCTAAAGCGTCCGTAGCCGGCCAGACAAGTCCGTTGGGAAATCGGCGTGCCTAACACGTCGGCGTCCAGCGGAAACTGTTTGGCTTGGGGCCAGAAGATCCGAGGGGTACGTCCGGGGTAGGAGTGAAATCCCGTAATCCTGGACGGACCACCGGTGGCGAAAGCGCCTCGGAAAGATGGACCCGACGGTGAGGGACGAAAGCTGGGGTCTCGAACCGGATTAGATACCCGGGTAGTCCCAGCTGTAAACGATGTCCGCTAGGTGTGGCGCAGGCTACGAGCCTGCGCTGTGCCGTAGGGAAGCCGTGAAGCGGACCGCCTGGGAAGTACGTCTGCAAGGATGAAACTTAAAGGAATTGGCGGGGGAGCACTACAACCGGAGGAGCCTGCGGTTTAATTGGACTCAACGCCGGACATCTCACCAGCACCGACAGTGTGCAGTGAAGGTCAGTTTGATGCGCTTACTGGAGCCACTGAGAGGAGGTGCATGGCCGCCGTCAGCTCGTACCGTGAGGCGTCCTGTTAAGTCAGGCAACGAGCGAGACCCGCACTCTTAGTTGCCAGCAGCATCTTGCGATGGCTGGGTACACTAGGAGGACTGCCGCTGCCAAAGCGGAGGAAGGAACGGGCAACGGTAGGTCAGTATGCCCCGAATGTGCTGGGCTACACGCGGGCTACAATGGCCGGGACAATGGGAAGCCATTCCGAGAGGAAGCGCTAATCCCCTAAACCCGGTCGTAGTTCGGATTGAGGGCTGAAACTCGCCCTCATGAAGCTGGATTCGGTAGTAATCGCGTGTCATAAGCGCGCGGTGAATACGTCCCTGCTCCTTGCACACACCGCCCGTCAAAGCACCCGAGTGGGGTCCGGATGAGGCCATCATGCGATGGTCGAATCTGGGCTCCGCAAGGGGGCTTAAGTCGTAACAAGGTAGCCGTAGGGGAATCTGCGGCTGGATCACCTCCTAACGATCGGGATCGGGGCGTTGCCCCGACCCACCTCGAGTCGGTTCGCGACACGCCCGTTCGGGCACCTACGAACTATCAGGGCTAACATTTCGCCGGGCCCATAGCTCAGTGGCAGAGCGCCGCCTTTGCAAGGCGGAGGCCCTGGGTTCAAATCCCAGTGGGTCCATGTCTCGTGGCCATCTCGAACCGGTCCCCTTAAGTGTGGGACGGCGTTCGGATGGTACACGAACGACCGATGCACCACCCCGCGGCAAGCGCGGGTGGGAAGGGTTGATGCACGCACCGTCTTACCACCTCGGGCGTGTATATGACACCGTGTGTACGTGCGATCCAGGCGTCCACTGGACTCGTTCATCGAGTTACAGTGACGTTGCATCTGCTTAGCAGATGCGAACGTTGCAACCGTTTCGACGGTTGCACATCGTCGCAACTACATCCGTAGTTGCACCCGCAACTCTTACGAGTTGCAAACATCGCAACTGCATTCCGCAGTTGCACACAAGTTGGCTACTATGCCAGCTGGTGGATAGCTCGGCTCGGAAGCCGATGAAGGACGTGCCAAGCTGCGATAAGCCTGAGGGAGCCGCACGGAGGCTTAGAACTCAGGATCTCCTAATGGGAACTCCCCACCGCAATTGCTTCGCGCAATGGGGAACGCCGGGAACTGAAACATCTTAGTACCGGCAGGAAGAGAAAGCGAACGCGATATCGTTAGTAACCGCGAGTGAACGCGATCCAGTCCAAACCGAATCCTTCGGGATATGTGGTGTTTTGGGCTGACATTCATCGACCGAACGTCTTCGAGAAGTCTCCTGGAACGGAGCGTGATACAGGGTGACAACCCCGTATCGAAGTCAAGTACGTCGTGCGTCAGTTCCTGAGTAGCGGGGGTTGGAAATCCCTCGTGAATTTGGCAGGCATCGTCTGCCAAGACTAAATACTCTCCGAGACCGATAGTGAACAAGTAGCGTGAGCGAACGCTGAAAAGCACCCTCAGAAGGGAGGTGCAATAGGGCTTGAAATCAGTTGGCGATGGAGCGACGGGGCACGAAAGGTCCTGTGACGAATGATCGAGGCGCGAGCCTCCAGTAAGACTCACAGGAAGCCGGTGTTCTGTCGTACGTTTTGAAAAACGAGCCAGGGAGTGTGTCTATTTGGCGAGCCTAACCCGGTCATCGGGGGAGGCATAGGGAAACCAACATGGCCGCAGCATTGCCAGGGCCGCCGTCTTCAAGGGCGGGGAGTCAAATGGACACGACCCGAATCCGGACGATCTACTCCTGGGCAAGGTGAAGCGTGCCGAAAGGCACGTGGAAGCCTGTTAGAGTTGGTGTCCTACAATACCCTCTCGTGACCTAGGAGTAGGGGTGAAAGGCCCATCGAGTCCGGCAACAGCTGGTTCCAACCGAAACATGTCGAAGCATGACCTCTGCCGAGGTAGTCTGTGGGGTAGAGCGACCGATTGCCGTGTCCGCCTCCGAGAGGAGTCGGCTCGGCTGTCAAACTCCGAACCTACAGACGCTGTCGACGCAGGGAGTCCGGTGCGCGGGGTAAGCCTGTGTACCATAAGGGAAACAACCCAGCGCTTGGTTAAGGTCCCCAAGTGTGGATTAAGTGTAATCCTCTGAAGGTGGTCTCAAGCCCTAGACAGCCGGGAGGTGAGCTTAGAAGCAGCTACCCTCTAAGAAAAGCGTAACAGCTTACCGGCCGAGGTTTGAGGCGCCCAAAATGATCGGGACTCAAATCCACCACCGAGACCAAGCCGCACCCGTTACAGGGTGATCGCGTAGGTTGGCGCTCCAATTGGGTGGAAGCAGGGATGAGAATTCCTGTGGACCGATTGGTGACGAAAATCCTGGCCATAGTAGCAGCGAAAGTCGGGTGAGAATCCTGACGGCCGAAAGGGCAAGGGTTCCTCGGCACTGTTCGTCAGCCGAGGGTTAGCCGATCCTAAGTTCCGTCGTAATTCGAGCGGATCGAAAGGGAAACTGGTTAATATTCCAGTGCCACCATACATTGAAAGTCGACGCCTCGGGGTAGACCGAGCCGGGCCTTCGCCCGGTCGAATCCTCCAAGCTCGTGGAAGCCGTAATGGCACGAAGCGGGTGAACGGGGAGATAGAGAAATTCGGTTCAACCTGGGGCCCGTGAAAAGACGAGTATGGTGCTCGTACCCAGCACCGACACAGGTGCCCTGGCGGAGAAAGCCCAGGCCTGTCGGGACAAACCGACGTTAGGGAATTCGGCAAATTAGCCCCGTAAGTTCGCGATAAGGGGTGCCTGCCTCGGGAAGAGGCAGGTCGCAGTGACTTGAAGGCTCGGACTGTCTAGTAACAACATAGGTGACCGCAAATCCGAAAGGACTCGTACGGTCACTGAATCCTGCCCAGTGCGGGTATCTGAACACCTAGTACAATAGGACGAAGGACCCGTCAACGGCGGGGGTAACTATGACCCTCTTAAGGTAGCGTAGTACCTTGCCGCTTCAGTAGCGGCTTGCATGAATGGATTAACCAGAGCCTTACTGTCCCAACGTTGGGCCCGGTGAACTGTACGTTCCAGTGCGGAGTCTGGAGACCCCCAAGGGGAAGCGAAGACCCTATGGAGCTTTACTGCAGGCTGTCGCTGAGACATGGTCGCTACTGTGCAGGATAGGTAGGAGGCGTTACACAGGTACTCGCGCTAGCGAGCCACCGAGCCATCACTGAAATACTACCCGGTAGTGACTGTGACTCTCACTCCTGGCGGAGGACACCGATAGCCGGGCAGTTTGACTGGGGCGGTACGCGCTCGAAAAGATATCGAGCGCGCCCTAAGACCATCTCATCCGGGTCGGAGATCCGGAGAAGAGCGCAAGAGCATAAGATGGTTTGACAGTGTTCTTCCCAACGAGGAACGCTGACGTGAAAGCGTGGTCTAGCGAACTCATGCGCCCGCCCGATGCGGGCCATGAATGACAGAAAAGCTACCCTAGGGATAACAGAGTCGTCACTCGCAAGAGCACATATCGACCGAGTGGCTTGCTACCTCGATGTCGGTTCCCTCCATCCTGCCCGTGCAGAAGCGGGCAAGGGTGAGGTTGTTCGCCTATTAAAGGAGGTCGTGAGCTGGGTTTAGACCGTCGTGAGACAGGTCGGCTGCTATCTATTGGGGGTGTCATGGTATCTGACGGGAACGCCCGTATAGTACGAGAGGAACTACGGGTGGTCGCCACTGGTGTACCGGTTGTTCGAGAGAGCACTGCCGGGCAGCCACGCGACATGGGGTAAGAGCTGAACGCATCTAAGCTCGAAACCCACCTGGAAAAGAGATACCGCTGAGGCTACTCGTAGAAGACGAGATCGATAGACTCGGGGTGTACGCGTCGAGGCAACGAGACGTTCAGCCCGCGAGCACTAATCAGCCGAAGCCACCATTCATACCGCACTGTGACTCTTTGAACGAGTCCAGGCGCTATCTGGATCGCACGTACACACGGTGGTAACCAACCGACGCATGGTGCATCGTCGCGGTTCGAGTCCGCGAGTCGGCGTTAAGGCGGCCATAGCGGCGGGGCAACTCCCGTACCCATCCCGAACACGGAAGATAAGCCCGCCTGCGTTCCGGTGAGTACTGGAGTGCGCGAGCCTCTGGGAAACTCGGTTCGCCGCCTACTATTCATACCGTATTCAAACCTCGCACAGCCATTGCGCTGTGCGGGGTTTTCGTCATTTATACAGTCACGAGTGGCGACGCTATCTTTCGTAGTGCCATCGCCGTCGGGACCGCGTGATCGGCGAGAGGGAAGTACGAGACCGCTACGCTTAAACGCGAAAGCCGGGTAGATAGAGGTGCGCCAAGGTGGCAGAGTCCGGCCGAACGCAGCGGCCTGCAGTACCTGCAGACTCGCTTCGCTCGCCTGCCGATGTCGACCACTCGTTCCTCGCGGTCGACAGCCGCCCATCGCCGGCACGATCGGCGTGTCGGCCAGAACATAATCCCTATATCCTTCGGACGAGGAACTTCATACGCGCCAAGGTGGCAGAGTCCGGCCGAACGCAGCGGCCTGCAGAGCCGCCCATCGCCGGTTCAAATCCGGCCCTTGGCTTGTTTTGCGAGTGACAATTCGTCGCGAGCAATTGCCAAACGAGGATTTGACCCTGCCGCGAGCGTTAGCGAAGCGGCTCTGGTTCAAATCCTGCCCGCCATGTTTGATGTTCAGGGCGCGACGCCGACAGTCAGCAGGGTCCCGTATTCGCGGTAGTGTTCGACCATGGCTTCCCGGGAGTTCCAGTCGTCGGTGGGGAACTCGCTCGCAGGTGGGATCTCGACCTCGCGATCGGGGATAGCCTGCTGCTCGGCGACGTGGAAGCCAGCCTCGCGGAAGCGCTGGTGGTAGTCGTCGCGCGACCAGCGGGACATCTCGATATCGACGTACTCAGTCCATGCGGCGGTGTGGGGATTGTCGGCGTAGAAGTCGACCGCACAGTAGAACGTGCCGCCGGGTCGAAGGACGCGGAGGAGCTCCTCGAGCGCGGCCATCGGATCGCTGGCGTAGTAGAACGCCTCCATCGAGAAGACGTGGTCGATGGAATCGTCCTCGAAGGGAAGGTGCTCGAAGTCACCGACCAAGAATCCCACTGCGGGGTCGTCGGTGTAGCTGCGGGCGTTGCGCACCATCTCGGGGGCCCCGTCGAGACCGTAGGCGCGTGCTGCGCCGCCGGCTGCTCGCATGGCGCGCGCGGCGTAGCCGCTCCCACAGCCGAGGTCCAGAACAGTATCGTCGTCTTCGATCGGCATGCGGGCGAGTGCGTGCTTGGCGGTGTGCCAGTGGCGTTCTTCCATGCCTCTGTCGCGGCCTTCGGCTGCCCAGTCGTCGAATTCCTCGCGGACACTCATGTCTCAGTCGAGGACTGGCGGCGTGAAAACGGATTCGACTACTTACTCGCCGGCTGACCTGCCGGCTCGACTACTTACTCGCCGGCTGACCTGCCGGCTCGACTACTTACTCGCCGGCTGACCTGCCGGCTCGACTACTTACTCGCCGGCTGACCTGCCGGCTCGACTATTGCCACATCCGAGGGGCGTACCCGAGCCACCGCACGGCCATGAAGTAGACCGTCGCGACGACGATGGCGATCACGGCCTCGATCGCGAAGCCGACGTCTCCGAAGAGAATGTTAACGAGTCCGAGCGCGCCGAACATCAACAGGATTGCCGCGGCGTAGTGCGGGAGCGCTTCCTTGTACTGGGATCGGTCGGCCATACCTGGGTGTGGCACGCGCTGGAGAAAAAACAGTGGTGTCTCCCTGGTCGCGAGTGCGTCGCTCGAAGTCGGGCTACGCGCCGGAGCCGTCGGTCTCTACGACCACTTTTTCCTCGTTCGCTTCGCTCACTCGCAAAAACATGGGGAAAAAGACCGCGACCGCACGCTCGTCACTTAGGCTGCGCCGGAGCCGTAGGTCTCTTCGAGGTAGGCAACGATATCGTCGCTCTCGGGCATCCCGTCGACGCCGTGTTCAGTGTCGACGAGGACAGGCACGCCGGTCTGGCCCGAGATATCCTTGACTTCGGTGCGCTCGCTGTGGCTCCGGGGGACCTTGTGGGACTCGTAGTCGAGGCCGAGCTCGTCGAGTTTCTTCGTGACTTTCGCGCAGTACGGACAGCCGTCGAGTTCGTAGAGTTCGAGGGTTGGCATCGAACAGGGGTAGGAATCGAAGGCAAAAGAGGTCAGCGGTCGTGTGCGCGGTGAGGTCCCAGCTGGATGTTTACGCGAGCGTGTTGGTTCGAACGACGTAATAGACGACGAAGGCGCCTGCCATGATCCACTGTGCGATGTGCACGTCACTCGCTTCGCCCTTGGCTGCCTTGACGATCGGATAGCTGATCATCCCGGCAGCGATCCCGTTGGCGATCGAGTGTGTCAACGGCATGATCGCGATTGTAAGGCCAGCCGGAATCGAGTGGGTGACGTCGTCCCACTGAATGTCAGTCACGTTCTGAAACATCAGTAGCGCGACGACGACGAGTGCGACGTACGGCGCGAAGTCCGGAATCACTGCCAGCAGCGGAACGACAGGAAGCGTCAACAGGAACAGAACTGCGACGACGAGCGCCGTCATCCCAGTACGGCCACCCTCCTCGATACCCGTCGACGATTCGATGAAGGCGGTGACCGTCGAGGTGCCGAGAATACCACCGGCGGTCGTACCAACAGCGTCAGCCATGAGCGGCTTTTCCATCTCGGGGAACTCGCCGTCCTCGTCGAGGAACCCAGCAGCCTGACCGAGGCCGGTCAGCGTCCCGGCAGTGTCGAAGAAGTCGACGAAGAAGAACGTGAACACGACGAACGAGAACGTCACGATGTCGACTTGCTGGAACCCTTCGATGAACCCACCGGCGATCGGCGTAATGTCGTAGGCGGCAGCGTCGTAGGTGATCTGATCGATCCCAGGAGCGAGTCCGCCCGTCGTCTGATAGAGCGTGATCGGCTCTGGGAGTTGACCGGAGTACGGAACCACGCCGAGCGCGCTCGCGACGTAGCCACCGATAGCCGTCGCGATGATCCCGATGATGATCGAGCCTCGCATTCCGCGTGCGTACAGCGCCAGCGTCAGGAAGACACCGAGAAGCGAGACGACTGCAACTGGATCCTGAGCGAGGACCGGATTGAGCGACGTGATGTTGGTCGTGTCGGCGGCCGAGATTCGCATGAACTGCAGGCCGATGATGGCGAGGAACAACCCGATTCCTGCGCCGACGCCGTATTTGACTGGTTCAGGAAACAGATTGATGATCGTCTCTCGTAGCCCGACAGCAGTCAGAATCATAAACAGGATTCCTTCGACGAAGACTGCTGCGAGGGCTGTCTGCCACGATATTCCGAGCGCTGGTGACAGGACGACCGTCAAAAAGAAGGCGTTCAGCCCCATTCCTGGTGCTAAGCCGATCGGTCTGTTGGCGTAGAACGCCATCACGAACATCGCGACGGCTGCCGCGAGGATAGTAATCACTGACAGCATCTGGAAGACCCGGTCCGGGGAAACGCCCTCGGGGGTGATCGCGATGGATAAGATCGACGGGTTCACCACGATGATGTAACTCATCGTCAGGAACGTGGTTGCCCCGGCGAGAATTTCTGTTTCTAAGTTCGTCCCATGCTCCTCGAAGCCAAAGTAGTCCGCGAGTGTCTCGCGTACCATGTCTCTCGTCCGTCGTATCACAGACGCCCTTCTTAACGCTTTAGATTCCCGTAAGGCCCGATTCGACGCCCACAATATATGTTTACTGAAGGGAAATACTGCCGGGAAAATATCGGCCGAAACCGCTCACGTCTAAGGGATTCTCACTCGCGATCGGCCAGTAGTTGCGACGCGCTCACCAGCGATTCGAGTTCGAGGTCGTGTTCGGCGAGGTTCTCGGCCGCGCCCTCCTCGCGGTCGACGACGACGATGACGCGCTCGACGACCGCGCCCGCCTCCCGGAGCGCCTCGGCGGCGTCGACCGCACTCTGTCCCGTGGTCGCGATGTCTTCGAGGATGATGACTTCCTCACCCTCCTCCAGATTGCCCTCGATGAGGTTCGCGGTGCCGTACTCTTTCTGCTGTTTGCGCGCGATGACGTAGGGCCGGCCGGTCTCGACGCTGGTGACCGCCACGAGCGGGACCGCGCCGAGGGCGACGCCCGCGAGTGTGGTGTCGCCGCCGAGTTCGGCCAATCGCTCCGCGAAGGCCTCGGCGATCAGTTCGAGACAGTCGGGATTGGTCTCGAAGACGTACTTGTCGACGTAGTAGTCGCTCGTCCCGCCGTGGGAGAGTTCGAACTCGCCGAATTTGACGGCCTCGGCCGCACGAAGCGCGTCGATGAGTCGTTGGGTGTCCATATCCCCGAGTGTGCCGGCGTCGTGGTAATACCCATCGGATCGCGATCGATTTCCCCGTGGATTTTTGCTCTCGAACCCCCATCTCCGGTCGATGCCGAACGTCGCCGACGCAGTCGACGCCATCCGCAACGGCGAACTGGTGATCTACCCGACCGAGACAGTGTACGGACTCGGCGCGGACGCGCTCGACCCTGACGCCGTCGCGCGCGTCTTCGAGGCCAAGGGCCGGAGTCGGGACAAACCGATCTCGCTGGCGGTCCCGGACGTCGAAGCCGCGCTGGGCTACACCGATCCCACAGGCCTCGAACAGGAGTTTATGCACGAATTTCTGCCTGGGCCGGTGACTGTGCTGGTCGAGCGCCGCGAGACGGTGCCGGATATTCTGACCGCCGGCCGCGAACAGGTGGGCGTGCGCGTGCCCGACCACGACCTGGCGCTGTCGCTGCTTGCCGACGTCGCGCCGATCACCGCGACAAGTGCGAACGTCAGCGGCCAGCCAAGCGCGCGCCGCGTGGCCGATCTGGATTCCATCACCGATTCGGCGGCCGTGGTGCTGGACGGCGGCGAGACTGGCGGGACGGGGAGTACGGTCGTCGACGTCGAAGCTGGGGAGATCCACCGTCGGGGCGCGAACGCCGACGCGATCGAGGCGTGGCTCGACGAGCATCGCTGAGCCCGACGGGAATCCTGTGTCACTGCCCACTGATGTGGGTGTTTTTTGTCGACGCTCGCCGCACTGTGAGGCGTGCATCGACGCTGGCTCACTGCGATCGGGGTCGGGACTGTTCTGGTAACTCTCGGGCTCGCGGCCGTTGTCCTCGTGAGTGGCGCAGTCGATCTCATCCTCTTGCTCGTGCTCGTTTTGTGGGCGCTGGGCGGGACGGGCTGGATCGCCGCCGGTGAAGACTGGGCAGTCGCCGACCTGACGTGGTATCAACTCGTCGGGGTCGGCGTCGGACTCGTCGCGGCTGGGATGAGCCTCCTCGCCGTCCAGACGCTGGCTACCGGCGGCGATCAAGTCGTCGGGGGCATGCAGGCGATGATCGCCGTCGTCCTCGCGATCCAGGCCGCCAACCACTACCGCGGCGGCAACATCACCGACGTCGTCGACGTGTAGTCACGCACCGGAATCGTCTAGCCGATCAGCGACCGCAACGACCGCGTCCGAACCCCGCATCCCTCGCGATACTCGCAGGGCTCGCACTTATCTCGGTTCTCGACCCTCGCTGGCGGCCCGTCGATCGATTCGGCAGTTCGGAGTGCCGCCCGGTACTGTGCTCGTCTCCGTGCGGAAACGTCGATCTCGCGAATCACCCCGTAGGCGGGGTACTCGACGAACGCGCGCTCGACGGTCGTCTCCCGCTCCCAGGCCAGCGCGAGCGCGGCCGCGACGACGTGGACCGACTGGGGTTCCCAGACCCCCTGTTCGGGTGGACGGCCGGCGAACACCAGCGACGGGGCCAGCGGCTGCTCCAGCACCTTGTGGGCGATCCCACGGGCGTCTTTGCCTTCGAGTCGCACGTCCCGATTCGGGGGGTCGGCCAGTTGGTCCCAGGCGTCCAGCCCCGCCCGGGCGCAGTTGAGCCGCGAGCGGAAGGTGGTCGGCGTCACCTCGATCGGGGCCGCGAGGAGGGCCGCTTCGTCGGTCAGCAGGCGCTCGTACTCGAAGGCGAGCTGGCGGCGATCGCCGACTTCTTCCGGAATGGAGTCGCCGACGTCGGGGTCGCGCCACCGGTAGTAGAGTTTGCGGGGACAGTACGCCGCGGTCGCCACGTCGCGGAAGGCGTGCATACCACCCCTGGTGGCGGAATCGCGTATAAACCTCAGCTCAGAACGAGACGTTGGTCTCCATGTCGTCGGTCGCGTCCTCCAGGCCGTCTTCCTGGACGCTCGCGGTCAGGCGGATCGACAGATCGGCGTCGGTCAGGGCGTCCTCGAAGGCGGTCTGGAAGCGATGGCTCGCCCGGCGGGCACGGTTCTGTGCGGCCGCGACGTGACGGAAGTGTGTGATGGTGTCGTCGTCGGCGTCGAGTTCGGCCGCGATGGTGTCGTCGTCGGCGTCCTCGGCGAGCAGATCCCGCAGTGTCGACATGGATAACGGCGCGTCGGCGTCGTCCTCGCCACTGCTCACGGGTCGTTCCTCCCCGTTCGCTTTCGAGGACTCCCTTCGGTCGTCCTCGCTGATCAGGTGCAGGTCCATCCGCGCAGTGAAGACAGTCTCGGCGTCGAGATCCAGGTCGCGCGCCAGTGTCTCGTCGTCCTCACCCGCGTAGAACCCGCGGACGATCTCCGCCAGCGTCTCGTCGTCCAGCCCTGTCTCGAAGTCGTAGCGCTCGCGCATGTCCGCGACGACCGCCCGCAGGCGCTCGGCGATCTCGGCCTCGTCGACCTCGCTCAGCGAGCCGTGCCCCTCCTGCTGGCGCTCGGTGACCGTCCCCTTCTCGGCGACGTCCATGAAGATATCCCGGAGTTCCTCGGTCTTCTCGTCCATAGAAACCACACGTGGTCGCCTGTAGATAAAAATCTGTTTGTCGTATCAATTCAATGTACTTTCTGTCGAGTCAGGGGAACGACTATACTGTCGGCCCGTCACTTCCCGGCAGTGACGCACGTCGACGACGATCCGCGAGCAGCACTGGACGCGATCACCGAGTATCCGGTCTTCCTCGCGCACAACGCGAACGTCGACGCGCTCTGCCACGTCGACGAGAGCGTCGAGTCGGTTCTGAATCCGCCGGGCGAGGCCTGGCCCGAGAGTATCGATTCGCCCGAGGCACTGGCGACGGCCATCACCCAGACGATGGCCCGTGGCGACGGCGACCTGCTCGCGACAACCGCAGAGTTCGACGCCTGGCTGGCCGAGCGACTCGCCCCCGACGAACAGCGACTGGGCGGGCAGGCCGCGATCATGGCCGACCTCGTCTCGTTACTCGACGGCGACCCGATTCTGTGGACCTATCTGCTCTCGGACACCCAGCGCGCGCAGTTCACCCACCCCGAGTCGATCCGATTTCCGGTCGTCGACGGCGACTCACTGTCGTTCGTCCCGCTCTCGGAGGCCCCGACGACCGACCAGACGAAACGCAACTGGATCTTTGAGTTCTCGGCGGGCGATCGGCTGTTCGAGACGACCGCGACCGCCGACACGCGATTCATCGCCGCGACGCGGCCGGATCGATTCAACCTCGAAACCGGGCTCGACCCCGTCGTCGAGCAACTGGGCGCGAACGTCGAGTGCGCGCTGGTCTCGGGCTACCAGAGCCTCAAACGCGTCTACGACGACGGCTCGACGTTCGACGAGCACGTCGAGCGCGGGGCCGAATTTCTGCGCGATCTCGCCGCCGAGGGTGTGACGATTCAACTTGAGTATGGGGTCACGCACAAGCGCGACCTCCGTCGGGCGCTGATCGAGCACGTCCTGCCCGAGATCGACGCCGTCGGGATGGACTCGCGGGAACTCGAACTGCTCTGTGAGGATCTTCAGTATGCGGGTGGTGGCCCGGGACCCGATATCGTCTCCCAGTACCGCACACTCAAGGATCTCCTGGCTCGGCTGGGCGTCGACTGTATCAAAGTCCACACCACGGACTACTTCCTCGCAGTGATGGACGCCGACGCCTATCTCGATCCCGAGTACGTCGCCGAGGGCTGGGCCATGGCCGCCGTCGTCGCCGCGAGCAAGGCCACTGAGGGCGTCATCGACGAACCCAGCGACCTGGAATCCGGCCTCGACGTCGACTTCTCGCCCCCCGGTGTTGCGTCGCTCTCGCAACTGGGTTCGTATCTCGGGGTCGACGATCCCGGCCCCGATCTCGTGGCGACGCACGACGGCGTCGCGGTCGCCGCTCACGCCAACCGCGTCGTCGACGACCCCGTGAGTACGGTCGGGCTGGGCGACTCGATCGCCGTCTCGAACTTCCTCCTGGAGAACGCGCTCTCTGATTCTGACTTCTGAGTTTCTGCTGTGACTGTCCTCTACGGATGTGATGGAATACTGTCATTCTGGGGTGGCGCGCGCTGGCGAGACGGTATGTCGAGCCGACACTGTGCGAGGGACGACCGAGCGAGTGTAGCGAGCGACGGAGTCGGTTGGGGAGGGTGTGGCTGGCTGTGGGTGGGTGGGGCTGAAAGGGGCGACCGGGTCGGAGAGCGAGACGACGTAAGCACTGGACTGAGCAGAGCGAAGGAAGCGCGCAGCGAGAGCGAGACGTGACCATCGGGAGCGTCTCGAAAACGCGAACGGGGAACGAAGTGACCCGTGAGCGAGCAACAGCCTGCGAGCCTGTCGGGGCTTTCTGGCCGTTCCGAGCTGTGCGTGAACAGACGAGCAGACCCAGAAAGCCCCCGGTCGCTACGGTCCCGCGGCTCGCTGCGCTCCAGTAGGTGCTTGCGTCGCCGAGGTTCCCGTAGCGACCGACCCCTTTCAGTCCCACCCACAGGTATCCACGCCCTCCCCAGCCGATTCGCTCAGTCGTTTCACTCCTTCACTCATCCCTCGCACGGCAATTGCTCACCACGAGGGTTCGCCAGCGCGCGCCAGAATAGTCACTTCAGATCAAAGCAATCCATATGCGTCCTGCAGATCCCGGTAGAGTTGGAGGTATTGCTCCAGCACCGGGCGATGATCGAAGTCGGCCCACTCCTCGTCGACGGTCAGGTGCTCGAAGTTTCCGGCCTCCTCGATCGCGTCGGCGATCTGCTGGGGCGTCGTCACCCGAAAACTGCGATCGTAGTTCTCGATGAGCTCGTGCGCACTCGACTCGGCCTGGTACTCGACGATCCCGACACAGCCACAGGAAAGCGCCCACAGCAGTTCGCTCGCGAAGTACTCCTCGTAGGCGGTCTGGACGAACGCGTGGGCACCCTTGTAGATCGACAGCCGCTCCTCGCGAGAACACTCACCCACGAACTCGACGCGGTCGTCGATCCGCAACTCTTCGACCTCGTTCTCGTAGTCCTCGCGAGCGGGGCCGTCGCCGATGATTCGGGCCGACCAGTCACGATCCCGTAACTCGGCCAGGCCGAGCAGGAAACTCTTGAGGTTGGCCGTCTCGTCCAGCGGGTGGGCGAAGGCGACGTCGACGTTGTCGGCGGCCTCGACCTCCCGGACGAAGTCCATGTCGATACTCTCGGGGACGAGCTGGAGGCGCTCGGCCGGGACGCCGCGCTCGCGCAACTCGGTCCGAACCATCTCCGAGGGGGCGACGATCCGGGCGGGTTTGGCGAGCGCGCGGCCGGCCCAGCGTCCACTCGGGACGGCGTCGCCGAAGTACTCCAGCACGAGCGGTGCGCGGGCGAGCGAGCCTCCTATACTGGCGGCGGCGACCTGCGAGGCGGGCGTCGGGGCGGCGTGGACGATGTCGGGGTCGAAGCGCCACAGGGCCCACGGGAGCCGCAGCGCGAACGACGTCGGGGCGGGACCGCCCGTCACGCCGTGGTAGATCAGCTCCGAATCGGTCACGGTTTCGCGGCCGTGCTCCCAGGACTGGGCGCAGAAGATCGTGACCTCGTGGCCGCGTTCGGCCAGCAGACGAGCGATCCGCTCGATCCGCTGGACGCCCTCGCTGTCGTCGTGGTGGGTCGTCTCCATGGAGACGAACGCGACCCGCATGCTTGCCTGCAGGGTGGCGGTCGACAAAAAGGCGGGCGATTCGCCGCGGGTGAGTGCCGAGATCGCGTCGCCGCCCACGACGACCGACCGAACACTGCACGCTCAGCGCGGGTCGACGCCCCGTATTTCGAAGCGCGCCCCGCCGTCACGCCCCTCGGTGGCCGTGATCGACCAGCCGTGGGCGGCGACGATCTCCCCGACGATCGCCAGTCCGAAGCCGGTGCCGTGTGTCGCAGTCGAGTACCCGCTCTCGAAGATAGCCTCGCGGTCGTCCGGAGGGATTCCAACGCCGTCGTCCTCGACGTAGAACCCATCTTCGAGTGGGCCGACGCGGACCGTCAGCTGTTCGCCGTCGGATCGGCCGTGCTCCAGGGCGTTTAGGTAGAGATTTTCGAGCAACTGCTGGAGGCGGTCGGCGTCGGCGGCGAAGGTAGTGTCGCCGTCGATTTCGAGGGTCGCGTCGGGGACGTCGACCATCTCCCAGGCGGACTCGGCCAGCGCCGACAGACTCACTGTCGTCGCTTCGTCGATGGGTTGGCCCTGTCTGGCGAGCGCGAGGACGTCGTCGATGAGCGTCTCCATCCGAAGCAGGGCGTCCGCGACCGTGTCGAGGTTCTCGTCGTCACGGTCGTTGCGAGCGAGTTCGAGCCGGGCCATCGCCACGTTCAGTGGGTTGCGGAGGTCGTGGCTGACCATGCTGGCGAACGACTCCAGGCGCTCGTTCTGGCGTTCGAGTTCCTGGCGATACTGTTCGCGCTCGGTGACGTCACTGAGAACGATCAGCCGGCCGAGCTGGGGCTGGTCGGCGGCGAAGGGCGTCTCCGAGATCCGGTAGTAGCGGACGCTGTCGCCGTGTTCGAGGGTGAGTACGGGCTCGTCGCTGTCGGCGGCTTCGGCGACGTTCGGAAGCGTTGACCACAGCGGGTCGCCGAGACCGTCACCGTCGCGAAGTTGCGGGAACAGCGTCTCGGTGCTGTCGTTGTACTCGCGGATACGGTCCTCGTCGTCGACGAGGATCGTCGGCTCGTCGTGGCCGCCGGTCACCTGGACCGCCTGGAACTGGTAGACGTAGACCGACAGGACGCCGACGGCGAAGACCGCGACCCCGAGCGGTTCGTAGGTGATGTCGATGAGGTAGGGCGTCGCGAACCCGACGACGTCCAACACGATCGGCAGTGCGGTCACGCCCAGCAGCGCCAGCAGCGGTCGCGTATCGTAGCTGACCTGGCGAAACCGTTCGAGTAGCATGAAGTAGCCGACGATCGAGAGCCCGTAGGCCAGTCCCATCGCCAGCCAGTGGGCCAACTGGTGGCGGATCGCCAGATGTGCAAAGGGGACCGTCGCGTAGCTCGCCTCGTAGTAGAGGCCGTGGACCGGGTTCGTGAGCTTCACGGCGACGATCAGCAAGAAGACGCCCAGCAGGACCTGCCGATAGGTTCGATCGCGATGCAGCGTTCGGCCGGTGTAGGCCGAACAGAAGTACAGCCACGGCCCGACGGCCGCGATGCCGACGATCAGTCCCACAGTATAGAATCCCAGCGCGAGTTCGACCGTCGGCGCGAGCAGGAAGCCGACGTGCGCGCTCGCCCAGCCGCCGGTCAGCAGTAACAGTGCAAACAACCCGCGTCGCGTGTCCGGGTCTTCGATCCGGCCGACGTAACTCACACTGACGAAACAGGCGACGGCCGCGAGCGCGAAGGCTGCCACGTAAGCGACGAACACTGGCGACACTGATGCGGGCAACGAAACTGCCACATCTCTCGATTGGCGACCCAGACGTATAAAAGAGTCACCCGACTTCGCACAACACCTATGCCGCTCTCGCCCCTCGATTCGGCGCATGACCGTCGATCTCGAACGTTATCTCAACGTCCGTGCCGCCTACGGGGCCTCGATCGGCCCCGACGGTACGCTCGCCTTCCTGATGGACACGACCGGAACCGCTCAGGTCTGGACGGTCGACGGACCCGAGACCTGGCCCCGCCAGCGAACCTTCTTCGAGGAGTCGGTCGGCTTCGCCTCGTGGTCGCCCGAGCGCCCCGAACTCGTCTTCAGCATGGACGAGGGCGGCAACGAACGCGCCCAACTGTTTCGACTCGACGCCGACTCCGGGGCGATCAACCCGCTCACGGCCAGGCCCGAGGCGAAACACCGCTGGGGCGGCTGGAGCAACGACGGCGACCGGATCGCCTTCGCCGCGAACCGCCGTGAGAGGAGCGTCTTCGACGTCTACGTCCAGGGTCGCGCGGAGTCGGGCGATGACGCCGACCTGATTCACCAGGGCGACGGCTGGCTCTCGCTGGGCGGGTGGAGCCCCGAGGACGACCGCCTGCTCGTCGTCGAATCCCACACCAGCTTCGATCAGGACCTCTACTCGCTGGATCTCGATTCGGGTGAATTGACCCATCTCACGCCGCACGAGGACGAGGTCCGTTATCACAGCGCCAACTGGGGGCCCGACGGCGAAGCGCTGTATCTCGTCACCGACCGCGACGCCGACACGCTCTATCTGGCCCGGCTCGACCTCGAAACGCGGGATCTGGAGACCGTCGTCGAGGGCGGCGACTGGAACGTCGACGGCGTCTCGCTCGACGAGGACTCGGGCAGACTGGCCTACTCTCGCAACGTCGACGGCTACACCGAACTCACAGTCGGAACACTCGACGGTCCGACCGACATCGATCGGCTCCCGACGCCGGATCTCCCTGGGGGGCTGGCGGGTGGGGTCTCCTGGAGCGAGGACGCCGACCGCTTCGCTGTCACCGTGACGGGTCGGGCCGAGAACACGAACGTGTACGTCGTCGAGATAGGCGAGGTTCTGAGCGAAGCGAAGAACCTCGAAGAAAGCGAGCGGGGAGCGAAGCGACCCGCGAGCACCGAATCGGGCGAGAGCGAGCGCTGGACCCGCGCTTCCACCGCCGGAATCCCCCGTGATTCCTTCGTCGAACCCGAACTGATCCACTACGAATCGTTCGACGGAATAGAGGTACCGGCCTACTTCTCGCTGCCCCACGATCCCGAACCCGGCGAGACGCCCGTCATCGTCGACGTCCACGGCGGGCCCGAGAGCCAGCGCCGCCCTTCGTTCTCGGGACTCACGCAGTACTTCCTCTCCCGGGGGTACGCTGTCTTCGAGCCGAACGTCCGCGGATCGACGGGTTACGGCAAGGAGTACACCCATCTCGACGACGTCCGAAAGCGGATGGACTCGGTGAAAGACCTGAAAGCCGGTGCGGACTGGCTCGCCGGGCACGAGTTCGTCGACGAAGACCGGATCGTCGTCAAGGGCGGCTCCTACGGCGGGTTCATGGTCCTCGCGGCACTCACCGAGTACCCCGACATGTGGGCGGCGGGCGTCGACACTGTCGGGATCGCGAACTTCGTCACGTTCCTCGAAAATACCGGCTCGTGGCGACGGAAACTCCGGGAGGCCGAGTACGGATCCCTCGAGGACGATCGGGACTTCCTCGAATCGATCAGCCCGATCAATCACGCCGACCGCATCCGCGCGCCGCTGTTCATTATCCACGGCGCGAACGATCCGCGCGTGCCCGTGGGCGAGGCCGAACAGATCGCCGCGGCGGCCCGCGACCACGGCGTCCCCGTCGAGCTACGGATCTACGAGGACGAAGGGCACGGCCTGAGCAAGCGCGAGAACCGCATCGACGCCTACACCGACGTCGTCGCGTTCCTCGACGAACACGTCTGAATCAGACTCCAATTTCAGACCCGGAAACTGTGGCTGGGCGTCTTTTGTACACTACTTCGTACTGCCGAGTGCAATGGGTGAGGAAGTTGCCGTCCTGAACCGGAGACGCGCGTTCGTGGGGAACGCGCTGTCCGTCCAGATGAATCGTGATTCGACCACCCGAACGGAGGTACGCTGCCGATGACTCTCCGTCGCGCACTGCTCGTCGTCGCCGTCGTCGCGGCCGTCGCGCTCGCCGGTTGCACCGGCGGCCCCGAGATGACGCCCACGCCGACCGACGCGTCGACGCCCGCCGGGACGACCGCGCCGACCGTCGACGCGTCAGCCAGCGAGATCCAGTCGACAGCACTCGAAAGCGCACAGAACGTCTCGCGATACGAGGCGACGGTCGACGGGACGATCGCCGTCAGCGCGAACAACGTCGAGCAGACGATCGCCCTCCAGAACGAACTGGTGATCGACCGGCCGGCGACCGAGTACCACCGCTCGCTCGAACAGACGGTCCGCGGACAGACCACGACCGTCGATGGGTATCTCGTCGACGAGACGAACTACGCCCGGAGCCCGCAGCACGCCCGCCAGTACGGTTCCGAGTGGATCGAAACCGACGTCTCCGGGAACGCGACCCAGCTGCTCGACCGGTACGACATTCTCGCACAGTACCGCAAGGCCCTGGCCAACGCCAGCGTCGCCGTCGACGGCGCGACCACGAGCGGCGACGCGACCCTCCGCCGTCTGCAGGCCGATCTGAACACGACGTCGCTGGACACCACGTTCCAGACCGGCAACCGGACGACGTTCACCGACGCGAGCGTGACCTACTGGGTCGACCGTGAAGGGACGATCCACCGCGTCAACGCGACGTTCGATCAGACGACCGAGACGTCACGGACGACGACCAACCGAACCATCGTCTCGACGATCGACTTCGCGTACGGTGACGCACCGATCGATCTCCCCGAGGAGGCCCGCAGTGCCGTCGACATCACTGACGACGGTGAGTCGGGTGAGGACCCTGCTGGTGGCTCGGACGATGGCTCCGACACCGACTCGGGTGAAGGGTCCGATGGCGACGGCACCGCCGAGTCCGACGGTGACGATTCGGCGATCACCGTCCGTGGCGGCGACCTGGCGGTCGATCCCGACCGCACGTTCAAGCGCGTCGAGGCAGTCCTGGAGACGAACGTCACCGACCCCGAAGCCGTGGTCGCCCAGGGTCCGGCGAATCTGACGCGCGGCAGGGGAGTCGACCGGCGGACGCTGTCGGATACGCTCGGTCTCGAATCCGCGTCGCTCGCGGGCACGAACGTCACGCTCGGCTCGCGAGACGTGCCGCTGTCCTGGCTCGCCGAGGGCCGTGTCGACGGCGTCGGCAACGTCTATCTGCACAGCGCGCCCGGCATGGGATCGGGAGTCACCAGGCTGTTGACTGCCCACGAGTTCGTCCACTACGTCCAGTTGCAGAACGGCCGCTTCGAGAGCGTCAACGCCGGGACTGACACGACGACAGACGGAGCTTACGCCGCGCGGGCGACGACCGAAGGCGCGGCCGTCTTCACGACGGACGCGCTGCTCGAACGCTACGTCCCCGAGGGGCCGCGCAACGTCGCCCTCTACGACGGGATCGCGGCCGCTGCTCCGAACGGGAGCCTGACCGCGTACGGCAACAGCCGATACGTCTTCGGAACGCGCTACGTCGACGCCCGGATCGACGACCCCGCTGCGATCGAATCCGTCTATCAGCATCCGCCGACGACGAGCGAACAGGTCCTCCACGGGCTTGCGCCCGGAAGCGAACCGCCGGCCCCGCTGACAGTCACGGTCGAGACTGGGAGCGAGTACGTCCTCGCCGGCAGCGACCGCAAAGGTGAGGCCTACCTGCGGTACGCCCTCGACAACGGTGTCTCGACCGACCGTGCAGTGGCTGCAGCGGCTGGCTGGGGCAACGACACCGTCCGCTCGCTTCGGCCGGCCGACGGTGAGGGCACTACCAGCTACGTCTGGGTGCAGCGCTGGGACACCCCTGGAGACGCCACCGAGTTCGCGACCGTCGCTCGCGACTATCTCGACAGCTACGGCACGGTCGAGAACGGAACGACCACGCTCGATGGCGTCCCCGCCAGATTCGAGACGCTCGACGATCGGACGACTGCGCTCGTGATCGGCTCCAGGGACGTTCAGTCTGCGGTGACGCTTCGAACCGACGGCGGCGGTGTCGTCGTCGCCGAGACGCGCTGATAACGGTGCCTCACGTTCGCGGCTCAGACCCGTTCGATCAGCGTCGCGATCCCCTGCCCGAACCCGATACACATCGTCGAGATTCCGTAGCGCCCGTCACACGCCCGGAGCTGGTAGGGGAGTTTCCCCAGGAGTGCCGCACCGGTCGCCCCGAGCGGATGGCCGTGGGCGATCGCGCCGCCCCAGACGTTGGTCCGGTCCCACTCGGCACCGGTCTCTTCGAGCCAGGCCGCCACGACCGACGCGAACGCCTCGTTGACTTCGAAGCGATCTATATCCGCGACCGTGAGATCGGTCGCTGCGAGCAGTTCCCGAGTAGCGGGAATCGGCCCCGTCAGCATCGTCACCGGATCGACGCCGACGACGTGCGTGTCGACGATTCTCGCCAGCGGGTCCCAGCCGTGTTCCTCACACGCAGCGCCTGAAGCCACCAGTAGCGCGGCCGCACCGTCGACGATCCCCGACGAATTGCCAGCGTGGAGGACGCCCTCGCCCTCGGATCGGAACGCCAGTGGCAACTCGCCCAGCGCGTCGACCGTGGTCTCCGGTCGCGGATGTCCGTCCTCCTCCACGACGACCGCCTCCCCATCGAGTCTCGTCTCGACGGGGACGATCTGTTCGTTGTAGGCACCGTCCTCGACAGCCTCGCCCCAGCGGCGCTGGGAGTCGACGGCGATCTCGTCAAGTTCCCGGCGAGAGAGGTCCCACTGCTCGGCCATCCGTTCGGCCCCTTCGCCCTGGGTCGTCAACTCTTCGACGTGCTCGAAGTAGGTGTCGGTGACGACCGATCGCTCGCCGTAACTGCTCCCGGGAGCGTCACTGCCCATCGGCACGCGCGTCATATGCTCGACGCCGCCCGCGACGAGTACGTCGGCCATCCCGCCCCGGATCTGCCCGGCCGCGAAATTCACAGCCTGCTGGCCGGAGCCGCACATCCGGTTAAGTTGCACTCCGGGGACGGAATCGCCCCACCCTGCGACCATCGGTGCGATCCGACCGACGTTCGATCCCTGTTCGTCGACTGGGGTGACACATCCCAATATTACGTCCTCGATGTCGGTGGCGCCGTCGAAGTCGTTTCGGCGTTCGAGCGCACGCAACGGCTCGGCCGCCAGATCCTGCGGGTGGGTGTCCCGGAACGAGCCACCGCGCTTGCCGAAGGGCGTCCGGACCGCGTCGACGATGTAGGCGTCGTCCATGCCGGACTGTGGATCGCCGAAGCACATCACAGTTTGGTACAGTGTAACTCACTCACTCGCGATATAGTGTCCTTCGAAGGCGAAAGTTCGACAGAGCGTCTCGAACGAGGTTCAGGGACCGAATCCTTCACAGTGGAAACGACCGTGCGGATTTAAGCCCCTGCCTGCCCCACAGTCGGGCATGCCGATCGAACCCGGTGACACCGTCACCATCGAGTACGTCGGCCGTTTCGAGGACGGTTCTATCTTCGACACCTCGCGCTACGAAGTTGCCCTCGAACACGGCCTCGACGACGCCCAGGACGCCGGCCCCGGCGACTACCCCGCACTCTCTTTTACCGTCGGTGCGGGCGATATCATCGAGGGACTAGATAATTCCCTTGTGGGTATGAGAGATGGCGAGGAAGCGACGGTCGAGGTCACACCAGAGAGAGCATACGGCGAGCACGACCCCGATCGAGTCCGGGAGTACGATCCTGATACCTTCGAAGGAATGGTTGGACAGGAGCCTGCAGTCGGGCTGCACGTCCACGCCCAGAACGGCTTGCACGGTGACGTGACGGCCGTCACCGAGGATAGCGTGGAGGTCGATTTCAATCACGAACTCGCGGGCAAAACACTGGTTTTCGAGATCGAAGTCGTCGATGTTCGCTGACCTTCTCCTATAGTAGCCATTGAAAATCAATGCACACACGATCGCACGACAACAGTGCGATCGGTGTGTAAATCGTTTCAATTGTTACTATAGTCGATCAGTCGAGTCTGACTGCGGTCCCGTAGGCGATCACTTCGGAGGCTCCTTTCGTCACTTCGGACGTCTCCAGCCGGACGTTGACGACAGCGTCGGCCCCCATCTCGACGGCGTTGGCTTCCATCCGGGCGATGGCGTCGTCACGGGCCGTCGCGAGCAGCGTCGAGTACGCTTTGAGTTCGCCGCCAGCGAGATTACGGAACCCCTGGGTGATGTCACGGCCGACGTTGCGGGCTCTGACGGTGTTGCCGCGCGCGATCCCCAGGACCTCGGTGATCTCTCGGCCGGGGACTGTCTCTGTGGTGACGGTCGCGACGAGGGTCTGTTCGGTCTCCGGGTACTGTGTCTGGGTCGACATAACGAGTAGAGAGACGCTGGCGAGCGAGATAATCTAGCAGTGAGCAGCGCACGCACGAGTCACGGCGGCGCTCTCAGATCACGCCGGTCACGTGGGCTGCTTCCCGCGCGGCCTCCTCGCTCATGCCGTTTCCGAGGATAGTGTAGCGATCACGGATCTCGTGGGCACTGGTCAGCGCCTCGATCACGGTCTCGTCGTCGATCCCTAATCCCTCGGCGGTCGTCGGCGCGCCGATCCGGTCGAGGGCGTCGCGGATGTTGCGCCACATGCCGTTCTCGCCGTCCTGCAGGTACGCGGCGATGATCGAGCCGACGCCGACCTGGTGGCCGTGCAGGGCCGCGCCGGGGACGAGCCGGTCGAGCTGGTGGCTGAAGAGGTGTTCCGCGCCCGAGGCGGGTCGCGAGGAGCCGGCGATCGACATCGCCACACCAGAGGAGACCAGCGCCTTGACGACGATCCAGGCCGACTCTTCGAGGCCGGGCTTGATCGAGTCGGCGTTCTCGACGAGCATCTCGGCGGTCATCCGCGCTAGTGCGGCGGAGTACTCCGAATACTCGACGTTCTGGAGGCGATGTGCGAGATCCCAGTCCCGGACGGCGGTGTAGTTCGAGATGATGTCCGCACAGCCCGCGGTGGTGAGCCGCCAGGGGGCGTCGGCCAGAATTTCGGTGTCGGCGACGACCGCCAGTGGCGGCTCGGCCGCGACGCTGTGGCGGGTGTCTTTCTCGGGGACCGACCCACGCCCGGAGACAATCCCGTCGTGACTCGCCGCCGTCGGCACGGAGACGAACCCCTGGTCGCGGTGGTCGGCGGCCATCTTCGCAATGTCGATGGCCTTGCCACCACCGACGCCGACCAGGAACCCGGCTTCGGCGTCGGCGGCGGCCTCGATGACGCGTTCGACCTCGCTGAAACTGGCCTCCTCGACGACGACTGTCGCCGGGTCACGGCCAGCGTCGGCGAACAGCTCGGTGACACGCTCGCCGGCGACTTCTTTTGGTGTGGGACTCGTCACGACGAGCGGCCGGCCCGCGAGGTGGAGTTCCTCGACGGCTTCGACGGTCTGGCCGAGCACGCCGTGGCCGACGAGGACGTTCCGCGGCAGTCGAATCCAGGTCGACTTCTGAAACATGTCTGGGTATGGACTCGGCGGGAGTATAACGGTTTGCCGTCCCGATCCGGCCGCGAGCGAATCGCGCATCGTGGTCGCTCTGTTCTCGACACTGTCCTGTAATATATTTTATTATAATCGTCTGCTTTCAGTTTTGGAATGGGTATGTCGAATCTATCAGCGATCGCCGTCTCTTCGAGTTCCGGTGGGGACTGTTTCAGAGACGGAAACTCTGGTGGGCCTTTTGTGGGTTCGTCTCTCCACTGTTCGTTTACCATGGGATCGGCGCACGTTCAGGGTGTCTTCTCGACGGTGTTCGCCGCGCCTGGCCAGGTGAGGGGGGAGCGATGTCGCTGCTGTCGGTGAGCGCCGTCGTCGGCCTCGTCGTCTTCGCCGGTGTCGTGTCGACGATCCCGGTCTGTTTCGATCGTCGTTCGCTCCGGCAGGCACGTCGAACGCTCGACGAGGCGCTGTTCGATGCGGCACCGTATCTCGGTCTCGTGGCGCTGGTGTTGCTGTTTCGACGGTTCGTCCACGACGAGAGCGTCCAGCTGTCCCACGAGGTCGGCCGGAACATCACGGACACGCTATTCGCGGTCGAGGGATTCTTCGTCGCGCACCTGCAGGCGCTCACTCCAGACGCGCTCGTCCCGGTGTTCGCGGCCTTCTACGTGTTCGGGTTCACCTACCTCCTCGTGGTTCCGGTCGTTCTCTACGCGCTCGCGTCGACGACGCGCTCGCTGAAAGAGCTGCTCGTCGCGTACGCGCTCAACGACGTCATCGGAATGTCCCTGTACACGCTGTTCGTCGCTTACGGGCCGCGGCTCCACATCGCGAACCGCGTCGACGGCCTGTTGTACGACCTCTATCCGCAGGTCCGACAGCTGACCACGGCCGTCTCTGCCAACACCAACGTCTTTCCGTCGCTGCACACGTCGCTGTCGGTCGTCGTCCTCGTGTTCGCCTGGCGGACCCGCGAGAACCAGCCGCGCTGGTTCGCGATTGCGGCGATCTGTGCCGGCGCGATCGTCCTCTCGACGATGGTCCTCGGGATCCACTGGCTGACCGACGTCGTCGCCGGCGTCTGTCTGGCGTACGTCTGTGTCGTGCTGGCCGGCTGGATAGTCGCCGCCGTCGAGCGTCGCCGTCTGAACGGGGAGTCGGCACCCACACACGCCTCCCAGGGCGCTGACGACTAACCGTCGCTCACCGCAGTCGATCGAGGATGTCCGCTTCGACGTCCCGGCGCGGGCCGCGGTCGCTCCCGTCCCGATCGCTCTCGCGATGCTCTCTGACTGTGGGTTCGAGCGCCTCGCGGTGCGGTGTCGCCTCCCAGCCCAGTGCGTGGAGCTTCTCGGTCGCCAGCAGGTGTGGCCGGTCGCGGTACAGCGGGAAGTCGTCGGGTTCGAGATCGGGGCTGAGTTCGCGCTCGCTGGCGTAGGCCTGTCGCACGTCGGTCTCGCAGGCCGCCGCGAGCAGATCGAGCAGATCGCCGAGCGGCTGGGCGTCCCTGTCGCCGACGTTGTAGGCTTCGCCTGCAGTCCCGCGCTCGGCGACGACTCGGAGCGCACTGGCGACGTCCTCGACGTAGGCGAGCTGGTGGAGCGACCCGCCGTCGCCGGGGACGACGACCGCGCCGTGGCTGTCGACGCGGGCGAGCCAGTAGTCCAGTCGTTCGGTGTAGTCGTGGGGGCCGTAGACGATCGTCGGTCGGACACTCATCGCCCGGACGCCCTCATCGGCCGCGGCGAAGACGGCACGATCACCCTCGGCCTTGCGCTTGCCGTATGTCTCGTGGGAGTCGTCGACCGCTTCGGATTCACTACAGGATTTCAGCGGCGTCTCACCCTCGCGCTTGGGGATCTCGTCCGCGGCGTAAGCTGCCCCGCTGGAGACGAAGACGTACGCCTCGCTGTCGGCGAAGATGTCCGTCGCGACCCGGACGTCGCGAGGGTGGTAGGCGACCAGGTCCACGACGACGTCCGGCTCGACCGCCTCGGCGGCGGCCCGCAACTGCTCGTCCTCGCGCCGGTCGGCCTCGACCAGCTCGACCGCGTCGTCACCGCCGAAGGGATTGGGGTGGTGGCCACGATTACAGAGCGTCACATCGTAGCCGTGCTCGCGGAATTCGGCGACCGTCGCCCGGCCGATGAATCGCGTCCCGCCGACGACCAACACCGATTGCATGCCACTACGTGTGAACTGTGTGACTAAAAAACGGGTGGGGCGTCTAGGCGTTGCGATACTGCTCGATGGCGTCGCGATACCCCTCGCGATACGTCGGATATGCGAACTCGTAGCCCAGGCTTCGCAGTTTGTCGTTGCTGACCCGCTTGCTCGTCTGGATCCGACGCCTGCCCGCCTCCGAGAGCTCGGGGTCGTCGAGGCGCTCTTCTTTGGTCTGTTTCGGTGGCTCGGGCTCGCCGCACTCACTCGCCAGCCAGTCCGCAAAATCCCACTTGCTGACTGGTTCGTCGTCGACGACGTTGACCACCTCGCGGCGCGCCTCGTCTGCTTCCAGCAGGAAGCGCACCGCGCCGGCGGCGTCAGCCTGGTGAATCATGTTCAGATAGCCCTCCGTGACGGGTCCCTCGACGTACCGCGAGAGCCGGTAGCGCTCTGGGCCGTACAGGCCGGCGAACCGGGCGACTGTCCCGTCGGTGTCGTCGATCGGGCGCTCGGTCGCGATCGCCTCGGCCTCGGCGAGCACTTCGGTCTTCTCAGTGGTCGGTTCGATCGGTGTCCCCTCGTCGACCCACGCGCCGTCGTGGTCGCCGTAGACCCCTGTCGAGGACGTGTAGACGATCCGGTCGGGGACGGTCGACCGGGCGCAGAAGTGATCGATCGTCTCCCGGAGGCCGTCGACGTAGACCTCGCGGGCGGCCTCGGCAGCCCGACCCCCGCTGGAGGCCGCGAAGACCACCCAGTCGGAATCGGGGACGGCTTCGAGGGTCTCGGAGTCGGTCACGTCGGCCTCGACCGCTGTTGCGCCAGTCGCTTCGATGGCTTCGAGCCCCGCTTGCGAGCGGCGGACGCCGACCACGTCGTGAGCGGGCTGGAGTTGGCGGGCCAGTTCGAGGCCGATGTAGCCACATCCGAGGATGGCGACGCGGGTCATTTCGACTCCAGCAAGTGGTGGATGCGGGCGTACTCGCCCAGCGTGATCGGGTAGCGCCCCTCGACTTTCTGCTGGATCTCCTTGGGTTCGAGGTCGCCGCCGAGTTCGGCCGCGACGCTATCGACGTCCATGACCGCGGTGGTCATTCCCATCAGGAGGATGTCCCGGGCTTCGGCGACGACCGCGTCGGCGTCGGGATACTCCGCCGAGAGCGCGAGGACGGCGGCGGCGTCCTCCAGCGTGACCTCGCCGGCGTCGCCGTTCGCGAGCGATTCGACTGTCGGTTCGTCGAGTCCGGTCTCGGCGAGAACAGCTTCGACGCCGTGGTCGTCGATCACCGTCTGCAGTACGTCCTGGTAGGCTGCCAGCAGCGCCTCGGGGTCGCGCTCGCCGGCGTCGGGGAAGCGTCCGGTCAACATACCTTCTGGTTAGGGGTGGGGGTACAAGTGGGTGGTACTTTCCGCGGGAATTGCCGCCGCCACCCGATAAAATGTCCAAACGTTGATTACGCGGTATGCCGACCCATTGCATATGAAAGTCGTCCTGATCGGGGTTGGTCAAGCCGGCGGCAAGATCACCCAGGCCCTCGCGGAGTACGACTACGAGATGGGGTTCGACGCTGTCCAGGGGGCGCTGGCGGTAAACACCGCCGAAGCCGACTTGCAGGCTCTGGACATCGACACGCTGTTGATCGGCCGCGACCGGGTCAAAGGTCACGGCGTCGGCGGCGACAACGAACTCGGCGCACAGATCATGGAAGAGGAGGCCACCGAGGTCATGAACGAACTCGACGGCCGGATCACCTCCAAGGCCGAGGGGCTCGTAATCGTCGCCGGCCTCGGCGGCGGCACCGGGTCGGGCGGCGCGCCCATGCTCGCGCGCGAACTCAACCGGATCTACGACATTCCCGTCTACGTCCTGGGTGTGCTCCCCGGGCGCAACGAGGGATCGATCTACCAGGCCAACGCCGGCCGCTCGCTCAAGACCGTCGTCCGCGAGGCTGACTCGACGATCCTCATCGATAACGACGCCTGGCACGCCACCGACGAGAGCGTCGAGGAGGGCTTCGACACGATCAACCAGAACATCGCCCAGCGCGTCGGCTTGTTACTGGCAGCAGGCGAGGTCATCGACGGCGTCGCCGAGAGCGTCGTCGACTCCAGCGAGGTCATCAACACCCTCCGACCGGGTGGCATCGCCTCCATCGGGTACGCCTCCGTGGCCGCGGCCGAGGACAGCGCCGACAACGTCAACAACATCACGAGCGCGACCCGCAACGCCCTGCTGGCCGGGACGAGCCTGCCAAACGCCGTCGATGCCGACACCGCGCTGCTGGTGATCGCTGGCGACCCCGACCGAATCTCTCGCAAGGGCGTCGAACGCGCTCGCAGCTGGGTCGAAGACGAGACCGGCAGTCTCGAAGTCCGCGGCGGGGACTTCCCGCTGGACACGGAACGGCTGGCGGCGCTGATCCTGCTCGGCGGCGTCGAGCGTTCACACCGGATCGACGAGTTCCTCGACCGGGCCCGGGAGGCCCACAAACAGGCGAACGAGCCCAGTCCGAACCCGAACGAGGCCTTCGACAACGAGGAACTCGACGACCTGTTCTAGTCCTCGTCGTCTTCGAGTTCGATCTCTTCGAGCGCGGCGGCGACGTCGTCGTCGTCGGCGCTGTCTTCTTCCTCGGGGAGGTCGACGTCTTCTTCGAGGTCGTCTTCGGTGGACTCCTCGGCGTCTGACTCCAGGGAGGGACCGCTGTCCCCGGCGAGGTCAGGGTCGATCGAGGGACCGGAGGATTGGCTCAGGTCGGCGTCGGGATCGGCGACCCCGCCCGGTGGGGCGTTCCAGACGTCGTGTTCGTTGAGCACGGTGTCTCGGTGCTGGAGGAGCCAGTCGACGTAGCCGTCGAGATCGTCGAACCCGTGCTCGTCGGCCTCGCGGCGCATGTTGTCGATCATCGCCGGGTCGAGATCCAGTGAAACGTCCGCCATCGTTCCCCATTCGTCGGTCAAAGCATAAATACACCCACCCCGCCGATCGGGGTTCGGGCGTCGCGAGAATCCTGCTCCGTGGGCGCCTAGACGAGACTCCGACCGTCGAAGTCGGCCCGGTCGTACTCGACGTCCATCAGATCGAGGACCGTCGGCGCGATGTCGAACAGATCGGCGTCCTCGATGCGAACGTTCGGGTCGTCGACGAACAGCGTCGCGTTGTCGAAACTGTGCATCCCGTTGCGCGGGCCGACGCCGAAGACGTCGCTGCCGCCCTTGAAGCCGGCCTTGAGATCGAAGCCGTGGTTCGGAATCACGACGAGGTCTGGCGCGATGTCGTCGTGGTCTCCGCGGAACGCTTCCTCCTTGGTGACGACGCGGTCGGCCACCGCGTTTCCGTCCGGTCCTTCGAGGCGTTCGAGTTCGGCCTTGAGCTCGTCCCGGACCTCCCCGTACTCCTCCTGTGGGACGCTCCCGCGGGGTTCGCGGCCTTCGAGGTTGATGTAAAAGCGTCCGGGGATCAGCGAGTAGGCGGTGGTCTCCTCGGCGATGTCGCCTAATTCGCTGTGATCGTCGTCCTCGTAGGAGAGCCAGCCTTCCTGCTGGAGCCACTCGTTGAAGTGGACCTCGTACTCCAGGGAGGTAAAGCCGTGATCTGACGCCACCATCATGGTCACGTCGTCTGGCAGCATCTCGCGCAACTGGCCGAGGTAGTCGTCGACCGTCCGGTAGAACTCGAAGAACTCCTCTTTGTACTCGCCGTCCTGCTCGTAGTGTTTGAACAGGAAGTGGTTGACCCGGTCGGTCGTCATGAAGACTCCGAAGAAGAGATCCCAGTCGTCTTCCTGCACGTAGTGCTTGAACGTCTCGAACCGTTTGTCCAGCGTCTCGTGGGCGTCCTCGATGAACTCGCTCTTGTCGTCGTCGTGGCCCAGTTTGGCGTTGACGTCGATCCGATAATCGTTGTTTTCGAGGTACTCCCGGAGGTCGTCGGGGTAGGCCGCCTTGTCGACACCGGGCGAGAGAAAGCCCGAAACCATCCGCTGGACGTCGCGCTGGGGCGGGAAGGTCACGGGCACGTTCAGCACTGTGGCCTTCCGGTCTTCGTCCTCGACGCGGTCCCACAGCCGGGTCGCCTGGACGTCCCGGCCCATCGGGACGTAGGTGTCGTACGATCCGACTTCGCGGTCCTGGAAACCGTAGACACCAGTCTCGCCGGGGTTGACGCCGGTCGTGAGAGAGGGCCAGCAGGCCGAGGATTCCGGTGGCACGATGCTGTCGATCGCGCCGGCGCTGCCATCCTCGGCCAGCGCGGCGAGGTTCGGAAACTCGTCGGTGTGCTCGGCGAGCAGACTGTACGGCACCCCGTCGATCCCGAAGAAGGCGACGCGGGGGCCGTCGTCGCCCTTGAGCCGATCGAATAGTCCCATACTTCCCGATACCAGCGTCGGGCACAAGAAGCTTCTTTTCGTGAGTGCGTCCCAGAAAGCGGCAATTCTACTGATCGCGAGGAGCGTGGCTACGCGTCGTCGTCCGACGACTCGAAATTCTCCGGCACGACTGTGAGGTGGTCGACTCCCATCGCCTCGCGCTGTTCGGGGACGACGGTCGGGTGGTCCATGCCGGCGGAGGGGCGTCTGGTTGCCATTGCAGTCGAAACCAGGGCCCGAACACTCATATAATTACTCATGCGCATAATTTATGGGCAGGCGAGCGACAATGTCTCCGAGACATACGGCCGCCACGGACGCCCTAATTGACGGCCTTCGAGAGTTCCGCGCCCGCTTTGAACTTCACGTCGTTCGACGCTTCGGCCGCCCCGACGAGGTGGACGATTGGCGCGTCGAGCGTCGACGAGACCGTCCACGCGGGGGCGTCACTGTCCGTTCCGGGACAGCCGCCGGTGTCGTGTTTGGCGAGCGCCTCCCGGGACTGGACGCCCCAGCACCAGACTTCCCCGCCGTCACGACACACCGAGTAGGCACCCGCGGGGAGGTAATCGTCCTCGGGGTCGTACGCCTTGCTGAGCGTGATGTTTCCGTACTTCGTCCGGCCGGGGCGTTTTCGGAGGATTATGTCGTCGCCATCCTGATACTCGATCTCGACACTCCCGTCCTCGTTGACGGAGTGGGTCACTGGTGCGACGTGGTTCGGGCCGGCGGCGGTCAACAGCGTCGCGCTGTTCTCGTAGAGCGCGCCGTCGTCGATCTGCCAGCCGCCGACGAACAGCAGCTGGTCGTCGTGACGGATCCGCCGCACGTGAAACAGCGCGGGCATCGGCCTGGGGCTGTCCGGCGGCGTCGCCGTGACGGGAACGACGAACACCGCCGAGACGGTCGCCTCCCCGGAGTCGGTCTCCTCGCCCCAGGAATTATTATAATCGAAGCAACACTCATCTCCCCCACTCGATTGGCCCGAGACCCGCGCCATCGGCACCGTGCGGTCGGCCTCCGGTGTCGCCCCGGTGACGACGACACCGCCCGAGGTTCCGAAGGCGGTGACGCCGCGGCGGATGTCGTTCTTGTCGATGTCGTTGGGCCGGCTGAGGTCGAAGCCGTCCTGGAGTTCGAGCGTCGGCTCGAGGAGGTTCCGGCAGGCCAGGTCCCGGTGGACGACGGCAGCGCGATCCGTCTGCGCACAACCCTCGGCGTCTCGTTCGCCCAGGAAGTACTCGAGGACGCGCTGTGGCGTCAGTTCGTCGACCAGTTCGAGGCCGCCGCCACGGACCTGGGCGTCCGGGAGCGTGACGACGAAGTGCTCACCGATGGTCGGCTCCCCGCCGAGGTAGTCGTACAACTCCTCGGTGCCGTCGGAGATTCCGTCGCCGTCGCTGTCGAGATCGTCGCTGATGTCCTCGATATCGCCCTGGACGATGCGGCGAGCCTCTTGCATCGATCGCCGCGCGCGGTCCCACTCGCCCGCCTCCACGGCCTCGCTGGCCTCCTCGGCGAGACGTTTGCGTGCGCTGGCGTGCTCCTGGACAGAGCCACAGACATCCGAGGGACAGTCTTCGAGTGTTTCCCGGACTCGAGTCGTCCCGTCGATGAACGAGCCCAGCATTCGCGTCGCGTCGTCGCTCGACCGACGCTCGATGGTCGTGATGGTGGCGTCGGCGTAGATTAACAGTCCCCGTTCGATATCTAGCACCTCGACTAGGTCGTCGATACCGTCGGCGTCGGAATCCCCGTCGTTGGGGTCGGGCACCCAGATCGACCGTGGTTTGTTCGAGCGCGAGGAGTTGTAGTCCTGGGCCTTCGTGGTCGTGGTGGTACTCCATCCCTCGATGTCGATGCGTCGATCCTCGGCCCGCAGGCTCGGCGGGACGAAGCGAACGTCGACTGGGCCGCTGGCGTACGCCGTTTCGGTACCGCTGGTGTCACCGATATAGAAGCCAGCCGGCGAGGCAGTCCTGTTCTCGATGGCCTCTTCGCTGGCGCTGTCTACCAGGTCCTCGAGCGCGCTACAGCCGGCCAGGCCGCCGAGTGTGACCGTCCCCGTCGCTGCGAGAAACGCCCGCCTCGTCGCCTCGTACCCACTGCCCCGCTCGCCGTCCGTGCCCTGCGTCGTGTTCATCTCCTATAGTACAGGATTTATAAGTATATAAATATAAGTTAGTGAATAATCTGTCGGCTGTTCGAGTGAGTCTCGAACGCGGGAGGCGAACCGCAGCCCGCCCGCTCAGTTGAAGTGCTCGTCGTAGAGGTCCTGGGCGTGCTCGATGGCGTCCATCGCGGCCTGCTTGTCCTCCCAGCCCAGCGTCTCGACTTCCTTGCCTTCCTCGAGGTTCTTGTAGGTCGCGAAGAACTCGTCGATCTCGTCGAGTTGCTGCTGTGGGATGTCTTCGAGGTCCTCGATGTGGTCGTAGCGGGGGTCCTCGGTGGGGACGGCGATGACCTTGTCGTCCTGCTCGCCGTCGTCGTCCATCTTCATCAGGGCCACGGGTCGGGCCTCGATGATACAGCCGGGGAACGTCTGGTCTTCGACCAGCACGAGGACGTCGAAGGGGTCCTCGTCGTCGTAGTAGCTCTGCGGGATGAACCCGTAGTCGCTGGGGTAGTGGACGTTGCTGTGCAGCACGCGGTCGAGCACGACTCCGGGAACGTCCTTGTCGTACTCGTACTTGTTGCGCTCGCCTTTCAGGCACTCGACGACCGCGTAGATCTCTTCGGGCGGATTAGGGCCGGTTTCCAAGTCTTCCCAGAGGTTCGTCATCACCCGTGAGTGTGAGTAGCGGCCAAAAAGTCCTTTCGACAGCAGGTCCAACGCCAACCGACGACCGAGCAGGCGACGACGTGTAACTGAATCCGATTACCATGATTACCACAGCAGGTATTAACAACGAATTCGATACGACGAATCGGACGTGGTTCGGCTTCAGTAGTGCGAATACGACCGAGATTTCGGTAGAGTTAACAAGCGTTAAATAGCGTGATGACATTTAGCTAACCATGTCAGAGGCACAAACCGTCACGGAGAATCCGGGTATCGCGCGCGAACTTACCGCGTTCCAGCAAAATATCCTCGTTATCCTCGCCGAGGAACCTCGCTACGGGCTCGCTATCAAGCGAGAACTCGAGTCGTACTACGATTCGGAGGTCAATCACGGGCGACTGTACCCCAACCTCGACGACCTCGTCGAGATGGACCTCGTCGAGAAGAGCGAACTCGACAAGCGGACCAACCAGTACGCTCTGACTGACGAGGGTTACGAGGCCGTTCTCGACCAGCTTCACTGGGAGTTCTCGAAGATCGTCACCGACGACGACCGCGCGAGCGATCTCCGTGACCTGATCGACGCCGTCAACTAACCACTTCGACGGCAACTGATAGTGATTATTGTAGGTCTGTTCCGGATCGACCGCCCGATTGTGGGCGGTCGTACCGGTAAATCGCTACAATAATCACTAAGAAGCGGCGCCACCCCCAAACTACTGCAGGCGGTCACCGTCTGCTTTTTCGAGCGCGTATTCGACCGACAGCGACAGGACTTCCAGTTGCTCGTCATTCGGCCAGCCGTTTCGCGGGAGATACTCCTCGCGAAACTCCGCGAGTTCACTCTCGGTGAGGTCGCCGATCGGTTTCGCGTAGTGATTGCCCGCGAAATCAGCCAGTGCGTGGGCCGTCTCGCCGTGTGGATCGCTGTGGTCGTCCGCAACAGCCTCGGCGATCTCGCGGTTGTGTTCCTCTATGGCGTCCCAGTCGTCGCCCCCGCCCGGGCCCGACAGCGAGCGCTCGACGCCGCGGTCGACGTTCTCGATCTCACTCGGGTAGACAGTTCCCTCGTCGTCGACCCACTCCTCGGGATAGCAGACGAGCGTGTCGTCGTCTTCACGGATCCGCGCCGTGTAGCCGTACTCGGTCAGCATCTCGTCTCGCTCGGTCCGATAGGCGGCCGCCTCTTTTCCGTCGACGGCCCGGCGCGCGAGACGGGTCAGTCGTTCGGCCTCCTCGATTACGTCGGCCGGGAGTTCACTCACCGAATCAGTCATCGTCCAGTGCCTCGTTCGCCAGTTCGTCGGCGCGTTCGTTTAGCTCTCTCGGGACGTGCTCGATCGACCACGAGTCGAACTGCCGAAGGAGTTCGTGTGCCTGGACCCGACGCTCGCGCATCCCCGGGTCGTTGGCGTCCCACTCGCCGCGGATCTGCTTGACGACGAGTTCGGAGTCGCTGCGGACCTGGACTTCCTCGAAGCCGTAGTCGGCGGCGACCTCTAACGCGTGGATCAGTCCCTCGTATTCGGCGCGGTTGTTGGTCGTTTCCCCGATAGTCTTGCCGCCTTCGCTGACGATGCCGTCGCCGGTCAGGATCACCCAGCCGACGGCCGCGGGACCGGGATTCCCTCGTGAGGCACCGTCGAAGTAGACGTGCGCACGGCCGCCGCCCTCGCGCAGGATCGCAGCGAGGCGTTCTGGATCTTCGCCCTGCATCACGACCTTCCCCTCGTAGGCCACGGCGGTCGCTCCAGCGTGGTGCGCGCGCCAGCGCTCGTGGTCGGTATTGCCCGGTTCGATGGCCACTCCAGCGGCTTCCAGTCGCTCGCGCGCGATCGATTCGTCACATTCGATGACCGGCATTCGAACGGGAATCGCGCTTCAGGGCGCTTACACCTTCCGATATCGACGGTTGATACATCCTGTCCCTGTTCCGGGGTCACAACCCGAAACCGGCGAAGGATTTAATACAAACAAATCTACTACTATATAAGTGCGATGACACGGTCCACCCGCCAGCGGGAGCGCGAGCGTGAGTCTCAGACGGAAACCGATCAGGAGGAGGACGAAATACACGATTGCCCAGAGTGTGGTTCCGACAATCTCGTAAAGGACGCCGACCGTGGCGAACTCATCTGTGACGACTGTGGTCTGGTCGTCGAGGAAGGCAACATCGATCCCGGACCGGAGTGGCGCGCGTTCAACCATCAGGAACGCCAGCAGAAGTCCCGCGTGGGTGCACCCACCACGCAGACGATGCACGACAAGGGGCTGACCACGACGATCGACTGGAAGGACAAGGACGCCTACGGACGTTCGATCTCCTCGAAAAAGCGCAGTCAGATGCACCGTCTGCGCAAGTGGCAAGAGCGAATCCGGACCAAGGACGCGGGCGAGCGCAACCTCCAGTTCGCCCTCAGCGAGATCGATCGCATGGCCTCGGCGCTCGGGGTGCCACGCTCGGTCCGGGAGGTCGCGTCGGTGATCTATCGGCGGGCGCTCGACGACGACCTCATTCGCGGGCGTTCCATCGAGGGTGTGGCTACGGCCGCGCTCTACGCCGCCTGTCGAAAAGAGGGGATTCCGCGCAGTCTCGAAGAGATCTCGGACGTCTCCCGGGTCGAGCGCAAGGAGATCGGCCGTACGTACCGGTATATCTCTCAGGAACTCGGCCTGGAGATGGAGCCGGTCGATCCCAAAAAGTACGTCCCGCGGTTCTGTTCTGAACTCCAGCTCTCCGAGGAAGTCCAGACCAAGGCCAACGAGATCATCGAAGAGACGGCCGAGCAGGGCCTGCTCTCCGGTAAATCGCCGACTGGCTATGCGGCTGCCGCGATCTACGCCGCCTCGTTGCTCTGCAACGAGAAGAAGACCCAGCGGGAAGTCGCCGACGTCGCGCAGGTGACTGAGGTCACTATTCGGAACCGGTATCAGGAGCAGATCGAGGCGATGGGCATCCACGGCTAGAACTCGATTTTTCTATTTCGTCTTCTGCCGGGCGTTCTGGAGCGACTTCTGGGGTGGTTGTGGATGTTTCGAGTGGTGGAATAGCTGGCGGTGACAGCACTCCGAACAGCCAGAAAGCCCCGACTGGCTCGACTTCCGGGCCTCGCTGCGCTCCTCGTCGTTCCACTCCTGCGGTGTCGCGCGGGCGACCCGTGAGTCGCCCGCACGGCCAGAGGGACCTTCGGTCCCTCCCTGCTTGCCTCGTCCGGGTTCGTCGAGCCAGTCGCCCCTTTCGTCCCCACCCGTTTGGACTGGCCAACCGAGCCACGCGAGTGGGACTGAAAGGGGCTTTCTGGTTCTCGGAGTCGATCACTGCGGCAGTGCGTCTGACTCACTGAATCTCGCGTCAGTCGAAGCCACACCCTCCCCAGCCGATTGCGCTTCTCGCTCACTCCGTTCGCTGTGATGCTCATCCCTCGCGTGTGTTCGTCGCGTGACGGAGCACGCGACTGCACGCGCCACCGAGGTACACGTTCTGACGCCGCACTACGAATCAAGAACGGGTTAGATTCATCACCGTCAGACCCAAACACTCACTGAATGCAACTGGACGACTTCATCGAGGACTTCCAGCGCGACGAGGCCGCCGAGAAGCGCCGCCTCGCAGAAGAGAAGTCCTACGAGATCACCGACTACCTCGATGAGGTCGAGAGAGAGTTCGAGCAGGCCGTCTCGGGCGACTCCATGTTCGGTGCCACGGCCCCCGAAATCTTCGTCGGGCGCTCCTCCTACCCCAACGTCTCGACGGGCGTCCTCTCGCCGGTGACAGACGGAAACGCTGCGGACTTCGCCACCTCCGGGCAGTGGTACCAGCAGGGCCTGGGCGTGGGCGACGTCCTCCAGCGCCGCACCGGCCTGCTCAACTCCACCAGGTCGGCGAACGTCGACGTGCGGGACGTCTGGGACGGTTTCGTGGGTGTCCAGCGAGAGGTCGCCATCGCCGACCATCCCGTCGACGTCGAGGTGGGCCTCGACTCGGAACCGGACCTCGATCTCTCGCTTGACGACGTGGGCGCACCCACGGGCCCACGAGCAAGCGCCCGCAGTGCCGACCTCGCGGAAAATCCGCACGTTCCTCGACCTGTGAAGAAGACGCTGGAAGACGACGACTGGCAGGCCGAGGGCGCGATGAGCTATCTCTACCGTCGCGGGTTCGACGTCTACGACATCAACACCATCCTCTCGGCGGGCGCGCTCGGCCGCGGGCAGGATCGCCGTCTCGTCCCGACGCGGTGGTCGATCACGGCCGTGGACGACACCGTCGGGCAGTTCGTCCGCGGCGGGATCAGGAACGCGCCCGCGATCAACGAGACGGAAGTCCACTACAACGAGTACATGGGCAATCGCTACTGGGTAATTCTCACGCCCGGCCAGTGGGAGTTCGAACTGGTCGAGATGAAAGCCCCCGAGAGCGTCTGGAACCCCGCCGGCGAGGCCTATTACCTCGCCAGTGCTCACGAGGGCTACGAGGGCCGGACGGGCTACGTCGAGGAGACCGCCGGGGCGTACTACGCCTCCCGGCTGGGCGTTCTGGAACACCTCAAAGACCGGGGTCGCCAGGCCAAGTGCCTCGTCCTGCGGGAAGTCACCGACGACTACTGGGCTCCAGTTGGCGTGTGGCAAGTCCGCGAGGGCGTTCGAAATGCCTTCGAGGGAGAGAATGGCGTGAGCGAGACGTTCCGGGAGGCCGTTACGCAAGTCACTGGGCAGTTGCCGATCTCGATGGGTGCGCTCCGCCGAAAGTCGGAGATGGTCGCCGGCCTGCAGGCGAAGTTGAGCGACTTTTGAGACCGCCATGACTGCCACCGATCCACCGTCGGTCGTCGGACAGCTTCCGGGTGGCGTCGAACTGCTGGTCGTCGTCCTGCTGGTCGTGCTGTTGCTCAGCGTGCCCGTGGTCGTTCTCTTGATCGCGCTCAGACTCGTCGATACCGAAGATCGCGCCGACGCGCGGTCCGAGGCGGTCGCTGACTCGGACGACCTGGACGAGTGATAGCACGCTTGCCACAGCGTTTTTCTCGTTTCCAAGCGATATTTCTACTGTGATACACTTCCCGCCAGTTCTCCTGCAGACAGTCGACGTTCCGGAACTCGGCAGCGTCGACGTGGCCGTCGGTCTCGGGAGCGGCGCGGTCAGTACGTTCCTGACGACACTGCTCGTCGGTGCCATTCTGGTCGCACTCGCGCCCGGCTACACCGAGCGAAAGATGGACGCGCTTCGCGAGAACGTCGTCGGGGCGTTCGTCTACGGCCTCGTCTCGCTCGTGTTCTTCATCCTCGTCATCGTCGTCCTGCTGATCACGATCATCGGCATCCCGCTGGCGCTCTTGTTCGGCCTGTTGGTGTTCGTCGCCTGGGTCTTCGGCGCGGCCATCGCCTTCCTCGCGATCGCGGATCGACTGGTCGACCACGACGATGGCGACTGGCTCGTCCCGCTACTCGTGGCGGCGACGATCAACGGCGCGCTCACGCTCACCGGGATCGGCGGCCTCGTCTCGTTCTGCGTCGGCGCGGCGGGCTTCGGGACTGTCGTGCGAGACTACCTGGGCTGATCGTCGACTGGCCGGACGTACGTCACCTGCTTGGGCTCGTACCCTCGATCCTCGTACAGCGAGCGCGCCCCGTCGTTGTCCCACTCCGCCGAGAGCTGGACGAAATCACAGCCCTCCTCGGCGGCCAGTCGCTCGGCTCGGTCGAGCAACCGTGATCCGTAGCCTCGCCCCCGAAAGCCCGCTTTCACGTACAGATCGGTGACCTCGGCGTCGGTGCCGTGTCTCATCGCCGGCCGCTCGCCCACTCGCACGTTCGCGAACCCGACCGCGTCGCCCGCGACTTCTGCGAGGAAGATCGTCCGTGCGTCGGCCTCGAGCATCTCCGCGAACCCATCGACGGCCACCTCGACTGCATCGTCGGCCAGTTCGTTCAGTGATGAGTAGTCGGCCATCGACTCGGCCAGCGGCTGCCAGCACTGTTCGGCGAGCAGGCGCGCATCGTCGGGATCGGCCTCGCGGATCTCCATCTCAGAGATTCGCGTAGGCCTCCTCGACCAACTCGCCCGTGTCGGCGATGATGTCGGCCATCGTCTCGTCGTCGGGGGCCATCCCGGTCAGGCGCGCGATCTTCATGATCGAGACGTGGTAGACCACCTGCCGGCCGGGTTCGTCCTGCCAGATCACGACGTTGCAGGGGAATAGACCGCCGATCTTCTTCTCGGAGGCGTCCAGTGCCCGGTCGGCTACCGTCGGGTTGCACGCCCCGAGCACGTAGTAGGGGTCGCGGTCGGCACCGATCTTCTCGGTGAGCATCTCGGAGGGTGAAAACTCAGTGGCGATGCCGAAGCCGGCGTCGGTGAAGACCTCGCGGACGTGCTCGATAGCCTCCTCGTGGTCCATCTCCAGGGTCGCGCGCTTCTCGCCGATGTCTTCGGGGTCGATCACGTTCGGGTCGATTGGGAGCGTCATATCTGGATCGACGGGCGGCGTCGACAAAAGGGTGTGCCGCTTACGGTGTCCCGTTCGCGCCTCCGAACGCCGATGGTCGGCGTTCGCTATTCCGTCGGGACCGGCCCGTGGCCGATCACGTCGCGCACTTCCGATTCGAAGCTCTGGCGGCGGTCGAAGTACGTCTCGTCGATCTCGTCGAGGATCTCGCCCAGCTCGCGGGGACCGTCGGGCGTGCGGATCACGGTGTCGCCCTCGCGGCGGCGGATATCACTCTTCTCGATGCCCCACATCAGCCGCGCCGAAACCTGGACGATCGGGACGCCCTCTACCTCGTTGCCCTCGCCGAGTTCGACCGCCGGCTCGTCCTCGCCATCGTCGTCGCTCATACCTGCCGATTCTGGCCGCTCGCGATTAGTGCTTTCGGACTTCCCCCGTGTCTGCCGCGCGTCTGACGGGTAGTTTTGATGACGGTCGACGTACAACCCCGCATGACTAGTCTGACGGACGTCTACGAGGGGCGAACGGCCGCGAACTCCCGGCGACGGTCGCTCGGGACGGCACTGTTCGTCCTCGGCGCGTGGCTCGTCGTGGCCGGAATCGTCGTAGCGACGACCAGCCTCGCCGAGTCGCTCGGCCTCGGGATGTTCGGTTCCCGGAAAGTCGCCGGGACGCTCGCTGGTCTGGGAGTCCCGGCGGCACTGCTCGGCGCGTTCGCAGTCATGCCGGCCGGCCGGGCGACCCGAGCCGCGGCGGTCGTCGGCGCGAGCGTCGCGGTCTTCGGCGTCGCGCTGTTCTGGCACGCCTACCCCTACGAGTGGATCGGCGCGACCGGTGCGGGCCCCGGACTGACGCTCGCGACGACGGTCGTCTACTTCCTCGGGACGATCACGACCGCGTGGTGTCTGTTCGTCGGCGTCGCGACGTTCCAGACCCGCAAGGATCCCGGCGGGAGCGCCCGGATGGAAGTCACCGAACAGGGCCGGATCCGACTCGTCGAGGAGGCCGCATCGACGCGCGGCCTCGGCGGTATCGGCTTTTTCGGGTCGGATCCTGACGGCGAGGTCGAGACTCAGACCAATCGCGATTCGTCCGCGTCCGGCCACTCCCACCGGGCCGACCAGTCCGCGGCCCGCTCACAACCGGCCAGCGACGGCGGCGCGGCGGCCGCGACGCCCGCCGCCTCGGAGTCCGACGACGACGCCTTTCTCGACGCAGTGACCGTCCGCGGGCAACCCGATCAGTACTGTGGCAACTGCGAGCACTTCAGCTACGTCCGCACCGACGAGGGAATCGCGCCCTACTGCGGGCTCGACCAGCAGTACATGGACGACATGGACGCCTGCGAGGACTGGCGCTCGAACGTCTAGACGGGGTGTTCCCCGGGGCCAACCTCCGACGTTCCGACCAGTACCGTTCCCGCTGCGAGTATCAGGACCGCGAGCGACAGCACGAGCAATGGAATGTCGATCCCGAACAGCGGCACGACCATCGCGACGCTTCCCAGGAGCATCAACCCCGCGCCGATCTGGACGTTCGTCGATCGAGTCATGGGTACTCATACCGCGCGTGTCGGGATAAAACCACTCGCCACCGAAACACGGCGTTTAAGTGGCGCAGTCGCTAGATCAGTGGATATGGAGTTTTGCGACGACTGCGGTTCGATGATGAAAACGGAGGGCGACGTCTGGGTCTGTGGTAGCTGCGGGGCCGAGAAAGCACGGAGCGAGTCGGCTGAAAAACAGGCAGTGACGACCCAAGGCCAAGAAGAGAGCGAGATCGTCGACACCTCGGAAGTCGACCCCGGCGACATGGGGCCGACGACGCGCGAGCGCTGCCCGGAGTGTGGCAACGAACGCGCCTTCTACGAGATGAAACAGATCCGCTCGGCCGACGAGTCAGAGACGCGCTTTTTCACCTGTACCGAGTGCGAGCACAAGTGGCGCGAAGACGACCACTGACACAGTCTCGTCTGGTTCTGACGGCGTCTCAGGGTCGTCGCGCGAAGGTCAGATAGCCCGTGTGCCCGACGCCTGCCGTCGAGGGTCGCGACCCGCGGTCGTCGAAGTCCATCTCCCGCTGGATCGTCTCGAACGTCTCGATGTCGGTCAATCCCACGTTACGGGCAGCCGCGACCACGTCGCGCGTCGACTCGACGAACGGCGAGTAGACCGCCAGAAAGCCGCCCCGAACCAGTAGCGTCGGCGCTCGCTCGACCACGCTTGCGGCGTCCTCGGTGTCGAGTGTCAGCACGTCGAACCCCTCGCCAGCGAGGTCGTCGAGCTGGTCGGTCAGATCGCCCGTCAGAACGTCGACGTGCTCGTCGACGTCGGCCATCGCCATGTTCTCGCGAGCGACCTCGGCGAAGTCGGGATCGCACTCGTAGGTCGTCACGTCGGCCCCGAGTCGGCCGAGGTACGCCGCAAGCACGCCAGTGCCGGTCCCGGCGTCGAGGACGCGGTCGCCCGCCGACGCGCCGGTGTGGCCGATCACGAGCCCGATATCTCGGGGCATCATCGGCGCGCCGGTGCGTTCGAAGTGCTCGAACAGGTCCGGCCCGCGCAGCGCCTGCACCCGGAACGTCTCGCCGAGATGTGACTCGACGACGTCGCCCGCACTCGGGGCGTCGGGCACCTCGATAATTCCGAGGTCAGTTTCGAGCGTCTCGCCCGGTTCGACGAGGTACTCACGGTCCTCCCGGACCAGCAAGACGGTCACTGTTCGAGCTGGCTGACTGCCGCCGCCAGGTCGCCGTCGTTGGCTTCCAGCGCCTCGCGGGCCGCGTCCTCGCTGACGCCGGCACGCTGGGCGACGATCTCGACGTCCTGGTCGTCGACCGCGCCGGCCGACTCGCCGCTGTCGTCGCTCCCGTCCTCGCTCTCGCCGCCGGAGTCGCCGCTGCCCAGCGCCCGGGATTCGGGTTCGCCGACGATCTGGTAGGTCTTCTGGCCCTGGGCTTCCATGAGCTGGACCTCGGCGTCGGTGAAGACCAGTTCCTCCTCGTCGGTCCGGATGATCACTTCTTCGGCATCGATGTCCTCCATGTCGATGCCCATCTGCTCCATCATCTGCTTCATCTTGCGCGGATTGAGTCCGCCGCCGCCTCCTCCAAACATATCCCGAGGTGGGCGTCCCGGGGCCAAAAGCCTACTGTCACGAGTCCGGCAAAGGCTCTTTTGATAGCCCTGGAAATCAATTAAATATGTCTGGGCCAGTAGCGACGCCCCCGGATGAGGATTCGAACGATAGCAGATACGTCGAGTCTACCGGCGACGAGCGTCGAGGGCGAGCAGTTCTTTCTCGCCGGGCGTACCTCGCCAGTGCGGGAGCGGCTGTCGCGCCAGCCGGATGTGTGGCCCTGCCGGCGACCAGCGATGGGCCGACCGTCCGCTGGAAGTTCGATTTCGCGGCCTCCGACGAAAAGCGGGAGGCCACCCGTCGAGCGCTGTACGAGTCCGGCGGCCTCCGCGAGGAGATAACGGTCGAGTTCGTCGAACCCCACATCGGGGAACTGGAACGGCAGTTCCAGTTCCAGTTCGAGGACCGTGACCCGGACTCGGACCTGTATCTCGTCCCCAGCCGCTGGCTCCGGACCAATCTCCGTGGTCTCGTCTGGCCGATCGAGGCGGTGCTGCCCGAGGAGACCCGCTCGGAGATAGCCGACGCGTACGCGCCTGCGACTCTCCAGAACGTGACCGACAGGACAGACGGACTGGTCGGACTCCCCGTGGCCGTCGACGTGGCGACGATGCAGTACCGCCGCGATCTCGTCGAGGCCGCGGGGTACGACCCCAGCGGGTGGGCGACGGACCCGATGACGTGGCAACGGTGGTCACAGATCACTGCCGACGTGCGCGAACAGGGCGACGTCGAGTACGGCTGTACGACCCAACTCGACGACTACGTGGGACTCGTCTGCTGTACCTTCAACGAGGCGCTCGTCTCGTGGGGCGGGGCGTACTTCGGGGGGCGAGACCACCGCGGGGAACCGATCGGACAGCGGCCGGTGACAATCGCCGACGAACCGGGCGTCGACGCCTGCCGGATGCTCCGGCGGTTTCTCCACGGGGAGACCTTCGACGGAGCGTTCGCCGACTACGCGGGCGGGATCGTGCCGACGGACGCACTGGAGTGGAACGAGGAATACTCGCGCGAACCGTTCGCCCGCGGCGAGGCGGTCATGCATCGAAACTGGCCGTACTCGCTGGATCTGACCGGTCGGGCGGAGACAGAAGTCGAGGCTGGGACCCCCACGCTCGGGACCGACCGGCTGGGCGCGATGCCGTTGCCATACGCCGTCCCGGAGTCCGAGGCTACCGTTCCCGGTCGCGGCGGGACGCCGGCAGTTCTGGGAGGGAGACGGACGGCCGTCGTCCATCCCGCGACCGACCATCCCCGCGCCGTCGCCGAAGTGCTTGCGGCGGCGGCCACGCCCGAGTTCCAGCTCGCTCTGCTCGAGATACTAGGGTGGCTCCCGCCACGACCCGAACTCTACGAGACCGACCGGGCCAGGAGTGTCGACATCCTCGGGCAGTACATGGACACCCTCCGGGTCGCCGTCGAGAACGCCGTCCCCTACCCGCGGGGTTTGGGCATCGAGTCCGAGCAGTCGGACCTGATCGCGACGGCCGTCAACGCGATCCTCCGGAGGGAAGCCGACCCCGCGGAGCGCTTGGCGACCCTGGCCGACCGGTTGCGTGCGGTGGAATCGGGGTAGACACTCCGCGGCGACGCACGTCTGCCCGTCAGAGACGGTCGACGGATCCGGTCCCGGGGTTTTCGGCGTGTTTCGGACCGAGCCCAGTCGCAGGATCACTCGCCAGCGCCGTGACGGACGAACACGGCCATGCCGGTCTCGAAGGTCAGCATGTCCTCGGCCGGGAGTTCCGCACGCCCGACCCCGAGGACGTCTCCGTCTTCGTGAACCACGGCGACCTCGTCGCCGGGACGGACGTCCGGGTCCACAGTCTGCACGAACTTCGCGAAGACGTTCTTGCCGTCGCGGACGAACGGCTCGCTGTCGTCGCCGACCACGACTCGATAGGCCGGTTCGTCGAGTGCGTCGACGAGTCGCCGGCCGCCCTCGACGCCGAGGGTGAATCGACCGTCGGTGTTGTAGGTCACCAGTCGGCCGTCGGGGGCGTGGACCTGCCGTGGCCGCCCGGAGGTCGAGCGGGTGATTTCGAGCGCTTCGTGATCGCCGAACAGCGCCTCGCCTGCGCCCGCGCCGAACTGGTAGTCTGCGACTCGGGCGAGCATTCGGTGACCGCGGTCGGCGGGCGACGCCGCGTCTGTCATAGCTCTGTTTCGGCCGTCGCGAATCAAACGCCTTCCGATCGCCGGTCACAGACTGCCTGCTCCCGTTCGTGCCGTTTGAGGGGGTTTATATACACGCTCGCCTAAGCCGCTGATATGGTAACCAAATCGACGAAACTCGGCGTCGGCGCGGTCTTGCTGGTGGTCTGCAGTATCGCGCTCCTCGCGCTCGGGATGGTCGACCTGCCGTTGATCGCGGGTAGTATCGGCGTTCTCGGGCTGGCCGCTGGCGCGCTGCTCGTCGGGACGTCCGAGGGCGGCCAGCCGGTCTGAGCTCAGAGCAAGAAGCGGTCCGTATCCTCGCTCAGATCGATGAAGCCGTCCGCGGCGTCGATCAGCGACTCGGCCGTCGACTCCCGGAACGAGAGTGCGTCGACCCGAACCCCTTCGTGCTGGAGGTGCGTACAGAGCCGCGCGAAGTCGCCGTCGCCGGTACAGAGCGCGATGGCGTCGACGTGGTCGGCCAGCGAGACGGCGTCGAGGCTCATCCCGACGTCCCAGTCGGCCTTCTTCGAGCCGTCGCCGAACGTCCGAATCTCCTTGATGCGCGTCTCGAAGCCGATGTCGACCAGCGCCTCGAAGAAGGTCTCTTCCTCGGGGGCGTTGGCCTTGATGACGTAGGCGATCGCCCGCGTGAGCGAGCGGCCGTCGACCGCCGCGTCGAGCAACTCCGCGTAGTCGATGTTCTGCTCGTGGAGACTGCGAGCCGTGTGATAGAGATTCTGCGAATCCGCGAGGACTGCGACCCGCTGGGTCCCGTGAGTCTCACTTCTGGTCATGTCTGTGTCTGTCAGACCACGGGCATAGCACTTGTGGCTCGTCCGCACACACAACAGTAATTCATATCTGTGCAAGACTACGACGAATTCCGGCCGATAGAGTATCGACGACGGGATCTTACTCTGGATTTCTGGGACCCAAGTGAAGAGAATCGAAATTCGAGTATTCGGGCCGTTGAGGGGGTAGAAAGCACTACTACCGCAGTTGTTGTGAATATTGGCCGCACTCTCGAACTGCAACTACGGCAGTAGTTAAGAAATTTGACAAGTCTTAAGGGTGGTCGGCCCGAAGGTAGAATTGTATGATCTACGGAACAATCATCGACACCGACGCACAGTCCGAGACGAACGACCCCCGAGACCGGGTCTGGGTCATGGCGGCCCTCAGCGCGATCTAACGCAGCCCTATGCAGCGGATCGCATCGACCCACGACACTTTCTCCGTGCAGTAACCGACGCGTAGCCGAGCGGCCAGAGCGCGTACCTTGAAATGGATCCGGGCGACAGTAGACGTATGGACAGCGAACAGCTGGTCTCGGTGTTAGAGACCGGCGGGCTCTCGCGCTACCAGGCCCAGGCGTTCGTCGCGCTGCTCGAACTGGGGACGGCCTCGGCGGGCGACCTCGCCGACGCCAGCGGTGTCCCACAGCCACGGATCTACGACGTCATCCGCGACCTCGAAGCCGACGGCTACGTCGAGACCTACGAGGGCGAGACCCTCCAGGCGCGCGTCGAGGACCCCGACGCCATCGTCGGCGACATCGCAGTCCGGATCAGCGAGTTCCAGTCGGCGACCGAGGAGATCGAACGCCGCTGGACCGAACCCGAACCGACGCCCCACGAGGCGGCCATCGTCACGAAGTACGAGACTGTCCACAAGCGGGTCGTCTCGTTTCTCGAAGACGCGAACTACTACGCCCAGCTGTCGGTAAACCCCGACCAGCTCGAGCGTCTCCGGCCGACGCTGGAGGCGGCACACGACAACGGGATCTACGTCCAGCTCGCGATTCACTCCTACGACGAGGAGACACTGCCCGAGGCCGAGGATCTCGAAGCCGTCTGCACCGAGGCCCGGTTGCGAGAGCGGCCCGCGGCGTTCCTGGCACTGATCGACCAGCAGCAGGTCGGCTACGCGCTCCACGTCGACTCGCCGGACGAGTACGGGATGGTCATCGACGATCGCGGCCCTTCCTACGTCTTCTCGTGGTTCTTCACGACGATGCTCTGGGAACTGTGGGAGCCACACTACGACGGCCGGCCGAGCGAGCCGCCGTTGCGGTACTTCGAGATCCGGCGTCTCATCCCCGAGATCGAACCCCTGCTCGACGCGGGGGCGACCGTCCGCGTCCGGGTCAGCGGCCAGTGGGTCGACACGCACCGGCCCTGCCAACTCGTCGGCACCGTCGAAGAGGTCGCGTACGAGGGCCAGGGTCTCGACGACGGGCCGCCCACGCTCCAGGACCTCGCGGGGATGGCCAGTCTCGTCGTCGAGACGGACGGCGGGACCTTCTCTGTCGGCGGGATCGGTACGCTCGTCGAGGACGTCGAGGCCGACCAGATCGTCGTCGAGGAGATCGATGAATAAGGACCCGGCGCGGTGATCGCTCAGGGCGTCGGCAGCGGCACTTCCTCGCCGTCGGCGTAGACCGTAGGGTCGCGGACGATGCCGTCCAGATGCAACGGTGCGTCGACGTCGCCGCCGATCGAGGCGTCGTCGCCGATGGCGAAGTGGACCGTGCCGCCGGCTTTCTCGTCGAGCAGGACCGATCCCACGAGCCGCTCGACGGCGACGTTCGTCCCGATGCCGAGTTCGGCGAGGTTGTAGGCGGCGTCGCCGACCTCCTCGGCCGCGGCCGCGACCTGCTCGGCGACGGCGTCGTCTTCGATCGACGTGACCTGGCCGTCCTCGACCTCGAACACCACCGTCTGGGATTTGTCGAGCAGGCCGTGGGGCATCATGGTCCCGTTGACGACGACCCGGCCGTCGGCGCTCATCGGGCTGACGAACACCTCACCTGCGGGCAGGTTCGAGAACGCGCCCGCCTCGTGGACGATCCCGGTGTCTTCGAGCCACTCCCGGTCGCCGGGGTCGAGCGTGATGTCCGTCCCCGAGGGCGCGGTCACGCGGATCTGTTCGGCCCCCGAGACGCCAGCCAGTATCTCGCGGCAGTGCTCGCGGATGGACTCGTAGTCGGCGTCCAGCCCCGAGACGAACACCTCCTCGGTGATCTCGGGCAAGGTCGCCGCGCGGACGCCCGCCGCCGTGGCGTTCGAGCGCGCGCGGGTGTGACTGAGGCTCTTGGTCGTCGGCGCCAGCAGGACGTCTGGTTCGGCCATGGCAGCCTCGACCGTCTTCGGCGGCTCCTCGCCGTGCTGGTCACCCGGGGGATAACAGAGGATCGTCGCGTCGTCGGTGATCTCGCAGGCGACGTCGTACAGCGCCTTGCCGATCGGCCAGCGCTCGTCGTCGGTGACGATACAGCACGACTCGCCCGACTGGAGACCCATGCACTGCTTCAGGGCGGTCTCGGCGGGCGCACGGAGGTCGTGGTTCATGGACATGCCTCGGGGTGGGAGGGGGTTAGGCGTTACTCTCGATCCAGAACTACTTTGTTTCGCGAATGTTGCTGGGAATACGATGGAGATCTACGGTATTCCGGTCGTCGTCTTCGGGTGGGTGTGGATCGCGACGTTCTTCGGGTCGGTGTTCGCGCTCGTCTACGCCGTTTCCGCCGACGCACGAGCACGTGGCGTCGGTGGCTCGCTGTGGGCGGGGATTGCGAGTCTGCTCCTGTTTCCGGCGCTCTGGTACTGGTGGCGACGGGGGACCTACGGAGTGCGCGAGTACGGGCCGACGACGCGTGAACGACAGGCTCGTGCGGTCGCCTTTGGGATCGGCGGTGGGTACTTTCTCGGCGCGATGGTCGCGCCGCCCGGTCCGATCACTCTGATCGTCTATTCTCTCCCGCTGGGTATCGTCGGAACTGTCGTCGCGTACGTGATTCTCGGGCGTCAGTATCCCCGTCATCCCAATCACGGCCGCTGATCACGAAAACGGATCGTCGGCGGTCGTGAGCCGATCGAAGCCGTCGAATCCGTCGAAGTCGTCGTCGAAACTGTAGACGAACGCCGCGCCGGTGTGTCTGACACTCGCGACGACGATTGCGTCGGCCAGCGATAGTCGGTCGACGCGTCGGAACAGATCGAGTCCGGTCTGCCACACTGTAGTTGGCTCCCGTTGGAGGTCGAACTGGCTGCTCTGTTGCAGGCGCGACAGGAAATCCGTCGCAGTCTCGTGGCCGACGTCTCTGGTCAGCCCGTTGAGCGTCTCGACGAGGATCGGATCAGGGACGAGCAACTCGGGGAGGTCTCCTCGATCGGCGGCTCGGACGATCGAAAATGCAGTCTCGTGACGGGAGGCGCGTCGATTTGCAGCCGCGTACAGAACGGTCGTATCGACGACGACCCGCGTCATTCGAGACCGAACCCATCGTGTTCCTCGACGACGTCGACAGCTTCCTCGGACGCGCCGGGCTCGAAGTCCTCGAACGCGCTGCTGGCCGTCTGGCGGACCTCGACTTTGAGTTCCCCGTCGACGATCTGCCATTCGATGACGTCTCCGTCCTCGATGTCGAAGCGTCGTCTGATGTGAGCGGGTATCGACACCTGGTTACCTGAAACCGTCCCCTCCCCGACCTCGTCTGGTGTGCTCATAGACGAACGTCGGTCGTCACAACTCAAAAACGTTAGTGTGAATTCACACTAGCTCGCTACCCGATGTCGTGGAACTCGACGTCGCCGGTCTCGGTGTCAAGCACGACTGCGGCGGGCTCGCCCGGCGCGGGCGGGATCGCGATGCCACCGGGATTGAGGTGGACGGTTCCGTCGCGCTCTTCGTGGACGCGCTGGTGGGTGTGGCCGCGACAGACGTAGTCGTAGCGCCCACAGTCGAGCAGGGCGTCGACGATCGGTTCGCTCGTGCCGTGATAGACCGCGAACTCGGACCCTCCGAGCGTGAGTTCGCTCATCTCGCCGAGGTAGGTGCCGAAGCCATCGATCACGTTCTGGAGGTTCCACTCGCCGTCGTTGTTGCCACGGACGGCGTAGAACTCGAAGTCCGCGTCGAAAGGGGTCGCCGAGAACGGTGCGACGAAATCGCCGCAGTGTATCACTGCGTCGACGTCCTCGTCCTCGAAGACCGCGACTGCGCGTTCGACCACGTCGCCGTTGTCGTGGGTGTCTGAGACGATGCCGACAAGCATAGGTGGGCCTTCGGCGACCAGCCCCTTAGACTGTCGGGAGTTCGATCACGACGACCGTTCCGGGGTCGCCGCCCTCGATCCGAACCGTTCCCTCGTAGAGATCGACGAGCGTCGCGACGAGGTACAGTCCCATCCCCGTGCCACCGCTGCCGAACCCGCGTTCGCCCTTCCCGAAGACGCGCTCGCGGCGATCCAGGGGAATACCGGGGCCGTCGTCGGCGACGCGGACGACGACCTGGCCGTCTGTCTCGGTCACGGCGATTTCGACCTGCGACTCGTCGCCGTCGTTGTGCTGGACGGCGTTGTTCAGGACGTTTCGGAACACCGAACTCAACATCTCGTTTGCCAGGACGACCGGCCCATCGGTGTGGTCGACCAGCGTGAACGCGGCGTCCTCGAACGCCTCGGCCGCCTTCTCGATTTCGGCTTCCAGCAGCGGGCCGATCGCGGTCGGTTCCAGCAAGGTGTCTCCGTTGGCGACCAGCGCCTCGACGATCTCGCGGGCGCTGTCGGTCAACTCGTCGATGTGGCGGCTGGTCGTCTCGATCTTCTCGACGAAGGCCTGCTGATCGCCGTCGGCCCCTTCCGCGAGCAGTGCACACCAGCCGAGCACGATCTGGATGTCGTTGCGGATGTCGTGTCTGAGCACGCGCGAGAGTAGTTCGAGTTCGGTCGCACGGTGTTCGAGTTGCGCTCTGAGCGCGATCGCGTCGATGGCAAAGCCGATGTCGCCGGCGACCTCTTCGAGGAGGTCACACTCGGCCGTGTCGAACGCCTCGCTGTCGTGGCCGAAGACGACGAGGACGCCGCCGACGTCGCCGTCTGCCACCAGCGGCACGGTGGCCACCGATCGGTAGTCCGCGCCGGGGACGAACCCCGCGTCGGCGTCGATCGAATCGGGGGCGATCCGCTGGCGGACGCACACTCGCTCGGAATCGACCGCGTCGTGGGCCAGCGCTCCCACCGACGAGGAGTCGGATTCGAAGCAGCGACACTCCGCGGGACCGGCCCACGCGGCAGTCGTCAGCCGTCCCTCGTCAGTGGTCGCGATCCAGGCTCCGGCGTAGGGGTCGGCCGCCGCCAGCGTCTCGACGGCGTCGGCGAACAGCGACGCGTGGCTGTCCGCCCGGAGCAACGCCTGGTTGATCTCTCTGATGACGCCCGCGACGTGTTCGAGTTCCTCGGCCCGCTGGTGGCTACGGTGGGCCGCGACAGCGTTGCGGACTCGCTGGAGCAACAGATCGTAGTGACTGGTCCCGCCGCCCTTCTGGACGTACTCGGTGACGCCTGCGGCGATCGCCTCACTGGCCAGCTCTTCGCTCCCCCGGCCGGTGTAGAGGACGAACGGCAATTCGGGCCACGTCTCCCGGACTCTCTCTAACAACGCCAGCCCGTCCATCTCCGGCATGGAGTAATCACTGATCACACAGTCGACGTCGTCTCTTTCGAGGTAGTCGAGCACGGCGTTTGGATCAGTTATCGAGTCGATCTCGACGTCTTCGGCGCGAGCCGTGAGGAACGCGTCGGTCGCCGAGAGAAACTCACTGTCGTCATCGACGTGCACGAGGGAGATGGGATCGGTCGACCCGCCCCCGTCCCGACCACCAGTATCTCGGGCGGTTGCCATACGGCGGCGTCACAGGTGTGTGTTGGATCCACATGCGTAAATATCTATCTAGAATGGTAATTCGCTTTCCGGACTTCACCGACAACAATCCGGACAGTCGTCCAGATCTGCATGTACGTCGATCTGGAAAGCCGCGAGCGAACGACTCAGGCGTTCGCTTTCAGCACTTCGACCGCGACGAGTTCCTTGCCGGTCAGGGCGTTGAGGTACGCGCCACCGGCGATCGAGACGTGATCGAATTCGTCCTCGTCGATGTCGTACAGATCCAGCGTTCGGGCAGTGTCACCGCCGCCGATCACCGAGAAACAGTCGGATTCGGCGATCGCCGAGATGAGCTCGACTGTCCCGTCGGCGAAGCGCTCGTCCTCGAACACGCCGACTGCACCCTTCACGAAGACGGCGTCGGACTCCTCGATGTAGGGCAGGTAGTCCTCGATGGTGTCGTGACCGATGTCGAGGTAGGCGTCTTCTTTCTCCTCGATGTCCTCCAGTGCGATCTCCGCGCGGTCGCCGTCGTCGCCTTCGTAGGCGAAGTCCACAGGAAGACCAAACTCGTCGAGGCGGTTCTCGACGAGGTCTTCGAGGGTGTCCTTGGTCTCGTCCCACTGGCCGTCCAGCAGGTCCATCCCTTCGAGGTCGTGGCCGACGGGGTAGCCCTGGGCGCGTCGGAACAGTTCGCCCGGGAGGCCGCCCAGCAGGAAGTTGTCGACCTTCCCGCCGAGGTTGTTGACGACGCTGATGACGTCCTCCGATTTGTTGCCGCCACAGACCATCGTGACGGGACCGTCGAACTCCTTGTTGGCGACGGAGGTGTTGTACTCGTACTCCCGTTCCATGACGAGACCCGCGTACGCGGGCAGCACGAGCGGGAAGCCCACGGTGGAAGCGTGAGCGCGGTGGGCCGCCGAGTAGGCGTCGTTGACGTAGGCGTCGAAGTGGGGTGCCAGCGTCTTGACGAACTCGCTGTCGGCGTGTTCTTCGGGGTCTTTCTCGGGTAGTTCGTCGTCGGTCATCCGGGTGTTCTCCAGCAGGAGAATCTCACCCGCTTCGAGCGATTCGATGGCCGCGATGGCGTCCTCGCCGAAGGTGTCGGCGACGAACTCGACGGGTTTGCCGACGTGCTCCGCGAGGATGTCGGCGTGCTGTTGCAGCGAGACGAAGTCGTCGCGACCGGGTCGACCCTGGTGGGCCATGAGCACGACTTTGTGGTCGGCGTCGGCGAGTGCAGCGACCGTCTCGGAGTAGCGGTCGAATCGGTTGTTGTCCTGGACCTCTCCGTCCTCGACCGGCGAGTTGAGGTCGAGGCGGACGAGGACGCGCTGGCCGTCTTCGAGGTCGTCGAGCGTGTTGTATTCGGGCATAGTGGTATGGCTGGTGTCGTGGCTGGCTGAAAAAACGATACGGTGGACGCTGGCTTACGCGATGTACTCGGCGAGTCGCATCATCTGGCTGGTGTAGCCCATCTCGTTGTCGTACCAGGCGAAGATCTTCGCGAGGTCGCCGCCTTCCGTGGTCGAGGTCTGGTCGAGGTCGACACAGGAGCCGTACTCCCAGCCGACGATGTCTCGCGAGACGACCTCGTCCCAGGTCGCACCCATCGAGCCTTCGAGTTCGCCGGTGGCGTACTCCTCGAAGGCGGCGTTGATCTCGTCGACGCTCGGGTTGCCGTCCAGATCGACGACGATCTCGGTGATCGAGCCGGTCGGGGTCGGGACGCGGACGGCCATCGCCTCGAACTTGCCTTTCAGTTCGGGCAGGATGTCCGTCGTCGCCGTCGACGCGCCGGTCGTCGTCGGGACGATGTTCTCGGCGGCCGCGCGGCCGCGGCGGGTCTTGGACTTGGGTCCGTCGACGATGCTCTGGGAGCCGGTGTAGGCGTGGATGGTCGTCATTTCGGCTGCCTCGACGCCGAACTCCTCCAGCAGGACGTACATCGGCAGCGAGACGCTGTTGGTCGTACAGGAGGCACCGGAGACGATGTCCTCGCCGTCGTACTCGTCCTCGTTGACGCCGAAGACGAACTGCGGCACGGGCTTGTCACCCTTCGGCGGCGCGGAGATCAGCGTCTTGTCCGCACCGGCGTCGAGGTGTGCCGACGCGTCGTCTTTCGTCCGGAAGATACCGGTCGACTCGATGGCGACGTCGACGTCCAGGTCGTCCCACGGCAGCTCCTCGGGACTCTGGATGTTGTGCAGCGACACCGCGTTGTCACCGACCTGCAGGGTGTCTCCGTCCAGGGAGACGTCGTACGGCAGATTGCCGAGGTTGCTGTCGTACTTCGCCAGATACTCCATCTGCTCGAAGTCCATGACGTCGTTGATCCCCACGATCTCGACGTCGTCGTTGTTCAGCGCCGAACGGAAGGCACAGCGGCCAATACGCCCAAAGCCGTTGATCCCGATGCGGACCGGGTCGCTTGCACTCATAGGTATATCTCCGTTTTAAATTGCTACGCTAGCGAGTAAACGCTTTTCGGTATTGTGCAGTCGCTGGGAACGCTCGCCGTCGGCTATCGCCTCCGAAGCCGACGAAATCCGTCACGAGCCGAAGGCTTTTGGGCGGGACCGCCGTATCGGGGGACATGAGACGAGACGACCGTGACGACCCGTTCGACGATTTCTTTCGGGAACTCGAACGGATGATGAACGAGATGACCAACGGCGACTTCGACATGCACGTCGAGCGCCAGGCGGCCGACGGCGGGCGCGCGCCGAGCCGTGACATCCACCTGGATATCTACGAGGAAGACGAGGCCGTCCGGGTCGTCGCGGACATCCCCGGCGTCGAGAAGGAAGCGATCGATCTGAAGTGCGACGGCGAGGAACTGACCATCGACGCCTCCGGTTCCGAGCGAGAGTACTTCGAGCGGGTCCGGCTGCCGGTCGCCGTCGACGAGCACTCGGCGAGTGCGACCTACAACAACGGGATTCTGGAAGTCTCCTTCGACCGACGGGACAGTTCGGCCGACATCGATCTCTCCTGATCTCCTCCCGGGACCACTCTCCGCCTGCTACTCCCCTTCTGCTTGCGCGCGTTCGACCTTCTCGGCGTACTTGTCCAGCTCCGCGGCCAGCTCCCGGGCCTGGCCTGCCGACAGCGTAACTCTCTCGGCGTGCGCGGGAACTTCCGAGAGCTGGGTGTTGTCCAGTTCGAGCTGTAACTCGACGTGATCGGGATCGTTCCGCGGGGCCGTCACGTTCAGGACGGCGAAGGCCTCCTCCTCGAAGCCGTGCCCTTCGACCACTGCGTCGAGCAGGTCGAAGGTCGTGTAGGCGTTGACCCGCAGGATTCGATCGGCCATACCCCTCTCTTTCAGGTCGAACGACTTAACCCACTCCACTCGGCTCAAGCGTCTCCACGAGCGGGCATGCGCCACAGCCGCTCGCCGGCGTACAGGAGACACCCGATTCCGGCGAGGAACGCGCAGAGTCGGAGTACCAGCGCGGACTCCTCGTCGGCCATCGAGGACACGCCGCGCCAGCGGTCGACCCAGTAGTAGTCCCCGTCATCCTCGACGATCCGCTCGCGTTCGAATGTCCCGACTGGATGGCCGTAGACCGTCACCGATCCCGTCTCGACGGCGGTGTGGACGGGTTGGGCCGTCTCGTCGAGCGGAATCGCCGCGTGTTCGACTGCCTCCATCGGGGTGAGATGCCCCAGAGAGAGCCGGGTTCCGTTCTCGGTTTGGTGCTGAGTCGGGTGATAGAATTCCCCGCGGAACGAGACGACGCGATACAAGATGTCGCTTCGAACCGAGCCGTTTACCGAGAGTCCGTCGCGCCGCAGGACCTGCGTCTCCAGCGCCGTAGCCCGAGCGTTGGTCGTGAGGACGTCGTCTGAGCCGTAGAGCGCTTGTTTCGCGGTCGCGTTGGAGCCGATCTCTTCGGTCCAGTACCTGTGGCCACTCTCGCCGCCCTGGGGAAAGAGATACACCGGATTGAGCAACAGTCCGACCCCGACCAGCCCCAGCACACCGACCACCAGCAACTCCCGTCGCATACTGCCACAAACACCAGTTGTGGGTTTTATATTTTCGGTCACACTCGTGTATCTATCTGGATGTGGCCAATCCCCACACCACCGCAGGGTTTCAAATCACGCCGTCGCGAACGACTGCTCGATGGTCGACAAGCGGACGGTACGCGACGGCTACGACGCGCTGGTCGATGACTACGCCGCCCAGCGAACCGACGACAGCGACGACGTCGAGGCACTGGCGTCGTTTCTCGACGACCTGCCCGATGGCAGTCGACTGCTCGACGCCGGCTGTGGACAGGGGATACCCGTGCTCGCCAGCCTCGACGGCGTGAGCGGTGTCGGCCTCGACATCTCACACGGTCAACTCGCCCGGGCCAGCGAGAACGCGCCGGCCGCGGCGCTCGCACAGGGCGACATGACACGACTGCCGTTCGCCGACGACGCGTTCGACGCCGTGACGGCGCTGTGGTCGGTGATTCACGTTCCCGAGGGCGACCACCGGACGGTCTTCGAGGAGTTTGCGCGCGTTCTCCGGCCGGGTGGTCGGCTGCTACTCGTCGAAGGGACCGACGAGTGGCGCGGGACGAACCCGGACTGGCTCGGCGGTGGCGCGGCGATGGAGTGGCACATCGCCGGTCCCGAGGCGACTCGCGAGCAGTTGCGAGCGGTCGGCTTCGAGATCCTGGTCGAACGGACGATCGGCGACTCGCTGGAAGAGGACGCGGCCTGGACGCTGTTCGAGGCCGACTGCTAGGCCGGACATACAACTAAGCCCCTGGATCGTGATGTGTGCGCTATGGCAGATCTGGTCACTGTTGGGGACACGTCACTGCGGCTGTCGCCGGAGGGGAACGAACGTCTGGAGACCGCGACCGACGTACGGATGCGGACGACCGGGACTGCGAGCAACGTCGCCGTCGCGGCCGGGCGCATGGGGACCGACGCGCTCTGGCTGTCGAAGCTCCCGGATTCGGCGCTCGGCCGCCGCGTCCTCGCGGAGTTGCACGAACACGGGATCGAGACCGACGTCGCGTCGAGCGAGGGCGGGAGGCAGGGACTGACGTTCTACGAGTCGGCTCCCCAGCCACGCGAGACGGTCGAGATCGACGACCGGATCGAGTCGACGGCTGGCACGATGACGCCCGGCGAACTCGCGATGGACGAGGTCCAGGACGCCGCGAGCGTCTTCGCCGCCGGGAGCACGATGGCGCTGTCCTCGACGGCCGCCGAGACCGTCCAGGCGATCCTGCGGGCCGGCGGTAGCGGGAGTGACTTCGCGGCGTTCGACCTCGACTATCGACCGTCGATGTGGTCGGCCGAGAAGGCGCGCGCGACCGTGACGAACGTCTTCGACGCCGTCGAGGTGCTGTTCGCCTCCGAGGATGATGTCCGGGCAGTTCTCGATCGGAACGGCCAGCCCCGGGAGATGGCCCACACGATCGCCGCCGAGTGGGACTTCCACATGGTCGTCATCACCCGCAGCGAGTACGGTGCGCTGGCCTATCACGACGGCGTGATCCACGACAGTGACGCCATCGAAACCGAGGCCGTCGACGAGACGGGCCAGCACGAAGCGTTCATCGGGGCGTTTCTCGCTCGCCTGCTGGAAGGGGCCGACACCGACGACGCCCTCGACGCCGGGGTCGCGATGGCCGCGCTCACGCGGACGATTCCGGGGCCGCTGACGACCGTCGGACGCGCGGAAGTCGACGCGCTGCTCGCCGATGGCGACCAGACGACGTTCTGATCTGGGGGGTGTATTTCGAGTGCCGATAGAGATTTATGATTCCCTTGCGCAGTTGTACGTATGGATACGAAGCCAGCGCGTGCGTCGGTTCTGGCGCTGTTACTCATCGCGAGTGTCGCTGTCGGGGGTATCGGTACTGCGACTGCCGATACAGCGGTCAAGGTCACCGTTGTCACACAGGGTGGCAACCCTGTCAGCGGTGCGACGCTGAACGCAACCTGGGACGGTGGTTCGACGACCGCAACGACGGTAAGTAACGGTCAGACGTTCATCGACGTACCCGAAGACAAAGAAGTCGCGATTGAGGTCCAGTCCGACAGTTACGTTCGAAACGACCCGTACGTGATCGAAAACCCGGGAGATGTCGGTGACGATGGTGTCGAGATCGGGGTCTACGAGGACGCTCTGGCGACGATCACCGTCGAAAACACGCAGGGGAACGCAGTCCCGAACGCGGAGGTGACGCTCGTGAAAAACGATTTCGCCGTCATCGACGGCAAAACCGACCAGAACGGACAGATCGAATCCGACTACATCGAGGTCGGAACGGACGAACCCTACGAACTGACGGTGGAAAAGCGAGGGTATCTCAGCAATACGACGACCCTTCAGGTACAGGGACACGTCCGTCCGACCGTGACGCTGCAGCGGGGGCAAGTCCAGGCTTCGATCACTGTCGTCGATCCGTACTTCGATCCGCCACGCCCGATCGAAAACGTGACTGTCCAGGTCGGATCGGTGGCCACGAGTCAGACGCTCTCGAACGGTGCCCAGACGTTCCAGGTTCCGGTCAACTCAGAACCGACCGTGGCGCTCTCGAAACCCGGGTACGCCTCTTCGGAAGCCGCGCTGGTCGTCGAGGAGTCGTCGGTCGATGAGACGTTCTACATCTCACGAGCGCCCAACCTGACGGTGGACCGGTCCGCGGACCAGGTCGTCGTCGGTGAGAACGTCGAACTCAACGTCACCGACGAGTACGACGACCCCGTCCCGAACGCCACCGTCACGCTCGACGGAACCGAGGTCGGAACGACGAACGTCCGGGGACTGGTCACGGTCCCCGTCGAGTCGGCCGGCGAACTGACCTACACCGTGACGGCGAAAGGCACGTCCGAATCAGTCACGGTGGTCGGTTTCGATCCGGACGCGACCGACACGCCTTCGCCGACGACCGAGCAGCCCACGACCGAGACGACTGAGGCGGATGATACTGGCTCCGCGTTCGGTCCCGGCTTCGGGGTCGTCGCCGCACTCGTTGGACTTCTCGCACTCGTGGCACTCGGCCGTCGCCGACAGTAAGGAGACGCTATTTTTCACGGCGCGTCGACGCGACACTCGACAGACCAGGAAGTGTCGCTCTCTTCGACGAGCCGATCGTAGAATCGTCGCAGCCCTGCCGACTCGGTCGCTGGTAGGACGTGTAACTCGACGGTCCCGTCCCTGACTGCGACGCGGAAGACGTCGCCAGTCTCGTCGTCGCGGACGAGAAACAGCGGCATCGGCAGGTCGAACCAGTCGCCGTAGGTGTACGACCCTCCGACCACCACCTCGACCAGCTGGGTGAGCGATTCGTCGGTGTGGTCCTCGCTGGGCGTCAGCGTGAACACCGTCTCACCCTCGTACTCGACGCCGCCGCTGTAGGGATAGCGTCGCCGTGGCCGCGCGGGGATGTCGAAGGACGGACCCGCCATCACCCGCATGCTACGGCGTGATCGTATTTAAAAACGCGTCCGAGTTAGGCCTCGTCGGCTGCCTTCTTTTCCTTGCGGTCGCGGACATTACCGACGAACTCGTCGACGTCGACGCGCTTCTCGCCGACGGTCGCACCGACGAGTGCACCGAGACCGGCACCGGTGCTGGCTGCGTTGCGACTGATGAGCGCGCCGACGAATGCGCCGATCGAGGCGCCGATTGCTGCGTACTTTGCACGGCTGAGTGCTCGCTTGATTCGGGAACCCATAGCTTCGGGTTCGTGACGCGCGGATAAAAACCTCTTGTACGAGAACTGCCGATCGGTCTGTCCATCCGGCCTCGCGTGGCGTCTCTGTCGGTGATGCGTGCAGTGACCTTGCTTCCGCTAACGCAACGTGCGAGTAGCAGAATGTTTTATTATCTCAACAAACTCAGTAGGGCAAGATTATTATATCTAACTACAATATTGTTAAACAGACATGGCACACATTCACCTCGGCGAGGGGTCGTTTCCGTTGGTAGCATTGGTGTTCTGGACGCTGTTGGGCGTCGGTTTGATCAGCGCAGTCGTCTATCGCATCCGGAAGGGTGGCATCGAGACACACCAGATCGCGCTCGCGGGCATCGGCGCGGCCGCGAGCTTCGCGATCTTCCAGTTGAACATCCCCGTCTGGGGCGGCATTCACATGAACCTCACCGGGCTGGTGGGGATTCTCGCTGGGCCGCTGCTGGGCGCGCTCATCGCGCTGGTCGTCAACATCTTCTCGGCGGCGCTGGGCCACGGTGCGGTCGGCCTGCTCGGTGCGAACACGCTGGTCAACGCCAGCGAGGCGATCGTGGCCTACTACGCGTTCAAGACGTTGCTGGGGATGGACTGGGACGTCTTCCCGGCCAGTGCGGGCGCCGCGACGCTCGGGCTCTCCGCGGGCGCGTTCCTGATGGGTGCGATCATCGTCGTCAGCGGCGTCAACGGGAGCGCGCTGCCCCGCGGTGACCTGGCGATCGCCGTCGGCGGTCTCGTCGGACTGAACCTCGGCGTCGCCGTCGTCGAGGGGATCCTGACTGGTTTCGTCCTCCAGTTCCTGGCTTCGGTCCGACCCGACCTCGTCGGGCTCGCCGACCGCGACACCCGGGAGGGGCCGACGGGGGTGACCGCCTGATGCAGCGCTGGAAGCAGTACGGCGGCCTCTTCGGTCTCTTCGCGGCCTTCCTCGCCGCTGGGCTGTGGGGGTTCACCGCGACCGGCGGTGCGCTGCCGTGGGCGAAACGCTCGGCGAAGGCGCTCCAGCGCGGCGCCCAAGAGGGCAGCGGCCCCCTGATCGATCTCGGCCGTGGAATCGTCGTCGCCGGCCCCATCCGCAAGGGCGGCATGATGCTCGAATTCGGCGTGCTCGTCGCGCTGTTGGTCGTCCTCGGCGTCGGCCTGTACGTCTACGTCGATCGCTACGCCGGCCTCGACGACGACGAACCCGTGGCCTGATACCCGTGACGACGCTCTCGAATCACGTCCCCGACCCGCGGTTGCTCACGGCGTTCGCCGAGCGACGGGACGGCCCGCTGCACCGCGTCAACCCCTGGACGAAGGTCGGACTCGTCGGTGCGCTCGTGCTCGCGGTCACCGTACTGCAGAGTCTCGTGTTGCTGGCCGGACTGTACGCTGCCGTGCTGGTCGTCTACGGACTCGCGGGGCTGCCCTACCGACGGCTGGCCGGGTGGTACACGCTGCCGGCATTATTCATCGTCTCGGTCGCCGGGCCGCTGGCGTTTCTCGAACCAGGGACGCCGATCCTCGGAGCACTCTCGACACCGATCGGTGAGCTCTCGGTTACCTGGGCCGGGCTGGTGCTCTTCGGCGAACTCACGTGTCGATCACTCACGGTCGTCACGTTCACGCTGACGGCGTCGATGACGACGAAATACACGGCCGTCGCGTACATGCTCGGGCGGTTGCTGCCCAGCCCGATCGATCAGGTCGCGTTGCTCACCTACCGGTTCACCTTCGTCATGATCGAGACGCTGGAGGACCTGGTGAAAGCCGCGCTCTCACGCGGCGCGAACTTTTCGGAGTTCTGGTCGAACAAACGGCTGTACGCCCGGATTCTCGGGATGACTTTGCTGACGGCGATCGAGCAGTCCGAACGGCTCGTCAAATCGATGGAAGCCCGCGGCTACGACGGCGATATCACGGTGTACGGCGACGTCTCGCGGCCACCGATCCACGAACTGTTCGTCGTCGCCGGCTCGTACGTCGCCGTGATCGGCTACGCGGCGGTCGCGGTCTACGGGGTGGGGCTGTGAGCCGAGACGACCCGCCGCTTGTCGACCTCCAGTGTGAAGCCCACACCTATCCCGACGGGACAGTCGGTATGCACGACGTGGAGTTCTCGATCTATCCCAACGAAGTCGTCGCCCTGATCGGTGGCAACGGCGCGGGGAAGTCGACGCTGCTCGAACACCTGAACGCGACGCTCGTGCCCGACGACGGCGAACTACTCGTCGACGGTACGCCGATCACTGAGGACAACAAAGCGCACGCCCGGAAGGAGGTTGGGTTCGTCTTCCAGGACGCAGACACGCAGCTCGTCGCGCCCACGGTCCTCGACGACGTGCTGTTCGGCCTCCAGAACTACGGCGTCCCCGGTGACGAAGCGAGAGCGCGAGCGCGTGAGGCGCTCGCGACCGTCGACGCGAGCCACCTCGAAGACCGGATCCCTCACTATCTCAGCGGTGGCGAGAAGCGCCTCGTCGGTCTCGCCGGCGTCCTCGTGCTCGAACCGAGTGTCGTGGTACTGGACGAACCGCTCGCAGGGCTCGACCCCGAGCGCTCTCGGTTGGTCGCCGACCGAATCGCGCAGATCCACGAGGAGGGGATCAGTGTCGTCCTGTCGACGCACGACCTCGAATTCGCCGCCGAGGTCGCAGACCGTGTCTGCGTGATGGTCGATGGCAACGTCGCGGGCAGTGGCACGCCCCGGGAAGTGTTCTACGACGGCGCTCTCCTGGCGAAGGCGAACCTGCACCCGCCGGCCCCAGTCCGTGTCGCTCGCGAGGCGGGACTCGACGCGCGTGCACAGCCGGTGACGGAAGCAGACCTCGTCGCACTCCTCGAAAGACCCAATCCAGCCTCGATACCGGCGGACGGCAGTTGATCGACGCGCTCATTCGACAGTCTTCTCTGATCGTCGCTTCGCCCACGCCCAGAGAATTTTATATAGCAAAATATGCTTTACTAGGCCTCGAACGCACGCACGGACTCGAACGAATCCTCACGAAGAGATCGACTCAAACTATCGATATCGATGGATTTGGCTAGTTTCTGGGGGTGTTTTCGCCGGAAGTACCCGACGATGTTTTCGACGTCGCGAGCGAGCAGTTCGTCGCTGTTCTCGTGGTCAGTCGGCACAGCTTGGGGCCAGTCGAAGATTGTGATTCCCTCGCTGTCGACGAAGACGTTGTACTCGCTGATGTCGGCGTGGACGTACCCTTCGTGGTAGGCGGTCTGGATCTCTTCGAGGATCAGGTTCAGGATTCCGACTGCCTGTCCGGGGTCGAGACCCGCCTTCGAGAGTTCGACGCCGTCCATGCGCTCCATGACGATGGCGTGGCGGTTGTGATCGATCGGCTGGGGGACGCGGACGTCCGGGTAGAGAGTTTCGAGGGCGTCGTATTCGCGTTCGGCGGCCTTGCGAGCGGTGTACTGCCAGGAGACGTGCTCGCGGTCGGCGGTGTATTCGCGTTCTTTCATCACTTCCCGGAAGTTGGTGTAGCCCTCGCGGTGGTACTTCAGCGCGAGCGGGCGATAGGACTGCACTTCGTAGACGTCGCTCTCCTTGCCGACGCCCAGGGGTGCGCCCACGCCGCTGATCGTCTCGCGCTCGGCGAAGGTGTGCAACGCGAGCGCGTCGTACCCCTCGAAGGTCAGGGTGTAGCCCTCGTACTGGATGGTCTTGCGTTCGATCAGCTCGCGATCCATGCAGCGATCGAGCCGATAGGTGACATCTTCGTCTGTGAGTCCCGAGAACTCGGGTACCTTCTCGCGCTGGACCCACTCCGAGAAGCGCATCCCTTGCTCGATCCCCGAGAGCAGATGGAAATCCTCGGGTTCGAGCTCCGCTATCACTGGAGCGACGTTCTGGACCATACAGCGCTGTTCTCGCTTGACGGCCAAAAGCCCCGCGTGTGGAGTGATGAATGATATAGTGCGATATAGAATTGGTGAGCGGGCACCTGGAACTCGCAAGTCACAATCTTCACGGAAGCGCACCGCTCGAGCGTGGTTTCTCGGAATACGGCCGCAAAGAATCAGGAGATCGGCGGCAATCGTTCGTCGAGCGTCCCGCTCGTTTCGAGGTCGGCGAGCGCTCGCTCGACCAGCTCTCGGAAGACGTACGCGCCCTGATCGCCGTTCTCGTAGCAGTCCTGTGGTTCGAGACTCCCGGCCGCAGCGGTGAAGTCCTCGCGGTGGGTCGCACCGAGGCGCGAGCACAGCGAGAGCAGTTCCGCCCGGACCAGCCCCTGCATGGCGTGCAGGCGCCTCTCGGCGTCGCTCGCGTCGAAGGCGTAGGCTCGGACAGTCGCCCGGTAGAACTTCCGGGTCCCGCCGTTGACGTCCTCTCGGCGGGCGACCTCGAGCATGCCGGCGTCTTCGAGGACGCCGACGTGGTGACGGACGGAGGTTTCGGCTAACTCGAATCCGCGCTCGTCCAGCAGCTCGTTCAACTGCGTGATCGAGCGGTCGCCCTCGGCCAGTTCGTCGAGGATCACCGCGCGGATCTCGCTGCCCAGCAGCTGGGCTGTCTCGGGGTCGATCGTGTAGACCGCAGTCCGATCGCTCATCGTTCGATTCGGACCGGGATCCACCACACGCGGCTGCGGCCCCCGACTTTCTTGCTCGTCACGTCAGTCTTCTCGGCTAGCTCTGTGAGCTTGTTCAATGCCGTCCGGCGCGAGCAGCCGACCTCCTCGGCGATCTCGCTGGCGGTCAGCGGCTCGGCGTAGTCGTCGCGGTTCTCGAAGACTTTGGTCACGTCGGCCATCGTGTACTCGACGTCGCGTCCTGGCGCTCCCATAGTGAACTGTTCACACAGCCGGACGTATTATTTCTTACGTAGGAACGAGGATCCGACCCGGACCGAGGGGATTTAGCCGGTGGCCCCGGACAGTTCGGCAATGACAACGGTGTGGCTCGGGGTCGACGTCGGCGGCACCTTCACTGACGTCGCGCTGGTCGTCGACGGCCAGTTGACGACCGCGAAAGTACCGACGACCGACGACCAGAGCGAGGGGGTCCTCGACGGCATCGAGGTTGCCTGCGACCGCGCCGGGATCGTCCCTGGCGACGTGGATCGCTTCCGCCACGGAACGACCGTCGCGGTCAACGCGCTGCTGGAAGGCGACGGCGCCGAGACGGCGCTCGTCACGACCGATGGGTTCGCAGACGTACTCGAGATCGCCAGACAGGACCGGCCCGCACTCTACGATCTCTCGGTGACGAAACCCGACCCACTCGTCCCGCGCGAGCGACGATACACTGTCGATGAGCGTGCGACCCCTGACGGGGTCGAGACGCCCGTCGGTCCCGAGGCCGTTCGCGAACTCGCAGGCGGTATCGACGCCGAGAGCGTCGCAGTCAGTCTGCTGCATGCCTATGCCCATCCCGAAAACGAACAGCGAGTGGCGGAGATCCTGCGCGAGGAACTCGAGTGCCCGGTGTCGGCCTCCCACGAGGTGCTGGCGACGGTGCGCGAGTACGAGCGGACTGCCACCACGGTCGCGGAGGCGTTCGTCACACCCGTCGTCGACGCCTACCTCGATCGACTGGTGCGTCGGGCGAGCGCGGCCGGTTTGCCCGAACCGCGCGTGATGCAGGGCAACGGCGGCATCGCCGACGTCGACGTCGTTCGCGAGCACGCTGCGACGACGGTGATGTCCGGGCCTGCCGCGGGGGTCGTCGGGGCGTCGATGCTCGGGGGCGACGGCGCGGGACTGGTGACCTTCGACATGGGCGGCACGTCGAGTGACGTGAGCCTCGTCCGCAACGGCGAGGCCGTCCAGACCACCGAGGCCGACGTCGGTGGCTATCCGGTCCGAGTCCCGATGGTCGACGTCCACACCGTCGGTGCCGGCGGCGGCTCGATCGCCTGGGTCGACGAGGGCGGAGCATTGCGGGTCGGACCACGCTCTGCGGGTGCCGATCCCGGCCCGGCCTGCTACGGCCACGGCGGCACCGAACCGACTGTGACGGACGCGAACCTCTTGCTTGGCTATCTCGGGCCCGACACCGTCCTCGGAGAGGATCTCGAACTTGCGGTCGAACCCGCTCGCGCGGCGCTGGACGAACTGGCCGACGAAGCGGGACTGGCCGACGCTCGCGTGGCCGCCGAGGGCGTCTACCGGGTCGCCAACGCCGCGATGACCCGGGCGATCAGGACGGTGACGGTCGAACGCGGTCACGACCCGCGCGCGTTCGCGCTCGTGGCGTTCGGTGGCGCCGGCCCGATGCACGCCGCCGCGCTGGCCGAGCGGCTGGGGATCGAACGCGTACTCGTCCCGCGGGCCAGCGGCGTCCGTTCGGCCGTCGGCCTGCTCGCGGCCGACGAGGTCCACGACGCCGTCCGAACTCACCGGACGCCACTCTCCGAGGCCGATGTCGAGCGGATCGAGTCGATCTACGCCGACCTCGCCGAGCAGGTGCTCGTCGAGAGCGCCGACTCCGAGGCAGCGACGGTCGACCGCTCGGCGGCCTGTCGCTACGCCGGCCAGCGGTTCGAACTCGACGTCGAGGTCCCCGATCCGTTCGATCCTGCCGTCGTGACCGACCGCTTCCAGGCCGTGCACGAGCGCGAGCACGGCTACCATCTCGACGACGAACAGGTCGAACTCGTCACGCTGCGGGCCACGGCGACGACGCCTGGTGACCCGCCGCCGGTCGGCCACGACGGGGATGGCGATTCGCAACTGGAGACACGCGAGGCAGTCTTCGACGGTGAACTGCGAGAGACGGCGATCCACGATCCTGCGCGTCTCAGCGTCGACCAGCAAATCGACGGACCAGCCGTTTTCGAGGGCGGCGAGAGCACGGTCCTCGTCCCCCCGGACTGGACGGCCACCGTCGACGACCGCGGGACGTTGCGCCTGGAGGCCGCCGACGCCGAGGGAGGTGAGCAATGACCGATCTCGACGCGGTCGAACTGGAGATTCTCAGGAACCAACTGGAGAGCGTCGCCGAGGAGATGGGCGAAGTGCTGATTCGCGGCGCGTACTCGCCGAACATCACCGAGCGCCGTGACTGCTCGACGGCGCTGTTCGACGCAGAGGGGCGGATGGTCGCCCAGGCCGAACATATCCCGGTCCACCTCGGCGCGATGCCCGACGCCGTCGAAGTCGTGCTCGAACGCGACCCGAAGCCGGGCGACGTCTTCGCGCTCAACGACCCCTTCCAGGGTGGGACCCACCTGCCGGACATCACCCTCGTCTCGCCAATCACTCCAGCTGAGGAGGAGATTGTGGGCTACGCCGTCTCTCGCGCCCACCACGCCGACGTCGGTGGCATGACGCCCGGGAGTATGCCTGCCGGTGCGCGCGAGATCACCCAGGAGGGGCTCCGTCTGCCCCCGGTCCGACTCGTTTCGGAGGGGTCGGTCGTCGACGATGCCATGTCGATATTGCTGGCGAACGTCCGCGCGCCGGCCGAGCGCCGAGCGGATCTGCAGGCACAGTTGGCTGCCAACGAGCGCGGGGCCGAGCGCGTCGGTGAGTTGCTCGAAACCCACGGTGACCGGCTGCTGGCGGCGTTCGACGCCGTGATCGACTACTCTCGCGAGCGCGTCGAGCGCGAACTCCGGGAGCTCCCGGACGGCACCTACCGCGCCAGCGACGTGCTGGAGGGCGACGGCGTGATCGATTCGGACGTCCCGATCGAGGTCACGGTCGAGATCGACGGCGCCGAACTGGACGTGGACTTCGTGGGGACGGCCCCGCAGGTCGAGGGCAACGTCAACGCACCGATAGCGGTCGCGAAGAGCGCGGTCTACTACGTCCTTCGGTGTGTGACCGATCCCGACGTGCCGCCGAATCACGGCTGCTACGAGCCGGTGACGGTTCGCGCACCCGAGGGGTCGCTACTGAACCCGGATCCGCCCGCCGCAGTGGTCGGGGGCAACGTCGAGACGAGCCAGCGAGTCACCGACGTCGTCTTCGCGGCGCTGGCCGAAGCTGTTCCCGAGCGCGTCCCCGCGGGCGGGCAGGGGACGATGAACAACCTCGTAATCGGCACAGATGCGTTCGCCTACTACGAGACCATCGGCGGCGGCGCGGGTGCGCGCCCTGACGGCGACGGGCTCTCGGGGGTCCAGGTCGGGATGACCAACACCCTGAACACACCGGTCGAGACCCTGGAGGGGGCCTATCCGCTGCGAGTGCAGACCTACGCCATCCGCGAGGGCAGCGGCGGCGCGGGCCGCCATCGCGGCGGGAACGGACTCGTCCGGGAACTCAGGACCGAGGCCGACGCGACGGTCTCGCTGTTGACCGAGCGGCGTCGCCACGCACCGAAGGGACTGGCCAGTGGCGAGGACGGACAGCCGGGCCGTAATCTGATCGACGGCGAGGTCGTCGGCGCGAAGACCACCCGGGAAGTTCCTGCCGGGACGGTCGTCAGGATCGAGACGCCCGGCGGTGGCGGGCACGGACCGCCTCAAGACAACCTTCAGGATTGATCCGATGGAAAACCCTCAAATCGGGGGCCGCCGAAGCCCCGAAAGTGAATCGCAATCGCATCGTCGTCCTGGTGGTCGCGGCGGTCTGTGTCGCCGGCCTCGCGCTGGCGGCTGCGACGGTCTCGACGCCCTCTGCGGAGGATCGGTCCGGCGACGGGACTGGGTTCGGTCCGGAGACTCCTGACGATTCCGAGGACGGCCAGCTGACGGGTTCGAAGGGTGGTGGCGACCTACCCGAAATCTTCCTGTACGCGGGGGCAGTGATCTTTACTATCACGGCCTTGACGGCTCTGTATTTCCTCGCGAAGGCGCTCAACGTACGGACCGTCGTCGTGGTCGTCGTCGCGTTCGCTCTCATCCTCCTCGTCGGGATGCTCGTGCTCTCGGCGGTGCTGGATCTGTCGGCGTTCGTCGGGGATGGCAGACCCGAAGTGACACCCACACCGACGCCCGTAGACGGCGGCGGTGGTGACGGCAACGGGCGGGTCCCGACCGAGTCACCGACCCAGAACACCGACGTTCCGATCGTCTTGCTCGGGGCCTTCGGCGTCGTCGCCTTGGCGCTCGTCGCGGCGATCTATCGGTTCTCCGGGACTGATACCGACGTCGCCGTCTCGACACCTGCCGAAGAAGCCGAGTCCGAGACTGGCGATGTCCAGGCCGTCGGCGAGGCTGCGGGCCGCGCAGCCGACAAGCTCGAGGGAGACTCCGAGACGGTCGAGAACGCGATCTATCGGGCCTGGCGTGAGATGACCGCTGCACTGGAGGTCGAGAATCCGCGAACGACCACGCCCGAGGAGTTCGCCGATGTCGCCATCGACGCCGGGATGGTTCCCGACGACGTCCGGGAACTCACCTGGCTGTTCGAGGAGGTACGCTACGGTGACGCGGGAGTGACCGACGAGCGCGAACAGCGAGCTAGCGAGGCGCTGCGCCGTATCCAGGAGACCTACGCCGGAGGTGACGACGATGTCTGATGGTGAGATGACCGACCGACAGAGCGACGACGGACCGGCCGACGCCGCCGGCAAGGCACGCGTCCCGCTGCCGGACGAACAGCGGGACCGGACGCTTTCCAGTGCCGCGCTCGTCACGCTCGCGATCGCGGTCGTGCTGGTCGGGATCGCAGCCGTCTTCATCGCCGTCCCTGGACTCTCTCCGACGCTCGATCTCACGTTCGTTATCGAACTGTTGATGGCGCTGTTCGCGCTCGGCGCGGCGCTCACGTTCACGGTTCGATACCTTCGTGGCGAGCACGACCAGCTCGATCCGCCGCTGGTCGAGTATCGGTCGACGATCTCCGTCCCGGGAGAGTCCCTCGACGCCGATCTCGTCGGTGCCAGAGCCGACAGCTCCGCCGGGCTCTACAGACAGCTCAAGGACGTCCGCGAGCGCCTCGAAGACCTCCTCGAACGGGCGCTCGCCCAGACCGGGGCCGCGGCCGAGGAAGCCCAGGAGACGATCCAGTCGGGCGGGTGGACCGACGACCGGATCGCCGCCAGCTTCTTCACCTCGGGTCAGCCGTTCTCGGCCGTCGAACGGGCGCGCTTGCGTGCCTCTCGGGTCCGGGTGCGCGAGGTCCAGGCTCGCCACGCGATCGCCGCTATTGCCGATCGTCTCTCGGTCACCGACCGCGAGTGGACCGACCCCGACGACCGCGGTGACATCTCGGCTATCGAGGAGGGCTGGGTCGGTCGCTTCGAGGACGTCGAGTTTCGAGACCGAGAGACCAATCGGTGGCGACTCGTCGGTGCGCTGACGCTGACTGCGGTCGGTCTGGGTGTCCTCTTGCGGGCGCCGTCGCTCGTACTTGCGGCCGTTCCCGGAACTGGCCTGATCGCGTATCGATACCTCGGCTCGACGCCCGCACCGGCGCTCGTCGTCGAGCGGGCCGTCGACGAGGACGACCCCAACCCCGGCGAGGAGGTCCGAGTGACGGTGACCGTGACCAACGCTGGCGACGGGATGGCCTTCGATCTGCGACTGCTCGACGGCGTGCCGCCCAGCCTGGGCGTCGTCGATGGGTCGCCACGCCACGGGACGACCCTCCAGCCCGGCGCTTCGACCCGCTTTGCGTACGTCGTCGAGGCCGACCGCGGCGAGCACCGCTTCGAGTCGCCGCTGGTCGTGGCCCGCGATCCCAGCGGCGGGATCGAGCGGACCGCGACTGTCGACGCCGAGGGCGAACAGTTCATCCGGTGTGAGCCTCGCCCGACCCAGGAGCTGTCTGTTCCGGTTCGGACCCAGACGTCCCGAGACGTCGGTCGCGTCGTCACTGACAGCGGTGGCAGTGGCCTGGAGTTTCACTCCGTGCGGGAGTATCGCAGCGGTGATCCGATGAAGCGGATCGACTGGAACCGGGCGGCCCGCGGCGGCGGGATGGCGACCCTGCAGTTCCGCGAGGAACACGCCGCGACGGTCGTGTTGCTGATCGACGCCCGCGACGAGGCGTTCGTCGCCCCCGATCGAAGCTCGTCGAGCGCGCTCGAGCGCAGCCTCGGGGCCGTCGCGGAGGTCTTCCTCAGTCGCCTCGACAGCGACGACCGCGTCGGGCTGGCGGCGCTGGCGGCCGACGACTGCTGGCTCGCGCCCGGTGCTGGCCACGGCCACTGGCCGCTGGCTCGCCGGCTGTTGACGACCGACAGCGCCTTCACCGAGACCGGCGGTGACAAGCGCTTCTATCCGATCGTGGCCATGCGTCGCCTGCGGAAGAAGCTCCCGAAGAACGCCCAGCTCGTGTTGTTCTCGCCGCTGTGTGACGACACGGCCGTCTGGATGGCGCGCCGACTCCACGCCTACGGGTATCCGATGACGGTCGTCAGCCCCGATCCGACCACGACCGTCTCGCCGGGGCGGACGACTGCGCACATGGAACGCCAACTCCGACTGTCACGGCTCCGACGAGCCGATGTCCGCGTGATCGACTGGGAGTTCGACGAACCGCTTGAGGCTGCCACGACTCGCGCCACTCGGCGGTGGTCGCGATGAGCGTCGAGCGCAGCCCGTCCCGGCAGGGACTGGCGCTGACCGGTGCGACGGCACTTCTGGCGGCGGTCGCCGCGAGTCTCGGTGGCGGAATCGTCGCGTTACTCGGGGTACCGCTGGCACTGTTCGGAGTTCGTCGCACGTCGCGGCTCGTCCTCGCCGGCGGGGTGTTCGCGCTGTTCGCCGGCGTCGTTCTCGCCGGCGTGGCCGAGGCCGATCCAGGACTCGTCCTGCTCGCGATGGTCGGGACGGTGCTGTGCTGGGACGTCGGCGAGAACGCCATCTCGCTGGCCGAGCAGTTGCGATCGAGCGCTGGCGGGCGTGTCGAGGCCGTCCACGCCGCGGCGAGCACGCTGCTGGCCGGTGGCGTCGCCGTCGGCGGCTACAGTATCTTTCTGCTATCGAGCGGCGGCCAGCCGGGCGTCGCGCTGTCGCTGCTCGTGCTGGGGACGGTGCTGGTGTTGCTCGTGCTCGGTGATTGAACGGCGGCAAGCTGGAAAGAAAAATTAGACCGTCGGCACTTCGACGCTGCCGAGGACGTCGCTGACGACCGACGATTTCTGGATGTCTTCGACGCGGGCGTCGGGCGTGAGCACGAGCCGGTGGGCCATCCCGGGCTGGGCGACGCGTTTGACGTCGTCGGGCGTGACGAACTCCCGACCGACGATAGTCGCGCGGGCGCGGGCCATCTCGAACAGGCGCTGGGTCCCGCGCGGCGACACCCCCACTTCGACGTGACGGTGTTGGCGGGTCTGCCGGCAGAGTCGCGCGATGTATTCGAGGACGTCCTCCTCGACGGTGATCGACTCCGGAGTCGTCCGGAGGGCCCGAACGGCCTCGGAGTCGAGTACTTTCTCGACGGAGGGGCTCTGTTCGGTTCGGCCGGCACGGCGTCGCAGGAGTTCGAACTCGCCTTCTTCGTCGGGGTAGCCCATCGCGGTCTTGATGGCGAAGCGGTCGACCTGCGCTTCGGGTAACTCGAAGGTGCCCTCCATCTCGACGGGGTTCTGGGTCGCGATGACGAAGAACGGATCGGGCAGTTCGTGGGTGTCGCCGTCGACGGTGACTTGCTCTTCTTCCATCGCTTCGAGCAGGGCCGACTGGGTCTTGGGCGGGGCGCGGTTGATCTCGTCTGCGAGGACGACGTTGGCGAAGATCGGGCCTTTCGAGAACTCGAAGGTTCGATCCTTCTCGTTGAAGATGTGGGTGCCGGTCACGTCCGCCGGGAGGAGGTCGGGCGTGAACTGGATTCGGGAAAACGACAGGCCAAGGGACTTTGCGAACATCCGTGCAGTCAGGGTCTTGCCCGTGCCGGGCACGTCTTCGAGCAGGACGTGGCCCCGGCCGACGACCCCGAGGAGGACGGTTTCGAGGAACTCTCGGTCGGTGATGACTGCGCCTTCGATCTCACTGAGCAGGGATTCACAGGCGGAACTCGCTTCGTCGACGTCCATACTCCGGGCTGTTTCAGTGCCGTGACTTAGGTGTGTCGGGATCGAATGAGAGGTATTGCCAGCCCCGTCCCGGATCGAAACGGATAAAGTCGGCTCGCAGGTAGATGGGGATGAGCCAGAGTAGCCTAGCCCGGCCAAGGCGGTTGCTTCGAGAGCAACTGTCCGTCAGGACTCAGGAGTTCAAATCTCCTCTCTGGCGCTTCTGTCGACGCCACACGAAGAGCGAAGCGAGTCGTCGGCGTCGACGAACGACAGCGGAGATTTGAGCAGGCGAGTCGCAGCCCGGACCGACGCGAAGCGTCGTACGCCCGGAACGCCTCGACGAGTTCAAATCTCCTCTCTGGCGTTTTCCACGACCACACGAAGAGTGGAACCGCCGTCGATCGTTCGGCGTCCCTCAGGTCAGGAAGAACAACAGGACGCTGACCGCAAGGACGGCCACGATGAACGCGCCGGCCAGAGCACCGCCGAGCGAGACGACGGCGTTGGCGGTCGAGGCGAGCGTCTCGGTGCGGTCGTTGCCGAAGACGGTCACTTCGGCTCGCTCGGTGGCCATGCCTGCCTCGACGGGTTCGAGGTCGGCGCGTGCGTCGTCGACGAGCTCGTCGATCATCGCCAGGAGGTCGTCTTCGGGAATCTCGTCGCCGACCTGATTTTCCGCTTCCATGGTGTTGACCACGTGCGTATCGGAAGTCAGGACTTCGACGAGGTCGGCCCCGCCGACGTCCTCGACGATCCGCTCTCGGAGGCCGGGCTCCATGTTGTTGCCGTCGACGAGGACGTAGGCGGTGGTGTGATCGTCGACGTCGAGGAGGGCGACCCGGATCCCCAGGGGACCGATTCCTTCCTCGGGTTTCCAGGAGGTGGGATCGTGGGCCGTTCCGAGCGCGAGGTCGGATCGGGGAGCGTCGGCGAGTCGCTCGCTGAGTTCGCGTGCTCCCTCGATGAGGTCGAACGAGCGCTGGCTGCCGGGCGTGACGTGGCCCAGGTCCGGTCCGGTGAGGCCGTTGTTGCAGTTGTGCGCGTCCGCGAGCAGGACGTCCTCGATGTGGCCGTTGCGAGCCTCTGCGATCGCCGAGAGGCCGACGCCGTACTCGACGTCGTCGGCGTAGCCCGGCGAGAAGGTGGCGACCGCCAGCGCGTTGCAGTCGAAGGCATGGCCGGTCAGCGTCGCCTCGCCGGATTCGACGCGGTGGCCGCGGGTCGCGCTCGCGGTGTAGTCGATCCGCTCGTGGGCGCGGTCGGCGGCGTCGACGATCCGGCCGACCTCGCGTTCGGTGACGAGGTTGAAGTCGTGGCCGGCGGTGGCGTGCGGCGGGAACGCCAGCCCTTCCGAGTGGCTGGCGATGCGCTCGGGGAGGTTGCCGCCGCCGATGTCACCCATCGGCCCGGGGTGGATCATCGGGAGGACGAACCGAGCCTTTTCGTCGCCAGCGTTGGCGTCACGGAACGAGAGGACCGTGACGGGGACGACGGCGTCCTCGCCAATCTCCTCGAAGAAGTCCTCCAGTTCGCGCGTGCCTTCGGCGACGTGGCCGATGAAGCCCTGGATGAAATCGAGAACGCTGACGCCGAGACTGCGCTGCCAGGGGCGGTCGATGACGACTAAAAATAGCCAGACGGCTCCGGCGTAGAGGGCGCACATGCCGCCGAGTAGGAGGAAGTCTTCCGGTGCGAAGCTCATCGGGAGGTTCGCGTGGTCAGCCCGCGAGAAGAGCCGGTCGACGAGCGCGCCGCCGAACTGGTAGTAGCGGAGGGTTCCGGTGTAGACGAACAGCAGCGCCGCGCCGGCAACGGTCTGGATGCTCGCGGGGATGGCCGCGACGGCCAATCTGTGTCGGGAGACCGCCATCACGATCAGGAGTCGAAAGGCGAAGATCGACGCCAGCGCGACCAGCAGTGCGTCGAAGACGAACGGCTGTTCGAGCGGCGTGACGAGGACGGCTGTCGCTGCGGCCGTCAGGATTCCGATGACGACGAGTTCGCAGGTCAGCGCCAGCAGCGACGAGCGATTGTAAGTGAGTTGCCCGCCGAGTCGCTGGTCGAAGATCGGGGTCAGGAGACTCGCAGCGACGGTGGGAACCCCGACGAAGAACACGCCCTGCCAGGCGTCGTCCAGCACGAACGCCGAGTCGAAGGCGGCGACGCCGCTGACGGCCGCGATCAGGAGTGCGAACGCGAGCGTCGTGTACCACCGCGGAGCCCTGAAGACGAACCGCGACAGCGCCGCCAGGTCGCCCTGCGTAGCTGTCATCGCTCTATCAACGCCCGCGAGACGGGATAAAACTACAGTATCTCCTCTTGATCGATATACAGATCCGTACTGGGTCTACTGCTCGGCCATAGCCGCCTTCTCTTCACAGATCGCGATGAAGTTCTCGAAGACTTCCTCGCCGCGCTCGGTGTGGGCGACCTCGGGGTGCCACTGGACACCGTAGAGGCCGTCCTCGACGTTCGACATCGCTTCGACGCCACAGACGTCGCTTTTGGCCGTGCGTTCGAAGCCCTCGGGGACCTCCTTGACCTCGTCGGCGTGGCTGGCCCACACCCGCGTCTCGGGTGCGAGCGATCCCACGAGCGGATCCTCGTCGTCGAGGATCTCGACGGTGACGTCGGCGTAGCCGCCGTACTCGCCGCCACCGACCCGGCCGCCGCGTTCGTCGGCGATGATCTGCATGCCGAGACAGATGCCGAAGACGGGGATATCGAGATCGAGGTACTCCGGGCAGTTGCCGATGCGGTCGATGTCCGGTCCGCCGGAGAGGACCAGCCCGTCGGCGTCGATCTCTTCGGGTGGCGTGTCGTTGTCGATCAGCTCGACGTCCACGCCCATGTCGCGGAGCGCGCGTTGCTCCAGATGGGTGAACTGGCCGTGGTTGTCGATGACGTCGATGTGAGTCATTGGAGGGGGATAGACGGCTTGGAGATAAATATTCGTGGAAATAGGCCGGCGAGATGCTGGATCGCTGGTGAGCGTGACTGGAAAAGACAAAGTGTGCGTGTCGTGCAGAACTACGTAATGAACGAAGGAACGCGGGTCTTCGACGGCGACGACGCCGACCCCGACGAGGCAGTGGTCGTCTGGCGACCCGAGGGGACGACGATCGCCGACTGGGAGTACGAGGCCGACGGCGAGACCTACACGACAGCCGAATCGAACCCCGACTACGACCCCGACGAGCAACTGGTGCTGCTCAGTTTCGTGGACGATCTGGACGAGCACTGGGGTGCGTGGACGGCCCACGATCCCGACGAGCTATACGAGGGCGTTCAGGAGCACGACGTTCCCCACTACGGCTTCCCGGAGGGGCGACTCGTCGAGGCCGACACCGACGAGGGGGACGTGGACGGGGACGACGCGGTCGAGGTCCCCGCCGAGTTCGAGACCATCCGTGAACGCCTCGAAGAGAACGGCTTTACCGTCGAGGTCGACGAGGAGGCGGCCGAACTCTACGTCGAGAAGTACGGCACGGAGTACGTCGTCGCCGCCGACGGCACTGTCACCGGTGACGAGGGACTCAGGAATCGCGTGACGAGTATCGTCAATCGCTATCTCTAGGTCGCTCGGCCGCGCCGGTCACAGCTCGGTCGGATCGAACGGCTCGTTTCGACCCTGCCACGCTTGTTGGTCTCGTTCCATGCGAGTGTCCAGATAGACTTCCAGCCCGTTACCGGCAGGGTCGTCGAAGTAGAGTGCCTTGCTGATCCCGTGATCGACCGGGCTGACCTGGATACCGCGATCTTGCAACCGCTCGAAAATAGTTCGTAACGCCTCTGGAGTGTCGACCTCGAAGGCGGCGTGGTACATGCCGACGCCGGGGCCGGGAGCGGGTGCGTCCGCGCCGAGGCCCTGGAGGGCGACGTCGTGGTGGTGCTGGCCCCACGAGCAGAAGGCGTAGCGGCCGTGGCGTTCGGTGACGTCGAGACCCAGGACCTCGGTGTAGAACTCGAGTGCGCGGTCGACGTCCCGTACTTTGAGGTGGACGTGACCGACGTGGGTGGGGTGGTCGTCTGGCATACTCTGTGAGAGGGTGGCTGGCGCGAAAAGTCTCCGGTAGCCTGGGTGTCACCCCCTCGCTGTCGGTGTGGAGCGTCACTCGTCGCCGTAGCGTTCAGCGGCGGACTCGAAGGCCAGTTCGTCGAGTTCCTCGCCTTTGCGGGTCTCGGCTTCGGCGAGCGCTTCGGGGTCGGGGCTGGCGTCGTCGTCGACGCGCGCCCAGGAGTTGTGGACTTTGGCGTGACACCACCGGCAGAGCGAGACGGTGATCTCGTGGCTCGGGCGACCCTCGCCCCGGCCGCTGGCCTCGGCGTAGGAGAGGTGGTGTTCCTCCAGGAGTGGGCGGGTGTCCTCGTGGGCCTGGCGGCGTTCGTCGAGGCCGCAGCGAATGCACGATCTGCCCTCGGTCGTCGAGCGGAAGTGTGGGCAGTCGGCCCAGCCCCACTCGCCGTCGGGGTCAGCCGCCGGACAGCGGAAGTCGTCGGCGCTGCGGGCGTCGGCGAACTCGGGGTCGTGGTGGCCCCACTCGCGTGCCCAGCGGCACTTGCCCTCGTCGGTGACGTGGTCGCAGCGCTCGACGTGGGCGTACGGGTCGTCGACGCCGACCGAGGACCCGCCGGGCGCTTTCTCCATACCTGCGTCGTTGGTTCGGGAGTCTTTGAATCTGCCGCTGGGATTGCTCGATCGAATGGTGACTAGTGGATGGCGCGCGCTGGCGAGACTTGTGCGGTCGCTTGCGATCGCGATGCGAACGGCGCAGCCGTGAGCGTGTCGAGCCGATTTCGTGTGAGGGACGAGCGAACGTAGTGAGTGAGTCAGCTGGGGAGGGCGTGGTCGTCTGTAGCTGGGGCTTTCTGGGTGTTCGTAGATGGGTTGTCCCAGAAAGCCCCCGGTCGCTGGAGTCGAGAGGCTGGCGAGACTTCGTTTCACTCGTCTCGCTGCTATCCGCTCGCTCCGCTCGCGGATACCTCGCTTCGCTCCTCGTCGTTGCACTCCTGTGGTGCTTGCGTCGGCTGTCTTCCTCCAGCGACCGGCCCCTTTCAGTCCCGCCCGACGGCACGACAACGAGCCACACCCTCCCCAACCGACTCACGCTCTCACTCCGTTCGAGCGTTCGTCCCTCGCACAGCGTCGGCTCACCACGTGGGTTCGCCAGCGCGCGCCACGTTGGAAAATTCACAGACAGAGACACAGCCTAGGTCGGATCACGTCGCCCCTCGACCCACGTCTCGTTGGCGAACTTCTCGCGGGCGCGTGCCTGCGCCCGCTCCAGCTCGTCGTCGCTCCACCCACCCGCTTCCGCGCCGGACCACTCCCGCAGCGCGTCCTCGATCGCGCTCACGGCCTCGTCCCGGGAGCAGTCCGCGTAGTCGGTGATCGCCCCCACACGGTCACGGAAGTCCGCGGCCGACACTGGGCAGTCCGCGAAGATCCCCAGGTGCGCGTCCGTCGCACGCTCGAAGGTGATCGAGCCGTGCTGGACGACCGCCTCGCGCTGGCGATACTGGGCGTTGCCGCTCAGCTTGCGGCCGTCCGGGCCGACGACGTCGTGGGCGGGATGGAGGTCCCGGAGATAGCAAGCTGGCTCGAAGACCGCTGCTCGTTCTTCGTCGACGAATCGAGCGTCGACTCTCAACTGTGCGAAGGCCGAAAAGAGTGGCTCACACAGCAGTTGATAGCTCTCCATGAGGTCGCCCGGAAGCTCCGCGGCGGGGGCGACGATCGAGTAGGAGATGTCTCCCCAGTCGTCGTGATAGATTGTGCCGCCGCCGGTCTGCCGGCGGGTCACGTCGATCCCGGCCCGCTCACAGAAGTCGAGATCGAGGATGTCCCGCGGCTGGCTGTAGCCGAGCGAGACCGTGCCGGGCGTCCAGCGATAGACGTGAACTGTGGCTGGCCCGCCAGCGGCGGCGGTCTCGGCGGCGATTTCGTCCAGCGCCATCTGTACGGCCCCGGGACGGCTCTCCTCGCCGATAAATCGCCACTCCAGCTCCGACAGTGCCATGCCCCGATAGCGGGCCTCCGCGCTCAAAGCGGTTGTGTCCCTGCTGTCTGTCGACATTCCTAAACGCGCGACGACCGCAGACACAGACAATGAGTTTCACGTTCGAAACGACGGTCGACGTCCGCTACACGGACTTCGATACGTACGGGCACGTCAACAACGCCGTCTACGCGACGTTTCTCGAAGAGGCTCGCGTCGACTACCTCACGCACGTCGTCGGCGAGCACGCTGATATCACGGGCTCTGGCGAAGGACTGGGGATCGTCCTCGCAACGCTCGAACTGGACTTCCAGGATTCACTCGGCCCGAGCGACAGCGTCACCGTCGCAGTTCGGGTCCCCCAACTCGGGACCTCTAGTTTCCTCCTCGAGTACGAAGTCCGTGAGGACGGTGCGGTATTGGCGACCGGTGAGACGACGGTCGTCGTCTTCGATCGCGCGAGTCGCGAGTCACGGCCGATTCCCGACTCCTGGCGCGAGAACATCAGTGAGTTCGAGCAATTGTAGCGCGCCGGTCACGACTCCGTGAGCGCCGCGATGAGCTGGTCGTTCTCGTCGGGGAGCCTGACCGACACCCGGATGTGTGCGTCTAGCCCGCGGAAGTCCCGTGCGTCTCTGAGGACGATCCCTTCCTCGCGGGCGTGATCGATCACTTCGTCCACCCGCTCGCCCGACCCGGCGTCGAGCAACAGGAAGGGTGCAACCGAGGGGTAGATGTCGAAGTGCTCGTCGAGGTGGTCTTCGAGCCGCTGGCGTTCGCTCTCGACTCGCTGTCGCGTCTCCTCGATGAACTCCGGCTGATTGAGGCAGTAGGTCGCCAGCGAGACGGCCGGCTCGCCCACGCCCCAGGGCAGGCGCGTGACGTCGAGTCGATCGCGGTAGGTTCCAGTCGCGACGGCGAACCCGATCCGGAGGCCCGGGAACCCGAAGATGTTGGTCAGCGACCGCGTGACGATGACGCCATCTCTCCCTGCGAGCGACGGAATATCGGTGAAACCCAGGAACGCCTCGTCGACGAGAAGCGGCGTCCCGGCTCGCTGACACCGATCAGCGAACGCCGAGAGTCCACGCGGATCGTAGGCCTGCCCGGTCGGATTGTTCGGCGTGTCCACGACCACCAGGTCGTGAATCGATGGGTCGACGTCCAGCATCTCCGAGTGAGAGACGAACGTCGGCTCGCCACCCTGGAGAGCGACCTCTCGCTCGTAGCCCTGGAAACCCGGCTTCGGGAGCGCGACCGAGTCTCCCGTTCCGATCGTCGTCGCGATCGCCAGCCGAAGCGCGGCCATCCGACCCCCAGTTGGAATCACCTGCTCGGGCTCACAGCCGACGTACTCGGCGGCCGCGATCCGGAAATCACAGTACGAATCGGAGGGGTACGAACGCGACGCGGCGAAGGCACTCTGGTAGGCCTGGACAGCCCCCGTGGGAATCGCCGGGTTCGTCGTCGAACTGAAATCGAGCAGGAGCCGATCGTCGGGTCCCTCGCGAGCGATTCGCAGACTCGATGTTCCGCGATTACTCTCCGACACATCTGACGCCTGGTCCTGACAGGGGTGGCTAACCAGCGCGTCCACTGCGTCGGGGTCCATACCGATTAGTAGACTGGGTGGCGTTTAAATAATACTTTTCCTGCCACACTTTCTGGGCGAACGACGCCGAGCCACCCCCTGTACTCGTGCGTCACACCTCTGTCTGACACGTATCAGAAAACACGCAATAATCTGCGCAACAACTACCAGTTTGCGTATGTGTGTTGCGGATTCTTCTATCAGATTGAGTATTTAAATCGCTATAGTGGGGACGAATCGGAGCGGGAATCACCGTCGTCGTAAAACGGCATTCTCAGCGCGACCTGAGGTGGCAGACGGTCAATTGGACCATCATTACACCGACCGTAGTACGCGATAGAATTCGTGGCGAGCTACTCGTCGACCCATTTCGCCGCCCGGATATCGTAGCTCCCACACTCCGGGCAGGAGTGGTATTGCACTGGCAGGGCCGCCTGGCAGGACATGCACCGATAGGGATAGGACTCGGTGTCACTGCCCCTGGCGAACCACTTTGACCGATCGAGGACACCCATCTGTTACCACACCAGGTGACACGGCCTATCGAGACAAAAAAGGGGCAGACCGTTCACGGCGGTTCAGTCTGCGGGTTCGGCGCATGCTGATCGCGGACTGCATAGTTCGGGCGCGCTCGCGCGGAACTGAACACACGCAGGTCGCAGAAGATCGCCCACAGCGTCGCCGCTCGCTTTTCCGGGACTCTCAGTTCGCGACAAAGCAGTCCGCGCTCCCCGATTTGAACAGATGACAGACGTTCCGGGCGTGCGGCGCTTCGCGCCGTTCCAGGGCTGCGACTCGTCTGCTCAAATCGTGTCGGGCGTGAATACACACGCGGCGCTCGAAAGTGAGCGCCGCGAGAAGTATCCGCCCTCCCCGATTTGAACTGAGGAAGACATTCCTGCTCGCTACGCTGTGCGGGCTGTGACTTCCCGGCTCAAATCGGGGAGCGATCTACTTGACAGTCGGCGCGTTGCGCCGACAGAACAAGTCCGCCCTCCCCGATTTGAACGGGGGACAAGTCGATCTACAGTCGACTGCTCTACCAGTCTGAGCTAAGGGCGGTTGCACTCGAACGTAGCCCGCCTGGCAGACTTAAGGATTGTTATTCGCTCCGCTCCCCTCTTTCGTTTCCCGGTTCTCCACTATCTATTGTGGATAATAATTATATTAGCCCAGGAAGTATATTCGCACGATGCAGCAGGCACTCAGGGAGTGTCGGTACTGTGGCAACAAGCTCGCAACTGGTGGCCGGTCGGTCTCGTGTGGCGCCTGTGAAACGGGATTTCACGTCGCGTGTGCCGACCGAGCCGACGAACTCCACGTCGAAGTGAACTCTCGCCTGTTGCGGTCTGATACCTACGAGATCGAGTGCCCCAACTGCAGCTTTCAGTGGGAGATCGGGTTCGACCCGTCTGACTAGCGTCGTCACACTGGCTAACGATCGTCAGACACTCGGGAAGATTGAAATACCAGGGCTGACAAGGTGTAGGACGAATCGGATGAGCAAGATCACGTTCCGCGCAGACGACGATCTCATTGCTCAATTAGAGGAGTTCGACGCCTCTAAGAGCGAAATCATGCGTGAGGCTCTGCGCGAATATCTCGGTGAGTCCGCGTCCGCCACTCCGTCGAGGTCGGACACGATGACGAGGAGTGACGACGCCGAGAGTCTCGACGAGCTGGTCACTGAGCGTGTCGACGCGATCATCGCCGATCGTCTCGACGGGATGGTCCAGCCCCGTCAACCCCAGGATATCAACGTAAACATCGCTCTCGACGGCGAATCCGAGACTGACGCCGAGGTCGAACGCGAGGCGTCTCACACTGCGTCGACAGACGCGTCACACGACCCCTCGGAGCGTAAGACGACCGCGGCCAGGGACGAAACCGACGAGCAAGAGGCGCGTAACACGTGTACTCAATGTGGCGAAACCCTGTCTGAATCCCACGTTTACTGCCCGAATTGCGGCGAAAAAGCGTCACACAGGGTCTTCTGTGAATGTGGCGACGAACTCCGGTCTGACTGGGGTTTCTGCCCCAGCTGTGGCCGACGGACGCCCGCTGCTGACGTTCTCGATCAGACCTAATATGCTGAAAACGGGCGTTTTGGGGCGTATACTTCCGTAAACGGCTATTTGTCATACGCTAACCCTAACCTTTATTATCCCATGGTCTGTGGTACTTGTTGCGTAAGACGGCCGTCTTACACGGCGGAGTAGATGACGACGGTAACGTCGCTGTCGTGTGATTCCGCTGTGTAAACAGTTGGCGAACGAGCGTTCGTCGCCGTCTTACCCAAAGGGGAACGAACAAACATGGAGCGTGTGACACTACGGATTCCGAAGCAGCAGATCGAAGAGGTCGAACGAATGGTCGAGACGGGGGAGTACCCCAATCGCAGCGAGGCGATTCGCTCGGCCGTTCGTGAGATGATCAACGAAGAGGGCACCGGCAAGGAGCGCCCCTCCGAGAAACGAAAACGCCGGACCTGGGCGAAGGTGTAGACCAATGCAAGATATCGTCAAAGAAGCCCTCGAACACGAGGAAGCCGAAGACCGATCGATGGACGACGTCGACGGCGATAGTTTCGGTGACCCACGGATCGTCATTGTCGGCGCGGGCGGCGCCGGCAACAATACCGTCAACAGACTCTACAACATCGGCGTCGATGGCGCCGACACTGTCGCGATCAACACTGACAAACAGCACCTCAAGATGATCGAAGCCGACACGAAGATCCTCGTCGGCAAGTCCCTGACCAACGGACTCGGTGCGGGTGGCGACCCCAGTATGGGCGAGCGCGCCACCGAGATGGCTCAGGGCACGATCAAAGAGGTACTGGGCGACGCAGACCTCGTCTTCGTGACCGCCGGGATGGGCGGCGGCACGGGGACAGGCGCGGCTCCCGTCGTCTCGAAGATCGCCAAAGAGCAGGGCGCCATCGTCGTCGGCATGGTGTCGACGCCGTTCAACGTCGAGCGCGCCCGCACGGTGAAGGCCGAGGAGGGTCTCGAGAACCTCCGCAACGAGGCCGACTCGATCATCGTCCTCGACAACAATCGACTGCTGGACTACGTGCCGAACCTTCCCATCGGGAAGGCCTTCTCGGTGATGGACCAGATCATCGCCGAAACAGTGAAAGGGATCTCCGAGACCATCACCCAGCCGAGTCTCATCAACCTGGACTACGCGGACATGACTGCCATCATGAACAAGGGTGGCGTCGCCGTAATGTTGGTCGGCGAGACACAGGACAAGAACAAGTCCGACGAGGTGGTCAAAGACGCGATGAACCACCCGCTGCTGGACGTCGACTACCGCGGTGCGTCCGGTGGACTGGTCCACATCACCGGTGGCCCCGACCTCACACTCAAGGAGGCCGAGGGCATCGCCGAGAAGATTACCGACCGGCTGGAAGCCGACGCCAACGTCATCTGGGGCGCACGGATCCAGGAAGAGTACAAGGGCAAGGTGCGGGTCATGGCGATCATGACCGGCGTCCAGAGCGCCCAGGTGCTCGGTCCGACGACCCAGAAGCAGGCCGACAAGTCGCGCCAGGCTATCGAGGATCCGGACGACGTCGACTTCGACGCCAGCCAGAACGTCGAGGGTGACCTCGCCGGATCAAGTAGTAGTAGTCAGCGTAACTTCGGCGAGACCGACGGCGGTCGCAGTGACCTCGAACGCAACAACGGTCTCGACGTTGTCCGAACGGATCACTGAGAGCACTCGCGGCCGCCAGGCGTACTGACGCGCCGTCGGCCATCACACGCCGTCCACAGAACAGGGGTGGTACGGCGTGCCACTTTTCCATATTTCGCGGCCGAAAGCGAAGCTATCGTGTCAGGTATCGGTACGTTCATACTGTCGGATGTTGATCACGCGAGCATGTCGCACGAATCGATCGTTGCACAGTTCCGTCTCGGGCGACTCGAAGGCTGGCGGCTCGATTCGGCCGTCGCTTCGCTCTCGATACTCCTGCTGGTGGGGATCGCACTCGACGCACGAGCGCACGCCTCGGGACTCAGTTTCGCCGAAGAGGGGTTTTTCACGCCAGAACACGCGCTCTTCTACAGCGCGTTTCTCGGTATCGCGGGGGTCATCGGACTCGCGACGGTCGGTAATCGCTCGGCTGGCGCTGACTGGATCGCGGCTGTTCCGGTCGGCTATCGCGTCGGCGTCCTCGGCGTTCTGGTGTTCGGATTCGGCGGTGTCGGTGACTACGTCTGGCACAGCACGTTCGGCTTCGAACAGGGGACCGAAGTTCTGACGAGTCCGACCCATCTGATGCTGGCGGTCGGTGGTATCCTCTTTTTGTCCTCGCCACTCCGGGCCGCCTGGCGTCGTGACGGTGAGCCGACGCGCCAGGCGATGCTCGCAGCTGTGCTGTCTGGGGCGTTCACGTTCGGTCTGTTCGGCCTGTTTTCGGGGATTCTCAACCCGATCGCGAATCCGAACATGACAGAGCGATTTACCGTGTTCCACCAGCTCGCAATCGCCCAGCTCATGGTGTATCCGGGGCTGTTCGTCGGTGTCGGGGTCGCCCTCTCACGACGCTTCGATCTCTTTCCCGGGTCGCTGACGGTGATCTTCCTCGGTCCCGCCCTGATGGGGATCGCACCGAATCCCCAGAATCTGCCCCTGGTCGGTGCGGCCCTCGCTGCCGGCGTCGTCGCCGACGTGCTCGTTCAGGTAGCCCCACCTCGTGCCGGTCGTGCAGCACCGTTGCGGGTGTTCGGTGCGGCGGTGTCGCTCGCGTTCGCCGGCTCGTACGTGCTGCTCGTCAGGTACGTGCTCTCCGAGCCGCTGGCGCTGAGCGTCCATCTGTGGGCCGGCGTGATCGCACTGGCGGGGCTCGGCGGACTCGTCGTTACGTATCTGATCGTTCCGGACGCCGCTCGCGAGTCGACTGCATGAGACGAGTCAGTGTCCTCTCGGTGCTCGTCGTGGCCGTTCAGCCGACGCTCGCACACACGACTGAGACGGCCCACCACGAACCGTCGCCTCTTCCGCCAGTGATGTTTCTGGCCGGCGTCTTCGTTCTCGGGACTGCGGTCTACCTGGACTCGCGTGATGCGCTCGATCGATGGCTTGCCGATCTCGGTGTCGGCGTCGGTGTGCTGGCGATCCTGGCTGGAATCGCACTGCTGTTCGTTCTGTGACTCCAGATCGACACGCACATTCTCACGCGTATCTAACGGGGCTCTATGCGGCGACTCAGCACTATCGTGCTACTCATACTCGCGGTCCAGCCGGCACTGGGGCACACGACCGGGCAGCCCCACACGGAGACTTCACCCGTGCCGCCGGTGGTCTTGGCGGCCGGTCTGTTCGTCTTCGGGACGACCCTCGTGCTGGAGTATCGCGATCTGCTCTCGCGTCGACTCACGATTGCTGGCCTCGGCGTCGGCGTCGTCCTGTCGGGGGTCGGTGCCGGGCTGTTTTTGACCTAACTCACGCCCGTCTCACCGGATCCGTCGATCTTGTCGCCGTCCCGGTTCCGGAGGAACTCGATCTCGATCGTCCCGCCGATGTCGTCGAGATATTTGAGATCACCGTTGGCGTTGCCGACGTACACCAGCTCGGGCCGGTCGTCGCCGTCGACGTCTGCCGCGGCGGTCGGGGCCTTCTTGGCCTGTGGCGCGCTCGTCCCGGAGACGTCCCCACTGGTCACCGTCTCACCGCCGCCGTCGTCGACCAGCAGGATGTCGTTGCCGCCATCCACGACTGCGACGTGGGTCTGGCCGTCGCCGTCGAAGTCAGCGAGCGTCCCGGTTCCGATCCCGTTGTTCGAACCCGTCGAGACGCCGGTCGTCCGTACGCTCCCGCCGGGTTCGAGATACCGGAGCGTCTGACTGGCGTCGCCGAAGACGAGTTCGTCGGTCCCGTCACCGTCGATGTCGCCAGTACCGACGATCGACTGCGCGCCGTCGCCCGGTGTCGCGACTACAGTCGGTGATCCCGAGGGTGTCGCCCGGTAGATCGTGTCGTGATTCTGGTTGACAAAAAAGACCGCGGGTGGGCTTCCCTGCCAGCTCGTGACCGCCAGTCTCGTCTTCTGCTGGGCGACGTTGCCCGGGATCGAGCTGCTGTCAGCCACCGTGATGACGTCGCCGTCCTCGTCGACGACATTGACGTTCCCGTTGCTGGTGACGAACGGTAGTTCGGCGTTGCCGTCGCCGCTGACGTCTTCGCCCCGCGAACCGAGCCCCTCGACGGTGCCGGCGTCGAGGAGAGTGCTCACGGTCCCACCGTCGCCAGTGATCTGGATCACATCGCCATCGCGTCCGGTGAAGAGGGCGCCGTCGGGGAAGCCGCCGTTGGACAGTGGCGACCGGCCGGTCCCGGGGTCGACGTCGAACGTCTGGAGGGTGTAGGTGACGCCGTCGGCCGCGTCTTCGGACCAGACCACCCGCACCGTTTCGCGGCTCGGGTCGACCCGGACGGATCGCCCGGCTGTGAGCTCGCTCCCGGCCAGGACATCGGGAGTGGCGATCCCCTGGATCCGGAGCTGGTCGCCGTCGATTCGCTCTCCAGAGTGCATCCTGAGGACGTAATCGTCGCTCCCTTCAAGTGGTTCGAGCTGGAGGCTGGCTTCCGGTGCCGGTGGCTTGGTATCCGTCGCTCCGAAGATGAGGACGGCCGACAGTGAGACCAGCACGACGACGATCGCGACCAACAGCGTCGTCCCGACGACGGGCGAGAGACCGCGTCGCTCGCGCTGGCGGGCTCGGTACATCCGTTCGGTGTCACGAACTCGCGGTTGTTAGGACTGGTTCGTGGTTTCGCGGACTGAAAACGCCGTCCGGTCAGACCGCGTCGACGGCCTCGACCAGCGCACACTTCCGGCAGATGTCTCTGGCTGTACGGGCGCCACAGGAGTCACACTCCCCGAACTTCTCGTCGTCGCCACCGTAGGCCTCGGCCGCGAGGGCGGCCATCTCCTCGTAGCCGGCCATGATCGAGTGCCGAGTCCCGGGGTGGTCGTCTTCGAGGCCGAGCATGAGTTCCTGGATCTCTCCCCTGAATGCTTCCTCGGCGTGAGGGCACTCGGTGATATGAGCGGGGAGGTCTTCGAGGTGGGCGTACAGCGCCACTTCCTTCTCGGGGACGTCCCGGAGTGGTTTGGCACGCGGGACGTGGTGGTCCTGGTCGGTGCGTTCGTCGAGTGGCCCCAGACTGGCGTCGAAGTGTTTGGCCATCTGCTCGACGTTACCTTCGAGGAAGTTCATCAGTGCCGTCTCGGCCTCGTCGTCGAGGTTGTGGCCCGTCAGCATCAGGTCGGCGTCGTACTCTTCTGCGTAGCGTGAGAGGACGTCCCGGCGGAAGACCCCGCAGTACGCGCAGGGGGCCATGTTCTCGGGATCTTTCTCGACGACGTTGTCCATCTGGAGGTCGAATTCGTCCTCGTAGGTGACGACCTCGTGGCGGATGTCCAGATCCGCGGTGAGTTCCTCACAGGCGTCGAGACTCTCGTCGCGGTAGCCTTCGATACCCTCGTGGATCGAGAGGGCGATCATCTCGATCCGGGGGTCTTTCGCGAAGGTGTCGTCCAGAATCTTCGTGAGGACGACGCTGTCCTTGCCGCCCGAGAGGCCGATCACCCACGTGGTGGGATCGTCGGGCGTGGCGTCGTCGGGGACCAGGCCGTCCTCGCGGATGCGTCGGCGGACGCGCTTGTCGACGCTGCGGACGAGGTGCTCCTGACAGAGGTGGAGCCCGGAGTAGGCGGCGTGCATGACCGCCTCCTCGCCGCACTTGTCGCAGTTCATCACTCTTGGTTATCGTATGGGGAGGGGTGAGCGTTTCGCTTGCGGCCGGGGTTAGGCGAGCGCGTCGATTCCGTCTTCGAGCGCCGCCAGCAGCGTCTCGATGTGGTCCTCCCGCGAGCGCGAGGAGAACAGTTCGTGGCCGCCGTCGTACAGTCGGATCTGGTCGCTGTCGAGTCGGTCGCCGATGGCCCGCGTCGAGACCACGCGATCCGACAGCGAGCAGAAACAGGCCGCGTCCTCGCGAGCGTCCGGAAGCCCGCTGTGGGCACGTCTGACCGCGCGGATGAACCGTGGTGAGACCAAATCGGGAGCGTCGGCGATCTGCTGGGCGGTCGCGTGTTCGCCCAGCAGCTGGGTGTCGTCGATACTGCTCGGCAGGAATCGGCGGTCGGTCGGGAGTTTCGCGAGCAGATCGAGCAGGGGGCTTTCGGTCGCCGGCGGGAACCCCCACCAGGGGCTCAGGTAGGTCGTGGTCCGGGCGTCGAGGTCGGCGTGGGCCACGGTGAGGCCGCCGGCGCTGTGGGCGAGGACTGCGGGCTCGTCGAGGTCGGCAGCGTAGTCTTCGACGGGCCGGACCCACTCCCGGGTGACGTCGGTGACGTGGGCCGGGAGCGTGGCGGTGTGGACGTGGTAGTCGTGGCTGAGGTGGTCGAGTAGCCAGCGGACCGGGGCGTGACTGGGGCGGTTGCCCCAGCCGAGGACGAACAGTAGGTCGGGATCGGCGTCGTCGCCGAAGCGGTCGAACTCCATGGCCCTCGTTTGCGTGGCCTACAGAAAAGATTCTGGCTCGGACCAACCGCGATTGCTACAGACAACAACGTCTCGAAAGCCCTCACCACGATCGCACCGGAAGACGTTCCTGCTCGCTTCGCTCGCGCCTCCCGCACCCCCGGTCGCGGCTGTCGCCGCGAGAGCAAGCTCTCGCGAGCCCTGCGTCGCTTCGCTCCGCAGGACGCCGCGACACGCTTCCTGACCGCCCCGCGGTGGCCGAGAGTGAGTGCCACGACGACAGTCGTGGCCGAGCGTAGTGAGAGAGCGACGCTCTCTCGGACCTCGCGGTGTAACCGCGAGAACCCGGGGAAGGGCAGGCCTGCTGTGCGGTTCTGTTGCGGAACCTGGCGGATGAAAGGGCGAGGCTCGCGTGGCGGCAGGGAGACGGCGTCGCCGTCTCCATTCGAGGCGGTGAAACCGCCTCGCAGCCGCCACGTTTGAGGAGGTCGGTGCAACCGACCTCCCGCTGGCGCTGAAAGAGCGTCGCTGAGCGACCTCTATCCGAATCCAGTGAGGATATGTCGCTCAGCGGCCGCCAGCGAGTCGAGGGCTTTCCCGCGTTGTTGAACCCTGCTGTAACACCTCAGTCTCCTAGCCAGCGAGTGGAGGGCGTTCCGTGCTTGTTCACGTTGCAGTACCGACTACTTCGAGGAAATCGTTTTCCGGGTCGACCGCCCACACCAACCCAATGACCGATTTCACACGCGAGGCGGCCATCGACCGCGCCGAGGCGATCGTCGACGCGGTCGAAACGGAGCCGATGCCCGTGCCCGTCCGGGAGGTCTGGGTCTACGGCGACGTCGCCCTGGGGATGGACCCGATCGAGCGCCTGGACGTCTACGTGACCAAGGACATCCTGTTCGGTCGGGACGGCGACGCGGCCGAGCGCTTCCGGGAGAGCCACGGCGTCGAGGGCGTCGGCGAGACCGTCAGCGCCGAGTGGGCCGACCAGTACCCCGAGCACATCCGCACCAACCCCAGCGGCCACGTCGCCCCCGAGAAGTGCCTGGCGGCCCACCTGCTCGAGGACGACGAACCGATCCACCTCGAAGTCTGCAACGCCAGTTTCGAGGACAACGTCACCCAGCGCCTCCGCGGAGCACAGACCAGAGACAACTGGGAGCAACTACTGGACCCTCGCGGCGTCTGCCTGTGGCTGAGCGACGGCGAGGAGAGTCAGCGCAGCGACGACGCCTTCGAAAAACTTCGTAACGGTGAGCTGGTCTTCCCGACGCTCTCGGAGTCGTTGACGATGCTCGGTCTCGACGAGGGGCAAGCGAGCGAGGCCGCCGAAGCAGTCGAGGCCTTCAGACAGCGCCAGGACGGTCGTTCGGTCCGGGGCGACGTGGTGTGATCCCGAGTAACGACTGGCCTCTCACACGCGGCCGACGGTGACGTAGAAGGGGACGACTTCGCGGCGACGGTACTCTTCGGCTTGCATCTGCTCGACCACCGACCGGCCCATCTCGCGCCACCGTTCGCGGAGGCGTTCGTAGCTCTCGGCACTGTCGCCAGCGACGATCTCGGCGCGGTTGCTCGCCAGTCCGTCACCAGTCACTTTCCGGCGGGCGGCTTCCAGGGCCTGTTCGGAGTAGGGGGGTTCGACGGTCCGCTCGTGGTCGTACCGTTGGGTTCGAACGTCGGTGAGGCCAGCGTCCTCGAACAGTCTCCGGGTGTCTGCACCCATCGCCACGTCGGTCTCGACCCCGGCGAGGTAGTGCCGACGGGCGCGACGAGCCAGCGCGGGCTCTGCCTCGACCGTCGAGTCGACGGTGACGGCGCTGTTGTCCGGTTCGATCGCAGCGACCAGCTCCGACGACACCCGACACAACTCCTCGACGGCGGCCGCTGGCTCGGGGAGGTTGATCAGCAGTGCCTGACAGACGGCCAGATCGAAGGCGTCCTCATAGAAGGGGAGTCGCGTGGCGTCGCCGAGCACGCGCGGGGGGTCGAGATGAGCCAACAGTTCGGAGTCGGCGTCACAGCCGACCACGGATCCGGGCGTCTCCGCGCGGAGGACGCGCGTGAGTTCGCCCGTGCCACAGCCGACGTCGAGCACGCGCTCGCGGGTTTCCAGTTCGAGGTCCGCGAGCGCGTCGCGGCTGTCGGCCCACATGCCCTCGCGGGTGGTTTCGAGGTACTCGGCGCTGAACTGGCGCACATTCGGGGTAGCCGGCGTGGCGGCAAAAACGAACCGGGTTCGGGGTGGCTGCTGTAACGAGTTACCGCGACGACCGAACGCTGTCCTGTGATCGATGCGGGACAGACTTCCAGCGATCCCTCTCAGCGCTCTCGGAGCGTCACTTCGTAGCCTTCGACGTCTTCGACGAACGCACCGGGCCCGCCGACGGTCACGACGTCGTCGTCGGCCGTGCGGACGAAGAGGCTGTTCTCGACGGGAAAGGAGTTGGTGATCGGCGAGACGAAGCTCTGTCTCACGTTGCAGACAGCACCTTCCAGCGTCACTTCCTCGGTCGTTCCCACGTACTTGCCACGGACTGCCGCGTCGAGGTCACGACCCTCTCGGAGGTGCAGGGTCGCGTTGACGACCGTCGTCGGGAAGTTTCGGTAGGTCGCGGGGAGCGGATCCGGCTCGCCGATGTACTCCTCGGTGGCCCGGTTCCAGGTGTTCCCGATGACGGTGCTGAACAGGTGCGTCCGAACGAGCGGGTGGCTAAACAGGACGCCTTCGTCGTCGTTCAGCGGCTCTTCGAAGACCAGTTCGTTGGCACAGAGACCGTCGCGGTCGTCGGCCGTGCAGATGACCGACAGCGGACCGGCGTCCTCCCAGACGTGGACCACGCGAGCGACGTCTTCGAAGCGGTCGTCCTCCACACCGCTGGTCAGCAACAACACGAGCACGCCTCGGTCGAGCGCGTCTTCGAGCGCGGGTCGTACCCGATCTAGAATCGCGCTGGATCCCGAGAGGAGTAGCTCTTCGTCGGCGCTCTCGACGAGCACGCGGAGCGCCGACTCGGCGGCTTCGGGTGTGCTGAACGGCTCGAACCGATAGCTCGCCATACCCCTCTCTCGGAGCGAGTGGATAAAAAAGTGTGAGCAGTCAAGCTTTATCACACACAGACGTACACTAAGAGACATGACGACCGCGGCGGCCACGGTACTCGTCGTCGACGACACAGCGGCGGCCGCGGAGACGGCGTCGCGGCTCGAAGACGGACTCGACAGCGTTCGGACGGTGACTGCGGCGACCATCCCCGAGGCGATGGCGGTCGTCGAGACCGACGACATCGAGTGCATCGTCAGCGGCTACGAGATTCCCGACGCCGATGGACACTTGATGCAGGGTGGCGAGCGGTTTCTCAATGCCGTCCGCGGGTACGACGACTCGTTGCCGTTCATCTTGTTCACCGAAGTCGGCAACGACGCGATCGCCCGGAAGACGATCGCCGAGGGCGTCACCGACTACATCTGGCACTACGACACTGGTGCGGCCCACCAACAGCTCGTCGACCGCGTTCGGACGGCGATCGAGACTCGCCGAACCGAACGCCGGGCCGAGCACCTCCACCGCCTCAACGAGACGATGCGGCTCGTTCATCAGGGGGTCATCCGCTCCTCCGAATCCGGAGCGATCGACCGTGCGGTCGTCGATCGGATCGTCCGCCACGATCTCTATCGGCACGCTGCCGTCGGCGACGTCGACGACGGGACGTTTCGAGCGCGTGCGACCGCGACGGCCGAGGGTGTGACTGGCAGGTGCCCCTGGGCTGACCTGGCCGTCGAGGGGCCGATCGAATCCGTCCAGCGTTCCCCGATCGATGGGCACAGACTCGTGCTCGTTCCCATCGTCCACGACGAGGTCCACAGGGGTGTGCTCGCGCTCGCGACTGCGCGATCGGACGCGTTCGGCGAAACCGAACGCGCCGTCCTCAGAGACCTCGGCGAGACGGTCGCCCACGCCTACGAGACCGTCGAGACGAGGCGACGACTGGAGGCTCACGAACGCGAACTGCGCGAGAAAAACGACCGCCTCGATAGGTTCGCGAGCGTTCTCAGTCACGACCTGCGCAACCCACTTCAGGTCGCCAGCGGCCACCTCGATCTGCTGGCTGAGGACGTCGAGTCCGATCGCGTCGAGCGGATCGAGGGCGCACTCAGTCGGATGTCGGCGTTGATCGACGACGTGCTCACGCTGGCACGCGGCGATGAGCAGGGACTGACCGTCGAGACGGTCGCGCTCGGCGACATCGCACGCAGCGCCTGGGAGGAGATCGCGACCGACCACAGTTCACTCGACGTCGATTCCGCCGTCGAAGCGATCGAGGCCGACCGCTCACAGTTGCGGCGCTTGCTGGCTAATCTGTTCAGAAACGCGATCGAGCACAGTCCGGCTGGTCCTGAGGATCACGTTGCGGTTCGGCTCGACTGGATCGACGACGGCGATCGCCGCGGGTTCGCAATCGAGGACGACGGTGTCGGTATCCCGACCGAAGACCGCGAAGTGCTGTTCGAGCTCGGACGGACGACCGACGAATCTCACACCGGGCTCGGACTGGCGATCGTCACCGAGATCGTCGACGCTCACGGCTGGGAAGTCACGGCTACCGAGAGCAACTCCGGCGGCGCTCGCTTCGAGATCACCGGCGTCGAATCCGCCTGAGCAATCTACTCCCGCAATTCGCGAACGCGCTCGACGTTCCAGGCGAAACTCTTGCCGTCCTCGGTCGGAGTCTCGAGGACGTACGGACACCCGCGCAGCCCTTCGTGGTTGATGACGGCTTTCATGCCCTCCTCGCCGATGAGACCCTCGCCGACGTGGGCGTGTTCGTCCTTGTTGGTCCCACACTCGTGTTTGGAGTCGTTGAGGTGGATACACGCGAGGTTGTCCAGGCCGACCACGTCGTCGAACTCCTCGACTGTGTCCTCGACACCCTCGGCGGTCGAGATGTCGTAGCCTGCGGCGAACATGTGGGCGGTGTCCAGACAGATCTCCAGATCTTGCTCGGAGCGGTCGAGGACGCCCGCGAGGTGCTCGAATTGCCCACCCAACTTCGTGCCGCTGCCGGCGTCGGACTCGATCAAGACGGTGACGCTCTCGGGGATGTCGAGTTCGTCGAGTGCGCTGGCGGCGTTGTCCAGCCCGCCCTCGACGCCCGCGCCCGTGTGTGCGCCCAGGTGGACGTTGACGTACTCGATTCCTAACTTTTCGGCGGCGTCGACCTCCTTCTGCATGGAGTCGATGGACTTCTCGCGGAGGTCGTCTTTGGGCGTACAGAGGTTGACCAGATAGGAGGAGTGGATGACCCACGGGCCGACACCCTGTTGGTCGCTTCGCTCGCGGAATTTCTCGGCCTCGTCGTCATCGATGTTCGGATCTTGCCAGACCTGTGGGGAGTGGCTGAAGATCTGGCCGCAGTTACCACCGAATTGTTTCTGTCGAAATATTGCATTGCTAATATTGTTGTATGGGGGTGCCGCCTCGTCAGATGAGACTCTTGATCCGGAGATGGATGTGTGTGCGCCAATCAGCATATCCGTAGCAAATCGTTCGTCTGTCAAAGCCACTTCGATATACCGAACGTTTCTAACTCCCGAAAATAGGGGCACAAACGTCGATCGCTGGCGGAGTCTAGCTTCAACCGCGTATCGCGTCCAGCGGAACTAGCCCCCGATCGATTACCCCTCAGCCGACTATTCTGACGGGTTCGTATTTAAAAATAGACCCGCTACTGCCGACAGTGTTTTGCCCGCCCTCTACGATAGCCCGGCCATGCGTGTCGTCCACGAGTCGGCCGACGGCGAGGCTGTCCTCGCCAGCGACGTCGACGTCGCCGAAGGATTCGTCCAGACCTCGAAGGGCCTGATGTTTCGGTCGTCGATCCCCGACGACTACGCGCTGGTCTTCGAGTTCGATCCGCCCTCGGGGCTAGAGGCGAAACTCCCATTCACCCGAGACGACGCGGTCGCGCGGCGGTTCATCCACATGCTGTTCGTCCGGTTTCCGATCGACGTCCTCTGGCTGCAGGGCGAAGAGGTCGTCCACGTCAAGACGTTACGATCCTGGCTCGGTGTCGGGATGGGCAAGGCCGACCGAATCATCGAACTCCCGAAGGGGGCGGCCGAGGATGTCGACGTCGGCGATGTGGTCCGTGTTACCGAGTGAAGTGGAACCCGTCAGTTTAATTAACGAGAACAGCCTTACTGACGGTCACGATGTCGGATTTCCACGACACGGAGGATAGAGGAAGTCGCCACACGGCGGCTGGCCGCGAAATTCTACCCCATGACTGACGGCTCCGGCGACCGAGCGAGGCTGTTTGGCAGCGGCCTCGGAACGTCGCCCGACGACGTCGGCGTACAGTTTCTCGATACCACGCTACGCGACGGCGAGCAAGCGCCGGGTGTCTCGCTGACTCCCGAGGAGAAAGCCCGGATCGCACGGGCGCTCGATCGCGCCGAGATCGACGTGATCGAGGCCGGCAGCGCCTGTACCGGCCCCGGCGAACGCGAGACCATCTCCCGGGTCGCCGAACTGGATCTGGACGCGACGGTCACCAGCTTCGCCCGCGGCGTCCAGAACGATATCGACCTCGCGCTGGAGTGTGACGTCGACGGGATCGATCTGGTCGTCCCGGCCAGCGACCAGCACATCGAGGACAAGATCGGCACCTCCCACGAGGACAACGTCCGTTCTACTGTGGAACTGGTCGAGTACGCCACAGACCACGGCCTGTGGGTCGAGGTCATCGGTGAGGACGGCTCGCGGGCCGACCTGGACTACCTCGAAGAGCTGATGGGCGCGGCGCTGGACGCCGGTGCAGATCGGGTCTGCTACGCCGACACCGTCGGCCACGCCACGCCCGACCGCACCTTCGAGGCCGTCTCGCGACTCGCAGCGCTGGGGCCGACGAGCACCCACACTCACGACGATCTCGGACTCGCTGTGACGAACGTGATGGCCTCGTTGTCGGCGGGCGCGGAGATGGTCCACGGGACGATCAACGGGATCGGCGAGCGCGCCGGTAACGTCGCCCTCGAAGAGGTCGCCATCGCGCTCGATCACGGCTACGGGATCGAGACGCTGGCTCTCGAACAGGTGTACGACCTCGCGCAACTGATCGCCTCTGCCACGGGTATTCCGTTGGCTCCCAACAAGGCCGTCGTCGGCGAGAACGCCTTCACCCACGAGTCGGGCATCCACACCGACGGCACGCTCAAAGACGAGTCGATGTACGAGCCCTATCCCCCGGAGAAGGTGGGTAGGGAGCGTCGGCTCGCCCTGGGCAAACACGCCGGACGCGCGGGCGTAAAGGCCGCTCTCGACGAGCACGATATCGAGGTTTCCGAGGACGATCTGGCCGAGATCGTCGCTCGCGTGAAGGAACTGGGCGAGCGCGGCAAGCGCGTCACCGACGCCGACCTGCTGACCATCGCCGAGGAGGTCCAGGGCCGCGAGCGCGAGCGCCGCGTCGAACTCCTCGAACTGACTGCCGTTTCGGGATCGTCGGTCCCGACCGCCAGCATTCGACTGGAAGTCGACGGCGAGGAACGCGAGGAAGCCGCGACCGGGACCGGGCCGGTCGACGCCGCCATGCAGGCCGCCGAGGCCGCCCTCAGCCACACCGCGGATGCCCAGCTGGAGTCCTATCACGTCGACGCGATCACCGGCGGCCACGACGCAATCGTCACCGTCGAGGTCGAGATGTCCCGCGGCGACGACTACGTGACCGTCAGCGCCAGCGAGGCCGACATCACCCGCGCGTCGGTCGAAGCCATGGTCGACGCGATGGATCGCCTCGTCGCGAGCGATCCCGAGGCCGCGATCGCTGACGACTAGCAACCACTTTTTCTCGCTCGGGTGCTCGCTGCGAGCGCCCACAAGCGCTCGCGCGAGCACCACTTGCGAGAAAAACTTGGGGAAAAAGGCCGGAATCGCCTTCGAGGGCGATTCCGGGGGTCTGCGGAGTGCAATGACGTGGTCCGAGACGGCAAAGCCGTCTCGTCATCCGGAAAATCTTCGATTTCTCCGACAGACGCCGTCAGAGCAGTGCTCTGACGGAAAAACACGCCTTCGGCGCGTATGCTGGTCTCTACAGCAGGCCTGCCTTTCCCCGGGTCGCTCGATCACGCGCAGTTCTGCGCGCGATACTCGCTCCCGGCCACCACGGAGCGGTAAGGAAGCGTGTTCCGCGCGACCAGCGCGGAACCGGGGAGGAGTGGGGTTACGATAATGCGGTTGCGGTGCCTGGAGGACTGAAAGGGCGAACCACGTCTTCGAGCGGGCCGGCGGCCCGCTCGAATGGTCTGAGAGAGCTTTGCTCTCTCACTAGTCGCGCCGAAGGAGCGTCGCTCTGTCGGCCCTATCTGAGGGAGCGAAGCGACCGAAGATATCCGACAGAGCGACCGCGAGCGAGGTGAGGGCTTTCGAAGCTGTGTCTGCGGAACCGCACCAGACACCTAGCGAGCGAGGTGAGGGCGTTCCTGTATTCACCATCCTATCACTCGTTCTCAGCCCCGACCATCACTTCCGGAGCGTCCAGACCTGCGTCGAATCGCCGTCCCGGAGCGGCCGATCTTCGAAGTCACCCTGAACCGACCACTCCGAAAACGGCGAGAGGCGTGCCAGGAGTTCGACCTCGCGTGTGGGGAGCATCGTCAGGTCGTGCCCGATCGAGAAGACGACCTCGCCGTCGGCGGCGCGGAGTTCGCTCTCGAAACGGAACTGCTGGGCGACCTCGTCGACGACCCGCGATCGCTCCCGGTACTCGTGGGCCTTGTCGCGGTAGTCGACTTCGGTCGTGCTCCACTCGCCGTACTCCTCGCAGATGACGTCGAAACCCGGGACGAACACGTCGAAGACGAACGCACCGCCGGGGGCGAGGGCGTCGTAGACGGACTCCAGGGCCGCGAGCTGGTCCGCGACCGTCAGGAGGTGCTGGAACGTGTTGAACGGGCAGATGAGCAACTCGTAGCGCCGGTCGACCGCGAAGCCGGCCATGTCGGCCTGCCAGACCGTCGGGTCTAGATCCCGATCTACGGCCTTCTCCCGGAGCCGCGCCAGGGCGTCGGCCGAGGCGTCGAAGCCGTCGGCGTCGACGCCCGCCTCGAGCAGGTCGAGGTAGATCCGCCCAGTCCCGCAGGCCAGCTCCAGCACAGGTCCGTCGACGTCGTTCGCGCGGTCGACGTAGAACTCGGTGTCCCCGCGCTCGGCCAGGACCGGGAGGGCGTCGTAGAACTGTGCGTGCTCGCCTTCGTAGCCCTGATCGACCATCTCACGATCACCCTCTCGACACTCGATGAAACGTCTTCTGGTGGTCTGAGAACCATTCTCACCACTGGATCGGCCACTACGAAATTCTTCGTACGAGGTTCGAGTGACCTTCTAACCCCCCTATTTCCGGTCGAACTCTACTCCTCGTCGTCTCCTCGTCGCGCGGCGGCGAGGCCGGCACCGGCCAGCCCGGTGAGTGCCGTGACGGTCGTGAACCCGGGGCCGTCGCCACTCCCCGAGGGGGTCGTCTCCTGGTCGTCGTCCGTGGTCGTCGAGTCCGATTCGGTCGTCGTGGTCGTCTGCTCGGGCTCGTCTGTCGTGGTTGTCGGATCTGACTCCTCTGCTGACTCGACCACGACCTGCGTCGTCGTCGAAGCGTCCGCGGTCGATTCGCTGCCGTCGGCGACGGTCAGCGCGACCTCGTAGGTGCCCGGGGCGTCGAAGGTACGAGTCACTTCCTCTCCGGTCGCACTGTCCGTCTCGTCGCCAGTGAACTCCCACTGGTAGGACTGGATGTCGCCGTCCGGATCCGAGGAGGCAGACGCGTCGAAGGTGATCTGCTCGCCCACTGTCGGCTCGGATGGCGTGACGGAGAACTCGGCAGTGGGGGGGCTCGCGCTGCCGCCGAAGCCGTCTTCCCAGCCCTGATGGGTGGGTTCGAGCGTCGTGTGGTCGTGATTCTCGCCGTCCTCCCAGACGTCGCCCGATCCGCCGGCGGGGCCGCGACGGGTCTTCCACTCGAAGCGTCCCGGATCGTCGATCGTGACCTCCCAGACGCCGTCGTTCTCGGTTCCTTCGACGCCGCCGCCCCAGTTCGTTAGCGAGGACGTGCTCCCCGTGAAATACACCGACTCGTCCTCGGCAGTCGGGGCCTCGACACGGAGGGTGATCTGGGGGACCTCCCGCCCGATTCCGTCGGTGGGCTCGCCCTGTCCCGTCTCGGCGTAGAACACCCAGCCGTCGGCAGGGACGGTGATCTCGACCGAGCCGTCACCGGCGGTAGTGACGTTTTCGGCGTTGCCGGCGTAGTCGCGGAGTTCCTGCTCGGTCCACGAGGTCTCGACGGTCACCGTGCGGTCCGAATCGCCGTTGTTCAGCCCTGTGAGGAGGTTCCCCTCGCGCTCGAACACGGCGAGGTCCTCGTCGGTGTGTCGCCAGATGGTCTGGCCGCCGGCGAGGTTCTTCTTGACCCACACCGCGTTCATGATGTTGTCGTTTGCCAACAGATTGTCGGCGAAGAGATTGTACAGCATCGGATATCCTTCGCTGCTGAGCATGAACGCGTGGGCGAGTTCGTACTGACTGGGGGCCGCTACGTCGTGATTCTCGACGAACGGCATCGACTTGCCCGGATCCGTCGCGATCAGTCCGGCCCCTTCGAGACGGCTCATGTCGCCGCCGTCGAAGACGCCTTGCATCGTGTAGTACAGCGCGAAGTCGAAGACGTACATTCCCGGGCCGGTGTTCGCGTAGCCGCGCAGGTACTCGCGGTTGCCCGAATACACCTCGCCGACCCGGAACATCCCGTTGTCCGCGGCCCACTGGTTAGCGTAGTTCGCGAAGAACGATTCGGGCATGTGTTTCGCGCCGTCGAAGCGGTGGCCGTCGGCGCCGAGGCTGGCGATCTTGTCGACGTAGTTCTTCAGTTGCTCGCGGACGTACGCCTGGTCCTGGTCGAGGTCCCGGAGGCCGAGCAGCGCCGAGTTCTCGATGATAGACGGATCGCACTCGATCCGATCGGGATCCTTCGGTGTCCCGCCCGTCTCTCCGTTCTCGAAACAGCGGCTGTCACCCGAATCGAAGCTGTAGGCCCACTGCTCGATCCCGCCCTGATTGTGGAAGTGCTCGCGTTCGAACTGCGGGAAGGCGTCGGCGCTGGCGTTGGCCATGTGGTTCAGGACCGTGTCGACGATGACCTCGACGTCGTTATCGTGGGCCGTGTCGATCAGCGTCTGCAGTTCCGCTTCGGTCCCGAACGAACTATCGAAGTTGCGGTAGTCGACCGGCTGGTACCCGAGCGGCGGCTCGTTGCGGCCGCCCTGGTCGGACCAGTCCAGCATCGACTCGGCCGGTTGCTGGATCCAGATGGCGTCGAACCCCAGCGACCCGACGCGGCCGAGGTCGTCCGTGATCGTCTGCCAGTCCTCGTGGAAGTACTGGAGGGCGACCGACTCGCCCGCGTCCGCCGTTGCGGACTGTGCGAAGCCGACGCCTGCTGTCGCTGCGGCGACCGCTCCCCCGATCCCCTTCAGCACGCCCCGGCGTGAGATACCCGCCTGTGGTTCGGAATCTGCCATGTCTAGCAACTGTGAAAGTCCGTTGTATGAATCTGTGGTTTTGGGATTCAGGGCAGTTCGCCTGTTCGGACGGTTGCCGGCCCGCTACAGGCGGTCGGCCAGTTCCCGGAGTCGCCGGCTGCCGTTCTCGCGGAACGGGACGCCGTGGCCCATGGCGGCCACCTCGAAGTCGGGTGCGTCGTCGGCCAGCCGTCGGATACTCGCCCGGACCTGATCGGTGTCTTCGCTCAGCGCCCAGGGTGAGGCTTCGAGTCGGCCGCCGGATTCGCGGACGAGGTCGCCGAGAAACGCGACTGAGAGGGATTCGCTGACGTAGCAAACGTGCCCTGTCGTATGCCCGGGGGTGTGGTAGACGGTGAAGCTGCCGACGGTGTCCCCGTCGTCGAGTGGCTCGACGGGATCGGCAGGTGCAGAGAGCAGCGGGGCGGTGACGCGCTGGGAGAAACCCTTGTGGGTGCGCCACTCGGGTTTCCGGTCGCCAGCGATCAGTGGGGCGTCTGGTGCGCCGGCGTAGATCGTTCCGTCGAAACGGGGGAGTCGTCCGAGACCACCGACGTGATCGAAGTCGTAGTGGGTGACCAGCACTCGGTCGAGATCACGTGGGGAGTACCCGAGCTGGTCGAGTCCGCCGACCAGTCTCCGGTGGTCGTATGGGATCCCAGCGTCGACCAGCGTCACGGCCTCGCCGTCCTCGACGAGGTAGGCGTTCACCCCGCGGAGGTCGAACCACCAGACCCCGTCGGTCAGTTCTGTCACCATAGCTGGAGATAGGTGGGCCACTCCTGAAAAACTAGCTCCTGTTCCCACCGACTGGTGGACGGTTGGGCCGGTCTCTGCACGGTTGTCGGGTGCTGCCGTTTTTCGAGGCCACGTTCGGATAGCAGATTCACGCTATCGTTCGTGGTAGTCAGCCACACACGCTTATTACGGAAGATTCGAGACGAAAGACTCGCGCTTCAGCGCGGGGGGATGTTCACGACCAGGGCGCGAACGCGTTCGGCGGTGTGACGCTCGTTCCATCGGGCGAATTCGTCTTCGCGCCGTACAACGCCGGAACAATAGGTGTCTACGATTCGAACGCCCAGACCCAGAAACCGCGCGTGACGGCCGCCCATCCCCTCGTGAACAACACCTGAGAAACGGTCGCAGTATACTTGCACACCCGGCCGCCCCGGCCACGAGCCTCATCTCACTCTCGGGTCGCCAGCCCTGCCAGGTGGCCGGCTTCCGCGACGACAATCTCTTCGGCACCCAGTCTGGCGGCGTTTTCACTCCCTGGGAGACAGAACACGGGGACGCCGTCGGCGACCCCCGCGGTCGCGCGGGTCCCGACGACCTTCGTCCCGATCTCCTCGAAGGAGAGTCGTCGGAAGAGTTCGCCGAATCCCGGCAGTTCCTTCTCGAAGAGCGGCCGTACTGCTTCGATCGTCACGTCGTCTGGCGTGACGCCCGTGCCGCCCGCCGTGACGACGGCGTCGACGTCGCCGCGGCCGACCACGGCGTCGACGGCGGCTTGGACGTTGTCGTAGTCGTCGCGGACGACCTCTCGTGTGGCGATCTCGTGGCCCTCGGTTTCGAGTGCAGCCACGATCGCGTCGCCCGCGGGATCGTCCTTCGTCGTCCGGGTCGAGGAGACCGTCAGCACCGCCGCGCCCAGCGTCTCGACGTCGTGGTGATGATGATCGTGATCGGTGTGATCGTGTTCGTCGCCCTGCTCGTGAACTTCGCGGTCCTCGTCGCGGCCGTTCGCTTCACCTTCGCCACCGTGTTCGTCTTCGACCTGTTCGGTGTCGTCGCCGTCGTCGCTCACCCCGCGGGTGGTGTCGCGCTCCTGGAAGTCGATCATAGCGGTCGTTCGGCTGCAATCGGCAAAAAGGGCCTGTCACTCGGTTTCGTCGCCGATCCAGCTGCGGGCGGCCATCGCCTGCGGGAACCCCAGCGTCGGGATCGACAGCAGGGCGACGTGTTCGAGAGCCTCTGGATCGACGCCCTCTTCGAGGCCGCGTCGGACGTGTGAGTGGACCGCACCCTCCGATTCGGCCCCGATCGCCAGCGCCAGCTTCACCAGTCGTCTGGTCTCGCCGTCGATCGGACCCGCGTCGGCACAGGCCGCCCCGAGTTCGTTGTATTGTTCCCACACGCTGGGATGTTCGCGGGCGAGTTCGCTCGGTACTTCCGGCAGGTCGTCGACGTCTGGGTCGTCTACCATACACGACGGTTCGACGGCAGTGCCCTTGTAGGTTGTCACCAGGGGACTATCGCCACCGTTTTGCGCGCGCCGTCCTCAGATTCTGCCATGCAGGCCGTCCAACTGACCGACCACGGGGGCCGGGAGGTCCTCACCTACGGCGAGGTTCCCGACCCCGAACCTGACGCCGACGAGGTGCTCGTCGACGTCCGGGCAGGCGCGCTGAACCACCTCGACGTCTGGACCCGCCGCGGTCTCCCGGGCCTCGACCTCGACTTTCCACATATTCCCGGCAGCGACGCGGCGGGCGTAGTCACCGCGGTCGGAAGCGAGGTCACGCGATTCGAACCCGGTGATCACGTCACCGTCTGGGCCGGGGTCTCCTGTGGCTCCTGTGAGTTCTGTCGCCGCGGCGAGCCGACGCTGTGTGTCGACTATCACGTCCTCGGCGAGCACGTTCCGGGCGTCCACGCCGAGCAGATCGCCGTCCCCGAGGACAACCTCCTCCCCGTGCCCGAAGGCGTCGATTGGTCGACGGCGGCGGCCGCGCCGCTGGTGTTCGGGACCGCCTGGCGGATGTTGATCGAGCGCGGCGACCTCTCGGCGGGCGAGTCGGTCCTCGTGCTCGGGGCCAGCGGCGGGGTCGGCCACGCGGCGGTCCAGATCGCCGCCCACGCCGGCTGTGAGGTGTTCGCGACCGCCGGCACGGCCGAGAAGCGAGCGTACGCCGCCGAGATCGGGGCCGACCACACGATCGACTACACCGAGGACGACTTCGCCCGGGCGGTCCGGGCGGAGACGGGCGAGCGCGGGGTCGACGTCGTGGTCGATCACGTCGGCGCGGACACGTGGGACGACTCCTTGCGCGCGCTCGCTCGCGGCGGGCGCGTGCTCACCTGCGGGGCGACCACGGGCGGGCGGCCACAGACGAACCTCGATCGAATCTTCTGGAGCCAGCTGTCGGTGATCGGCTCGACGATGGCCGCGCCGGGGACCGCCGAGCGCGCCTGCCAGTCGGTCTGGGACGGGACCTTCGAGGTCAGAATTCGCGAGACGCTGCCGATGAGCCGCGTCGCTCGCGGGCACGAACTGCTCGAAGGTCGCGAGGGGTTCGGGAAGGTTGTCGTCGTTCCGGACGGTGCGTACGATGGGTGAGGGTGGCGAGGACACTGGTGAACCAGACGACGACACGTACGTCCACCGACCCTCCGGAGAGCCGCCACGCAAGGCCGCGGCGACCGACGACGACTTCGGCTGGCGGGGCTGGCTTCTGGTCGTCGTGCTCGTCTTCTCGTTTCTGGTCGTCCCGTGGGCGTTGATCCTCCTGCCGAGTGCCCAGTCCGGCGTGAGTGCGCTGGGGCTGTCCTGGCGGGACACGTATCTGGCGCTGCCGATGATTCCAGCGCTGGTGCTCGGCGCGCTCGGCGTCTGGACGGCGTTGCACGCGCGCCGGGAGTAATGCTTCTTCGCGTGTGTCGTCGCTAGATCCCCAATCGTCAGAACTGAAAATCGGAGGTAACGCTTTTTGAATCCGACCGGCGAAGCTACGAGCCAGCGATGCCATCTTCGTTCTATCTCCCGCTTGTACTCCTCGTCTCTCTCTCGGGTGTCGGGCTGGCGCTGTTCGCCTGGGTCAACCGCGAGACGCCCGGAGCGGGCCCCATCGCGCTGTTGCTGTTCGCGGCGAGCCTCTGGACGCTGACCGACGCGCTGAGCGTCTTCTCTCTGGAGACGGTCTTCTGGGCGCGGATGAAGCTCTCGGTCTCGGCGGTGCTCCCGCTGGCGTGGCTGCTGGTCGTCGTCGAGTACACTGGGCGCGAGCGCTGGCTCGCCGGGCCTCGGCTGCTGGCGCTGCTGGTCGAACCGCTGGTCTTTGCGGCGCTCGTCTGGAGCAACGACAGCCATCACCTCGTCTGGGAGACGACCCGGGTCGTCCGGGGCGGCGATCAGCTGGTCTTCGCCGGCGTCGAGGGCCTGGCGTTCTGGGGCCATCTCGTCTACGCGTACGCGCTGGTCGCGATCGGGGCTGCGATCCTCCTTCGGCTGTTGTTGCGGACCGACGGGATCTTCAGATCCCAGAGCACGGCGCTGCTGGCGTCGATCGTCTTTCCGATGACGGTCAACGCGCTGTACGTCTTCGACTATCTTCAGCCCGGGGTCGATCCCACCGGGATCGCGTTCGTGCTCACCGGGACCGTCCTCGCGGGGTCGATGCTCCGCCAGCACCTGCTCGACGTCAGCCCCGCGACACGCGAACTCGGACGCGAGGAGGTGATCGAGCAACTCGACGATCCGGTGTTCATCGTCGACGGCTCGGGAACTGTCGTGGACCTCAATCCCGCCGGCGAGTCGTTGCTGGAGACGTCGGCGACCGAGGCGATCGGCCGCGAGCTCCCGGCGCTACTCCCCGCGCTCGAATCGGCACTCGACGCAGGCGGTGAGATATCCTTCGAGTCGGCTGGTGTCCGTCGCCACTACGACGTCAGTGTCTCGGAACTGGACCGCGCCTACGGGCGGGTAACCGGCCGGATCGTCAGCCTCCGAGACGTGACCGAGCGCACCCAGCGCGAGCAACGCCTGGACGTGATGAATCGCCTCTTCAGGCACAATCTCCGCAACGAGATGAACGTCGTCCGGGGCAATGCCGAGTTGCTCCGATCCCGTGTCGACGACGAGCAGCGCGAGCGGGCCGACCGAATCATCACGACCGTCGACGAAATCGTCGGGCGGAGCGACAAGGTCAGAACCCTCTCTCAGTCGCTCGAAGGCGACCCATCCCAGACGCTGGATCTGGGGTCGATTCTCCGGTCGATCGTCGCGTCGATTCGCTCGGAGTATCCCGACGCGAGGGTGACGCTGGACGCGCCCGAGGCGTGTCAGGTCACCGGCGATCCTTCGATCGAGGTCGCCGTCGTCGAACTCATGGAGAACGCTATCGAACACGCGAGCGGTGAGGTAGCGGTCTCGGTGACGTTGACGGCGCTGGACGACACTCGCGTCGAGGTGCGCGTCGAAGACGACGGGCCAGGGATTCCCGAGCAGGAGCTGCAGGTCCTCCAGTCTCGAACCGAGACGCCGATGGAACACGGCAGCGGCTTCGGGCTGTGGCTGGTGACCTGGGTGGTCGAGCGCGTCGGCGGGTCGATCGAGTTCGATGTCGGCGAGACTGGGACGACGGCTACCGTCCGGCTGCCACGCGCGGGCCCGGACGACTAACCCCCGGTCAGCACCTCGTCGGCCCGAATCCGCAGGATCACGCGCTCGGTTTCGATGGGATTCGGATACTCGGATTTGCCCATGTATCGCTCCGCCAGCGCGTCGATGTGTTCGCGCGCACCCTCGGTCGTTATCTCGGTCACTTCGCCCGTCACCGAGAGGAACCGATAGGGATTGTCGGGATCGACCATGCTCACCGACACCGTCGGATCGGTCGCGACGTTGCGTTCCTTTCGACGGCCGCGCTCGGTGTTGACCAGCACTCGGTCGTCGTCGGCGTCGTAGTCGATCCAGACCGGCGTCGTGTGGGGCTTTCCTTCGGAGGTCATCGTCGTTACGTGTGCGAACGTCGCCTTCTCGAAGAGGTCGTGGTATACTGTGGGTATCGATGGCACACGTAGTCGTAGCGACGCCGGCGGGATATACGTACGCGGTGGATTCAAACGCCGTCAGCCAGTACGAGCCGACGATGGTCTCGCAGGCCGAGATCGACCGCCTCCGTCTGGAAGCGGACACGATCATGACTCGCTACCAGACGGTCGAACGAGCCCTGGAGCGCGCCCGCTCGGAGTCAGGTGAGCACTGGGAGACGGGCGAGCTGCCCATCTCGCTGGAGACGCCCCACGGCGAGTCGATCGACGTCACGCTCGATCTGGAATCCAGTCCCGCGGACAACGCCCAAGTCAGGTACGACCGAGCGAGCGAACTCGAAGCCGAACTCGAACGCCAGCAACGGATCGTCGGCCAACTCGCTCCTCTCCCAGCGGATCCGGTCGCCTACTTGATCTGCTACCATCTCGATGCCGTCGAAGGAAACTACCCGCGGTCGATGGCCGGCCACCTCGACGCCGAACGGGGGCAGGTCGAGGATCTGTGCGAGGAAATGGAGACGGCGGGCGTGCTCGAACGCGTCGAATCGGGGACGGTCAAGCAGCGCCGCGTGAAGGCAAAGCAGGCCGAAGAGGTTCGCCAGCACCACACCTACTACCGGCTCTCGCGGCAAGGCGACCACCTCCTGCGGTTTCTCGACGATCCGGAGGGGAAACGAAACGTCCTGCGACATCTCCCCGACGGGAAGACGCTCGTCGAGCGACTGGCTCGTGGCGGACCGGACTATCCGCGGATGACTGCCGAGGAACTGGAGATGGGCTTCGAGTACGTCCGCCACCTCTACCGGGCGCTCCGGCAGGTGGGGCTGGTCACCGAGTACGAGGGCAGCACGATCAAAGCCAGCGAGCGAAAATTGAAACCGAAAGACGAGACCCACCGCAAGCACACCTACTACGTCGCGACCGATCACGGGGAGACGGCACTGCGAGAACTGGATGAGTGACAGCGGATCACTCGGCGCTCAGGCGCTGGCGTCGTAGCCCGAATCGACGACCGCCTGCACGAGCGCGTCGACGTCCGCGTCACCTTCGACGGTCGCACTGTTGGTTTCGCGGTCGGCCTCGGCGTGTGTGACGCCCGATACGGATTCGAGCGCCTCGACGACGGTCTGTTCGCAGCCGCCACAGCTCATGCCTTCGACGGTCAGTGTCGTGGACATACCCGGAACTACGGGGGGCTGCTTTTTCTCGGTTTCTCCTTCGATTCCCAAGTGGAGTCGGCTTTCGAGTTTGGAACCTAGCTGTCGAGCTCTTCGGCGACCGTCTCGGCGTCGATGAGATCGGGATCGACGACGAGATCGGCCTGCCCGCGGGCGAAGTCCGGCAGCGACTGACTGGCGTAGACGACGACTTTCAGGTCGGGGTTGATATCTTTGGCGACGGAGATCGACGTGGCCTGTTCGACTTCGGTGAGGACGAAGACGGTGGCGTCGTGGATGCCGGCCTCTTCGAGCGCTGGGCGGTTGGCGACGTCGACGAACGCGACGTCGTGGCCCTCCGACTCGATGGCCTGGCCGATCTCTTCGCGGTCCACCCCCGCGACGATCACGTGCATACTCCGAGGTGGGCGAGCGCGGATTAATGGGTTTCGTCCCTGGCTTCCCACGGGCTACCTGTGAGTCGCGATAGAAGAGCCTTTTTCGCTCGCTCGCCTCGCGACGGTATGGTCGATCCGCTCGCGCTCGTCGGCATCCCGTTTTTGCTAGTCGGTGGGGCCGTCCTGCAGTACGGGGCTCGACTCTCTATCGGTCTCTACCGTCGGTCCCGGGAGGCACGCGAAGTCGACGCCGAGATCGTCGAGACCAGAATCGACGAACGTGAGGACGGTGACTTCGAACCGACTGTCCGCTTTCGGTACGACTTCGACGGCGAGACCTACGAGTCGACGTTCGTCACCGAGGGTCAGGACCCGCCCGCTGGCAGTCGCGATGTCGTCGAGTCGTATCTCTCGAACTACTCCGAGGGCGACCGGGTTCGGGCGACGCTGTTGACGAGCATGGCCGACCAGGCCGTCCTCGAACGCTCGACGGCCACCTGGCCGTACGTCGTCGCCGTCGTCTCGACGCTGCTTGGTGGTGTCTTCACCATCCTCGGGGCCGGGATTCTCGTGGGCGGACTGTTCGGGTAGGGCCGACAGCCGCGTCTGACGGCGGAGAAACTTTGATAGTGACCTAACGTTTCCTCTTCCGAAGGGCGTTTGCGTAGGGGGACGATAGCACGGGTTATGACGGATACCAATCGTGTGTTCACGCTGGCGAAGCGCCCGGAAGGCAAACCGAACCGCGACACGTTCGAACTGGTCGAACGGGACGTCCCCGAGCCCGGACCTGGCGAGGCGCTCGTCCGGACGCTGTATCTCTCGGTCGATCCGTACATGCGCGACCGGATGCGCGCCGGGGAGTCCTACGCCGAGCCGTGGGGCGTCGGCGACCCGCTCGAAGGCGGCGTCGTCGGCGAAGTCGTCGCCGACAACGGTACCGAGTTCGAAGCCGGCGATGTCGTCGCCGGGAACCTCCGGTGGGCCGATTTCTCGACGGCCGCCGGCCCCGACCTCCAGCGGGTCGATCCCGACCTCGCGCCCATCTCGACCGCCCTGGGCGTCCTCGGGATGCCGGGTCGGACCGCATACTTCGGGACGCGCGAGGTCGCCCAACCCGACGCCGGCGACACCTTCGTCGTGACCGGCGCGGCCGGGGCGGTCGGCTCGGTCGCCGGCCAGGTCGCGAAACTCCAAGGCGCGCGCGTCGTCGGCTTCGCCGGCTCGGCGGAGAAAGTCTCCTTCCTCGAAGACGACCTCGGTTTCGACGCCGGGATCAACTACAAGGAGACCGACGACTACCGGGCGGCCCTCGCGGAGGCAGCGCCCGGTGGTGTCGACGCGTACTTCGACAACGTCGGCGGCCCGATCACCGACGCCGTCTTCACACAGCTCAACGTCGACGCCCGGGTCGCCGTCTGCGGGCAGATCTCCCAGTACAACGCCGAGGAACTGCCGACCGGACCGCGGAAACTCGGTCAGCTCATCCAGAAACGGGCGACTGTCGAGGGCTTCCTGATTCAGGACTTCGCCCCGCGGTTCGAGCAGGCGACCCGCCAGCTCGGCCGGTGGGTCCAGAACGGCGATATCACCTATCGCGAGACCGTCACCGAGGGTCTGGAGAACGCGCCCGAGGGGTTCCTCGGGCTGTTCGAGGGCGAGAACATCGGGAAACAACTGGTCAAAGTGGCTGACCGCGAGGAATAGCTACCTGTAACAGTGCGAGAGTCCCGCCCTTCCCGTGAGGGATGAGTGTTCCGACATGCGGTCGGAACCGAGGACCGAACAGGGCGGGCGTGAAGCGCGTAAGCTCTAATGAGATTCTGCCGAGAGATCGCTGGCCCTGAGTCTCCAACAAGACGGACGAGTTCCACTTCCACTGCGGATGGCTGACATTCAAACCCGAAGCGAACGTATATAGGATTGGCTGATGAAGCGGACCAACACGTTTGCTGTGCGACCGCTCTCCAACGAAGGGGAGAAAGTGCTACGCGACTTGTTGGACGCTTCTGCCGCTCTCTGGAACGAAGTCAATTACCAGCGCCTCATGCGGTACAACGACGAAGACGGCTTCGAGGGCGACGTGTGGGACGCCGATACAGGCCGACTCGAAGGCACATACAAAGGCGTTCTTGGTGCGTCCACCGCCCAACAAGTAGTTGGGAAGAACACCGAAGCGTGGGAGTCGTTCTTCACGCTCAAAGATCAGTATCACGACGAGTCGAACACGTCGGTCACGAAACACCCGGAACCGCCGGGATTCCGTGGCAACGAAGACGACGGACGTGTTCTCAAAGGCGTCATTCGAAACGATGCGTACACTGTCGAATGGGGCGCTCGCTCCCGACTTGAGATCGTCGTCGGCGAACAACTCCGAGACAGGCACACCAGCCCGAAAAGCCGTCTCCGGCTGGAAATCGTTGGCGACCCGAACTGGCCCGACTACGAGAAACAGGGCCGGCTGGACCTGTGGTACGACGAGACTGACAGCACCTTCCGAGCTTCGCAACCCGTGACTATTACTGATGCACGGGACACTCCACTGGCCGACGAGACGGCCGCTCTGGACATTGGTGCGAACAATTTCGTCGCCTGTACCACCACGACCGGCGAGCAATATCTGTACGAGGGCCGCGAGTTGTTCCAGCGGTTCCGCGAGACGACGCGAGAAATCGCCCGGTTACAGTCGAAACTCCGTGAAGGCCGGTACAGTAGCAAGCGTATCCGGCGGCTGTACCGGAAGCGGACCCGTCGCCGCGACCACGCCCAAGAAGCCCTGTGTCGTGACCTGCTGGAACGACTCTACGAGGACGGCGTGCATACGGTGTATATCGGCGGACTGACTGACGTACTGGAGACGCACTGGTCGGTCAGGGTAAACGAGAAGACGCACAACTTCTGGGCGTTCAAGCAATTCACCGAACGACTGGCGTGTACCGCCGAGGAATACGGTATCTCCGTGGAGGTCCGATCAGAGGCGTGGACGAGCCAAGAGTGCCCGCAGTGCGGTTCGACAGACCGAACGACACGGCACCGAGACACGCTGACCTGTCCGTGTGGGTTCGAGGGGCACGCCGACCTTACAGCGTCAGAGACGTTCCTGAAGCGGCATACAGAACAGGTAGTCAGGCCGATGGCACGGCCCGTGCGGTTCCAGTGGGACGACCACCAATGGTCGGAGTCACCACGCTCTCACCGTCCCAACAAACAGCGCACAGACCCGAGTACCGTCCACCACAACGGGAATGTTGCCTCCGGGGAATCCTAGGCCGGCTGAGACTCCCACGGAGGAAACCGCGCCGTCGTCGGGCTTTGCCCGACTGCCTGAGGGACGTAGTCCCTCTCTGTTCACGGCGCGGAGGATGTCATTCGTACTCGATGGTCGCGGGCGGCTTGTGGGTCACGTCGTAGACGACGCGAGCGACGTTCTCGTGTGCGCCGGTGATCCGGCTCTGGATGCGCTGGAGGGTCTCCCAGTCGATCTCCTGGGCGCGGGCAGTCATGCCGTCCCGGGACTCCACCGAGCGCACGGAGACGACCCAGCCGTGGACGCGGTTGTCGCCCTTGACGCCTGTGGCCTTGCCGATGACCGCCGCGAGGGCCTGCCACGGTTCGTACTCCTCCAGTTCCTCCTCGACGACGTGGTTGGCCTCGCGGGCGACTTCGAGCTTCTCCTCGGTGACGGGACCGATGATCCGCACTGCCAGCCCGGGCCCGGGGAAGGGCATCCGCTCGGAGATCACCGCTTCGAGGTCGAGTTCGCGCGCGACTTCCCGTACTTCGTCCTTATAGAGGTCGCGCATCGGTTCGACGATGCCGTCGAAGTCGATGCGCTCGGGCAGGCCGCCGACGTTGTGGTGGGACTTGATCGTCCCCTCGCTCTCGATGCGGTCGGGGTAGATGGTCCCCTGGACGAGGTAATCGGCGTCGACTTCACGGGCGACCTCCTCGAACTCCCGGATGAACTGCTCGCCGATGATGTGTCGTTTCTCCTCGGGGTCGTCCTCGCCTTCGAGGGCGTCGAGGAACCGATCCTTGGCGTCGACGATCCGCAGACTCTCCATGTAGTCGAAAGTCTCGCGGATCTCCTCGGTCTCGCCTTTGCGCATCAGGCCGGTGTCGACGTAGACCGCAGTCAGTTGCGTGCCGATGGACTCGTAGGCCAGCGCGGCCGCGGTCGAGGAGTCCACACCGCCCGAAAGGCCGATGACGGCGTTCGCGTCACCGACCTCCTCACTGATCTCTTCGATCTTCTCCTCGATGAAGGAATCGACGTCGACCATCAGGCTTCGACCTCCGTTTCGGGTGCGCTCCGGTCACGTTCTCCCAGCACCGCTTCGAGCAGGCCGACAAAGGGCGGTGAGGCTCGCGTGGGTCGCGAGCGGAACTCGGGGTGGAACTGTGTCCCGATGAAGTAGGGGTGGTCTTCGAGTTCGAGGATCTCCATCCGCCGACCTGCGCGGCCGGAAAAGACCATGCTGGTGTCGGCAAAGTCCTCGAAGTACTCGGGGTTGACCTCGTAGCGGTGACGATGGCGTTCCGTACAGACCGTCGACTGGTAGAGGTCTTCCGCTAGCGTCCCGGGCGTGATGTCGGTCTGATGTGCGCCCAGGCGCATCGTCCCGCCCATGTCGTCGGTGTGTTCCTGCTCGGGCAAGATGTCGATGACGGGGTCGGGCGTGTCTTCGTCCATCTCCGCTGAATGAGCCTCGGGGTAGTCGAGGACGTTCCGGGCGACCTCGACGACGGCCATCTGGAAGCCCAGACAGAGTCCCAGGAAGGGAACGTCGTGTTCGCGGGCGTAGCGGATGGCTTCGATCTTTCCCTGTGTGCCCCGGGAGCCGAAGCCACCGGGGACGACGACGCCGTCGGCTTCCGTGAGATTCTCGCTGTCGGTGACGTCCTCTTTGTCCGAGTCGACCCAGCGGATGTTGACGTCGACGCCCTTCTCCAGGCCGGCGTGTTTCAGCGCCTCGTTGACGGACATGTAGGCGTCTTCGAGATCGTACTTGCCCACGAGGGCGATGTCGACCTCACCGGTCGTCTCCTGGGTCACGAGTTCGCGCCAGCGGTTGTCCCGTTCTTCGGCGGGGAGGGCGCGCTCGGCCAGGCCGAGTTGCTCCATCACGTACTCGTCGAGTCCTTCCTCCTCGACCATCAGCGGGACGTGATAGATGTCATCGACGTCGGGGTTCGAAAAGACGGCGTCGGTCGGGACGTCACAGAACAGCGCGATCTTCTCCTTGACGTCGGGGTCGAGTTTGTCTTCACAGCGCCCGACCAGAATATCGGGCTGGAGACCGATCGAGCGGAGTTCCTTGACACTGTGCTGAGTGGGCTTGGTCTTCTGCTCGCCGTTTTTCGAGTAGGGGACGAGCGTGACGTGGGTAAAGAGAATATCGTTCTCGTCTTGCTCGTGGGCGAACTGTCGCAGTGCTTCGAGATAGGGCATCCCCTCGATGTCGCCGACCGTGCCGCCGACCTCGACGAGACAGACGTCGGTGCCTTCGGCCGCTTCCCGAATCCGGCGCTTGATATCGTCGGTGATGTGCGGGATGATCTGCACCGTCTTGCCGAGGTAGTCGCCCGCGCGTTCCTTCTCGATGACGTGTTTGTAGGTCTTGCCGGTCGTGACGTTGTGGTCGAAGGTCATGTCCTCGTCGAGGAATCGCTCGTAGTTCCCCAGGTCGAGGTCGACCTCGCCGCCGTCTTTCAGGACGTAGACTTCCCCGTGCTGGAAGGGGTTCATCGTGCCGGCGTCGACGTTCAGATACGGGTCGATCTTCACCGCGGTGACGTCGAACCCGGCGTTCTTGAGGAGACGGCCGGTGCTGGCGGCCGTGATTCCCTTGCCGAGACCGGACATCACCCCGCCGGTGACGAAAACGAACTTGTTCCCGAGTGTGGGGTCGTACCCCGTTTCGGATTCCGTGGGCATACTGACGGTGCGCGAGGAGGCGTCAAAACGGTTTCGGGACCGCTCGCGTTCGTGACCGCGTGTCAAATCCTGGGCCGATCTAGGCTTCGCTCAGCGCCTCGAAGTCAATCTGGAACGTGGGTCGACCGGCGGCGACCTCCCGCTGGACGGGCACCTTCTTGCCTTTCAACTCCTGGACCTCGTCGGGACCGAGACCGAAGGCGTCGAGCAACCGTTTCAGGTCGCAGTTCGGCCCCCAGATCGGCGGTCGTTTCAACTCGCGCCGGAAGACGTTGTTCGCGGGCGTCTTCAATTCGATCGTCACGGTCTGACCGTCGTCCTGTACCGAGGAGACGGGAAGCCGTGAGAGGTCCCCACCCGCTCTGACGGCCCCCAGGGCGTCGGCGATGTCGTCGATGTCGTCGGGCATGGCCGTCCGTACGACCGGGCCCCATACAAAACGGTCGGGTCACGTCTCCGTACTCGAACCGACCAACAGCAGGAACTTTTGCCCGGGACGACGTAGACGCATCTATGATGATTGAACTCGGGTACGCGATCGCTGTCGTCGTCGCGCTCGGTTTCGGCTACGGGACGGTTCGCCTGCTCTGGGGCGCGGATATCCCGAACGTGATCGGCTGAGTCGCGTCCGACAGGGCGTGTGCTCGCGGCGCTCATTCTGCCAGTCGCTCTGTGAACCACGACGCGACCGTTTCCGCGGCACGCTCACTCTGCGGACTGCTACCGGCCCGGGGGCTCGTACTCGGCGTCACGCCCACTCGTGGTTGTCCCAGCCTTCGTAGTGCTTTAGCCGTAGCTGTATCTCGAACGGTTGCCACTCGCATTCGTGATAGAGAACGTCCGCGAGATCACCGAACGCGCTGTTGTCCAGTTCGATCCCTTCTTTCCCCCGGTTCGTGACGTAGGATGCGCTTCGGAGGTCGTCGAAGACGGTCCGTGCGCGTGGGTACTCATCACTGTCGATCGCGGCCACCGCGACGAGACCCTCCTCGTCGATCGGGGTCCCCCACCTGTGCTTTGCGATCATCGCTGCGAGCAATACACACTTCACCGACGGCTTCCGCATACACGCCGTTCCTGCGGATTCATATTTCAATATCGTGGTAATTGTGATTAACGCGAGTGTGTATGTTTATATACGGTCGAGTTGTATATTGATACCACGGACGAGACTACAGGTCACGATGAGCAGACAGACTCAATCTCACGATACCGACGACCGCGACACGAAGGAGGCCCGCCTCCAGCATCCGAGTGGCTTTCTCTATCTCACCCAGCACGAGAGCGTGCCGATCCTGATCGACGCGTTACTCGATCTCCCGCCGGGTCGGGAGTTCAACAAGACCGAACTGGCCGACCACGCTGGTGTCACGCGCCAGACTGTCGGGGCGTACATCGATGTCCTGATTGAGACGGGAGTCCTCGAGGAGGTTCCGAAGACATCGCCCCAGCGCTACCGTCTCGCCGAGAGCGAGGTCGTCGAGGAACTGTTCGCACTCAACAGTGCGCTGAACGCTATCAGAGAGTAAGCTACCGGCTCCGGAGTCGACCGGTCAGCCACGACGCGACCGCCTCCGCGGCCCGGGCACGCTGGCCCACGAAGAAGTGGTCGGCCGCCATCGACTCGACGGTGGCCCCGTGCTCGCGGGCCGTCTCGACGATGTTCTCCCACTCGGCGGAGTCGTCGCGTTCGCCGTAGATGACCTGCAGCGGGCAGTCGAGATCGGCGACTGCCGGCGTGGCGTCGCGCTCGCCGACGGCCGCGTGCGGGGCCAGCACCGACACCGCGAAGGGGTCGGTTTCGAGTGCAGCGAGCAGCGCGACCCCGCCGCCGAAACTGTAGCCGAACAGGCCCAGTCGGTCGTAACGCTCGCGCCCCCACTCGCAGGCCGCCACGGCGTCGCGGACCTCGCCGTGGCCGTCGTCCCAGGGGCCGTAATCGAAACGCAGGCAGGCGGTCCCACGGTCGGCGAGAGCGTCGGCGACGGCCGTCAGGCGCGAGTCCGTCCGGGAGCCCCCCATCTGGGGGTGGGGCGGGCAGGCGACCACCAGTGTGTCTGCGTCCGCGGGACCGTCCAGCGTGGCTCGAACGTCTCGTGGGCCGGGGATCCGGAGGCGCTCGCTCATATCGGGCGTGGGACTGGCGCGTGCCTAACGGTTGTGGTCGGCCGTCGGCCCGGCCTCAGTGAACCGAGTAAACGACTCTGAAACACTGCTCTCCTTTTTATGTAGGTGGCGGGAGGACGGTCGGACATGGTCGCAATACAGACCGATGGATTGACCAAGCGCTTCGGCTCGGGTGAGGCCGGAGTGCTGGCGTTGAACGACCTCGATCTCACGGTCGAGGAGGGAGAGGTGTTCGGCTTTCTCGGGCCGAACGGCGCGGGCAAGTCGACGACGATCAACATCCTGCTGAACTTCATCGATCCCACGGCAGGGAGCGCGGAAGTGCTCGGCCACGACGTTCAGACCGAGTCCAAACAGGTCCGCCAGCGGACGGGCGTCCTCCCGGAGGGCGCGGAGGTGTTCGAGCGCCTCACGCCCCGCGAGCACATCGCGTGGGTCGAAGACGCCAAGGGGATCGACGCCGACACCGATGCCATCCTCGACACGGTGGGGATCGCCGACGCGGCAGATCGGAAGGCAGGGGGCTTCTCGAAGGGAATGCAACAGCGACTCGGCCTCGGGATGGCCCTCGCCGGCGATCCCGACTTGCTGATCCTCGACGAGCCCTCCTCGGGACTCGATCCGACGGGGATGAAGGAGATGCGCCAGCTCATCCGCGAGCAGGCGGCGTCGGGGACGACGGTCTTCTTCTCGTCGCACATCCTCAGCGAGGTCGAAGCCGTCTGCGATCGCGTGGCGATCCTCAGCGGCGGCGAACTCGCGATCCAGGACACCATCGAGAACCTCCGCGATCAGAACGAGGGCGTCTGTACGATCGACGTCGAGGTCGACTCGGTGCCCGACTCGCTCGGGCTCGACGGCGTCGCGGGCGTGCAGGACGTCGGGGTCGCCGACGACGAGCTCATCGTCACCTGCGAGTCCCCGTCGGTGAAAGTCGACGTGGTCCGGGCGATCGACGAGCGGACGACCGTCACGGACATCGTCTCGGAGGACACCTCTCTGGAGACGCTGTTCGAACGGTACACCGGCGAGAGCGTCGAGGCAGCCGGCGAGCAGACCGACGATAGCACCGAGGCTGCCGAGGCGGAGGTGGTCGCATGAGCACGCTCGCCGTCGCCAGACGGGACTTCCTGAACGTCCGGCGCGCGAAACTCGTCTGGGCGCCGGTCGCACTCTATTCGCTGTTCATGGTGTTGTTCTTCTACGGGCAGAGCAGCAATACCGATCCGGACTTCCACATGGTGCTGTTTTCGTTACTCGGTATCGGAAGCGTGCTGGTCATTCCCCTCATTGCACTCGTTGCCGCCTATCTGTCGGTCGCGGGCGAGCGTGAATCGGGGACGATCAAGTTCACGCTCGGTGTGCCAGTCGATCGGGCTGCGGTCGTGACTGGCAAGCTCCTCGCACGATCGATCGTCGTCGTCGCCGGTGTGTTAGTCTCGTTCGTCGTCGGCACGATCGCCGCGAAGGTGTTCGTCCCCGGGATGGCGATCGCCTACGGAGATTATCTACGGTTCATCGCCATCACCGTGCTGTATGCGACGGCGTACGTCGCTATCGCCGTCGGAATCTCGGCCGCTACGTCCGCTCGATCACGGGCCATCGCCGGCTCGATCGCGTTCTTTTTCGTGTTCAACATCGGCTGGTTCTCCCTGCCGATCAGCCCCATGGAAGTGTTTGAGTTCGTCCTCGAACAGCTCGGCCGCGACCCCGAGAACTATCAGCACTTCATGGAGTTGATTTGGAGTCTCAGCCCGACCGGCGCGTACCTGAACACGATGGACTTCTATCTGCCCGCGCGGATAGCGAGCCAGCAGGCCCCGGTGTCGACCGCCAGTGATCCCTTCTACATCCAGCCGTGGTTCATGCTGGTTATCCTCGCGGCCTGGGTTGTCGTTCCGCTGGCGTTGGGTATTCGACGCTTCCAGAAGGCCCAGCTCGGGTAGGCCGGTCCGCTCGCGGTTGCCCTCGTTGAATGTGTAAGTGATTTAAGGATGGCCGTACCCAAAGCACGAGCATGGGAATCCTCTCACGCGCGTCCTACATCATCCGCTCGAAGCTCAACGCGGTCCTCAATCGGGCGGAGGACCCCTCCCAGACCCTGGACTACTCCTACGAGCAGCTCCGGGATCAACTGCAGGACGTCAAGCAGGGTATCGCCGACCTGACGACCCAGAAAAAGCGCCTGGAGATCCAGAAGCGCCGGCTCGAACAGAACGTCGAGAAGCACAACGACCAGGCCCGTGAGGCCGTCCGGCAGGACCGCGAGGACCTCGCTCGCAAGGCTCTCGAGAAGAAAAAGCAGAAGATGAACCAGATCGAGCAACTGGAGACCCAGATCTCGAGTCTTCAGCAACAGCAGGATCGACTGGTCCAGCAGAAAGACACCCTCCAGAGCCGGATCGAGGAGTTCCGCACGAAAAAGGAGACGATGAAGGCCCGCTACGAGGCCGCCGAGGCCTCGACGAAAGTCAGCGAAGCGATGACTGGCGCCGGCGAGGAGTTCGAGGACGTCGGCCGCGCGATCGAGCGCGCCGAGGAGCGGACCGAGGACATGGAAGCCCGCGCGCAGGCGATGGACGAACTGCAGGAATCGGGCGCGTTCGAGGACGTCCTCTCGGACAAGGACGACATCGACCGCGAACTCGAAGCGCTCAGCAACGACAGCGAGGTCGACGCCGAACTGGAGACGCTCAAATCCGAGATGGGCAAGGGGTCGAGCGAGTCTGAGAAGGCCGCCACAGAGAGCGAGACCGCAGCCGACGCTGCGGATGTCGACCCGGCGGACGTCGAAGACGTGGACGTCGACGCCGAGATCGAGCAGTCGGAGGTCGACGCCGAACTCGAAGAACTCAAAGAGGAAGAGACGAACTGATCGCTCGACAGGACGGGTGAGAACGCGGGCCGCTACCGATATCGGTCGCGATGGTTCGGTTTCCGAGAGGGTGGTACGAGCACGTACAACTATGACGTCGGCCCCCGAAGCATCGTCTCGATGTACGATCGGATTCTCGTGCCGACCGACGGGAGCAAGGGGACGCGACGGTCGCTCGAACACGCGGCCGCGATCGCTCGGGACAACGACGCCACCGTCCACGCGCTGTACGTCGTCGACCAGCGCCTCTACCGGGCGGCCTCCAGAGACACTAAAGACGAAGTGATCGCCTCGCTGGAAGAGGAGGGCGACCTCGCTCTGGACGAGGCCGTAACGCGACTGGAGGAAAACGGCGTCGAGGTCGTCACGGCCCGCCGGGAGGGGATTCCCTACAAGTCGATTCTGGCCTACGCCGACGAGGAGGGCATGGACCTCGTGGTGATGGGAACGCACGGCCGGACCGGCCGCGACCGGATGGCCACGCTGGGGTCGGTCACCGAGCGCGTCGTCAAGAACGCCGACGTCCCGGTACTCGTCGTCGACATCGGCGAGGAGTAGCACTCGTATTCCCTCGCACGTCCGCCGAGGCGTTTTACCCCGCGGCCGACTAACACTCGCCCATGGACGTCGAGCCGGTCGCAGTCGCGAGGGAGTTGCTGGGGGCCGTTCGAGACGGCGATCCGACCCGGGAGTACGAGGATGCGCTGGCAGAACTCGATGCGGACGCGCTCGCGCGTGCTCTGCACTCGGACGAGCGGCGACTGGCGTTCTGGCTGAACGTCTACAACGCCTACGCCCAGCTGTTGCTCGATCGCTGGCCCGGCGAGTACGAGCGGAGCCGGCGGCGCTTCTTCGGCCACGAGGCGATCCCCGTCGCCGGAACGTGGCTCTCGCTGGACGACGTCGAACACGGGATTCTTCGGGGCTCTCAATCGAGTCTCGGGCTGGGGTATCTCCCGCGACTCATGCCCTCGCGGTTCGAGCGCCGCCATCGGGTCGAGGCGCGCGACTGGCGGATCCACTTCGCGCTGAACTGCGGGGCGCGGAGTTGTCCGCCGATCCGGGTCTACGAGGTCGAGCGGATCGACGCGCAACTGGATCTGGCGACCGCATCGTATCTCGAACAGGAAGTCGAGTACGACTCGGAGCGTGGTGTGGCGAGGGTACCGCGATTGATGTTGTGGTATCGCGGTGACTTCGGTGGCGGGTCGGAGATTCGGGAGATACTGCAGGAATTTGGGTGTGTGCCGGAGGGTGAGTCGTTTCGGGTACGGTATCAGGGGTACGACTGGTCAAGGGAGCCGGGGACGTTCGTTGACTAGAGCCGCGGCGTTATCAGATATGTCACCCGTTGGTCATCGAACTCCAGTACGAGACTGAACCATTCTCCCTGGAGTGGCTCGAAGTTGTCCCCGGAATTGTCGACCATCTCGAAGGTGTACGTCTGCTGGCCGCCGTTTCTCGTCAACGAGTCCAGTTTATCACTGTCACTGACGTTCGTCACTGCATAGTCACCGCTGCGGATCAGTTCGTAGCTCTCGCCCACTGACTCTTCGGTGTCGTACACGAGTGCCTTTGCTGGTGGGCCGCGGGCGTGTCCACCACCTTGTTGGTTCCGTGATGCGTACATGACTAACCGCGCCCGATCGATGTCGATGTCTTTGTCGGTGTGCGTGTTCGAGAACGTGACCTGAATCACTTGGACATCGTCGTTCCCCCGTGAAGTCCCGCGATCATTCTCGACGATGACGGCGTCTTCGAGTTGGACGGTGTTTGGCCCGTACGGGTTGACGTCGGAACTGGAATCGTCACTGTCGCTCCCGGATTGATCGCTGTCGACGATCGTGAGATCGAAGCGAACACGGCGCTCCGTGGCGACGCCACCGCTTCCGTCGCCGATTTCGACCAGGGCCTCGACTGTCTGTGCACCGTCGACGTTCTCAGGTGCGTCGTACTGGAACGTCACTTTCCCCTCGCTGTCCGTCTGGATAGTTCCCGTCGGTTCGAGGCTCCCGGGTCCGCTCTCGATCGTCCCGGTCACGTCTACGTCACTCACTGGGTTGTTGAAACTGTCGCGGACTTCAGCCGAGAGTTGCAGCGAGGTTCCCTCGGCGACGGCGGTGTTGTTGCCGTCGATATCCGTGATGTACGCCGCATCGGGCTGCTCGACGCTACTCGAACCGACACGAATCTTCGACATCGTCAGCTCGTAGGTCCCGTCTTCCAGGATCATGGTTGCGGTGTTTCCAGTCTTGGTAATCTTCTCGACTCTGGTAGTGTTGACGTCGAAGATTTCGTTCCTGAGTGTCGGTGTGTCCAGTTCGGTCTGGAATTCGATCGTGATCGGATCTCCGTCGTCTTCGATCGTGATCGTCCGTCGCTGGTGGCTGATCGGCGCGAGTTCGACCGACGTCGAGAGGCCACCCCGCGAGACGTTGCCGGTCAGTAGTGTCAGCCTGATCCGATTCCCGTCGATGAAACTCGTGGGATCGTCGAAGTAGCGGTTTCCGCCCTCGAAATTCCGATAGACCATCGAGTGTTCGAGGTGGAGCGTTCCCGCGCTCTGAAGCTCGTTGTAGTCCGGTCGATACGCCAGTCCGGTCGTGGCGTAGGTGCGCCTGTCTCCAGTCCAGAAGTCGCCGACGTTGCCACTCGACTGAGCGTTCTCGATGGTCAGCGGCTGCTGGCCCGTGGTCCGTATCGTCCCCGTGGCTGGGCCGGGATTCAACAGAAAGAATCGCGGCGGGTAGGAGATCCCGGTCTCGACCGGGATCGCGGCTTCCTGGCCGGTCGCGCTCGTGCGGAAGAGGCCGTCCTGCAGCGACTGGAAGTCCTGAACGACGCGCTGGTTGTGTTCGAACTCGACCTGCTCGTTGGCGGCGGGGACGGCATTGACCTGGATCAACACCAGCAGGAGGATCAGGAGTGCGAAGACAAGGATCGCACCGAGGACTTCCGAGACCCCGCGGTCGTCGTGTCGGAACTGTCGGTCGGAGATGTGGGTTTTTGCTTTCATTGTTAGACGAGCGCGAAGGCTGCGACGGCGATCAGGAGCAGGACGATGCTGTACTTCAGGCCGCTGAAGGCGTCGTCGTCGGCGAGTTTCCCCGCGATGACGCCGCTGCCCAGCGCCTGCAAGATCGCGGCGTGCAAGAACAGCGCCTGGTAGGCCGCCACGGGCGTGTTCGCGAGGCTGACCGGCAGGCGCGGGCCGTCCTCGACCGGCGTGGCGGGATCGGCCGCGGCCTGTGCCTCCGCGATGGGCGTCAGGTAGGCCGAATCGAGCAGGACGACCACCAGCAGGAAGACCAGAAAGCCGATGACGACGACTGCGATGTAGGGCGTCAGTTCCTGGCGGCGCTCGCGGTCGAGTTTGAACCGTTCTTTGGTGTCACGTGCGGCGATCGTCAGGACTGCGGCGACATCGCTGCTCGAGCGAATCCCCTCGCCGATGAGTGTCATCGTCCGGGCCAGTTGCGGGACGGCGACCCGGTCGGCGAGGTTGCGCATGGCCGCCCGGGTGTCGAAGTTCCAGCGCAGGTCGTTCTGCAGGAGTTTCATCTGTCTCGCGAGTGGCCCCGTCGACCACCGCGAGAGCAACCCGAGGGCGTCGTCGAACTGGACGCCCATCTTGTTGGCGCTGGCCAACACTGACAGCGTATCGGGGAACTTATCGGAGAACTGTCGCTCTCGACGTCGTTTCCGTTCGTGGAACATCGACAGCGGGATCATAACCACCAGCAACGGGGCGACGACGAGCCACGTCGTCGTCGGGACCGGCCGTTCGAGCATCGCCTCCTGTGTCGGTGTGGCGACGCCGAGTCCGACGGCGGCTCCGAGCGCGAGCAGCGCCAGCGGGACGGTGATCACGAGCGAGTAGACGGGCCGTTCCCGAAACGCTGCGAGCGGATCCGACACCGCTTCGATTAGCGCCTTCCGGCGCCGATGCTTGAGATATTGCCCCTGCTGTGCTTCGAGGGATCCGTCGATCGTGGTCGCGCTGGCCGGGCGCGGTTGGAGGCCGGGGAGCAGGTCCCAGAGGACCGTTGCGACGAGCGTGAAGCCGCTCTCGATATCACTGTCGTTCTCGCCGAAGTGAACTGCGGGCTGTTTGTACGGCTCCGAGACCGTGTCCAGCAGGACCAGAAAGCCAAGCATCGACAGCGGCAGAACGGCGTAGACGAGCAAGACGAGCTGGGCGAGCGTGTTGCCGCCGAGCAGGCTCATCACGACGAGGATGACGATAATGAACAGCGGAGCGGCGACGAACAGGACGATGAAGAACTCGCTCAAGACAGCGAGCGTCTCGAGGAAGGAGTGCTGCTCGTCTCTGGCCTCTTCGAGGTAGTCTTCGGCCTCTGTCTCGAAGAAGGTCGTGAGGTCCCCACCGGAGTCGAGGACGCCGATCAGGTCGTCGAGGAACTGCTCGAAGTTATCACTCGGCGTGAGGTTTCGCACGTTTCGCAGGGCGGTGTTGACGTCGTTGCCGAAGAACTCGACCTCGCGGACGATCATCTCGGCCTCGTTGGCGATCTCGCCGTAGGTCCCCTCGTTGTCGGCGAGGATGTCGAACACCTCCATGAGGTCCATCCCGCCGCGCGAGAGTGCGTACATGAATACGATCGCGTGTGGGAGCGTGACGTCGATGTTTCGACGGCGACTGGAGACGACGAACCTGGGATAGTGATACCGCAAGTACCAGGTCCCGAGACCGAAGATCACTGCCGAGGCGATCGTGAGCACGCCGCCAGCGACCAGCACCTCGTTCTCGGCGATCAGGTAGACGATCTCGCCGTCGTAGTCCAGTGGGTTGGAGAGCCCTTCGATCAGTCCCGCAGAGACCAGCAGCCACGAGAAGACGATCCCGATGACGACACCGGCAATCGTCGCGCCCACTGCGAGCAGTGCGCTCCGCTTGAGATAGACATCGTAGCTCTGGCCGTAGCGGGCCTGATTAAGCCACTCCTGGAGATCGACGTACCGCTGTGGTCGGGCCTTGTAGTAGGCCCGCATCCAGTCGTACTGCTCGCGGAGCTCACGCTCGCCGACCCCGCGGCGCTCCTGGACGTACGGGAACTGCCGCAGCTCGTACTCGCTGGGTTCGGTGTCGCCTGCGGAGTGCCGGTCTGTGTCCCGTTCGGCCGGTTCACCGCTCATAACTCCTCGACTATATCGGTGACGTTCAGGTCACTTGGCTCGATCTCCGAGGGCGCGGGCCCCTCGTCGGTGAGGTCCTCGTGTGTCAGCGTCCCCGCTTCGATCGCCTTGAGCAGCCGATCGGGGTCGCGGACGTACCGTTTGAGCGCTTTCGAGACCGCCTCGTAGCCGGTGATATCGTTGTCGAGGAGATACCGGAGGACGCTCTTTCGGCGGTCGAACTCGGTCTGCAATTCCTTGTCGGTCCACCCACGGTCGTCGGCGATCTCCACGAGGAGTTCGGAGTCTGCGACCATCTCGTGGCTGTCGTCTTTGGCGTTGCGGCGGAACACTTCGTGGGTCTCGATGGCGTTGGGATCGGCCGGGTCGGCCCGTAACTCGGTGATCGTGCGATTCCGCCGAACGCGCTGATCGTCCAGAAACGTCTGTTGCTGGACGGAGACGACGTCTAGCTCCTGGACCATCTGGGTCGGAACGTTCAGCGGCGGGTTCAGGAGGCGCGACAGCACCGTCTCGATGGAATCGGCGTGCAGCGTCGTGTAGGAGGTGTGGCCGGTCGACATCGCCTGGAAGAACGTGAGCGCGACTCGTTCTTCCGTACGGATCTCCCCGACGAGCAGATACTCCGGCCGCTGGCGAAGGGCGGCCTGCAACAGTTGATACATCGTGACTTCGCCGCGACCCTCGCTGGTGACTGCGCCGCGGGTGACACTCTGGATCCAGTTCTCGTGGGGCAGGTCGATCTCGCGGGTGTCTTCGATGGTGACGACCTTGCTCGACGGCGGGATGAAAAACGAGACGGCGTTCAGACTAGAGGTCTTCCCGGAGCCGGTACCTCCGGCGAAGATCAGCGACTTGTTGTTCTCGATGGCAAGCCAGAAGTAGGCCATCTGCTCGACGGAGAAAGTATCCCACTCGATCAGTTCGATCGGCGTGAGCGGAATCTCCGCGAACTTCCGGATCGTGAAGTTCGAGCCACGCGTCGAGATGTCGCCGCCGAGGGTGAGCTGGATCCGCGAACCGTTCGGTAGTGTGGCGTCGACCAGGGGGTTCGAGACGGTCATCTGCTTGCCCGAGCGCTGGGCCAGCCGGAAGGTGAACGCGTTGAGGTGTTCGCTGTCGAAACTGACGTTCGTCTTGAGGTCGCGATACCGCCGGTGGTAGACGAACACGGGGATGTCCGCGCCGTCACAGGAGACGTCCTCGATGGCGTCGTCGCTCATGATGGGATCGATCGGCCCGTAGTCGATGAAATCGCGGATGAGATAGTACAGCAGTTTGTGGATCGTCCCCGACTCGACGGCCGCGGCCTGTTCCTCGATCAGGGTCCGGGCCTCTCGGCGGAAGGCAGCTTCGCGGTCGTGATCGTCGAAGTCCCGGTACATGAGATTGTTTCGGAGCATCTCGATCAGGTCGCCCCGGACGTATCGCTCGAAGTCGTCCAGCACTGGCTCGACGACGTGGTAGCGATACTCGTTCTCGGCCTCGTCGTGGAGGATCGTCACGTACGCGAACGGTTCTGCGACCCACTTCCAGGAGACTTCCTCGTAACGGTCCAGATAGCTAAAATCGAAAAACTGTGAGGCGATGAACGCAGCCTCCGGCGGATCGACGACGCTTCCCGAGAGCTCCTCGAAGTACTCGTAGACGTCTCCGAGCACCTGGGTGACCGTCGGATGATCGTAGAGGACGATCTCACTGCCGGTCGATTCGTCGAGGTCGAGTTCGCCCTCGAGTACCGCTGTCGCCTGCGTCTTTGAGACGTCCTCTGGAGAGACACCCTCGCCGCTCCCACTCTTTGGCTCCGGGGCTTGGCCCTGCTCACTCATATGAATGGATCACTAAACGACCGCGACTATAGTAAACTGTTTGGCTAAAAACAGTACAGATCTGTCAATTCGTACTGCTCGTCTCGAATTCCGACATCCGCGTCGCTGTAGCACGGCTGAATCGGCGGATCACTCTCCAGCCTGTCGGCGGCACGATCTCGTTTGTACCTGTTCGTTCACGCAGCGGCCACGAGTCGCTGGCGGGCGACGCCGACGAGCAGTGCGAGGACACCGACCGTCAGGAGCGCGCCGGCGACGAACGGCGACCAGCGTGCGAGCACGACGTACAGCGCCGTCATCACTGGTGGGCCGACCGTGCGTCCGAGGCTGCCCGCACCCTGGGTGACGCCGAAGGCGCTGCCCTGTTCGGCGTCGCTTGCGGCCATCGAGACCAGCGCCGCGAGCGCGACGTTCAAGAGTGCGTTACCGATCGAGAGGACCGCGAGGACGATCACCAGGACGAGTACTGCCGGCGTGAGGCCCGCCACCGACGGCAGCGAGAGCGTCGTCCCGACGGACGGGGAGAACGGGAGGACGGCGAGCGATCCGACCAGCAGTGTCGCCCCGCCGACGGCCAGCTGCGTCGGCTCGAAGCGTCGGGAGAGTCGGCCGACGAGGACGCCCTGATTGAGGACACTGAGTACGCCGATGTAGGTCAGAAAGAGCCCAGCGCCAGCGGCGTCGTAGCCGTAGACGTCCGCGAGGTAGGGAACGAACGCGATCTGGACACCCGAGAAGGCCAGCGACGCGACGAAGAACGCGAGCACCAGCGGTCTGAGCGTCGGACTCGCCAGCGCCCCGCGGAACTGATCGAGCAGTGACTGCCGGGCCCGACCGCGCGCCCCCGCTCGCTGGGCAGCCGTCCGGGTTTCGGGGAGGAACCGCCAGGCTGCTACCAGTGCGAGTCCGCTGGCGGCCGCCGCGCCGAAACTCGGGAGCGTGAACTGGGTCGTCGGAATTACCGCCGGCAGCACCTCGCGAGCACCCGAGACGACTGGGTCGCTCGCGAGGACGGCACCGAGCGCCGGCCCGACGACGAACCCCAGTCCGAACGCCGCGCCGACAAGTCCGAGCGCGCCGGTGCGTTTCTCGGCGGTCGTCACGTCCGCGACGTAGGCCTGCGCGGTCGCGATGTTACCGCCCATCGCCCCGCCGAGCATCCGGGCGGCGAACAGCGTGAGTAGCGCGGCGGTCGGCCCCAGCAGCGTCCCGACCTGCGTCCCGAGCCCGAAGACGATCCACGCGAGGACGCTCCCCGCGAGCGACAGCATCAACACCGGGCGTCGGCCGTAGGCGTCACTCCAGCGACCCAGCAACGGCGCGAAGCCGAACTGCAGCAGCGAGTACGACGCCGCCAGCAGACCGTAGACGACGTCGCTCGCGCCGAAACTCCGGACGTAGAACGGCAGGATCGGGACGACGATACCGAACCCGACGAGGTCGATGAAGACGATGACGAAGACGGTCGCCAGCGCCCGGCGACCACCGACGACTGGATCGGCCGAGGCCGTCCCGACGCGCGGATCTTCCATCCCGTGGGTCGTGGCGGCGGATCGGTGTATAGGTTCGGGGAAGGCGAACATCATCGGCTCAATCCTCTCACTGCTGGGACCGCTCGATTCGTCCATGAGCAGTGGCAGTGCTGCGGAGGCGGATCGTCGGCTGGACGTGCGGACGATCGACGGCGAACCGTTCGGTGACATCGTCGCGACGCTGTCGGACCTCGGGCCCGAGGAGACACTTCTGTTGATCAATAGCTTCGAGCCGGTTCCCCTGTACGACGTGCTCGAACAGCGCGGGTTCGTCTACGAGACGACCCAGGTCGCCGACGACGAGTGGCACGTTCGGATCGACCACGCCTAGACTACCTCACCCTACTCGCTCACAGCTCTCCTCGAAAACTAGTTGACAGCCATCGACCGCCGCCGACGGGCAGCGGCGGCTGGGTCGATAGCCGAAAAATGGGTCCAGCACCCATGAAACTGGACCCTGGCGATCGTCGGGGCACAGACGATCGAATGGCGTCGTCGAACTCCGTCGAACACAGCCGATGCAGTGTCGTCAGCCGTCGTCAATCTGCTTTTGCGTGATCGTTCATACTTTCTCGCGATTCTGCTACGATACGGTCTATATATCCTGCGTCTATACCTCTTCCTTGTTTTTCCATTGCGTTTTGTACGATATTCTGGGACCATATAAGGCTACTGTGTAGATGGACTTACTCAATGCTATTGTCCTAATATTGTATTAGTGCGCCAGCCGGCCGGTTTTCTCCATCTCGACGTCGGTGGATAGAAACAATTAAGTCTATGATTCAACAATATCGAGGCGATAATTACCGCTCTCGGCGGTAGCAAATCATTCGGGGCCGTCGCCGGAGATGACGGCCGCCGTGGTGGGGAGTAACTCGTGCCAGCAGAGTCAGGGGGGGAAGACCTCTCACGAGTCGTGCGTTCGATCGGAGTGACAGAGCCGTGGGGGAGCGATCACGGACTGGGGACACTCCACTCGGGAGCGGCGAGCATGACGGTCTCGGGAGCCCTCGATCCGCTTGGATCGGCGCAACTGGCGGGTGGGGTCGGTCGCTTCGGTGGCCTGCTCTCGCTGGGGATCTCCTGGCGGCGGCCGCGTCTGGGGCTGACGTTTCTCTCCCCGTCTCGGGATGGACCCGATCACGACAGTTCTGGGGGCGTCGAGACCGTCGAGGCGGTATCCTCTAGCGACACCGACCACGTTTCGAGAAGCGTTCCCGCGACGGCTGTCCCGCGGATGGACGTCGGGTCCGGGCGGTCCGTACCCGCGCAGCCCGCCTCACGGACCGGTGTCGGTGCTCGTCGGTCCGAATCCGTTCAGCCCGTGTCGCCCCTCCTGGCGAGTGAGGACACGGCTCGGTCCGGGAGGGCGGGAGTGCTCGACCAGGGTGGTGCTCGTGCGTCCGACGGGACCAGTGTCGAGAGCCCGCCGTCGCCGACACACCAGCGCGCTCCCTCCGGCCGGCAGGGCGTCGTCGGATCGCTCGACGCCGTGACTCGTCCCCGAAACGCGAACGCCGCGTCGTCGGATCGATGGCCAGCGACGGCCGGTACCTCGCCGATACAGCCCGCGTCGGTCGATCACGCCTCACGGTCGCGAGTGTCCGACAGCGGGTCAGTTGCGTTCGAGCGTCGGTCGCAGCACAGGCCGGCTGCACCGGACCAGCCCATACTCTCGGTCCCGGAGACGTCGGGGGTCTCCGAGCCAGCAGCGACCTCGAAGTACTCTCCACGCACACGGACGTTCGGTCGCCAATCCGTCTCCAGTCGTCACTTCGAATCCGATCGTCCTCCTCTGTCTGGGTCCGGACACGAGGGACGTGAGACAGCCCCTTCGATCGACGCACGGCGAGGCGGGTCCGTGTTCGGGGCCGAAGACCGACAGCTGCCGGGGGCTCAGCGTCGCCTGGCGACCGATGACGACCGGTCGTCCCGAGAGCAACTGCGCTATTCGTCGCTGGGGCAGCACCGCCATCTCTCGACAGGGCAGTACCGACAGCCCTGGCAACCGGTCGGTCCTCGAACGTCCCACATTTATCGCCCGTTCAGCGCTCGCTCTCGCCCGTCGGCGTCACCCGTCACACCGTCCGTGGAAGGTGACGATCCGCGGCTCGTCTCGGTCGAGCGTCGTGTGTCACCGATTAGCCTGCCGACGTCGTCCCTACCGGCCGCCCAGTCGGAACCGGGGGCCGTCCAGCCAACGTCGCTGCCAGTGGGGCGGCAATGGAACAGCCGACGGTCGCCGGAGTCGGTGGTTCGATCCCCGATCCGCTCGCGTCTTGGGCGGGGGACAACGGCAGCCAAAGGAGCTGGTGACGGCTTCGACTCCGGTACTGAATCCCTCCATCGATTCAGAGCGGACGCCGATCGGTCCCCGAGACCGACCACGGTCGACCGAGGGGGTTCGGCTGCCCAGGAGCGATACCGAGAGCTGCCCGGGGCAGCGCGGCCACCACCGCACACGACCGATCTGTCGCATCCATTCGCTCGCCCGACGACGACCGGGGCGACGCCGAGACGAGCAGGGTCCCTCCCGTCGGAGACGCACGGACGTGTCGGTCCGGGGACGAACGCACGTGCGAGCGCGCCCCCGACGAGAGGTGGGACGCGGGCCGATCTGTCGGCAGTCGGGGGCTCCATGGCGAGCGACCGTGCTGGACGACGCCAGCCTGACGACAGCGGCCTGTCCGTCCCCCGCTGGGACGGTGCTGCTCGGCTAGGGGTCGTCTCTCGTCGCCAGCAGCGCTCCCAGCAGCCCGTGTCGAGAGTGCCGGTGAGTGGTCGCCCATCGGCGCATTCGATCGACGTGTCCGACTCGGGAAGTCGCGCTGACGTGACGCACGCGCTCGAAGCTGTCGGCCAGCGTCCGATCGGAGCGATTCCCGCTTTCGGAGCGGTCCGCGACGCACCGCCGCGGTTCGAAGAGCGCCCAGTCTCACGGCAGCGATCGGGCGTCGAGACGACCAGGGCGGCCGTCGACCGTCCGATGCCAGCCGTTTCAGGGACGAGTTCCGGGCCGGGATCGCCGCGGGTGCGCTCGACACGGTCTGAAGTCTCCGCTGGAGCGTCACGGGGACTCTTGCGGGAGCAGTCCGGCTCGGTGTGGTCGTCACGGCCAGTCCACACCGCCCCGGCACGGGCAGACGTCTACAGGGGTACGTCGACGTCGCGACGAGAGTCACGCCCGTTCGATACGGTCGGACCGCCGACGTCGGACCGGTCCGAACAGAGGTCGTCAGAATCCGACGCTGGGCATCCCTTCACGGACCACAGCGTCGAGACGATCGCTCAGGACCCTCGAGCGAGGCGCCTCGTCCGGCAGACGGCGTATTCCGGAATGAAAGCGCCACTGTCGCCGAATACTGTCCACGCCGGTCCCGAGATATCGAAGTCGGGTCGCGCTGGAGTGGGATCCTTCAGTCCCGCTCGCCCCGTGGTCGCTCGACGTCTCGGTTCGAACGCGATCTCGCGTCGGTCGGTCCTCGGAGCGTCGACGCCGGACCGTTACTCGAGGGGGGCTGCCGGTCGCCGACGGCCGACACTGCAGCCACTCGCCCGTCCGGCGTCTGACGATGTCCCTGCACATACGCAGTCACTTTCAGCGCCCGCGTCGTTCGAATTCGATCACACGGGTATAGTCCCTGTCGCACACGCTACCTCGCCCACCGGGATCGGTCTATCCGCCGCAGACGGGCCGACTGCTGGCGACCAGATCTCGACGCCGCTGGCGAGGTCGCCACTGACGTCGTCTTCTCGTTCGGCCTCTCGCTCTCGCGTGGTGTCGTCTCGCTCGCCTGATCAGGGGGCGGCCGATGTGTCACCGAGTGTTCCCCAGACGGCGTCGGACCGGCCGTCGCCTCAGTCGCCTCGATTCTCGGGGGTCACGACGGAGCGCGCTGTCCAGACACGTGCCTCCGCCACTCGGACGGTGGTCGACTGGTCGTCCGATCCGGCCGATCGCGTCGGGAAGTCTCCTGCACCCGGGTCGCCCAACCTGTCCGTGAGTCACCGTCCTGTCTCGCCTGGCGCGTCGCCGCTGGTTCCCGAGCGGTCCGATCGGGTCTCGCACCGGAGCTTCTGTCGCTCTTCGGGGGCCCCCGCGGTCGATTCGCTGACAGGCGATCCCGCAGCCGGGAGTGGGTCTCTGCTGGCTGGTTCAGTCTCTCCCTCGGCACCCTTCGACGCTCGAGCCGCTGGTGAGGCACCGTCCACTACCGGTCGCTCTCGGGTCGTCCGGGGTCGTCCACTCACGGGGCCGTCGGGAGTGTCGAACGCCACCTCCCCCGAGACGGTTGGCCCGTCCCAGTCGTGGGGGGGAGCTGACGGGTCTGCCAGACCCGATCCCGCTGTGGGGAGCGTGGCGATCACTGCTCGTTCACAGGCCAGTGGCCGGGTGCGGACCACAGGCGGTCGCACGCGTTCGATTTCACGGACAGCACTCGACCAGCGGACTGCAGGCGCGGACTCGACTCCCGTCGTTCCGTCGCATCGGGTTTCGGGTCCGGAATCGTCGGGGCGGCTGGCTACACCGCCCGATCCGAGGTCGCCAGCGCGCGGTGGCGTTCGGTCCCCTGTACGGGCACACGATCGGCGCCGGACCCTCGTCGATGTCACGGACACAGTCGCTCAGTCTCGATCGTCCGCCGTCCCGAATCGATCGATGGAGCGTCGGCTTCCTCGGCGCGTGGAGTCGGGCACGCAGCGCACGTCCGCGTCGGCTCGCTCGACCACTCGGCGTCGGTGGCGGCTCCCGTCGCCGTCTACGCGAGGCGAGTCTGTGATGGGTCGTCGATCTGTGCCGCAACTGGGTCACGGAATGGCCGCCTCGCGGTCCGGGGCGACGATCGAACCTTCGCTCGCTCCGAGGAACTCGACGTCGCTGACCCATCGACGGCGCACCGACACGACGGGGTCGGCGACGGAATGCTCCGGGCCCGCTGGGTCGTTCAGACCGTCGTGGACAGACGTCGACGGGGCCGCGTCCCTGGAGCGGTCACACAGGCGTCGGTCGCTCTTCGGGCCCGCAGGAGCCGTAGTTCCTCGAACCCAGCGTAGCACGCGCCCGCTCGGTGTTTCCCACTACTCGGGTACTGGCGACTCTCGTCAGGCCACCGGAACGGCCGCGTCGTGGTTGTCTCGTTCGGAGACGGAGCCCTCGATAGGCGCCGAACAACGATCGATCGGCACGACGGCGGCGCAAGTGGTGTCGGAAGATGGTCGACCCTCGACGCCGCGACTCGACCGCGTCCGGTCGCCAGCGGTCGACTCCGAGAACCCCAGCTGGGGGCCAGCCGGCGATTCGGGAACCGCAGCCGTTCACGCAGGGGACTCGAGGTCGGCGTGGGATTCCAGAGCCGACGCGCGACGGGTTGGCAGCGCGACCACTGACGCAGGGCCGGGGGTTGGCCGACGGTCGCAGACTGCGGTGTTCACCAGACGGCCGGGCGAAGGAGCAGTCGAACGGACCACTCGGCGCTCGCCGTTTGAATCCGTCGGGACGCCCACTCGCCATCCCGCCTCGGCCAAGACGTCCGTTCGGGACGTTGCTACTCGACCGATTTCGGGCGGTTCGGCTCGTCGTCAGCCCGTCGAGTCCTCGGATGAGACGATGGCGGTCGACGAACCCCGCCCCGTCGCTGCTGGAAGTCGTGCAGCGGACCGCAGACGGTCGACGCTGTCTCTCTCGTCTGACTTCGGGACGGTCGCGTCTTCCCTGTCGGTGGCGCGTCTCTCGAAGACAGTATCGTCGGGCCCGACCACCAGAAAGGGGTCGACCACTGACCCTACCGATAGCGTCGAATCTCGAACTGCCTCGGATCTGTTGTCGAACGATTCCAGACCGACGTTGTCGGTCGCGTCTGCCCGCACGCTCGGTCGCTCGGATGGGATACCGAACGGTCGCCCCGGGACACAGGGGAGCGATTCCGATCAGGCCATCTCGCCTCTGTCGAGCGCCAGTGTTGGGGTCGGCGAGATGCCCGGTCGCCCCCTCGCAGCCGCCGAATCGACCACACAGCCAGTCCAGTCGACGTTCACCGCTCGTCGTGCCCGTGACGTTCGGGCGATGGCCGCTGCCGACCGCCGAACCGACGCAGTTTCCAATACTATAAATAGAAAAACCAATAATAGTAGTTTGAGAGTAGAAAAACGAGAGACGATGGATGCGAACGTGGCGACGCCGTCGCTGACCTATCATCGGGACGTGACGACGGGGGTGGAGCCGGCTGATTCGGCTGCCGGGTCGGTGGGTCAGGCTGGGAGCCAGCGATCGTCGTCGCGCCACCGGTCGGGCGGAACCGGCGCTGCGGGTTCGCGCACTGGCCGTTCGTCTGCCAGTTCTCGTGCCGGGCGGAATGGCGGTCGGCACGCAGGCGGCGCCGATCAGGATCCTGGGTCTGCTGGACCGGCGTCTTCGGACGGTCGGCGAGATAGTTCGCGCCCGTCACCGACGCCGTTCGACGAGTCGCGTGCGCTGGAGTCGACGAAGCCGATCGATCCGGCCGAGTCGTCGTCTGTCGATCGGCGGACCGACGACCGGCATGGTCGCCAGGAGCATCGGCGAGACCACGATGTCGGTGGGGCAGTCTCGCTGCCGAACGAGCCGGGGGCGCTGTCGATGGACGCGGACGTCGATCGGGTAGTAGACGTACTGTATCGGCGACTCGAACGCAAGTTTCGGATCGAACGACAACGGAAGGGGTTGTAAATGGGTACGAGTGGCAAACTGGAGAAAGCACAGATCACGATCCTCAACGGCAAGCAAAGCGGCGAGAGCATCGACTGCAAGTTCAATCCCTCGGAGTACACGATGGAGAAGAGCGTCAACTACGGCGAGCTCAAAGCGACCGGATCGGGGGCGTCGATCATGCAGTTCGTCGACGGCAACGCCGAGACGCTCACGATGGAGCTGTTTTTCGATACTTCGGATGCAACTGGGCCCAACGGCTCGGGCGAGGTCGACGTCCGCAAGCGCTACGTGAACACGATCGACACCCTGCTGAAGGTCGACGGGGAGTTGCACGCGCCGCCAGTCTGTCGGTTCGTCTGGGGCGACGGGATCGACTTCACGGCGCTGGTCGAGCGTGCGAGCAAGCGCTTCACGAAGTTCCTCCCCAGCGGCGTCCCGATCCGGGCGCGCGTGAACGTGACGTTCAAGGAGTACAAGACGGCCGACTACCACAAGTCGGAGGTCTCGCCCGAATCGACCGACAAGACGAAGGTCTGGACGGTCACCGAGGGGGACACGCTGTGGTTGATCGCCGACGAGGAGTACGGCGACCCCAGTTACTGGCGGACGATCGCGAACACGAACGACATCGCCGATCCTCGTGGGGTGGAGGCCGGCGAGAAACTCGAACTCCCACCGCTATAGATGTCGAGCTACCAGCCCCGCTACTCCCCGCGATTCAAGGTCGTCGTCGGCGGCACGAAGTTCCAGGAGCCCGGCGGCCGGATCGCCGATCTGGTCGTCGAGACGACCCTGGATGGAGCCGATCGCTTTTCGTTCACGTTGAACTATCCCTTCGACGAGGAACTGGGAACGTTCAGCGGACTCTCGTGGGGCGACTTCGAGATCGGGACCGATATCGAGATCTCGATGGGATACGGCGGCGACGGGACGCTCACAGATCTCCTGGTCGGGAAGATCGACGCCATCGAAGCGGGCTTTACGACCGATCAGGGGCCGACCGTCACGGTGAGCGGATTCGGGTTGTTGCGGGAGTTGATGCAGGGGACCAGTTCCGATTCCTGGGAGGAGAAGAAGCTAAGCAAAGTCGTCGAGGACGTCCTCGGATCCTATTCGTTCTCGACGGTGGACGTCGGGCGGGCGCGACTCAAGCGCGCGAAGTTGATCCAGGACAACCAGAGCGACTACCGGTTTCTGGAGGAGCTCGCTCGCACGTACGGCTTCGAGTTCTACGCCGAGCGAGATACTGTCCACTTTCTCCCGCGGGACGACCGTGGCGGGGACAGCGAACCAGTCGCCGAACTATGGTACGGCGAGGCCTTGCACGACTTTCACGCCGAGATCCGCCAGGCCAAACCGACCCACAAAGTCGAGGTCCGCTCGTGGAACGTCCAGAAAAAGAAAGAGATCGTCGCCACGGCGGGCTCGTCGAACGCCGATTACAAGGAGGTATTTAGAGTGCCAGTCATGTCACGAAACGAGGCGAAACGAATCGCACAGCAGAAGCTGAACCAGTTTTCCGACGGTGTCGTCACCGGCCACGGTGAAGCCGACGGGACGCCCGAGATCAGGGCAGGAAAGACCATCACACTCGAAGAGATGGGCGAGAAGTTCTCGAAAAAATACTACGTCACACAGGCGACCCACCGAATGGGTGCGGCGGGCTATCGGACCACCTTCGAGGCGACGGAGGTGTCCCCGTGAGTCACCCTGGCTTTTTCGATCAGGATGGCGGGGATCGACTCTCGGGGGTCCGGGTCGGGGTCGTCACGAACAACGAGGACCCCAAGGACCTCGGTCGGGTGAAATTACGGTTCCCCTGGCGTGACGCCGACGACGAGAGCCACTGGGCGCGACTCGCGACGCCGATGGCCGGCAGCGAGTACGGCGCGTACTTCCTCCCGGAGGTCGACGACGAGGTGCTGGTGGCGTTCGAGGACGGAGACATCCACAAGCCGTTCGTGCTCGGGGCGCTGTGGAACGGGTCCCAGAAACCGCCCCAGAAGAACACGGAGGGCAACAACGACATCCGACAGATCGAGTCCCGCAGCGGTCACACGATCACGTTCGACGACTCCGAGGATACGCCCAACGTCGAGATCGAGACCAGCGCCGGTCACACAATCCGGCTCGACGACGAGAGCGGTGACGAGCAGATCAGCGTCGAGGGCAAGTCGGGCAAGAACACGATCACGCTCGACTCCTCGAAGGGGGAGATTTCGGTCGTCGCCGACAAGACACTCGATCTCTCGGCGAAGAACGTGAAGATCGACGGGAGCAGTGAGGTGTCGATTTCGACCAAATCCCTCGACGTGTCGGCCACCTCTAACGCGAAGATCTCCGGTGGGAGGAATCTCAAGCTCAAGGGGCAGGCGGCGAAGTTACAGGGAAGTGGATCAGTAATTATAAAAGGAATGCCTATAAAGCTCAATTAACTGAGTGGAGAAAAGAGATGCCTCCAGCAGCACGTCTTGGCGACAATACGTCACACGGAACGCCGTTAGCAGGGAGTCCAGGGAGTCCGAACGTCCTCATCGGTGGGCAGCCGGCCTGGCGAGCGATGATCGACATGCATACGTGTCCACTGTCGTCGGGGCCAGTACCACACGTCGGTGGTACAGTTCTGAAAGGAAGCACGTCGGTATTGATCAACAACATGCCCGCGGCCAGGATGGGCGACAAGGTGATTGAGAGCGGGCCACCGAACACGATCGTCAAGGGGTGTCCCACGGTTCAGATCGGGTGAACGATGGCACGTGATTTCCTGGGCGAGGGGTGGGCGTTTCCGGTGGATACCGACAGCCGTGGCGACATCGAGGTGTCGGCGGCCGAGGACGATATCCGCGAGTCGATCCGGATCATCCTCGGGACGGCGAAAGGCGAGCGCCTGATGCGCCCCGAATTCGGCTGTGACATCCACGACCACGTCTTCTCGGCGGTGACACCCGCGACGCTGAATCTCATCGAGAGCAGCGTTCGGGAGGCGCTGGTCCGCTGGGAGCCTCGGATCGACGTCGAATCGATCGACGCGGATACTGCCGAGAATCCCAACGAGGTACTGATCGAGATCGAGTATCGCGTTCGGACGACGAACAGCCTCTCGAACATGGTCTATCCGTTCTACATCACCGAAGGTGACGGATGAACGACGGGCCAGTCGTCGACGGTCGTGATCAGCAGGCGTTGCTCGCGGATCTGCGGGAGCTAGCCGAGCAGTACACCGATCAGTGGGATCCCGACTCGCCCGACAACGGGACGGTACTGTTACAGATCGCTTCACGGTTCGGAAGCGACGTCGTCCAGCGGTTAGAGAGCGTTCCGGAGAAGCATCGACTCGCGTTTCTGGACGAGCTGGGGTTCGACCGGGAGCCGCCACAGGCTGCGCGCCTGCCGCTTTCGGTGACGGTGTCGAGCGACCTGGGTCGGAACGTGGCGATCCCTGGTGGCACGCAGGCTGTCGCCGACACTGATGGGGGCGAGCAGATCTTTGAGATCCCCCAGGACGGGGGGTTCGAGGCGACGCCGGCGTCGCTGTCGTCGGTCTACAGCGTCGATCCGGACGCTGATCGAGTCGTCGATCACACCGACTCGATCCTGGGTGAGGGGTCGACGGAGTTGTTTACCGGCGCGGACTGTCAGGAACACGTTCTCTATCTCGGCCACGGAGATCTGTTGACCTTGGACGCGGGATCGACGCTGTCGGTGTCGATCGAGACGGACGCCGACCAACAGCTGTTCGAGGAGGGGCTCAGCTGGGAGTATTACGGCGAGGACGCCGACGGTGTCGAGGCGTGGCACGAACTCGATCCCGGAGCCGACCGCGAAGCCGACGATGACGAACTGTCCTCGTTGCAGGCCCGTTTGGAATCGCTCTCTGCAGCTCAGGAGGACGACAGCGACGCGGTGACGGTAGCCTTCACGCTGCCGGGATCGACGAGCCAGACCGAGATCGAGGGCGTCGAAAGTCGCTGGCTCCGGTGCCGTGCTCCCTCGGGCGAGACGGCAGCGTTCACTGCGGCGGTTTCGTCGCTCTCGTTGCGCGTCACCAGAGACGCCAGTAGCGGCGGGATTCGGCCGAGTGATGCCTTTTCGGACGACGTGCCGCTGGCGGTCGACGGCGAGGACGACATCACGCCACTAGGAGAGCATCCCCAGCCGCCGTCGACGTTCTATCTGGCCTCCGAAGAGGCATTCACGAAGTCGGGTGCGGTCGTCGACGTGTCGTTCGAACCACCCGAGTCGGGGGCGCTCCCTTCCGATGTCGAGGACGGTTCGGGGCCGAACGCGGGCGTGCTCGGAGGGCCGCCGACGATTTCCTGGGAGTACTGGAACGGGAGTGGCTGGACGCGGCTGGACGTCGCTCGCGACGAGACCGAGTCACTGTGTGCGGACGGACACGTCCAGTTCACCGTTCCGGAAGATCTCGAACCGACGTCGGTGTCGGGCCACGAGGGCGTCTGGATCCGGGCGCGGCTGGTCAGCGGCAACTACGGGCAGCCGGCGTTCGAGATGACGGCCGACGGCGAGCGCGGCGAACTCACCGACGAACCGACGCCGCCGCGATTCGGGGGCGTGACATTGCACTACGACCGGGGTGGCGAGGCGTTCGAACACGTCCTGACAGTCAACAACGCGACAGTCGACGACGATCTGGAGAGGCCGTTCCGGCCATTTGTGCCCGTCCCGGACGACGGGCAGACGATGTATCTCGGGTTCGACGACACCCTCGAAAACGGCCCGCTGACAGTGTTTTTCCCGATCGCAGACGCGACGTATCCGCGGACGTTCGATCCGGGGGTCCGCTGGGAGTACTGCGTCGATCCGGCAGCCGACCAGTGGGCGAAACTCGATGTCCGCGACGAGACGGCGGGGTTGACAGAACGAGGGATCGTCAGCGTCACCCTCCCGCAGCCGACGACGGCCGTCGAGCGGTTCGGCGAGACTGCTCACTGGGTTCGATTGCGTATCACTGAGGATCGTTTCGAGAAACCCTCGGCGACATCGATCCAGAGCGACACGGTCCCCGCGCCGCCCGTCGTCGACGGGGTGTACCTGAACACGCAGTGGGCCGCAAACACCCGGACGATCGAGGACGAGATTCTGGGGTCGAGCGACGGTGCACACGATCAGGTCTTCGCGTGTGCGAACGTGCCGATCATCGACATCGGGGTGTGGGTCGACGAGCAGGGATCGCTGTCGGCCAGCCAACAGCGGACGCTGCTCGAAGACCGACCCGACGCCGTCGAGCGTGTGACCGAGCCCGACGGGTCCGTCTCGGCGTTCTGGGTGCGGTGGACGGCGGTCGAGGACTTCCTGGATTCGGAATCGAAGGATCGCCACTACGCAGTCGATCGAACCAGTGGGACGGTCACGTTCGGCGATGGCCAGCACGGGGCGGTCCCGCCGAACGGTACCGACAACGTGCGAGCGACCTACACCACTGGTGGCGGCAGCGAAGGCAACGTCGACGCCGGTGTGGTGACGGATCTGCGGTCGTCGATTTCGCTGGTCGAGTCGGTGACGAACCACGCGCCGGCCGACGGCGGCGCGGCTGCCGAATCGCCCTCGGCACTGGCCTCGCGGGCGCCGGAACAACTGAAGACCCGTGAGAAGGCGGTGTCGGCGTCGGACTTCGAGGCGGTCGCGATGGCCGAGACGCGTGAGCTGGCGAAGGTCAGGTGCGAACCGGAGATGAACCCGGACGGCGAGCGCGAACCCGGCTGGGTGACGCTGTTGATCGTCCCCGAGGCGCGGCGAGAGCAGCCAGTCCCCTCTCTGGAGCTACAGGAGCGGATCCAGCGGGCCGTCAGCGAACGCGCGCCGGCGACCCTGGTGGCGCGGGAAGGCTCGCGAATCGTCGTTCGGGGGCCCAGCTACGCCGCCGTCTCGATCGACACGCGGGTCCGCACGGACGGGATCAAGAGCATCTCGACGCTCAAGACGGCGGTCGAGTCGACGCTCGAAGACTATCTTCATCCGCTGACTGGCCGGAACGGCGAGGGATGGCCGTTCGGGACGCTACCCGACGAGACGACTCTCGCCGAGCGAGTTCGCGGTATCGAGGGAGTCGGTGCCGTCCTCGATATCGACGTGACCGTCGAGACCGGGGGCGATATCCAGTCTGTGGCGGCCAGCCGCGAGGCTGGCGTCCCGCGGGATACACTGGTCTGTAGCGGCGAGCACGACATCGCGGTGACGATGGGGGAGACACAGTGACGACGAACGGTGGGGGGTCGAACGGTGGGCGTTGACGTTCCCGAACTCGACGACCGGGAGTACGAGGAGTTGCTCGACGCGGCCAAGAAGGTGATCCCGGCGACGGCCGAGTCGTGGACGGACATGAACCCACACGATCCGGGGGTGACGATCGTCGAGCTGCTGGCGTGGCTGACCGAGTCCTACGTCTACCAGCTAGATCAGGTGACCGACGACCATCGCGAGAAGTATCTGCGGTTGGTCGGTGCCAGTCGCCGACGGCCCCAGTCTGCGTCGGTCGCACTGTCGCTGTCGCCGCCGGGACAGTGTGTCACGATCCCGGCGGGAACGCGCCTGGAAGCTACCGACGGAGAGGGGACAACCAGACGCTTCGAGACCGACCACGACGTGGTCTGTGCCGATGCCGAGCTGGCGGCGGTCGTGACCGTCGACGAGACGGGCGTGACCGACAACACCACGGCCAACGAGACTGAGGGGATGTTCTTCCGGGCGTTCGGAGATAGTGCGCACGCGGGCGCGACGCTGTGTCTCGGCTTCGAGGGCGATCCATTCGCCGCGGTCGATCGGTGCTCGCTGTCGGTTGCCTATCACGACGCCAACCTTCCCGAGCCGGACGGCGAGGCCGACGACCCGGAGACGTTCGTCCCCTCCGTCGAAGTCGTCTGGGAGTACTGTACCGACGAATCTCGGTGGGCCGACGACGACGCCTGGAAGCGGCTCCTGCTTCTGGGTGACGGGACCGACCGGTTCTACGAGGGGGGTGCAATCGCCCTGGGCCGGCCGCCCGGTTACGAGCCGACGACGCCGGGCGAACGCGGCGTCGGACCACACGACCCGGGACTGGTGTGGCTGCGCTGTCGGATCCGTACGCTGGGTCACGAGATCCCGCCGCAGTTCGAGGCGATCAGGACGAACGTCGTCACCGCGAGCCACCGAATCACCGACACCGACGTCACGCTGGAGCGGATCGAGGACGGGAGCGTGCCGGCGCTGGACGGCCAGCGCTTCGCGTTTCCGGATACGCCTGTGCAGGCGGCGACGATCGCCGTCGATGGCGAGACCTGGGCCGAGGTGCCGGACTTCGACGCGTCGGGACCGGACGAACGCCACTACGTGCTCGATCCCGAGGCCGGCGAGATTCGCTTCGGCGACGGTGAGCGCGGGGCAGTGCCACCGGCCGAGGCGACCGTCGTGGCGACGTCGGTCGTATACGGGGGCGGCGATGCGGGTAACGTCCCGGAGTCGGCGGCCTGGAACGTCGCCGAACCCGACCGGGAACTCGGCGACGGTCTGCGGTGTGAAGACGTCTCGCTGTCGTCGCTCGGGCCGGCGACCGGCGGGCGTGACATGGAGTCGATCGAGGCGGCGTTCCGTCGCGTCAAGCGCGACCGTCGCGTCCCGTATCGGGGCGTGACGGCCGAGGACTACGCCGCGATCGCCCGACGGACACCCGGCCTCCGAATCGCGCGGACGACCGTCGCCATCGACACTGACGACGGCCGGCCCGAAGTCGAAGTCGTAGTCGTCCCGTACGCGCCGGCCGACTGCTCGAAACCGGAGCCAAGCGACGGGTTTCTCGCAGCGGTGCAGCGCCAACTCGACGCGCGCCGGCTGTTGACCGATAGGGTGACCGCAGCCGCGCCCACGTACGTCGGATTGACGATCGACGCCGAGGCCCGGACCCGCCGGACCTACGCGGGCGTCGGCCAGGAGACGGCGGTGCGGACGGCCATCGAGGAGTACCTCGATCCGCTCCGGGGCGGCCAGGAGGGCGAGGGCTGGCCGTTCGGCCACGGTGTCTCGGAGGTTGAACTCGCCGATGTCCTCGACTCCCTGGAGATGGTCGATCGGGTACAGGACGTGACCGTGACGGCACACGGCGACGCGACGGTGGCCGGAGACGGAACGATTACCATCCCCGAGACGGCGCTGTTCTACGTCGAGTCGATCACGACTGACCTCCGGGTCCGAGAACAGGAGACAGGAGGTGCCCGTGGATGACGTTCTCGACAGCGCGGACGGTGACAGCGGCCGACTGGCGGTCGTGGGGGCGGTGTAACGTCGCCGTCACTGGTGGCGGCGTCGTCCTGCGATCCTCGCCTGCTATCGAGGAGACGGTACGTTCGATCGACGCCGTGGATCTGGCGGTTTCTGCCGACGGCGCGCTGTACGCGCTCGGACCGGCGGGGACGCTGACCAGACACGACCGCGAGCAGGGGATCGAACAGCAGCTGTGGCAGCCGGGTCCGGGTGCGTTCGAGCCGGCGGCGGTCTGTGTCGACGGTGATCGGGCGTACGTGGCGGACCGCTCGGCGGGGCGGCTCGTCGCCATCTCGACGCGGCTGCAGCGCCAGATCGGGACGGTCGAGACGGATCTTGAGACGCCGGTCGAGCTGGCGACGGCAGGCGGGTCGGTGCTCGCACTGGACGCCGGCCGCGAGGACTCGGCGGGGCGGCTCGTCCGGGTCGGGCCGGCCGGCCAGACCGAGTCGATCCTCGACGGTGTCGAGTCGCCACGCGACCTGCTCGTGACTGGGCGTGGGGAGGGGTGGGTGCTCGATGCACCCTCCGAAAGACCGCGCCTCCGAACGATCGATGGCGAGCGTACGCTGTCGCTGTCGTCGCTTCGGCTGGGTTCGTCGGGCGAGTCGCTGACGCCGACGTGTCTCGGCCGTTCCGAGGCGGGGCCGGTCGTTCTCGGCTGTCGGACCGACGACGGCGAGTTCGTCCTCTGTACGTACGAGCTAGGGGCGTCTGTAGCAACCGAACGTCACCGCCAGGGGCGCTCGTGGCGGACGCTGGTCGGCGTCGAGGAAGGACCGCTGTACGCGGCCGTCGGCGACGGGTCGTGTCTCGAACTCGCGGCGACCGAACGGTACACGGTCGAACCCGGCACGTCGCGGTATCGCGGCACGGTTCTGGGTCGGTTCGACGCCGGCACCGACGAGATCGAGTGGCATCGACTCCGACTCGATCTGGGTCGGCAGAGTTCGGGGACGCAGGTCCGGGTTCGCTACTTCGCGACGGACGGACAATCTGTCGACACCGGTGGGCTCTCGGCCCTCGAGTGCCTGTCTGCGGACGACGCCGCGACGCTGGCGTCGGCCGGCGTCACGTCGGTCTGGGGCCTCGCGAGCAGCGATCCGGCGGTACTGTCGGCGGAGCTGCCGGCGGTGTCCGAACGCGAGGTTACAGCCTGGCGGCGGGCAGCCGAGCAGGCGATCGACTGGCGGGAGGTCGGGACGCCGGATCCGACGGACGTCCTGTTGGAGGGGGCGGCTGGCCGGTATCTCCACGTCGCGATCGAGTTGCGTGGCAGCCGGACGACCTCGCCCCGGATCGACGCCGTCGAGGCGTTCTGTCCACGCCAGTCGTACCTGCGATACCTGCCGGACATCTACCGGGAGGACGGCACCTCGGCGGCGTTTCTCGAACGGTTTCTCTCGATCTTCGAGAGCATGTTCGTCGACGTCGAGCGCGAGATCGAGACAATCACGCGCTACTTCGATCCCGGTGGGGTGCCGAGTGATTCTCTGGAGTGGCTGGCATCGTGGTTGGCGGTCGACGTCGACGAATCGTGGCCGGAGTCGGCCCGGCGCGAACTACTCGTCCGTGCCCCGGAGCTGTACAGACAGCGCGGCACTCGCGCTGGATTGCGGGCGATGCTCGAGTTGTACCTGCGCCACGTCGAGCCGCCGGCTCCGGTTCCGGATCGTGGGTCGTCGGCGCTCAGGCGGGCGACTGAGACGGCCACGAACGCAGCTCGGGTGGCCAACGCCGACGGCGGGACCGACCGGGCCGGTGGACTACCACACGAGCTGTTCGTGCTGGAACATGCCGACCTCGACGGGATCGAGTCGGACGCGGCGCGCGAACCGTTCGAGCGGGCGCTCGCCGGCCCGCAGTCGTTCGTGGTCTATGCGGGGCCGTTCGCACGCGAGGAGCACCACGACGCAGTCGAGCGGATCGTCGACCGGGAAGCACCGGCGCACACCCGCGGGGCGGTGGTCGGGATCGAACAGTCGTTCGAACTGGCCGGCAACACGTTCCTCGGGGTCAACAGCACGCTGACCGACCGGGAACTGGAACTCGGACAGACGGCCCTCGGCGGCAACGCCGTGCTACGAGGTGAGACAGATGCAACACGATAACGATATGACAACGAAAATGCGAGAACGCGCGCTGGAACAGTTCGAGAAGAATCGGTTCTTCCAGGGCAAGCTGATGACGCCCCGGGACATGCAGGTCGAACAGGAGTACCACGCCGAGCGGTTGCACACGCTGGCGCGGTATACGATGGGGACGGGAATCGTCCGTGGGCTGGAGGTCCGGGACGTCCAGGAGACTCAGGAGGAACTGACAGTGACTGTCGCGCCCGGATTGGCCATCGACGGCTACGGGCGGCCGATCGTCGTCGAGACCGAGACCAGCAAGTCCGTCCCGGTGCCGACCAACGACGAGATCTATCTCTTCGCACGGCACGCCGAAGTGTCGACGGAGTCGGTGCCGGTCCCCGACGCTGACGGCGTCGCCGGCGACGAGCAGACGCCAAACCGTGCGATCGAAGTGTTCGAGCTGACGTATCAGGAGACTGAACCCGAGCCCGGCGAGCCGACGCCCGAGCTCGAACTCGAACTCGACGAGGATTCTCGGGACCCGTTCCACGAGATTGCGGCGGCGTATCACGAGCAGTATCGAGAAGAGCCACGGAGCGAGAGCGACCCGGCGGTCTTCGTCGGTGCGTTCGAGCGGGGATCGGACGGGGGGTGGCAGCCCACGGAGACGGCGGTGAAGCGGCCGCTGGTGTACGATACCGAGATGCTGTTCCGTGCGTTCGCGAGCCATCTCGCCGATACCGACAACCCTCACGGAGTGACAGTCGATCCCGAACCGAGAGACGTACCAGTGGATCTGGACGACATCGAGGGCTTCGAGCGAAAACTCCAGTTCCTCCAGGCGGAGTTGCACGAACTCAAAGAGGATCGGGACACGCTCAACCGATACCTGATGCGCAAGTCGCTGAAGGACAAGGAACGCTTCTTCCGTGACGTCGCCGACCGATTCGAGGAACACAGCGACGAGGTCAGCCGGGTCGCACAGGAGATCGTGACTGCGGCAACCGAGGGAATCGCCGCGAACGCCTACGACCAGCCAGAGATCTACCGTGAGCACGTCCGCGAGCTACTGGACGCCGAGATTCGTCTGGGTGAAACCCTCGAAGGCACGGCTACCGAAGACACACTTGACGGGTACGTCAGGGCAGTCTCACAACTCCAGAATCGCCTGGAGGACGAGGCCTCGATTCTGGACGTCGCAGTCGCACAGGACAACGTCTGTGAGGCTGCCGACTCTCTAGAGGAACTCTACGATATTGTCCCCGACACGTAACTAAAATCAATTCAATAACAACACAGAAAGATTTATAACCTATTCTTGTAAATTGAAGATTGTATCGGAACCGAAATTGGTGGGATATCTACAGCAATGCCAGAATATCAGTCACCAGGCGTATACGTAGAAGAGGTAGACAATGGAACAAAGGCTGTCGAGGGGGTGAGCACGAGTACGGCCGGATTCCTCGGCGAGACCGAGCGCGGGCCCGTCGAGCCCCGGCTGGTCACGAGCTTCTCTGAGTTCAAGCGTCTCTACGGATCGAGTCCGGAGACGTCCGATCTGGACGTCGCCGTCGACGGATTCTTCAAGAACGGTGGGGGCCGTTGTTACGTGGGTCGTGTCACTGCTGCCGAGCCCGAAGACCGGGCGGGGGCGACGCTGACCGACGAGAACGGCGATCCAGTGGTCGAGGTGACCGCGAACGGGCCCGGCGAGTGGGCTGAGTCGGTCGCGATCGTCGTCGACGACGGGCCGATGTACGAAGAGGGTCACAACGAGTACTTCCGGGTTCGGGTCCGCTACTGGGCCTGCGACATCGAGAACGTCGACGAACCGGCGAGCGAGCAGCCCGATCCAGTGCCGGCCGTCGAAGAGGAGTACGAGGACATGACGCCCGACCGGGAGTCCAGTCAGTACTACGAGAAACAGACGCCGACCTCGGTCCTGATCGATCTCGAACGCGCGGGCGACGGTCGCCCGGCGGAGGGGCTGACGTGGCTCAGCACGGACACGTCGAGTTCGGCCGCCTCGGACGGTGGGCTCATCGACGCCGAGAATCAGGTCGTCATCCCAGAAGAGCTGGACGAGCAGAGTTACAACGACCTGCAGGATATGGCCGAGCCGTTCGAGATCGACCGGAGCCAGGCCAAAGACGAGCTGGTCGAGGATCTCGAAGCGATCCGCGACGGCGAGGTCGAGGTCGACGTCGAGGTCGTCGATCCGACCCAGAAAGAGCGCGCGGACGTCGACGACGGCGAGGTATCCCTCAGTGACTTCCGTGGGATCGCCAAGCCCGGCATGCGCACGGGCCTGGAGGCGTTCAAGGAACTGGACGAGATCTCGATCGTCTGTGTGCCCGACGAGAACGACATCCGCGGGCTGACCGACGCGGTCGTCACCCACTGTGAGAACATGGGCGAGCGTTTCGCCATCCTCCAGACGCCCCAGACGCCGGGGCCGGTCTCGGAGATGGAGACGCCGGTCGATTCGTCGTATGCTGCGTACTACGGACCGTGGCTCCGAATCAAGGACCCGTACACGAACAACGAGAAGCTCGTCCCGCCGGGCGGCCACGTCGCGGGGATCTTCGCACGCAGCGACGTCGAACACGGCGTTCACAAGGCGCCCGCGAACGAGACGGTTCGTGGCGTCCTCGAACTGCAGTACGACTACACCAAGGGCGAGCAGGACGTCCTCAACCCCAAAGGAATCAACCTGATTCGGAGCTTCCAGGGTCGCGGGATCCGTGTGTGGGGTGCACGCACCTGCAGTAGCGATCCGTCCTGGAAGTACGTCAACGTCCGGCGGTTGTTCCTGTACATCGAGCAGTCGATCGACGAGGGGACCCAGTGGGTCGTCTTCGAGCCCAACGACGTCGACACGTGGGCGCGCGTCCGCCAGACGGTCGAGAACTTCTTGACGACGGTCTGGCGCGAGGGCGGTCTCCAGGGTACCTCGGCCGACGAGGCGTTCTACGTCAAGTGCGGCGAGGAGACGATGACCCAGGACGACATCGACAACGGGCGATTGATCGTCGAGATCGGAATCGCGCCGGTCAAGCCCGCCGAGTTCGTCGTCTTCCGGATCGGCCAGTGGACGGGCGACTCGTAGACACATTCGAGCACACGCAGCACGCGACATAACCATCAGAGACGAACACACGTATGCCAGACAGACACGGACCACTACGACCGAACCGTTTCAAGGTGGAACTCGACGGGATCACCATCGGTGGGTTCCAGCGCGTCGAGATTCCCTCGAAGCGGACCGAACAGATCGAGTACCGAGAGGGGAACGACCCGGCCCATCACAAGCGTCTGTGGGGAAAAAACTCCTACGACGACCTGATCATGGAGCGCGGGGCGAAAAAGGAGAACGGCGACCTCTACAAGTGGCGCAAGGAGGTCGACGAGGGGAAACTCGACAAGGCACGCAAGAGCGTCGCCGTCATCCTGCAGGACGAGACCGGCGAGTCCCACCTCCGCTGGGAGTTCACCAACGCCTGGCCAAAGGAGTACCAGCCGCCGACGCTGCAGTCGAACACCGGCGCCGGGCAGGGCAACATCGCGACGGAGACGTACATCGTCACCTTCGACGAGATGACGCGAAAGGACGTATGAGGCCGGCAAACGAGCGATTCACGATTCCCGAACACGAGCAGGGTGAGGCGGCCGCCCTCGACGACGAGGGCGTCCTGCACACCGGAAACAGCTGTCTGACCGAACGAGTCGCGATCACTGTCGGTGAGCAGCCATGACCGGCGAGACCTTGCAGACGGAGTTCGAGTTCACGCTCCCGCGGGGATACGTCGACGACGAGGGCACGCTCCACAAGGAGGGGCGGATGCGCCTGGCGACGGCGGCCGACGAGATCAAGCCGCTGCAGGATCAGCGCGTCCAGGCCAACCAGTCGTATCTGACGATCGTCCTGCTGTCGCGAGTCGTGACCGAACTCGGCGACCTCGAAAACGTGAGTCCACACGAAATCGAGGAACTGTTCGTCGCCGACCTGGAGTATCTCCAGGCGATGTACGAACGGGTCAACAACCGCGGTGCGAACGTCGTCGAGACGGCCTGTCCGGACTGCGGCGACCCCTTCGAGGTCTCGGCGGAGACGGGCGCGCACGTCGACACGAGCCAGTCCCAGGCCGGTCTCGGAGGCGGGATGGACACGCCCGGGATCGGTGCGGCGGAGATGAGCGGCGTCGAGGGCGTCGGTGCACCGGACGGCGGTGAGATCGACGACGCGGCCGACGCGGAGGACGTGAGTGCGGGAAATCAGCCGGAGTGACCCGGCTGTACGATCCCGACCGTCTCTACGAGGAGGTGGCGTTCGTCGCCTACCACTTCGGCTGGGATCACGAGACGGTGTTGACGATGCCACACTGGGAACGCCAGCAGTGGTGTGAACGGATCAGCAGCATCAACGAGAAACGAAACAGCGAGACCGGCAGTGGTGGCATGAATCGCGGTCCCGGTGGCGGGATCGAACTGCGGAATCCACAGCCGTAATCTCGTCTGTCGGCAGTCACTAACAGAGTATGTCACCGAATCCAGGCGATCCGTACGCCAGCCAGGAGAGTCCGTACGCCGATTACAACTTCCTGGTGGAGTTGAACGGCTCGACAGTCGCGGGCTTTCGCGACGTCTCGGGTGTGAACATGGAGTTGCAGACCGTCGAGTACCAGGAGGGTGGCGTCAACGATCACGTCCACCAGCTTCCGGGACAGTTCGCCCACGCGAACGTCGCCTTGCAGCGCGGCCTGAGCAAGGACACGACGTTCTGGGAGTGGGTCCAGACGGTGATGAGCGGCACGCTGGAAAAGCGAACCGTCGTGGTCAAGATGAAATCCGACTTTCAGGGCGACAGCCTCTGGGGGTGGGAGTTCGCCAACGCCTATCCGGTGAAGTGGAGCGGCCCGGATCTGACGACCGGTCAGAACGGCATGGCGATCGAGACGGTCGAGTTGGCCTACGAGCGCTTTCGGAAGATATCCGGCATGCCCGAGTAGCGAAACCAACCCTTTTGCTCGCGCCGCTCGGACACCCGTCTATGAACATCGAGGAGACGCCGGTGCTGGACAATCATCTGCATCTCGATCCGGTCAACGGGCGCAACACCGAAGCGGCCGAGGCGTTCGCGTCGATGGGCGGGACGCACTTGTTGGTGCTGAACAAGCCGTCCTGGAATCTCGTGGAGGTCGCGACTGACCAGGAGATATTCAGAGAGGGGTTCGATCTGACAGTCGACGCAGTCGACGACGCGAGCGAGGTGCTTGACGGTCGGGCGTGGCCGGTGCTTGGCGTCCATCCCGCTCTGATCTCGAAGTTGGTCGAGGGGGGGTATACACCTGCGGAGGCACGCGACATCATGCAAGCGGGGTTAGACGTGGCGGCCGAGTACGTCGCGTCGGGGCCGGCGCTGGCGATCAAGTCGGGGCGGCCCCACTATGACGTCGAGGAGGCGGTGTGGGAGGCCTCGAACGAGGTCATGCGCTACGCGTTCGACCTGGCCGGAGAGGTCGGGTGTGCCGTCCAGTTGCACACCGAGGGCGGCGAGGACTTCGAGGAAGTCGCCGAGTGGGCCGAGAGCGAAGGACTGCCGTGCGAGCAGGTAGTCAAGCACTACTCCGGGGGCCGTCTTCGAGGCCCGATCAAGAGCGTGCTCGCGGACAAGGACGAACTGGAGATTGCCGTCGCGGAGGACGAGCCGTTCCTGATGGAGACCGACTTCATCGACGATCTCGATCGGCCCGGTGCGGTGCTGGGTCCGAAGACCGTCCCCAAGCGCGTGCGTTGGATGCTCGAACAGGGCTGGGACGAGGCGGTTCGGACCGCGCACGTCGAGACGCCTGCGCGGGTGTATGGAATCGACACCGAGGCGACACTGGCTCGCAATTGACGACGCTGTCGGGATCACCGACTCGGAACTGTCTTCGTCTTGCTGGCTAGGAACTGGAGACTGCAACGCTACCAACCAGAGAAAGCCCTCGCCTCGCTGGCGGTCGCTGAGCAGGATATCTTCGCTCACTCCGTTCGCTTTGATAGGGCCTGCTCAGCGACTCCACTGCGTCGCCAGACGAGTCTCGCCCTTTCGATCCGCCAGGCTCCATACTACAATCGCAGGCCTGCCCTTCCCCGGGTCGGGCCATAGAAGGCCCTCTCGGCCACCGCGGGGCGTTCAGGAAGCGTGTCGCGCGGCGTCCGCCGCGCGACCGGGGAGGTGCGGGAGACGTGACCGAAGGGAACGTCTCCGAATGAACGAGCGGGGAGAGCGAGGCGCGAACGAAGTGAGGGCCTCGAATGCGAACGGCGCAGCCGTGAGCGAAGCGACCCGCGAGTGTGGGGCTACAATAATGCGGTGTGCCTTGGAGGGCTTTCGAGGAGGTATCGTGCGCAGTGATTGCTAGCGTGGTGAGGACTTTCGAAGAAGTAGCAGTGGTATCCTCTCAGTTTCCTAGCCAGCGTGGTGCGGACTCTCAAAGGAGTAGCGACGGAATCGTTGCCAATTCCTGGCCAGGACATCGGAGCAACGAAAACCATATCCCCCGAGGCACGAACAGCAATGACATGAGCACACCGCCGGGGGAATACTACACCGAGGAACGCTGGCAGAACTGGATCGACCGGATCGAGGAAGAAGACATCGATCCCGAAGACGAGGATTCGGCGCGCCTGCTGTTGAATCTGCAGGACGACACCGCCATCGCCGTCGCGAAGATCATCACCGATTACGACGACAGCGAACTCGAGGAGGAGACCGCGCTCGACGAGCTGGCGGACATCCGCGAGACGGTCCTTTCGGAGATCGACATCGACGACGAGGAGAAACTGATGTTGATCGACGGCGTCCAGACGTCGCTGGTCTGTGTCTTCTATGCGGCCGAGGAGTACATCGTCGGCGGAGTCGCCGAAGAGGGAACGGTCAGCGAATATATCGAGGCCGCGAGCGAGGCCGAAGCCGAGGAGGATCTGGACGCGGCGCTTGGTTACTGTGCCCAGGCCGGGACGCGGATTATCGACGGCGAGGAACTCGACCGCGACGCCGCCGAGGATCTGGAGTTCGGGCTGGTCGCCGAGTGGGTCAACGGACTCGACAGCTTGCAGACGGCTCTGAGCGATCCGGAAGTCGTCGAAGAGGACGACGAGTAGTCGAGTTCGAGTTCTGAGAACCGGGCGGTCACCTTTTTGCGTGTCGGGCGGAGATATAGGCTCGATGCAGCTACGGGACGACCGTCGCGGGCAGGCGATCCAGATCGGAGCCGTGCTGTTGCTCGGCGCGGTAGTGCTGACGTTTTCGGTCTACCAGGCGACGGTCGTCCCCCAACAGAACAGCGAGATCGAGTTCAAACACAGTCAGACCGTCCAGGACCAGCTGTCCGACGTGCGCAACGCGATCGTCTCGACCGGTCAGATCGGTGACGGGCGGTCGGTGTCGGTGACGCTGGGGACCAACTACCCCTCACGGACCATCGCGCTGAATCCGCCGCCGCCAGTGGGATCGCTGGGGACGGTCGGCTCGACGAACGAGTCGGTCAACGTGACGGTCGCCAACGCGGAGGCGAGCGGCGAGACAGGCGATTTCTGGACTGGCGCGAATCGATCCTACAACACGGGTGCGCTCGTCTACCGCCCGGGGTACAATGAGTATCAGGGCGCGCCAGTAACGTGGTACGAGAACTCGGTATTGTTCAATCAGTTCCGGAGTGCGAACCTGACGGTGTCCGACCAGCGGTTGCTCGACGGGGATCGGATCTCGCTGGTGACGCTGAACGGGAGTTACTACGCGAGTCAATCCGAGAGCGTGTCACTGGACCTTCGCGGGGTCAGCACGTCGAGTCGGACGGTGTCGGTCACGAACGCGACGGCGGATTCGAACGTGACGATCACGCTGCCGACGCGGCTGACCCGGAGTGACTGGCTCGAATTACTCGACGGCGAGGACCACGTCGCGAACGTGACGACGACGGCGATTCCCGACGCGGAGTACGACCTGGTCCACGTCGTGCTCGAACGGGACGTGACCTACGAACTGCAGGTGACGCGCGTCGGGATCGGGACGGAGGTCGTCCGACCCGAACCACGATATCTGACGAGCCGTTCGGGGTCGACACCGACTGTTCCCGAGGGCGGGCAAGTCGACTTCACGGTCGAAGTCCGGGACGCGCTGGACAATCCGAACTCGGACGTTCGGGTGATCGCCGGGACGCGCTGGGACAACTCCTCGGTGTCGCCGACCAACACTACCAGCGACGGCGACGGGACGGTGACGCTGACGTATCAGTCTCCGCCGAATATCTCGAACGCCCCACAGCGAACCGACTACGTGCAGGTGAGCCTCAACACCTCTCTTTCGAGTGCCGTCAACAGTTCGACGTTCAACGGCTCGACGGCGGTCAACGTCACCCTGCCGGTGCGCGTCGACAACAGCGACGGGAGCGGGCTGGCCGGCGATAGCGAGGCCTTCGACGTCTACTGGACGGATCCGACACAGTCGGGTGTGACCTGCCAGCAAGCCAACGATCCCGACAGCGTCTGTACCGTCAACGCCAGCGAGACGACGAGCGTCACCCTGACCAGCGACACGGGGCCGACTGCCGACAGAGCGCAGATCGAGTACGCAGTCAACAACCGGACCGTGGGATCGGTGACGCCGAGTTCCGACACGACCGACGGGAACGGGCAGGCGTCGACGGTCTTCACGCCGAAAGCAAACGGGACCGTGACCGTCTACGCCAGCGGTGGCGGTAGCGGCGACCGGTTGGAGTTGGTGGTCGAGAACGTCACGACTGGCGGTGGCGGCTTCGAGTTCGTCCGTGCGACGTCGATGCCGGCCTACGGCGTCAGCCAGGAGCAGAACGTCACGCTCGTCCCGAGTTCGGACATCCCCGCGAGCGAGTCGGTGTACGTCAACCTCAGCGACCCACAGCAGACCGGGCCGACGCAGGTCGACTACAACGGACCGAACGCCGTCCTCGTTCGTGACGGCGGCGGCGCGGCGACGATCGGGAACACCAATACCTGGAACAACGAGGACAACGCGATAGTTCGCGTCGATTTCAGTGCGAACCTGACCGCCGGCACACCGATCGAACTCAGGCTCACGGGGATCGGTGTCGGCAAGCCGGGCGTCCAGACTGATCCCTACGATGTCGTGATCAACCGGACCGACGCGGCCTCGACGAACGCTTCGTTCGTCGTCGCGCCGGACGCCGGAACCTCGCGGCTGTCGAGCGTCTCCGCGACGAACCTGACGGCCGACAGTAGCGGCCAGGCCCAGACGGTCTCGTTCACGCCACAGACGCGCTTGCCGGCCGGCGAGGTCGTCGTCGTCGAATTGTCCGATCCTCAATCGGCAGTCGATTACTCGAACGCCGGCAGGTCGTTCGCGTCCGGGAGCGACGTGACCACGGGATCGCTGTCGTTCGAACAGCAGACGGTGACGAACACGACGCTGGTCTACACGGCTCCGTCGGGTGGTGTCAGTGCCGGCGACACCGTGGCGATCGATCTCACGAGCGTCTCGACGGCCAGCGGTTCGACGGGGAGCTACACCGTCGCGTTCAGTCGTGGCGACGCGGACGTGCGCGGGGCGACGTACGACGTAGTTACGCCACCCGGATTCGCGGTGACGATCGATAGCACCAACAGTCCCGTCACTGAGGGAGAGACTGTCCAGGTGGACGCGACGATCGACAACACTGGTAACGCCGGAGACACCCAGACCATCGAGTTGTACTACGACGACACCGGTGACGGGACTGCGAACACGCTGGCTGACAGCCAGCAGGTGACGCTCGCCCCCGGGGCTTCTCAGTCGACAACACTCCAATGGACGACGGCGACTGGCGACGCGGGTGACGTCGCCGTTCGTGTCGCGAGCGCCGACAACGCCGACACGTCGACGGTCACGGTCCAGCAGACCCTCCAGCCCGACGCCGTCCAGCGAAGCAACACCGTCCTCGAGTTCACGTTCGACAACACCGGCTCCCAGCAGGTGACGATCGAGCAGTTCGCCGTCGACGCGACGGCGATCACTCCCGGAAATACCATCAACAACGGCAACTCCCTGGAAGTCGAGATCCGCGGCGGGCAACAGGACGGCGAGGCCGGCCGGAACTCCAACCCCAAGGACTTCCTGGCCGACGGGACGCGATACGATCTCCAGACCGACAGCAACGGAAATACCGCGGGGCAGTACGCCGTTCTCAATTCGGGCGATCGACCGACGGTGGACATGCGTGCCTTCGCCCAGCGCCTTGACAACGGTGGCACCAATCCATTGCAGTTCACGAACTCGGCGGCTGACGCCGACGTCGTCGTGACGTTCGTGCTGAGTGACGGGACCGAGCAGGTGTTTTACCTCGAACAGCAATGACTTGCCACTCTCTGGAACCGGGACCGTCCGACCGCGCCCAGTCCGAAGTGGTGGGTGTCACCTTGCTCGTGGGCGTGTTCGCCCTGTTTGCGATCATCGTCGGCGTCGTCGTCATCGGGAGCGTCAGCGACCAGGCCGACGACGGGCCGTTAGTCGAGATCAACGTCTCGGCGACCTACACCGATCTCGTGCTGGTCCACGAAGGCGGCGACAATCTCGACGCGAGCGCGGTGACGGTGATCGTCCGCCAGGACGGCGAGGAGTGGCGCTACGGTCTCGACTCGTTCGCCGAGATCAGCGGGACCGATCCGTCACAGTTCGCCGGTGGGGAACGCTGGAACCGGAGTCACGACCTCGCGGTCGATCAGGCACGACTCTCGATCACCCACGGGCCCTCGAACACCGTCCTCTACGACGAACGGCTGGCGGTCCCGCCCGAGACGAACGAGCGACCGACGGCCCGCTTCGACTATGCGCCCTCGAAACCGGGAACGGGCGAGCAGGTCACCTTCGACGCGAGCGCGTCGAGCGATCCCGATGGTACGGTCGCGAACTACACCTGGACGTTCGGTGACGGGACCACGACCGAAACGGCCGATCCCGTGGTGAATCACACCTACCTCTCGCCCGGGGAGTACGAGGCGCGGGTGCGCGTGACCGACGACGACGGCGCGACCCGGACGAAAACGAAGACGCTGCTGGTCAACAGTCCGCCGAGCGCAGCCGTGACGGTCGACTGTACCGAGCAGGACTGTACGTTCAACGCGGGCGGGTCGACCGACGACGGGGCGATCGCCAACTACACCTGGGACTTCGGTGACGGGACGACGACCGAGACGACCGATCCCGTGGTCGAGCACACCTATCCCGACGGTGGGAGCTACGACCTCACGCTGACGGTCACCGACGAGTTCGGGGCGACGGATACGGCCACTTCGACTATCGAGATCAACGACCCGCCGACGGCGGCGTTCACGTACACGCCCGACCAGCCACAGGCGGGCGAACAGATCATCTTCGACGCCAGCGCGTCGAGCGACCCCAACGGCGCGATCGCCAGTTATGAGTGGGACTTCGACGGCGACGGCGCGACCGACGCAACCGGCGAGACCGTCACCCACATCTACAGCGACGGCGGGCAGTACACGGCCACGCTGACCGTGACCGACGACGACGGCGTGACGACTGCGACGAGCGAGACGCTGACCGTCTACGCGCCGCCGGTGGCGACGTTCACGACGACTCGCGACGGGAACGAGGTGATCGTCAACGCCAGTGACTCGTTCGATCCCGACGGTGGAAACCTGACTTATCGCTGGTACACCGACGGTCTGTTCGGCCCGGTCTTCCTCGAGGAGACGACCGATCCGGTAACGAGATTCGACATCGTCGGTGAGAACGGCCAGTCGACGATCGAACTCGAAGTCGAAGACGACGACGGACAGACCGAGACGACCACGCAGACGGTCGACTATCAGGTCGAGGTGTCGAGTCCCGGCTTCGGAGCGGCGGTCGTGGTCGTGGCCGTCCTGGTCGGCGGCTGGCTCAGGCGTCGTCGAGGCGAGTGAGCAGGGCGTCGGCGTCCGTCCGGGCCGCCGAGAGCAACGCGTCGACGCGCGTCTGGATATCTGGGAATCGGCGGACAACCAGCAGGTACACCCCCAGCAGGACGAGGACGACGAGTGTCTGGGCGAAGACGTACTCGGCGAAGTAAAACGAGACTAGCGCCGGTCGATCGACGCCGAACAGGGGTGTGACCAGCACCTTCGTCCCGGCGAAGACCTCGCTGGGGATCGACCCGCCGACGACGACCGTCCGCAGGAGGTTCAGCGCGTAGATCAGTGCGCCGACGCCGACCGCGCCCCGTATTCGCGCTCTCAGTGACCGGCCGCCGATAGCGAACAGGCCAGCGAACAGCGCGATCGCGCCGAAGCCCGTACACGCCGAGACGATGTTGTAGACGATCCAGGGATGACTCTCGAAGATGATCGCAGTCGCTGGGCCCGCCGACCCCGCGACGATCACCGGCTCGAACCCGAGCGTCGAGAGCAGGACGGCGGTGTGGGTCGTGACCGTCTGGACGACGAGCATGAAGACGGGGTCGAGAAACTGGTAGGGGACGAACAGCAACCCCATGACCGTGAAGACGGTCGTCAGGCTGGCGTGTGGCTCGATTCGGTCGGCCGAGAGTCGGATACCGTAGCCCGAGAGGGCGGCGGTGACGAGGCTGACCGACCCGAGGACGTAGCGACTGTCCCCGAGGTACGCGGCGGCCGTGACCGCCCAGAAGCTTGCGAAGGCCGACCAGCCGACGACGGCACACGCCCGCGCGAACTCGGCGTAGTCCAACCGACGGGCCAGCACCGACACCGACAGCGCTGCCACGCTGGCGAGAAAGACGAGATCCATCGCCGAAACCGGGCGTATCAGTGTCACATTCCGTGGTGCGCGAGGGCCACACATCAATGTTGCTCGATCGGGTGATTTAGCCGTCCCCGACTCGAACGCCGACCCATGTCCACTGTTACTGTCTGGAACGAGTACGTCCACGAGAAAGAAGACGAGCAGGTCGCCGAGTTGTACCCCGACGGTATTCACGAACACGTCGCCAGCGTGCTGGCCGAGGCGGGCCACGACACTCACACGGCGACCCTACAGGAACCGGAACACGGTCTGACCGAGGACGTCCTTGAAGAGACGGATGTCCTGTTCTGGTGGGGCCACATCGCCCACGACGAGGTCCAGGACGAGATCGCCGAGCGCGTCGCTCGGCACGTCCGCGAGGGAATGGGTCTCGTGGTGCTGCACTCGGGTCATCACTCGAAACCGTTCCGAAAGCTCCTGGGCATGCCCGCCGACCTCACCTATCGGGAGGCCGAAGAGCGCGAACGCGTGCACGTGATCGATCCCGGCCACCCCATCACGAACGGCCTGCCCGAGACCTTCGTCGTGCCCGAAGCCGAGATGTACGGTGAGCCCTTCACCGTGCCCGAGCCCGATCGACTCGTGTTCGTCTCCTGGTTCGAGGGCGGCGAGGTGTTCCGCTCGGGGTGTTGTTACCGCCGTGGGAACGGGAAGATCTTCTACTTCCGGCCTGGACACGAAACGTACCCAGTCTACCATCAGGACGAGATTCAGACCGTGCTGCGGAACGCTGCCGAGTGGGCCGCGCCTGTGGAGGGGAGTCCGTATCCGACAGAGTGTCGGAACGTGGGTGAGCCCGCCGAGGAGATCGACGGCTACGATCCCTAGGAATCGATTTTCGCCGTTTTCCTCTCAGCTCGCTGGCTAGGATTCGGAGACTATGACACCAACGAGCAGGGAAAACCCTCGCCTCGCTGGCTAGGAACTGTCTCGGGAACCGGAGATGACAAGCAGGGAAAGCCCTCGCCTCGCTCGGGGCCGCTGAGATGGATATTCTCGCTTCGCTCGAATAGGGCCACCTCAGCGACTCCCCTACGGCCCCAGCGAGACTCGCCCTTTCATCCGCCAGGCATCTACCGCAACGGCACCCGCACAGCAAGCCTGCCCTTCCCCGAGTCGACCGATGAAACGGTCTCCCGGCCACAGTGGGGCGGTCAGGAAGCGTGTGACGGCGCAAATCGCGCCGTCACCGGGGAGGTGTGGGGTCGCAATATGGCGGTTGCATTCCCTGGTGGATGAAAGGGCGAGACTTGGCTCGGCGGTTCCCGGACGAAGTAAGCACCGGAGCGAAGCGAGGAGCGCAGCGAGTGTCACGCGAGCGATAGCGAGCGTGACCTCGAAAGACGAGCGTAGCGAGTCTTTCGGTGCCCGGAGCCCCGACGAGTCGAGGGCTTTCCCTGCTCGTTGTATCCTCCAGGCACACCGTACCCTAGTGAGTATCCCTATACGGAAGCGGCCCCAAAGGCGAGGGCTTTCGAGGAGATGTCGTTTCCAGCAGTTACAGTTCAGACGGGTTGTCTAGTTCGTCCGGGTCGACAACCTTCTTCCCAGCTTCCTGCGGAACGACCACCTGATCGGCGTCTTCCCACTCCCGATCCAGTTCCCGACCCTCGAACAGTCGGTCCAGAAACACTGCCAGCGCGGCAATCTCCGAGTGGGGCTGGTTCGTCACACCCACGTTGAAATCCGCGTGCTCGTACACCTCGAAAGGGATCTTCTCGGCACCCACGACCACGAGCAGCGCCCCCTCTCGATGTGCGGCTCGAATCTCGTCTTCGACCTTCTGGACGGGCTCGCCATACATCGTCAGGTGGACGATCGGGCCGTCCCACGAGCGAATCCGGCCCATCACTTCGTCCGTGACTTCGACCTCGAAGGGGCCGCCGAAGCGATCGGTGATGTCCGTCACAGTCTCCTTGCGGCCCGACGCGACGTCCTCCAGCACGAGCTTGTCGGCCCCCAGTGCCCGCGCGGTGAGCCCGACGTGGGTCGTCATCCGTTCGTCCCGGCCCGGCCGGTGGCCAAGCCGGAGGACGACGACCTCGGGTTCCTCTTGCATACTCGATTCCACATCCCGTGCGGGTTAGCCGCTTTCGGATCGCCAACCGTCCAGTCGCTCCCTACAGCGCGTCGTCGATGGCCTGGGCGACCGTGTCGTAGCCGTAACCCTGGACCATGGATCCGTCGACGAAGATCGTCGGCGTCGAGTCGACGTCGAGACTCCGGCCGTACCCCCTGTCTGCCACCACCGTCGCGTCGTACTCCTCTTCGACAGCCGCCGTCCGAACGGTTTCGGGGTCGGCACCGACCTGCTCGGCCAGCGTCTCGTAGAGGTCGGGACCGAGATCGTTCTGGTTTGCGTACAGCGCCGTGGAGTACTCCCAGTAGGCCTCTACACCCACGGTGTCCTGAACGGCACGGGCGGCGTTGGGCGCACGCCAGGACTCGTCGCTCAGCGGGAGGGGGAAGTCGTGGTGTTCGTAGCGGATCGTCCCGGGTTCGATGTACTCGGTCAGCAGCTCCGGGAACGTCTCGGTGACGTAGCTGGCACAGTGGCCACAGACGTAGTCTTCGAAGGCCATCACGGTCACGTCGGCGTCGGGGTCGCCGAGTACCGGCGTCGGGAGCGTCTCGACGTCAGGTGGGACCGTCGTCTTGTCGACGTCCGTGCCGCCCAGGTTCCCACAGCCGGCCAGTCCGATCGCGCCCGCGACCGCCGTCCCGGCCAGGAACCGCCGTCGTGTCGATCTGCCTGTCGCCTCGTAGTCTCTCATACGTGCCCGTGGGTTTCGGAACTGGATAAACGAACCGTTCGTTCTCAGGGGCTGACCGCCGCTGTCGCCCCGCAGTCGACCCCGTTCGCACACAGCCACGCCCGAACGTCGTACCCGCCTGCCGGCGGTTGACTCCAGGTGACCGACTCGACCAGCCGCTCGTCGGGAGCCAGCCTCTCCGTCCGCAACGCCTGGGTGAACATCCGCCCCTCGCTGTAGCGCCAGATCTCCTGGCTGCCGTGTTCGGCAACGGCTTCGATCGTCTGTCCGTCCGAGAACGTCAGCTCGACCGGCTCCGAACCTGTGTTCGTCGCCGTGAGCGTGATCGAGAGCTCCCCGTCGGCCTGCTCGACCGAGAGCGTACAGTCCAGCGTCATATCCCGACTTCGGCGGGTCGCCACCTCAGGGTTGGGATGGTAAGGACCAAATCCGCCAGCCCAGTAGGAAGGGTGTGCAGATCGTCGGCTACGACACGGGCGTCCCCGACGGCGGACCCGCACTCGTCCTGGCCAGCGACGGCACTCTCCAGCGGGAACCCCTGACGCCGGGGACCGACCTCGCGCTCACGTTGGGCGAGCGCCACTGTGCCGGGACGATCGACTACTCGGGAGCGAGCGAACGGACGGCGGCCCCCGACGGCGCCCGCCATCTCGCCTGCGATCGCTCCACGGCACCGTACTGTGACCAGCACACCGACCGCTGGCCCTGTGCGCGGTGTACCGGAAATTGCGATCTCCCACTCGAAAGCTGTCGGGAGGACCACGCGATCTACCTGGCAGCGTTCGCGCCGGCGACGTTCAAGGTCGGCGTCACCCGGTCGTGGCGACTCGACACCCGACTGCGCGAGCAGGGGGCCGACCGGGCAGCCCACCTCCGAACCGTCGCCGACGGCCGTGTCGCCCGCCAGATCGAGGCCGAGATCGCGACCGATATCGGCGACCGCGTCCGCGTCCCGACGAAGATCGACGGCATCCACGAGCCCGTCGACGAGAGCGCCTGGAGCGACCTCCTCGCCGATTTCGACCCGATCGACACGTTCGAATTCGAGTACGGCTTCGACCTCGCCGAACGCCCGGTCGCCGAGACGCTGGCGACCGGCTCCGTCCGCGGTACGCAGGGCCGAGTGCTCGTGCTCGAGCGCAACGGGAGCACCTACGCCGTGAACATGCGCGATCTGGTGGGCTACGAGGTGTCCCGGGAAGCCTCGTCCCGACAGTTGCAGTCGAGTCTCGGTGCATTCCAGTGATGCCCTAAGACAATCCTTTTCCGGCCGCCACGCGAATCCCGAGCCATGGCAGACGACTCCGAGGAGCAGCCCGAACAGTCCAGTGCCGAGGAAGAAGACGACGTCCCCTCGCCACGGAACACGCCACGCGCATCCGACCCCACCGACGAGGAAGCGGGCGACGATAGCGAGGGCAAGTCCTTCCGCGAGCGCGTCGAGGAGATCCGCCAGGAACGCGCCGAGCAGCGCGAGGAAGGCGAAGAGGGCGAGATGAGCCGCGAAGAGCGCATGAAAGAGATGATGGGCGGCGGTGGCGGCGGCCCCGGCGGCATGGGCGGGGGCAACCCCTTCGCACAGATGATGGGCGGCATGATGGGCGGCGGCGGTCCCGGCGGCATGGGCGGCGGCCCTGGCGGCCCCGGCGGTCGCGGTCGTGAGGAAGAGGAAAGCGGCAACGAAGAGATGGTCCGAGAGATGCGCAAGCTCCGCGACGAGGTCCACGACCTCCGGCGCTCGGTCGACCGGATCGCCGACGCGCTCGAAGACTGACGGCGATCGATCCTAGACGCGTTCTCGATTCTCCTCGAACCACTCCACCGCGAAGTCCACCAGCGACGGCTGATCGAGCACCGTCGCCTCGGCCTCGCCGACGGTCCCTCGCTGCACTCCGACCTCCTCTGTGAAGTCCGCGCCGAGCTCCTCGAAGTCCTCGGTGCTCGTCTCGATATCCGTGTAGGTGAGCATCGTCCGCTCGCCGTCCTGCAGGATCGGGACCGTGTTCTCGGTCCGTTCGGTCGCGATGTCCGCACGATATTCCGCGAGATGTGCCGAGGTGTTCACTTCGTGGCCGACGCCGAGTAACAGGACCGATCCGCCGCGATCGTAGACCTCACGTAGTGGTGAGTTCTCGCCCAGTCCGTCGTCGAAGCTGTGGCCCGAAACGATCGCGTCGGCGTCGGTGCCCCACGCCGCAAACGAGAACACGGGGTGGCGACTCCGGACGGCCTCGGGATACGTGCGGAGACACTCCGGAATCGCGCCGACGCCGTAGCTCGGGGTCACGTCGGGTCGGTAGGCCGGTCGCTCTCTTCTGACAGTCTCGTACCAGTCCTCGGGCACGGGCGGGTTCGACCAGCCGCCGGGATCGGTGTACTGCGCGGTGTGAGTCGGGACGACGACCGACCCCGACTCGGTGACTGTCTGCTGAAGTCCCTCGACGACGGCCTGCGCGCCGCCGACGGTCCAGCCGACCGCAGTCAGCGACGAGTGGACGAGGAGCGTGTCACCGGCTTCGACACCGAGGTCTCGGAGGTCTGCGACGATCTGCTCGGTCGTCACCGGCTCGGCAGTGCGTTCGACGAGTTCTCGGTCGCCCATATTTGTCCCTCACGACCCAGCGACTAAATGCCATCCCAGTCGATCCATTCCTGCTCCCAGCCGGCCCGGGATTCGGCGTGCTTGCGGGCGAACTCCTGATCCTCGCGGTGCATCCGGTTGCGCTCGATCGAGCTCGGCGACTCGCCGTCGACCAGCAGCGGCTGGAAGGCGACCGTTCCGTGGCGCTCGATCGAGCGGTCTTTCGCGACGACCGAGAGGGTCTGCTCGCCGCCACCGAGTGGCAGGACGAGCCGGCCGTCTTCGGCCAGTTGATCGAGCAGTGCCCGCGGCGGTTCGATGGCGGCGGCCTCGACGAGAATGCAGTCGTAGGGGGCGTAGGCGGGGAGGCCGTCGGCCCCGTCACCGCGGTCGACGAGCACCTCCTCGTAGCCCGCCTTCGAGAGGTTCGAGCGCGCCTCGTAGACGAGCCGGCGATCGATGTCGATGGCGTGTGTCTCGGCGGCACCGACGACCTCGGCGACGACAGCCGTAGTGTAGCCCACACCGGAGCCGACGACCAGCGCGCGTTCGTCTGGCTCGGGCGCGAGCGCGTCCAGCAGGCGCGCGGCGGTCGAGGGCGCGAGGACGCGAGTCCCGTGGCTCTCGAACGCTCGGTCGGCGTAGGCACCCTGCTCCGCGTCGACGAACTCGTGACGTGGGACCTCCCGCATCGCCAGCGAGACGCGCTCGTCGGTGAGACAGCCCTTGCTCTCGTGTTCGAGGCTGTCGACCATGTCGCCGCGCAGCACCGCCAGATCCATACCACGATTTTCGGCCCGACGGTAATGAATTGCGCGCCACTACACGCCGGCGAGGAGATAGACCGTTCCGGCGATGGAGACCACGCCGACGCCGAACAGCGCCTTGTTGGCGATCGAGTCGGCCGTCCACAGCGACAGCGAGAACGACCGGTCCGAAAGCGGTTGGAACGGCCTGATTCCCATCGGCGTCAGGAGGTCCCCGACCAGGTGGCCCAGGATCGAGAACGAGAGGCAGCCGCCGACGTACGCCGCCAACGTCAGCGGCGAGTAGGCACCCAGATCCGGGGCCGCCGAGACGATCGGTTCCCGGAAGTAGTAGACGGGGCCGACGACCGCGAGGCCGACCGCCGCCGCGGCCCAGACGGTGTGCGTGATTCCGCGGTGGGCGACGACGGGGAGTTTGATATCGATATCGGGCATCGACGCGGTCAGAAAGACGATCCCGACGCCGACGGCGCCGAGGACGACGCGGCCGCTGGCGGCGAGCGCCGCGAACACGGGCGCAAAGAGGACGAGGTTGACGCCCTGATGGCCGGTTCGGTACACACCTCTCGTTCGGACGCCGGCCGTAAATCCCTGTCTCCACAAGCCTCACGTAGACCCACCGTGAATCCGAGTTCATGGACGTGCCGCGGCACCTGAGCCAGCACGAGCAGGCCACACGCCTGCCACTGGTGACCGACGAGGGGACGGTCACGCTGGTCGAACCGATGGACGAGAGCCGTAACGACGCGGTGCTTTCGGCGATCCGCGAGCGTCTCGATCGCGCGGTTGGAACTCCGAGACTGCTCGACGACGTCGAAAACGGGGCCGACTACCGCTGGGGGAAGCTCTACAGCGAGTTGCGCGAAGCGGGTGTCTCCCGCCGACGGATCGCCGAGATCGAGACGCTGGCCGAGCGCTTCGAACGGCCCTACCCCTCGCTGTTGCGCATGCGCGTCGACGTCGACTCCCGCCTCGATTTCGCGCCCGGGCAGTACGTCACGCTGCGGGCCCACGACACGCCGCGGGCGTACTCGCTGGCCAATTCACCCAGCGAAGACGAACTGGAATTTTGCATTCGCCGGGTGCCCAGCGGCCGACTGACGAGTGATCTGTTCGTCCACAGCGAGGTCGGCGACCGCGTCGTCGTCCGCGGCCCGAACGGCGAGATGGTACTCGACGAACCTTCCGGCGAGGACATGGTGTTCATGGCCACCGGGACCGGTGTCGCCCCATTTAAAAGTATGATCGACTACGTCTTCGAGCAGGGCTGGGACACACATGCGGGCGAGCCGCGCGATATCTGGCTATTCTTGGGGTGTGGCTGGGAGGACGACCTCCCTCACCGCGAGCAGTTTCGGGCCTACGACCGCGAACACGAACACTTCCACTTCGTCCCGACGCTCACCCGCGAACCCCTGCTCACCGACTGGGACGGCGAGACCGACTACGTTCAGCAAGTTCTGCTGGCGTATCTCGACGACGACGCGCTGGCGGCGGCCGACCTGCCGCCGGGGCTGGCCGCCTACCGCGACCTCCAGCCAGCACGTGACATCGACGCCCGGATCGATCCCGGGAACGTCGAACTGTACGCCTGCGGGATCACCGCGATGGTCGGGGTGCTGGTCGACGCGGCTCGCGCGGTTGGGATTCCCGAGGATGCGATGCAGTACGAGGGGTTCGGGTAGCGAGACGCCGAGGGGAGCGAGGCGTCTCGAACACCGAGACGGGAGGAACGACCCGCGGAAGAGTAGCGAGGACGACCGTAGGGAGTCCTCGTACCGCAACGCCACCGCCGGGACGGCTCGTTCCCAGCGCGTCGGAAACAGTGACCCTTATTTATGTAACTCTGTGGTACTAGGAAGTACCAATGAGTGGCAGTGACACAAAAACGGCGTTCACGTTCGTCTGCCCGGAGTGTGCGGAATCACTCGAAGTGAACGCTTCGATGCGGGACGTGCTCGTCGAGAAGGGGTGTGTCGTCTGTTCGGCGGCGGTGACTGCCGACGCGTTCTCCCAAGCGCCAGCGCCGTCGAGCTAGTCCCAGTCGAGCACCGAAACGCGCGCGAAGTCGGTCTCGCGGGGGCGCTTGAAGGACAGGTATTAATGGGCCGCACATGTTCATACGGGCAGATAGATGGGTTTGGATCAGCAGACAGAACTCTCTCGCGACGAGATCGACGCCCTGCTCGGCCGCCACGAGACCGGCGTCCTCTCGCTCGCCCGTGGGGACGAGCCCTACGCCGTCCCGATCTCCTACGGCTACGACGCTGACGACCGGCAGTTGTATCTGCGACTCGTTTCGACGCCCGAGAGCGAGAAACGCCAGTTCGTCCGCTCGGACGCACCGGCACGCCTCGTCGTCTACGAGGAGGGCGACGGGATCTACGAGAGCGTCGTCGCTATCGGGACGCTCGAAGAGATTCCACGAGAGGAACTGACCGTCGAGCACGTCGAACAGTACGGCGACGCCAAACGCCCGCTGTTCGAGATCTGGGGCCAGGCCAAATCGGATCTCGACGTCGAGCTCTATCGCCTCGACCCCGAGACCCTGAGCGGTCACCGTATCTTTCTCGATCGTGACTCCGTCTCACAGTAATCGTCAGCGGTCACACTCAAGTACGCTCGCGGCCAAGTCGCCGACAGCATGGCGTCCGGGATCCGTGCCACGGTCGCGTTTCCGGCCTCGGTCTGTCCGATCGCCGCGTGCGTCCAGGCGGCCGGAACGGCCGTCACGAACGTCGTGACCAGCGTCGCCGGCGAGGCAGGGTGCGTGACGGAGTTCGCGACGGCACAGCCACTCGACGTTGACGACAGCGATGTCGTCTCGGTGTTCTCCCGGGGCTCGACCCACTGGTATCGCTGCCGCCACGGCCACGGCGAGTCGTGTCCGTGCGCACGGCTGGGCCACTTCGAATGCGCCGTCGCCCGCTACGCCGTCCGCGAGGAGACGCTGACGCTCGTCTTCTACGCCAGCGACTACGAACAGCTCCAGACCGTCGTCGGCGACCTCCGCGAACACTTCCCCGATATCGACATCAAGCGCCTCGTCCGCTCGCCGACCGACACCGAAGAGACAGACAGCGTCTACGTCGACCGCGGCAGACTCACCGATCGTCAGCTCGAAACTCTCGAACGAGCCTACGAGATGGGGTACTTCGAGCGACCGCGACGGGCCAACGCGACCGAGATCGCCGCCGCCCTGGAGATCGACCGGTCGACGTTCAGCCAGCACCTGGCGGCCGCGGAGACGAAACTCATCGAAGACGTCCTCGAACGCGGTCCCTAGTCCCTCGTTCGAGGGCGGTATTTAAACCTACCCGCGTATCCGGGTAGTGGGCAGATTGGCCATCCGGGTGTAGGAACGGGTACTGATGCCCTACGCCCCCCAGTCGCTGACGGCGAGTCGTGATTCGACGACCATCGAGGCCGAGCAATCGATCCAGGACGTCCTCGACGCGCTGGACGACCCGGACTGCCGCGCGATTCTCGACGCGACCGGCGACGAGGCGCTGACTGCCGGCGAACTCTCCGAGCAGTGCGAGCTCGCACTCTCGACGGCCTACCGGAAGGTCGACGACCTCACTGACGCCGGCCTCCTCGAAGAACGGACGCGCATTTCGCGGTCGGGATCGCACACCAGCGAGTACGCCCGCCTTGTCGAGGACGTCCACCTCACGCTGGACGACTGTGGACTGTCGCTCTCGCTGTCGAAACGGCGGTCCCAGACGCCCGCGCCGCGCGGGATGATGCCCGCGAATTCCGATTGAGGCTCTCGACACCAGTTTCAACCCCCCGTCCGTCGCCGCGAGTTTTAGGGTCAAGCCACCCCTATGGAGAGACGTGTGTACGCTCGTCTTCGCCTGGCAGGTCTTCGCCGACGCGTCGCTGGTCGCCGCGGCCAACCGTGACGAGGCGTTCGACCGACCGTCGAGACCGCCCGAGACGTTCGGCGACGGGCCGCGGATCCTCGCTCCTCGCGACGAGGACGCGGGTGGGACGTGGATCGGCGTCAACGACCAGGGAGTGTTCGTCGCGATCACGAACCGCTGGACCGGCCAGCAGCGCGTCGGTGATCGCTCTCGCGGCCTGCTGGTCAGAGAGTGTCTCGAACAGGGCAGTGCAGAAGAGGCGGTCAGATACGTCGAGCGCGATCTCGACGAGCGCGTCTACGAGGGGTTCAACCTCGCCGTCGCGGACGCGAACTCGGCGCTCTTTCTGGAGTACGACGAACGGGTCCAGATCCGCAATTTCGATCCCGGTGTCCACGTCGTCGGCAACACTGGTGCGGACGGCCACTACGAGATCCCCGAGGAACCGCCGCGACTCCGAGACGCCGCAGAGCGGCAGGCCGAGAACGTCGACCGCCTGCAGACGGTGCTTCAGCCCGAACCCGGCGAAGACGCGGCGGCCTGGCTCGACCGCGCGGCGGGAACCATCCGCGACCACGAATTCGGCGTCTGTATCCACGGCGACGGCTTCGGGACGCGCTCGTCCTCGCTCGTTTCGATCAGTGCGGACGGGATCGAGTATCGCTACGCCGACGGGCCGCCGTGTGAGACCGACTACAGTCGTGTCGAGAGCGATCTGTGACGGTCGACCGGGACGCCGCCGACCCGGTCGAAAGTCAGGTTTAAGCGAGTTCGGACGCCATGCATTGATATGAGTACGTCAGTCACCGAGGAGGATCTCTCGGAGGAGGAGCTTGCGGGGTTGGAACTCGTCCGGGAGACAGGGGGGATCCACCAGAGCGATTTCTGGAAGGAGCTGGACGTCAGTTCCCGCAAGGGGAGTCGGATCGTCGAGTCGCTCGTCGAGAAGGAGATGATCGACCGCGAAGAGACCGTCTACAACGGTCACAACACCTACCATCTCTCGCCGACCGCACGGGACCTCGAATTCTCGCTGCTGATGGCCGGCGACATGCTCTCGCCGTTTATCGGTGACGAGGAGATCAACCCACAGAGCGACGCGTTCACCCAGTGGGTAATGAACCTCGCCTACCAGGAGTAACGCGCTCGAACCCCAGATTCTACCGCAGTTCGAAACCGTCGAATAGCCCCTCGACCAATCGCAGGCATGACGACCAGCCGGTCGCACGCCCTCTCCCGTGCCGAACCACTCCTGCTGATCGCCGTGGGCGGGTTCGTCGGCGCAGCTCTGCGATACGCCGTCTCGAATGCGCTCCCTGGTGGCTTTCCCTGGGGGACGCTGGCGGTGAACGTCCTCGGGAGTTTCGCGCTCGCGATCGTCCTCTACGAGGCCCATCTCGCCGATCTGCTGAGCGCCGAGACGCGACTCATCCTCGGAACTGGCCTGCTGTCCTCGTTCACGACTTACAGCACCTTCGCCGTCGAGACCGCCGCGCTCGACCCCACGCTGGCGGTCGCGAACGTCCTCGCGAACTACGTCCTCGCCTTTCTGGCCGTGATCGCCGGCCGGGCCGTCACGAGGGGGGCGCTCGCATGACCGGTCCCGCGATTCTGGTCGGCCTCGGCGGTGTGTTCGGGGCGCTGGCCCGCCATCTCGTCGGCTCGCGGATCGAGACCGAGAACGGAGATACCTTCGCTGTCAACGTGCTCGGGAGTTTCGCACTCGGCGTGCTCACGACCGCACAGCTGTCGCCGTCGCTCGGATTCGTCTTCGCGACCGGCTTCTGCGGGGCGTTCACGACGTTTTCGTCCTTCGCGTTCGAGACCGTACGACTCTACGAGCGCGGGAAGCGACGCCGTGCGCTCGGCAACGCCGGGCTGACGCTCGTGGCCGCGCTCGTTGGTGTGACACTCGGGGCCGCGATTGGTTCTCTCGTGGCGAACGTGGCGTAGTCAGCGACGGTCGGCTTTTTCCAGCCGAACGTGGCGTAGTCAGCGACGGTCGGCTACCCACAGCCGAGCGTGGCATAGAAAGGCCCGCGACGCCAAGTCCGCGTATGGATCCCGAGCAGCTACGCGCAGACATCCCGGCGCTCGACTCGGCTGTGTATCTCAACACGGGCGCGTCGAGTCCCAGTCCTCGCCGCGTCGTCGATCGCGTCACCGACTTCGCACAGTTCTTCGAGTACGAGGCTCCCGTCGGCCAGGGCGTCTACCAGGTCGCCTGGGAGATCTACGAGGAGAGTCGCGAGACCATCGCCGACTTCCTGGGCGCACAACCCCACGAGATCGCGCTCACCCAGAGCACCGCCGACGGGATGAATCTGATAGCGAGCGCACTCGATCTCGCGGACGAGGATACCGTCGTCGCCCGGACCGACCTCGAACACCCCGCGGGAATCCTTCCGTGGAATCGTCTCTCGGATCTGGACGACGTCGAGGTCCGAGTCATGGAGACGAATGCGGGGCGACTGGATCGCGAGACGGTCGAAGCCGTCGCCGCAGAGACCGACCTGTTCGTGTTCAGCTCGCTCACCTGGACCCACGGGACGCGCATGCCGGTCGCAGAGATCAGCGAGATCGCCCACGACGCCGACGCGCGCGTGCTCGTCGACGCCGTCCAGTCTCCCGGGCAGTACCCCGTCGACCTCCACGAGTGGGGTGCGGACTTCGTCGTCGGCGCGGGCCACAAGTGGCTGCTCGGCCCCTGGGGCAGCGGCTTCCTCTACGTCGCCGAGGAGGCGATGGACGCGCTGATCCCGCGGCGGATCGGCTATCGCTCGGTCGAGGAGCCGGCCGATCCCGAGTACGAGTTCAAGCGCGGCGCACCTCGCTTCGAGGTCGGCACGACGTCGCCGCTCCCGCACGTCGGACTCGCCGAGGCGATCGACCTCCTCGAGGAGATCGGGATCGAGCGGATCGAGTCGCGGATCGAGCGCCTGACCGACCGGCTCAAGGACGGGCTGGACGACGAACAGCTGCTGAGTCCGCGCGAGTACGAGTCCGGGCTGGTGACGTTCCGGGTCGACGACCCAGACGCGACGGTCGAACGGCTGCGCGAGCAGGGCGTGATCGTCCGGGCGCTGCCCTATCCGCGAGCGGTCCGGGCGTCCGTCCACGCGTTCAACGACGCGTCGGACGTCGACGCACTGCTCGCGGCGCTCGACGAGACAGCCTAGAGAACGCGCGCCGTCCGCAAGGCGGTGACCAGATCCTCGACGCCGCGGTCGACGTTGCGGTGCTGGCGAAACGACGACAGCGCGGTTTCGAGTCGACGGCGAACCGGCGGCCGGACGGCGATTCCGTGGGCCATCGACGGCAGGTGCATGCTCGCCTCGCGGTAGTCTTCGGCCTGTTCAGCCAGCATCGGATGGGCGTCGACGGTGACGTCGGTTCGGGCCGGGAGCGCGCGAGCAGTTGCACAGAACGCTCGCTGGCGTGCGGGTGTCGTCGCGAACTCGACCACTTCGCGTGGCGCGGCCGTCCTGGTCGGTGCGCTCGGCACGGCGAATCCCCGGGCGACGAACGTCACCGTCCACGGAGCGGCAAAGAGGGGCGCGACCGCCCAGTCGGTACCGTAGGTCGCGTCGCGCCGGTCGATGAGATGCGTGCCCGTCCACGTGGGTTGGCGGACGAACCCGACAGTGCCGTCGACGACATCGTCGAGCAGCGCTTCCGGCGTCGCCTCGTGGGCGTCGTCGGACACCATCGACAGCGCCGCGTCGAAATCGCGGAGCGAGCGCCTGATCGGGAGTGGATTGTCGCTGATGTCGCCGACGACGTACTGGACGTACTGGCGCTCGCGATACAGTCGGCTGGCGAGCAGCGACTCCCAGAGTGCCAGCAGCTCGGTCGCGGTGCGGAGCGGCTGGGCGAACAGCGTCTCGACTGCGTCGTCGAGCGGCCCCGGCGAGTCAGCGAGATCGCTGACAGTCGGATAGTCCTCGAGTGCGACGCCAGCCTCCGAGAGCACCCCGGGATTGTAGTAGAGGCAGTTGACTCGGTGGAGCGCCTGTGGGATGGTCACGAACGAACGCGCGATGAAGCTCGATACCGTCACGCCGTAGGGGTAGGCGTCGCGCTCACCCTCCCAGAGTCCCGAGAGGTCCTGGAATCGAGCGCCGCGTCTTGCCAGGTTCGCCCCGATCCGATCGTAGACGACTGCGGGGCTGTCCGCAGAGTCAGCACCACCCAGCGGAACCCCGACGAGGTCGCTGCCCTCGTGTGCGCCCTCGAAGGCCGCGATCAGCTGGTCGATGGCGGCCCCGGTCAGATCGGTACTGGTGGCGTGACGCAACTCGACGGTCCCGCCGCCGACGGCTCCCTCGGGAACGGGCGCGGGCGTCACGGTATCGGTGCTCTCGCCAGTGCCGGACGTCTGGCAGCCGGCGAGGCCGGTCACGGCCGCCGCTGCAGCAAGCACCTGCCGCCGACTCTTCTGGGTGTTCGGCGCCCCGTCCATACCACCAGTAACGACTGGAACGGTATGTGCGTGCCGTCGGGGGCGAGCTGACAGGAAGAGCTTACTCGTCGCCGACGGGGCGACGGCGCAGTTCGTCGATCTGGGCCCGCAGGTGGTCGAGTTCGGTCTCCAGTTCCTCGCGGCGGTCGATCAGCCCGGAGAGTTCCTCTGTATTCACGGAGTGTTCCTGCTCCAGGGAGGCCTCCAGCGAGTCGGTCGTCGCCTGGACGAGGTAGATCGCGACCTGGAGGACCTCCTGTGGCGACTCCGTGGCTTCCAGCAGCGTCAGGTCGCCGGACTGCATCGCGTAGCGGATCAGCGGCACCTCCTCTTCGGCGTGGTAGGTCGTCGTGGTCGACAGCCCCGTCACGGGGTTGAACCGATCGTGGGATTGCTCGGTGCGGACGACGCTGAACGGCTCTTCCAGGGTGGGATAGGTGTCCGCGAGGTCCCGGAGCGTGTCGGCGGCGGTCACGTCTAGCTGGGCCTCGACGTCGCCGAAGAACTGCTTGGAGCCGGTGAGGCTGAGCGCGACCGCGAAGAAGACGCCGGTGTTCGCCTCGGCGAGCGCGCGGATCCGCTCGCGAACCTCCTCGTGCTCGCCTTCGAGGGTGAGTCGTTCGAGTTCGTCCAGCAGCGCTCGCGTCCCCGACTCGCGTTCGAGAAACTCCGTCACGAGCGCGCCGGGGAGCTCTGTCTCGTCCGTATCGTCCCGACCATCCATGTGCGTCCGTTCGCGCCCCGCCCCTAAACGCTTTTGTGGCCTTCTCGTCCGAACTGCTCGCGCATGAAAGCGCTCGTGAGCCGGCCGTCGACAACTCAATCGTCTGCGGGTGCAGGTGCATCCACACTTGCGGCCGGCGCGTCACGCAGCGCAGTCGCAGCAGGGCCACTCAGTTTGTTGACCACCGAACGGCCGTCGCGCTCGCGCTCGACCAGCCCCTCCTCTTCGAGTCGCGAGAGGTGATGGGAGACGGTGCTCGGATCGCGATCGAGCGCGTCCGCGAGGTCACCGCCACTGGACGGCCCCTCCTCTGCCAGCGTCGTCAGGATGGACTCGGTCGCGGGGTCGTCCAGCGCGGCGACCAGCGCCGGATCGTCTCCGCCGCGAGTGACAGGGAAGTATCGACGCTTCCCGCGGACCTTCTCGGTCGTGAGCAGGTTCTCCTCTTCGAGGATCCGGAGGTGATGACGGAGCGACGAGAGCGACCGGTCGGTCCGCTCGTCGATCTTCGAGAGGTAGATCCCCGGTGCGTCCTCGACGGTGTCGTAAATCTCGCGCCGCAGGTCGTGTTCCAGCGGGTCCGAGTCGTCCCAGCGACTGTACCGAAGGACAGCGCCGATCTTCCAGAGTTTGTCGCCGAGCCGACCGAGCAGCGTCCGCGCGTCAGCCGCCGCGTTCCGCGCGCCCATCGTGACCGAGCGAGTGACACCTGGCGAGGTCGCAGCGCTCCCGCTGCCCGACAGTGCGGTCGCCCCTGCTGCACCGATCACGACTGCGCCGACACCGGCCGCAGCAGCCGGTGCCGGAATCGTCGGCCCTTCTTCCTCGCCACTGGACTCACCGGCGTTGATCGCGTCTCGATCGCTCGCCGCAGCGTCGCCCGCTCGGTCCGATCGCACGCTGTCGGCGTCTTCCGACTCTGGCTCACTGTCGACGGTGCTCGACCCTTCGGCAGCACTCGATTCGAGCCCTGTGACGAGCGTCGTGTTGAGCAACTCTGCCGTCGAAACGACTGTCCCGTTAGTCGCTCCCTCGATGGTCTCGTCGGTCGTATCTTCGAGTGAATCAGTCGTGTTGTCGAGTGTGTCGGTCGTGTCGTCGACCGTTTCGTTGATCGCCCCAGTGGTGTCGTCGAGACTTCCGTCGCTCGTCTCGTTGAGTGTCTCGGTCGTCTCGTCGACCGTCCCGTCGACCGTGTCAGTCGTCTCGTTGATCGTCTCGCCGACCGTGTCAGTCGTCTCGTTGATCGTCTCGCCGACCGTGTCAGTCGTCTCGTTGATCGTTCCCTCGATTGTCTCGGTCGTGTCGTCGACCGTTCCAGTAGCCGAGTCGGTGGTGTTCGTCGAGTCGGTGGTGTCGTCGACCGTCTCGGTCGTGTTCGTCGAGTCGTCCGACTCGTTGAGAAGGTCACCGTCGTCGGGGCTGGCGGACAAATTGACGTCGGAATCGATCGCCGTCGACGCCCCCGCTGAGGCCTGCGCGGCCGCGACGGGTCCCAGCGTTAGTGCACCGATCAGATAGAGCGCGAGTACCGTCTTGAGCGCCGGTCGGGTGTACGTCTTGGCTGGGAGACGGCTGATGCTGTCCGACACGCTGGGGACCTCGTATTCGTCTCGACATCGACGATTGGATTGCATATGTTTTGCGGCCGTGGCCGTGTTCCGTGGCCAATATCGACTAGCGGCACTTATCGGCGAGCCAGGAGCGTTCCGAGTCCGAACAGCGACAGTAGCGCCGCGAAGACACCGAAGCCGGGTCCGTCGCCCGAACCGGTCGAGCCGTCACCGGAGCCGTCGCCAGTGTTGGAGTCGCCGGTATCCGAGCCGTCGCCAGTGTCCGAGCCATCACCGTCGGAACTCCCGTCAGCGTCTGCGATACTGACCGACCGCTCCGAGAAGTGGTTGACCGCCACCAGCACGTCGGCGCTGGCTTCGGCACTCCCACTGCTCTTAACCATGTACTTGGAGGTGTCACCGTCGTCGGCAGCGGCCCGGAGTTCGCTGTAGCTGGAGGCCTGGGCTGCGACGTCACCGTCGACGCGAACCGTCAGGTCGTCGCTGCTCTCGGCCGCGAACTGCGAGGTACTCGCGATGACGACTTTCCCCTCGGACTCGGCGCGGTCGATCGTCATGTTGACCGCGCTCTCGCTTTCGGCCTCGGCCGTGACGTTCGTGTCCTGGTCGTAGGTGATGGTGCCCTCGACCCGTTCGCCGTCCTGCTGGTCGACGTAGACCTCGGCGGCGGCCGTGCCGTTGGCGATCAGCTGTTCGGTCTGTTCGTCTTCCTCAGTTCGCTCGTCGCTGTAGGAACGAACGACCAGTTTCGACTCGGCTTTGACGTTGGCGGTGACGTTGCCCTCGTCGTTGACGGCGACGTCGCCGTCACCGACGACCATGACGACGGCTTTCGTCCCGTCGTCGGTCGTGACGAGCACACGCCCGTCACTCGTCGTCTCAGCACTGCTGGAGGCGTTCATGCCAAGCTCGACGTACTGGGAGTCGCTGGCGTCGACCACCAGCGTTCCGTGCCCGTGATCGTGAGCCTCGATCGTCGCTCCGCTTTCGGCCTGGATACTGGCCGAAGTCTGTGCCGAGGCGTCCATCGAGAGGGCGGTCCCGGCGAAGTCGGTCACCGCTTGGAGGTCGCCGGAAACGCCGATTCCGAGGCTGCTCTCGACCTGGCTTTCGGACTGGACTTCGACCGACGAGAGGACGGTCTCGCTGTCGACCGCGTAGCCGACGATCGCACTGCTGTCGGTCGCGAAGGAAACGTGGGTTCCGCTGTATGCTTCGACGTCACTGTTCGACGATGCCTGTGAGGGTGTCGCCCCACTGGCTGCGGTCATCGGCGCGAGGCTCGCGAGCAGTACGAGCGCCGCGAGCGCGAGTGGTCGGATCGACATGATTTGCATCCGAGGCTCCCCCGCACTACTTAAAAACGGTTGTGCCAAATCCGTCCAAACGTTCCCACGATTCGGGGACGAAGCGGCCGTCGACGGGGGTTGCACAACCCTCTTTGGCTGTCGAATCACACCCTCTCGTATGGCCGAGTGTCCCTACTGTCGCGCCGCGGTTGAGGCGGGCGACCGATACTGTCCCCGGTGTGGTGAGCGCCAGACCGAGCTGCAGGCGCGTGCGGGCTTTCTCGATCCGACAGTCGTCCAGTACCTCGACGGCGTGCGAAACGGCGCGCGTGCGTTCGATCCGGACTCTCAGTATCACGAGCAGTTCGAGCAGGAACTACGGGCTGCGGTCGCCGACTTCGCGCATCTTGACGGTCTCGACCTCGACCTGCACGAGGCACTCGATCTCGATGGCGAACCCGCGGAAACCGCGGCCGCCGACCCTGTCGACGCCGACGATGCCGACCAACAGTTGCTCGGGCTGGCTGTCCTCCTCGCGCTCGTCGCCGACGCCTTCCCCGAGACAGGCGTCGACGAACTGCTGGCGAGCGCCTACGAACGCCGCGAGCGCTGAGCGGCCCCATCCTTTTCTCTCTGGGGCGTCTCCTCCTCTCTATGGGCCTCTTCGAGAATCTCGGCCGCAAGGTCGAACGCTTCAAACAGGACGCCACCGACACCGCCGAGGAGCCGACCCATCGGTGTATCGAGTGCGAACAGGAGTTTTTCACCGACTACGAACTCTGTCCCGACTGTGAGGGCGCGGTCGTCGCAATCGACAGCGAGTGAGCGTTGCGTCAGTCACGGATGGCAAACTCTTATCGACGCCGGCTGTCAACTCGGTGCTATCCATGGATCCCCGTGTCGAGGAACACGCACGTCTGATCGTCGAGCAAGCGGTCGAGATCGAATCCGGCGACGAAGTGCTACTCAACGTGCCACCAGAGGCGGAGGACCTCGCGGTCGCGCTCAGCGAGAAACTGGGCGAGCGCGGCGCGAAACCGTTCGTCAACGGCATGAGCGGTCGTACTCGGCGAGCGTTCATGCGCGCGATGGATCCCGAGGACTTTCAGGAACCCGCGGATACGCTCGCTGCCATGGTCGAGGAAGTCGACGTGATCATCGCCGTTCGGGCGGACGCGAACACGAACGAGACTGGCGACGTCCCGCCGGAGAAGAATTCAGCTTACGCGAAGGTGATGCAACCGCTCAACGAAGCGATGCTCGAAAAGCGCTGGGTGCTCACTCAACATCCCGCGACGGGCAACGCCCAGCAGGCCGAGATGAGCACGCCCGCCTACGCCGACTTCGTCTACGACGCCATGCTCAAAGACTGGGACGCCCAGCGGGAGTTCCAGGAGCACATGGTCGAGATTCTCGATGCGGGAAGCGAGGTTCGGATCGTCTCCGGCGAGACGACTGACATTACGATGTCGATCGATGGCATGATCGGCGTCAACGATACCGTCGGTGAGAACCTCCCCGGTGGCGAAGTGTTCACGGCCCCGGTGCCCGACTCCGTGGAGGGCGAGGTGCTGTTCGACAAGCCCCTGCTCGCGCAGGGTCGGGAGGTCGAGGACGTGCGGCTGGTCTTCGAGGATGGCGAGGTGGTCGATCACGAGGCCGGAAAGAACGAGGATGTCCTGACGGCCGTGTTGAACACCGACGCGGGTGCGCGCCGCCTGGGCGAACTCGGCATCGGGATGAACCGCGACATCGACCGCTTCACCTACAACATGCTCTTCGACGAGAAGATGGGCGACACGATACACCTCGCGCTGGGCCGCTCGATCGACGAATCGGTCGGTCCCGACTGCGAGGGTAACGACTCGGCGATGCATCTGGACATGATCGTCGACATGAGCGAGGACAGCTTCATCGAAGTCGACGGCGAACGAGTGCAGGAAGACGGGACGTTCGTCTTCGAAGAGTAAGGAGACGCCGAGTGAAGCGAGGCGTCTCCTATATATCGAGCGGCGAAGCCGCGAGATAGCGAGATTCGACCGTAGCGACGACTCTCCACCCGGAGCGGGCTGAGCGAACGCTTCGCGTTCGTGAGGGTCGAACGACGCCAGCGCCGTCGTTCGGAATTTGAACCTCGGGAAGACGGTCCACCTCGCTTCGCTCGGTGGCTGCGACTTCCCTGGTTCAAATCCCTCGTTGGCGTTTCGACGCTCACGGATCCGAGCACACGCTACGCGGTGCTCGTCGGAATTGTTCGCGTCAGAAAGCGCCCGGAGCGGGATTTGAACCCGCGTCACGACCGTGACAGGGTCGTATGATGGGCCACTACACCATCCGGGCTTGCTGCACTCCACCGTACCGGAGTCCTGGTATTAAGACTTTCCAAACGGACCCGGACTGAGTCATGCTCCCGTGGGGGACAATGACGCACACTTCCCGACATTTAAGTAGACCCTCCCTGCGAGTTGGGTGATGCAAACGACTGCATCCGACACGTGTCCGGAGTGCCAGGGGGTGCTCCGGGGTGGGGGAGAAGAGACCGTCTGTACGAACTGTGGGCTGGTCGTGGACACCGACCGGCTGGATCGCGGCCCGGAGTGGCGTAGTTTCGACGACAAGAGTCGGAAACGAACCGGTGCACCGCTGACGCCGTCCCGTCACGATCGGGGGATCTCGACGGAGATCGGCTACGACAAGAGCGCACCGGCCCAGCGAAAGCGCCGTCTCGCACGGATGCGAACGCAACACCGCCGGGCGAGCGCGCCGTCGAAGGTGGCGCGCAACAGACGCGAAGCCTTCGTCGAGATCCGGCGGATGGTCGGCCGGCTGTCGCTCCCGCAGACGGTGCGGGATCAGGCCTGCCGGCTGTTCGCCAGCGCCCAGGACGCGGATCTGATCCGCGGCCGCTCCCTGGAGGGGATCGCCACGGCTGCCGTCTACGCCAGTTGCCGAACCACGGGAATCTCGCGAACACTCGCCGAGGTCGCGGCCGTCTCCCGGCTCGACCGCGAGCGGCTGAAGACCTGTTACGGGGTGTTGAATCGCGAACTCAGCCTGGAGACGGGTCCGATCGATCCCGCGGAATACCTGCCGCGATTTGCCTCGGAACTCGATCTCGACGCCGCGGTCGAGCGCCGCGCTCGGGAACTGGCCGCGCGGGCGACGCGTGAGGGGATCGCCAGCGGCCGGAACCCGGCGGGCGTGGCGGCGGCGTGTCTGTACACTGCTGGCCGAGAACGCGACGCCGAACTCACGCAGTCGGCGGCCGCCGCGGTCGCGGACGTCTCGGCGGCGACGCTCAGGGGGACCTATCAGGCACTGACCGAGTAGCGAAGGGGTGCGTTTATTGGTCGAGCGCCAGAAGCCGCGAGTATGAGCAACGCAACCAAGATCGTCCTCGGGACCGTCGCCGTCTCGGCCGTCCTGGCAGTCGCGCTGCTGGTCAACATCGCGCTCGCGGCCTAATGTTCGACGAACGCGACCTCTCGGCGCCGGTCGAACGTGTCCGAACCGAGCACGCCCCGGACGCGCTCGTGCTGGACGTCGACCGGGACTTCGAGACGCTGCCGCCGGCGACGGCCGAGCAACTCGGCCTCGTCGTCGACTCCCTCGAACCAGCCAGCTATCCCGAATCCTGGCTCCCGGCGGACGCACCCGAACTCCTCGTGCAGTACGCCAGCGAGACGTTCACCGTCGGAGCGCCGGGCGACGGCGGCGTCGCCTGGACGCGCCAGACTGACCCGGCCGTGGTGCTGGTCAAGCCCCGGCTCGCGGGCTCGCCCGAGTCGTTCGTCGACTTCCTGCTCGCGGAGGCGCTGGTCCAGATCGGACTGGACGCCCCAGAGCAATTTTTGGGATACTTCGAGCAGCGCTACCGTGATCTCACTGACGCGGTCGCCGGCCGGCTCGATTCCGCCGGAACGTACCAGCTCGCAGCCGCCCTCTACGAGGGGTATCTGGGACTGCACACTCGCCCGATCTTCGCCGAGTGGGCCGACGACCAACCCGAGCTACACGACGCCTGGGTCGACGCGGGCGAGCGCCTGCAGCCGCGGTTGGCCGATCTCTCCAGTGACGTCGCCAGCGGCCGAACCGACTTCGGTGACGCCGCGGAACTGGCCTGTAGCGCGATCAAACACGAGATCGAGGTACCGCCGCCGTTCGCGGCACTCGACACGGGCGCGTACCGCGAGCACGGGGCTGCGTTCGCCGTCGAGTGGGCCGAGCGCGTCCTGGGCGAGTGATCAGAGTCGTTCTAACACTGCGTCGGCGTCGTAGTTCAGTGTCAAATCGCGCGAGCGACCGCGGCCGTCGACGCTGACGTACTCGGCGTCGACGATGTCAAGCTGGTCCAGCTTGTTGATGATCTCCGAGTAGCGGGTGTACCCCAGGTCGGTGTGCTCGGCGAAGACCTCGTAGATGTCGCCTGCGCGACCGCCGCCCTCCTCGGCGAGTACTTCGACGAGTGCCTGCTCTGAGTCCGAGAGCCCGCGAAGGTGCCGCGAGAGGTGGACGTACTTCGACTTGTCGTAGGCCTCCTCGACGTCCTGGGCTTCGACGGTTCGGGAGGCGCGCATCTCCGCGTTCATCCCTGCCCGGCGCAGCAGGTCGATCCCGACACGGAGGTCGCCGCCCTGTTCGGCGGTCAACTCGGAGACGCGATCGAGCACCATCGTATCGACCGCGCCCTCGTGGAAGCCGCGTTCGACCCGCTCTGCGAGGATGTCGGCGATCTCGCTCTCGCCGTACTTGTTGAAGTAGACTTCCTCGGGCCGGAAGACGCTCTGGACTCTCGTGTCCAGTTCCTCGATCACGTCCAGGTCCATGTCCGAGGAGATGCAGATGACACCGATCTTCGCGCCGCTGTGGGCCTCGTGCGCCCGAAGGAGCGAGTACAACGTCTCGCTGGCCTCGCTCTCGTAGAAGAGGTAGTTCACGTCGTCCAGCGCGACGGCCAGCACTTCGTCTTCCTCGACGAGGCGGTCGGTGATCTGGCCGAACAGCTTCTTGAAAGAGATCCCGCTTGCGGGCGGTTCGTACTCGAAGACGTGCTCGAACAGTCGCGAGAAGACAGAGTAACGCGTCGAGTCGACCTGGCAGTTTACCCGGGCGACGTTGACGTCGGTCTGGGCCCGAAGTTCGGAAAAGAGCTTCTGGACAGCGGTCGTCTTGCCCGTTCCCGGCGGGCCGCGCGCGATGACGTTCAGCGGCCGCGATCCCCTGACCGCGGGCCGGAGGGCGTACTTCAGCGTCTCCATCTGGCTTTCGCGGTGGTGAAACGTCTCCGGGACGTAGTCAATCTCGAAGACGTGTTCGTCCCGGAACACCGACTCGTCCCAGGACAGAATCCCCTCCTCGGGGTCGTCGCTCATCACTTTCACCGAGCTTCCCGGAGCACTTAACTCTTGGCCAGGTGCGGACAGAGAGCGTCTGACAGGCGTCTCACGGCCGATTTCGATCAGTTCTCTTTTGAGGGAGGCGAGTCGGCCAGGCGGTCGCGGATCCGGTCGACGATCGAGTCGAACTCACCCTCTTTTTCGGCGAGCTGTGCCCAGTCGGCCAGCCCGCGCTCCTCGCGAGTGCCGGGAATCGTGTTGTCCAGCACGAACGCGACGAAGCCGCCGACGGCCATCTGGACGCCGCCGACGATGTAGAGCGTCTGGGCGACGATCTCGGTACCGAGAAGCTGTCCGGCCAGCGGGACGTTCGCCAGGCCAGTCTGGAGCACTGCGCCGCTTTCGACACCACCCATATACTGGGGAACGGCCATCCCGGAGAAGATCGCGATCCCGACGATGAAGAGGTTTCGCTGGGAGTCCAGATCGACGTACTTCAGATTCGCGAGCCCGACGGCGACGATCTGGCCGAACATGGCGATGTAGAGGCCGCCGACGATCGGGTCGGGGATGGTCGCGACGAGCCGGCCGAACAGCGGGATGACACCGACGATCAGCATCACGACCGCGCCGACCTGGACGACGAACCGGGAGGCGACCCCTGTGAGGCCGATCGCGCCGATATTTTCGGAGTAGGAGGTCGACCCGCCGGTCCCCATCAGCCCCGAGAAGACGTTCGCGAGTCCTTCCATGCCGATCCCGTGGTTGATCCGCTTTTTCGAGGGCGCGCCCTCCCCGGCGATCCGCGCGACGGCGTGGTAGTCGGCGAAGGATTCGACGATCGAGGCCAGCACGCCGGCGAACATCCCGATCGCAAAGGAGGCCTGGAATTCGGGCATCCCCCACTGGAGGGGGTAGGGGACGTAGACGGCCGACTCGACGGCGGTCACCTGCTCGAAGTCGATGTACCCCGGATCGGCAGCCGGGAGGACGCCCGTGACGGAAGCGACGGCCGCGACGACCCACGCGCCGACGATCCCCAGCAGGACGGGGAAGAGTGCAAACAGGGCCGACCGACGGTTGAGGTACTGCGAGAAGACGACGATCAACGCGAGCGTCAACAGCAGGAGATACCAGTTCTGCTGGGCGCCCGGAGCCGCCTGATTGACATCGGTGATCTGTGCGGCGGAGAACAGCGACAGCCCGATCAGCGTGACGACGGGCGCGACGACGACCGGCGAGAGGTACTCTCGAATCTTGCCGACCAGTCCGAGATAGCCGATGGCGACCTCGACCAGTGCTGCGGAGATGATCGCTCCCTGCAAGAAGAGCAATTTGGCGTTCCAGTCGGCCACGCCCGGGAGCGCGACCTCGGTCGTGACGATGGCGATCGCGGGCGCGAGCATCGAGAACGGCGCGCCCTGGACGATCGGATAGCGGTTGCCGAACGTCGTCTGGGCCAGCGTTGCGAGGCCGCTGACGACGAAGAACGTGCCGACGAACTTCGCGGTCACGTCGGGCGGCATCCCCATGAAATCTGCGAGGATCAGGGGGACGGCGATGTTGGCCCCGATCATCGTCAGGTAGTGCTGGGCGCCGAGCAGTATCGACCGCCTCAGTGGTGGTCGGTCTTCGATGCCGTACTGGACCAGTGAATCCGCCTCGCTGTCTCCCATCGCTGTCTCTGCTCTGGACCGACCGGCAAGAAAAAGCGTCGAAGCGACCTGGTATTAGAAACGATTATAATCGATGGCTTAGATGTATCCACTACTATGCGCCGACGCCAGCGCTCTCATCTGGACGAGTGGGCGTCGTTACTCGACGAGCGCGTCCCCGAAGAAAGTTCGATCGAGCGCCGCGAGGACGCCTAGGCGACCTTCTCGTACTGGTCGGCGAGCTTCTCGGCGGCCTCGTCGAGTTGCCCGCGTTCGAAGTCGCTGAGTTCCCACTCGGGAACGGCCTCGACACCGTCGCGTCCGAGCTTGAGCGGCACGCCGAGTCCCGTCCCCTCGTAGCCGTATTCGCCGTCGAGGACGATCGAACCGGGAACGACCTCGCCGGTGTTGTTGAGGACAGCCTCGACCATATGGCCCAGTCCCGTCGCCGGACCCCACTCGGTCGCACCCTTCTTCTCGATGACGTCCATGGCGCTCGCGCGGACGTTTTCGAGGATCTCCTCGACCTCGTCGTCGGTGAACGATCGCTCGACGCCGTTGACCCGGACCCGGGAGAACAGCGGGACCTGCGCGTCGCCGTGCTCGCCGACGACCTCCGCGTCGACGTTGCCGATCGGTTCGTCGAACCACTGGCTGAGGACGTACCGGAAGCGGGCGCTGTCGAGGCGACTCCCGAACCCGATCACTTTCTCGCGGTCGCGCTCACCGCTCTCGTAGAGGTGGCGGTTCAGCAGGTCGACCGGGTTCGAGGTCGTGATCGAGACGAAGTCGTCGGTGTGACTCGCCAGCTGGGACTCGATGTCGGCCATGATCGGGAGGTTGTCACCGGCCAGATCCAGCCGCGTCTGTCCTGGCTGGCGCGGAATCCCCGCTGTGATCACGGCGACGTCGGTCCCTGCGGTGTCCTCGTAGCTCCCCTGGTAGACCTCGGTCGGCGAGTCGTAGGCGATCCCGTGGTTGACGTCCTCGGCCTGGCCGATCGTCTCGGCTTCCTTCTCGGGGATGTCGACCAGCACGATCTCGTCGGCCACGTTCCGGAGTGCGATGTTGTACGCCGCCGCAGCGCCGACGGTCCCCGCACCGCCGACGACGCTGACCTTCGTATCCCTCATAACAAATAACAAAGGTCTCGGATAGACGTTAAAGGTTCGCCCCCAATGCCCGCGGCTTTTTTCGGCGTCGGCCGCGAACGCACAGGTATGAGCGATTTCGACGAGGAAGCCGAACGCGAGCGACTTCGCGAAAAGTACGAACAGGAGGAGGACGACCGTGAGACGACCGAGCGCATGAGCGAACTGCTCCTGAAGGGTGCGACGATGACCAACGCTCACTGTGGGACCTGCGGCGACCCGATCTTTCGCTACGACGGCCAGGAGTTCTGCCCGACCTGCCAGGAGGTCGTCACAGGCGAGGACGCAGCCGAAGGTGAGGCGGCCGAAGACGACCCCGCCGAGACCGACGAGTCGGCCACGGACGCGAGCGCCGACCCCGAACCGGCCGAGAACGGAACCACGCCTGAAGACGCCGCCCAGCCGCCGGCCGAACGGAGCGCGAACGGCGAGCAGACGGCGGACACCGAGACAACGAGTCCGGAGGGCACCTCGGATCTCCCCGAACGGCGCGAGCGAGCACAGGTCCCCGATCGTGACCGCCAGCCTGCCGAACCGCCGCGACGACCCGACCCGCCGGCACGCCGCGAGGACGTCGAGGAGCGCCAATCTGGCCAGCAGCGGCCACCGATGAGTGGTGATCTCTCGGAGGCGCGCGAGTCGCTGCGGCGGAGTCTCGTCCGGTTCGCTCGTGAGGCCGAGCGCGCGGAGGATCCCCGCCGCGCGAGTGAACACCTCGAAGCCGCCCGCGAGGCCGCCGAGGCCCTGGCGGCGCTGTCAGAGGTCCGATAGACACGGCCGCCGATTCCAGCGATCAAAACGGTTTACTGGCGGCCCTGCGTCCTGCTCAGACAGAACGTATGCCAGACACTTCGGAGGGGGAAGTCGAGATTCGGCCGATGCGTGACGCCGACATCGAGCCAGCGATGGACCTGCTGGAGACGTGGAACATGGCTCCACAGACCGGGAATACGGACGCAGAACGGTCGACTATCCGGGTCGACAACTCGTTCGTGGCCGAGGATTCGGGGGCGGTCGTCGGCGTCGCGAGCTACATCGTCCACTCAGAGACGCTCGGGGAGACGGCGAGTCTGGCCGTCGATCCCGACTACCGGGGGCAGGGAATCGGCTATCGACTGCAGGTCAGACGCCTGGAAGCGATGGCCTCACTGGGGATCGAGACGGTGCGGACCGAGACCGACAGGCCGGAGACCATCGAGTGGTACGTCGAGCACTTCGGCTACGAGCGGGTCGGGACGACGCCGAAGAAACACGAGTTCAGCCTCTCGGACGTCGAGGAGTGGACGATACTCGAACTCGACCTCGCGGCGTGGGAACCCAGCGACTGAGGCGACGTTCATGACCGAGACACACAACGTCGTGTACGCGGTCGACGAGGACTACTGGATGCCGCTGTACGTCTCGATCCACTCGCTGGTCTCGAACAATCCCGACTCCTCACTGGAGATCTTCGTCCTCTACACGGAGCGCGAGGAGTCGTTTTTCGGCCACGTCGCGGATCTGACCGCCGAGTACGACGACGTGACCGTCACCGGGATCGAGGTCGACGAACGAGCAGTCGGCGACGTCCCCACGCCACACTGGTTCACCGAAGCCAACCTCTATCGGTTCCTGATGGGCCGGGTGCTCCCGCTGGAGGACGAGCACGTGCTCTATCTCGACTGTGATACCATCGTCGACGGCTCGCTCGCCGACCTGTTCGCCACGGACCTCGACGGCGCGGTGGCCGCGGCGGTTCCGGAGTACAAGCTTCGGTCGTTCGAACTGGGCTTTCAGATCGACTCGCTGTTTTACAACGCGGGCGTCATGTACGTCGATCTGGGCGCCTGGAAGGCCCACGACGTCGAAGCCGAGGCGATGGAGCGTCTCGCCGGGAGAGACGACGTCACCTATCCCGTTCAGGAAGTCCTGAACCCGATCTTGAATCGACAGGATCTGTGGCAGCCGTTGCACCCGAAGTACAACGCGATGACGAACTGGGCGGGAGTCCTCGCGACCGAGACGGACGATCAGCCGGTGATCGTCCACTACACCGGCCCCGAGAAGCCCTGGCACTACCGGTGCGAGCGACGGCACACGGATCTGTGGTGGCGCTACCTCGAACAGACGCCCTACAGCGGGTATCGGCCGCCGGACAAGACGGTCGGCAACCGACTGCTGATGGCTCGAAAGCGGGCCGGCAGACGCTCGAAGCAGTTCGTCTGGAACCGCCTCGACAGCTATCCGCGACTCCGCCGCTCGGTCGTGGCCGTCTACGAATTCGTCGTCGGGTAGTTTTTTTTATCGCCCACCCCCAGCAGGAACCTGTGTCGTTCAAAGCGGCCGTCACCCGTGCGATCGAATATCGAGCCGAGAACGGGACGATTCCGACGATCGGTGCGATCGCCGAGTACACCGGGACCGAGTTCAACAGGCGGTGTCAGTTTCTCGGCGACGCGATTCGAACGGACCGCAAGCACGGGTATCCGCGTTCGATCCGCCTCCGGGCCATGCTGGACGGGTTCAGCGCACACACGTATCTGTGGCTCGGCCTCGACGAGGCCGACAGCGACGCGTATCTCAGTTCGAACGAGGCGATCCGAGCGCTGAACAGCGACTACATCACGCCGATTCACCACAAGTACGCCTTCCAGCGGGCGACCGAACCGACAATCGACGCCGTGCCCACCATCTACGGGACGATCGATCGCGGGCGGTTCGAACCGACTGCAGCCGTCGAGTCCGACTTGTCGCCGCTCCTCTCGGCGGAAGGCACACTGGTCCTGAAGCCCGTGAGTGAGGGGCGCGGCGACGGCGTGTACGTGTTGGAAGACGGTGAGCAGGCGCGTCTGAAGATGGGTTCGGGGACGATCGAATCGACCGTTGCTGACCTGGCGGCCGATCTGGACGGGTATCTCGTGACCGAGTTTCTCGAACAGCACGACTACGCGGCCAGTATCTTCCCCGGCGCGACGAACACGATCCGCATCCACACGCTGGTCGACCCGGAGACGGGCGAGATCAGCCTCCACCGGCCGTCCCATCGGTTCGGGTCTCGGGAGTCCGCGCCGATAGACAACTGGTCGAAAGGCGGCTACACCGCGCCGATCGACACCGACACCGGCGAGATCGGTCGTCTGATCGCTCTCGATGGGGCGTCCCGGTCGCGTTTGCGGACCCATCCCGAGACGGACGCTCGCGTCGCAGGCGTGACAGTCCCGTACTGGGCGGAGCTTCGCAATCTCGTCCGTGAGGCGGCTGCGATACACCGCGACGCGCCGCTGGTCGGCTGGGACGTCGTCGTCACCGAGGATGGTCCAGTCCTTCTCGAAGGCAACGCCCGCCCAAGCATCGTCGGCCTCCAGCTGACCGAGGGCCTCCTGACGGACGAACGACTGCGGCGCGCGTTGGAGCAGGCGTAGTAGTGTCCGCGGACAAGCGCTCGGTTGTCGAGAGAGCCAGAGTTATGCCGGCTCCAGTGGAGCCTGCGTGTATGGCGGGTCTCTGTGGGGTCGTCGGGGTCGCGGACGGTATCGAGGATGTCGCTGCCGGACTCGAGTGGACCGGCGAGGAGTCGACGACGCTGTTTCGGGATGAGCGGCTCGCAATCGCCGGGTCTTTCGCCGTCTCCGAGGCGGCCGACCAACCCGTCCAGGTCGGCGAGGACACGCTCCTGTGGATCTGGGGATCGGTGTTCGGATTCGACGGCGATGACGGGTATCAATCCCGGGATGTCACGGCCGAGTCAGTCTTCGAGTACTGTGCGGATCTGTACGAGCGACACGGCCCATCGTTCGTCTCGGGGTTGAACGGCGATTTCGTCGGCGTCATCTACGACCGGCGGGCGGAGACGGTCTCGATAGTCACCGACCGACTCGCGCTCCGTGACACCTACTACGTCCAGCCCGAGGACGGGCCGCTCGTCTTCTCGACGGCGATCCAGTCGCTGTCGCGACACCCCGCGGTTACGCCGCGGTTCGACGACCGACTCGTCGCGGCGTATCTCGGCTGTGACTTCCGAACGTTCGGCTGTACGACGCCGCTGGAAGGAACGTTTCTCTTCCCTCCGGGATCGATCACGTCGGTCGATCTGCCATCGGGTTCGATGACTGCTCGGCAGTACTGGACGCCGACGTATCGACCACGTGAGCGCTCTTTTTCGTCGTTTCTCGACGAGTTCGCCGAGCTGTTCGAGACGGTGATCGCCGAGCGACTGCAACCGGGCCGCGAGTACGGGCTGTTGCTGAGTGGCGGGGCCGATTCCAGGCTCGTACTCGCGGCTGCCGATCGCCAAGCACGGGCGAACCTGACTGCCTATCACTGCACGGGGTGGATGAACCGCGAGGCCCGGGCGGCCGAGCAGGCAGCGCTGACCGCCGGGGTCGACTTCGAGTGGATCCAGCGCGGCCCGGACTATCACGAGCGAGCGCTCGAACGGAATCCCGGGCTGTCGAACTTCGTCGGCACGTTCGAGCAGGCCCACGCGGAGGGGTTCGTCGGGGAGATTCGCGACGACGTCGACGCGATGGTGACCGCGTCGTTCGCCGACTCGAACTTCAAAGCGCACAGCTTTCCACAGCGCAGTCTCGACCTCGGCCCGCTCGGGACGGTGCACCTGCCGAGACTCGAACCGATGGATCGGATCGAACACTTCGTCGAGTACTGGGCGGACGATCCTCCACGGTATCTCGACGCCTCGGTCGATCCCAAAGCGATCCTTCGCTCGAATATTCGCGAGACTGACGCGGGAATCGACCATCACGGACTCACCTACGGCTCTCCCGAGGAGCTGTTCGTCTGCGGGACGCTCACGCCGCGGACGAACGGGAGCGTCCTGTTCTTGCTCCAGAGCCTCCGCCAGCACCTGCCGGCGTGGAGTCCGTTCGTCGATAACCGTCTCGTCGACCTCTATCTCTCGACGCCGACACGCCATTTCGTGCGACACAACGTGGTCGCCCGGGCGGTCGAGCGCCTCGATCCCGATCTGGCCGCCGTCACCTACGCCAACACCGGGCTCCCGCTTTCGTCCCCCTTCTGGGCCCACTGGATCGGCGAGCACTGCCTCGGGTTCGCCGACGAACATCTCTCGATCACCGATCCACCGGATCCGCACCTGTCGAACGGGCCCTGGCCACACAATCCGCGGCTGATCCGCGAGCAGTCGTTCGTGCGCGAGGCCATCGAAGCCAACGAGGACCTGATTCGGGAGTTGCCGTTTCTCGATGTCGAGGGCGTCTGGGAGTGTTACCGCGCGCACATGGACGGAGAGCGAAACGACGCCGAACTGTACGGGCTGGTGACGCTGCTGGCGATGCCCGTCACCCGGCGGATCGTCGACGGTGGGTGACGGTCGAGCCGATCACTCGGGGGAGTCCTCTCGGCCGTACTGACCGAACCCGGGTTCGAGATCGAGTCGATCACGTAGCTGTCCCGGCTCCATGACGTCGTGCCCGTTCAGATCGATCAGTTCGTGGACGCGGCGTACCAGGTCTTCGTTGGTCGCGAGCCGCTCTCGGTCGGCACCGATATAGATGGCGTCTTCGAGACCGACGCGGACGCCACCGCCGAGTGCGACTGCGAGGGTGTTCGTCGACACCTGAGCGTTACCGATCCCGGCCAGTGCCCACACGCTGTCGGCGGGGAGATCCCGGAGCATCGTCCCTACGTGGACGGGGTCGGCCTGTGCCGACGCGACGTTTCCGAGCAAGAGATTACAGTAGTGGGGCGGCTCCAGCACACCGCGCTCGATGAGGTAGTTCGCGTAGTTCACCATCCCGAGATCGAACAGTTCGAGTTCCGGCAGGACGCCCCGCTCGTCCATCCGCTCGGCCAGTCGACGGACCGTCTCGGGGCTGTTGAGACTCGCACTCCCGCTGAAGTTCATCGACGAGAGCGTCAGACTGCCCATATCGGGTTTCCGGTCGCCGGTCAACTCCAGCGGGGCCGTTCGCTTGTCGACGTCACCCCACTCTCGTCCGCTCAACGAGACACAGACGACGAGCTCAGGTGCGAACTCCCTGATGCCGTCGATAATCTCGGCGAACACGTCGCGCTTCCACGTCGGCTCGCCGGTTTCGGGATCTCTCGCGTGGAGGTGGACAGACGTGATGCCGATCTCGGAGGCCGTACGCACGTCCTCGACGATCTCCGTCGGTGTCACCGGCACGTGCGGGGTCATCTCTTTGGTGGGGACCATCCCCGTCGGCGCGAAATTGATCGGTATCGGCTGCGCCATCACCACCAACTGTCTGGCAGAGAACAAAAAGGGTTCGATGGGGGGTTGTCCGGACGACGACTCCTTCAGAGCAGAGTGGTCGTCTCGGCCAACAGGAGGAGACCGACGGCGACGCTGAGGAGGCCGGCGACGATTCGGAGGGCGTCGGTATAGCCGACGAGCCGTCCCCAGCCGGCGGTCACGACGGCCATCGCCCCCACGGAGGCGAGGGCGAATCCACCGAGGAACGCGAGCCCGCCGGTCGCGGTCGGCGCGGCCGCGGTCATCCCGATCACGACGCCGCCGCTGCCGGCCAGTCCGTGGACGATCCCGACCGCGAACGACTCCTCGTCGGCGTGGGAGTGACCGAGTCCGATCGCTCCGCGGCCGAGTCTGAGATGGCGGTGCTCGGACTCGCCGTGGGTGTGTGAGAGGAGCCGTCGGCCGAGTGACTGCCGGCCGGCGATCGCCCGAACGCCGAGCGCGACGAGCACGAGCGCGACGACCACCTCGAATCCGGTCATGACAGCCCCAGGTAATTCGAGTCCGAGCGCCAGGAACGCCGCGCCCAGCAGGACGATCGGGATCGAGTGACCGACCCCCCAGGCCGCGCCCGTGGTGGCGGGCCTGTCGGTCTCCTCGACGAGCGTCGCGACGGCGGCCACGTGGTCGGCTTCGAGCGCGTGTTTCGCCCCGAAGACCCCGCCAGCGGCCAGTGCAGCCCCAAACATCGTCCGTGTTTATCTGCGGGGGGTCAAAGGGATAGCGACTCGTCCGGGCGACGCTGGCGTGTCTACGAGGGCCGTGAAAAACACGCTGGGGAGCGATAGACGCGGTTCGCGACGAGGATGGGGGTCCCGGCGGTCTACTCGGCGTGGTCTTCGATCGGTTCGATGTCTTCGCCGTCACATTCCGGGCAGGTGTACCAGCGGGATTCGGCGTCGGCCTGTGTCTGGAAGTGGTGGCCGCAGCTTCGACACTCGTACGGCTGGCCGTCCTCCGCGATACCGATCGTCTCTTTGATGCTCTGGATGACGCTCATACGCACCTGTGGGTAGTGTCTGAAGGACGTAATAAATCCGTGTGCGGCTGCACGGTACGAATTCGTTCTCGGACGAGCGACGACCACCTGCCCGAAATTTTCGACCGTTCAGCGACCGCTTCGAGAGCGTCTCTCGGACGGTCGCGAGACTTCACGCTCTGAAGCCGTTATTTCTCGTCGAGGCGGTCCTCGGCGACTGCCTCGCCGTCGCTCTCGACGACAGTCCCGGGATCGGTCGTGTCATCGCTTGGCTCGGGCGGTTGTTCGCTGAATCGGTCGACGAGATCCCGCCGGAGTTCGACCTCGACGGTGAAGCCGCCGTCTTCGACGGCGAAGCAGACCTCTTCGAGGGTCGTCCGGTAGGTCTTGTAGTGGTTGCCCTCGTCGTCGAGTTGGCGCTGCTCGGCGAGCATGTCGTACTCCTGGAGGACGTTGACTCGCCGGTAGACGGTCGGCTGGGAGGCGTCTGTGTGATCGGCCAGCTCCTCGGCCGAGACTGGCTTGACGCTGGCCAGCGCCAGGATCTGCCGGACGTGTTCGTTCCCGAGGACGTCGAAGACGGTCTCGGGCTCCCACTCGCTACTCACGATCCGACAATCTATCTCCCGGCAGAAAAACGTCCCTGAATCGGTAAAACGGCTCTTTGTGTCTCGCAAACTCCCTTGAAGATGAATCGTGTAGCTGCAGGTATGCGACGCAGGACCCTCGCGGCCGTCGCGGTCGCCGCCACACTCGTTCTCGCGGGCTGTGCCGGGGCCGGGCCGACGGACGATACGGCGACCAGCCCACCGCCCTCCGACACGACGACCGAACCGCCGACTACCACTCCCTCGGCGACCCCTCCAGCAACGACCACGACCCCGCCGGCTGGCTCGCCGGGATACGACGTGACGGTGTTCGACAGCGGCTGGACGGGCTATCCGATACTCGAAGATGGGCTCGTCTATCCGGACGATTTCGAAGCCAACGCGAGTTACTACGCGACGCTGCTGACTGACGCGAGCGACACCGAGCGGTTCAATCGAAGCCAACTCACGGACGACGCCGAGCAGTTCGTGGACGAAACGGACTTCGAGACGGCCTCGCTGGTGGTCGTCCAGGCCTATCCCAAGTCCTCGGTTCCCGATTACCGGGTCGAGTCGATGACCCGCGACGGCGACCGACTGGACATTCGGATCAACGATTCCAGCGAGATGGGGACCGACGACATCACGCTCGAAACCGTCCTGATCCGGGTCGAGCACGACGGAACACCGCCGAGTGAGGCACGAATCGAGACGCAGACAGGCGTCACCTTCGACACCGACGACGGCGCGAAGGTCGTCCCGCGAGACTCGTAGTCACGCCTCGAAGACGTCGACGAACTCACTCGTTTGGTCGCGCCACGCCGCGATCAGCGAGCCGACGAACTGGTCGTCTTCGCTGCTCACGGGTCGTTCCTCCCCGTTCACGTTCCCCGAGGACTCCCTTCGGTCGTCCTCGCTGGTGATCGCGTCTCGCTCTTCCAGATAGTCGACGACTTCCCGAACGCCCCGCTCCAGTTCGATCGTCTGCTCGAAGTCCAGATCACGCCGCGCCTTCGACGTGTCGAAGGTCGTGCTGTAGCGGCCGTGATCCGCCAGAAAGCCGGTTCGATCGGGCGCGACGTCCAGCAGCACGTCGGTCGGGATGTGCACGAGGTCGGGGTCGGGCGCGTCCAGCGCGCGGGCGAGGACACGATAATACTCGTTCCACGTCGGGACGGCCTCGGCAGTGACGTTGTAGACCTCGCCGTAGGCGGCCCGGTTGCCGACTGCGCCGACGTACGTACTCGCGACGTCCCGGCGGTGACAGGGGCCCCACAGCCCCGTGCCGTCGCCGTGGACGACGATCGGCTCGCCGTCGCGAATCCGCCGGAGATAGGTCGTGTCGACCCCGAAAGTGTGACAGAGATTGCCGTCGCCGTGGGGACCGTAGGTGGTCCACGGCCGGAGGATCGTCGCCGCGAACGCCCCCCGGTCGTGGGCGGCCATGATCGCGTCCTCGGCTGCGGCCTTGTTCGCGCCGTAGTCGCTGGTCGGTGGATGGCGCGGTGCTGTCTCGGCGACCGGGTTCGAGTCGACTGGCCGCCGGTAGACGTCGATCGTCGAGGTCATCACGTACTGTTCCACCTTTCCTTCGAAGGCGTCGATCGCGAGCTGGGCATCGCTTTCGGAAAAGCAGAGCATGTCGATGACGACGTCGGCGTGGACGGGCGCGATCTTCGAGGGGAAGTCGTCGCCGAAGCGGTCGGCACGGACGTGTTCGACTGAATCCGGGATCTGTGCGTCGCTCTCGCCGCGGTTACAGACGGTCACGTCGTGGCCGGCGGCGACCAGTTGGCGGGTGACGGCCGTCGAGATGAGGCCCGTGCCGCCGATGAGGAGGACGTGCATAGATTGCGGTTCGGCAGCGAGGCACAAACCGCTATCGGCGGCGCTCGTGGGGCCGCACCTGTCAGCTCTCACCCGGGCAGATTCGACCAGACGAAGACGCCGACGCCCGCGAGGACGAGCAGGCCCAGCGGCAGGCGGTAATGTTTCGTCACCAGTCGGGTCGCGACCGCCGAGCCATCGCCGTGGGCCAGGAAGATGCGGCCGTCAGCGGCCGTGATGGCCAGCTTCGGTACCTCGGCATCGAGAGCGTCCAACCCGTCGATATCGATGTCCACAGTCCGGACGATCCGGCCGCCGACGTGGGCCGTCTCCCCCGCGGTGAGGACCTGCCGGTAGACGACCTGGCCGGGTTTCTCGCCGTGTTCTGTCTCGGTGTCGAGCAGGTAGTTCGCCGCTCGCGGGTCGACGAGGAGACGCTCGCCGCGGTCGCTTTCGAGGACGAACGGGACGGAGTCGATGTCGCTGCCGACGCGGGCGACGCCGGTTCCGTGGGGGCCGGACTCGAACTGTTTGTTCGGGTCCAGCGGTTCCCGCAAGCCAGTGTTGTGCTCGATGTTCACCTCGCGGACGACTTCGTTGACCACCAGCGTCTCTTCGGCTGGCCGGTCGGCGCTCGGCTCGAGACTCCTTGCTGTCCCCGATAGCCTGAGCGGCCCGTCCCCGGACATAACGCTCCCTATCGACGCCTCGGACAGCCTCATGTACTGCCGTAGCGGCGCGCTACTCTGGAGACCGTCGTACAGCAACTTCGCACCCAGCAACGCGCCGAGTACCGTCACGAACGCCCACCACGGGATCGTCACGGCCTGGCTCGCCAGGGCGACACGTCCACCCGAAATCACAGTTGGGGTGTCACGAGACGGGGACTTGAACACTCCGTTTCACTGTCGGATCTCTCCTTCGGTACCTGGGCGTCGTCGGTCTGTCTGCGTCGCACGAGCCAGACGGTGTCTCACGCAGGAACAGACGTCTGTCCCCGGTGGCAGTCGCTCACGAGCGTGAGTGGCTGCGGGGAGTAAGCCCCCTTCTGTTCGGCCCGGCATTCGGCTGAGCGTCCGCGTCCACGTCCGGGCTACCTTGCGGCGCGGACTTGCACCGGTGAGGATTCGCCGTTCCATCCCTACGTCCCCGTCGAACTTTGGTGGGTTAACTCGCCGTCCCTTTCTTGGCGACGCGGCACGACTGTCTTTCGACGGCCGACCACAGTCGCCTTCGTCAGTTGGGCTTCGCACACCGCATCAGTCGGGGGGCGCGGTCTCGTTTCTGTTCCAGTGCCGGCGGTCTCCCGCCCCGGGTTTGCACCCGGTCACCTGCCCGGACGGTGGGGGGACTTTCCTCATGCCTCTTGCCCGCGTTCCGGCGAGGCCGAAACCGGGATCCGGGGCACGGGGTCCGGGCTCCCGCTGCCACCTGTACTACTCGACTCGGGAGATTAAGACCGTCGGTTCACAGGACGATACTCTTGGTCGTCGTCAGCGCCTCGATCGTGCTGTGGATCCCCTCGCGGCCGATCCCCGAATCCTCGTTGCCGCCGTAGGGAATGTCGCCGATCCCGTGCGAGGGCGCACCGTTGATCCGAACCGACCCCGTGTCCAGGGCCTCCGCAACCCGGAACGCCCGGTCGTAGTCACTGGTGAACACCGAGGAATCGAGTGCGAGGTCGCTCTCGTTGGCGATCTCGATAGCTTCGTCCTCAGTCTCGAAAGCGACCACTGCCGCGACGGGCCCGAACTGCTCTTCGTGGACGATCTGGGCGTCCTGGGGTACGTTCGACAGTACTGTGGGCTCGAACAGCGCCCCGTCGTGGCTGCCGCCGCGGACGACGTCCGCCCCCTTCTCGACGGCGTCGTCGACCAGCTGCTGGACCCACTCGGCTTGGTCCTCGGAGATCAGCGGTCCGACGCTGGTCGACTCGTCGAAGAGGTCGCCGGGCTGCCAGCTCTCCATGGCCAGATCCAGGCGCTCGACGAGGTCGTCGTGGACCGACTCGTGAGCGAGCACGCGCGAGACGGCCGTACAGCGCTGACCCGCGAGCTTGACCGACCCCTTCGCACACGCGCCGGCGGCGTCGGCCAGATCCGCGTCCGGGAAGATGATCGCGGGCGCGTTCCCGCCGAGTTCGAGGTGCAACTCGACCATCCCGCTGTTGCGCGCGATCCGCTCACCGGCCCCCGAGGAGCCGGTCATCGCGATCGCGTCCAGTCCGCCGTGGCCGGTGAGCGTGTCCCCGATCTCACTGCCCCGGCCCGGGACGTAATTGACTGCTCCATCTGGGAGGTCGATCGCGTCGACGATCACCTCGGTCAAGACGGCGGCGGTCACGGGCGTGTGACTCGACGGCTTGACCACGACGCTGTTGCCGGCGACGAGCGCGGGCGCGAGCTGCTGGGCCGCCGTCGAGACGGGGTAGTTGTACGGCGGGATACACAGCACTGTGCCGACTGGCTGGGGTTTGACGATCGCCTGCCAACCCTCGTGGCCCGACGTCATCCCCTCGCGGTACTCGCCGAAGTGAGAGCGCCCCTCTTCAGCGGCCAGCCGGAAGCGTTCGGCCGCACTCGCGACCTCGCTGCGGGCGCTGGAGATCGGTTTGCCGGCCTCCCGGACGATCACCTCCGCGAGTTCGTCCCGCCGGGATTCGAGCGTCTCGGCGATCGCGTTGACCCACTCGGCGCGCTGGACGACAGTCGTCTCGCGCATGGCCGTCGTCGCCTCGACAGCAGCGTCGACCGCCCGTTCGGCGTCGTCGCTCGTCGCCGCCGCGACCTCCGCATAGGTCCCGCCATCGGCCAGATCCGTCACGTCCAGCGTGTCGTCGGTATCGATCCATTCGCCCGCGATGTACGGCTGCGGTTGCCGTTGAAAATTGCCTGTCGACATCTCTGTATACCATATCATTCTTGGGATGTATAACAGTTTGTTACACGCAGGAAAGCCCTGGCGGCGCAGTCCGGACGACAGTATCGCGTTCGCCAGTTCGGGACCTACTGCTCGAGCGCCGAGCGGACTTCTTCGAGGAAGCGCTGGGGCGGGAGTCCGCCGGTGAACTGCCCCGTTTCGTTGACGTTGATCTGGGGGACGCCGCGGACGCCGTACTCCTGGGAGAGTTCGCGGAACTCCTGGGACTCGATGGCGTCGGCCTCGATCAGGTCGTTCTCGACGGCCATGTCGTGGGCCACCCGGACCGCCCGCGGGCAGTGGGGGCACGTCGGCGTCACGAACACCTTCAGCTCGACCGGCTGGTCGATCTCCCGAACCTGCTCGCGCACCTCCTCGGGCAGCGGCGTCTCGCCCGCACCGCGAGAGACCACGATCAGGTCCTGGAGGAACGAACTAAACTCCTGGCCCGACGGGATCCCGAAGTACCGGACGCCGGTCACGTCGCCGCGGGTGATGACGGTCACGGGCGCGCCGTCGTACTTTCTCGCCCCCAGGTCCTCTGCCAGCGGGTCGTCCATGTCGTGGATCTCGACGCTGACGTGCTCGCTCTCGCCCGCGACATCGTCGTAGAGATCGAGCGTCTGTTCACAATACTCGCACTCGTCTTCGGTGAAGACGTGGACGGTGACTGCGTCGTCGAGTTCGGTCAAAACCTGGTTTACTTCGCTGCGGTCGTCGGCCGAGAGGACTGACATGCTACCTCGTCTTACGAGGCTGTGCCGTGTTATATGTTGCGCTGTTCCCAATACTCTAAATTACTATTCACTCCGGCGTGAACGCGTGGCCCCGGAGGACCATCCGGCTTGTTAGCGCCGCGGTGGCCGTCCAGACGACGACGAGCAGGGCCGTGACGGCTGCGAGGACGTACGCGAGCGCGCCGACGCCGAGGAACTCGCCCAGCGAGCCCGCCGAGATGGCGAACGCGCCCATCGGGAACGTGTAGGCCCACCACGTGAAGAAGAAGGGGTGGGCGCGCCGCTTGACGTAATGGACGACCAGCGCTGCCGTCAGCACGAACCACCAGGCCGAGAAGCCCCACATCGTCAGCGCGAGCAGTTTCAGCACGGGGACCAGCGGTTCGAGCGCGAGCCCGAGTCCGGCCCCGCCTCGCAGCGCGTGGGCGAGTTTGGCGATCCCGATCGTGAGCACGGCCGTCGGCGCCAGCCCGATAACGAACGTCGGTGCGAGCTTCTCCCGCGGGAGGCTCTCGTAGGCGTAGCGAAAGAGGACGATCGACCCGAAAAAGAGGAACATGAACGTCCCGACGCCGAGGGCGACCATCGAGAGCATGAACACGATCAGGCCGGTGGTCGTCCCGCCGAGGTAGCTCCCGACGAGTTCGAACCCCAAAAGCGGGATGACCAGGTGACTGACTGGGGGGATGTACCACGCGAAGACGCCGTGTTCGGTCCCGATCTTGTCGTTGGTGAACATGATCGAGACGACGAGCAGGCCGAACCCGAAGATACCGGCGCTCCCCGCGACGAACAGCCCCGTCAGCAGCGGCTCCAGCACGCCGGCCGGCAGGACGTCGCCCATCGTCCGTCCGATCCCGAGGCCGAGCACGATCAACGTGATCGGCATCGTCGGGAAGAACTGACTCCGGATCGGGTGGGTCAGATCCGCCCAGACCCGACTCGGATACAGCCACATCCTGGCCAGCCAGGGGAGCGTGTACCCGACCGTCATCGCCGCCGTCAACACCACGAAAAACTGCGCTACCGGCACCAGCGCGTCCAGCTGGAACTGGGCCGCGACCAGCGCGAGAGCGACCCCCACCGCACCGGTCCCCATCGTCGAGCCGAACCACTGGGGCCCGAAGAACTCGATCGTGTTCGCGATCCGCGACTGTCCCGTCGGCGTCGAGGTCACTTCGCTCATAATATTGTACGTTCTGGTAATCACTACGGACTACTATACTTCAATCCATCGAACGGCTTCTGGCGGCCGACTTCGGGCTACAGGACACACCAAAAACGGATGGTGTATCGGCAGTGCTGGACAATCGATCGGACCGGTCGACGATCCGCTACCCCGATCTATAACGATCGTTGTGGTTATTGTATTGCAGATCAAAGACAATATTAGCGGGCGGCTCTGACGTCCGCTACGATGGAACACGAGTTCGAGTTGCCGACGTTCGACGACGGAAGCGACGAGGGAACGCTCGTCGCCTGGCACGTCGAGCCGGGCGAGACGGTCGCGGCGGGCGATCGCCTGGCCGACGTCGAGACCGACAAGTCCGTGATCGAGGTGTCGGTCCCGTCGGGCATGTCCGTCACCGAACGGCTGCCGGCGACCGGCGACACGGTCGCAGTCGGCGACGTTCTGGTACGGTACGAACCCACCGAGAACGAATCACCGTCCGACGCCGCCGAGGGGGGCGAACCGGACGAGGAGCCGACGCCGGCCGTCTCCCGAGTCGGGGGCGACGACGGATCGGACGACGGCCCCACGGCTGCGGTCTCCCGAGTCGACGAGGAGCCATCCTCCTCGGCCGTCACGCGGGCCGACGAGGCGGGTCACAGCGCAGACGAGCAGACCGACCTCCTCGTGATCGGGGCCGGTCCCGGCGGGTACGTGGCGGCGATCCGGGCCGCCCAGTACGGCCTTGACGTCACGCTCGTCGAGAAGGACGCCTACGGCGGGACCTGCCTCAACTACGGCTGTATCCCCTCGAAGGCGTTGATCCACGGGAGCGACGTCGCCCACGAGGCCCGGACGGCCGAACACCTCGGGATCAGCGCGGAGATCGACGTCGACCTCTCCCGGCTCGTTGACTGGAAGGGGGACGTGGTCGACCAGCTCACCGGCGGGGTCGAAGGGCTCTGTCGTGCCGCCGGCGTCTCGCTGGTCGCGGGTCAGGCCCGCTTTCGCGACGAGCACACCGCCGCGATCGAGACCGAGGACGGCGTTCACACGCTCGGCTTCGAGTACGCCGTCGTCGCGACGGGGAGTCGTCCGCTCGCGGTGCCGAACTTCGAGCCCGACGGCGAGTACGTGCTGGACTCCCGGGACGCGCTCGAACTGGCGGAGACGCCGGACTCGCTGGTCGTCGTCGGCGCGGGGTACATCGGGATGGAGCTGGCGACCGTGCTGGCGAAACTCGGCACAGACGTCACCGTCGTCGAGATGTTCGAGGACGTGTTGCCGACCTACGAGGCCGACGTCTCGCGGGTGATCCGCGAGCGCGCGACCGAGCTGGGTATCGACTTCCGGTTCGGCGAACTGGCCGCCGACTGGGAGCGCGAGGGCGACGGCGTCCTCGTCCACACCGAGTCCGAAGACGGCTCGACGGCCGAACTCGCGGCCGACGCGGTCCTGGTCGTGGCCGGGCGCGAGCCCGTCACCGACACGGTCGATCTGGACGCGATCGGCGTCGAACCCGACGAGGACGGGTTCGTCCCGACCGACGCTCAGGGCCGAACCGCCCGCGACCACGTCTTCGCGATCGGCGACGTCGCGGGCGAGCCGATGCTCGCGCACAAGGCCAGCTACGAGGGCGAGGTCGCCGCGGCCGCCGCGGCAGGCGAACCAGCCGCCCTGGATCGGACGGCCATGCCCGCGGCCGTGTTCACCGATCCGGAGGTCGCCACGGTCGGGCTGACCCGCGAGGCGGCCGAAGACGCCGGATACACGCCTTCGGTCGGCCAGATGTCGCTCGGTGGGAACGGCCGCGCCCTGACGGTCGAGGCCGGGGACGGCTTCGTCCGCGTGGTCGCCGACGGGCCGACCGGCCAGGTGCTCGGCGCACAGATCGTCGCCCCGAACGCCTCCGAACTGATCGGCGAAGTCGCCCTGGCCGTCGAACAGGGGCTCTCGCTCGCCGAACTGGCCGGCACGGTCCACACCCACCCGACGCTCTCGGAAGCAGTCATGGAGGCGGCCGCCGACGCCGCCGGCGACGCCGTTCACACGCACTGATCACGATCTATCACGGTCTTTGATTAATATCATCCTTCGATACCGCTCTCCGATCGCGAGAAATTCCCCAAAGCCTTTTACTGTATAGTGTATATTGTGCAATACAGTCATGACGGATATCGACCTGACGACGACGAGCACGGACGGATTCGACACCGAGAGCGTCATCGGCGACTTCGCGGTCGGGATCGACCCGATGAACGAGACCGGTCCCGATCCGAACTCGGTACTGGTCGCCGACTACGCGGCGTGTTTCCTCCCCGCGGTCCGGATGGGTGCACGCAAGTCCGGCTACGACGACCTCGGCAAGATGGCCATCGAGGCCGAGGCCGAACTGACCGACCACGACGACCTCGAATCGATCAGTTTCACACTCAAAGTCGAAGCCGACGTCGACGACCCCGCGGAACTGGCCGAACTGGGAGAGCAGTATTGTCACGTCCACACCGCGCTGCGCGAGGAACTGCACGCCGACGTCACCGTCGAGGTCGACGCCTTCGAGCCGACCGAGGCGACGGCCTGATTCGGCGACCCGGCCCGACCGACACATCGAAACGCGCTCCGTTCTTCCCCGCAGGTATGAAACGCACTGGAACAGTCAAAGTCCCGGACGGCAAACTCGTCGAGGTGACGCTCACCGGTGACGAGCGGATCGAATCCGCTCGCGTGACGGGCGATTTCTTCCTCGAACCGCCGGCGGCGCGAACCGAGCTGGAGGTTGCGATCGAGGGCCATCCCGTCACGGTCGACCGCGAGACGCTGGTCGAGGCGATCGCGGCCGTCGACGCACGCCTCATCGGATTCGACGCCGGTGACCTGGCCGACGCGACCCTGGAGGCGGTCCGATGAGGGTCCGCGTCGTCGATTCGGGGACCTACAGCGAACCGGTCCAGCAGGCCATCGAGCGGGTGCTCGTCGATCGCGTGGCCGCCGGCGAGGTCGAGCCGACGCTGCGGTTCTGGTACCGCGAGACCCCGGCGGTCCCGCTGGGCCGCTTCCAGGCCTACGACGACGAGGTCGAAGCCGACTACGCCGACGAACGGGGGATCGACGTCGTCCGGCGGATCACCGGCGGCGGCGCGATGTACGTCGAACCCGGCTCGGTTATCACGTACTCGCTGTACCTCCCTCGATCGGCCGTCTCCGACGACGTCGAGGCGAGCTACGCCGAACTCGACCAGTTCGCCATCGACGCCCTTCGAGACCTCGGTCTGGACGCCTCTCACGAACCGCTGAACGACATCGCCCACCCGGACGGCAAGATCGGCGGGGCCGCACAGCTCCGCACCGACGACGCCGTCCTCCACCACACGACGATGAGCTACCGACTGGACACCGCCGAGATGCTGCGGGTACTCCGGATCGGCGAGGAGAAAGTCTCGGACAAGGCCATCCAGTCCGCAGAGAAGCGCGTCGCCCGCATCAGCGATCACGTCGACGCCAGCCGCCGCGAGGTCGTCGATGCGATGATCGAGGCCGTCGGTGACCGCTACGACACGTTCGAAGGCGAGCTCTCGGCGGCGGTCCTCGCGGACGCCCGCGAACTCGCCGCCGAGCGGTTCGCCACTGACGAGTGGAACCGCAAGCTATAGGCAATTCTTGCACCAACAATTGTTTTCAAATACTCTTATTATGTGGCGCCGCGTACACGATATTGTCTATGAGTTCTCCCAAAGACGCAGTCGCCGAGAAAAAAGAGAGCGTACAGTCGTTCGCAGGCGAGGCCAGTTCCGTCGAGTCGTTCATGGGCTTCGTCCACAGCGCCGAGAGCGACGGTGCGCTGGACACGAAGACCAAGGAACTGATGTCGCTGTCGCTGGGCGTCGCGCTCCGATGTGAGGACTGTATCGTCTGGCACCTCGACGCCGCGCTGGAGGCGGGTGCCACCGACGACGAGATCGTCGAAGCACTGGAGATCGCCGTCGTCATGGGCGGGGGACCGGCGTTGATGTACGCCAGCGAGGCCTACGAGACGCTTCTGGCGTTCGACGACCGCTGACCCCGTCGTCGACGCGTGCCGATTCGCTTATCACCACTGAGTGTAACAACCGACTAATGAGACGACGGACGTACCTCAAGACGGCGGGTGCAGCCACGATCGCGGGGCTCGCGGGTTGTGCGGCGACGCCGACCGGAAACGGCACCGACCGCCCGCCGCGCGCGACGATCGACGGCACGCCGAGTGGCACACTCACAGTCGCGACTTACAGTTCGTTCACCGGGGAGGGCACTGCGGGCAACTACCTCAAGCAGGCGTTCGAGGACGAGTATCCGAACGTGACCGTCGAGTTCACGGTCCCGGCAAACGGCGTCAACCAGTACATCCAGCGCAAGCGCTCGGGGGCGTCGATCGACGCCGACCTCTACGTCGGGATCAACACTGACGACCTCGTCCGCGCAGACGCGGAACTCGACGACTCGCTGTTCATGCACAGTCAGGACTACCTCGACCGCAAGGACGCGCTCAAGCCCGCCCTCGAAATCGATCCGCAGGGCCGCGCGGTTCCTTACGACACGGGCTACATCAGCCTGGTCTACGACGAGAGCGCGATCGACGCGCCCGCGACGTTCGACGACCTCCTCGACCCGACCTACGAGGACAGCCTCATCACCCAGAACGCCCAGCAGTCCGATCCGGGAAAGGCCTTCCTGCTGTGGACGATCGACGCCAAAGGCGAGGACGGCTATCTCGACTACTGGGCAGACCTGCTGGACAACGGCGTCCAGATCCTCGACGACTGGCAACCCGCCTACAACGCCTACATGAACGAAGAGGCCCCGATGGTCGTGTCGTACTCGACCGATCAGGTGTTCTACGGTGCCGACGCCGACCTGACGCGCCACCAGATCGGGTTCATCGAGGACCAGGGCTACGCCAACCCCGAGACGATGGCTCGTTTCGAAGCGACCGACCAGCCTGCGCTCGCCCGGCTGTTCATGGACTTTATCCTGCAGCCCGAGGTACAGGGCCAGGTCGCCGAGCGGAACGTCCAGTTCCCGGCGGTCACCGACGCCCAGCTCGACGAGACGTTCGCCGAACTCGCGCACGAACCGCCGGAAGCGGTGACGTTCGACTACGACGAACTGCAGGGTAACGTCGAGGAGTGGACCGACGAGTGGGCTCGACAGGTCGCGAGTAAGTGACGATGTTCCGGTGGGTCGAGCGCGCCGCACTGCCCGCGGGTGTCCTCGCCACGCTGGCCACTCTCGCGGTCGTCTTCTACTACCCCGTGGCGACCGTCCTCTCCGAGGCAGTGCTTGACGCCGGGCGGCCCACCGCCGGCCCGCTGCGAGAAGTCCTCACCGACCCCTTCTACACCGGCGTCGCCCACCATCTCTTCGTCGACCCGCTCGGCGTCCCGGCCGGACTCCTCGACTGGATCGCACGCGGGTTCCCGGACGTACGGCTCGGGCTGTTCGGCTTCACGGCCTACCAGGCCGCGCTCTCGACGGTCGCCAGCGTCGTCCTCGGCCTGCCGGGCGCGTACGTCCTCTCGCGATACGACTTCCGGGGTCGGCGGACGCTGCGCGCGCTGACGATCGTCCCGTTCGTCCTGCCGTCGATCATGGTCGCTGTCGGCTTCGTCGCGATGTTCGGCCGGACCGGCCTGCTCAACGACGTGCTCACGGGTCTGGGTCTCGGGCGAGTCGAGTTGCTCTACACGCTGGAGGCGATCATCGTCGCCCACGCCTTCTACAACGCGCCGCTGGTGACGCGGCTGGTGACGACCGCCTGGGAGTCGGTCGACCGCCGGCAGGTCGAGTCCGCCCGCGCGATGGGTGCCTCGCCGCTTTCGGCCTTCCGTGACGTCGTCCTCCCGGCGATCCTGCCGTCGCTGCTGACCGCCGCCCTTCTTACCTTTGTGTTCACGTTCATGTCCTTCCCCATCGTGCTCGCGCTGGGCGACCTCCGGCTGGCGACCGTCGAGGTGTGGGTCTTCGCGCGCGTCCAGGCGCTCGACCTCAGCGAGGCCGCCACGCTCGCCACGCTCGAGACCGTGCTGTCGCTGGCGCTGACCTACCTCTATCTGCGCTACGAGGCCCGCCAGCGCTCGACGTCTGGGGCAGGCCAGTCTCTCCCCAGAAAATCGCTTACGGTCGGCTGGCAGACCCTTCGGAGTCCGACACGGCTCGCCATCTTCGCCTACGGTGTCGTCGCAGTGGTCGTCTTCGTCGGCCCACTGCTCAGCCTGCTGGTCGAGAGCGTGACCGCTCCAGATGGCTCGTTCACGACCGCTTACTACGAGTTCCTGCTCGCCCAGCAGGCCTCGACGGCCGTGGGCACGACCAGACCGCTGCCGGCGATCGTCAACTCGATCGTCTACGGCGTCGGCACCCTCGCGCTGGCGGTCCCGATGGGAGTCGTCGTGGCGATCCTCGCGACGCGCGGTGGCCGCGGCTCGCGACTGGCAGAGGCGATCCTCACCGCACCGCTGGCGGTCAGCGGGATCGTCGTCGGTCTCGGCCTCCTGCAGACGATGGTGTTCGGAACGGTGCTGTTCGGCTACCGCCTGACTGCGGCCGGGCCGATTGCGATCGTCGCCGCGCACGCCGCCGCGGCCTACCCGTTCGTGACGCGCAACGTCGCGCCTGCGTTAGGCGGGTTGGAATCCAGATACCGGGACGCCGCCCGCTCGCTCGGGGCGACTCGTCTCCGGGCGCTGCTGGAGATCGAACTCCCGTTGATCGGTGCAGCAGTACTCGCCGGAGCCGCGTTCGCCTTCGCGATCAGCGTCGGCGAGTTCGATTCGACGGTCTTACTCGCCGAGGGTGTCGACAGTTACACCATGCCCGTGGCCCTCGAACGGTACGTGAACAACCGCTCGCTCGGCCCGAACCTCGGCCCCGCGACCGCGATGGGCACCGTCCTGCTGCTGGTGACGGGGCTGAGTTTCGTCGCCATCGATCGCCTCGGCGGACGGTGGGAACCATGAGGCGGGCACCCGGGAGTGAGTCGCGATGAGCGAGGTCATCCTCGAAGACGTCTCGGTTTCATTCGACGGCGTGCCCGCGCTCAGGGACGTCTCGCTGTCAGTCAGCGACGGCGAGTTCTTCACGCTGGTCGGCCCCTCTGGCTGTGGCAAGACCACGACCCTCCGAACGGTCGCCGGATTCGAGGAACCTGACACCGGGACTGTCGAGATCGGCGGCGTCGACGTCGCCGGCGTCCCGCCCGAGGACCGCAACGTCGGGATCGTCTTCCAGAACTACGCGCTCTTTCCGCACATGAGCGTCCGCGAGAACGTCGCCTACGGCCTTCGATACCGGGATCCGCCGGGCGACGTCGACGACGACGAACGCGTCGACAACTTGCTCGAACTCGTCGACATGGCGGGGATGGGCGAGCGCGACCCCGAGGAACTCTCGGGTGGCCAGCAACAGCGGATCGCCCTCGCCCGCGCACTCGCGCCCGGCCCGGAGGTCCTCTTGCTGGACGAACCGCTCTCGGCGCTGGACGCGCGTCTGCGCGAGCGCTTGCGAGTCGTGATCCGCGACCTCCAGCAGGAACTGGGGATCACGACCATCTACGTCACCCACGACCAGGCCGAGGCGCTCGCGATTTCGGATCGCGTCGCCGTCATGCACGACGGCCGCGTCGAGCAGATCGGCCGTCCCGAGGCGATCTATCGCGAACCTGCCTCCCGGTTCGTCGCCGAGTTCGTCGGCGACAACAACCTTCTGGAGGGTGCGGTCGTCTCCACGGATCCGCCGCAGGTCCGGCTCGCTGGCGGGGGCGACGAGCAGGCGACGACGATCGCTGTCGACTCGCTCCCGTCAGAAAACGAGCGCGTGACGCTGTCGATCCGGCCCGAGGACGTCCGGCTCGGCGACGCGAGCGCGCCGATCACGCTCTCGGCGACGGTCGACACTGTCGAATTTCTGGGTGACGCCTATCGCGTCCACTGCCGGTGGGACGACCAGTCGGTGCTGGTCAAGTACACCGGCGACGCTGCGCCCGAGGGTACGGTCACGCTGGGGATCGATCCCGAAACCGTCACCGTGGTCGGGGGCGAGGGGTCGTGAGCGACGACCGGCTCGGCAAGATCGACGCCGACACCTTCGAGTCGGTGATCGCGCCTCGACTGGGGGCCGAGCGCGAGGACGTCCATCTCGGGCCTACAGCCGGAATCGACTTCGGCGTCTTCGAGGTCGGCGAGCAGGCGGTCGTGACCGCGACCGACCCCCTGTCTTTCCTGCCCGAACTCGGTTCCGAACGGGCCGGCCGCCTCGCGCTTGATATCGTCCTCACTGACGTCGCTGTCTCCGGGGTCGCACCCACCCATCTCACGATCGCGCTGACACTCCCACCCGGATTCGACGACGATACCTTCGAGGGAATCTGGGCTGGGATCGACGCCCATGCCCGAAGTCTGGGCGTCGCGATCGTCTCGGGGCATACCGGCTACTACACCGGGATCGAGGGATCGTGGGTCGGCGGCGCGACCGCTTTCGGTGTCGGTGATTTCGACGACGTGGTCCGGCCGGACGGCGCACGACCCGGCGACGCGCTCGTCGTCTCGACCGGCCCCGCAGCCGAGGTCGCCGGGCTGTTCTCGACGCTGTACCCCGCCCGGCTGGGTCTCGATCCCGAGACGGTCGCGACCGCACAGGACCGCGTCGAGGACATCGCGGCGGTCGAAGATGCACTGGCCGCCCACGCTGCCGGCGAGGTCACGGCGATGCACGACGCCACCGAGGGCGGGATCGCCGGCGGGCTGAACGAGATGGCTTCGGGGGCGGGCGTTCGCTTCGATCTCGATCCCGATGCCGTGCCGATGGCTCCGGGTGTTGCGGCCGTCTGTGCGGCCATCGACGTCGACCCCTGGCACGTCACCAGTTGCGGGACGCTATTGATCGCCGTCGATCCCGACGACGCCGAGGCCGTCGTCGACGCACTCGAAACGCGGGGGACGCCGACCGCAGTGATCGGGAACGTCAGTGAGGGTGACGGCGTCTACGCGGACGGCGAGCGCGTCGAGGAACCCGAATTCGATCCCTCGTGGACAGCGGCCCAGCGGCTCGGCGAGTAGATGGATCTGACCTCCAGTTTCGGCGACTAGGCCGGCTCCACCTGCAACGTCTCGGCGTCGCTGACGGCACCCATCGCGCGGAGTCGCGGGTGTGCCAGCCAGTAGACGCCCAGCAGGAGCACGCCGGCCCCGCCCGCGAGCATGACGGTCGCCGGGCCGAACACCGACGCCGCGGCCCCGCCCAGTAACGCGCCGACCGGGACGGCCGCCGTCGAGGCGCTGCCGAGCAGTGCGGAGACGCGCCCGAGCAGCCGGTCGGGGACCACCGACTGGACGACCGACGATAGCAGGACGTTGCTCGCGCCGATCGGGACGGCTGCGAGAGCGAACAGTGCGACAGTCGCCGGCAACCATCCTGCGGTGATCGCGGCCATCCAGAGGCAGCCACTCAGGAGAAAGGAGCCGATCGTGAGTCGCCCGAACGGGAGAGTGTCCAGACTGGACGCGACGATGGCCCCGACGAGCATCCCGCCGGCCATCGCGGCCATGAGGGCACCGTAGGCGCCCGCCCCGCCGAGCGAGTCCGCGAACGCGGGCAGCACACCGATCGTCGCACCGCTGGCGACGAAGTTGACCAGCGTCGCCCCGATCACGATCGGCACGAGGATCGTCCCGCGAACGAATCCCAGCCCCTCCCGGAGTGAGTCATGGTAGCCGTCGGGCTCTGGGGGAGATTCGTCTGCCGGCTCTGCGGTCTCCTGCCCGCCGTCAGCGACAGCAGCAGGCGCCTCTGCAGATTCCTCGCTCGCACTCTCGCTCATTGCGTCCCCAGTTCCAGCCGGCGGGACCCGAACCGTCGCGAACAGCAGGGCTGCCGCCGCGAACGTGATCGAGTCGACGACGAACAGCGCGACGGCGCCAACGGCCGCGATCAAGATTCCGGCCGCGGCGTTGGCGACGAGTTCGGTCCCCTGGTAGGCCAGCGAAAACAGCGAGTTCGCGCTCACGAGTTCGTCCTGCTCGACGATCCGCGGGAGCGCCGCCGACTGGGCCGGGTAGACGAACTGGTTCAATAGCGAGAGTAACGGTATCACTGTGAGGACGACCCAGACCGACAGCATACCGACGTGTGCAGCGAGTGGCAGCGCCAGGATGACGACGCCCTGAACGACCTGTGTGCCGACGAGCAACCGCCTGAGATCCCAGCGGTCGACCAGCGGGCCCGCGAACGCCTGCAGTGCCTGGGGCGCCATCACCAGAAAGCCAGCCACCCCCGAGAAGGTCGGATCACCCGTCAGGTCGTAGACGAGCCACGTCGCCGCCACGAAGTAGAGGCTATCTCCGACGTTGGTTATGAGCCGCCCCGCGAACAACCGCCTGAAGTTCCGATTTCCGAGTACTGATCGCATACCTGTTCGAACGGTGCCGATCGGAATAAAGGTCTGCAGAATGACATTTCTGTCGACAGCGGTACAGAACGGCGTTTCTGTCAGGAACGTGTTGTTTCGACGACCTGGAGGGCGTCGTCGAGTCGGACGAGGAGGGTGTCATCGTCGAGCGTGATTTCGACCTCGATCGCCGCGGGATCGTCCTCGTCTTCGATCAGGCGTTCGTCGGCACCGAAGACGGCGTTCTGCGACCACAGCGGGACTTCGCGGACGTCGATACCGTGTTCCAGTGCGAAGGCGACGACCTCCGACACCTGCAGCAGCGAGGCACCGGTCGCCATCGTCATTTCGACACCGCAGTGTCGACAGCGGTGGGTCGCTCCGATCCCTGGTACTTTTTCAACGTCCAACTCGATGTCGGTTGGTCCGAGGCAGAACGGACAGAATCCGTCGGTAATCTGTGCGAGGACGTGGCGCGTGTACCGGGAGAAGATTGTTGGCAGTTCCTCACGCTCGCGCCCACGGAGGATTCCGGGCGGTGCCGGATTGGCGAGGATCTGTGTCTCACAGTCACCACACGTGATCTCGAAGTGATCACGGTCGTACACTGCCGACAGCGGTCCCTCACAGAGCGGACAGGGATCGTCGATCGGGATGGGATCGATCGTCACCTCGTCGTACGAGCCCGCGTAGACTGCCCCGAGGACCCGCAGGCCCGACATCGTCAGTTCGTAGCCGTCGTCGGTCTGGGTGACGAACCGCCCCTTGAGCTTCCCGAGGTGATAGTTGAACTGTCCGCTGTCGCGCATACCGACGCGTTCGCGGAGTCGTGAGAACGAGAGGGGGTCGTCCTCGGCGTAGAGCTCCTGCAGGATCGACAGCCGCGTCTCGTCGGCCAGCAGCGAGAAGGCCTCCTCGACGTCCGGCGTTGGTCCGGGCCCGCCAGGTGACTCGCGGTCGTCCATGTCCTCTCTTGATCGCTCTCGGACAAAACGTTCGGGGCCGACACACCGGAACGCTGAAATCACCCCGCGATTGGACATCGGGTATGGAGGACTGGGTGGAGACCCTGCTCCGGCTGTCGTCTCACACGTACCTCCTCGCCGCCGTGGTCGGTTTGGGTGTGACGCTGCTGTGGGCCAGACCGGGATCGGAGACGCTCCGTCTCGGACCGTTGGCACTGGACCTGTACTACATCACGCTCGGCACATTCGGGCTCCTCTTCGTGCTGTCGCTGACCCACGACCACGACCCCGAGGTGTACGCTCGCGGCTCCGACGAGGAGTCCGAGTGAAATTCCCCGGTCACTACTCGGCGGACTCGTTTTGCTCGTCCTCACCACTCACAAATTCGTACAACTGCTCGCCCGTCACGTCCATCCCCTGCCGAGCGAAGAAGTCGGCGACGTTCTCACAGTCGCGTTCGAGGAAGTCACCGGCGTTGGGGTGGTGTTTCGTGACCGCCTGCCCGAGGTCGATGACGACCAGCTGGCCGTCGTGGAAGACGATGTTGTACTCGCTCAGATCCCCGTGGACGAGGCCGGCGTCGTAGAGTCGCTGCATGTACTCGGCGACGACTTCGTAGGCAGTCTCGGGGTTCTCGATATGGACTTCGTTGAGTCGCTTGGCGCGGTCACCGTCGGTCGCGATGTACTCCATCACGAGGACGTTTCGCTCGACGGCGATCGGATTCGGGACGCGGACGCCGGCTTTCTGGGCGCGCTTGAGATTGGCGAATTCCTTGCGGACCCAGGCCATCACGACCTTCCGTTTGTCCTGGCCGATCCCCTCGAAGCGCGGGTCGCCGTCGAGATACCCGCGCATGTCCTTGAAGTCGCTCGAATTGATCCGGTAAACCTTGACGGCAACCTCCGCCTCGCCGGCTTTGGCCGTGTAGACGTTGGCCTCCTTGCCAGTCGAGATGGGGCCGCCGAAGGCGTCGATGTGGCCGTCCTGGACGAGTTTGTAGATCGCCGCGTAGGTCGCCTCGTCGAACACCGATTCCTCTAGCTTGAACCGCTCGGTGTCTTTGATGCGCTTGCGGAATTCGTTGAACTCGCGGTCGCGCCGCCGCGCGATGCGGTCGGCCTCTGTGTCCTCGACGTCGATCTCCTCCCACTCGTCGCCTGGTGAGTCGACGGCGTCTGGCTCCACGAGTTCGAACTCGCCTGTCATCTACCCCCGGCTACGACGCCGAGACTCAAAAGAAGCGGGTCTGTTGGATCAGTCGTCGTCCATTTCGGCCTCGACCTCGTCGGTGTCGACCTGCGATCGTCGTTTCGCGGCCCGCTCGATGAACTCCCGCGGCAGTTCGTCGATCTCGCCCGCCTGCACGGCCCAGAGGTTCGCATAGAGACCGTCCTCGGCCAGCAGCTCCTCGTGGGTCCCGCGCTCGACGATCCGGCCGTCCTCGATAACGACGATCTGATCTGCGTCCTTGATCGTCGACAGCCGGTGGGCGATAGCGAACGTCGTTCGGTCCGCAGTGAGCGAGTCCAGGCTCTTCTGGATGAGCATCTCCGTCTCGGTGTCGACGTCGCTCGTCGCCTCGTCCAGCACCAGAATCTCGGGATCCTTGAGGATCGCTCGGGCGATGGCGATCCGCTGGCGCTGGCCGCCCGAGAGCTTGACGCCCCGTTCGCCGACTTTCGTCTCGTACCCCTCGGGGAGGTTCTGGATGAACTGGTGGGCTTCGGCCATCTTCGCGGCCTCGACGACTTCCTCGTGGTCGGCGTCGAAGGTGCCGTAAGTGATGTTCTCTTCGACGGTGCCGTAGAACAGGAAGGTCTCCTGGCTGACGTAGCCGATCTGCCGGCGAAGACTCGGAATCGTCACGTCCCGAACGTCGGTCCCGTCGATACGAATCGCCCCCTCGTCGACGTCGTACATCCGCAACAGGAGCTTGAGGACGGTCGACTTGCCCGCGCCGGTCGGCCCGACGAGCGCGACGGTGTCGCCGCCCTCGACTTCGAAGGTGATGTCCTCGACGATGATCTCCCCAGTGTCTTCCTCGTCGGTGGAGTCCGCATCGTAGTCGTACCCGAAGGTCACGTCGTCGTAGACGACCCGACCGTCGGTCACGTCGAGTGGGTCGGCGTCGGGATCCTCGGCGATCCGGCTGGGCGTGTCCATCAGGCCGAAGATCCGCTCGGCGGAGGCGTAGGCCCGCTGGTACATGTTGATGATCTGTCCGAACTGCGCCATCGGCCAGATGAACCGCTGCGTGAACAGGATGAACACGACGAACTCGCCAGTCAGAAGGTCGCCGTTGAGCACCCACAGCCCGCCGACGATGAACGTGAGGACGAAGCCGATGCCCGAGATCAGTCGGAGGCCGGGGAAGAACTTGATCCGGGTTCCGATGGCGTCCCAGTTGGCGTCGAAGTACTCCTGGGAGACGTCGTCGACCCGCTCTGACTCGAAGGACTCCGTATTCGAGGTCTTGATGACCTGGATGCCACCGAGGTTGTTCTCCAGTCGGGAGTTGAGCTGGCCCACCGACGAGCGCACGTCGGCGTACTTGGGCTGGATAATCTCGATGAACTTCTTGGTGAAGAAGGCGATCAGCGGGACCGGGACGAGCGCGATCAGCGCCAGTTGCCAGTTGATCCAGAAGAGGATGGCTGCGATGCCGACGACCATCACGCCCAGGCGGAAGACCGAGTTCATCCCGTCGTTCAGAAACCGTTCGAGTCGATTCACGTCGTTGCTGAGGACGGACATCATCTCGCCGGTCTGCTTGTCGGCGTAGAAGTCCATGTTCAGCCGCTGCATCTTGTCGTAGGTGTCTGTCCGGACGTCGTGCTGGATGTGCTGGGCGAAGTTGTTCCAGCCCCAGTTGCGCGCCCAGTGAAAGCCGGCGGCGAACAGGAAGGCCCCGGCCACTAGCCCGCCAGTGAGCCAGAGCTGTCCGGCCTGGGTCGTCGGGAGCCACGAATCGGGGATCAACAGGAGGCCGAAACTGGTCTCCTGGCGGATGATCGCGTCGATCGCAAGCCCCAGCAGGAGCGGGGGTAACAGATCCAAGACGCGAGCGAAGATACTGGCGATCAGCCCGGCCGCGAAGTAGCCCTTGTTCTCGCGACCGTACTCGGCGAACAGACGGCGCATGGGTCGGTCGACACGCTCGCGCTCGTCTTCGAACGCGTCCTCGTCGTCGGCGGCGTGAACGTCCACACCCGTTTCAGGGAACCGTCGGCCAAAAGCCCGTCGCCAACGTGTTAGGTGGTCACGTTCGACGGGACGACGACCCGATCACCGACGCCGAGTCCAGTGGTGTTGGCGTACCCCTGCGGGACTTCGAGGACATACTTGCCAGTGCCGGGGTAGCGCTGGAGGTCGTCACCGGGCGTCTTCGAGGGGACGGGCGCGTGCTGGATCGTGGTGACGGTCCCGTTGGGCGCGACGAAGACGATATCGAGAGGAAAGCTCATGTCACGCATGATGAACTCGTGGCGGTCTGACTCGGGGAAGACGAACAGCATGCCCTCGCCAGCCTGTAGCGAGTCGGTCTCGCTCAAGCCGACGTAGCGCTCGCGCTCGGTGTCGGCGATCCGGACGTCGACAGTGGCCAGTTCGGTCCCGTTCTCGTCGGCGAGCGCGACGGTCGCTCGGTCGTAGTCGAGGGGGTGTAACAGTCCCCCGAGTGGGCCGGTCGGACTGAGCGCCCAGAACCCGATGGCGAGGACGACCAGCCCTAACGCGACGAGCGTGACGAGGCGGTCGCGGTCGGGCCACTCCATGCAGTTGCGGAGGGGCGGACCCGGGGTAAGGTCGTCGGTCCAGAGAGTAAGCGTTATTCACGCGGCTGGTCAACTCGGAGGTACGGGTCCGTGGTCTAGTTGGTTATGACGCGGCCTTTACAAGGCCGAAGCCAGCGGTTCAAATCCGCTCGGGCCCATTTTTCATATAATTTACATTAATTCGAGCCATCACACGCTCCGGTTCGTTCCAGCACGACGGCGTAGCCGTAGACGCCGAAGTCCTGGGGATCGCCGTACTGGATCGTCCGGGGGTAGATTCCCGCGCGGACCATGTCCCAGGTCGGGTCGAACGGCTCGCCGCCGTCACGGAAGGGGGGCTGGGGGCCGAATCGTTCGGCGACTTCGTATGGGTAGGCGCCATTGGCCGAGAGCAGCGATTCGAGGAAGGTGGGAACGCCAGGTCGGGCCCAGCGGTCCGCGAGTTGGCTGTGGTTCTCGGGGGCGAGCCAGAGCATCGATCGCTGGTAGTTGAGCACGACGTAGTCGGGACAGCGGTGCTCGATCAGTCGCATCCAGTTGGCGAGCACCATGCCTCGTGTGCCGTCGGTCGGCCGATAGATCGTCCAGCCGTGCGGGACAGCGGCTTCCTGGGAGTCTCCGGAGTAGGTCTCGACGGTCGCGTTCTCGCCACCGTGTTCGATCAACCACGAGACTGCCTGATCGCGGGGCTGGGTCGCGTACCCAACCGTGCCGACGCCCGCGTAGATCGCGGTCGTGACCAGCAGGACGGCTGTCACTCCCTGAAAGAGGCGGTGGGCGTCGACAGCACCGACCGTCCTCGGGCTGTCGGCCAGCCAGCGCAGCGCCAGCGCGACCAGCACGATCGCGAGCGGGAACATCGGCAGCAAGTGGTGTGTCCGGAAGTACGCCCACGTCGAGAACACGGCGGTCATCACGACGATTCCGGCCAGCGCGAGAACCATGCCGTCGGTCTCCAGTGACGGGTCGCTGTCGGCCGACGACTGGCCGCGTAGACGGGCGAGTGCGGGCGGGAGCACCCGGCGGCCGAGACCGCCGACCGCAGCGACGACGCCACCCAGACAGGCGATCGCGAGCGGCCACCCGAGACCGTTGACCGTCCCGCGGACGTACCACCACCAGGCCGGACGGCCGAGCCAGCCGTGGCTGTTGGTCTTCTCGTTGGCCACGCGGTCGAGCCGGTCGAGCAGGACCTCGTGCCCGTTGAGAACGACGCTCGGGAACGCGAGGTACATGACCGCCAGCGCGACGACGGGCCCGCCGATGAGGACGCCCGGCCGGGCGAGTGCTCGAACGGGGTCGTCGGCCCGCCTCGCGTGGAGCAAGTAGGCCATCCCGAGCATCACGGCGGTGATCCCGGCGGTCGGCTTGAACGCGATCGCCAGCCCGCCGACGGCGCTGCCCCAGAGGAACAGCCGTCGAGACCCGGTCTCGACGTACCGGATCGCGAGGTAGAACGCCAGCAGGATACAGAACAGCGCGGGGACGTCCTCGCCGGCCTCGTGACCGAGGAAGATCAGTCCCCAGGTCAGCGCCAGTAGTAGCGCGGCCAGTCGTCCCGTCGCACGGTCGCGAAGTTTCGTCCCGATCCGGTACAGCAGATAGACACAGCCGACCGCCAGCAGGGCGTTGACCAACCGGGCCGGCAGAACCGTCGCCCACCACAGCCACGCCGGAATCGCTTGCCAGTGGGCGTAGAAGTCGGTCCCGAGGGCTCCAAGGAGGTCCGAGAAGACGTGCCCGTCACCGATCGCGAAGGTGAGCACGATCGCCGGCAGCGCTACGAGGCCGTAGAGATACAGCGTCGGCCCGAACACACGCCAGTAGGAGGTTCCGTCCTGAAGCGCCTCGAGCGTGAGCCCGTCGTCGGCAACGAACCCGGCGACTTCCATCGAGTCGACGACCCGCCAGCGTTCGTCACGGGTCGCGAAGTTCGGCAGGCGATGCCAGATCCAGAACGTCGCAAGCACCGCCGACACCAGGAGGATGTACTTCAGATAGGGGTCTGCCGCCAGATCCTCTCGGAACTGATCGCTGGCGCGTTCGAGCGGGGAGGGCAGCCACATCACCACCAGCTATCCGACGACGATACAAAAAGACAGTCGCTCTGGGATCGTCTCGGAACCGACGTCGTTCCGGGATCGTCTCGAAATCGTTAATTGAACGCGACAGGTACGGTCTGACAGTTCCCTCGGGAGCCAGGTACGAAATGTCTGCTCAATCGACCCACGACGGTGTGTCTGTCGACACCCAGCGCCAGCAGGCCGAGCTGTCGGTACTCGCGATCGTGCCCGCCTACAACGAGGCCGGAACGATCGCGGACGTCGTCAGCGAGACCCGGGCGTACGTCGACAAGGTCGTCGTGATCGACGACGCCAGCACGGACGACACCGCCGAGACGGCCCGGGAAGTCGCCGATGGCGTGGTCTCGCTACCCAAGAACATGGGTGTCGGCGGGGCCGTCCACACCGGTTATCTCGTCGGCACCCGCGAGCACTTCGACGTCGTCGTCCAGATCGACGGCGACGGCCAGCACGACCCCGCGGACATCCCCCGGCTGCTGGCCAAGGTCGTCGAGGAAGACGCCGACATGGTGATCGGCAGTCGGTTCCTCAACGACAGCTACAAGGAGTACAGCCTGGTCCGGCGGGCCGGCATCCGGTTTTTCACCTGGGAAGTCAACGCCCTGAGCGACCTGAATATCACCGACGTCACCAGCGGCTTCCGGGCGTACACGACCGAACTCCTCGCGGATCTCTCCCGGCCCGAGAACAGCCACTGGGCGCTCGAACAGACCCTCGAAGCCTCTCGGAAGGGCTACAAGATCGTCGAGATCTCGACGCCGATGCCCCCGGAGACCGACGGCTCGCAGTTCGACCTCGGCACGTTTCTGAAGTACCCGCCGCGGATGCTCAAGACCACGCTGAAGGTGCTACTGTTCCGATGACCGGACTCGCACTCGCGCCGATCCACGTGATCGGTGTGATCGCCGGACTCGCGTTGCTCTACCAGAGTTATCGGCTGGTCAGCGATCGCAAGGAGGGCGTCTTCGAGTTCCTCCTGTGGGCCGGCTTCGGCGTCGCGCTGCTCGTCATCTCGGTCGGGAGCGCGATCACGAGTGTCGATCTGCTCGGCGGACTGGAAGGCGCGATGGCACTGCTTGGGTTCGCTCGCGGTCCCGAGTCGGTCCTGTTCGTCTCGAATCTCCTCCTGTTGTTCCTGGTCTTCTACAGCTACATCCAGCTCGTCGAGAGTCGCAAGCAGCTGTCGGATCTCAACCAGGAGCTGGCACTGTTGCGCTACGACCTCGATCAGCGGACCGACGACGATGACTGAGATGCCCAGTGCCGTGCTCTCGATCGACTTCGAGAGCTTCGCGCACACGCCCGCCTACCGGAGCGCCAGCGGCTCGATTCCCGATCCCGAAGCCGTCGGCCCGGGCACGATGGAGCGCCTGCTCTCGACCCTGGAGGAGTACGACGCCGACGCGACCTTTTTCGTCGTCTCTGACGTCGCCCAGCGCGACCCCGACCGGATCGTCGCCGCGGCCGAGGCCGGCCACGAAATCGCCTCGCATACGCATACCCATCCACTCCTGACCGACTGCACGCCCGACCAGCGGCGCGAGGAACTCGAACGCTCCCGAGCGGTCCTGGAGTCGGTGACTGGCGTCGAGGTCGACGGCTTTCGCGCGCCGGCGTTCGACTTCGGCGACGATCACTTCGAGTTGCTCGCCGAGGCGGGCTACAGCTACGATTCGAGCGTCGCGCCCTGTCGGTCGATCCCCGGTTGGTACGGCGGTGAGTGGGGCGTCCACGAGCCGACGCCCGCGAGCGACCTCAGCCCGGGCGCACCCGAGTCGCTGACCGAACTGCCTATTGCCGTGATGCCCGGGATCGGCCTGCCCCTGACGGGTACCTGGATCCGGTTTTTCGGCGTCCATTACACGCTGCTCGGGATGCAACTACTCGCTCGCAGGGGAATCACGCCGGTCCTGTACGTCCACCCCTGGGAACTGGCGACGTTGCCGAACGTCGAAGGGGTCCCGAAGCGCGTGTACGTCCGGACGGGCGCGTGGATGTGGCGGGCGATCGAACGCATCCTCGCGAGCGACTTCGAATTCGTCACCGCTCGCGAGGTTGTGGAGGCGAGCAATGAGTGATCTCAGAGGGCGGCTGCTATGGCTCCTCCGGTACGGTATCGGCTTCGTCGCGCTTGGCTGGCTCGTCTGGCAGGCCGATTGGGGGATCATCCTCGAACGGCTGTCGGGGATGGCCCCTGCGGCTGTCGCGGTCGTCCTCGGCGCGTCAGTGCTGGGGACGGTCGCGCAGTTCTGGAACTGGCACGTGCTGTTGAACCGTCTGCAGCCGACGCCGTTTCGTGCGGCCGCCGGTGTCATGCTCACGGTCAGGTTTGTCAACCATCTCACGCCCTCCCAGGCAGTGGGGAAGTCCCTCGCACCGGCGGTGTTGCGCCAGTACACTGGCTACTCCTGGGGGACGGTCGTCGCGGTCGCGACGCTCCATACGGCGCTGTTCGCGCTGCTGTACGGAATCGTCGCCTTCGCCGGATTGGCCGCCTTTGCTACAGAGTTGTCGGTCGGTCTCCTGTTGGTGATCGCCGCCTCTGCGGGGCTGTACCTGGTCGTCGGTCCCCTCTTGCTGGTGGCCGGGGCTCGCCTCGGTGGAGCGGCGACGCTCGCCGACGGCCTCCGTCGACGGACGCCGATCGATCGACTGCCCTACGCCGAGGTCGTCCTCACGACGATGGTCGACGCGTTGCCGGATATCGGGGCCGAGACGGCCGAGACACTCTCGAAACTCCGCCGTGATCCGATCGCTGTCGGCGGCTACGTCCTCGGATGGTCGGTCGCGCTGCTGGCCATGCCTGCACTGCGGGTGTGGCTGTTGCTCTCGGCGGCAGGCGTGGAGTTCACTCCGCTGTATCTGTTGCCACTGGCGCTGGTGACCGCCTACGCCGTGACACTGCTGCCGATCACGCCCGGTGGGATCGGCGTCGCCGAGGCCTCCGCCACGCTGGTGCTGGCCGCACTGGGCGTCCCGGCCGCCATCGCCGGCCCGACCATCCTCATCGATCGGTTTCTGGGGACGTATCTTCCTGCGGTGATCGGCTGGTATCCGACGATGCGGCTCGGGCTGCCGTGGGAGAGCACGGAGTAGCCCCACTCTGAAGTCGAGTCCGAGACGGAAGTGGACAGACATTTCACAGCCGACCGGATACTCCCAGCCATGACTCGAACGTTCGTCCTGGGACTCGACGGCGCGAGCTGGCGGCTGTTAGAGCCGTGGATCGAGGCCGGCGAGCTCCCCAACATCGCGGCGCTCCGCGACTCGGGCACCTGGGCCGAGAGTCGCAGTTGCCTCCCGCCCGTGACGTTCCCCAACTGGAAGTGCTACGCCTCCGGGAAGAATCCCGGCGGCTTCGGCGTCTTCTGGTTCGAGAAGGTCGACCTCGAAAACGGGGAAATTTCGGTCTGCAACGGCAGCGACTTCGACACGCCCGAACTGTGGGACTACCTCAACGACGAGGGCCAGACGGCAGGTGTGATGAACATGCCATCGACGTACCCGCCGCGGGACATCGAGGAGTTCATGGTTTCTGGTGGACCGGACGCCGTCGAAGGCGAGTATCGTTCCCTGGAGGAGGGCTACACCCAGCCGCCTGAACTGGCAAGCGAACTCGAAGACCGCTTCGGCTATCGCGTCCACCCCGACCCCCTGCTATCCAGCAACGACGAAACAGGTGCAGAAGTCGACGCGATTCTCGACCTCTTCGAGGCGCGCCTGGAGGCTGCGGTCACGCTGTTCGAGGAGCGAAACCTCGATTTCACCCATCTCACCCTCTTTTATCTGAACGTCTTGCATCACTTCTTCTGGGACGCCGAACCCACCAAACGGGGCTGGAAGATCGTCGACGAGTGGGTCGGCCGGCTCGATAATCTCGAAGACACCGACATCATCCTGATGTCCGATCACGGGGCCGCCGCGACCCAGACAGAATTCTACGTCAACGAGTGGCTCGCCCAGAACGGCTACCAGACCCGGACCGGGAGCGTCGACACCTACTTCCAGCGGATCGGCGTGACCCGCGAGAACGCCCTGGCGGTCGCAAAGCGCCTCGGGATGGTCGATTTCCTCTCGAAAGTCGTCCCCGAGCGCGTCCAGCAACTGGTTCCACAGGAAGCCGGGGTCAAGCGCGGGCGGAAACTCGACGCCATCGACCTCCCCGAGACGAAAGCCGTCGCCAGCGCACAGGGCCCGATCTACGTCAACCCCGCCTACGACGTCGATTCGGTGGCCGAGAGCCTGATCGAGGACCTCCGAGAGCTGGAAGACGAGCACGGCCCGCTGTTCACGAACGTCTATCGCGGCGAGGAGATCTACAGCGGCCCCTACCTCGAGGAAGCGCCGGAGGTCGTCGTCGAGCAGCGCCCCGGCGTCCACGTCAACGACGGCATGGGCGGCGGCGAAATCACGACCGAACCCGCTCGCTGGGCTGCCGAAAACACCAATACCGGAATCTTCGTCGCCTCCGGTCCCTCCTTCGAGGCCGGCGGCGAGCACGAGCAGATCTCGATCACGGACATGGCTCCGACCATCCTCGCCAGCGCGGACGCGGCGATCCCGACGGATATGGTCGGCGACGTACTCGATATCTTCAGCGAAGAACCCGACGTCGAGAACCGCGAGCCACTGACGGACACGGGCCAGCGCTCGGCCGCTGGCGACGACGTCACCGAGCGACTCGAGCAATTGGGCTACATGGAGTAGCGAGACGCCGCCCTCCTTCTCACGGCCGCGGATCGAGATAGTCTGCCAGTTCGACGCCGAAGTCCTCGGCCAGCGTCGCGACTTCCTCCCCGGGGAGGACGTCGTAGTCGTTGGCCATCGTACTCTCGACGTGCGTCCCGAGCGCGACCTCGAAGACAGCGCCGCTGTCGAGGAGTGCTGCGGCGGTCGTGTGCTCACGCTCGCGTTCGACGACGTAGCGATCCCCCTCGATGAACGGGCCGGTGACCGTCTCGTCGCTCTCGTAGCGCCCGAAGAACCCTTCGGCGTGCTGGCGGACGTGTACTGGCGGCCCCTCGTGGCGGGCGACGGCCGGCCGCTCGAGGACTTCGAGTTCGGCCAGCAGGACGGCTCGCTCGTCGTCCGCGAACAGATCCGAACGCAGGACGTCGAAGCCCTCGCGGTCGAGCAGGCTCACGATTCCAGCCAGTGACTTTCGAAGCTGCGGGTAGAGGTCGTCCTCGACGAGGTCAGGCGTCTCGAAGACGAGTGCAACGGGTGTCGTCTCCCGCTTCTCGAACGCCGCGGCCACGGCGTCCGTGTCGAGCGGGTCGCGCTCGGCCGGGAGGAACAGGTCCACCCGGGGGTCGGCCAGCAGTTCGCGAGCGTAGTGCTGGAGTCTTGCGACGTTGGACTCGCTGCAGACGGCCGCGACGTTGCGCTCGGGATCGGTGGGGTCGATCACGACGAGCGGATCGTCGAAGGTCGCTCGACCGTGGTCTTCGGGGTCGATTTTCACGGGCGGATGCCAGTCTGCGGCCGCCTCGACGAACGGCCGAAAGCCGCCGCACTCCAGAACGAGGAGTTCAGTTAGATAGCCCGAGAACCCCCGTGTCCGGAGGTCGCTGCCGTAGACGCCGATCCCAGTGAGGAACTGCTTGCAGACCCGGACGTCGCCGGTGAGGTCGTCGTCGAGGTGCTCGTCGAGGTACTCGGTGTGGAAGGGGGTGCGGTCGACCGCTGACTGGATCTGCGTCGCGTCGGCGACCGCATAGCAGGGAACCAGATCGACGTCGAATCCGCCGCGCTGCCCGACGACGTAAGGGTGTTCGGCGTACTCTTCGCGGCCCTCAGGGAAGACCTGCCGGCCGATCTGCAGACCGTACGCCTCGAGCTCCTCGCGCGGGAGGTCGGCCGGGAACCGGACGAACAGGTCGACGTCGCGGTCGCCAGCGATCCAGGTTCCGCGGGCCGTCGAGCCGACCTGGACGACGTCGGCTTCGATCGGGAGGTCGGTGATGGCGGTCTCAATCTCGGTGGTCAGTTCGTCGACAACCGCCTGCAGGCGCTCGCGTTCGCCGGGTCCGGGATCGACGCGCTCGCGGATGTCTTCGAGGACGGCGTCGAACTCATCGCTCATATCAGAGGGATGCCGACAAGTACGTGAAAGCGTGTCGATGCGGTCGCGAAGCGAAAGCCCTATCAAATAACTCCGACTACGAGAAATTGCGATCACGAGCCGCCGTAGCTCAGCTGGTAGAGCACCTGGTTGTTACCCAGGTTGTCCCAGGTTCGAGCCCTGGCGGCGGCGTAAAATCGCGGAGCGATTTTTCGGCCCACGAGAACTGCTATGCAGTTCTCGGGACGGCGTCAATTTTCACAGAAAATTCACGGCCCATGAGACGTAGTCTCACGATGGCGTCCTTCTATCGCGAACAAGTCGGCGAGCGGAGCGAGCCGTCCGTGAGCGATGTGGACGAGATCGACAGGCTCGAACACGGAAGTCGCAGCCTGCACAGCCGAACGGAGTGAGGCGAGCAGGACCGTCTTGCATCGGTTCGAGCACTGGCGGCGTTCGGAGGACGCAGACACCCCCAAGACGGTACAGTTTAGTCTCCGTATCGTGAAAGCGCGATTGAGGGCCCTTAGCTTAGTCTGGTTAAAGCGATCGGCTCATAACCGATTGAGCGCTGGTTCAAATCCGGCAGGGCCCATCCAATTTCTGCCCGGTTCTGAGCCGAAGTAGTATCGGCAGTATAGTGTCCGAAAGTGGGGATAGTACAGGATCGAGAATATCGTTTCTAGTTTCGATGTCGCGTGTTCTGAAACCGGTCCATACGGGGGCCAACGTGCCAATCCCTGTTGGGAATCACAGGGGGCGGATCGGCCCGTTTCGGTCTCTGGGCTGTTCTGCCCGTCACGTCGCGTGTCGAGAGAGAACCCGTTGGAGTCTCGAACCTGTTCGAGGACCACGGGCTCCGCGAACGGCTGCACCGCCAGGAGGTGGTCGGACAGGGGAGTCAGGAGATGCCCGCATCGGCGGCCGACTAACGTGGGCCGTCCAGACCTGTCTCAGTCAGCGCCCTGCTGCAGCTCCTCGTACTTCTCCTCGAAGCGGGCTTCACACGAGGGACAGCAGAACTGATAGAGGTCGCCGTCGATCCGGGCGGCGGTTCCCTCGTTGTCGACCGTATTCCCACACTGGGCACAGGAGAGGGCGAACTCCGTCCCGCCCAGATCGGGTGACCACTCCGCCTGGGAGAGCAACGTCACCGCGAAGTCATCGATCACGTCGCCCTCGACGGTGTCGGTCAGCCAACTTGCGACGTCGTTGTCGGGCACACGAGCGAAGACCACCAGATCGGCTTCGGCGGTCGTGAACACGTGCTCGACGGCGTCGGCGGCCAGGAACGTCTCCGCGAGTGCGGACGTCTCCGGGCCGTTCGACGCGAGATCGAGTGTCACCAGGACGGGGATCCCCTTGCGTAGCTGCGAGCGGTCGATAGCCAGCGTGAAGCGCTCGATGATCCCCATCTCCTGAAGGCGCTCGACGCGATCGGAGACGGCCGGGGCAGAGAGGCCGACGACCTCCGCGATGTCGCTGTAGGGCCGCCGGGCGTTGGACAACAGTAACTCCATGATCTCGAGGTCGGTCTCGTCGAGGTCGCGCATACCCGAATACAACGACATCACCCGACAAAAGGTTCACCGGCTATCGACTTTCGATTTGGCGTGGTAGTGTCAGGATGTGCCTGTCTCGTCTTCGGGAGCGGTCAGATACTGCCGGCCCCAGTCTCGCATGGCGTGGATCACTGGCTCCAGTGACGCGCCGTGGTCAGTCAGCGAGTACTGGACGCGAAACGGTTTCTCGTTGACGACTTCGCGGGAGACCAGCCGCTTTTCTTCGAGGTCGTCGAGGCTGTCCGAGAGCACTTTGCTGGAGATGCCGTCGACGTCTTCTTTGAGTTCGTTGAACCCGCTCGGACCGTTTTCGAGCAGCCGATGGACGATCACTGGGTGCCACTTCTTGCCGATCAGCGTCGCCGTCGTCGTGACGGGGCACCACTCCTCGCCCGCACACCAGACTTCGAGTTGCTCGGTGTCGGCTCTGGAATCATCCATGTGCGACAATCGATCGCAAACTCAATAACGGTACTCCATCGAAACCGGTCGGCAGGCGATCTCCGAGAGTGATCGCTACTCGTTCTCGGCGGTCGCCTGCACGCCTCGCAACGCGCCGTCCTTCAGTTCGCGGGCTTTCGCTTCCAGTTTCGCGGCCGTCTCGGAGATGGGGTCGTCGTTTGCTGTTCCGTCAGCGATGATGTCGACGAGCGCGGAGCCGACGATGACGCCGTCAGCCCCGGCGCGGACGATCCGTTCGGCATGCTCACCGGTTTTGATCCCGAAGCCGACTGCCCTGGGAACGTTCCAGTCGCCGATCCGATCGAGCGTCTGGGCGGTCTGGTCACTGACGTCGTCGCGGGCGCCCGTGACACCCGTTCGAGCCTGCACGTAGACGTAGCCGGAGACACGCTCGCGCATGCTCGTGAGGCGCTCGTCGGTCGTCGTCGGTGCGACGATGAAGATCAGGTCCAGCCCGAACTCGTCGCAGGCGTCCCGAAGGGGGTCGGCCTCCTCGGCGGGGAGGTCGACGATGACGAACCCTTCGATACCGACCTCGGCGGCCTTCTCGACGAACGGCCGCGGGCCGTGCTCCTCTCCATATTGAAACACGAGATTGTAGTAGGTCATACAGACCAGCGGGACGTCCACATCGAGATCCGCGACGAACTCGAAGTAGCGCTCGGGAGTCATCCCCGACTCCAGTGCGCGGACGACGGCGTTCTGGATCGTGTTCCCCTCGGCGATCGGTTCCGAGAAGGGCAGCCCGAGTTCGATCACGTCGGCGCCACCACGTTCCAGCGCCTCGACGTACTCGATGGAGGCTTCGTAGCTCGGGTCACCGGCGGCGAGATAGGGGACGAACGCCGGCTCGCCGCTCTCGAAGACGTCCTGCAGGCTCATTCGTGGCCCCCCTGCCCACCGAGTGCACCCGCGCCGACCTGCTCGAAGACGCTCATGTCCGGCGCGATGTCGAGATCGCGTTTGGCAGTCTCTTCGATGACGGTCTCGAGGTCCTTGTCGCCGCGGCCGGAGACGTTGACGATGGTCACCTCGCCCACTTTCTCGGGGTTCTCCTCTAAGAAGGCGAAGGCGTGAGCCGTCTCGAGCGCGGGGATGATCCCCTCGTCCTGGGAGAGCCGGTGGAACGCCTCCAGGGCGGCGTCGTCGCCGACGTTGACGGGGGTGACGCGGTCCTCGTCGACGAGGTGGGCCAGTTCCGGACCGACGCCCGAGTAGTCCAGGCCGGCCGAGACCGAATGTGATTCCATGATCTGGCCGTCGCCGTCCTGCAGGAGTTTGGTGCGCGCGCCGTGGAGAACACCCTCGTTTCCGGTCGACAGTGACGCCGAGTTGGGCGCGACCCCGTTCTCTTCGTCGACAGTGAGCGAGGACCCCCCTGCTTCCACTGCAACGAGATCGACAGCCTCGTCGTCCACGAAGTGGGCGAACGCGCCCATCGTGTTCGACCCGCCGCCCGCGCAGGCGAGCACGGAATCGGGGAGGCGGCCTGCCTTCTCCTGGATCTGTTCGCGGGCCTCCTCCGAAATGACGGACTGGAAGTCCCGGACCATCGCGGGGAACGGGTGGGGACCGACGACCGATCCGATGACGTAGTGGGTGTCTTCGACGTTGGTCGCCCAGTCGCGCATCGTCTCCGAAATCGCTTCTTTGAGCGTCCCACGGCCCACCGTCACAGGATTGACGTCTGCACCGTTGATCTTCATTCGGAAGACGTTGGGTCGCTGGCGGGCGATGTCGGTCTCGCCCATGTAGATCTCACAGGGCATGTCGAGGTGGGCGGCGGCCATCGCCGTCGCCGTGCCGTGCTGGCCGGCACCGGTCTCGGCGATGATCCGGTCTTTGCCCATGTACTTCGCCAGCAAGACCTGCCCGAGGGCGTTGTTCAGCTTGTGCGCGCCGCCGTGAAGCAGGTCCTCGCGCTTGAGGTAGACCTCGGTGTCGTAGCGCTCGCTGAGGCGGTCGGCTCGCTGGAGCGGGAGCGGTCGCCCGCCGAAATCAGCGAGGCGGCGACGGAACTCGTCCATGAACCCGTCCTCGTTGTCGAGGACGTAGCGCTGGTAGGCGTCTTCTAACTCTTCGATGGCTGGCATCAGCACTTCTGGAACGTACTGGCCGCCGTACTGTCCGAAACTGCCGTCTGTGTCGTCCGTACTCATGATTGGGTCTCCTCTGAAGTGGTGAACTGCCGGGTCCGTTCGCGCACGTCCCCCGCCATGATCGCCGAGCCGATCAGACAGGCGTCGGCCCCCGCCGTGCGCATGCGTGTCACGTCGTCGGGCGTCTCTAGGCCACTTTCCGCAATGAGCGTGACGTTCTCGGGCACAGTTGGTGCCACGTCCTCGAACGTCGAGAGGTCGACTTCTAACTCGGCGAGGTCGCGGTTGTTCACGCCGACGATGTCGGCACCGGCGTCGATCGCCTGCTCGACCTCGCGTTCGGTGTGGGTCTCGACGAGTACCTGAAAACCCCGCTCGCGAGCCGCCGCGAGCAGGTCTTCGAGGTCGTCAGTGCCTTCCTCTTCGAGAAAGCGCACGATCAACAGGATCACGTCGGCCTCGACGACGTCCAGTTGCTCCTCGTAGAGAACGAAATCCTTCCGCAGGACGGGGACATCGACGGCCTCGCGGACACGTCTCAGGACCTCTGGGGAGCCACCGAAGTGTTCGGGTTCGGTCAGCACCGACAGGGCTGCCGCGCCGCCGTCGACCATCTGCTCGGCCAGCTCGACCGGATCGTCTCGACGTTCACCCGCTGTCGTCGGCGAGGTCGGCTTGACCTCCGCGATCACCGGCACGCGACCGTCGGCTTCGGCCGTGTCGAACGCTTCGGGCAGTGATCGCGCGTCGACAGCGACACGCCCGCCACCCCCACTGCGGTCGCGGGCAGCGTTCAGGATCGACCGAACGTCCGGCGCTATCTCGCCACCAGTATCCATTACTGTTCTCTAACGGACAGAGTTGTACATAAGACTTGTGTGTCGACATCCCTGTCAGTACGTTCACTGGAGTAGTGGCATTCGACACCTTGATCTATTAATTAATATATACTTGAATTACTTTTATTGTATGAGCGTTTCAGACAGAAAGTGCAATGCGCGAATCCACCCCCAACAGACGGAGCGTTCTGAAAGCAATTGGTGGCGCACTGGTGGCCGGTCTCGGCATCGGAACGGCCGCGACGGCGACAGCCAGCAGCGACAACGGTGTCGTCGCCGTCATGAACGGCAGCGACGAGACGCCCGACAACAACGAGGAAGTGGACTTCTACGGCGGGAACTCCTCTTCGGAACACGGCGAAATCGTCGATTACGAGTGGACGTTCGACTCCTACGACGACAGTGGCGACTACACGTATACTCGGACGGGCCAGAGCGTCGACCACGCCTTCTACTACACCGCCGACGACGTCGAAGAGCGGACAGCGACCCTGACGGTCACCGACAGCGAGGGTAACACCGCCTCGGTTTCCCACCAGTTGACAGTATACAAAGAGGAGGGGACCTGCGTTCCGTACGGCTGTGACGACAGTTTCCAGGTCTCCTCGGCCGACTGAAATCCTGCCCGATCCGCGCCCCTGTCATTTTCTGGCTCGCCAGCGGCTAGAGCGGGAGTCCACGATGTATCCTACCTATTTAGGGGTGAGTAGCTCCAACACCCGAACTACCACAACCAGAACAGCATATGACTCTGCTACGCCACGCCGGATCGAAAGTATCTGCCGTTTTACCCGACACTGTGCAGTCTGCTGTCGGGCCGATCTGGAGCGACATCATCGAACGGACACACGACGAGTTTATCGGCGAGCCCACGGAGAAACTCATGATCGCCCCGTCCGGCGTTTGTAATCTCGGCTGTAAGTTCTGTGCGTACCGACACAAAGATCGGCCGAAGCGGTTGACATCCTCCTCCGCGTGAACGCGGAGGAATCCCGAGCGTTGGGATATTAGGGTTTGCAGTCTCCCTGTTCTCTCGGTGTGAACCGTCCGCTCTCGCGGTCGAACAGGAAGATTCCGGGCTGTGCCAACCAGCCGTTACTCATATCCCCGGTCGGAGGACTCTGAGTTATCTTTCGCCGGATATTCACCGCACCGTTCACGTCTGCGTTCATCGTCGTTTCACAGGACTCGCAGACGTATAGACCACGCTCCACGCGGTTGCTCTCTCGAATCTGCCCGCAACACGAACATGTCTTCGACGTGTTCTCCTCGTCCACCCAGTCAACGAGAATACCGTATTCCTCGGCCTTGTATTCGAGCAGACGGGCAAATCTGTCGAACTCCCATCCGTGCAACTTTTTTGACAACCGGAAGGCGGAGTCTGTACATAAGCGTGTACGGCCACGACAAAGACAGTTTCACCGAGATCACTGGTGGCCAAGCGCGCCACTACGACCGATTGACCTCTAATCTGGCGTTTCTGGCGGATTTTCTGGACGATCCAAACAAGATCGAGATCGGGTTTCGCACGTTCGACAACGCCAATCCGTTAGACAATATCGACGACTTGTCGGGAGAACTGAACCGTCTATTGGATCCGATACGACAGCTGCACGACTCGGGCGTCACCGTCTCGAATTTCGAGGGGGAGTACAACAACTGGGGTGGTGTGATCTCCGAACACGACCTCTCGGGGCTGGATATGGAACTTGCGGATGCAAAAACTGACAAAGACGGCCCGTGCCAACTCATCTTCAACAAGAATATCATCCTTCCTGATGGGGAAGTCAACGCCTGTGCGTGCCGGGATGTCGATGCGACACTATCGCTGGGACACCTCGACGACGACTCGTTAGCGGACGTTCTCAGTCCGACAGACAACACGGCATACGACGAGTTGATAACGAGACAGAACGAGGGGGACTTCCCTGCGGTGTGTGAGACCTGTGATTATTATCAGTCGGTCAGGGAACCCGACCCCATGCATCGAAGCCAGTACACCCTCGGCGAATTCTACGAAAAATACGACCCGGTGGCGGACGACTACGAGCCACCGAAGTGATCCTTTCTCGTGGACGCTTCCGCTTACGCGACTTTTATATTCCCGTCAGATAACCTCTAGATAGCAATCAGATATGCCTAGAGGAATATCACACTCCCCAACCGGGACCGAGATCGGCGAGCGGACACTCGTTGTCGGCGGTGATCGGCCGATCCGAATCTCGACCGGGCACCGACTCCAGCACCACGACGGGAAGTGTTCGCGGCCGCACGGCCACAACTACGAGATCAGTGTCGAGGTCACCGGCGAAGTAACTCAGGAAGGCTGGGTCGTCGACAAGGGCGATATTACATCGATAATCGACGAGTGGGATCACATGTTCCTGCTCGAAGCGGGTGATCCCCTGATCGAGGCCTTCGAATCGAGCGGCGACGGCGACAGTGTCGTGGTCTTCGAGCGACCGCCGACGGCCGAGGTAATGGCCTGGAACCTCGAACGAGCGTTGCTCGATCGGCTGCCCGAGACCGTCAGCGACGTCGACGTCTCCGTAGCCGAGACAGGCGAACTCTGCGCCCGTCCATAGATGCCCGTCACCAGCGACACCGACCGACCGGACAGCGCTCCTGACGGAGCAGCACTGCCCATCAACGAACTGTTCTACTCGATCCAGGGCGAGGGCAAACTGGCGGGCACACCATCAGTATTCGTCCGCACCAGCGGCTGCAACCTCCGCTGCTGGTTCTGTGACTCCTATCACACCTCGTGGGACCCCTCCCACGCCTGGATGGCCGTCGAGGAGATCGTCGCGGAAGTCGAGCAGTACGACACCAACTACGTCGTCCTCACCGGTGGCGAACCGCTCATGCACGAGGAATCGGTCGCACTGCTCGAAGCGCTCGCCGAACGCGACTATCACACGACCGTCGAGACCAACGGGACGATCTATCGGAAGGCGAAGATCGACCTCGTGAGTGCGAGCCCGAAACTCCAGAATAGTACGCCGACTCCCGACGTCGAGCGACCGGACGGCGAGCCGGTCGACGACGGGTGGGCCGAGCGACACGAGCAGCGCCGCCTGGATATCGGCGTCCTCGGAAAATTCGCTGACGCCCACGACGTCCAGTTGAAATTCGTCGTCACGGACGAGTCGGACATGCCCGAGGTCGAAGCGGTGGTCGAAGACGTCCGCGCTGCGGCCCCCTGGCAGGTCCGCGACCCCGACGTCCTGCTGATGCCCGAAGGTGCCACGCGCGAGCGACTCGCCGAGACACGCGAGCGCGTCGCGGAGCTGGCGATGAAATACGGCTACCGCTACACCCCCAGATTGCACGTCGACCTCTGGAACGACGCCCCCGAAACGTAACTACCCAAACGATGACCGACGACTCACCCATCCCCGACCCCAAATCGAATCGCGCCGTCGTCCTCGCGTCCGGCGGCATGGACAGCGCGACCGCCGCCTACGTCGCGAAAGACCGCGGCTACGACGACCTCTACCTCTTGCACACGACCTACGGCCAGCGCACCGCCGACCGCGAGCGCGAGTGTGCCGAGGCGCTCGCCGAGCACGTCGACGCTGCTGATCTACTGGTGGTCGAAACGAGCCACCTCGCGGACATCGGCGGGTCGAGCCTGACAGACGAAGACGAGGCCGTCGAAGACGCGGATCTAGAGTCTGAGGAGGTCCCATCTTCGTACGTCCCCTTCAGGAACGCCAACCTGCTGTCGATGGCGACCTCCTACGCCGAGGCCAACGGCTGCACGGCGGTGTTCATCGGTGCCCACAGCGAGGATTTCTCTGGATATCCGGACTGTCGCCCCGAGTTCTTCGACGCGTTTCAAACGGTGGTCGACCGCGGAACCAGCCCCGGCGCCGACATCGAGATCGAAGCGCCGTTCGTCGAGTATTCGAAGACCGACATCGCCGAGCGCGGTCTCGAGCTCGGAGTCCCCTACGAGGACACCTGGAGTTGCTACCGCGCGGAGGCCCCGGCCTGTGGGACCTGCGACGCCTGCGCGTTCCGGCTGCAGGCCTTCCAGCGAGTCGGCGTCGAGGACCCGATCGGGTACGAACAGCGACCGGACTACCTGGACGCCTGACGCGGACGAGCCCTCCGGATCAGTATTTCATTCCTCCTCGGGAGCGACGTCGAACCCCGAATACGGCGTCGTGTACTCCGCGCGGATGAGGTCCTCGTCGTTGACTTCCAGGCCGAGTTCGTCGAGTTCCTCGCCGATCCGGTTGAGGTCGTTGCTGTCGGTGCCGACGATCCCGACGTGGACGTTCTCCTCGCCAGTCATCACTTCCCGGACGTCGACCACACCGTCGACCGCCAGAGCTTCTTTCGCCAGTCGGCTCCGTTCGGGAATCGGCGCGGTACAGACGATGAGCGTGTGTAACTGCGATCCTGCTGCCTCGAAGTCGACCCTGGCGTTGTACTCCGTGATGATCCCGTCGTCTTCGAGGCGGTGGATCCGGTTTCGGACCGTGCTCGCGGAGACGCCCATCCGCTCTGCGATCGTTCCCGAGGAGACGTTCCGGGCGTCCTCCTGCAAACAGTAGACGATGTACCGGTCCAGCTCGTCGAGATTCCAGGTCATGCCCCGGGCTACCGATCCCACTGCCATAATTCGTGTGATGCCACGAACCACCGATCGTGACTATCGATATAACACTATATACTTATATAGAATGTCGAAACAGCATTATAATCGCGTTATTTATGCGGTTCCGTCTCTACCTGTACATTACTGAGACATGATTCGAGAGACGACAGAGACGGGCAGATGGCGACCGTCAGAGAGTCATCGCTCGTCGTCGATCCGAACCCGACCACGGAGGGTCGTTCCGGGCGGATGACGTGGAGCGACTGTTCGCGCCGCGCGCAGACGGGCGACGTCGCCCGGATAGTCGGGCGTGCGTCGGCCCTCCCGGGAGTAGCGCTCGCTGACTCACTCGTTCGACGGACGACGAAACACCACTAATGGGGAAACAACTCGAACGGGACCTCGGACTCCCGTCAGTGACGGCTATCAGTATCGGGGCGATGGTCGGCAGCGGTATCTTCATCCTCCCGGGATTAGCGATGAAGATGGCCGGGCCGGCAGTCGTGTTCGCGTATTTCCTCGCCGGAATTCTCGTCCTTCCGGCCGCCTTGAGCAAATCCGAGATGGCCACGGCGATGCCCGAGGCCGGCGGGACCTACCTCTACATCGAGCGGGCGATGGGACCGCTGTTCGGGACCATCGCCGGCGTCGGGACGTGGTTCTCGCTGACGTTCAAGGGGGCGCTGGCGCTGGTCGGCGGTGCGCCGTATCTGGTGTTGCTGTTCGACCTGCCCGTGACGCCGGTGGCACTGACGATCGCAGCGTTGTTGATCGTGTTGAACGTTGCCGGAGCCAAACAGACCGGCCAGATGCAGGTCGTCATCGTCGCCGCGATGTTGCTGGCGATGGTGTGGTTCATCGTCGCTGGCGCCCCGAGCGTCGAGCCCACCCGGTTCGAGGGCTTTTTCGACAGTGGTATCGAGGGTATCCTCGGTGCAACTGGGTTCGTCTTCGTCTCCTACGCGGGCGTGACGAAGATTGCCAGTGTCGCCGAAGAGGTCGAGAATCCCGACCGAAATCTCCCGCTGGGGATTCTGGGATCGCTGGTCATCACCGCGGCGATCTACGTCGCTATCGTGACCGTGATGGTCGGCGTCGCTTCGGAAGCCGATCTGACGGCCACCGAGACGCCGATGGAAGTCGCCGCCGAGAGCGTCCTGCCGGGGATCGGCGTGCTGGCGATCGTGGCGGCCGCGCTGCTGGCGCTGGTCAGCACTGCCAACGCCGGCATCCTCTCCTCCTCGCGGTATCCCTTCGCGATGAGCCGCGACGGACTCGCTCCCGACGTCTTCGAGAACGTCAGCGAGCGCTTCGAGACGCCGGTCAACGCCATCACGATCACCGGCGGGGTGCTGCTGGTGTTGATCGCGTTCGTCCCGATCGACGACATCGCCAAGCTCGCCAGCGCGTTCAAGATCCTCGTGTTCATCCTGATCAACGTCGCGCTGATCGCGTTCCGCCAGGGGTCGATCGAGTCCTACGATCCGAGTTTCGAGTCGCCGCTGTACCCCTTGCCACAGGCCGTCGGAATCATCGGTGGGGTCGTTCTCCTGCGCTACATCGGGTTCGTGCCGCTGGTCGGGGCCGTCGTGATCACTGCCGGATCGATCGTCTGGTATTACTTCTTCGTCGTCAGGCGCGGCGGCGTCGACCGCGAGGGAGCGGTGACCGACGCCGTCCGTCGGAGCGTCGGCCGTCGGGCCGTCGAGGACACCGAGTCGGCCGTGGACGAACAGAGCTACGAGGTGCTCGTGGCCGTGACCGAACGCACAGACCGAGACGTCGAGCGGTCGCTGATCGATCTGGCAACGGGCCTGGCTCGCGACCGCGAAGGTGGGGTTCGCGTCGCCCAGTTCGACGAAGTGCCGGATCAGACGCCGTTGCCCCAGTCGGCCGACAGGCTCACCGAGGCCGATCAGGCTTTCGAAGCGAGGATGGCGGACCGGACGACCGATTCGGAGATCCCGATGCGCTACGGCGAGGTCGTCAGCCACGACACCAGACACGCGATCGTCAACTACGCAAAAGACATCGACGCGGACGTGTTGCTCATCGACCGGCCGCCGGGCCGGGTCTCCGAGACGATCCTCGGAAGCGACACCGACTGGATCGAAGAGCACGCTCCCTGCACCGTTGTGGAGGCGACGGACTTCGATCAGGCGGGGATCGAGCGGATCGCGGTCGTCACCGACGAGGGGCCGTTCGACCCAGAGAAGGTCGCGATCGCGGGGGCGGTCGCCGAGCAGGTCGACGCGACCGTCCGGTTCTACCTCGCTATCGGAGAGAACCCGCCCGAAAGTCGGCGGAACACGACCGACGACTACCTCGACGACCTCCAGTCGCTGTGTTCGGCACCGGTCGAGTTGCGCGTCCTCGAGACCGACACCGACGCGGTCATCGAGCAGGCGGTCGCCGGGTCGGACCTGCTGGTCGCAAGCGGGACCCAGCACGGCCTTCTCGATCGGCTGTTCGACCATCTGCCCAGTGGGTCGCCGGCCAGTGCAGACCACGGAACGCTGCTGGTCTACGGGAAGTCGAGCTCGGGCTGGCTCCGCCGCAAACTCGAACAGCGGCTGTTCTGATAGTGATCGCTGTAACGATTTACTATCTACGACCGCACGAGGCGGTCGATGTCTTTAAGCAGCGAGAGAATCCCGGGGTTTACGCCGGGCGTGAATCGCGTCACAGCGGTACACTTTTGGCTGTTACGGCCGTTTGCACATCCAACCGAGGCGGCATGACCGCCCCCATGTCGGGACAATCGGACAATCTCGGGATTCCGACCCGACTCTCGCAGGGTATCCCCTACGGGAGAGGCGAGGATACCGACACAAAACAGCAAGGTACCTCCGAATCCCACGCGGAATAGGAGTAACGGGGGCGTGGCACTCCCTGCACTCGTCGGTGTGCAAACGTAAGTTCCCACCGCTTCCGCCTTCGGCGGTATGGGAAGCCTCGCCGTATACGGCGAGGAGGATGTCACGATCGGCTCCCCCTACCGTTATCTGGGTGGCCGCCGGAAACACGGATATGAGCGAGGACTGCATCTTCTGTGCCATCGTCGACGGCGAGATTCCCGGACGCATCGTCTACGAGGACGACGGGGTGCTGGCGTTTCTCGATGCCAACCCACTGGCTGAGGGGCACACGCTGGTCATCCCAAAGGAGCACTACGAGCGACTCGACGACGTGCCGAGCGACGTCGCGAGCGACCTCTATGCGGCGATCCACGAGATCGTCCCTGCCGCGGAGGACGCCGTCGGTGCGCCGGCGTCGACGGTCGCGTTCAACAACGGCGAGGCCGCCGGCCAGGAGGTCCCACACGTCCACTGTCACATCGTCCCCCGAACCGAGGGCGACGGCGGCGGTCCCATCCATGGAATGTTCGGCTCGCGACCCGAGCTGAGCGACGACGAACTCGACGACGTCGAAGCGGCCATCAGCGACCGCCTGTAGGGTAGACGGTCGGTACGGTGACCCAAACACCTTTGACAGTGGTCCCCGTACACACTGGTACTGTTCGCGCGGTCGCCGATAGCCGTTGCCGGCGCTTTTGGCAAGCGTTAAATGCGTCCCCCCAATAGACTGCTGTAGTATCTCGAACAGCCTTCTTCAGCCGGTCAGACCACACCACACATGGCAGACGTAAGCACCCACGAACTCGTTCCGGACCACAGCGTCCTCGACGACGCGGAGCTCGAGGACGTACTCGCAGAGTACGACATCAAAAAGACCGATCTGCCGAAGATCAAACGCACCGACCCGGGCCTCCCCGACGAGGCCGAGGTGGGTGAGGTGATCAAGATCGAACGCGACTCGCGAACCACAGACCGAGCGGTCGTCTATCGACTCGTCATCGACTAAGCATGGATACAGAAAACCGCCGCACCATCTCACGGGAGTACTTCTCGAAGGATCGACTCGCCGAACACCACTTCCGTTCGTTCAACGCCTTCCTCGAACGGGGGATGCAGGAGGTCGTCGACGAGAAGGCGACCATCGAAACCGACATCGGTGACAAAGAGGGCGAAGAGCCCGTCTGGGTCGAGTTAGGCGACGTCCGGGTCGTCACGCCCCGCGTCCGGGAGGCCGACGGCTCCGAAGAACTGCTCTACCCACAGGAAGCCCGGCTGCGCAACATCACCTACGCTGCGCCGGTGTTCATGGAACTGGCCATCGTCAAAGGTGGCGAAGAAGAGGAAGAACGGGTCGTCGACCAGACCGAGACCAAGATCGGTCGCATGCCGATCATGGTCGGCTCCCAGAAGTGTAACATCGCCGGGTTCACCGACGAGGAGTTGATCGACATCGGTGAGGACCCCGCCGATCCCGGTGGCTACTTCATCGTCAACGGCTCCGAGCGCGTGCTGATGACCAGCGAGGACCTCGCACCCAACAAGATCCTCGCCGAGTACGACACCAAGTACGGCGACGAGGTCCAGGTCGCCAAAACGTTCAGCCAGCGCCGTGGCTACCGCGCACTCGTGCTGACCGAGCGGACCCGCGACGGTCTGCTGGAAGTATCCTTCCCCTCGGTGTCGGGCTCGATCAACTTCGTGACGCTCGTCCGGGCGCTCGGCCTGGAGAGCGACGAGGAGATCGTCCACCGCGTCAGCGACGATCCCGAGATCGTGAAGTTCATGCTCGAAAATCTGGAGGCCGCCGAGGTCCAGACGACCGAGGAAGCCATCGAGACGCTCGGGAAACGCGTCGCCTCCGGTCAGGGCAAGAACTACCAGCTCAAACGCGCCAACTACGTCATCGACCGGTATCTCCTGCCCCACCTCCACGAGGAGGGCGTCGACGAGGAGGAAGTCCGGATCAACAAGGCATTCTATCTCTGTCGGATGGCCGAGGCGTGTTTCGAACTCGCACTCAACCGACGCGAGTCCGACGACAAGGACCACTACGCCAACAAGCGCCTCAAAGTGAGTGGCGACCTGATGCGCGACCTGTTCCGGACGGCGCTGAACAAGCTCGCCCGGGACGTGAAGTACCAGCTCGAACGCGCGAACATGCGGAACCGGCAACTGTCTGTCTCCACCGTCGTCCGTTCGGACGTACTGACCGAGCGACTCGAACACCCGCTGGCGACCGGGAACTGGGTCGGTGGCCGCTCCGGCGTGTCTCAGCTCGTGGATCGGACTGACTTCATGGGGGTTCTCTCTCACTTGCGCCGCCTCCGCAGTCCGCTCAGCCGTTCACAGCCCCACTTCGAAGCGCGAGACCTGCACGCGACCCAGTGGGGTCGCATCTGTCCTTCCGAGACGCCGGAGGGACCGAACTGTGGGCTAGTGAAGAACTTCGCGCAGGCGATGGAGCTTTCACAGAATATCGAGGACGAACAGAATCTGAAACAGTCGCTCGCCGAGATGGGAGTCCAGGGCATCCCCGGCATCGAGAGCATCGAAACACAGCAGCCCGCAGACGATTAACATGAGTCAGGGACGCGAAGCCAAAGTCTACGTCAACGGAAGCCTGGTCGGGACGCACCCCGACCCCGAACAGCTCGCAGAACAGATCCGGCAGGCCCGCCGCCGCGGCGAGGTGAGCGAGATGGTCAACGTCTCGGTCAAAGACCGGACGAGCGAGGTCATCATCAACGCCGACGCCGGCCGTGCGCGACGCCCGCTGATCGTCGTCCAGGACGGCGACCCGCTGTTGACCGAGCGGGAAGTCGAACTCCTCGAAGAGGACGAGATCGATTTCCAGGACCTCGTCGAGCGGGGCTACATCGAGTTCATCGACGCCGAGGAAGAGGAGGACATCCTCGTCGCCGTCGACCGCGAGGAAGTCACCGACGATCACACCCACCTCGAAGTCGATCCCCAGTTGATCTTCGGGATCGGTGCCGGGATGATTCCCTACCCCGAGCACAACGCCTCACCCCGCATTACGATGGGGTCGGGGATGATCAAGCAGTCCCTGGGACTGCCCAGCGCGAACTACCGGATCCGCCCGGACACGCGCCAGCACCTGCTGCACTACCCCCAGCTGTCGATGGTCAAGACCCAGACCACCGAACAGATCGGCTACGACGACCGACCCGCCGCGCAGAACTTCGTCGTCGCCGTCATGTCCTACGAGGGGTTCAACATCGAGGACGCGCTCGTCCTCAACAAGGGCAGCGTCGAGCGCGCGCTCGCCCGCTCGCACTTCTTCCGGACTTACGAGGGCGAGGAACGGCGCTACCCCGGCGGCCAGGAAGACCGCTTCGAGATTCCCGACGACGAGGTCCGGGGCGCTCGCGGCGAGGACGCCTACACCCACCTGGACGACGACGGGCTCGTCAACCCCGAGACGCGGGTCGGCGAGAACGCCGTTCTGCTCGGGAAGACCTCTCCGCCCCGGTTCCTCGAGGAGCCGGACGACATGGGCGGTCTCTCCCCCCAGAAGCGACGTGAAACCTCCGTGACGATGCGCTCGGGCGAGAGCGGGGTCGTCGACACGGTCACGCTGATGGAGGGCGAGGACGGCTCGAAGCTCTCGAAGGTCAAGGTACGCGACGAGCGGATCCCCGAGCTCGGGGACAAGTTCGCGTCCCGACACGGCCAGAAGGGTGTCGTGGGCCACATCGCGCCCCAGGAAGACATGCCCTTCACCGAGCAGGGCGTCGTGCCGGACCTCATCATCAATCCGCACGCGCTGCCCTCTCGGATGACCGTCGGGCACATTCTGGAGATGATCGGCGGGAAGGTCGGCGCGCTCGAAGGTCGACGCGTCGACGGCACGGCCTTCACCGGCGAGGACGAGGAAGACCTCCGGAACTCTCTGGAGGAGCACGGCTTCGATTCCTCGGGCAAGGAGACCATGTACTCGGGTGTCACCGGCGAGAAGATCGACGCGGACATCTTCGTCGGGGACATCTTCTACCAGAAACTGTACCACATGGTCTCGAACAAGATCCACGCGCGTTCGCGCGGTCCGGTCCAGGTGCTGACCCGACAGCCCACCGAGGGTCGCGCCCGTGAGGGTGGGCTCCGAATCGGTGAGATGGAACGGGACGTCTTCATCGGCCACGGTGCTGCGATGACACTCAAAGAGCGCCTGCTCGACGAGTCCGACCAGGAGTTCATCCACATCTGCGCCGAGTGTGGGATGGCCGCCGTCGAGAACGTCGACCAGCGTCGGGTCTACTGCCCCAACTGTGGCGAGGAGACCGACGTCCACGAGATCGAGATGTCCTACGCGTTCAAGCTCCTGCTCGACGAGATGAAAGCGCTGGGCATCGCTCCGCGGATCGAACTGGAGGACGCAGTATAATGTCTACAGGCCACGCACCGAAATCCATCGGCTCGCTCAGTTTCGGACTGATGGACCCCGAGGAGTACCGCGACATGAGCGCCACCAAGGTCATCACGGCCGACACCTACGACGACGACGGGTTCCCCATCGACATGGGGCTGATGGACCCGCGCCTCGGCGTGATCGACCCTGGGCTGGAGTGCAAGACCTGCGGCAAGCACAGCGGGTCGTGTAACGGCCACTTCGGCCACATCGAACTCGCCGCGCCCGTGATTCACGTCGGCTTCTCGAAGCTCATCCGCCGATTGCTTCGCGGGACCTGCCGCGAATGCTCGCGGCTCTGTCTCGACGAGCGCGAGCGCGAGGAGTTCCTGAGTCGACTCGATCGAACGCGCGAACTCGGTGACGATCTGAACGACGTCACCAAGGCCGCCATCCGGCAGGCCCGCAAGAAGGACTACTGTCCGTTCTGTGGTGAAGTCCAGTACGACATCCAGCACGAGAAGCCGACCACCTACTACGAGGTCAAGGAAGTCCTCTCTTCTGAGTATCCCCAGCGGATCGCCGCCGCGATGGAGCCCGACGAGGAGGAAGACGAAGAGCCGGTTTCGCCCCACGACCTCTCCGACGAAACGGGGATCGACATCGGCCGGATTCAGGACATCCTGTCGGGCGAGTTCCGACCCCGCGAGGAGGACCGTCGGGCCATCGAGAAGGCCCTGGACGTCGACCTCACCGAGGAGGACATGGACAAGCTGATGCCCAGCGACATCCGGGACTGGTTCGAGGACATCCCGGACGAGGACATCGAAGTTCTGGGGATCAACGCCGAGCGCTCCCGGCCGGAGTGGATGATTCTCACTGTGCTGCCGGTTCCGCCAGTGACGGCGCGCCCCTCCATCACGCTGGACAACGGCCAGCGCAGTGAGGACGACCTCACGCACAAACTGGTGGACATCATCCGGATCAACCAGCGGTTCATGGAGAACCGCGAGGCCGGTGCCCCACAGCTGATCATCGAGGACCTCTGGGAACTGCTGCAGTACCACGTCACCACGTTCATGGACAACGAGATCTCCGGGACGCCGCCGGCCCGTCACCGCTCGGGTAGGCCCCTGAAGACGCTCTCCCAGCGCCTGAAGGGCAAAGAGGGGCGCTTCCGTGGCTCCCTCTCGGGCAAGCGTGTGAACTTCTCCGCCCGGACTGTGATCTCGCCGGACCCGACGCTGTCGCTGAACGAGGTCGGGGTGCCGGATCGGGTCGCGAGCGAGATGACCCAGACGATGAACGTCACCGAGCGCAACCTCGCGGAAGCGCGACGGTACGTCTCGAACGGGCCCGAGGCCCACCCTGGCGCGAACTACGTCCGGCGACCGGACGGCCGCCGACTGAAAGTCACGGAGAAGAACTGCGAGGAACTGGCCGAGAAGGTCGAAGCCGGCTGGGAGGTCTCGCGACACCTCGTCGACGGGGACATCGTGATCTTCAACCGCCAGCCGTCGCTGCACCGGATGTCGATCATGGCCCACGAAGTGGTCGTGATGCCGTACAAGACGTTCCGGCTGAATACTGTGGTCTGTCCGCCGTACAACGCCGACTTCGACGGCGACGAGATGAACATGCACGCCCTCCAGAACGAGGAGGCCCGGGCGGAAGCCCGCGTCCTCATGCGCGTGCAGGAACAACTGCTCTCGCCACGCTTCGGTGAGAACATCATCGGCGCCATTCAGGACCACATCTCCGCGACCTATCTGCTGACGCACGACAACCCGCGCTTCAACGAGACGCAGGCGCTGGACCTGCTTCGGGCCACGAGCGTCGACCAACTGCCCGAGGAAGACGGCGAGGAAGACGGCACGCCCTACTGGACCGGGCGGTCGATCTTCTCGGAACTCCTGCCGGACGGCCTGGACCTGGAGTTCGTCTCCAGCGCGGGCGACACGGTCGTCATCGAGGACGGCCAGCACGTCAAGGGGACCATCGACGAGGACGCAGTCGGTGCCTTCGGTGGAGAGATCGTCGACACGATCGCAAAACAGTACGACCGCACGCGTGCCCGAATCTTCATCAACGAGATCGGGACGCTCGCGGTGCGGACGATCATGCACTTCGGGTTCTCGATCGGGATCGACGACGAGTCGATCCCGCCGGAAGCCCAGGAGCAGGTCGACGAAGCCATCGATAACGCCTACGAGCGCGTCCAGGAACTCATCGAGACCTACGAGCAGGGTGACCTCGAATCGCTGCCCGGCCGGACGGTCGACGAGACCCTGGAGATGAAGATTATGCAGACGCTCGGCAAGGCCCGCGACTCCGCTGGTGACATCGCCGAGGATTCGTTCGCGGACGACAACCCCGCCGTGATCATGGCCGAGTCCGGGGCGCGTGGATCGATGCTGAACCTCACGCAGATGGCCGGCTGTGTCGGCCAGCAGGCAGTCCGCGGCGAGCGGATCAACCGCGGCTACGAGAACCGAACCTTGAGCCACTTCAAGGAAGACGACCTCTCGGCGGACGCCCACGGCTTCGTCGAGCACTCCTACCGTGAGGGGCTCAATCCCAAGGAGTTCTTCTTCCACGCGATGGGTGGTCGCGAGGGGCTGGTCGACACGGCAGTCCGGACCTCCAAGTCCGGCTACCTCCAGCGCCGACTGATCAACGCGCTCTCTGAACTGGAGACCCAGTACGACGGTACCGTCCGGGACACCAGCGACAACATCGTTCAGTTCGAGTTCGGTGAGGACGGCACCTCGCCAGTGGAGGTCAGTTCCGGCGAGGACGAAGCGGCCGTCGACGTCGACGATATTACCGATCGAATCCTCGCAGAGGAGTTCGAGAGCGAGACAGAAAAAGAACAGTTCCTCGGAACCGAGGCGCGACCGACCAACCTCTCCGAACACGCCGACGACTGGTGGCTCGCGGAGGGTGACGACTGATGAGCGAAACACAATACGATCCCACAGACCGATTCGCACACGTCGACGAGGACACCGAACTCCTCGTCGAGGACACCGACCTGCCGCGTCGCCTCAAGAACGAACTGTACGAGACCATCGACGAGCGTGGCGGCCTCTCGCCCGAAGAGGTCGAAGAAGTCGCCTCCGCGGTGGAGGCTCGCTACGTCAACACCCGCGTCGATCCGCTCGACCCGGTCGGGACGGTCTCGGCACAGTCGATCGGCGAACCCGGAACGCAGATGACGATGAATACTTTTCATTATGCCGGTGTCGCCGAAATCGACGTTACGCAGGGCCTGCCACGCCTTATCGAGCTCGTCGACGCTCGGAAGACACCTGACACTCCGATGATGACGGTCCACCTCGAAGACGAGTTCGCCGAGGAGCGCGAGCGCGCCCACGAGGTCGTCTGGAAGATCGAGTCGACCAAGATTCTGGCACTGGGAGACATCTCGACGAACGTCGCGGACATGCTCGTCCAGATCGACCTCAACCCCGACACGCTGGCCGAGCGCTGGCCCACTGTCGACGATGTCGACGATATCGCAGAAGAGATCGCAGAGACGATCGAATCCTCCCTGGGCGTCCAGACCCGTCGGTCGGGTATGGTCGTCGAGTTCGGACCCGAGGAGCCGTCCTACCGGGATCTGCTGCAGCTCGTCGAGGATCTCCGAGAGATCGTCTTCAAGGGGATCGAGGAGGTCACCCGGGTCGTCATCCGCAAGGAAGAGACCGACCAGGGCGAGGAGTTCGTCCTCTACACCGAGGGATCGGCCCTGGGTGACGTGCTGGATATCGAGGGTGTCGACGCGTCGCGGACGACGTGTAACAACATCCACGAGATCTATCGACAGCTCGGTGTCGAGGCAGCCCGTGAGGCCATCATCAACGAGACGATGAACACCCTCGAAGAACAGGGGCTGGACGACGTGAACGTTCGGCACCTGATGCTGGTCGCGGACATCATGACCAACCGTGGCGAGATCGAGTCGATCGGCCGGCACGGGATTTCGGGGAACAAGGCCAGCGTGCTCGCGCGGGCGGCGTTCGAGGTCACCGTCAGCCACCTGCTCGACGCGGCGATCCACGGCGAGGTAGACAGCCTCAACGGTGTCACCGAGAACGTCATCGTCGGCAAGCCGATCAAGCTCGGGACTGGCGACGTCGACCTGCGGATGAACCCCAATCAGGCCGACTGAGGATGACGGTCACGCTCAGCGACGAGGCGCGCCAGCTCATCCCGATCATCGAAGACGAGACCGGCGCGACCGTTCGCGACTGCGTGATCGACGAAGAGTACGACCGTCTTCTCGTGCTCGTCAAAGCGGGGCAGATGGCACAGGCGATCGGTCCCGGCGGCACGACCGTCCAGGAGTTGCAGGATCGCCTCGACCGGGAGATCAAGTTCGTCGAGGACGGCCCGACCGCCGAAGACGTCATCGCCAGTGCGCTCGCACCGGCAGCGGTGTACAACGTCACGATCAGCGAGAACGATACCACCGTGGCCTACGTCGAGGTCGATCAGAACGACACCGGGATCGCGATCGGGAAGGGCGGCAAGAACATCGCCGCCGCCCGGACGCTGGCGAAACGGCACTTCGAGATCGACGACGTCGAGTTGGTCTGACTATTCTTCGGGACAGAGCGGGCCGCTGCTGTCGACGATCTCGATCGACCGATTAGTCGAGGAGATCAGCTCTCCGTCCCGTGTGATTATCAACTCGGCGGGCGCGGTCGAACCGGGTTCGAGGTCACCGGTGTAGTCCCCGATATCGAGCAGGGTGACCCGCTCGGACTCGTAGCGGTCGAGATCGACCGTTCCGTCCGACTGTACTGCGCCGTCGTCGACGTCGAGCCGCCAGGTGAACTGCTGGCTGCTCGTGGGGCCGCTACCGTTCCGTTCAAGGCCGATCCGTCCAGAGAGCGACCATCGCTCCGGGGGTGGACCAGTGCTGATGCACGAGGTCGTTCCGTTTGTTCCGTCCGCTGCTTCTTCCAGAGTGAGTGTATTGACGCTCAGACGGGGCTCGAACGTCGCCACGGTGACGCCGGTCTCCTCCGACTCGCTGCCGGTCGACACGGACCACAGGACAGTGTAGCCGAGCAACCCGACGACGAGGAGGGCGAACACGAGTGCGAGTACCACCCCACGACGCATAGCGGGTAATTCCGGCGGGCGACTGAAATACGTTGCCCGAGTGACGTGGTCCCTGTGAGTCTGACACACGGACGGAATCCAAAAGAAGACGCTTAAGTGCCTCGGCAGGATATTCGTGCGTACTATGGCGAACGGCAAATACGCCGCACGCAAACTCAAAAAGGACCGCCAGAATCACCGGTGGTCCGACTCTGATTACGCGCGCCGCGAGCGGGGTCTGGGCAAGAAGTCCGACCCCCTCGAGGGCGCCCCCCAGGGTCGAGGGATCGTGCTCGAGAAGGTCGGTATCGAAGCGAAACAGCCCAACTCCGCGATCCGGAAATGCGTCCGGGTCCAGCTGATCAAGAACGGCAAACAGGTCACCGCGTTCTGTCCGGGCGACGGTGCGATCTCGTTCATCGACGAGCACGACGAGGTCACCATCGCCGGGATCGGTGGCGCGAAGGGTCGCGCCATGGGTGACCTCTCGGGTGTCAACTACAAAGTCGAGAAGGTCAACGGCGTCTCGATGATCGAACTCGTCCGCGGCAACGCCGAGAAGCCGGTGCGATAATCCATGTCCGAAGCAGAATCCAACGACAGCGAGCCCGAGACCGGTGCACAGCTGTTCGGCGTCTGGAGCGTCGACGACATCGAGTACCGTGACCCCTCGACCGAGCGCTACATCACGGTGACGCCGATCGCACACACGATGGGGCGTCACGCCGCAAAGCAGTTCAAGAAGAGCGAGATCTCCATCGTCGAGCGGCTCATCAACCGCCTGATGCAGACCGACGAGAACACGGGTAAGAAACAGCAGACGACCCAGATCGTCCGTGACGCCTTCGAGATCGTCCACGAGCGCACCGAGGAGAACCCGGTCCAGGTCCTCGTGCGCGCCGTCGAGAACAGCGCCCCGCGTGAGGAGACCGTCCGCCTGAAGTACGGTGGCATCTCCGTCCCGAAGGCCGTTGACGTCGCGCCCCAGCGCCGTGTCGACCAAGCCCTGAAGTTCATCGCCGAGGGCGTCTACAGCGCCTCGTTCAAGACGACGACCGACGCCGCCGACGCGCTCGCCCAGCAGCTCGTCGGAGCCGCCAACAACGACGTCCAGACCTACCCTGTCTCCCAGAAAGAAGAGAAAGAACGCGTCGCGGCTGCCGCGCGGTAATCTCTCCTATATTTTAGGCAGACCGAAAAGTATTCCCCACCCCCATTGGAAGCCGCAGGTATGGCTGACGAAGGTGGGCAGCGTTACTGGACGCGACGGCGCACGATCGCGGTCCTCGCTGCGGCAGGTCTCGGCGGATGCATGACCTCGACCGGCGGGAACTCGACGCCGACGGCCACCCCGTTCGACGAGCGATACGATCTCGCGGTCGACCACGACAGTGCGGCGTGGGACCGACGCGACCCGGACTGGACGGCACCCGCGAGCGCGCCCGCAGTCGAGACACTGGAGACGGAGGTCCTGGTCGAGAACCTGGAGATTCCGTGGGACCTCTCGTTCGCCGGGGACGGGACGCTGTTCGTCAGCGAGCGTGTCGGTCGCGTGAAAGCCGTCGACGGCGAGGAGGTACGCGTCGTGGCCGAACCTGTAGAGGCTATCGACGCCGAAGCGATCGCTCCCGGCGAAGACCACGAGAGCTGGTGGGTCGAGGGCGGCGAGGGCGGAACGCTCGGCGTGGCTGCCCATCCGAACTATCCCGAGCCGTCGCTGGTCTACGTCTACTACACCGCCGATACCGACGAGGGCAAGCGCAACCGCGTCGTCGCGTTCGATCCGACCGCCGACAGCCCCAGCGAGGGTGTCGGGACGATCGCCGAGGATATCCCGGCCGACGGGATCCACAACGGCGGCCGCCTCGAATTTGGCCCCGAAAACTACCTCTGGATCACCTGTGGCGATGCCGGCGAGTCGGCGAAGGCGCAGGATCCGTCGACGCTACACGGGACGGTCCTGCGAGTGAAACCGAACGGCGATCCTGCGCCTGGCAATCCCGACCTCGGAGCCGAGGCCGATCCACGGATCTACACCTACGGCCACCGCAACCCCCAGGGGATCGTCTGGCTGCCCGATGGGACACCGCTGGTCACCGAACACGGTCCCGATGGACGCGACGAGATCAACCGCCTCGAACCGGGGGCAAACTACGGCTGGCCCGAAGTTCGACGGCGCGAGGCGTATCCCGGTTCGGACGTTCATCGGCCGCTGGCCAACAGCGGGCCGCCGTCGTGGGCACCGACTGGCGCGCTCTTTTACACTGGCGACGCAGTGTCGACGCTGACCAACCGGCTGCTGGTCGGCGGCCTGTTCAGCCAGCAGTTGCTCGTCGCGACGGTGACGCCACCTGGCGACGACCTCCCACCGGTCGGTGACGGGACGCGCCACGAAGGTGCGTGGACCGACGACGCCGACACCGTGACGACCAACACGGCACTGAAGAACGAACTCGGTCGGATCAGACACGTCGAGCAGGGGCCCGAGGGCGAGATCTACCTCGTGACTTCGAATCGCGACGGCCGCGCGAAAGACCCGTTCCCCACCGAGCGCGACGACGTGCTCGTCCGCCTCACAGGAGGGTAGGGTTCGTCAACCCATATACTCATTTGGGTTGACGACGATGGCCGATCCATGGCAGGGGAATACGAATCAGTGGAGTTGGTCCCGGACGAGACGGTGAAGTACTTCGCAGGCTCGGTCGTCGTCGCCGCGCTGACGGCGGCGTTCGCACAGTTCGCAGTTCCGTATCCGCTCTCCTCGGCACCGTTCACGCTCCAGACGGTCGGCGTCTATCTGGCCGGGCTGGTGCTGGGCCCAGTCTGGGGGGCGTTCTCGCTGCTCCTGTACGCCGTCGCGGGGGCGGCAGGTGCGCCGGTATTCGGGGGTGGCGGCTCCGGAGTCGGCGTTCTAACGGGGCCGACCGGCGGGTACATCGTGAGCTTCCCCATCGCGGCCGCGGTGATCGGCGGGCTGGTCCACCGGCGAGTCACGCCGCGACGACTCGACGACGTCTCGATCCCGCTGCAGGTCGGTGCACTCGCCGTCGGGCTGGGAATCGTCTATCTCGTCGGCTCCGTCTGGCTCGCGACCCAACTGGAGTATTCGCTGACGAAAGGGCTAGTTCAGGGCGGACTGGTGTTCGTCCCCGGTGACGCGCTCAAGGCGCTGGCGGTCATGGGGCTGGTCACCGGCGGCTATCTGACGGGGATCGTCGACGAGTTCGCCGGATGATCGCGGTCGAGAATCTGGTCTGTGCGTTCGGGGATACCGTCGCGCTCGACGAAATCTCGGTCACGATCGAAGACGGCTCGTTCGTCGTCCTGACGGGCCCGAACGGCTCCGGGAAGACGACGCTCGTCCGGCACTTCAACGGGCTCCTCGAACCCGACAGCGGGTCGGTCACGGTCGACGGCCACGACGTCGTCGCGGAGCCAGTCGCCGTCAGGACCAGCGTCGGCATGGTCTTCCAGCAGCCCCGCGATCAGTTCGTGGCGTCGACGGTCGCGGCCGACGTCGCGTTCGGCCCCGAGAACCTGGGACTCGACCGCGAGGAGATCGATCGGCGAGTCCAGCGGGCGCTCGACGCCGTGAACCTGGCCGAGCAGCGTGACGCCCGGATCGACTCACTGTCTGGCGGTGAGCAGGCGCGACTCGCCATCGCTGGCGCGCTCGCGATGGAGCCCGCGTATCTGGTGCTCGACGAGCCGTTCGCCAGCCTCGACGAACCCGCGCGCCGGTCGGTGCTGGATCGACTGTGTGATCTTCACGAGCGCGAGACCGGCGTCATCGTCGTCACGCACGACTTGCGAGGCGTACTGGCGCCCGCCGACCGGCTCCTCGGGATGGCCGACGGCGAGATCGTCGTCGACACGCCGGCCCAAGAGGCGTCCCGGGCCCTCGAAGACCTCGACGTGTATCTTCCGCCGGCCTCGGAGTGGTGACTATGCTAACCTACCAGCCCGGGACGACGGCCGTCCATCGACTCGACCCGCGATCGAAGTTGCTGTTTCAGGGTGGATTCGCCGTTGCGGTGTTTGCGCACGACTCGCTGGCCGTGCTGGCTGGGTTGACGACCATCGCGCTCGCACCGCTCTGGGTGGCTTCACTGTCGCCGCTTCGACTTCTTCGCGGGTTCCGGTTCATCCTGCTCCTGCTGGTGATCGCACCCCCCATCGCGGCGGTCTCGTTCGGCCCGTCGTGGTTCGTCGTGGATCGGGCGCTGGACTCGGCCGTCGCGAGCTATCAGGTCGTCGTGATGTTGCTGGTCGCCGGGACGTACGTCTACACGACACCGGTTCGAGAGACGCGCGCGGCGATCCAGCGCCACGTCCCCGGGAGAGCGGGGCAACTGCTGGGCGTCGGCGTCGGACTCGTGTTCCGACTGACGCCCGTTCTGGTGGCCGATCTCGGGCGAATCAGAGACGCACTCGACGCACGCGGCGGTGAGAGTCTCTCGACGGTCGCGCGCGTCCGGCGCCTCGCGCTCGTCGGATTACGCCGGGCCTTCGACCGTGCGAGTAGACTTTCCCTGGCACTGCGGGCCCGCTGTTTCGCCTGGAATCCGACGCTGCCCGAACTTTCGTTCTCGCGGCTCGACGTGCCCGTGCTGGTGCTGTCGGTCGCGCTCGCGCTCTCGGCATTCCTGTGATTCTACTCGACGATGTCGGTCGAGGCCGTCGTGTCAGCCTGGACGTCGGTATCCAGTCCGATGTCCTGGATGAGCGCGACCAGTTCTTCGAGTCGGGGGAAGGTGTAGGCGGTCAGTTCGACGTCGGTGTCGGCGGCGACGATGTCGCTATCGACCACGAAGACGATCTCGTCGTCGGGCCAGCCACCCATCTCGTCGACGATGTTGCTCGCGGGGCCGTAGATGAACGAGGGTGTCGAGATGTCGATCGTCGTATCCAGGACGTTGGCCCAGCCGTCGATGTAGCCCGAGGTCATGATGTTGCCGATCTCCTGCATGGCGGAGCGCTCCATGTCGGTAAAGAGGCCGTCGGCGGGTTCATCGCCGCCCATCCCGCCGACCATCTTGCCGACGAGCTGTTTGCTGTCTTGCGGGTCCATCAGAAAGAGGACGTAGCCGTGGGGCGGATCGACCAGTTCGACGAAGATACCGACCTGCTTCTGGGCGCCGATGTGGGTCTTGACGTCTTCCAGATCGAGGAAGTTGATCTTCGAGACCTCGATCTCGGCGTCGAGCCCGGCCAGCTGGCTGAGGTGGTCGGCCACGGTGGTCGACCCCTCTTTGGCCATCTGGTTGAACAGATCCAGTTTCCGCACGTCGACTTTGAGGCTCATACCGATTCCTCTGGGTCGACTGTTGTAAGTACACCGCCCGGACTCTCAAATCTGAAATTCTGTCGGCCCGCTCACGCACCTCAACGCACGTAGCGACTGCCGGTCTCCGGGGTGTCCTCGACCCGACTCTCGATACTGGTGGTCGTCGTCTCGGCAGCAGTCAGCAAGTGCTCGGTGCCGACAGGCGCGTCCGCCCGGAGGGCTTCCCGGGCGGCCTTGATATTCTTGTGGTTTCGTCGCCACCCCCCCTCACTCCATGTCGCCGCTTCGGATCGCGTCTTCCGCAGCTGAGAGTGCCGCTTCGGGGTCGAACTCCTCGATAATACCTTCGAGGGTCGAATTAGGTTCGGCAGCGAGGTCGCGGGCGTGGTCGGTCATGTTTGGGACTGCGCGGATGACGTTGTCGACGATCGGGACGGACGCGACCTGGGCCGACCGAGACATCGGATTGAGGTCGATCACGAGCTCGGTCTTGTCCATCTCGCCCAGCGCCTCGGCGCGGTCGCCGTCTTCGAGCGGGACGAGTACGACGTCGGCGTTCCCGATCCCGTCGGCGTCGACCTTCGCGCGTTCGTGGTCCAGCCCCGGAATCCGCCCGTCGGCGGTGAGGCCCTTGACTTCCTCGGCTCCGTGTTCGCGGAGGTGCTCGGCGATGGCCTCCATCCGCTCCTCGGTGCGATTGAAGAGGTTGACTTCGATCTCCGCGCCGGTCGCCTTCGCTAACTCGACGATCTCACCGGGGACGAGTGCGGCGACGTTACCGTTGACCGACAGCACAGGTGAATCGGCGAGCAGGAGGTGGGCGGCGGCGACGCGCTCGGCCTGCTCGGCGCTCTCGGTGGTACGCTCGCCGATGAGATAGTCGAAAGCCTCCCCACGCCCCTGGGCGATCAGGCCTTGCTTGCTCGTGATCCCCTTCTCGACGCCCGCCTCGATACGGTGACGCGTCAACAGTGATTGATACCGGGGGTGACTCTCGGGAATCTCGATCTCGTCGCTCATACTCCCGAATCGGTGAGGTGACGGGAAACCGTTTTCGTCGTCACTATCTCAAATTTGGTACGCATAACGGAAAACGGAAAACCTATCCCGATAGCGTTCACCAGCCGATGTAGATGTACACCGGAATCGTCGCAGCGACGGGTCGAATCGTCGACGTCGAGAGAGGGCCTGCAGACGCCTGCGAGCGCCGCCTGACCGTCGACTGTCCGTCGATCGCGGCCGATCTCGAACCGGGTGATAGCGTCGCCATCAGCGGGGCCTGTCTCACTGCCGAGACTGTCGACGACGAGCGGTTCACGGCCGGGCTCTCGGGGGAGACGACGGCTCGAACGTGGTTCGATACCGCCGCGGTCGGCGACCGGGTCAACCTCGAACGGCCGGTCCGGGCCAACGCCCGTCTCGACGGCCACATCGTCGAGGGCACCGTCGATACGACGACCGAGGTGCTCGCTCGCGAACAGACCGCCGACGGACTCCGCTTTCGACTCGAACTGCCCGAGGGGTACGCCGACCAGGTCGTCGAGAAGAGCACGCTCACCGTCGAGGGGGTCAGTCTGACCGTCGTCGACCGGGACACGGAGACGTTCGCGCTCACGCTTGTACCCGAGACGACCGCCCGGACGACGCTCGATTCGGTCGAACCCGGCGATCGCGTCAACGTTGAGACGAACGTGCTCGCGAAGTACGTCGACCGGCTGCACGCGGGGGCCTGAGATGGATCGCTTCCAGTTCACACTGTGGCAACTGGACGACTACGGCCCCTGGACGACGACGCCGGAACCGCGCCCCGAGATGACCCTCCAGTCGCTGCAGTCCCGACTCTACACCGACCTCGCCGAGATGGTCGGCGAGCGCGAAGGCTACGTCTTCCGCGGCCGCGAGGACAACCTCGTCGGCGTCACCAACAGTCTCGGCGTCGCGGATCATCGCGAGATTCGCGATCGGATCGCCGACGACTATCCTGTCACCCTGAGCGCCGGGATCGGGACCGGCGAGACACCGCTGGCTGCCCTCCGGACGGCGACCGAGAAGCTGCAGGCAGCCGGGAGCGCCCAGAAGTCGGATCGCTCTGGGACACTCCGGGGAGAGTCGCTGGACGCGTCGCCGCCGTTCCAGGTCGCACACTTCGACGTCGTCGACGCGACCGGCAGACTGACAGACGCCGTCGACGCCGCCGCCGCGATCGACGCTCTCGACGACGTCACCCGGACGCTTCGAGCCGAGATCCGGGCGCGTCACGGCGGGCTGGCGTTTTTCGTCGGCGGCGACAATGTCATCGCCGTCGTCCCGCCACTGGCGAGCGCCGACTACGACGACCTCTGTGAGACGGCCCGCGCGGAGACAGGGCTCCCGCTACAGGTCGGCGTCGGCACGGGTTCGACCGCCCGCGCGGCAGGTATGGCGGCCAAACACGCCCTCGAAGACGCCCGCGAGCGCGAGCAGACGGTCGTCGTCCCCGAGCCGGTCGCCGCGGACTGATAGTGATTATTGTAGCGATTTACCGGTACGACCGCCCGCCCTCGGGCGGTCGATCCGGAACAGACCTACAAAATCACTATGGGAAGTCTACTCCAGGCGCGCCCCTGCCGCGTCCACCCGACAGACGTGCGGTTCGTAGCCAGCGTCCGACAGTCCTGTGCCGAGCGCGAAGACGGTCTCGCCGAGCATCGCCATCGAGGCCTGTCCGTCGACTTCGTTGACGTCGAGGATCACGTCTCGGAGTCGCGTGGTCAGCAGTTCGGATTCGCGGGCGAACCGCCGGGAGGCGTAGACGAACTGCTCGGGATTCGGTTCGGAGACGACCTGCGAGAGCGATTCCCGGCCGGCCTGGTCGATCAGAGCGGTGTCGCCGCCGATCACCTCCGCGGTGTCGAGTTCGCCGAAACTGACGTACTCGACGCGCGGGCGGTAGGGAATCGCGTCGATCAGGTTCTCGTGTGGGCCGCCGGGTTCCAGCCGGATCGGCATCCCGCCCGCCGCCTGCGCGACGACGTCTCCAAGTCCCGTGCCGGCCTGGACCTCCGCGCCGTGGGCGATCGTCACGAGTTCGTTCCGCGAGAGGTCGCGCTCGTAGACGCAATTGGTCGCCAGTGCCGTCCCGAGCGCCATCGCGCCCGAGATCCCGAATCCTGCGCCGATCGGGAGCGACGTCTCGCCGATCACTGTGGCCTCGACCTGCAGGGTGTCCAGGACGGTCTCGACGGCCGCGACGTCGGCCGGCTGGCCGTCCAGTTCGACGTATCGCTCGTCGCTGCGCTCGACTGTGACGCTGACGCCGTCCGAAAGAGTGACGCCGGCTCCCTGCGAGCCGGCTTTCGTGGGGTCGTCGTCCCGGTGGACAGTGAAGAAGCCCGTGACGTGGCCCGGGACGAACGCGGTGGCCTCCTCGGTCATTATCGAGGAGAGCGGGTGCGCAACCAAAAACCGGGTGGTTCCGGGTCGAGCCGCCCCCTACCTTCAAGAGCGTATACGCTATAGGACGCTGTAGACATGCCGTCGATCAGCGCCCGTGTCGCCGACGAGACCGCCGCAGACGTCGACGCCGTCGCCGAGTTACTCGACGACGATCGCTCGACGACGATCAGAAAAGCCCTGCAGGAGGGGCTGGAGACGCTGCGAATACGCGTCGCCGTCCAGCGCTTCCAGACGGGGGACGTCTCGGTCAGCGAGGCGGCCGAGATCGCCGACTGTACCGTTGCCGAGTGGCTCGAAATCGCCCACGAGAACAACCTCACGACACAGTACGCGCCCGAAGAGCTGGCCGACGACGCCGCGACGGTTCGCGAATTATGACGTTCGTCCACGTCGGCCCCACAGTGCTCTACGACCTGGGTCAGATCGGCGAACTCGACCTGTTGACGTACTTCGACGGCGCACTCGTCGTCCCCGAGGAGGTTCGCTACCAGCTCACGACCGAACCCGCAGCGACGAACCTCGCGCAGTTTCTCGACGACACGTCCGTGATCACGTCGGTCCGACCCGAGGTCCGCCAGCAGGTCGCCAATTCGCTCGGGACCGATCCCGACGGCTACGAGGCGGCGCTGCTGGCCGGGCTGTTCGACGACTCGATCGACGACGAGCGGCCGATCCTCGTCCTCTCTGACGACCGCCGCCTCAGGGCGCTGGCCGACGGCCTCGGCGCGAAGGTGGCAGGGAGTTTCGGCGTCGTAGTCAAGGCGGCCGTCGAGGACAAGTATCTCTCGGCGAGTCAGGCCAAACGGATCGTCTCCCGGATGGACGACCACGGCGTCCAGCTGACGGGTCAGTTGCGGGCGCAGGCGATCGGCGACCTGTAGAAGAGAACCGAAACGCTACTCGGCCAGGCGGTCGCTCTCTTCGGTGATGTCGTAGAGGTTCTGGACGACGTCGCCCGAGAGGGCGTCCTCGCTGACGCGCCAGGCCCAGTTCCCTTCTACGGTGCCGGGAACGTTGAAGCGGGCTTCCGAGCCGTAGCCCAGCGGATCCTGCACCTGTGCCAGCGCGATGACCGAGTCGGAGTTCCAGACGGTGTCGAGGATGTCCCAGTGGACGTCGCCGCCCTCGTGGTCGACGGCGTAGTGCAGACACTCTCTGTCCTGCTCGTCGAGGGCGTCGTACCAGCCGACGACGGTGTCGGTGTCGTGCGTGGAGGTGTAGGCGACGGAGTTCGCGTCGTAGTTCGCGGGGTGATAGCGGCTGTCGCCGTCACACCAGTCGGCGAAGGCGGCCACGACCATACCCGGGTAGCCCAGCGTGTCGCGAATCTCCTCCATCTTCGGAGTGATCTCGCCGAGGTCCTCGACGACGATCGGCAGGTCGCCGAGTTCGTCCCGGATCGCGTAGAAGACGTCCTCGTGAGGACCTTCGACCCACTCGCCCTCGCGAGCGGTCTCGGCGTCTGCGGGGATCTCCCAGTAACTCTCGAAGCCTTTGAAGTGGTCGATGCGGAAGATGTCCACCCGCTGGAGGAGCCGTTCGAAGCGCTTGACCCACCAGCCGTAGTCCCGTTCGTCGAGGGCGTCCCAGTCGTAGACCGGCGTGCCCCACATCTGGCCGTCGTCGGAGAACTCGTCCGGCGGCACACCTGAAACGTACTTCGGCTCGCGTTCCGCGTCGAGTTTGAAGATTTCGGGGTTGGCCCAGACGTCCGCGCTATCGAGGTCGACGTAGATCGGCATGTCGCCGACGAACTTGACGCCGCGCTCGTTGGCGTACTCCTTGAGGTCGTTCCACTGCGTGTCGAAGACCCACTGGAGGAACTTCCGGTACTCGATGGAATCAGCGAGCTCTTCGCGATACTCCGCGAGCGCGTCGGGATCGCGCATCTTGGCCTCCTCGGGCCAGTCCAGCCAGGAGACGCCGTCGTAGTGATCCCGCAGGGCGCGGTAGAGGGCGTACTCGTCGAGCCACTCCCCTGACTCTTCGACGAACGTCTCGAAGTTCGACTGTTCGTCGTCGCTGGCGTCGGCTTTGAAGGTCTCGAAGGCCTCGGTCAGACGGGCTTCCTTGTACTCACGAACCGGGCCGTACTCGACGTGGCCGTCGTCGAAGTCCGGTCGGTCCAGTTCGTCGAGCCAGCCGCGTTCGACCAGCCTGTCCAGGTCGACGAACAGCGGGTTGCCCGCGAACGCCGAGTAGGACTGATAGGGGGAGTTGTCGTGGATCGGGATCGTCGGACCGAGGGGGCAGAACTGCCACAGCGATTGCCCGGACTCGGCCAGGAAGTCTACGAACGTCTCAGCCGGTTCGCCGAGCGTCCCGATACCGTCGGGCCCCGGCAGCGAGGCTACGTGCAAGAAGAGGCCGCTCTGTCTGTCGAAATCCATCCGTATCTCTCTGCTTGCGGCGGCGCGGACTTGAAAGTAGCAGATTCGACTTCGACAGCGATTGGTTTGCCTGAGCCGCTACCACCACCCAAAGGGTGAAGAACAATTACAAACGTTATATGTAGCGCGAGAGCGAGAGTCTACCTAATGAGATCGTTCGGTTTCGGGGCGGGTGCACGTCGCCGTGTCGACGCCTGCAACGAACGACGAGGGGGACGTGGCGATGAACAGTGACGCGCTGGAGACGCAACTGAAGCAGTTCGGCCTCTCCGAGAAGGAGATCAAGACCTACCTGACGATCCTCGAAAACGGGGAAGCCAAAGCGAGTACGATCGCCGACGACACCGGCGTCTCGAAACGCTACGTCTACAGCATCTGTGAGAAACTCGAAGAACGTGGCTTCGTCGAGGTCGACGACCACGTCGTGCCGACGAAGATCCGCGCGAAACACCCTGAAGACGTGATCGAATTGCTGTCTGGCCGACTCGAAGAGATCGGCCCGGCACTGAAACAGCGCTTCTCCGAGACTTCCTCGCGGCCCCAGCGCTTCGACGTGATCAAGTCGCGCGTGACAGTCATCAAGCGCTTGCGGGAGTACATCAACAGCGCCGAACAGGAACTGATGGTCGCGGTCCCGCAGGGGTATCTCCCCGAAGTAGCCGCGGAACTCTCCACTGCTGTCGAGCGAGGCGTGATGGTGCTGCTGCTGGTCAGCGACGTCGACGATCCCGAAGCCGTTCTCGACGGGGTCGAGAGTCCGGTCGGTAGCGTCGTCCGCGTCTGGAATCAGGGAATGCCGATCCTGCTGGCCGCCGACGAACAGTTAGGCATCGCCTCGCCGGCGGAGATGGTCACGCGGGCAAACAGCGACGATCGGGCGATCGCGCTCGTTCAGGGCCAGATCGTCCCGATCATCGCCGGCTCGTTCCTCGCGAACTACTGGCCGTTCGCCGAGGAGCTGTACATCACCGACCCGGTCGAGCTCCCCCAGAGTTATCGGAGTTTCCGCCACGCCGTCCTGCAGGCGACGCTGCACGACCACGCCGAGGCGACGATCCACGCTCGGGCGACCGCCCAGCCAGTGACCGCCGACGGCGAGTTCGAGACCATCCAGGGGACGATCGTCGAGACGCGACAGGGGCTTGTCGAGCCGCGGACGAACACGATCCCGATCGAACATACGCTCGTCGTCGAGACCGAGGATCGGACCATCTCGATCGGCGGTCCCGACTCGTTCCTCGAAGACTACGAGGCCCGGAAGGTAACTCTCGAACACGAGGAGTAACGTCACCCTCGAACGCGATGAGTAAACGCTAAGCCGGCGGCCCTCTCGGTACTGGTGTGGCCACCTACGTAGACGGCGAGACCGAACTTCCGGTCTCGGAGGTCCTCCCCGAGTTCGCAGACGCTTTCCCCTTCGAGCGGTTCAACCGGATGCAGACCGAGACGCTGCCGGCGCTGCTCGACAGCGACGACAACGTCGTCGTCAGCGCGCCGACCGCCAGCGGCAAGACCGCCGTCGCCGAGGTGGCGATCTGCAAGACCCTCCAGGAGGACGGGACCGCGCTCTTTCTGGCTCCCCTGCGCGCGCTCACCAACGAGAAAGAACGCGAGTGGGAACGCTTCGAGGAGTTGGGATATTCGGTGTACGTCGTCACCGGCGAGCGCGACCTCAACCCGCGCCGGGCCGAACGCGCCGACGTCCTCGTGATGACGCCCGAGAAAGCCGACTCTGCCACTCGAAAGCACGATACGGCTCGCTATTCGTTCGTCACTGACGTCGACTGCTGTGTCATCGACGAGGTCCACCTGCTGGATTCCGATCGCCGCGGTTCGGTGCTCGAAGTGACGATTTCGCGGCTCCGCCGGCTCTGTGACCCGCGCGTCGTCGCGCTGTCGGCGACGATGCCCAACATCGACGACGTCGCCGAGTGGCTCGACGCTACCCCGGAGACGACCTTCGAGTTCGGCGAGGAGTATCGACCAGTCCCGCTCAATGCCGACGTCAAGACCTACTCCCACGGCGAGAACGCCTTCGCCGACAAGTATCGACGCCTGTATCGAGCGATGGATCTGGTCGAACCGCACCTCAACGAGGAGGGACAGGCACTCGTGTTCGTCTCCTCGCGACAGGACACCGTCCAGGCCGCAAAGAAGGCACGCGACGAACTTACCGAGCGCGACATCCCGATGGGCGCACGCGGGGACTACGACTTTCACAACGACGCCGCCGAGTTGAGCAACGACACCCTCCGCCAGTCGGTGCTGGACGGGGTCGCGTTCCACCACGCCGGCCTCTCCCGCGAGGACAAGAACCGCGTCGAGGCCTGGTTCCGCGAGGGGAAGATCCAACTCCTGTTCTCGACCTCGACGCTGGCCTGGGGTGTCAACCTCCCCGCGCGGTGTGTCGTCATCCGGGACACGAAGTACCACGACCCGCTCGAAGGCGAGGTCGACATGAGCCCCCTCGACGTCCTCCAGATGCTCGGACGGGCGGGCCGGCCGGGCTACGACGACACCGGCTACGCCTGGGTGATCTGCGACCGCAGTGACGCCGACAAGTATCGGCGCCTGCTTCGGGACGGCAAGGAGATCGAGTCGCGGCTCGCCGAGGATCTGGAATCCCATCTCAACGCCGAAATCGCGATGGGGACGATCGACGATCTGGACGACGTGCTCTCGTGGCTGGAGACGACCTTCTACCACGTCCGGGCCAAGAGCGCGCCCGAACAGTACGCCGACAGTTCCAATCTCCGTGAACACGCTTCCAGCACGCTCCGGGGGCTCGTCGACCGCGGCTTCGTCGAGATGGCCGACGACCTCACAGTTGCGGCCACGGGACTCGGACAGCTGGCATCGAAGTTCTACCTCAGACTCGACACTGCACGTTCGTTCGCTGATCTGGCCGACGAGTCCGAGGATCTCAGTGAAGACCGGATCCTCCGGACGGTCGCGGCAGCCGGCGCGTTCGACAGCGTCTCGGCGCGCCAGGACGAGCGCGACGCCGTCGACGCCGTCCTGGGCGGCCGGGCGGAATCGCTCGATCCCGGCCCGCGGAAGGTCTACGCGATCTTGCGCTCGGGAATGAACGGAACGGTTCCAAGCGAGTTACAGAGCGACTCGTGGGTCATCCGACAGAACGCCCTGCGACTGCTGGCAGCGCTGCGAGCCTTCCTGGATCGCTTTGCCGACGCCCGCGCCGCGAACCTCGCACGGCGAGTCGAAGCCCGCGTGGACCAGGGGGTCAGTGCCGACGCAGTCGGCCTCACGGCGATCGACGGTGTCGGGTCGGGCCGCGCCCAGACGCTCGCCGCGGCCGGGATCACGACGCCCACGGACGTCCTCGATTCGGGCGTCGACGGACTCGTCTCCGCGGGGTTGGGATCGGGCGTCGCCGAACGAATCGTCGAGAGCGCTCGTGATCTACCACGGGCCGTCGTCGAGTGGGGCGACTTCCCCGACGAGATCGCGCAGGGTCAAAACAGCATGCACGAGATCACAGTCAAAAATCTCGCAGGCGGCGCTCGCGGCGGCGTCCGCGTCACTGTCAACGACGTCGAGATGACTGCGACCGAGTGTTACCTCGGCGAGACGACCCTTCCGGTGGGCGTCTTCGGTGGCGACGCCGAGAAACTCACTTTCGCCGTCGAGGTCTCCTATCCCGAACTGCCGCTGGAACCGGTCGTCGATACCCGAACGGTCGACGTGATCTGAGACGTCGATGGCGACTGCTCGATACCGGCTCGTCGATCGGCCAGAACACCGCGTTGCAGACACTGTATCCGTATTGTGGCAAACAATAACATGGCAAGTATTGTGAAACGCACTCAGAGGGGGTTTTAAAATTTATCGCGCCCTCTGAGGGTGTTTCGGGGTATATTACTTTTGCACCCGTAGCTGTGTAAAAAGACGAGCTATCCGAATTGGCTCGCGTAAAATGGCGCTAACCGTCGACCCGTTATATGGTATCGGGGGTTGTAGAAGGGGGTAGGTGATCCCCGCAATGTCCAGTGCCTCTCCAACTGGGGTCGACCGGCTTCGTGAGTCGGTCGGCGTCGACGCACAGACCCTCCAGGCGACGGTCGCCGCTCCGGTCCGATTCGTCGGATTCTGGGCGGCAGTCCTCCTCCCGTTCGCCTATACACCGCTGCTGTTCACCGATCTCCAGGGATCGACGATGACGGCCTTCCTCGCCCTGCTGGCCGTCCACGTCTGCTCGCTGGTGCTCGGTCAGCAGTACCGGACGTAGTACCGTTCCAGAACCAACTTCTTATAGTGATTATTGTAGGTCTGTTCCGGATCGACCGCCCGGCTGCGGGCGGTCGGACCGGTAAATCGCTACAATAATCACTATTATTCGGCCGCCAGTGTCTCGAACAGCAGCGTCCGTAGCTCCGTCGGCGTCGCAGCGATGCTGTCGACGTCTGCTGGATCGAGCCCGTCGTGGACGCCAGTGTAGCCGAGACACCGGAGGCGTGCGGCTTTCGCGGCCGCTGCGCCCGTCGGCGAGTCCTCGACGGCCACACAGCGTTCGGGAGCCACGCCGAGCTCCGCGACGGCGCGCTCGTAGACGTCGGGTTCGGGTTTGCCCCGCGGGACGTCCTCGGCGCTGACGATCGCGTCGAACGCGCCGTCGAGATCGAACCGATCGAGGACGACGTCGATCCAGGGATGTGGCGAGGAGGTCACGAGTCCGACCGGCGTCCCCTGGGCCTGGAGATCCTCGACCAGATCGTGAAAGCCGTCCATCAGCGCGGCGCGCTCGCCGTAGAGTTCGCGAGCGGTCGCATCGAACACCTCGACGAACCGGTCGCGATCGACCGCGACCGCGTAGTGCTCGTCGAGGTAATCGTAGATCTCGCGGTAGTACATCCCCATGACCTCTTCGGGCTGGACGCCCTGGTCTGGGACCACCTCGGGGAAGATCCGCTCGGCCTCCAGTTCGGGCCAGTAGCGCTCCGAGTCGACGACGACGCCGTCCATGTCGAACAGCACTGCCATTGTCGATCGTAGCGCGAGCGCAGCAAAGTCGCTGACGGTCCGGCGAGGGTTTATATTCGAAGTCGGCCCCAGGCCGTGGCATGACGGAGACGATCGCGGTCAGAGCAGGCGAGTGTACGAGTACCTTCGACGGGAACCGGGTCCGGGCCCACGAACAGCGCGGCCGGATGGTCGTGCTCGTCAAGCCCGACAACACCGTGCTGGTCCACGACGCAGACGGCTATCAACCTGTGGCGTGGCTCACCCGCGCCGAATCGGTCACTATCGACGGCGACCGGATCGAGGCCCGCGACGGCGACCAGCACCTCCGCGTGGAGGTCCACGACGAGTTCGCGAGCGGGCGCTACCCCGCGAGCGCGGCCGGCAAGCCGGTCGGCGAGTGCCCGTCCTGTGCGGCCGCCCTCGTGCGGACCAGCGCCGGCGTGACCTGCACGAACTGCGGCACTCGCTACGGCCTGCCGGGCGACGCCACAGTTCTGGACGAGCAGTGTGACTGTGGCCTCCCGAAGATGCGTGTCGAGCGCGGGAGCGAGTTCCGGGTCTGTCTCGACCGTGATTGCGAGTCGATGGACGCCGCAGTCAAGCGCGCGTTCGACAGGGAGTGGGACTGTCCGAACTGCGACGGTGACCTCCGTATTCTCCGTCGGGGTGGCCTGCTCGCGGGCTGTGAGCACTATCCCGACTGCGATACTGGGTTCGCGCTTCCGGCCGGAACGCTGGCGGGGACCTGTTCGTGTGGGCTGCCGCTGTTCGAGACCGCAGGTGGCACGCGCTGTCTCGACGCGACCTGCGAGTGGCCGCGGGTCGAGGAGACGGCAGCGCCCGGACCGTAGCCCCTTTGCTGGCCCGGGTCCGTGCATCGGTATGAAGCTGACACTGGCGGGTGGGGTCGTTCGCGGGGGTCGCCAGGCCCGCGAGCGTTTCTACGACGCGCGCGGGTACGGTCGAGTTGTCTCTGGCGATCTCGAACTCGCGCCGGTCGAGGCTGCACACATCCTCTCCCGGGGTGACGTCGAGACGATTCGTGACGCCGACTCGGGTGAGCGCCTGGACTTTCGCGGCCTGCTCACGTCCGACGCCGTCTCGGAGATCGATGTCCTCGTCTACAAGGACCTCCGAGATCGCGGGTTCTACCTCTCGCCCGCCCGCGAGGGATGGGTCGCCGATCCCGCAGGTGCGGACTTTCTCGTCTATCCCCGCGGGAACGGCCCCTGGGACGACGAGATCGCCTACCGAGTCCGCGCGATCAGCGAGCGCGAGGACGTCCCGGCGCGAGAACTCGGCGACACAGTCCTCGCAGTCGTCGACGAGGAGTCCTCGATCACCTATCTCGAAAGCGACCGTCCCGAGATCGAGGGGTCGACAGCGTTCGACCTGCCCGAGGGCGTCGCGGCCGACCTTCTCGGGGATCGCGTGCTCGTCTGGGAGCCGCCAGCAGAGTTGTACGAGCAGGCGTTCTACGGCCAGCCGCTGGACGAAGAGAGTGGGACGCCACTTCAGGTGTCGCTGGTCGAGGCAGCCGCGCTGGCCCGCCGTGGCATTCTCGACGTCGACGGTGGCGAACAGGCCGTCATCGAGCGCGGCCGCGAAGTAGAGGGGGATCGGTTCGACCGTCGACTCGCCGTCTATCGTGCGCTTCGCGACCGGAACGTGGTGCCCAAGACCGGGTTCAAATTTGGTGCGGACTTCCGGACCTACGCCGACGTCGAAGACGTCGAGAACCTGGGCCACTCGGAGTTGCTCGTGCGCGTGTTACCCGCAGATCACACGTTCTCGCCGCGTGATCTGGCACTCGACGTCCGACTCGCCCACGGCGTCCGCAAGCGGATGGTCTTCGCGCTGGTCGCCGAGGGCGACATCGAGTGGCTCTCGGTCTCGCGGTTGACGCCGTGACGCTGGCGCGCGAGCGACGATCGTCGGTAACTCACCAACTTTTATGACAGATACGCCGCAATAATAACGTGTCATGAGTCTCAGGGACAGACCACTCGAAACGTCTCGTTTCGGTACGTCGATCGTCTCGGCACTGGTTCGTGCGGCCGGGCTGATACGATCGCACGTCGAGGCCTGGCCGGAGCGATATATCCAGATGCGGACCGACGCCGGACAGTAGCCGTCTTCAGTTTTCGTCGATACGAACCGTCACGACCGGGACCGGCGATTGCCGGACTACCCGTTCTGCGATCGAGCCGATGAGGTAGTGGTCGATTCCGGTCCGGCCGTGGGTCCCCATCACGATGAGGTCGATACCGGCGTCGTCGGCGTAGTCGAGGATCTCGGTGTGCGGGACGCCCGATTCCACGTGGCGCTCGATCGTGACGTCGTCGGGAAGCGCCGCGGCGGCGTCCTCGACGGCTCGCTCGGCCTGCTCGCGCTGGGCGTCTTCCCAGGCGTCCGATCCCAGCCCCATCGTCGGGCCTTCGAATCGATTGCGCGTGTCGACGACCGAGAGCACGTGGACCGTCGCGTCGTACTGCTCGGCGAGTGAGCCAGCGTGCTCGGCAATCGTCGACACGCCGTCGCTGCCGTCTGTGGGCAAGAGGATATGTTTGTACATGTGAGAGGCTTGTGGGGCCAGCCCTTTCAGATCCCGGCTCCGCTGGCCATCAGGAACAGTGCCGTCGAGATGAGCCCGAAGAGCACGGCGACGCCTTTCTGGATCGTGCCGGTGTCGAGCGCGTTCGAGACGTAGGGAGCGATCTGGCCGCCGGTGACCGTCGCGGGGACGGTGAACACGACCATGTTCCAGGGCGTCGAGGCGATGCTCAGCGAGTGGACGCCGCCGACGCCGAACGCACCGAGGATCGTCCCGCCGAAGACGTGCACCAGCGACGCCAGGATGGCCGTCGTCGCGACGATGATGTGGTTGGTTCCGATCGCGACTCGCGTGGGAACGCCGGTGCGGAGCTGGGAGATGATCCCGAGTTCGCCGCTGCCGAAGCCGGCCAGCCCCTGGAAGGTGCCGCCGACGCTGTAGTTGGCGAAGCGTTCGAGATAGCCCGACCACGAGTAGCGGTAGGTGTCCCCGCCGCGGTCGACGCGGGTGACTTCGCCGTCGTCGGTCGCATCGACGCCAGCAGGCCCCAGCTTCCCGTCGTCGTCGGGGAGCTCAGCCGAAGTTCCGCCGTCAGTGGAGACTGCGTCTGTGTCCTCCTCGGGCTCGCCGTGGCCGATGTCGGCTTTGAGCATCAGGTAGCCGGCGGCCAGCAGCGCCGCGCCGAGCGCCGCGTGGAACAGCGGTTCGGGGATGAAAAACGACAGGATCGCGCCGGCGATGACGAACGGGACGCTCCCGGCGACGATCGTCAGGGCGAGTCGGCGATCGACCAGTCCGTACTGGATGAACGCGATCGACGAGCTCGACAGCCCGAATGACTCGCTGATCAGCCCGACTTTGACCAGGGTCTCGGGTTCGAGCGGATGCGCGAGCAGGGGGAAGATGAAGATCAGGAACGGCACGAACAGGGCCGAGCCGCTGATCCCGACCGTGTTGACGATGGTCGCCCCCAGCAGAAAGAAGGGGAACAGCCACCAGTACTCGAGCCAGTAGTCCAGTCCGCCGCTCCCGCCGGTCGGTGCGGCGAGGAGGACCAGCGCGACGAACAGCGCCGGGGCCGCGAAGACGAACACGTGCTGATACTTCAGAAACGACTTCTGGAGACGTTGGGATCGGGTCGCGCTCATCGGTATCAGTGTGTCAGGAGCGTCGTCGGCTGTCGGTGAGGGCACCCACTGCGGGGAGACGAGTCACTGCCAGCGGCCGAGAAACGACGGGCCGACATTCAAGTGAACCCTCCCAGTGCGTGGTGGAAGTCCGAGAACTCGTCGTGGCGCTGCGTGACGTGTCGAATCATGGATTGACCGGCGGATAATGAATCGCTACGTAAAAAATCTGTGAACTCCGTCGAATCACGGGCTGAAATCACACGATGCGCCGGAATCAAACGATCTTTCACAAAATATACTGTCTCGTGAGGGCTGTCCTCTTCGGGGGGATAGACCGTGGGTCACACTGACTGGAGCGTCTCCAGAATCTGTGGCCAGGACTGCTCGGCGGCGTGGGCCGTCCCGCGAGGCGTTCCACCACTGCCCTCGAATCCAGTCAGCGGCGCGTAGGGCGTCGAGATGAGATGCCCCGCATCCTCGAAGACCAGATGCTCGAAGTCGTGGTCGAATTCCGACCGTGCGAGTCGATCGACGGCGATGGCACAGAGTTCCGTGGCGGGCCAGACCCGATCGTCGCGACCGGAGGCCAGCAAGATCGGGCCGTCCGTCCGTTCGACTTCGATCGCGGCCGTCTCGACCGGCTCGTCGTCCAATCCACTCGCGACCGTCTCCCGCGGGATCGGCTTGCCTTCCAGGTGGGGAACAGGGTCGCCGTCTGCGACCCAGCCCGGCTCGCCGCTGGGGGAGTCCCAGGCGACGCCGCTGGCCGCCAGCGCGACGACCCCGCCGACCCAGGCGAAGCGCGATCCCAGCAGGAGCGCGAGTTCGCCGCCGCGGGACCCGCCCATCACGCCGAGCGAATCCGACTGGACGGCGTCGAGGCTCCGGAACCACGCGCCCGCGCGGTCAAAATACGATAGTGGGACGGACCGGTGTTCGTCCGGAATTGCGTCGTGCGCACCGACGTACCGGACCGCGAAGACGGCAAAGCCGTGCGTCGCCAGCGACTGGGCCGTTCGCGTGGGCAGGCGGCCGCCGGACCCATGGAGCAGGAGCACGCCCGGGTGCGGTCCGTCACCGCCAGGCAGGAAGAGCCGGCCGGCGAGGTCGTCGGTGTCGACCGTCCGAGTCGTCACTTCGGGATCGTAGCACTGCCGGGTGATCGTGCGCTCGACTCGGTCGTTCCGGGTCCCGGCAGTCAGATCGACCGCGACGGTCGGCTCGCAGTCGAGGGTCGCGCCGCGAACGTCGGCGTCCGTCGCCATCGACCAGAGCCAGCCCATCGGTTCGGTTCCCTCGTAGGAACCGCTCTCTGGGGCGTCCGCAGACAGGTCCACGACACCTTCACTGTCGGCGAGAAACGTCGCATAGGAGGACCACGCGACGCCGTCGTGATCGACGAGCATCGCCTCGAACCGCACCTCGGCTCCGGGTTCGACACCGGTGATCCGGACGGTGATTGCCTCGTCGTTCGGACTGCGCGAGGGAGCTTCGATCGTCAACGCGCTGGAGTGAGAGTCGTCGCTCACGACGAATCACCGGAGCACGCGCTGGACGTCTTCGAGCGCGTCGCCCTGTGCGGGGTGAGCCGCGGAGACGTCGAACGGGAGCGTCTCGAACCAGCCGACCTCGAACGGCGAGTCCTCGGGGACTCTCGGGTCCGCCTCGCCCTGGGCCGACGCCTCGAAGACGACGTGGACGGTCTCGGTGTGTGGCGTCTCGGATCGCTCGGTCGTGTGCTCGATCTCGCGCACGCGGGCGGGTCTGTCGAGGGAGACCTCGACCCCGGTCTCGTCTGCGACCGCGTGCCGCCCAGCAGCGCGCCACGACTCGCCTGCGTCGACGGTGGCGTTTGGCAGGAGTGCGATAGATCGCTCGTGATCGACCAGCAGCAGCGCCTCGCCGCGTTCGTTCGTGACGCCGACGATCACTCGGCCGGCAGCGTCGGCCTCACAGTGGTCGGCGTCCTCGTGGACGTACGTCCGCTGGTCGGTCTCGACGCCCGCACGGTCGGCAACTGCCTGTGGATCGAACTCGCTCTCTGCACTCGTGGTCGACGGAATGGATTCTGAATCTGTCATGTGGGTGTAGCAGGGGCTGTTCGGCGAACGGTCCAGCAGGGCTCGAACGGCCGAGAGATCGCACTGCTCTCGGTATCAGTATACAGATGCGACTCACGGAAAAGAATTACTATTTCGATTAACTTTACTCTTCACTTACTATTTCGAACGCCTCGTATTTAGATCTTTTCCCGCTCATCGATCGAACTGCGTCTCGCCCGGACCCGGAAGGCATAAGGGTTCCATCGTGTATTCTGCGCACATGGCGTCCACTTCCACGGACTGCTGGCGCTGGCGACGGTCGGAAGTGGACAGTCTCGCGGCCGTCGTCCGGCGGGCCTAACCCGCCGGCGAGGCCGACGATGCTCCCTCCGCTTTCTCGGCCCGCTCGTTTGAAGACCACACGACACCACAGCAGACACAATGACAGACACCACCGACGACGACCCACCGGACGAACCGACCGACGACCGGACAAGAGACACGCGGCTCCGCGCTGACGGTGCCGGCGCAGCGGGGGCCGACGACGTCGCGCTCGATCCGTGGGGCTCGGCCACCGTCGAGGACTACCGCAAGCTCTTCGAGCAGTTCGGCATCGAGTCCTTCGACGAAATCTTGCCCGAGGTGCCGAACCCCCACTACCTGATGCGCCGCGGCGTCATCTTCGGGCATCGGGACTACCGCCCGGTCGCCGAGGCGATGCGCGAGGGCGAAGACTTCGCCGTCCTCTCGGGGTTCATGCCGACGGGCGACCCCCACATCGGCCACAAGATGGTCTTCGACGAGATCGTCTGGCACCAGCAGCAGGGCGGGGACGCCTACGGGCTGATCGCCGACCTGGAAGCCCACGCCGCCCGCGAACTCTCCTGGGAGACGATCGACGAACACGCCCGCAGCTACATCCTCTCGCTGCTCGCGCTCGGATTCGATCCCGAGGAGGGCGAACTCTACCGCCAGTCGGACAACCGCGAGGTCCAGGATCTGGGCTTCGAACTGGGCGCGAAAGCCAACTTCTCCGAGTTGCAGGCGATCTACGACTTCGACGGCGAGACAGACGTCAGCCACATGCAGAGCGTGGTTACACAGATGGCCGACATCCTCTATCCCCAACTCGAGGAACCCAAACCCACGGTGATTCCGGTCGGTCCCGACCAGGACCCGCACATGCGGCTGGCGCGGGATCTGGCCGCGCGGATGCGCTACTTCAAGGTGACCGAGGCGTTCGCGAGTTTCGAGGTCGATCCCGATCAGCGTTCGATCATCGCCGAGGCCTACGAGACCCTCAGCCAGCGCCATCCCGACGAGACCGTCCGCTGTGAGGACGCCGCGCGCTACCTCGAAAACGAGCGCGATCCGGACGCGACCGACCTCAACGCCACCCGGACGGACTCGGCCATCATGATGCTCAAAGAAGCCGGCAAGGAGCCACTGCGACCCCGAACCCGGTTCCTCGATCGCAACGCCACCGACGAGGCCTTCGAGGCGCTGATCGAGGCTATCGACGGCGAGAAACGCGTCTACGAGGCCCACATCGACGCCTTCGACCTCGATCGGGAGGCGGCCGAAGAACTCGCCCGCGAGGTCGAGATCGACCACGGCGGCTACGGCTTTCTCGCTCCCTCCTCGATCTATCACCGGTTCATGACCGGCTTGACTGGGGGCAAGATGTCCTCGTCGATCCCCGCGAGTCACATCTCACTGCTGGACGACCCCGAAGAGGGCTACGACAAGGTCAAGGCCGCGACGACGGGGGGCCGCGAGACCGCCGAGGAACAGCGCGAACTCGGCGGCCGGGCCGACGAGTGTCCGGTCTACGAACTCTACGCCTACCTGTTGTCGGGCGACGACGACGAGTTCGCGACCGAGGTCTACGAGGAGTGTGTCGGCGGCGAGCGTCTCTGCGGTGGGTGCAAGGAGCAGGCCGCGGAGTTGATGGAGGAGTTCCTCGAAGAACACCAGGAGAAACGCGCGGAGTGGGAGGAGAAGCTGGACGAACTGGATATCGACTTCGACAGCGACCGCAAGCGGGCGTGAATAGGCTTTCAACCCGCTCATAGTGACCGTTGTAAGTCTGTTCCGGATCGACCGCACGCCTTCGTGCGGTCGTACCGGTAAATCGTTACAACGGTCACTATCAGACGTCGCTATCGACCGAGACCACGGACATGTCGAAGGCACAACGAATCGTCCCGTCCGGCAGCACGACCGTCAGTGCAGCCCCTCTCGGAAACCTTCGTAGAGGAGATACAGGATGCCACTCCCACACAGCAGGGCAGTGACGATTCCAACCAGGCCCACGAGGACGTTGCCGTCTGTTAGTTGTTCCGTCATCCCGACGCCGAAGAAGCCCAGCGTAGCCAGTAACAGCCCATATATCAGTCGCTCCAGAGAAGAGGCCAGACGGTCTGATGGTGATTCAGTCATATGTTGCTCTTTGAATATCTTCTGAATTTACGGTTATTTATAGATTGGGAATCCGTCCATCCACCGCAAAGAGCGTCGGGGGTGGACAGTATAACTCGACGAGTCGGACGGCACCTTCGACAGCGATCGCGAGCGAACCTGCGTCTTCGAAAGGACGACTACACTTCGAGTGCGCCCGCGAGCACTTCTACCACGACTTCGGCCGCGAGTTCCCCACCGTCTTCGACGGCGATCTCCATCGCCTCGCTCCCGCTGTCGACTACCACCGTCGCGGCGTCACCGCCCGTCTCGGCCGCCACGGCCAGTGTCTCGCCGCCGGTTTCGATAATCGCGTCAGCGTCGGCGGCGTCGACACCGACGCTGTCGGGCAGAACTGTTGCGTCGACGTCGAGTGCGCCCGTCTCGGGGAGTGAGACGTCTTCGAGTGCCGCTTCGATCCTGTCGGTGTTCGGTCGTGCGTCCGCGAAGAGGTCGCCGATCCCGCTGGCGAGGTCAGCGTACGCTGTGGGATCGAGAACGGTGTAGTCGGGGACTGTCGCCACGTCGAGGAGGGTCTCGGCGACGCGGTCGCGGCGTCGTTTCTTTCGATCGTCTGTCATGGGCGAGTCGTCAAGATCAGCTGACAAATACGTTGCGATCAGTACGTCTCCTCGACTGCGACAGTGACGCTCGTGCCGTCGGATTCGACGACGACCTGGGTGGTCCCGTCGTCGTCGATGGCTCGGATCGTCAGCGGGTCGACCGTCGCCGTGTCACCAGCGTCCGGAATCGCACTCGTCCCGACGACGTCACCGTCACGGGTGACGCGCAGTTCGAACTCCTCCTGCGTGGGGACGACCGTCACGCGGTGGTCGTCGATGTGCACGTCGGCCCGGACGGGGTCGCTCGTGAACGAGCGGGTGCGCTCGCCGTCGTGTATCAGATCGACGGCGTAGGCACTGGCGTTGCCCGTGACTTCCCACCCTGTGCGCTCGGCGCGGACGGTCTCGCGCCAGCCCAGGCCGCCGACCTGGACCTCTCCCTCGCCGTCGAAGGCGATGCTGTCCTTGCGCTCGCCGATCGTCCACATACTCCGGGAATCGCTGGCGACCAGTAGCCCGTCGTAGGTCTGGTTGAGACTCGACGTGTTGAGATCGAGCATCAGCAACTCCTGGCCGCCGGTGACGTTCTCGGCGTAGGTGACGACGTAGTCTCCCACTTCGATCTCGTTGGTCTCGGTGATCGAGTCGGTGTCGACGGCGACCGGCCCGTAGAGGATCCCGGGTAACAGCAGGAGGATCGCGACCGTCCCGAGTCCGAGAAACGCGGTTCTGCGGCGGGTCGCCCACCGACTGTCCTCACCACGAAGGGCAGTCGGCAGCGCCGGCAGCGCCAGTGCGACGACCGCGAGCACGAGTAGCGCGGCGAACGGAGCGAACCCGCTGAGTTCGGGCACTGCGCCCGAGAGCGCGGCCAGGAACCACAGCGTCGTGAGGGCGAACGGGATCGCCAATAGTGCGACCGCGAGGATCGCGATCGAGCGCGAGATCGAGCGATCGCTGCCCGTGGCGGCGATCGTCACCAGCCCCGTCAGCAGGACGACGAAGATCACGCCCGCGCCGCGATAGAGGTAGAAGACGTCCTGCCCACCGGGCCAGACCAGCAGCCACAGCGACAGCGCCAGCCCGAACGCCAGCGTCGCGAAGAAGACCTCGAGGGGCGCGAGGTCCTTCTGGCGCGACCAGAGCAGTCCGACGGCGAGCAGGACACCGACGACGAATCCCAGCATGTGTGCCTGGAAGGCGATCCCGGCCCACGACGGCGGTGCGGGCGGTCCCACGGAGATCGTTCCTCGAACGACTGGGTCGGCCAGCGCCTGATACAGCGTCGAGAGCGCGCTGGATGCGACGACCGCCGCGATGGCCGCTCGCGGTTTCGTCACGATAGCGAAGCCCGCGATCCCGAAGACTGCGCCCGAAAAGCCCAGGCCGGGACCGAGCGAGAAGATGCCTGTCAGGAGCGCGACGGCGAACATCGCGCCCGTGACGAGCGCGATTCGGGCGCCCGGCCGGGAGAAGCGACTCTCCTCGGGAGCCAGCAGCGAGTCCTGAATGGTGTGGCCCCGGCGCTGTGGGTAGTGGCCCCAGGCGTACTCGGCGACGACCCCGAACGCCAGCGTCCCGGTCATGTTGCCGAGCAGGTGGGCGGGCGAGCCGTGGGCGAACCCGGAGGTCAGCACGCCGACGGGGTAGAACCACGACCACGAGACGAACGGCAGCGTCAGGGGCTCGTTCCAGCTGGTCAGGCCGTGCTGGGCCAGCAAGTAGAACGCAGTCACGAGCGCGACCGCCACCAGCGTCCCCCAGGGGACGCCGTAGACGAACCGGTCGTCGGTGAGCGCGCGCCAGCGTTCACTGCCGCCGTTGGTCCAGACGAGCCAGCCGACACCTGCCAGGAGGGCAGCGAGGACCACCGCTGTGAGTGCGACCATTACGTTCTAGCGACGCCAGAGCGCCCATCAATCATTCGGTCCCGGCGACTCCACAATGCTTATTGAGACGGTGTGGCAAGGCAGGGGTATGCCAGCCGAACCCCACTGCAGGCGTCTCGTTGGCCAGCCGACCGACAGCGCAGGGTTCGGTTTCTTTTTCGGGGCCTGCGGGCGGTGAACTCGGGGCTCGGCGCTGACGCGCCGCCCCGACGAAACCGTCCCGTCGTCGGCCCCGTGTTCGCGTCCAGTGGCGTGAGCACGAGTGATCGTGACCGCTGTACCGATGGACCGGGACGACCGCACAGACGTACGGTCGATCCAGCACAGGCGGACGGCAGTCACTATGAGAACCGTTAACTGACGAACCCGCGGTATATCCACCAACGAACCGATGCAACTCCCAGAAACGCAGGTCGCGGTCCTCGAAGCCGCGAGTGCTGAGGATCCACGCACAGTCGAATCGCTCGCCGACGAGATCGGCGAAAAACCCGAGACGGTCACCCGGGCCGCCTTCGAACTCGAAGACGAGGGGCTGGTCGAGGTGCTCGAGACGACCGACGAGCACGTCTCGCTGACCGACGAGGCTCGGACCTATCTCGACGACGGGCTCCCTGAAGTTCGCCTCTACCGGGCGGCCGTCGAGGCCGGTGCGGACGACGCGCCCGTCCAGATGGGGCAGGTCATCGGCGCGTCGGGTCTCGAAGGCGGCGCAGTCGACATCGCGCTGTCGAACTTCGCCCGGAAGGGCTACGGCGAGATCGCCAGCGGCGAGATCACCGCGAGTCCGGCGGCCGGTCCCGACGACGACCCGGAGGCCGCGGCGCTTGCAGCACTCGACGCTGGCGAGAGTGCCGACGGGAGCGTCCTCGACCAGCTCGAACGCCGGGAGCTGATCGAGCGCTCCGAGAGTACGGTCAGGTCTGTCCAGCTGACCGACGAGGGCGTGACCGCACTGATGGAGGGCGTCGAAGCCGCCCAGGAGGTCGGCCAGCTCACATCGGAGATGCTCACCAGCGGGGCGTGGCGCGACGCCGAGTTCAGCGAGTACAACGTCGCGGCCGACGCCGAGACCATCGACGGCGGGAAAGACCACCCGCTGCGGGCGATGGCAGAACGCGTCAAAGACGTGCTGGTCGGGATGGGCTTCGAGGAGATGGAAGGCCCCCACGCCGACGCGGAGTTCTGGATCAACGACTGTCTGTTCATGCCCCAGGACCACCCCGCGCGCACGCACTGGGACCAGTTCGCGCTGGAGGTCCCGCCGATGCGCGACCTGCCCGACGACGTCCGCGAGCGCGTCGAGACCGCCCATCGTGAGGGTGTCGGCGCGGACGGCGAGGGGTATCACTCCCCCTGGGGCGAGGAGATGGCCCGCCAGATCGACCTCCGGGGCCACACCACGTCGCTGTCGGCCCGCCACCTCGCGGGCGTCGCGAAAGGCGATCTGGAGCCGCCCCAGCGGTTCTTCTCGATCGAGAAGGCCTACCGCAACGACGAGATCGATTCGACGCACCTGCTGGAGTTCTTCCAGATCGAGGGCTGGGTCATGGCCGAGGATCTCTCGGTTCGGGATCTGATGGGCACCTTTACCGAGTTTTACGAGCAGTTCGGGATCACCGACCTGCGATTCAAGCCCACCTATAATCCCTACACTGAACCCTCGTTCGAGCTGTTCGGCGAGCACCCCGTCACGGGCGAAGTGGTCGAGATCGGTAACTCGGGGATCTTCCGGCCGGAGATGCTCGAACCCCTCGACGTGGACTGTGACGTGATGGCCTGGGGTCTGGCCCTCGAACGGTTGATGATGCTCGTCACTGGTGCGGAAGACATCCGGGACGTCCACGGGACGCTCGTGGATCTGGAGTACCTGCGCGAAGAGGAGGTGCGTTACTGATGCCGACTGTCGATATCGCTACCGACGAACTGCGAGAACTGACCGGCTACACGGACACGACCGACGAGGAGTTCAAGACCGAACTGTTCGACCTCGGCCTCGAGTTCGAAGGCGAGACCGAGGACGGCGAGTTGCAGTTCGAGTTCGAGCCCGACCGATTGGATCGGCTCTCCGTCGAGGGCGTCGCGCGGTCGCTGCGGTACGACCGCGGGGACAGCCGGGGCGTCCACGTCCCGGACACGAACAGTGCCGACTGGACGATCGAAGTCGAAGACGTGCCCGAAGAACGGCCCTACGTCACGGGCGCGATCGTTCGCGGGCTGGACCTCTCGGAGTCGGCGTTCGACTCGCTGATCCAGCTCCAGGAGAAGCTCCATGCGACGATGGGGCGCAAGCGCGCGAAGGGCGCGATCGGCGTTCACGATCTGACGATGTTGAAAGGTGAGGCTGCGGTGGATGGCAAAGGGAAGTCCATTCGCTACACGGGCGTCGACCCCGAGGAGGCGACGTTCGTGCCGCTGGAGAGTGACGCCGAGATGACGCCCGCCGAGGTCATCGCCGAGCACCATATCGGCCAGGAGTACGCCCATCTCGTCGAAGACATGGATCGCGTGCCGGCGATCTACGACTCGATCGGGCTGTTCTCGTTCCCGCCAGTCATCAACGGCAAGCGCACGGAGGTCACGACGAACTCCCGGGACCTCTTCATCGAGATGACCGGCACCGACCAGTGGACGATCGACCACATGCTCAACATCGTCTGCTACGCGCTCGCTGCTCGCGGCGGAACCATCGAGGACGTCAACGTCGAGTACGAAACCGCCCCCGAGGAGTACCCCGCCGACCTCGTGCGGCCGGACTTCTCGACGAAGACCAAGACGGTGGTCCACGACCGTATCGAGACGGCGCTCGGGATCGAGCTTTCGGAGGAGGAGGTGCTCGACCTCCTCGAACGCTCCGGGCTGGAAGGTGTCTCTACCGACGTCGACGGCGAAGCCGGCTACGAGGTGACGATCCCGCCCTACCGCGTGGACGTCCTCCATCCCGTCGATGTGATCGACGACGTGGGTCGGGCCTACGGCTTCAACGATCTCGAACCGCGGTATCCCGACGTGGGGACGATCGGCGGGCGACACGAGCGCTCGCGGCTGGCGCGTGCGGTCCGGCAGTCGCTCGTCGGGCTCGGGTTCCAGGATCTGTTGAACTTCCACATGACCGACGCGGCCCAGGTCGGCGACCGAATGAATCTCGGGGATTCAGAGAGTGTGCTGGGTTCCCAGGAGCCCGTTCGGATCACGAATCCCTACAGCGAGGACTACACCATCGCGAGGTCGTGGCTGCTGCCCTCGATCATGCAGGTGCTGGAGAACAACACCCATCGGAGCTACCCGCAGGATCTCTCGGAGGTCGGCTGGGTCGCTCATCGCGACGACGAGCAGAACACGCGGGTCGCAGAAGCGAGGCACGTCGCTGGTGTGCTCGCGCGTCACGGCGTCTCCTACGAAGACGGGAAGGCGAGGCTGCAGGCGCTGGTCGACGATTACGACGCCGAGCTGGAGACGCCGCCGACCGAGCACCCCTCCTTTATTTCGGGTCGGGTGGCCGAGGTCGTGATCGACGGTGACAGCGTGGGTGTGCTCGGTGAGATTCACCCCGAAGTGCTGGTGGAGCACGATCTTGAGTTGCCCGTGGTCGCGTTCGAATTCGATCTCGACGCGCTTCGCTGATCTCGTCGCAGTACTTCTTTCGGACCGCGTCTCTGCTGCTGAGATCTCTGCCTTCGGAACGCCTTCGACTCGCTAGCTATAGTAGCCATTGAAAGTCAATGCACACACGATCGCACGACAACAGTGCGATCGGTGTGTAAATCGTTTCAATTGTTACTATAGAAACCGGAGACAGCACCGTCAGCAACGACTCAGGAAAGCCCTCGACTCGCTCGGGGTCGCTGTGCAGGATATCTTCGTTCGTTTCACTCACTCCACGGGTCGCTTCGCTCCCCGTTCCGTATCGAGGGCTCCCTCCGGTCGCCCTCGCATCCCTCAGATAGAGCCTGCACAGCAACGCTCCTCACTTCGTTCGGCCCGAGGCGAGTCTCGCCCTTTCAATCCACCAGGAGAGCACCGCACCCGTACAGCGGGCCTACCCTCCCCCGGGTCGTGGCACGGAGGCCACTCCCGGCCACCGCGAGGCTGTCAGGAAGCGTGTCGCGGCGTCAGCCGCGACCGAGGTGAGTGCTTTGGTGGGTTTGGATATTGTCTTAGCAGTCATCTGAATAGATTCGTGAAGATCTACAGTACCGAAGCTGGGTCAGTGCCAGATTCTGTTTGTCAAGAATCACGGGGAATACGAACGAGAGACGAATACGAGGGTAATTTCGTCGATCGCTGTCTGTGTCAATATCTCCTCTCGAACCGTCTCGTCGTCGAAATCACTCGGGTTATTCGTCGCTAATTCAGTTGTTCCATCCACGTTGAGGGCCAAGTCGTGAGCATCAACTGCGATCCAGTAGTCCTCCTCATCTTTCTCGAATAACGAGCGAAGATCGTCTTTCAACTCAGGATAACTCTCGAAGCGAATCCACCCAAGTATCTTCGGTTGGAGTTCCTCGTTCCGCTCTTCGGCCAACTGTTCGATATCTCGTGCAATCTGCCTGAGCTTCTTACAGACGGGATACACGTCTTCTCCTGATTTATCCGTAAAATAATCTATCAGGTATCGCCATGCTGGATTCTCTCTCCGATCGACGTGATTCTGAATCTCCGTCACATCCTCCGCAGTCAATGTCCCAGTGAATTCCTGTTTCACCCATCGAATGAATGTCGAGATAGCCCTCCTGTGTTTTCTTATGATATGGTCCTTCGCGTTCTGGAATATGTCTTCGACCTGTTTTGTGGCGTAGAATTCCGTATCAGTGGACTCGATGTACTCTCTACATCGGATGTGATGAGTGTCTGTATAAAAACAATATCCGAGAATGATCCCCTTGTCCAGAAATGCGTTATCCGCCATGTTAGAACTCTTCGAGTTCGTTAGAGATTGTTTCGTTATACGAGTCAGATACCTCTTGCAGTTCTCCAGACAGTGACCGTCCCGACAGAGCGGATTCTCGACGTCGCTCGATTTTCGTCTCCAGATCGTTCAGAACCTTCTGTTTCTCTTTTTTCCACTCTGTAAGGCGATCCTCCGAGATATGTTCCCGGTCTTTGAACCGCAAGACGGCCTTGGCCATCGCTTCGATGAACGTCTCAGTGAAATCTAGCAATTCACGGGCGCTAGCGCCCTCTTCGTTCAGTAGGCGAATCGTATCGTCCCAGTCTACATACAGGTCGTAGATCTCCGCGAACGCCTCTTCGTCGAACGAAATCAGCATCTCGTCCAGCAGTTCTTCTATCCTCGACTTCGCCGCGGGATCAGTAAAGTGTTCGATCGTCTTCTGATCCCGATCGAGAGCGATCGAAGCGAGATACCATCTGAAGTTGCCATAGGCAGTCACGAACTCGTGGGGCGGGAAATTCTCGTACTGATACTGCTCTAACTCCTGATAATCCTTGTCGCCGTGCTCCGCAACCACTTCGATTGCTACCTGAAAGATATCGTCTTTCAGATCTTCGTCCAGATGGTCGAAATCGCTCTCACTGACCTGCTCTGCAGGGTAGTACGCGTATCCTCGTCGGTGATTCGAGGTGGGTGTGAACGTCACCCGATCGTTGATTTCGGATTCCGCGAGTGTTTTCCCATATTTGTACCAGTACTGTGGGAGTCCGATGTCGCGGTCGTACTCCTGAGATAGTTTTCGGTCTGCCAGGACACACAGCTTGTGGAACTTCGTCCGACCAGTTTCACCGCCAGTGTTCTCTCGCAGCTCCCAGAGAATCCGATAGACGAGATATTCCGGTGGGCCGAGATTCGCATCCGACTCGTCCGCGCCACTCTCAGCCATCCTGTGGAGAGATTTGTGGCCGGGAGCAATGAAACTAACGTACCCACTTTTTGCTGCGTCGGGTCTCGCACACGAGCCTGTCGGCTCGTGGCGGACCACTCCTTGCAAAAACTTGGGGAAAAAGGCCGCTCGCGCTCGGTAGAGCGCTCGCGGTGAAACGCCTCACTTCGCTCGGCGTATGCTTGTGGAAAGGCCTGCCTTCCGCCACCACTTTTTCCTCCTTCGGGTTTCCTCGCTCACTGCGTTCGCTGCGGGAACCACTCAGTCGCAAAAACGTGGGGAAAAACTACCTCCGAGTCGCGGCTTCGCCGCGCTCGGAGTGAAACGGCTCCCTCCGGTCGCCGTACGCTAGTCCCCGACCGCCTCCTCCACAATCGCGATCTCCTCCTCTGTCAGCCCATACAGCTCGTACACAATTTCGTCGATCAGGTCGTCCGTCCGCTCGATCTTGGCCTCCAGGTCCTCGGCCCGCCGTTTCGTCTCGACGTAGCTCTCCAGGCCGGCCTCGACATCACGCACCCGCGGCAGCGTCAATTTCCGCAGGCGATCCACCAGCGAATTGGTCTTCGTGGCCGTCTCCCGGAAGTCCGCGAACCCACCGGCCTCGTCGACGGCCACGGGCACGAACGCCGCGATGAGGTCCGCCTCCGTCTCGGTCAGGTCGGTGATCCTGAGTGCCGGCAGGGGCTCGGTCTCGGTGTAGCCCCACTGGTCGGTCTCGTGGGCGTCTTCATCCTCGGGTTTGTACCGCGCCGTCAGTCGAATCTCGACGGTGGTGTCGGACTCGCGTTCGACCGTCGCCTTGCCCACCCGGAGGTTCGGCCGCTCCGCGGCGGTCTGCTGGAGGATCGAATCCGCGGAGTCTCTGGGGGGCTGGGTCAGGCCGATGTCTGCGAGGGTCTGGCCCGCCTCGTAATTGCCGAGGTGGTCGAGGAGGGAGAGGTTGAGCACCTTCTTCTTTTCAGACTGATCTATACGATTGCGAGCAAGTTCGGAGAGTATTTCGTGGAGTTCTTTTTTTGAATGCTCTGAAATGCTGCCTTTGTCGTTAAAAAGAGCATGTGTATCAAAATCTCTCTCACTGGCTGAGGAACCACGATTTAATTCGGGGATTGGCATATTTTCTAAATCGACAACAGAAAGTTTTGGGAAGTTATCACTCACTACGCTATTCGCGATCTTCGGGAATATCCATGACATGAGGGAGGAATTAAGAACTGCTAGAAGGAACAGCGGATCATAATCTTCTGTTGATAGTATGTTCAATATCGTGTTGTAGTTACAGTAAGTGTCTTCCGTGTATGTAGCATGGATTTTATATCGACCGCTCCCAGGTATCTGCCGCACTAGAAGCCGAGGTCCCTCTAAATATCGAATATCACGACAATCATGCAGGTGCTCCCCATATTTTATCCAGCTATCTCCATCAAACTCTATGTCATATCTAGATACATCATTTCCTGCAATTTCAGGCATGTAATCGTCTGATTCTTTTGTATTTGAATGGAATACTCTATTGTCTATCTGCTCCTGAGAATGTTTTGAGGAATTGTAGGCTTGTACACCGATCGCAAGATCGGCTATTTCACTCAGTTTTATAGAGACTGACCGAATTTTCTCCAGCAATTCTTGTGTCTCAGCAGTCTGTTCAACTTCGATGCGAGCGGAATCCATGCTCATTATTCCAGTCTGATCAATAGACACGTATTGTTCCGCATGACTGGAAGTGATGTCCTCTAAGCGTTTTACATTGATTTGGCCCGGCTCCGCCCCCGTTGTTGCTATAAGCATGATAGAGTCAACGGTTGCTGAGGAGAACACATCTTTATCAAGCCGCACTATTTCTTCGACCCTTGAATTATCTAATAAATGGTGGCGTAGCTTTTTCCTATTTTCAATTGTGAGCCATGGCTCAGGAAGAATATAACCCAATTTTCCACAGTTGGCATTGAGAGAGATTGCTCGCTCAATGAATCCATGGAATAGGTCGACGAAATATTCTGTCACGTCATATTCTGTCCTCAAGTAGTTTTCAATCTCTCCACCGACTTCGACATACGGCGGATTCCCGACGACAGCATCGAACCCGGCACTGTCCATCTTCTCGCCCTCCGAATCGAAGAACACCTCGGGGAACTCCAGTTCCCAGTGGAAGAACGATTCCTCCCCACCCATCGCCTGCGCAGTCGTGAACCAATCGCGCTCACGAATCTCGGCCCAGTCGCCGCTATCCTCGATGGCGTCGGCCATCTTTTCATACGATCCCTCGGGCACGTCTAGGCCGAAGCGTTCGGCGGTGTGGACGTTGGCCAACTCGAACAGCCGCCCGTAGAGGGGATCGTCCCGGATCTCGTCGTACAGTTCCTCCATGGACTTGATGTCGGCCAGTTCCTCGTTGTCGATGGCCAGCAACTCCTGCATCAGGTCCATGACGTGCTCCAGGGTGCGCTGGCGCACCCGCGCGAACGCCTGGGTGAGGGTCAACTGCCCGCCGTTTTCCTCGGTGTCGTCCGCCAGCACCTCCGTGATGTCGCTCCCGACCAGCGAGTTCCCGGTCTTGAGGTGATGATCGAAGAAAGCCAGGGGCTTGTCCGCCGCCAGCGTCTCCAGCCACATCGACAGTTTCGCCAGTTCGACGGCCATGCCGTTGAGGTCGACGCCGTAGATACACTCCTTGGCGATGGTCCGGCGGATCTCCGACTCGGGGAAGTCGAACTGCTCCTGCTCGCGCACGACCTCCATCACGCGCTCGGTCAGGTACGCCGTCGCCTTGGTCAGGAAGTGGCCGCTGCCCATCGCCGGATCGAGGATTCGGAGGTCCTGCACCCCGTCGTAGAGGTCCCGGAAGTACGCGACGTCGCTGCGTTCGAGCCCCCGCTCGCGAAGGTCGGCCTCGATGTCGTCGACCAGCGGCCCGACCGTCTCCTCAACGATGTACGTCACCACGTAGTCGGGGGTGTAGTACGCCCCCGTGGCCTTGCGCTCGCCCTCGTCGTTGACGACGTACAGGCCGCCCTCGGGCACCGTCTCGACCGCGTCGGCGACCGAGACCTCGGTGGCGGGCTGCCAGACCTGCGCGCCGTCCTCGGCGACGGCGGCGTACTGCTCGGGCGCGATCCGGAACTCGTGTTCGAGCAGGCCCTCGTAGACCGACCCCAGATGTCGCGTGTCGAGGTCGGCGTAGTCGGCCAGCACGTCCTGGCCCTCGTCGTTCTCGACCGTCGAGAGCTTGTAGATCACTTCCGCGAGGTGCCGATCACTAACCTCGTGATCGGTCAGGAACGCGTGCTCGTCCTGATCGAACAGCCCACCGTTGTACGGCGGAATCCCCAGCGACTCCTCGCCGTTGTCGATCAGGTCGAACAGATCGGCCAACCGACCCCAGATCCGGGTCGAATACTCGCTGTATGCCTCGTCGAAGGTCTCGCCGGCCTGGCGCTTCTCGAAGACCTCCGTCCGGACTGCGTTCAGGCTGAAGTTCGCCTCGTACTCGTCTTCGGCGTCGGGGTCGTCCGGGTGGATCAGCCCGCGCGACTCGGCGTAGAGGACGAACATCAGTCGATACAGCATGACCAGCGACTGCTCTTTCAGTTCGTCCAGCGCGGCCTCGTCGTCGGGGTCGATGTCCAGGTCGTCGTGTTCGACGAATCCACGACCCAGAACACGCAGCGCAGTGAAGACGTTGTCCTGCAGGTCCTCGCCCAGTTCCTCGGCGGCGGTTTCGCTCTCGGACCAGACAGTGTCCAGAAACGTCGTCCCGGCCGTCTCCTGAAACGCGGCCGACCGGAAGAACGAGAAGAAGTACTTGAACTCCTCGACGTCGCCCGAGGACAGGACGTTCGGGAGGTCGATCTCGTAGAAGATCTGGGTCTCGTAGTCTTTCGTGCTGTAGAGTCGCCACTTGCGGCCGTTGGTCAGGATTCCCCAGGCCAGATCGTCGGGCGTCCGTTCGAGGTAGTATTTGATCTGGTGGGAGGCGTCACGGTAGTTTCGCTGATCGCTGAACTCCGCGTCGAAATCTGCGTCCCACTGCTTGGCTTCGAGGATCGCGTTCGCACGAGCGAACGCCGCGCGCCTGTCACCGCCTTTCTTGCGTTTCATCGCTTCCCGGCGGTCGTCGGCGTCTTCGAAGAGTAGTCCGTCGACGAACCCGCCACCGTCCGGCAGCGTCGTCTCCGAGATCTTCTCGAAGCCGAGCGCCTCGACCACCGGATCGATCCACGCGTCGATGAGTTCGTCTTCCTCGTAGGAGTCGACCAGCGACTGCTCGTCCAGATACAGGCTCCGAAGCGAGTCGAACGCCGACTCCGCATCGCCGTCACAGTCCCAGCCGTCGAGATCCTGCACCCGCTCGCGGAGATAGTAGTCAGCGAAGAGTCCAGCGTTCGTATAGGGGCTGCCACCCAGCGTCGTCTGACTCATGCGTTGCCCGTACCCCATCCCGGAGCGGACATCAAACTTCGGGACGACCTACACCCAGGAGTTGCGAATCTCTTCGGCGGCGTTTGCCATCAGCGGAGCGGGGTCGTTGCCGCTGTTGAACGCGTCTAACACGCCCTGTTCGAACGGAACCCAGACAGCGCTCATCTTGGGGTTCTGGGGCATCGGATAGCTGGTCTCGAACTGCGCGGCGAAGCCGCGCGTCGTCTCGGGCAACTGTTCGCGGCCGAGGCCGGTCTTCACCGGGATCATACTGGTGTTCGTGGCCAGGCCGCGGAGGCGCTCGACGTTGGTGCAGTACCACTCGGCGAACCCGCGGGCCGCCTGGGTCCCCGCAGTGTAGTCGTTCATTTTGCGGGCGAAATAGAGCAGCTGGACGCCCGAGTAGGGCCGGGCGACGCCGCCGTCAGGGGTCGGGATCGGCGTCACGCCGACGTCCAGCCCGGCCGCTTCGAGACCGGAGATCGCCCAGGGGCCGTTGACGAGGAACGGCGAGTTGCCGCCCTCGAAGATGGATCGCTGCACTTGCTCGGACGGGTCCTCGGGCATGTAGGGTTTGAGATCCTCCAGAATGAGGTTGAGACCGCGAATCAGCGCATCCGAGGTGATACCGAGTTCGTCGGCGTCGCCGTCGTAGATCGCCTCGCCGAAGGTCTGGGCGGCCCAGCTGACGAAGTAGGCGCTGACTGGGTGTGCGAGGCCGTACTCCCCGTTGTAGGGGTCGTGGTACTCTTCCATGATCGAGATCCAGTCGGCGAAGCTCTCCGGTGGCTCGACGCCCATCTCCTCGAGGATCGCTTTGTTGTAGAGCAGCGCCGGGCACTCCGCGGCGATCGGGACGCCGATCGTGTGCCCCTCGTACCTGCAGGCGTCCCAGGCCACGTCGGCGAATGCACACTCGCCGACGCGGAGGTTCCCCTCCTGATCCGAGAGGAACTCGCTCCGGACGAACTCGCCAGCGATGTCGTGATTCCACTGGAAGAGGTGTGGACCCTCGCCGGCCGGAATGCTGGTCCGGAGCTGGTTGAGGAAATAACTGTCACCCGCTCGTTCGAGGCTCATCGTCGGGTGGTCGTCGCCCTGATTGAACAGTAGCCGGGTCCCCTCGAGGAGTCGTGTCCCGCTCTCCTGGCGGTCGTGAAAGAGTGTGAACGCACCCTCGCTGCTGGTCGGTTCGAGTGGGTAGTCGTGCCCGCAGTCGTCGATCGGTTCGACTGTCTCTATCGTTGTCTCCGTCTCGGGTGGCGTCTCCGTCTCGGGTGGCGTCTCCGTCTCGAGTTCGATGGGCGTCTCCGTCTGCTTTGGCCTGAACGGCTCGGCCCTGTCGGTCGTCTGCGTCCCGTCCGAGAACAGCCCGTCGAGGTCGCCATCCGAGGAGTCCTCGCCACACCCCGCGAGGAGCCCAGCGATCGTCAGGCCACCCGCCTGCAACACCCGCCGCCGCGTCTTCTCGTCAGTCATTCGACTGATACTGTTCGATAGTTACCAAAAAGGTTTGGGATCACTGCCATCGGTCGGTCTGGCGAATCTCCGTGGCTGCTGCCTCCAGTAGCGGGCCGACGTCCGCACCCGTCTCGAAGGCTTCGCGGACGGCGGTTTCGAACGGGGCCCAGACGTCGTTCATCTTGGGGTTCTGTGGAACCGGATCGCTCGTCTCGAACTGCCGGGCGAACCCCCTCGCCGTCGTCGAGAGTTGATCGCGTTCTGTGAATCCGTTCTTGACGGGGACGAACGACGTGGTGGTGACCAGTTCGCGGATCCGATCGTCGCTGGTGGTGTACCACTCTGCGAATTGCCGGGCGGCCGCCGCGGTGCTGTCGGTGGTCATCCTGTCCGCGAAGAACAGCACCTGTACGCTCGAGTACGGGCGGGCTGTTGCACCCGGCGGCGTCGGGATCGGTTGCACGCCGTACTCGAACTCGGCCGCCTCCAGGTCAGCCTCCACCCAGGGGCCGTTGATGAGGAACGGTGCGGTGGCGTTCTCGAAGACGGCGACCTGCGCTTCCTCTGTATATGGAGAGGCGTCGGTGTGGGTGCTGGGAATGTAGGGTCTGAGGTCGTCGAGGAGGATGTCGAGTCCCCGACTCACTGCATCGGACGTGATCCCGAGTTCGTCTGCCTCGCCGTCGTAGATCTCGCCGCCGTAGGCGTGGGCGGCCCAGCTGGCGAAGTAGGCGTTGAGTGGCTGTGCCAGCCCGTACTGACCCTGCTGGGGATCGTGGAACTCCTCCATGATCGAGAGCCACTCCGCGAACGTCTCCGGGGGTTCGACGCCGAGCTCGTCGAGGATGTCCCGGTTGTAGAGTAGCGCCGGACACTCCCCGGCGAACGGCAGGCCGACAGTCACGGGGTCGTCCATCTCCGGGCCCTGATAGTCGACGACGTCCCAGGCGGGGTCGCTGTACACGCACTCCTCGACACGAAGGTTCTCGCCCTGCTCCGAGAGGAACCCGTCTTCGACGAACCTGCCGGCGATGGTGTGTCGGTGTGTGAACAGGTGCGGTCCGTCACCCTCCGGAATGACGGTTCGGAGATGTTCGACGGGCGAGTACGGTGACCGCTCGATCCGAACTGTCGACTCGTAGCGTTCCTGGAACACTTCTTTGGTCTCTTCGAGGAGGTGAGCTCCCTCTTGCTGACGCCCGTGCACCAGCGTGAAACTCCCGCCCGAGACGGTCGGCTCGACGACGCTCGTCTCACAGTCCGGCACTCGGTCGACCGTCGTCGTCGGGTTCGACGTCGGTGCCTCACACCCCGCAAATACGCCAGCGATCCCTGCTGCACCCACAGCTTTCAGAACCTGCCGTCTGTGAGGCCTCTCGACCATCTATTTCCATCTTCACTGTCGATACAATATAAATGCTTTCCGTGATAGAAAGTGGCTTCACACTCCCGTCGTCGCTTTTTTCGGTTGAATTCGAAGTCGTGTCTATACATCAATTATTTCTGCCGAGGCGAAATAACAGCGTCTATGAGTATTATCGCGGAGTTCAGCGTGACGTCGCCAGAGCTCACGCTGGTCGAGGCGACGACGTCGGCCCCGGCGGTGACACTGGAGTTGACCGAGCAGGCCGCGACCGATCCGGAACGCCCCGTGCTCTACTTCTGGGCCAACGGTGACGATCTCGATACGTTCGAGACGGCACTCGAGGAGGACTGGACTGTCACCGGCGTCGAGCGCTATACCGATCTCGATGACAGACGGCTTTACCGCGCGCAGTTGAGCGACGAGGTCGAGGTCGTGAGCTATCCCGTGTGGGTCGAAGCCGGCGGCGTCCAGCTCAGCGCGACGTGCCAGAACGGCGTCTGGCGCAACCGCTTTCGCTTTCCCGATCGGGAATCCTTTCACGAAGTCCGCGAGTGGAGCGTCGAGAACGGTCTCGATTTCACGCTTCACAGCCTCTACACCGAAACCGACAACGGGCACGGGCCCGGGGAGACCAGCCTGAGCCCCGAACAGCGCGAGACGCTCGTGGCCGCCTACGAGATCGGCCTGTACGACATCCCCCAGCAGTCGACGGCGGCCGACCTCGCCGGGGAACTGGGAATCTCACAGCAGGCGGTCTCCGAACGCCTCCACCGGGCGTACACGACGCTCGTCGAGGAGCACGTGCTCGAGGACGAATAAACGGAGTTTAAGTCCGGCCCACCAGTAGGCCCGGGCATGGACGAGCGAACCTACACGGCCGAGGCCGAGCCCGGCGACGACGTCACCGTCAAGGGCTGGGTCCACGAGATCCGCGATCTCGGCGGCATCGCCTTCATCATCGTACGCGACACCAGCGGCAAGATCCAGGTCAAATTCGAGAAAGACGAGATGGACGACGACCTCGTCGACACCGGACTCGGCGTCCATCGCGAGAGCGTCGTCGGCGTCACCGGCCGCGTCGAGGAAGAGGGCCGCGCACCCACGGGCGTCGAGATCGTCCCCGAGTCCGTCGAGGTCATCGCCGAGGCCGACCCCGAACTCCCGCTCGATCCCTCGGGGAAAGTCGACGCCGAGCTCCCGACGCGACTGGACAACCGGACGCTCGACCTCCGCAAGCCCGACGTCAAGGCGATCTTCGAGATCCGCGCGGAGGTCCTCCGCAGCGTCCGTGAGGCCTTCCGCGAGGTGGGCTGTACGGAGATCAACACCCCGAAGATCGTCGCCACCGGCACCGAGGGCGGGACCGAACTGTTCCCGATCACCTACTTCGGTCGCGAGGCGTTCATGAACCAGAGTCCGCAGCTGTTCAAGCAGCTGATGGTCGGCTCCGGCCTGGAGCGGGTCTTCGAGATCGGCCCGATCTTCCGCGCCGAGGAACACAACACCCCTCGCCATCTGAACGAGGCGACCTCCATCGACTTCGAGTCGGCCTTCTTCGACCACACCCAGGCGATGGACGTCTGCGAACACGTCGTCAAGGCCGCCTACGAGGGCGTCGCCGAGAACTGCCAGGCCCAGCTGGAGGCGCTGGATCTCGAAGACGAATTCGAGGTTCCGGACGGTGAGTTCCCGCGGCTGTCCTACGAGGAGGCCATCGAGAAGGTCAACGCCACGGGCGAACTCGACGAACCGCTCGTGTTCGGTGACGACCTCTCGACGGAAGCCGAGCACGCCCTTGGCCAGGCAGTCGGCGAGCACTACTTCATCACCGACTGGCCCAGCGAGATCAAACCCTTCTACATCAAGGATCACGACGACCAGCCCGAACTGTCGACGGGCTTCGACATGATGCACCCCTCGATGGAACTCGTCTCGGGCGGCCAGCGTGAACACCGCTACGACAACCTCGTCGAGGGCTTCGAACAGCAGGGGCTGGACCCCGAGGCGTTCGAGTACTACACCAAGATGTTCCGCTACGGCATGCCGCCCCACGCCGGCTGGGGCCTCGGTGGCGAGCGTCTCGTCATGACGATGCTCGGGCTCGACAACATCCGAGAAGCGGTGCTGTTCCCGAGGGACCGGCAACGGCTGAGCCCGTAGGGCGAAGCCGTCCCTGACGCTCGGGAACCCGGAAGTCGCAGCCCGCGGAACGGAGTGAGCAGGACCGTCTTCCTATGTTCCCGCGAGATCGCCAACGTTTGAGCCCGTAGGGCGAGAACGCTGGGAGCCGACGAGACGAACGAAGTGAGGGGCTCTCGGTGTGAACGGTGGAACCGTACACAAGCGAGTCTCTCAGGACGGCGACTGCTGTCGACGTAGACGAGGACGACCAATAGGGGTCCTCGAACAAGCGAGCGGAAAGGGCGATCTGTGTGCGGACGACGGTGTCGACGCTTCTCCTAGCCTCCTAATCATACCAATTGATTATGATATAGAACCAACGTTAGGATGGTATGGTCTTCAAGAAAGTCACACTCATCGGGCGGAGCAGCGAGAGCTTCGAAGATGCCGTCGACGATGCCGTCGGTCGAGCCGAACAGACACTCCAGAACATCAAGTGGGCGACAGTGACGAATCAGGCCGTCGAACTCGCGGCGGCCGAGCGCGAGTACCAGGCCGAGGTCGAAGTCGCGTTCGAACTAGAAGACGGTATCGGAGAATAAGCCATTCTGGCGCTGTTTTTTATCTACTCACACGGGAATGACGGGCACGTCAGCCGAGCCGAGCACTCGGTCGGTGACCGACCCGACGTGCGGTGGTTCGACCCCAGTCGCGCCCCGCTTGCCCATGACGATCAGGTCGATGTCGTTGTCTTCGGCGTAGTGCAGAATCTCTCTGTGTGGGGTGCCTCGAAGCACTGTCATCGTCGCTTCGATCCCCTGCTCGGTCGCGTCCTCGATGATCTCCTCGGCGACGTCTTCGGCCTGGTCGGCAATCTTGTCCATGAACAACTCGTAACTGCTGAGTGCTGGAGTGGTCCCGTAGGTCGTCTCGTCGACCACGAACAGGACGTGTAGTCGTGCGCCGTGCTCCGCGGCGAGTGTGAGCCCGTGTTCGACACCCCGTTCGGCGTGCTCGCTGCCGTCGGTCGGAACCAGAATGTTCTGGTACATGTGCTTGCCTACGATCCACAGTCTCATTAGTGTGGTTACATTTCGTACCACGTAACAACACGGTGTGATTGGTGGGTCGATACCGTTTTTCGCTCGGCACCCCTCTGACAATTCATGCGTACCCTCCGGGACGTGATGGACTGGCTCGCCAGCGCGGAGATGCCAGTCTACGCGACCCTCTACGACGAACTCGCGCCACTGTACGCCTTCGAGCGCGAGCGGATGCGCAACTATCCGGCCATCGCCGAGTTCGTCGTCCGCGAAGTTCCCGAGGACGCACGGACTGTGGCCGTGGGGGCCTGCGGCCCGGGACTGGTCCTCGAAGCGCTGGCCGAGCGGTTCGAGACGACCGTGGGATTCGACCTGAGCCCGCGGATGCTCGCGCTCGCTCGCGAACGGACCGACGCGCCGGTCGTGGCCGCGGACCTCCGAACTACCACCGCGCCTGAGGCCTTCGACGTATTCACGATCTTAGGCGGGTCGATCGCTCACCTGCCCGTGACCGACGCGGGCGACACAGTTCCGGCAGTACTCGAAAGCGCCTACGAGGGTCTCCGGCCGGGCGGGACCCTGCTACTCGATTTCATGGAGCGAGGCGCGCTGGAGAGCGGCCACGTCGCGAGCCATACCTTCGACTCCGACCGATTTCGGGTCGAGCGGACGGTCGTCACGACTGGCGAACCCGAGGGTCAGACTGGGCTGGGCGCGACCGGTCGGTACAGCTTCGCCTACGAGATCACCGACAGCGAACGCGAAGAGACGGCCCGGGTCGGGACGACCACGCCAGTCCGGGAGTTCAGCTCCGGTGCATTGCTCGGGGCGGTGTTGAACGCCGGCTTCAGTGAGGCGCGACTCGTGACGCCGCCGACTCACGGCGCGGGGATCGTGGCGCGAAAGCACGAGTGACAGCGGCGGGACACAGGCCGACCAACGTCGCGAATGCTGTCACGACCGGGCCGGTTTTGCTGTTAGAGGCCTATCGGTAGACCGATGCCCGTAGACCGGACCGACCGGCCGGAGTTCGGGGGGTACGTCCAGAAGGTGCCCGACGCGATCGTCACGGCCGACGCCGAGACCAGAGACATCGTCGACGTGAGCCCGTCGGCAACCGACTTTTTCGGCTACTCGACCGATCAACTGCAGTCGATGGACGTGCTCGATCTCCACCCGGCCGACCAGCGAGAGCGGTACGAACAACTGTTCGAGACGCATCTGGCGAACCAGCCGGCCATCATCTCCAGATTCGAGGACGGCTCGTCCGTCGTCGTGGCCACGGCCGACGGCCAGCACCGACCCGTCGAGATCAACGCGTGGCTCGTCGACGAGGGGTCCGAGACCAGGTTCCGGGGCGTGTTCCGGGATATCACCGATCGCCTGGAGAAAGAGAACAGTCTGCAGCGACAGAACGAGCGTCTCGACGAGTTCGCAAGCGTCATCTCACACGATCTGCGTAACCCCTTGAGCGTCGCCGAGGGGCGAGCTACCCTGGCCGCCGACGAATGCGAGAGCGAACATATAGATCACATCCTCTCGGCACTGGAACGGATGGAGGCGATCGTCGACGACACCCTGACGCTGGCTCGAAACGGCGAGACTGTCGGGCAGACAGAGTCGGTCTCGATCACGGACGTGGTCGGGCAGTGCTGGGGGATGGTCGAGACCGCGGACGCGACCCTGGTGATCGAAGACGAGTTGGAGTTCGAGGCGGACGCTCACCGACTCCAGCAGATCTTCGAGAATTTGCTCAGGAACGCGATCGAACACAACGACGACGACGTGACGATCCGGGTGGGTCGAGCGGGCGAGGGGTCGATCTACTTCGAAGACGACGGCGAGGGGATCCCGGCCGACCAGCGCGCCACCATCTTCGAGCCGGGATACACCTCCAGCACTGACGGGACCGGATTCGGCCTGACGATCGTCAATCGACTCGCAGAGGCCCACGGCTGGACTGTCACGGTGAGCGAAAGCGACGAGGGCGGAGCGCGCTTCGAGTTCGCCGGCGTCGAGATCGACTGATCGACTCGACGAGACGTGGGGCTACTCGTCAGATAGTTGCCCGGCGGTCTCGGCAACCAGTTTTCTGGCTTCGACGATGGCGTCGCTCTCCCGGAGGACGTCGATCGCGCCGTCGACCGGCCCGATGGGGTGGCGGTGGAGACCGACGACGATCACGTGGTCCTCACCGTCGCCGCGGACGACGTGCAGGCCGACGCCCCAGCCTTCGGCGTCGCCGCCGAGGACGCCGACGTAACTCTCGATGTCGGCTTCGTTCCCGAGCAGGGTCGCGGTCGAGGGTCCATTCTGGGGTGAGACGCGCTCGGGGCCAACCTCGACCGTGAACGCAGTCCCCTCGCCGAAACCGGCCTCCTTGAGCAGGTTCTGGACGGCGTCGCGCCGGAGCAGGTCGTCGGTGTCGACGTACGAGAGCGGATTTGCCGAGTTACCCGAGACCTTGGCGTTCGGCGTCGAGAGGACCGCGACGCCGAAGGAGACACCGCCCATCGGGGCCGGCCGCGGGAGCGCACTCCGGAAGTCGACGTCCGCGGGTTGTTCGGGAGCGTCGGCGGGCCAGTTGCTGGTGACGTTGTCGCCCGGCATCACCACGAGCACGTCGGCGGGTTCGAACGTCTCGCCGTCCTCGACCGGCCGGGCCGAGAACACCGATGGCTCGGCACCGAAGATCTCCTCGAAGCGGCGCGGCCCCGTCGGGACGACGACTGATCTGGCCCGTTCGATCTTCTCGACGGCGAGTTCGAGTTCTTCGACGTTAACGTCGCTCCCGCGGGCGAGCCAGTCACGGCCGGCCGTGGCGGCCCCGCCGTCGCCCGTGAGCGGGGTCCAGCTCTGAGCGGGCAGGACGTCACGGAGGTCGAGAACGTAGGCGTCGCCCAGCGGGACGGTTCCGGCGACGTCGATGGCGTCTCCGGGGACGAGGACCATCGAGTCGTCGAGGCCCTCTCGCATCGCGATCTTGATCTCCACTTTACCGTCGGCGGCACCGGGTGTGACGAGACTGACGTTCCGGGCGTCGACGGTCGGCGCACCGTCGAGCATCCCCAGTGGAATCTCGGACACTCCGAGGTCAGCGGCGTCGAAGACGACTGCGCCGTGGCTCACGAGGCCGCCGTTGCTGCGCTCGACGAACCGCCCCATCGCCGTGCGGAGCGGCCCCATCCGGTCGACCATCACAGCCCCCCGAGCGCCGCCGCTCGCGAGTAGACCGCCGTGTGGCTGGTGACGCTGACCGAGACGTTACCGTCCGCGGCGCTCTCGCTGAACGAGAGCGTGTCCTGAGATACCTCTCTCAACTGCAACCGTTCCTGGGCGTCGGTCGAGAGACCGACCGGGGAGGCCTCGAACGACTGGTTCGTAATCCCCTCACAGCCCGCGAGCGCTGCCACTGTCCCCACGCTGAGTGCGGCGAGAAACGAACGGCGGCGTACGAACGGGTCCCCCTGCCCATTGCTATTCCTTCCCATGGTTCGAAAATATACGACGTGAGCTGATTTATCATTTTGGGTATATTCGAACCCGCCGTTCGACGGGCCGAGACGATTCGACCCACACGATACTCACTCCGATAGCGTCGCACTCACTTGCTTTCCGCTGAGGACTTCCGGCACGATGACTTCGTCGGCACCGACTCTGCGCGCCAGCGCCTCGTCCATCTGGTCGCCTGCGCGGACGACTACCGAAACTGTCGGCGCGAGCTGGGTCGCCGTCACCGTAATCTGGGTGTTGACGTTCGTGTCGTCGACCGCTCCGACCACCGTCGCCGCTCGTTCGACGCCCGCTTCGCCGAGTATCGACTGCTCGCGAGCGTCGCCCTCGATCGCGAGGTGGCCGTCTTCGATCGCCTGTTCGTACTGTGCCTGCTGACACTCGACGACTACGACTGACTGCTCTTCGGCTTCAAGGCCCGCGGCCACGGTCTTTCCGAAGGTGCCGTAGCCACAGACGACCACGTGGTCGTCGAGATCGTCGACTTGCTGTTGGAGTTGCATATGCGTGAGTTCCTCGCTTATCTGTCCACCGAACGCTGCCGATACCGCCGTTTCGCCGGCCCACAACCCTGCCAGGATCAGACCGACGAGGATCACGATCGCGTAGGCTTTGACCAGCCGGGCGGGACCACCGTGGTGCTGGAAGTACAGTTCGATGCTCGTCGGATCGAGCAACCAGAACGACGCGTTCACAGGGCCGATACCAGCCAGGACGACGAAGCCGACGACGCCCGCGACCGCGATCACACCGAAAGTCACAACCGGCCGCAACAGCCGCCGGACTAGCGGGCGCTCGGCGGCCGCACCGAGGACTCTACTCGCCTTGACCATCGAACCCTATGGTTCCGACGACAGTTGACTGACCAGTCACGACGATTTCGACCGTCTCTGTCGCTGTCCAGTCTGTCCCGCCATTCGATATAGTGGTTTCTGATACGGTCACGGTTGGCCATATTTCTGGACGCTTGGCCATGATTTGACTATAATTGCATTAATACCGCGGCAGGTAATAGGTATTACTACGACATGATAAATAAGTAGGATATCGCAGAGAGACTCCGTCCCAGTTACGCGGCAGGGAGGATGACGGCGTCCTCGACGGTGACGCCGCCCTCGGCGGCGTCTGTCGCCCTAGGCGACGCGCAACTGTCGAGTGGGAGCCAGCGAGACGAACGGAGTGAGTCTCTCCCTGTTCCCTAGGGGCAGGCAGCGTTTGTCGGCTTCTGTCATTCCTAAGGGCCAGCGAGACGCACTTAACAAAAAATCAGATACGGCCGCAAGAAATCTGATCTAACACAGGGATTCGTCTGCCCCTGTTGTGGCCGTGTAGATGTCGTAGTCTCCACCCTCAGAGATGTGTAGTTTTGCTATGTGACACGTCTTCGAGTGTGGCTCGTCGAACACGAAACTCAGCCACTCTCGGTCGTCGAAACGTCCACGGAACGTGTACTGCTCGACAGAAGCGGGCCAGTCACGTTCGACTACGATGGTGCTGGTGGTGTCTCTATCAGCAGCACTACCGACTGAGTATCTCTCGTTGTAGACGAGATCCCCATCCGCATATAGTTCAATTTCTGCATCGTGTGGGGCGTCGTCGAAGTTGGAAATCTCTATCTTTCCCAGTGTTACCTTCGACGAACTTGTGTCAGCTTCATCTCCTGAGTCTGTGAGACAACCACTACTGACTATTACGATTCCTGCGCCAAGGAGTTCTCGTCGATACATAGAGAATGCTCTTTATTCAGAGGTAACCGTTATTGGTGGATTATGAAGGATGTATATGGGCTCTCTGGCTTGTCTTAATTCATTAATTCTTGACTCTGTTAGACCCAATGATCCTCCTCTCTGTTCGATATCCTTAGGTTTAACTTTTTCCACTTTTAGCCTTCTTCTTTCTTGGTCTGTCATCTCTTCCGGATGCAATTCGGCTAGGGTTTCTGGGTGACGTATGTCGGATTCTGAAGTGGACCAGTCGGAAGATGTAGTTGACAATGAATATGGTCCTATATCACTTCCCCCACCCCAGAAATCCATCCGCCAAGCAATTTCGGTTTTGCCGTACCCTGACTCAGCATCCACGTATGCTGATGCTGTTGCCGGTCTGCTTAGTGTTCGAATGATGAATTCAAGCCTGATCGCCGCTGGACTCTACGCCGGGCTCCTCAGCGGTCTCGTACTCGTACACCCGTTCATTCTGGGGATCGGAGACGGCGGATCGCAGGTGGTGCTGTTCAGCCTGATGAGTACCGTTGCGATCGTGTGCGCCGCCACCGTGTTCAGGACATCGCTCGTCAGGTGGGTGGCTGAAACGGAAGGGCGACCGCTCGATAGTGGAAAACGTGCGGACTTACGCTGCCGGCAGGATGACGGCGTCCTCGACGGTGACGCCGCCCTCGGCGGCGACGTTCTCGCCGGTGATCTGGTCGACGGCGTCGACTTCCTCGTCACCGAGGCCGACGACCTCGGTACCTTCCGAGAAGTTCAGCACGACGACGTAGCGGCCGTCCTCGCCGTCGCGGGCGAAGGCCGTCACGCTGTCGGTGTCGCTCTCGTAGTCGATGGATTCGAAGTCTGCCTGGACGTGGAGCGCGTCGATCTCTTCCCAGGTCTGGGTCAGGTCACGGTGGAAGTCCTGCAGGTCCTCGTTGGCGTACTCCCAGTGGATGTGCCCGCGGCGCTGGCGCTCGCCGATCTCCTGGCCGGCGTAGACCATCGGGATACCCGGAACCGTGAAGGCGGCCGTCGCGGCCGCGCGGACGGCGTGTTCGCCACACTGCTCGATGTAGCGGTCCTCGTCGTGGTTCTCGATGTAGGTCAGGAAGCCGGCGTGGTCGGGGAAGCCGACGTGATAGCGGTTGTCGATGGAGTCGAAGATCTGGTCGGCGGGCTCGTTGCCCTGGCCGATCTGGAGCAGATCGAAGTACAGCCCGGCGTCGAAGTGGACGTCGAAACAGAGGTTGTGGAAGTCCGCGACGTACGGGATCGTCTCGTCCATCAGGAGGAACTCGCTGTCTTTCTCCTTGGTCAGGTCGTGGATCTCCTGCCAGAACGGTCGCGGGACGGCCCACGCCATGTCACAGCGGAAGCCGTCGACCTCGTCGGCCCACTTCTCGACGGCGTCGAGCAGGTAGCGGCGAACCTCGAGGTTGTCGTAGTTGAAGTTCGCGATGTACGGCCAGTCGAAGTACGTGTCCGGAACCGAGTTCTCCTCGTCCTGCCAGTCGTACCAGTCGACGTACTTCGGATCGCCCTGTTCGGCCTTCTTGAAGAACTCGTGTTCGCGCGCGGAGTGGTTGAGCACGAGGTCGAACAGGACCTTCATGTCCCTGTCGTGGGCTTCCTCGACGAGGCGGTGGAAGTGCTCTTCGCCGCCCAGATCGTCTGCAATCGAGTAGAAGTCCGTGATGTTGTAGCCGTGATCGAAGTCGTCGTTCTGCAGGACGGGGGTGAACCACAGCGTGTTCAGCCCGAGGTCCTGGATGTAGTCCAGTTCCTCGACGATGGCTTCGAGGATCGACTGGCCCTCTTCGGGCTCGACGAACCCGCGGACGTACAGTTCGTAACAGGACATGCCGTCGGTCCACTCCGGCGGCTCGTTCAGCCGGTCGACGCCGCCGTCGGCGTGGATCGAGACGGTGTCCGGGACGCTGTACTGGTTGCCGATCGCGACACCGTGGATTCGGACCGGCTCCTCGACGGCCGACAGCGGTGCGCGGAACTCGTAGCCCTCGATCTCGTACTCCGCGAGGTCGTCGCGGTCGTCGACGAAGAACTCGACGTCCAGCTCTTCGTCGGGTGCCTTGGGCGCGGTCTTTGGGTGGGCCGTGATGACGACCTCGTCGCCGACGCGCTCGCCCGTGAGGGTGATCCGGGGGCGACCCTGCTCGCCGACCTTTCGACCGAGACCGGAACCGGCACCGCTGCCGGAACCGCTGCGACCGCCGATTCCCGAGCCGGAGACGCCCGAGATACCGCTGTAGCCGCTGTAGCCGCTGCGACCGGGCTGGTGGGTGACCGACTTGTCGCTGGGGTAGACCCGGACGGTCAACTCGTGGGTGCCGTCCGGCGCGTCGAGACGGACGGTGTAGGTGCCGGGCTCGTCCGGCGTGATGTATGCGATGGGGTCCTCACCGAACGCGACGTCGCTTTCCTCTGGCGCGTCCGCGACTGACCAGTCGTAGGTTCCTTCGGGATCCGGATCCCTCGGTGCTAGTTCGTGCGTCTCTCCGACCGCCATGAACCGAGTCGGGCCTGGATGGTGCATGTGTACGTGAGAAAGCGACCGCACCTTCAATCAATCTTCCGACATCGTTTCCCCTTTCGCACGCTACTCTCCCGAAAAAACGATATAGATAGCGTCTGGCGCCCGGATAACTGCCCAGAAAACGCCTGTGATAGTTCGCTCCATTATATTCATACGACACAATACATACCCGAAAATTGTCTGTTTTCCGACGTTCCCGAGGGATTCGATATAGTGACTTTCAGCCTTTCTCAAGGACATATTAGCTTTGTTGAAATAAAACAACAACAGTTTTAGGCAGTGGTCTGCATAGCTACCAGAAGGTGGAGCATATGGTGTCGGCTGACAACCTCGACGGACAGATCGCGTACTACACGATGGAAATCGGGATCGAGAACGACGTCAAGACCTACAGTGGCGGACTCGGGGTCCTGGCGGGCGACACGATTCGATCCTTCGCGGACATGGGCCTCCCGGCGGTCTGTGTCTCGCAGGTCAACGAGAACGGCTACTGCAAGCAGATCCTCGAAGAGGACGGCACGCAGGTCAGCGAGGAAGACCCCTGGCCGGTCGAGGAGTACTGTGAGGAACTGGACGTCGAAGTGACGGTCCCGATCTACGGGCGCGACGTCACCGTCACGGCCTGGCAGTACGACGTCGTCTCCGAGAAGAGCGGCGAGACGGTCCCGATCATCTACCTCGACACGAACGTCGAGAGCAACGACCCGGACGCCCAGGAGTACACCAAGCGCCTGTACAGTCCCGGTTACGGCGAGGACCACCAGCTGGCCCAGGAGATCATCCTCGGGATCGGCGGGACTCGCATTCTGGACGAACTCGGCTACGAGGTCGACGTCTACCACATGAACGAGGGCCACGCCGCCCTCCTGACGCTGGAACTCCTGAAGCGCAACGACATGGACCCCGAGGCGGTCCGCGAGCAGTGTGTCTTCACGACGCATACGCCTGTGGAAGCTGGCCACGACCAGTTCGACTGGGACCTCGTCAACGAAGTTCTCGGCGAGTTCGTTCCCCAGGAGACGCTCAAGGAGTACAGTCGTGAGCAGGACCTGCACATGACCTACCTGGCGCTGAACCTCTCGCGGTACGCCAACTCGGTGGCGAAGAAACACCAGGAGGTCTCCCGGAACATGTTCCCGGGCTACGACATCGACGCGATCACCAACGGTGTCCACGTGCCCTTCTGGGTCGGCGAGGACTTCATCGACGTCTACGACGAGTACACCGAGGGCTGGCAGGAGAACCCCTACAAGCTCAAACACGCCTCGGTCATCCCGGACGACGACATCTGGGAGGCCCACCAGTCCCAGAAAGAGGATCTCATCGAGTACGTCAACGAGCACGAAGGCGCAGACATGGACCCGGACGTCCTCACGATCGGGTTCGCCCGGCGTGCGACCGCGTACAAACGCGCCGACCTGCTGTTCTACAATCACGAGCGGCTGCGCCACATCGCCGAGACCGTCGGCGAGTTCCAGATCATCTTCGCGGGGAAGGCCTTCCCCGGCGACGAGGACGGCGCGGGCAACATCCGCGAGATCTTCCACAACGCCTGGGAGCTCAACGACGCCGTCAACGTCGAGTATATCGAGGACTACGACATGGACGTCGGTGGCCTCCTCACGCAGGGCGTCGACGTCTGGCTCAACAACCCGCGACGGCCGCTGGAAGCCTGTGGCACCTCCGGCATGAAAGCTGCCTACAACGGCATTCCGCAGTTCGGCACGCTCGACGGCTGGTGGGTCGAGGGTCACATCGAGAACGAGACCGGCTGGAAGATCGGTCCGGAACCCGAAGAGAGCAAGCCCGACGAGACGCCGGCCGAAGAAGAAGACCGCACGGACGCGATGGACCTCTACGACCAGCTCGAGAACACCATCGTCCCGATGTACTACAACGACCGCGAGAAGTGGATCGACATCATGCGCAACACGATGGCGTTCAACGGGCCGTACTACCACACCCGGCGCATGTCTCGGGAGTACCTCGAAGACGCCTACACCCAGTAGATCGCGACGCCGTTTTTCGCGAGCTACCGTTCGGGACAGACAGTCTACATTTTGGCGATTGACGTCTTCTGTGGCCTGTTAATACTGGAATCTAATTATAGATATTAAAAATAGAGGCCAAACCTTGTTATTGCGGTATTGGTCTTAGCACGGGTATGAGCGAGGACAGCAGCCAGCAACTACCACCGAGTGCGGTCGTCAGCGGTGGAGAGGATACTTTCTGGACGCACGGGGACAAACACGGGTTTGCGACGCTGAACGGACACGACCAGACGCCGATCTGGTTCACGCTGACCGAGGGTGCGATGACAGAGGTCCGCTACCCGCGGATCGACATGATGAACAACCGGACCGTGGAGTTCGTGATCGCCGATCCAGACGACGGCTACGCTGTTCGGACCTACCACCAGTATCAGGATCAGGAACCGCGGGTGAACCGCGAGACCGAACAGCTCAACGAGGACGCGCTGTTGTATCGCCAGCGACTCTCCCCGACAGACGACGGTCGCGACTGGGAACTGACAGTCGAATATGCGATCCACCCCGACTACGACGCTGTCCTGCTCGACGTCGATTTCGAGGCCGACGCTGCGTACGATCTCTACGTGATGAGTGAACTGATGCTCTCCAATTGCGGTCGCCACGACATCGCCAACCGCCGCCCGCGCGAGGACGGGACGGTCGCGCTGACTGGCTATCACACCGGCGATACCTGGGACGACCACGTCGTCGTCGAGCGAACCGAGGTCGAGGTCGGCGACGAGCCGATCGGGACGGGCGACGTCACCAGTGAGGGTCGCGGCGACGAGGCCGACTCGCCCGAACGGACGCCCGCCGAGGAGGAAGACGACGAGCCGATCGGCAGCGGCGACGTCACGTCTGTGGGCGTCGTCGACCAGACTGAATCTGGCGAGGACGAAGAGCCGACGACCACCTACGAGGAAGACCCCTATCACATCGCGGCCGCGCTGACCAGTCGCGAGGGCTTCTCGTGGGGCTCGGTCGACATCAGCGGCGGGAGGGTCTATCGCTCGTTGCTCGAAGACGGTGATCCCGAGCACACGTACGAACGCGCGACGGACAAGGTCGTCATCTTCGGTAGACTTGGCGAGAAGACCGAGTCGCTTTCCGACACGGTCGCGCTCGGCTTCGCCGAAGGCGAGGGCGACGAGACCGCGGGCGAGGAACCGACCGCGGCGACGGCCGACGAACCCGGCGAGTCGACCGCGACGACGACGCCCGAGTCGACCGACGATGACGCCGACTCCGAGACATCCGGCGAGGCCGACCCCGGCGAGTACGCCGACCCGGGCGAGGACCCGGGCGAGTTCGACGCCCTCGCGGCTGCGGAGTCCGCGCTCGAAGACGACTTCGAAACGGTGCAGGCCCGCTTCGCCCGGACCTGGGAATCCTACGTCGAGACGCTCGATATTCCCGAATCTGTCGCCGACGAGGACGACCTCCGCGCACAGTACAAGACGGCCGTAATGACGGTCAAAGCTGCAGATTCCAAGGCCTATCCCGGTGCCGGGATCGCCTCTCCCTCTGTCCCGTGGGGCGACAAAGTCCAGGCCGACGAGCCCGCCGACTACGGCTACAGCTACGTCTGGGCGCGGGACCTCTACGGCTCCTTTACCGCGTTCGAGGCCATGGGCGATGTCGACGCAGCCATCGACGCCACCGAATACATCTACGAGTACCAGCAGCGCGAGACCGGGTTCCTCCCACAGAACACGTTCATCGACGGGCGGACCCGCTGGGGTGGCGAGCAGATGGACGAGATCGCATTCCCCGCGGTGATGGCCTACCAGCTGAAAGAGCGCCACGGTTACGGCGTCGAGGAGGCCAGCTACGACTACGAGAACATCGCCAAATCCGCCGAGTACGTCGCCGCCAACGGCCCGCGAACCCAGCAGGAACGCTGGGAAGAGGAGGGCGGCTACTCGCCATCGACGACCGCGGCGGAGATCTCCGGGCTCGTCGCCGCAGCGGATATGGCGGTCGAAGCCGGTGAGCGCGCGGATGCGATTGCCTTCCTGGGAATCGCCGACTACTGGCAGGAAAACGTCGAGACGTGGATGGCGACCGAGACGGGCGCTGGCGGTCACGAGAACACGCCCTACTACTTCCGGATCAGTGACGACGCCAGGCCTGACGAGCACACGATGCGCACGCACAACAACGCCGGCGGCACCTTCGACGAGCGGGAGGTCATCGACGGCGGCTTCCTCGAACTCGTTCGACTGGGCGTCAAGCCCCACGACGACCCCGTCGTCCAGAACTCGCTGGTCGAGTACGACGACACCATCATGGTCGAGACGCCCAACGGCCCGGGCTGGTATCGTTACTCCGGGGACGGCTACGGTGAGAAAGACGGTAGCGAGTGGTTCCGCGCCGGCGTCCCGTGGGCGACTGACATGCGTGGGCAGGGCCGGCTCTGGCCCATCTTCACGGGCGAGCGCGGCGAGTACGAACTCCTTCGAGGAGAGGACCAGGACTTCGACCCGAATCACCTCCTGGAGACGCTCGCCCGCTTTGCGACCGGGAGCCGAGCGATGCCTGAACAGGTGTGGGATCACGCGGACGACAACGCCTACGGCTGGGAGTTCGGCGAAGGCACCAGCGCCGCGACGCCGCTGTGCTGGACGAACGCCCAGTACATCCGGCTGGCCCACAGCATCGACGCCGGCGAACCGGTCGAGATGCCTCAGGTCGTCCGGGATCGCTACGTCGACGGGGTCGTTTCCGAGCGACCGTCGCTCACTGCCGAGATCCCCGACACTGCACGCGGCGGGTCGCTCACTGTCACGGGCAACACCGACGCCGACGAGGTAGTCGTCAAGACTCGCACCGAGACCGTCCACGAGCCGGTCTCCGAGAGTACGTTCGAGATCGACGTCACCGTCCAGGGCGAGGACAGAGTGATCGTCGCGGCGGCGACCGACGACCCTGCTTTCGAGGCCGGGATCGCCGTCGAGTACGTGACCGTCACCTATCAGCGTCGACCGGCAACGGCCACCGACGAGACCGGGGCCGACGCGAGTGCGGGTGACGACGCAGTCCCGACTGCGACCGACGCCGAATCGGTCGACGAAGACGAGGAAGGCGTCTCTTCCTGACCGGCGCCGTTTCCACGGATCGTAGTTGACTAATACGCCTCCACTGGAATCCAAACTATGACACTCCGTAGCGCACTCGACGATTACAAGCGAACTCGTAACGATGCCCGCGTCTTCCCGGGTGAACGCCGCTCGACGACCGGGACGTTCTCGGGACTGGACGAGCGACTGGTCTACGTCGACCGGGACGGCTGGCACCGCGACTACTCCTACCCGCTCTCGGGACTCGGCGGGGTCAACCGCTCCCGGTTCGGTGTCGAGTCCCTCGACGGGACGATGTGGGTCGAGGACTTCGAGACGCTCTCACAGGACTACGTCGGTGATACCGCACTCGTCAAGACCGTCCACGACGCCGGCGATTTCACCGTCACCCAGCACGATCTCACGCTCGGTGCGGTGCATCTCACCCGCCTCGAACTGGTCGGAGAGTTCACTACCGAGCCGACCTTGCACGCCTTCTTCGATCTCACGCCCGAACAGCAGGAGAGTCGCCTCGGTAAACTCGAACACGAGGACACCATCGAGATCCACCACGACCGTCAGCACAACCTCGTCACTGCTTCGACCGGTCTCGACGACGTCTTCGGTCAGCTTCCCGAACAGTTCGGTGAACTCGTCTCGGCGACCGACACCGTCTCCTACCCCCGCTCACAGAGCGGCGGCAGCAAGTACGAGGACGCACTCCTCAACGGTACGGTCGTCCTCGAAATCCCCTTCGACGTCGAGGACACCGGCACCGAAACCGTCGCGACGACGACAGTGGCGTCGCTGCTGTTCGATACCGACGACACCGCCCGCCAGGCGGGGCTGGACGCAGTCGCCGAGGCCGCCGTGGCCCACGACACTGTCGCGGCCCTTCGGGAGGCCGCCACCGACCAGGTCGACGTGACCGTTCCGGACGACACCCCCCGGCGCGACCTCGCTGTCGAGGATCTCCGCGTCCTCTCGCTGCTGGCCGCCGACACCGGCGCACACATCGCCGGGCCGGATCCCGACCCGTTCTACGTCTACACCGGCGGCTACGGCTACACGTGGTTCCGCGACGACTCGGAGATCGCTCGCTACCTCCTGGAGGCCGACGAACGCCTCGGGATCGGCCTCGACGACTGGCTCGACCGGAGCGCCGCGTTCTACATGGACACCCAGCTCGACGACGGCTCCTGGCCCCACCGCGTGTGGGCCCACAACGGTAACATCGCCCCTGGCTGGGCGCACGCCCGACTGGAAGCCGGCGACGACGTCGACTATCAGGCCGACCAGACCGGAAGTGTTGCCTCCTTTTTGGCCGCCTATCTCCGACTGGGCGAGCCCGCGGCGCCGAACGACATCGAAGCGACGCTGGAACTGGCTCTCGACGGGCTGGACTCGACACTCGAAGACGACGGCCTGCCGATCGAGTGTCAGAACGCCTGGGAGAACATGACCGGACGGTTCGTCCACACCGCCGCGACCTTCCTCCAGGGATACGCTTCGGTCGCTCGTGCCCCTGTCGAGGACCGTCTTCGCGAACGCGCGCGCGAAGGTGCACGAGCAGTCTACGAGGGGCTCGACGACCTCTGGGACGACGACGAGGGGATCTACGCACTCCGGATCGACCCCGACGGCGACCTCGACTCGCGGCTCGACTCCGGATCGCTCGCGCTGGCGGAGGCCCACCGCGAGTACGACGCCATCGCCGAGGTCGGCGAGGAACGCCTCGACCGGCTGGCCACTCACTACGAGACCACGCTGGAGGAGCTGTGGCGCGAGACCGACGACATCGCGGGGCTGTACCGCTTCGAGGGCGATCCGTGGCGACGACGCGTTCAGGACGACGAGAAGATCTGGACGGTCTCGACGGCCTGGGGAGCCAACGCCGCCACACAGCTGGGATCGCTGCTGGCCGCGTCCGACGACGATCGCGCCGAGACGTTCTACGAGGAGGCCCGGACGCTGTTCGCCGAGGTCGACGCGGACGGCTCGCTGGTCATGGACAACGGCTACCTCCCCGAGCAACTGTTCGACGACGGGACACCCGACTGTGCGACTCCACTCGGCTGGCCCCACGCGATCCGCCTCGCGACTATCGCGCAGCTTGACGCCGACGGCGAACTCGACTGAAAGCGATCTTTTCTACGAGGGATCTTTTCGTCGGGACGGCGCAGCCGCTACCCGGTGGATAAACGAGAGAAGGTACGTGTTCAGTCGTCGCCTTCGGCGGCGGGGCTCTCGGCACCCTTCTGTGTGACGCCGGCGGTTCGTCCCTGATCGTACAGGACCGACTCGCCGGTCTGGGGATCGAAGAGGTGGATGTCGTCGTCGGAGAACTCGATCTTGACGCGGTCACCGATCTCGGGTTCGAACTCCGTGTCGACGCGCGCGATGAAGTCCGACTCCTCTTCGTCGGTGGTGATCCCTTCGTCGAGTTCACCGCTGAGATCGAGGTAGACGTAGTTGTCGCTGCCGATCGGTTCGACGACATCGACAAGTGCCTCGACTGCGTCGGGGTCGTTCTCGTCGGCCGGGAACACGTCTTCCGGTCGGATCCCCATGATGTACTCGCCGCCACTTTTGAGCACGCCGAACTTGTCGACGACGTCGGGCGAGATCCGGTAGCGGAGGTTCGAGTCGGTCCCTGAGAGGATCATCCCGCTGTCGGTCTGCTCGACGACGACGTCGAGGAAGTTCATGCTCGGCGATCCGATGAACCCACCGACGAACTCGTTGGCGGGATTATCGTAGACCTCCTTCGGTGCGCCGACCTGCTGTTTGATGCCGTCCCGGAGGATGAGGATGCGATCGCCCATGGTCATCGCCTCCTCCTGGTCGTGCGTGACGTAAATCGAGGTGACGCCGAGTTCGTTCTGGAGTCGCTGGACCTCCGTCCGCATCAGCGTCCGGAGCTTGGCGTCCAGATTCGAGAGCGGCTCGTCGAACAGAAACACTTCGGGATCGCGGACGATCGCACGCCCGAGCGCCACGCGCTGTTTCTGCCCGCCGGAGAGCTCGTCCGGCTTGTCGTCGAGCAGACCCTCGATCCCCATCATCTCGGCGGCCCAGTGGACCTTCTCACGACGTTCTTCCTTGGAGAGATCGGTGCTCATGCGGAGCCCGAACTCCATGTTCTCCATGACTGTCTTGTGGGGGTACAGCGCGTAGTTCTGGAACACCATCGCGATGTCACGGTTCTTCGCGTGCATGTCCGTGACGTCACGACTACCGATGACGACCGACCCGCTGGTCGGTCGCTCCAGCCCGGCGACCATGCGAAGGGTCGTCGTCTTCCCACACCCGGACGGACCGACGACGGTGACGAACTCGCCGTCGTTGATCTCGACGTTCAGGTCATCGACAGCGACGATGGTACCTCTGTCGTACTCCTTTCGGAGATCGCGGAGTTCGACGCTTGCCATTGGCTAGACCCAGTATAGTCTACGATATAATTCTTGCCCTAGCGTCTCCCGAGGCGTCCCCACTCCTTTCGACGCACGTACGACACATTCCCGAACGCATCTCTCGACCAGTCGTTCGTTGGCACAGCCGGTCTCACATGGTCGAATATTCGTAATACATAAATAGGCGAAGTTATAATTCATCGTCTGTTCACACCATGTCATACGACCGTCGAACACTACTGAAAGCTATGGCCGGCACGTCCGCGGCCGGTATGCTCGCGGGGTGCGGGGGAGACGCTACTTCGACCGATACGACCGTTCAGACCGAAACCACGATTCCGTGGCAGGTCGAAGGCTGTGATACGGGCCTCGTCGAGCCGGAGTCTTCCAGCGGGCAGTTCACGCTCCTGCACGGCCGCCAGGAGGGTGGGACCCGACTCCTCCAGGGGACTCGGACGCTGTACAACCAGAACGACAACTACCCGTCGATGAACCTCCAGCGCGGGCCGAATGATGGGTATCTCAACCAGCTTCGGACCAGCATTCCGGCCGGCGAGGGGCCGCACATCTTCCAGTGGGCGCACGACATCGGCGGCGAGTTCGTCCAGAGCGAGTTCCTCTCCGACCAGAGCGGTAACCTCCGCGCCGAAGAGTGTATGTTCACCGAGGCGGCGTGGCAGGCGACCGAGTACGACGGACAGCGGATCGGGCTGCCGTTCGCCGCCGAGTGTCCGGCCCTGATCTACAACCAGGACGTCCTCGACGAGATCGGTGCGGAGCCGCCAGAGAGCTTCGACGACTGGATCTCGATCATGGACGAGTACCACGATCCCGAGAACGGGAAATACGGTCTCTCACACCCGCTCAACGCGTACTTCTCCAGCTGGGCGACCCAGGCCTACGGCGCGGACATCTACAACGGGCAGGAAGACGAGCTCGGCATCACCTCCGACGAGGCCATCCAGGGACTCAACATCATCCTGGAGGACCTCAAACCCTACATGCCGTCTGACCCGTCCGAGCAGGCACAGGGCGCCGTCTTCGAGGACGGCAACTCACCGTTCTACGTCAACGGTCCGTGGGCCATCGCCGGCCTCCTCGATCAGGGTCTGAACATCGGGACGACTCGCATCCCTGCGCCCGGTGAGGCCGAGTCGCGTCCGTACTCCGGGATCCAGATGTACTTCTACTCGAAGAAGATGAACAACGGCGGCGACGGCGCCCGTGCTGCCCGAGAGTTCACCGAGTGGTACTGTACCAACATCGAGCGGATCCTCAACCTGATCAACAACTCCAGTTACATTCCGGCCATCGCCGGCCTCGACCGAGACCTCCTGCCCGCGACGGTTCGTGGGTACGCCGAGCAGTTCGAGACTGGCTACCTGATGCCCCAGAACCCCAACATGAACGCCGTCTGGACGCCCTACGAGACGAACATGCTCGACGCGTTCAACAGCGGCAACGACCCCGGCCCGCTGATGGAAAACGCTGCGGAAGAGATCCGCAACTCCTGGAACAGCTAACGACTGTCTCGGTCTCTCTTTCGCCGGCCGTTCGTGTCGATGACAGGTTTGGAATGCTCCGCTTCGCTGTATTCGAGCGATATCTCGCCTTCGTCGGCTCGCTGTCGCTCCGCGCGGTCGCAACGAACGCGCCCGTCCACAATCTTATAACATAATTTATACTATCTCCACTCATAATCCATCGAGATTCGATCGAGCGCTCCGCTGACAGGCGCGGCCCGTCAGGAGGGGTGGCGTGGGGAGGAGCCACGCCAAATCCGATAGAAACGTACCGTTACCCGTCGAAACCGACGATTGATCGGAGACAGATGCGCTGGTGGTTGGTTCTTTAATTTCGGCCGGGATTCCCGGTGTTGGAGCTAGCGCAAAAGCCTTAACTACCTCCTCTCTGTTGGCTTAATCATACATACATGAGTACTGTGTCCGACGTTGCACAGCGGTTCAAAGAGTCAGATTTAGCATCTGTTCTCGAGGAGAACAGTTCAGCGGCCCTGGTGTTACCCGGATTGCTCCTGTGGTCGATGTTCATGCTGTTGCCGATGATGTACATCTTCGTCCTTTCGCTCACCAACGCCCGGCCGGCCAACATTTTCGTTGGGAACAACCGGCTGCTCGGGCTGGTGCCACTGGGGGAAGCCGATATCATCGGGCTCGAGAATTACATCGAACTACTGTTCAGCATCGACGCTGCAAACAGTATCCAGAACGGCGCGTACGGGGCGGTGTTCGACCTCTTTCTCAGTGATCCTATCGCGGTGTTCAACTACCCGTTCTGGAACTCCTTCCTGGTGACGTGGGCGTTCGTCATCGTCAGCGTGACCGGGAAAGTCCTGCTCGGGATCGCCATCGCGATGATCATGACCGGCAACCGCGTTCGTGGGAAGCGCTACCTTCGTGGGATCATCATCATGCCGATGGGGGTTCCGGTCATCTTCTCGATTCTCATCTGGCGGTTCGTCTTCAGTAACGCGCGGTTCGGATTGATGAACCAGTTCCTGATCGGGATCGGTGCCGTCGACGAGGCGGTGCCCTGGCTGACCGATCGCTGGCTCGCGTTCTCCGGATACGTCGTCACCGAGATGTGGCTCGCGTATCCGTTCATGGTGTTGATCACCGTGAGTGCACTCCAGAACGTCAACGGTGACTTGCTGGACGCCGCAGAGGTCGACGGCGCAGGGTTCTTCTCGCGGATGCGTCACGTCATCCTGCCCTCGATCAAACGTCCCGTGATGTTCGGGACGATTCTCACGTCCGCGGCATCGTTCCAGCAGTTCCTGATCCCGTGGGTGTTCAACAGCGGCGGTCCGTCTCGTGAGAACGAACTGCTGCTCGTCTACGCCTACCGAGAGGCGTTCGCGTTCAGTGCCTACGGTAAGGGCGCAGCGATCAGTCTGACTGCCCTGTTCTTCATCGGGATGTTCATGTGGGTCGCAGTCAAACGTGGCAACCTCGCCGAGGAGGCTGGTGAATCATGAGTCTCGCAACAGGTATCGTTCGAAGCGTCTACGAGGATCTCCGTGGTATCGTCCTCGCACCGTATACTCTCGCCAAGGAGTTCAGGTACACCTATCATGGGCTTCAGGAAGGAAAGATTCCGCCCAAGTACGTCGCCTGGACGTGGCTCTCGACGATCGGTGCAGTCGCGGTCGCGGCGCTGTTGATGTTCCCCATCTACTGGGTGTTCACGACCGCGATTTCGGGATCGGGTGGTTCGCTGTACTCGACCGGCGGATTCGAGCTGATCCCGCCGAACCCGACGATCAAGAACTTCGTGTGGGTGATCGGACCGATCACCACGCCGGAGAACATCGTGATCAACGCGCCGCTGCTCGGCGAGTTGTTCAGGATTCCGGTGCCGATGGAACCGACGTACATCCTGGATCCGGCACAGTTCGGCGTGCCGCGAAGTGCGCGGTCTAACTTCCTGGCATACGCCGAGAACAGCGCGTACGTGTCCTTCTGGACCGTCGTCATCGCGATGTCCGTCATCATCCCGGGGGCATACGGGATGTCCCGACGTGACTTCATCGGCCGCAAGAAACTGCTGTACCTGTACATTCTGCTGACGCAGGTCGGTGGCGGGCTCGGGATCGCGATCCTGATCGCGCTGTACACGATCTTCCAGAACATAGGCTGGCTGAACGAACTCCTGCCGCTCGGGATTTACTACGGTGCGGGCGCCGTGCCGTTCAACACCTGGCTGTTGAAGACCTACATGGACGGGATTCCGATCTCCTACGAGGAAGCGGCGATCGTCGACGGGGCGCCGTCCTGGCGGATCGTCTACGAGGTCATCATCCCGCTGTCGAAAGCCGGGTTGGCGACGGTGTTCGTGTTCGTCTTCCTGGCCGGCTGGACGGACTTCGTCATCGCTCAGCTGATGCTCGAAGACACGAACTGGACGCTCCCGGTCGGGCTGTATTCGTATTCCGGACGTCCCTCCGAGATGAACTGGGCACACTTCTCGGCGTTCGCACTGGCGTTCGCAGTCCCGCTCATGCTAGTGTACTTCTTCGCCCAGCGGTACATCGAGAGCGGGCTGTCCTTCGGCGGCATGGAAGGCTGACGGCGCTGCTTTCGATCCGTTGTTCTTCCGTTTTTGTTCTTCCGTTTCGAACGATACCAACTAGTCTCGCAGACGCGCGCGCACGTGACCCTTAAGGCCCTGGGGGGTGTACCTTGATTCAGTTTTATGAGTCAGGACAGCGAGTACGGAGCGGATTCCATCCAGGCCCTCGAAGGGCTGGAGGCAGTCCGCAAGCGCCCCGCGATGTACATCGGCTCGACAGGGACACGCGGGTTGCACCACCTCGTCTACGAGGTCGTCGACAACTCGATCGACGAGGCGCTGGCGGGGTACTGTGACGAAATCGACGTGACGATCCACGAGGACGGTTCTGTCTCGGTCCGCGACGACGGGCGTGGGATTCCGGTCGACACCCACCAGGAGTACGACCGGCCGGCCGTCGAGGTCGTGATGACGGTCCTGCACGCAGGCGGGAAGTTCGACAACAAGTCCTACCAGGTCTCGGGGGGACTGCACGGCGTCGGCGTCTCCGTCGTCAACGCACTCTCTTCGGAGTTGGTGGTCGAGGTCACGCGTGACGGTGGCGTGTTCCGGGAGCGGTTCGAACGTGGTGTCCCGCAAGACGGCGTCGAGCGCGTTCGTGATACCGAACCCGGCGAGGAGACCGGCACCGAGATTCGATTCTGGCCGGACACCGACATCTTCGAGACGACGGACTTCGAGTTCTCCACGCTGGAGAGTCGGCTTCGCGAACTCGCCTTCCTGAACTCGGGCGTGGAGATCACCCTCGCCGACGAGCGCGACGGCACGACCCAGCGGTTCTACTACGAGGGTGGGATCAAGGAGTTCGTCGAGTACCTCAACGAGACCAAAGAGCCGCTCCACGAGGGCGTCATCTACTTCCAGGACGAAGAAGACGACATCCACGTCGAGGTGGCCGTCCAGGCTACTGACGAACTGCAGGGATCGATCCACGCCTTCGCGAACAACATCAACACGCGCGAGGGCGGGACGCACCTGACTGGCTTCAAGACCGCGCTGACGCGCGTGGTCAACGACTACGCGACCTCGAACGATCTGCTGAAGGATCTCGACGACACCCTCAAGGGCGAGGACATCCGCGAGGGGCTGACTGCCGTGATCTCGGTGAAACATCCGGACCCGCAGTTCGAGGGGCAGACCAAGACCAAACTCGGCAACAGCGAGGTCCGGGGCATCGTCGAGTCGGCCGTCCACGAACACCTCGGCACCTACTTCGAGGAGAATCCCGCGACGGCCGAGTCGATCATCGGCAAGGCCGTCGAGGCTGCCAAAGCCCGCAAGGCCGCGAAGAAGGCCGAAGAGCTGACCCGGCGCAAGAGCGCTCTGGAGTCGACGGCGTTGCCGGGCAAGCTCTCCGATTGTCAGACCCGCGATCCCGACGAGGCCGAACTGTTCGTCGTCGAGGGCGACTCTGCGGGCGGGTCGGCAAAGCAGGCTCGCAACCCCGAGAATCAGGCCGTGCTGCCGATCAAGGGGAAGATCCTCAACGTCGAGAAACATCGGCTGGATCGCATCCTCGAAAACGACGAGATCAGGGCGATGATCACCGCCATCGGGACCGGTATCGGTGACGAGTTCGACCTCGAAGAGATCCGGTACAAGAAGATCATCATGATGACCGACGCCGACGTCGACGGGGCCCACATCCGGACGCTCCTGCTGACGTTCTTCTATCGGCACATGCGGCCGCTGCTGGAAGCGGGGTACGTCTACGCGGCCAAGCCGCCACTGTACCGAATTCGCTACCGTGGCAACACCTACGACGCCATGACCGAGGCCGAACGCGAGCGGATCGTCGAGGAGAAGTGTGACGGTAACCCGACCCAGGTCCAGCGGTTCAAGGGGCTTGGCGAGATGAATCCCCAGCAGCTGTGGGACACGACGATGGACCCCGACACGCGGTATCTCAAGCAGATCACTATCGACGACGCTGCAGCCGCGGACAAGATGTTCTCGGTGCTGATGGGTGACGCCGTCGAACCGCGCAAGCAGTTCATCAAAGAGCACTCGCCGGAAGCGGAGTGGGTGGATATATGAGTTCAGACGTCCCAGACGTCCCGGACGAGAACGTCGCCGCAGACGTCGAGCACGTCCGGATCGAAGACGAGATGGAGCAGAGCTACATCGACTACGCGATGTCCGTCATCGCGGGTCGGGCGCTGCCGGATGTCCGTGACGGGTTGAAGCCCGTCCACCGGCGCATTCTCTACGCGATGCACGAGATGGGCGTCTCCTCGGGGTCGTCCCACCGGAAGTCCTCCTCCGTCGTCGGGGAGGTCATGGGTGATTACCACCCGCACGGGGACAGCCCGATCTACAACGCTCTGGTCCGGATGGCCCAGGACTTCTCGATGCGCTACCCGCTCGTGGACGGCCAGGGGAACTTCGGGTCGATGGACGGCGACCCGCCGGCGGCGATGCGGTACACCGAGGCCCGGATGGCTCCTATCGCCGAGGAACTGCTGGAGGACATCGAGAAAGACACCGTCGGCTTCACGAGCAACTACGACGACCGGCTGCAGGAACCGGACGTCCTGCCGTCTGCGTTCCCGAACCTGCTCGTGAACGGCTCGTCAGGTATTGCGGTGGGGATGTCCACGAACATCCCGCCGCACAACCTCGGTGAGGTGATCGACGCGACGATCCATCTCATCGACACTCCCGACGCCGAGGTCGCCGACCTGATGGAGCACGTCAAGGGGCCGGACTTCCCGACCGGTGGGAACATCGTCGGCAAGGACGCCATCTACTCGGCGTACGCCACTGGTCGGGGTCGGCTCACAGTTCGGGCGGAGTTCGATGTCGAGGAGAACCCCTCGGGCAAGAGCCGGATCGTCATCACCGAACTTCCCTATCAGGAGAACAAGGCCCGGATGGTCGAGCGGATCGCCGACAACGTCAACGAGGGCAAGATCGAGGGTGTCAGCGACCTCCGTGACGAATCCGACCGCAACGGTGTCCGCGTGGTCGTCGAGTGCAAGCGCGGTGCGAACGTCGACGTCGTCAAGAACCAGCTGCTGGAACACCACCTCGAGTCGACCTTCGGCGTGATCAACCTCGCGCTGGTCGACGGCCAGCCGAAGGTGCTGACGCTGAAAGAGACCCTCCAGGAGTACATCCAGCACCGCCGCGAGGTCGTCCGGCGACGCTCGGAGTTCGATCTGCAGGAGGCCGAGGACCGCGCACACATCCTCGATGGCCGGCTGACGGCCGTCGAGAACGCCGAAGAGGTCGTCGAACTCATTCAGGATGCCGAGGACCGGGACGCCGCCAAAGCTGCGCTGAAAGAGCGCTACGAGTTCTCCGAAGCGCAGGCCGAACACGTCGTCCGCATGCAACTCGGATCGCTCACCTCCGCGGAAGTGGGCGAGATCGAGGCCGAGTACGAGGACGTTCAGGCCGAAATCGAGCGGCTGGAAGCGATCCTCGCCAGCGAGGAGAAACTGGACGCGGTCGTCAAAGACGAACTGCGCGAGATCAAAGACGAGTACGACGACGACCGCCGGACCTCCATCGTCGAGGACGCCGGCACTGTCACGCGTGAGGATCTCATCCCCGAGGAAGACGTCGTCGTCGTCATGACCGCCGAGGATTACATCAAGCGGATGCCTGCCGACCAGTTCGATCCGCAGAACCGCGGCGGCAAGGGGATCATCGGTAGCGATCCCAAGGAAGGTGATCGAGTAACGACGGTGTTCCAGGCCCACAGCCACGACCTGCTACTGTGCTTTACGAACCACGGACAGGTCTACAAACTGAAGACCTACGAGATCCCGGAGATGTCACGGACCGCCCGCGGGAAATCTGCCGTCAACCTGCTCGACCTGAGCGACGGCGAGGATATCACCGCGGTGGTCCCGACCGACGATCTGGAGCCCGACGAGTGCATCACGATGGCCACTCGCGACGGGTACGTCAAGCGGACCTGTTGTGATCAGTTCGAGAACATCCTCTCGACGGGGATCCGCGCCGCCAAACTCGAAGACGGCGACGAACTCGTCGACGTCGAGGTCACCGACGGGACGAAGGACCTGGTCATCGCCACCGAGGACGGGATGACCATCCGCTTCGACGAGGACGAAGTGCGCCAGATGGGGCGCTCAGCGCGCGGTGTCCGCGGGATCGACCTGCGCGAGGGCGACCACGTCGCGGGGCTGGTCGCGACCGACGACGCCGACGAACGCGACCTGTTGACGGTCACGCGGAACGGCTACGGCAAGCGGACGCCCCTCAGCGAGTACCGCCGACAATCGCGCTATGGCAAGGGCCTGATCGACATCAAGACCGACGAGCGCAACGGCCCCGTCACCGACGTCAAGGCCGTCGAAGAGGACGACCACATCGTCGTGATGAGCGCGTCCGGCCAGATCATGCGCTGCCCGGTCGCGGACATCTCGACGGTCGGCCGGAACACGAAGGGTGTCGTGATCATGGACGTCGACGAAGGCGACAGCGTCGCGTGTGTGGACGTGTTGCCTGCCGAACCGGCGTCAGAAGACGAGAGCGACGAGTAAGAACACCGGTCGTCGGTTTTCGATCAGTCCTGAAAGAGTCGATACGCGCCCATCCCTGCCGCGACCATCTGGGTCTCGCCGTCGGGCGTTTCGGACTCGACGTAGATCTCGGAGACGCCGACGGAGTTGCCCGCGCGGATCACTTCGGCGTGGGCAGCGAGGTCGCCGGAGGCGCGCCGGAGGTAGTTGATGTTGAGGTTGATCGTCGCGACGCCGCCGTTGAGCGGGTCGGCAAGCGAGGGTCGGAGTGCGAGCCCGCCGGCGGTGTCGGCCAGGGTTGCGGCGATCCCGCCGTGGATCGTCGGCGGGTCGGTCGTGTTGGTGAGTTTCTCGTCGTAGGGGATCGCGAGCGTGATGGAGTTCTTGGTGAAGTCCTCGACGGAGACGCCCAGCCACGAGAGGTAGCCGTGTTCCTCTTCGATGTAGTATTCGACCATCTCTCTGGCCCCGGTCGGGAGTTCGTCGGTCATTGTCGCTGATGTCGTCCCCGAGGGGTTTGTAGCCTCTGGCTAGGAAACAGGGCCTCTACTGCGAACAACGACTCGGGAAAGCCCTCGACTCGCTGGCTATGAAACGAAGACTGCAACGCCGACAAGCAGGGAAAGCCCTCACCTCGCTGGCTAGGAGACAGAGACAACAGCGTCAATAAGCAGGGAAAGCCCTCGCCTCGCTCGGGGTCGCTGTGCAGGATATCTTCGTTCGTTTCACTCACTCAGATAGAGCCTGCACAGCGACGCTCCTTCGGCCCGAGGCGAGTCTCGCCCTTTCAATCCACCAGGACAGCACCGCGACAGCAGGCCTGCCCTTCCCCGGGTCGCGCGGTCGCAGCCAGTCGCTGCGACACTTGCTCCCGGCCACCGCGGGGCAGTCAGGAAGCGTGTCGCTCGTCGTTCGACGAGCGATCGGGGAGGTGCGGGAGACGTGACCGAAGGGAACGCCTCCAGATGTCCGAGTGGGGAGGGACGACCCGTGAGGTGTGGGGCCACAACAATGCGGTTGCGGTGCCTGGGGTCCTGCGGAGCGAAGCGACGCAGGGCTCGGAAGGCGAGCGAAGCGAGTCTTCCGGTGGATTGAAAGGGCGAACCACGCTCGCGGCGAAGGAGCGTCGCTCTGTCGGCCCTATTCGAGCGAAGCGAGAATATCCGCAGAGCGGCCGCGAGCGTGGTGAGGGCTTTCGAGGAGTCGTCTGCAGTGATTGTGATCGTGGTGAGGGTTTTCGAGGAGTGTGTTGCTACGGTAGTACCAGCTCCTAGCGAGCATGGCGAGCGCGTTCCTGCTACCCCACAAACGCCTAGCCATCGAACGACTCGACGGAGACAGAGACAGACTCACCAACGTCGAAGTCCACGTCTTCCCCGACCAGCTTGATCCCGAACGAACCCCGAGCACAGAACAGCGCCAGCCCGGTGATCGCCTCGCCGTTGGCCAGGACCGTCACACCGTCCCACGCGACCACTCCATCCTCGACAGTTCCAACGGACTCGCCAGCCACCTCGGCTCGCTCCCCACCACCGAGCAGCCCGCCGAACGCGTAGTGCGGAAGGCCCCCATCCAGCACTCCGCCGTCACTCTCCAGCCCGACGAAGTACTCGCCAGGGTCGGGATGAGCAGGCGAATCCAGCCGGGCCCACGTCTCGCCGGTCTCGACCACGGTGCCGGTGCCGTCCCAGGCCAGCGGCCGCACCTCGGCCCCCACGTCGAGCGGCAGCGATCCCGACGCACGAAATGGATCGGTCCCGTACTCGCGAAAGCCGAGGTGGAGGTGATTCGGGACCCACGGCGCGAAAAAGCCGGCCCGGATCAACGATCCCAGATCGTCCCCGGGTTCGACCGTCTCTCCCTCTTCGACCACTGGGTCGACGTGCAGGATCCGTGCGAGAGACTCGCCAGTGTCGATCACGAGCATGGCGTCTTCCTCGGCGGCGTAGTCCTTTGGGGGAGCGCGGACGCGCTTGATCGCCTTGACGGTGCCAGCCACGGGCGAGGGTGCTCGCTCCGACTCGGGATAGAGGTCGACCGCCCGGCCGTCGTCGTGTTCGGCGTAAGGTGAATTGAACAGGGTGAACCGACGGTACTGGGCCAGCATCGACTCCGGGAGCGTCACCGCCATCACTGCCCGTTCGTGCCGGATCGTCTTTCCCGTTCCGACCCACCTCCATCGACCCCCCGGGGGTTCGGGGGCTGTTGGAGGTCGACGAAAAACCTAAGCAATCGTATACTGGGCTATCTGGCCTGAACTGGCCATGGTTTCAGACTGACCCTCGTGAGGTTGTAGCCGAGAAGGCACGGATCAAACGGGTGTCAGAGGCCCGGGTGGGATCGCACGAGTCAGTGGCACGTCCCACCGAGAAGAGATAGACGTCGCGCGGGGTCATGACTCTCGGGGCTAGTCTGTCCACGTCTTTATATACTCCGTTGGAACGACCTCCGTGAGATCGAAACGATAGCACGCGCTCGGGGATGGCCGACTACAACTGACCGCGGAGCACCTTCGCGGCGGTCAGTACGGGGTCCCACACAGGAGCAAAGGGCGGCGCGTAGGCCAGATCCGCCCGTTCGAGATCCGCGACGGTGGCGTCTTCTTCGAGTGCCATCGCGAGGATGTCGATCCGGATGGCCGCCCGGTCGGTCCCGACGATCGTCCCGCCGAGCAACCGCCCCGAGTCGCGATCGGCCACAAGCGTCACGGTCGTCTCCGCCGCTCCGGGATAGTAGCCCGAGCGCGACCGGCTGGTGATCGTCTCGGTGACGGGATCGAAGCCGGCCTCGCGTGCTCGCTTTTCGTCGACGATTCCGGTCCGGCCACACTCCTGGTCGAACGCTTTCAACACTGCCGTCCCGGCGATATCACCGACGGGCTCGGAATCGCCGGCGACGCTCTGGCCGATCGCCCGACCAGCCCTGTTCGCGGTCAGCCCGAGCGGCACCCAGTCGGGCTCGCCGGTGACAGCGTGGCGCATCTCCGCGACGTCGCCCGCCGCGCAGACGCCCGCGACGCTCGTCCGGCCGTAGTCGTCGACGGCGATTGCACCTGACTCTCCGAGCTCGATCGGCGTGCCCTCGACGATCCCAGTGTTCGGTCGAATCCCGATTCCCACGAGGGCACAATCTAGATCGAGCGCGTCGCCGCTTTTGCAGACCAGCCGGTCGACCTGCTCGCTCCCTGCCAGTCGCTCGACTTCCTCGCCGAGATGGAGCGTCACGCCCTGCTCGCGGAGTTCCGATTCGACGACGTCGGCGACGCTCTCGCCAAACGGCGGCACGAGGTGGCCGCCGCGCTGGAAGAGGTGGACGTCTAGATCCTGTGCGACGAAGGCCTCGGCCATCTCGACGCCGACGTAGCCGCCGCCGACGATGGCCACGGTCTCCGGGGGATCCATCCGGCCATAGCGCTCGACGAGGTCGCGATCGACGAAGTCCTCGCCGCCCATGTCCGCGAGCGCGTCCTCGTCAGGATCGAGCAGGTGTGCTCGGACGGCCGCTGCCGAATCGAGACCGTGCATCGTGTGGACGCCGTCGAGGTCGTGGCCCTCGATCGGGCTGGTGACGGCGTGGGCGCCGGTCGCGATCAGGAGGTCGCCGTAGGGCTGTTCGAACCTGCCGTCTGGTCCGTCGACAGCGATGGTCTCGGCCTCGGTGTCGACTTCGAGGACCTCGTGGCCGCGCCGGAGGTCGATTCCGCGTTCGTCGATCTCCTCGGGCGACAGCGACAGCAACTCATCGAGGGTGTCGACCTCGCCCTTGACGAAGTAGGGCATCCCGCAGTGGGCATACGAGACCCACTGCCCTTTCTCGAAGACGATCACCTCGCGGTCAGGGTCCTCGCGTTTGCACTTGCTCGCGGCGCTCAGGCCGGCCGCGTCACCACCGACGACGACGAACGGATCTCGCATGACTGCGGATTCGACGGCCGCCCACCTAATCCTGTGGTGAGGGTTGGGTAACCGACCTCGATCGGGCTACACCTTCGAGATGTCCCGTGCCTCTTCGGCGGACTCCTTGACGGACTCGACCGTGGCTTTCGGACTCGTGGTGCTCGCCGCGGCGTTGAGCGCACCCTCCAGGATCGGGGCGTCAGCGACGACCACGTCGGCGTCGCTTTCGAGCATCTCGATGGCGGTCTCGGCGTTCATCACTGCGCTCCCCAGATCGGCGAGGAGCACGACGCCGTCGACCCGTTCGAGCAGGTCCGCGAGCGCGGCCCGGATCTCGTCGATCGAACTGCCGATCCCGCCGTCAGGATCGCCGCCGACGGCCGCGATGGTCTCGGCATCGCCGCCCATCTCCATGGCGATCTCGCGGATCCCCTCGGCGGCTTTCGAACTGTGGGAGACGATCAGAAGTCCGATCATCTCACTCACCCTCGGCTTCTTCGTCGGGAATCGTCGGCGAGGTCGCGTCGACCTCGATCTCGCCGTCGAGATACTCCTCTGCCGTCGCGAGGATCTCTTCGAGGATCATGAGCGTGCTCGTCGCACCCGGGTCCTGATGACCGACAGACCGCCAGCCAAGATAGGAGGCCCGGCCCTTGCTGGCTCGTAGCGGGACGGTGAACTCGACGCCGCGCTCGGCGGCGTCGACGGCTTTGGCCAGCGCCTGCAATGGTGGGAGGTCGTCCTGTTCGATCGACTTCTTGTAGGTGTGGACGGCGGGCGTGATCGCGTCGACCATCGTCTTGTCGCCGACGCGGGCGTCGCCTCGGTCCTGCAACTTTTCGAGGAAGGCCTCGGCGAAGGCGATCGACGTCTCGGTGGTGATCCCTCCATCGAGTTCCTGACTGGCGGTCATACACGAGCCACCATAGAGTGGCCCCGCGGCGCCGCCGACCTCCGAGATGAGTGTCATGCCGACGGTCTTGACGATCTCCTGGGGGTCGGCGCCGTCCATTTCCTCGACTTTTTTCAGGACGGCCTGGAAGCCACGGTTCAGGTTCGCGCCGTGGTCTGCGTCGCCGATCGCCGAGTCCAGATCCGTCAGGTACTCCTTTTCGTCGGCGATCCGCGCGGTTACGTTCTCGATCGCCGCGAGCAGTGCCTCACGCTGGACCGATTCGTCTGCCATACGATACCAATCGGCGAGCAAAAAGTAAACAGTTCCGGCGATTCCGGCCGAGCGAGACGCTCAGCGCTTCAGCGCGGGCGTGTCGGCCTCGTACGCGAGCAGCTCTTTGAGTTCGTCGTCGACGGCACAGACCGTGATCGAGGCGCCCATCATGTCCAGGGAGGTCATGTAGTCGCCGACCATCGCGTCCCAGACTTCCAGTCCGTGGTCGTCCATCAGCTTCTGGACCTTCCGGTTGAGGACGAACAGCTCCATCTGTGGCGTCCCGCCCATCCCGTTGACGATCGTCACTACTTCCTGGCCGTCTTCGAGCCCGAGGTCGTCGAGGACGCTGTTCGTCAGTTCCTCGGCGATGTCGTCGGCCGGCATCATGTCGACGCGCTCGGTACCGGGCTCGCCGTGGATCCCGATCCCGAGTTCGATCTCGTCCTCGCCGAGGTCAAAGGTGGGTTCGCCCTTCTCGGGGGTGACACAGGACGTGAGTGCGGTGCCCATCGTCCCGACGTTGTCGATAACCTTCTCGGCGATTCGCTGGACCTCCTCGAGGTCGTCACCGCGGTGGGCGGCCGCGCCGGCGGCCTTGTGGACGAGGATCGTCCCACAGACCCCGCGCCGGCCCGAGGTGTACAGCGAGTCCTCGACGGCGACGTCGTCGTTGACGACGACCTGCGCGACCTCGGAGACCCCTTCCATCTCGGCCATCTCCGCGGCCGTCTCGAAGTTCATCACGTCTCCCTCGTAGTTCTTCACGACGCAGAGGACGCCCTCGCCCGCGTCTGTGGCCTGGATCATCTCACTCAGCTCGTCGGCCGTCGGCGAGGTGAACACCTCGCCCGCGGCCGCGCCGTCGAGCATCCCCTCGCCGACGTAGCCCGCGTGTGTCGGCTCGTGGCCCGACCCCCCGCCGCTGACGATCGCGACCTCCCCATCTACCGGCGCGTCGGCCCGTACGATCACGTTCGTCCCGTCGAGCCGGCGTAACTCCTCGGGATAGGCCGCTGTCATCCCATCGAGCATCTCGTCGACGACGTCTCCCGGTTCGTTGATCAACTTCTTCATGGTTCATTATGATAGTCGTCACGTATCGGCAAATACGTTTTTCTTTACTGGCACTCCGTCCAGCGAAGGAACGCCTGTCAGCGGTCTGTTCTCGGGGGGACGTAGAGATTGACAGTTTCCAGAGACGAGCCGTCGTCAGCGCCGATTTCGTGGCGCTCGCCGGCTTCGATACAGAGGAGATCGCCAGTCTCCAGGCTGTACTCGTCGCCGTCGACGACGGCCCAGCCCGAACCCGAATGGACGAACAGCCACTGATCGCTGTCTGCGTGGAAATTGTCGGGCCCGCCGGTCGACTGTCCGGGATCGAGGGTCATCTGGGCTGCCTGTGCGTCGTCGGTCTCGCTCACGACTTCGAAGAAGCGGTCGAACGCCAGGTGTGTGCGTCGCACAGGTGACTCGTCGAGCGCGGAGACAAGATGTGTTCCGACTGGGGCTGCTCAAAGAGCCGTTTGAGGTTCCGATATCCCTTCTTAAGTGGGGTTTGTACGAGCGGATGCAATGCGAACGAGAGTAGCCCTCCTCGTGGGCGCGGTCCTGCTCGCCGGTCTGGCGATGGCAGGCGCGGCCACGGCGACGCAGCCAGACGCACAGCTCGGAGACGAACAGATAAACGGGACAGACGGAGACAACGGGACCGACGTCGGGATCTGTATGATCGGCGTCGACAGTCCCTGCAACGGCGAGCAATGGGACGGTGACAACGAGACGACCGACAGCGACGCGAAACGGATCGGCGACGACGAGAACCAGTCCGACGACAGCGCCGCTGGCATCTGCATGGTCGGTGCCGGCGGCCCCTGTAACAGCGACAATTCCTCGAGCGACAGCTCCAATCTGACGCCCGCCAACGACACCGACGACGAGCGCCGGATCGGCTCCGGACAGAAAGACGACAGTGACGAGGCCGGAATCTGTCTGGTCGGTGCCGGTGGTCCCTGCAACGACGGGAATGACTCGGACGCTGGCGGCCAGCTGACGCCGGTCACTGACGAGAACCGAACTGGTGAGAATCGCACTACTGAGCCGGACAAAGACGACGGCGGCGAGGCCGGAATCTGCCTGGTCGGTGCCGACAGCGCCTGCAACGGCGAGCAGTTCGACGGTGACACCGAAAACGACGACGGCCGTATCGGCCAGGGCAACGATAGCGACAGCGGCGAGGCCGGGATCTGCCTGGTCGGTGCCGACAGCGCCTGTAACGGCGACTCGGGGCCGAGCGCCTCAATCGAATCGATCACGACGCAGCGACGGTCCACGGTCGACTTCCTCACGGGTCTGTTCGGCGCGCTGTTCTGATCCCCGGTCACGCGCTCTCTTCCCCTTCCCTTTTCGCCGGCACTGCAGTCGATCAGTCGTCTCCACCGGTAGTCGTCGTATCGAGGCCGGTCCGGGGCGACTGCTCGAAGTCAACGTCGCCCGGTCCGAAGACCCTGGTCCAGACGACCAGCAGGCTCGGGAGCACCAGTACCGTGCTCAGGAAGGCGTACACCAGCGCGAGCGCGACCAGCAGGCCGAACTGCGCGAGCTGTGGCATCGTCGCGAGCCCCAGCGTCGCGAACGCCGCGACCGTGGTGACGAATCCACCGAACAGCGCGCCGCCGGTCCCGGCCATCGTGGCGAACAGCGCCGGCCAGACGCCGGACTGGCGGTCCAACTCCTGTTTGTAGCGCTCGCTGAAGTGGATGCTGTAGTCGACGCCGAGCCCGACCGTCAGCGAGGCGATCACACTGGTCAACAGGGTCAGCTCTTCGCCGAGCACCCAGAGCGTGCCGAAGAACCACGCGACGCCGAACGTCACCGGGAGCAGCGTCACGAATCCCAGACTCGCACTGCCCTCGGTGAGACGGTAGCCGACGATCAGGAGGACGTTGACGGCCACGAGCGTCACCAGCAGCGTGACGATGACGTTCTCGATCAGCGACCCGAGCGTCATCGAGAGGATGACGGCGTCGCCGGTCGGAACGGCCGTAATAGCTCCGTCGCCGGTTTCGAGGTCGGCCGCGAGCCCGCGGAGTGCGGCCGAGACGGCGTCGTCGCCAGCGGTCGGGACTGGATCGGCGATCACCAGCGCCGAGACGTACTCCCCATCGACTGTGCGTTCGAGGACGGTTCCTGCCAGTTCGGGCGCGGCGGCGAACAGCGCGTCGTACAGCGCGCCGACGTCACGGTCGGGGACGCCGTTGCCGTCGGTGTCGGCCGCGGCGAGGGCGGTGGCGAAGTCGGGATCGGCCCCGGCGACCCGTTGCATGGCCGACAGCGGCGAGACGAGCGTCGAACCCTCGGCCGTGGCGATGAACACGTCGCGGTCCGCGCCGGCGTCGGCCGCAGCCATCCGTTCGAGCGCGCGGTCGTCGGTGATCGACCCGCGCAGGAGCACGTATCCGGCGGTCGCGTCGCTCTGGCGGAAGTTCGTCTCGACGTAGGTCAGCTTCTCCTTGGCCGTGTAGTCGCCGGGTTTGAACGGCTCCGGGAGCGCGTCCATCCAGCCCGGCGGGTCGTCGGCCAGGAACTCCTGGTCGGCGCTGGCATCGAGCTGGACGGCCCCGTAGGCCGCACCAGCCGAGACCACGAGCGCGAGCGCGAGGACGACCACGGGCGCGCGCCGGGCGGCGGTCGCGCCGGTCCCGAGCACGCCGCTGAACCGGCCGCCGCCGGCCCCGAACGCCTGCCTGGGTCTGTCGCGGCCAAGCCGGGCGAGTAGCCCGTCGATCTCGATCTTCAGCGCGGGAACGAGCGTCGTGAACACGAGCAACGCGGCCGCGAGCCCGAGCGTGGTCGCGACACCGAACGCCCGGATCTCCGCGAGGTCGCTGGTGAGATTCGAGAGAAAGCCCAGCCCGGCGGTCAAGGTGACCCACAGCAGGGCGGCCCCGACCCCGACCAGCGAGCGCCGCATCGCGAGCCGGCTGGCCTCCCCGCGGCTGCGCTCCTCGCGGTGGCGCATGAAGGTGTGGATGGCGTAGTCGACGGAGATCCCGATCAGCAGCACGGGAACGCCGAGCGTGATGATGTCGTAGCCCGGAATCCCGAACCAGCCCATCAGGCCGAACAGCCAGACCAGCACCAGTACGGTTCCAAGCAGCGCCAGCGCGATGTCGGCCAGTTTGCGGTAGGCGACGACCAGCGCGACGACGATCAATCCCAGCGCCAGGGGAATGACCAGCGTCAGGCTGTCGGACATGGCGACGGCGTCCTCCTCGAGCAACGTCGTGAAGGTCGCGAGGAAGTACTCCGTGCTGGCCTGCTCGGCGGCGAGGTCGGCGATTGCTCGCTCACTGTCGAAGACTGCGGGCGAGAAGTCCTCGCCGAGTTCCGTCCCGCTGACGTCACGCGAGACGAGCGTCGCCCGCGCCTCGGCCGTCGCGTCGCCGGGCTCGAAGTCGACGGGGAGGAGCCGGAGCGTCGCTCCGGCGGCCGGCGCGTCGGGAGCGCCGGTCAGCACGCTCGCGACGACCGAGGCGACTTCGGCGTCGGTCATTCCCGCTAACTGCGCGATCTGTTCGTCCAGCGTGACGCCGGCGACCTGGGCGTGCAGCGTCGGCTCCGTCCTGCCCATGGCGGCAGTTGCGACGACGTTCTCGACGCCGACGATGGGCGTCCGGTCGGTCACCAGCGGGGCCGTCACGGTCGCGTCTGCGTACAGCGCCTGCTGGAAGTACAGCCCGTCCAGCAACGCGGCCTTGCTCAGCGCCGAGCCCGACTCGTGATCGCGGGCGAACAGCTGGATGGTCGAGACGCCCTCGTCGCTACTGTAGGCGTCCTGGACGTACTCGATCGCGGCCAGCTCTTCGGAGTCGTCGATAAACTCCGAAGCGTCCTGCGGTGGGGCCGCTGGAATAGCCGACGCGCCGCTGGCGACGACGACGGTCAGGACGAGCATCGCGACGATCACCAGCCGCGAGTGACCGGTGACCAGCTCCGAGAACCGTTCGAGGGGGTTCACGACCACCCTCCGATCGAGAACGTCGAGCGGGCGATACCGTCACCGGTGACCTCACCAGTCGTGACGTGTCGATCTGTCTCCCCACGGTACATGCGGAACGAGACGCTCGCGAAGTATTTATAGACGTATTGATACTATCTGGTCTGTGTCGGCGTCGCACGGGTCCCGGCGACCGGCGGGTCGTGTCACTACTGGTATTTCTTCCTTGCCGGCGTAGGGGGAGCATGAACGCACAGACCCGCTCAGACCGACAGCTCCCGAACACCGGTCCCTTCGATCGGCTGTACGATCGGGCTGCCGAGACGTTGCTCGGTCGCCAGGGGCTACTGGAGGGGGTGCTCGCGCGGTTGTGTACCGACCCCGTCGCCAACCTCCCGACGGTGACCGTCGAGACGATCGGGATGGCTCTACGGACGAGCGACCTGAAGGCCGACTTTCCCGGCTCGGACAGCGCCGACTCGCTCGCGGCGTTCGAGGTCCGGTCCTCGTCGTCAGTGCGGGACTCGACCCGTTGTTCCCGACCGAGGCGATCAGCGAACGGGTGGACGTCCGGCTTCCGAGGCTCGAACGCCACGTGAGTCTATCCGAGGAACGGCACTTCCTGTCGAGGGCCGGCCAGCAACGGGTCCGCGAGGAGGTGCGGCCCTTCCTCGCCGCACACATCAAATAGTGCCGCGGCTCAGCCCAGTTTCCCGCCGAGCACTTTCGCGGCCGTCAACACGGGGTCCCACGTCGGACTGAACGGTGGCGCGTAGGCCAGATCCAGGTACTCGACCTCTTCGACGGTCAGTCCGGCGTGCAGAGCGGTCGCGACGGTGTCGATCCGTTTGGCGACGCCTTCCTCGCCGACGATCGTCGCGCCGAGCAAGCGGCCGGTCTCGCGGTCGCCGACCATCGTGATCTCCAGGTCGGTCCCCCCTGGGTAGTAGTGCGCACGCGAGGGTGCGGTGATCGACACCGAGACGGGATCGAAGCCGGCCTCGCTGGCTTCGCCTTCGTCGGTGAGCCCGGTCCGGGCGGCCGCCAGATCGAACGCCTTCAGGACGGCCGTCCCTGCGACGTCGCCGACCCGGGTTCGATCGCCGGCGACGGTCTGGCCGATCGCCCGGCCCGCACGGTTTGCGGTCAGTGCCAGCGGGACGTGCGTCGGCTCGCCCGTCACGACGTGGTCCATCTCGGCGACGTCACCCGCGGCGTAGACGTCCGGGGCGCTGGTCCGGCCGTACTCGTCGGTCGCGACCGCGCCCGTCGCCCCCAGTTCGATCCCGGCGGCCTCGGCGAGTTCGACGTTCGGGACGACACCGGCCCCGACGAGGACGGCGTCGACGGGAACTGACTCTTCGGCGGTCTCGACGGCCTGGACCCGTTCGTCGCCGGCCAGCCGCTGTACCTGCGTGTCGAGGTGGAGGTCGACGCCCTGCTCGCGGAGTTCCTCGGCGACGGCCTCGCCGACGGCTCCGCCGAACGTCGGAAGCACCTGCGGGAGCATCTCGAACAGCGACACGTCGAGATCGTGGGCCCGGAAGGCCTCGGCCATCTCGATGCCGACGTACCCGCCGCCGATCACCGCGACGCGTTCGAGGTCCGGTTCGGACTCGACGAACGCTCTGATCTCCCGGCCGGCCGCCATGCTGTGCAGGGTGAACACGCCGCCGCGGTCGAGACCGTCGATCGGCGGTTCGAGCGCCCGCGCGCCGGTCGCGATCAGGAGGTGGTCGTAGGACTGCTCGTAGGTCTCGGTCTCGGTCTCGACGGTTACCTGTCGGGTCTCGGTGTCGATCGCCGTCGCCTCGTGGCCCGTCCGGAGGTCGATGTCCCGCTCCTGGACGAACGACTCCGGCGGCACTGCGACGAGATCCTCGAGATCGGACACCTCTCCCTTGACGTAGTAGGGGAGACCACATGCGCCGTAGGAGACCCACTCTCCCCGTTCGAGGACGACGACGTCCAGGTCGGGATCGTCGCGCTTTGCTTTGCTCGCCGCGCTCATCCCCGCCGCGTCACCGCCCACGATCAGGAACGTCTCCGTCATACCTCGTACTTGCGTAGCGAGACGGTAAAGAATTGCGAAAATTGTACAATTCTAATATAGCCACAAGATAACATAGAACGTCAATATAAGTTTGGAACAGTTTTTCGAGGATATTACGAAATCTATAATGCGTGCACAGCACACTACTATAGCATGGACAGTGTCACGGTCGTCGTGCCGGCGTACGAGGAGGCGGGCCGTATCGGCCGTGTAGTCAGCGAATTAGTCGATCAGTATCGCGTTCTGGTCGTCGACGACGGCTCGACAGACGAGACGGCGGCCGAGGCCCGCGCGGCCGGGGCGACGGTCGTCGAACAGCCGACGAACGAGGGATACATCCCGGCCCTGAAGCGTGGATTTCGAGCCGCCGAGACACCGATCGTCGTGACGTACGACGCCGACGGTGAGCACCGCCCCGGCGACGTTGCACGGCTCGCCGGGGCGATCGAGTCACACGACCTGGATCTGGTGCTCGGCGCGCGCTCGACGATCCCCCGGCCATCGGAACGGCTGCTCAATCGACTGACACAGACGGAGGTCGACGTCACTGACTCCGGGACGGGCTTTCGAGCGATCCGACGGGACCTCGCGGTCGACCTCGAACTGGACACGGTCTGTACCTGCGGGACGCTCGTGCTCGAAGCCGCTGGGAAGGGCGCCCGGATCGGAGAGGTTCCGATCGAAACTCGCGACATCGAGAAGCCTCGGGGAATCGCCTGGGGCCACGCTCGACAGCTGTGGCACGTGATGGGACACCTGTGGCGGGCTCGATGATACCGTCTACGCGATCGCGTCAGTCACAGGACTGACAGACTGCATGCCGGCGGTACACTGTCGGCTCTTCGAGTTCTCGATCGCACTTCTGGCAGTGCTGGTACGCGTTGACCTGCATACCTCGAAGATACGGCCTGGGACGTATACCTCTTGCAGAACGGGCGATTTCTGCCTGTTTTTAGGCCAACCAAAACCATGTCCCACTCTTCGCACGATCCTGAAACCATGGAAACCCTTTTTCGCTCTGCAGGCGAACTTTTAGGTCGGATCATGGATGCCGAAGACCTGCGTACACAACTCGAACAGAACGGCGAACTGATGACGGCGGTCTCGGAGTTCGACCAGCCGATCGAACTGCATCTGCACGACACCGAGATCACCGACGAGACTGTCACGCTGCAGTTGACCGACGGTGTGCTCACGTTCGACGTCGACGAGATCGTCGGCACCTGGCAACACACCCACTCACTTGCGGACCTCGGCCTGGAATAACTCCGATAAATCGGTCTCAGAGAAATCGACTGTCGGCACGAGTACGGCCGGTTCCGTCGTCACTGTCGGCGATCCAGCCACTCTCTGTGTTTTGGGGGATATCGAACTCGGGAACGAACGGTTTGACGTCGAGTAGGGGCGTCCCGTCGACGACGTCGATCCCGCTGACGGTGAGTTCGGTTCCGTCGATCGATTCGATCGCCACTACCGAGAGGCCGATGTTGTTCGGTCGTTTCGGGGCTCGCGTCGCGAACAGTCCTCGCTCGCTCTCGTCGAGAAACGGCGTGACCGTCGGCGAGTGATCGCCGTCACTGCCGTGGAAGTGATAGAGCAGAATACAGTGGGAGAACCCGTCGAGATCGGACAGTGCAAGTTCGAACTCGGCGTCGAATGCGACGACTCCGGTCGCGTCCCCGGCGACTGTCGGCTGGATCGGCATTCCCTCGGCGGTTTCGAAGTCGGTGTGTATCGTCCCGATCGGCGTGTACTCCACTGGCGTGTCGCTCATGAGCGACCTTGTTCGCCGGTGGGTATGAAGGGCCCGCTTCCACAGAGCATGCCGGGGCGTGTTGTGTGTCGCGACGGGGCGTCGAGCGAAAGTAGTATTGTATAGAAGGCCCAATATAGTAATGGATGCATGCCGCAATCGAACGAGTGACCGAGCACAGACACCGGACGGCGACGGCCGCGAGTCTCGTCGCTCTCGTGGCGTTCGTGGGCGTCGTGGCACTCGGCGTCGCCACCGGGCGAACGAAACTCACGGGGATCGTGGTGTTCGGCTTCGCGGCGATGCTGGGTGGTGTCGCGATCAGCCACTGGGGCGACTTTCACACCCCGCGACAGCAGGTGTGGGCGTACGGACTCGCCAGCGGAGCCATGCTCGCGAGCGCGGCCGCGCTACTGGCGCCGAAAGCGATCACCCAACACCCCGAATACGGCGGGTTCGCGATCGCACTCGGCTATCTGCTGGGGTACGCTGGCCACGAACTGGGCCACCTTCTGACCCACTACGACCTGCCGTTGAACGCCCCGGCGTCCGAGTTGACGCTGCACGCCCTCGCCGCGGGGTCGATCATGGGCGTCGTCTACGGCTCGTTGCCGTCGCTGACGCCCCTGTTCGGGTACGGCATCGTCGCCCACAAGTTCCCGGCCGGTTTCACCGGTAGCGAGACCGTCGAGCAGTCCGGACTCCCGACGATCGTGATGGTGATCCCGGCGGTCGCGGTCGCGCTCACGGCGATCCCCCTCTCGATACTGGCGCCCGACTTCTCGACCGTGGGCAAGGCGGCGTTCTTCGGGATCTCGACGGGCGTGTTCGCCCACGTCGCGATCGACATGCTTCCGGAGTGTACCCACGGGGATGCCGGATCCGGCCACGGTGCCGTCCGGTGTTCCCGCGACGCCGACCGCCTCCGTCAGTACGCCGTCCTCAGCACGGTCCTCGGCGCGGGCGCTATCTTCGCGCTCTGGCAACTGCTCGCTGTCGCGTGATCGCGCCGGCTTCCGCGATGACAGCCTGACTCGTAGTGGTCGCACTCGACTGTTTCACTGTCGACGTCTTCCTCGACCGTCCGGTTTCTCTCCCACCGGCAAATCCGAAATCTGAAAAGATTTGTTTGTATATCGGTAATCTAGATTTCTACTTAATCAAAATACTTTAGTAACTCCCCACAATATTACGAATTGCAATGGACGCCACAGACTTGCGAGCGGAACTCGAACAGAACGGCGAACTGATGGCGGCGGTCTCGGAGTTCGAGCAGCCGATCGAGCTGCACCTGCACGACACCGAGATCACCGACGAGACCGTGACGCTGCAGTTGACCGACGGTGTGCTCACGTTCGACGTCGACGAGATCGTCGGCACCTGGCAGCACACCCACTCGCTGGCCGATCTCGGTCTGGAGTAACGCCCGCGACCCGGCCGCCACGGTAGCGTTCACATATCGACGGCGCAGGCCGGAATCGCGGTGATTTCTGTCGATCTTCACGAACGTACAGCCGGCAGTATCAGCCCGCGAGCGCGTCGCAGTCCGCGGCGGTCGTCGCCTCACACCGGCCTCGACAGGGCTGATCGACCCGTTCCGACAGCGCGTGCACTTCCGCCTCCGAGAGCGTGAACCCGATTCGATACGCGCGGTCGTCGTCCAGCGTGACGCCCGCCGCCGTCTCGAAGAACTCCCGCACTGCACACCGCCGCCAGAGGATCTCGCGGGCGACGGCCTCACCGCGCTCGGTCAGGGCCGCCCCGCCGTAGCGCTCGTACTCGACCAGTCCGTCGTCGTCGAACGTTTCGATCATCTCGGTGACGCTGGCACCGCTGACGTTCAGGTACGTCGCGAGGTCGCCGTTACTGATCGGCTCGCAGTCGAGCAGTGACAGGTACAGCAGGCCACAGAGATATCGGCCCTCGCCCGGGCTGACCGGCACGTCTGCCGCTTTCGCGCCATCACTCTCGACCATCGTCTCACTCGCTCCCGACGCGCCAGTAGACGACGGTTCGGCCGGTCTTGCGCCGCCTGCAGTCGCCTTCACCGACGAGGGCGTTGAGCTTCTGGCGGGCCGATTCGGTCGTGATACCCAGCACGTCCGAGACGTCGGTCGTCGTCACGACCGGACCCTCGACCGCGTCGAACACCGATCGCACGTCGTCGAGACCGATGGTCTGGGCGTACTGCCCGTCGTCGTCGCGCGTCCGCTCGCGCCGACGGCCCCGGCGACGCCGCCCGTCGCAGTCCCTGCCCCGACACCCCTTCTCGCCGCCGGACCCTCCCTCGGCAGTGTGACCACGCCCACGTCCCTCGCCCCGCCGTTTGCCCGCGTCGCCCCGACGACCGCCCCCGTCGTCACATCCGCCATCGCCGTCCCGGGCTCGCTTGCCGCGGATTCCTTCGCCGCCGTGTCGACGCTCACTGGTCTGTCCGTGTTCGTGTGCCATCCCCTGTTCGTTCGTGACCGCCGTACGTAATCCTTTTGCTAGTACCAAATTGGTGTCGGGGCGTCGACGGTCGCGTCCGCCGAGACACACCGTGGCCGGTACGCTCGTAGTCCTCGCCGAAGGCGTCTCGAGCTCGCGGCGGGCGTCGTGGCCGGTGCAGTGGGTCGACGCACTCGTCGAGTCAGTCGACTCCCGCCGCGAGTTCGGCACCCCCCGGTCGACTGGAGGTGTGTCCCACCGACGACGGTGTGGACTGTGTCCGCTAGCGCGTCCGCAGCGTGGTCGATTTCCCCCTGGATCGACGGATGAAAACCGCTCGGGCTCAGAGACGGTGATAATGGATCTCCAGTTCCTCGGCGGCGCGGGCGAGGTCGGCCGCAGTGCCATCCTCGTCAACGACTCGCTGTTGCTGGACTACGGCCTGAAAAACGACACCCCCACGCAGTATCCCGTCGGCGACGTCTCTCCCGACGCGGTCGTGGTTTCACACGGCCACCTCGACCACGCCGGCGCGGTTCCCGCACTCCTCTCCGGCAGCGACCGCCCCGAGATTCACTGGACACCGCCGACCCGGGACCTCGCGCGAACGCTCGCCCGGGACACGCTCAAACTCCACGGCGGGACGATGCAGTGTCCGTTCACCCAGGAAGACCTGAATCGCGTGGGCGAGGTCTCGGTGACCCACGGCTACGGTGAGTCTTTCGAGGCGGCTGGACACGAGGTCGCGTTCTACGACGCCGGCCACATCCCCGGGAGTGCGCACGTTCTCGTTGATGATGGGGAAACGCGCCTGCTCTATACCGGTGACTTTCACACCGATAGCCAGCGACTCGTCGCCGGGACGACAGCCCGCCCCGACGCCGACGTCGTCCTCTGTGAGTCGACCTACAGCGACGTCGAACACGAACCGCGGGACGCCGTCGAGAGTGAGTTCGTCGAGAGCGTCCGGACGACCATCTGGGAGGGCGGCACGGTCGTGGTGCCAGCGTTCGCGATCGGCCGTACGCAGGAACTCATGCTCGTCTGCGCCGCCCACGACATCGACTGTTACGTCGACGGTCTCGGCCAGCAAATCACCCAGATCTTTCGCCAGTATCCCGAGTTCATCCGTGACAGTGACGCGCTCCAGCGTGCGAAGTCCAACGCCCGGTACGTGACTGGCCGCGATGGACAGCGAAAGCGGATCGCCGAACAGAATACGGTGATAATCACGACAGCCGGAATGCTGAGTGGTGGCCCCGTCCAGTCGTACATTCCTGAAATCGCGAATCGGCCGGTGAACAAGATCGCTTTTACTGGCTATCAGGTCGAGGGCACGCCCGGCCGGGAACTCTTAGACACTGGGAGTGCCGAGATCGACGGCCGTCGAATGCCCGTGAGTGCGCAAGTCGAATCCTATGACTTCTCGGCGCATGCTGATCGCGACGGGCTACTGGACTTTTTAGATGACTATCGAAACGCAGAGATTCTCGTCAATCACGGCGATCGGTGTGAAGAATTCGCCGTGGAACTTCAGGAGAAGGGGTACGACGCCACCGCTCCGGAACTGGGCGAGACGTGGCGTCGAAACCTTCGCGACTCGTGGACGTGTTGAGCGAACACGCCCCACCTGCCGTCAAGAGTACTTGTTGGTAACAGCATGATCTGCAGACCCACGTTGGTGGTTCAGAGGTGAACTGCAGTCTATTTCGAGAACCACCAGATAGAGTTGTAGAACGTGAAATATAGCAGCAGTGAACTGCTATGTGGACGGCGTGATATCCTCACTTGCAGGTTTGCAAGTTTCCCCACAGGGGAACTATCGAGGTTCGAGGACGGCGGCTCTGAACGTCATCATACAGGGTTTCTGTCTCGATTCGGAGTGTCCTATGGTGCTATCACGGGCACACCCATCCCGTGGCGAGTCATCGTTCTCAGACACGCGTGTGACTGATCAGCAATCGCCTGTCCGGCGATGCTGGTCCGGTTTCCAGGGACAACTCTCTCCCCACGGGTCAGCGCGGCGGGCGATGTTCGCCGCCGCGTTGATATCTGCCTGAAAGGTCGTAATGTGACACTCCTCGTTGCGACATTCGAACATCGCCTGTGAAGGTCTAGATCCGAGATGGAAACAGGAGTGACAGATCTGACTCGTATACTCTGGACGGACATACGTGACCGGCATACCCGCATCTACAGCCTTCTGTTCGATACGCCGCTGTAGACGTGCGAATGCCCAACCGTGGAGTCGCCTGTTCATGTACGCCCCATAGTCGATATCGTCTCTCATGTGCGTTAGCTCTTCCATCACAATCAACGGGTCTTCGAAGTGGCTCGCGTACTCGATAGCCTGCCGTGAGGATTTCTCGATGATGTCTTCGATCGCGTTTGCAAACGACGTATACTGCTCACGCAATCGTTTTCGTGGCGCGTTTCTCCGCTTCAGACGACGGATAGTCGTTTCGCGTTCTTTTCTAAGTCGTTTTGCACGAGATCCGTCCACGAGTAGCGGCTGCGTCGGAATACCGTTGCAAAGTACACATCCTGTCACGAGTGCAGACTCGCCGACATCGAATCCGAGGACCGTTGTCGGATCTGTTTCCGGTGACACTGCTGAGACGTACTTGATATCAACGTGTAGTTCCCACCTGTCCTGTCGCTGGAGTAATCGCAATTCACCAGCGCTCTTCGGATCCTCACACAGTGACTCCCAGTGCTCGTACTGTGTGGGGTTGATCTGCAACGGTATCCAGAATGCATTGCCTCGCCCGGCTTGTGGAACGCGCCAACAGAACTCGTGGGTTCGGTCGGACGAGCGGTCAAACGTCGCAGCACGGTTGACGAAGCGGACGGGATGATTCTCGTTGAGTTCCTGTGCTTTCGTTCCTCTGTAGAGTGTTGGGACGAAGCTTTTGAGCGCGTCTTTCGCTTGATAGGGCAACTCGTACGGAGTTACGATATCGTTGACAGCGCTCATCGTCGTCGCATTGTGCTCGAAAGCCTCGTGAAGCGCTTCGCGATACGTATCGCGAAGCGCTTCGATTTTTCGCTGCTTGTGAGCAGTCGGTTCGACGAATCTTGCAACTACTGTTCGTACGACTAAGTCTGTCATTGGTCTCGATCACTTACGATCTTTTTCTCATCTGGAGTCTATCTCCTGAGGACGGACATTCGATTCCAGTCGGCCACTTGTTTACAGCCGACGCCCGTCGTCGGCTGTCGATATAATCGCCTGTTTGATCCCTTTCAGCCACTGATTGATTCCACCCTCACAATCGACTTATTTATATACTCTTCTGGCGTGGCTCTCTCCAACTAAGGGGTGATTGCTGGGGGTCGGAGGCGTGTGGTCACGTATCCGAAGCGTATCCAGCGACTCGAATGTCAAAGACGAAACCGAAGAACACAGAGCAAGACGCGCCGCCTCATCTTACGGAGAGTGACAGAGAACCGATCGAGGTCCCAGAGAAACCAATACCAGACTCCATCGAAGACCGGCCGTACATCGAGATACGACCCACGGAGACGTCGACTGATCCAGGAGCGATATGCCAGGCGATGGAGTTACTCTGTACGTCGCTGCAAGAGGTGACGAAGACTGGCTGGGGGGCTAAACTCACGGGGAAGACGCAGATACCGCTCGTCGAGTGGCTGCTCGTCGCAGACGGTGACGGAGATTCGGGAATCCGCTATTTTATCGGTTCGACATATTCTGATTTCACCGAAGATCTCGAGACGATCCTCCGGACGGCGTTCCCGCAATCGTACGAGTTTCGCTTCGTTCAGTGGCATCCGCGTCGACTTCTGGCTGAAGTACCGCCAGGACGTGAGCAGTTGGATGAGCGTCCGGACGACCCAGAGCAGCGAGTCGGCCTGCATCACCCGGCAATCACCCCAGAGATGCCATACGTCGCTGGTGTCGAGTACAGGGGGCACACCTCTCGGGGGCCGGACTGGCAGACGCCGCTGACCGCATACGACGCGTTCACCGCACCGCGGTCGGCTCGTCTGGACCGATCGCATCGACAGGAATCCCGTCGCGTTCCGCTGGCGTCGCTCGTCGACGTGATGTGTGAGTCTTCGATTCCGGTCGTCTACCAGGTCGTCTGTCGGCCCTACAGCGACTGGTCGTCGCTCGCGGAGGCGTATCTCCGAGACCTTGAGACGGGTACAGCCTCGTTTACTAGCCGCCTTTGGGACTTCCTTTCGCCCCGTTCTAGAGAGGAGAAACAGGCCTACCAGCCACGACCGCGCGATCAACTGCGCATCGACGCTATCACCCAGCGCGATCCTCGACGGACGTTCTGCGTGTCCGCACGGACGATCGCACTCACGCGTGAAGTACCCGCGCAGGCAGATGCCGTGGCTCGGCGCATGTCGAACGCGCTGGGCCACGTCGGGGGTAAATTTCACGAGATTCGCGGCCACACCGCTACTGACGACGAGTTTTACGCGACGTCACAATCGCCGGGTGTGAAGCTCTTCGAAGACCTCTGTAGTCGGGCGAGCCACCACGTGACCTACCAGTCGCTGGGGAACTACCTTCTTGGGCGGACGCCCCAGAGCCAGGGAATCGTCACGTCACCGGGGGAACTCGCGAGTTTCTGCTGTCTGGATGGTGGGGCACTGACGCCTCGGGGCCAGCGTGCACTCGCCACGCGAACGGCCGAGCGGACGGCTATTACCCTCCCATCACCGGAGCAACTTCGGCGCTATGGTGGGGCGGGGATGGTACTGTGTCTGCCGCTGACCCACGACCGTCAGGTGCTCGGCCAGCCCATCGTCCTTCCGCCCGACGAGCAGGATCGCCACGTGCTCGTCATCGGCAACACTGGCGCGGGCAAGACGATCCTCATCCAGCAGGCGCTATTGAGTAACGTCCAGGCGACCGACGGCCCGGAAATTCTCATCGACTCGAAAGGAGGGGGCACGGCCAGAGAGTATCTACAGGCACACTACGCAGCACACGGGAATCTGGATGACGTCCTCTATTTCGACTGCACGCGCGTCTTGCCCGCGTCCGGCTTTTTCGACATCGGTCCGCTCCTCGAAGCGGGCGTCCCCCAGGAGGAAGCGAGGGCTCGAAAGGTCGTGGCTGCGCGCATAGTCAACAGAACATGACCTCGGGGGCTACAGTCTTGGAATACTCAGCCTCTGTCCCCAACGTTTACTGTTCCGAGTTTCGTAACTCTATACAGCAATGTCTTACGACACAGACCACGTTCGGAATGCAGGGCGACCCTCTGAGCGTATCAGAGGAATTGATGCGTTTACCGACTTGGTGGACAACGCCGCTCTAGCTGGTCTCTATACAAGTATCCGTAGCAAGGGAACCGCAACCGGCCCTGAACTTGTCGACGAGGCGGAGGTTTCGAAGAAGACTGTCTACGACTATCTCGGTAAACTCGTACGTGCAGGACTCATTACGGATGTTGGCGAGGACAGCGGCGCTTCCACGTACGCTGCTGAAGACTTCGAAATGACGCTAACAGTACGAGATGTAGCAGTGTCGATCACGCCCGAACTGGTCGAGGTACTGAGCCATCGGGACGAATATCCCGTCATCGACCGCGTTCTCGAAGAGCATGGACTCCTAACGTTCGCTCTCGCACACGACCTCGTGGTGGATCACCACGAGGGGGACATCACGATTCGCCAGATCAGCGAGCTCACAGGACTCTCTTCCGGTATGACCTACGATCTCGTCGACGCGATCTACACGATTCGGGGGTTCGGCGAAAGCGCATCTAGCCCAGAGACGTACACTCCGGGTGACGTCGACATGACTGAAAAATGAGTGCTGGGAAGCGGGGGCGTCTGTACACAGCCAATATCGTCGATACAGTCATCTTCCGAAGCTTAGGGAAGTACCCGAACCACCATCTCGACAGACTCAAAGACGCCGTCGAGGAATCCCAGACAGAGATTTGGGTGCCAGAGCTGGTCTATGACGAATTGGCAGACCACGGACCCAACGGTACGGTGACGAACCCCTATCTGGATCATGGGATCGAAGACGGATGGATTCGTCTCGTGTCGCCACCCTTCCCTGAAGAGGAGTCAGTCGGAGACGAGCACACTCCCAGATCCGCTTCGAAAGCGTGGCAAGAGGCGAATCACTTCCTCGACCAGCACAGCAAATACCCAACGACGAACAATCACAGAGACAGTGCGATGGTGGCTTCAGCAGTCCATCTTTTCGATCAGAACAAGCGGATTCGGATCATCACGCATACCGCAGACGAATTGCTAGCGAAGGCCTGTACAGTCATCCCACCCGAATTTGGCTACTACGAGGTCTCATCACGATATTACCATCCGCCACGGGATGCGAAGGAAACGTTCCCCACAGTCGACAGCCTCACGTGGGACGAGTGACTCGCCTCTTGGTAGCTCTCTCGGCACCCACTTCCAAAAGAACGAGCCGCTCTGCTACACTCCGTCCTTCTCAGGGAACGAGACCAGCGTATGCACCGAGATAGATCGTGACAGAGTACGATAGTGGGAATTTCTCTCGGAAGGATCCGGCGACAATGTTTTATAGAATCCGCGGAAAGTAAAATACATGTCCGATATCGCTGCTCGGCGCTCACATCCACTCGATGCAATGCTCGCCATCTCTGATGTCGTGACGAACCAGCGGTATGTCCGGATTTACGCCAGGGTACTCGCCCTTGATACGCCAACGGTTGAAGAGCTGTCCGAAGAACTCGACAGTTCGACCACTACCATCTACGAGGACGTGAAACACCTGGTCGAAAGTGGCATCCTCGCACGGGTCACCGACACGCAACCGCACCGCTACCAGGCCCAACAAGTCGATTTACGTGTGCAAGCGGGCGACGAGACCTATCGGATCACACCAGCGCTGTTCGTCGCACTCGCTCGAAGTGAGACGAACGAAAATCTCCAGTTGTATCTCGACCGGCACGGGACAAGCGGGCTCGCAACTGGGCTCGAATATGCCCGTGACTACGTTCAGGGGCGGATGAACGCTCGTCTCATGGCTCGCGAGCAAGAGATCCCTGTGCTTGAAGCCGAGACGATTCTCCAAGAACTGCGCGACGTGCTCATCGAGGTCGATCCTGAACTCGAAGAAAGCCCCAACATCGACGAACTCGACGCGGTAGTTGATGAGCGTCGGCAGGAGTGAGACGGCGTGCCGAATTCGCTGTTCCCCGATGTGGAGGCTCACGTTATCGATACGAACCTGTTCGTCGCTTTCGAGCGACACGACACTGTTGCATTGCTCGAACGAGCTGTCAGAGAACACGATATCGTGCTCCTTCTTCCATCTCGGGTATACGAGGAGTTGACGCCCGAGAACTACCCGTACGGGACACCCCCGGTTGAGGACGCGCTCGAGGCCGGATGGATAGACGTTCTCGACGAGGTTGACTACACGAATCCTGTGGTTTCAGCCACGATGGACATGGTCCGTCGGTACATCGCCGCCGCTGACGACCGCGCTGAACACGACATTGAGCAAGCTGATGCCGAGATAGGTGGATCCACAGCGATGTTGTTAGACCGTGGAGAAGCTGGCTCAGTAGCCGTCTACACACACGATTTGCCCGCCTTCCGAGGAGTTGAGCGAGCGATGACCGAGCACGGCTACGACGATCGTGTCCAACTTGTCAGGGCGTTCGACTTTGTCGACGCTGTCGAAGCCCGATATCAGTTCAGAGGATGACTGCACGTTTCGAATTTCAGGAAGTGTCCAGTGCAATCTCGACAACCCACCCTGCGGGGATACGTGACTGAGTGACACAAAGAAGTGACGTCAGATACCAACGGGTGAAGCCGGTGGGCTTTCGCACTGGTACCGGCTCCAAAAAACGAGAGCCGCCCGTTACTGCCTGTCTTGACCGGGGAAGGAGACCAGCGTCTTCCCCGTGAGCGCAACCGAACACCGGCCCTCGTACCAGTTCTTCGCGACCGCCCGTAGCCGCACTCGCTCGCCCTCACGAACCAGTGGCTGGCCTGATTTGCGCCACGACGTGAACTTGATCCGCCCAGTCTGATCTTCGAGCAACCCCACTTGCCTGATCGCCGCACAACTAGGTTCCCACAACACGCTCACCACACCCTCGATATCCACCTCGTATTCATCCACCTGTTCCACCCTCGAAATCGGGATTACCTGCCCCCCACATTCGGTGAGTTCGTCGTAGACTGCCACGACCGCATCCAGCATCTCCACGCCATCGACCACGCGCTCAGCCAACCGCCGACTGATCGCTCCCCGACTCCACCCACGGAGTTCGCCTGCCAACCGCGCCGCCTGCCTGTTCACCTCGCCCAACTGCACTCGCGACAACTGCACTCTGGGATCGTCGATGTCCGGGTCGGCCCACCGATCCACGCTCGCCGCTCGCTTTCCAATCTCGTGCCGTCGCTTCGCGTTCACGTCTTCGACCACGCTTCGCGTCCGGACTTCTCTGTCTGAGTCTTGCCGTCGATCCCACCGCACTCTCGTCCGTCGAACTTCCCACTCTCTGGCCACCATCCGTTCTTCGTCTTCGAGGCTCATCCCCCGAGAGACCGTTCCTGGTGCGATCCCGTCCACCTTCGCATCGATCTCCTGTGCGACTGAGGGCCGTAGCTCCGGTTCTTCGACTGCCTCGAATTCCTCGACAGACTGCTGTTCATCGTGCGAAACTTCATATCCGATTCGGGTTGTACTCGACATTGGAGTTCAGCTCCGAAGGCGTCACACGACGCCGACCACCCGCGTCACTACCGCGGGTTTTCCTGCGACATCGACAGATACGTCACAGCGCCGCTCGCGCCTTCGTGAGCGCCCCCTGGGGCGCGAGCGGCGCCACAGTCGAAACAACCAGCCACGCGCGCTGGAGTGGCCAGTGCGAGCGGCCAGCGGGAGTAGTCTGCTCGCGTTCCGAGCACCGCAGGCGCGCAGGAACCGACCGACTACCCCGCTGGCACTGACGAAGTGAGCGAGCAGCGGTGTGAGCGCCAGCGAACACCGCGTCTGGCCACGAGAGGCGAGCGGGGCGAGCCATCGAGATCCAGTAAAACACGGCGACTCGGAAACAGACACGTCCACGCTCCTGGTGGATTGAAAGGGCGAAGCGCGCTCGCGCTGAAAGGGAGTCGTTGCGCAGGCGCTATCTGAGCGAGCAGAGTGAGCGAAGATATCCTGCGCAACGGCCGCGAGCGTGGTGAGGGCTTTCCCTGCTTGTTGTCTCCTTCAGAAATTCCTAGCCAGCGTGGTGAGGGCTTTCCTGCGTTGTTGAATACAGCGGTTATGCTGACGCGATCTCCTAGCGAGCGTGGTGAGGGTTTTCTGGAGTTGCTGCTCTCTTCTATCACGACATGCGCTCCGAGTGCTTCTCTGGAATCAAACCGAAACGATAGTGCTCCCATACAGAGATTGAGCGCTACCGACTCACGCCATGCCCCTCGAACCCTACAGTGACTCGTTCACACTCACACAGCAACCTCCTGCCACAGTCAGCGACTCTTCCATACAGTGGCTTACCGACGACGACTATCCGAGAGCGTTCACGACCAACACAGGGAATCGCGTCGTGGTCTGTCTCCCGACGTTCTCCCTCCCAGTGATCGAACGCGGTGCCCCACAGTTCTCGACGCTCACGGCCCGAACCACGACTGATACGACAGCTGACCTCACTACACTCTTCGAGACAGCCCAGTTGCTCCTCGACCCAACGCTCGAACCGCAGACGTTCTTCTACGCCGTTCGCTTCGGGTCGAGACAGATCTACGGGAACACGCCCGGACGCTTTCTCGAAGACCTCGAAGACCTCGAACGCCGACTCGAACACAGTAGCGTCGACACGATTCACTCGAAGATCGCCGATGCGTCGATCGTGGGTGCGGGCTGCTGGCCGACTGATTACGGCTGGCTCGCGTTCGAAGTCACCAGATCTACCCAGGGGTCGTTCACCGTCGAACTCTCTCTGCTCACGACCGGAGCGCTCTTGGATCCGACACCAGTATTCGAGTTCTTCGAAACCTGCTCGCTCGATCCCCCTCGAACGCACACCAGCTGGCCACTTCGTCACCTCCGCTGTCGCGGCCACGCCGAGACACGAATACACCCGATCGAGCCGATCACCACCGAACTCGATTCTGATCCCGAGTATGGCACCACACTCTCTTATCACGGCGCGAATCCGTTGTTCGACTTCGATCTTGCATCAGTCGCTCCATCCTGCTCGGAGGCGGCCCGCTCAGAAATAGTGGCCCCGCTCAGCGCCGTCGCCACGCTCTGTTACGAAACCGATACGACAGGTACGGACAGCTATCGACTCGACCGACTGCTGGCCGTCGAACCTCCTGGGGCTCGAACGTTATTCGTGAGCGCGACGGTCCGTCCAGTCGATGCCCCTATAGCGTGAGGTGTGTGTCGAGACTTTTGGAAAAGAGCACGTAGACAGCGAGCGAGACAGGTATCTCACTCAGTCGAAGAGGTCTTCTCGAGTCGGCGTCTGTTCGTTCCTATCCATGCCCGAGACAGTACGACGGGCTTCATTTGATTGTCAAGCCTCTTCTTGTGATCACTAAGTAGAACTCGACCTCTTGACGGGTGCGTTGCCTGGTTGGTCACTCTGTGGCTGTGGATATGGGTACACGATAGCTGATGCAAACAGTCCCGTCAGGGTGATCGACGAGTATGGTACTGTCGAGGTTCACGAGGAAATCCAGATGCGCATATCCCTGAACGTCGAAGAGACACTTCAGGGTCGAGATGAGGTTCGTGGCGACGTCCGTACACGCGAACGACGGAGCGAACTCCTCGCAGAGCTCAGTGCCCAGGGGGCGTTCACACTCGGATCTATTCCGCTCCCGGTTGGCTCTCTTGAAGAACATGGACTGGATCTTCCGGAAGCACACGTACTCAAGATAAGCCTCGAAGCCACGCCGCCCGCACTTCGGACGATCGCCGAATACTACGCCACGGAAGTCAAGAGAGTCGTCGAAACATTCGGCGATGAAGACTCGTAGGGTATCTGTGAGTCGGGCTGCTCGATACAGAAGCCCCATTCACCATCGAATTCAGCTTTCCCGCACAACCATCCCGAGGGTCCGCAAGAACAGTGTTCTCCGGAGAATTGCGTGGGTGTGTGGAATGGCCAGTGTTGGAGGGGTGCTCTCGCGATAGGAGTCCCAGTGGCCGAGCAGTCTCCAGACGCCCGTTCGAGGCTGATTTCTCACTCTGTTTCGACGTGAAACCGGCCTCACCATCACTCTATAGATCGGTCGATTCTAAAACCGCTATACTGCGGACGTGTGTGTAAAATAGTGTTGCGCTCGACACGAAATGTGGGGGTTCGCTGAACTGGGGTTTCAAACGCGTTATTTGCCCATTCGGGGCTTCTCTATGGTGTCTATAGCCTCGCTCCCGGCTTCGCTCTCCCGATTGTCCCCGACCGAAGGGTCCGACACATCCCCTGTTTTGATTCAGTCAATTGCTCTTTGCGGATCATTCGATGGGTGTTGCCCCCTCTCGGAGTAGTTTGACCGGCATAATGTAACACCGAAACCCATAGACTGCGAAAGGATGTGCAAATTGAGTCGTTTCTACGTCGGAAGTCTGCTCGGGCACGCGCGTCACCGAGATTCTCCGGCAGTATCCCGCGTTCGTTCGGGACGCCGACGCCCTCCAGCGAGCGGTCTCGAACGCCCGTGAGGTCACCGGACGCGACGGCCAGCGACGCCGGATCGCCGACCAGAACACCGTCATCATCACCACTGCGGGGATGCTCACTAATGAAGATCTACTAGTACTCCAATTCTCCAAAACCAAGGGAGTGCGTGGCGATGATCCCTCGATATCAATATCATTTATAAGTGATTCTGAAGAGGTTTATAAGAGTATAGTCGGCCATGGATTCACAAGTTCGAATCTCGCTAACTCCTCTGTGTCTTGAAAGTTATATTGACGCGTGAAAGATGTAGCGCGCGCATTCATCGAAGAGGTGCCTTCGGTCTGATGCTGCGGCCCAGTCAGGAGGCGACAACAAGATCACCGATTATCTCGAATTAGCCGAGATCGTCAAAACCAACTCCGTCTTAGCCATGCAGTCTCCTCAACAGATAGTGCCCAAAAGCCTATTTTGTTACGAGAGAGTCTCACATGGTATGGGGCTATTCAGTCAAGATGACGATGATATCGTACTCGAAAATGCCGATCTAAATTGTGAACCACAGGGCCCATCAGTCACAAAATCGGACGTGGCAAAAATCGATCAACACCTCTCACCGGGGGAAAAGGTGCACTACCTATCAACTGGGAACCGTTTCTCTATCAATGGTGAGGAGAAGCAGACGATGAAGCTACGTTTGGCCCTGACTGATAGGCGGATACTGCTCAAGCGAAAGCAGAAGCTGATAGGCAACGAGCAACAGACGTTTAATTACGAAGACATATCTTCGGTGAACCTGCGGAAAGGGATGGTTTTCAAAAAGATAGCCATAGAGACTCAGTCGGCGACGTATGGGATTGGCGTGACAAACTCGCATGACTCAAATGAGTTGCAAGCGATGGTGAACTTCATCAGGGAGAAATCCAGATCGTCTCGGGGGGCACAGGATGGATCGGCCGGCGGAGAGACAGACCCGTTGGACAGGATCGATAAATTAAAAGAACTGAATGAAAAGGGTGCAATCTCCGACGAGGAGTTCGAACAAAAGAAAGATGATCTGTTAGACCAAGTTTAGAGCGAAAATACTAGTATCAGTATAATAACCAGCAATAGTATTGCCAATGCCACCGCCGCTTGATTCATCTCTACTGCCGTCTCATCGGATAGCGATCCGCCAACTATTTCGCTTGGGATTTTGCCATGATAATGGTCTGCGTCGTCAGGATGCCCGTGGATGTTTCTAGCGCACTCCTCGCAGATGATGAACCCATTCACATTTGGGTGCCGCTGATCTGTTTCGTCTAACTGGAACACTAGTTCAAACTCCCAGTTACCCTCGTGTTCTACATTCTTGCTGAGTTCACCTTCACCAAGGATCACAGCGTATGCTTTTGGATCGATCACGTCGTCAGGTACTGACTGGCCGAGAGCGACTTCTCTTTCACAAATCGAACAGTGCCCAGTATCGTACGAGATGGTTTCGGAAACTGCACTTTCCCGCTTCATTCTCCGTACAGTGACTTCGCACAGGATCGGCAAAGATACTGTTCAGTCAGATCGGCGCTTTGTCCCTCACTTGTGAACCACTTAATGACCGTCTTGGGACGCCAATGGCTCTTTGATAGGGTACTGCGGTCTGTCTTGTCTACAGACATTTGCTCACCCCCACCGATCACCAAGGGTATCCCTTCGGGTAAATCGTCTACATTTTCTCTTTCGTTGTCGATAAATACCTCATCGTTACAATGGGTGCATTCAGCAATATCGTACTCTATTGAACGCGATACTGCTGTTTGCCGGTCGTTCATACACAGATATATTTTTTCAGAATATATAAAGGGGCTGTACGATTTGGCTGTCAGTCATCTTTCCGTGTTGAAGTATGTCGCTAATTATGGGGTATTCACTGGCTCGCTACCGATGTTCAATGGGATATCAGTAGCTGGTAGGATACTAGAAGTCGGCGGCGAGTCGTTCCCGTCCTGGACACCCAGGGTCACCGACGACCTATGCTGCATTCACGCTCTGTATCTTGCACGATGTTTTTGTCAGGGATTGGTGCTATCCATCGAGGGGACGATGAGCTTGCAAGTTGGGCCTTGAAGCATCAATAAGTCGCACATGGACAGACGAGCGGGAGAATTCGTGCGTTTCCGAACCGTGTGTGGTCAACGCTATATGAACTGATGCGACCGTTTAGAACAGTACATCTTGAGTTTCTCCAGTAGCGAACGAGAGCTCCGAGTTGTCGTTTTCGACTCGTAACTTGACGATCGAGACGGTACCAGTGGGATGCTTTGTGATGAAACTGTCAGGACCTGTCTTTTATAAAGAAGATGTTTTTGGTGAAGACGAGATTTCAGCGCTGAAGCCGGTGAGGTTGTATTCTTTATAAAGAGAGTGTTTTTGTTGAAGACGAGGTTTCAGAGATGACATATAGGTATTCTCCATGGAGAAGGGAGTCGCGTACATCACTGAGAAAGGAACAATCACATACTGAAAAGTCGTCTATGAAATCAAGGTAGTTTCACAGCCTTGTATCGTCTCGGCTGGTGCATCCTCTGGCGAGATCACATGTTCAGATCGCCAAGATGGACGCCGATTACTCGCTGAGAACAGGAATAACCATTCCTAAGGAGGTGAGCCTTGACGGGTGACTCTCAAATGCGGACTCATCGCGAGAATTCGCGCCCTCTGATGACTGCATCTCCGTTTCGTTGGAGAGATTTAATACACGGGCAGTGGTCACAGTAGCCCGAACTTGAAGACGTTCTCCCGGTATACCTCTTCGATGTCTTCGTACTTCGGGTGCAGGTACGTATCGATGGCGTCGTTCTGATTGTCCTCATCTTGTAGCTCGTCCCCGCGCATGTATTTGACGAGCTCACGGGGGAGGTTCTGATCAATTCCCCAATACGTTGTTGAGTAGTGTCGCCCGTAGTGACTCGTGATCGGCTCATACTGCTCTGTTTCGGCGAATTCTGGGTGGAAGGCCGACTTCCACATCTGGTTGATCCGCTTCGGCCACAACTGGTCATTCCTCTCTTGTGACAGGAAGAGGTACGGTTCGTCAGCATCCGGACGGATCAGCAAGTATTGGACGAACAGCCGGCGCAGTTCATCGTCTATCGGCAGGATTCGTGAATTCGCCGATTTGTTCCGCGATCTCGAATTACCGTCCGGAATAACGACTGCGTTTTCATAGTCCTCAAGATGCGGGTGGGTGCCGAGTTCAGGATAGTGTTCCTGGATCTCGGAGTGCTGGATAGTGATGTCACGGAGCAGCATCTCGGTCACCGCACCGACACGCTCCAGCAGCTTGAACTGGGTTGTGATGATCGTTTGGTTCCGGATGTTTTTGATCGACTGCACCCGTTCCCGCAGGACGTCTTGGTCCAGTATCCGCACATCTTTGTCCGATTCTTCTTTTCGGTATTCCGGGAACCCGACCATCTCATTACCCTCTTTGATTGGGTGATAGTCTTCGGGATGGGGCCACGTGTCCGATTCCTGCCAGTATTCGTAGGCCTTGTCAAGTAATCGCAGATCCTCTTTGACCTGCTGGACCCCCTTTCCGCGTTCCTCCAGTTGGTGGATCGCAAAACGCCGGATATGGTCTTTTCGGGGACACGCCGGTGGTCGTCCTTCGGTGTCCATGAACTCCCGATACTGCTCGTACGCTCGCTCGTAGTCACGCACTCTTGCATCGGAGAGCCCTTTCCCGTAGATGTTCTCCTCTAGGTACATTTGCAACGGATCTATCCTGAGTGACTTGAACTTAGGCACGTACTCTGCTAACCGATCAGCAGTTGTGCCGAACGCATCCGCTACCTCTTCTTGCTTTTCTCGGATCGCTTCTGAATCGACCGCCTTGTCGTCTCTGTCAGTCATATTTTTTACCTCGATTGACTTTTTCTGTCCAAACCCGCGACGCGCATTCGCCTGTCACAGCGGCCATGACGACGGGGTTGTAGACATGCGGATGGGCTGGGTGATACAGCAACCAATCGTAGAATTGCTGTATTTTCACCCAGTAATTGAGATACACCGTTTCAGCATTCCGTTCCTCCAGCAGTGATTCACACCACGTTTCGACATCGGCTGGCGTGGCCAGCGCCGGGTGCCTTCCTCGACTATCGAGGTGTTGCTGCCAGGACTCTCCAGCGCGACGGACATCCTGTTCGTACCGGTCAGTGCGCTCTTCTGCGAGGAGCTCCGCCTCAACAAACTCCTGCCAGACGTCGCGGTCTCTGTATTCTCCCGCGTACTGGTGGAGTCGATAGCGCTCTGGCACCTCTTCGTACCGTTTGTAGACACCGAGACGGTCTACTGGTGCCTTCGACAATGCCCGCGGCATATTAGCCAGCCCCCTTTGCTTCGTCTGCCTGCTCTACTGGGTAGTACTGGCCGTCTGCAATGCGTACGGTGTCACCTTCCATCGTGTGCAGGTGCGTGTTGACGCGCCGTGGCGCTGAATCAACGACAAATTGCAGGATTTCCTCGAAGGAGGCGCCTGGATTCGAGGCCACGTACTGTTCGATCGCTCGGGACTCGTGATCATGGAGTTGGTCTTCGAGTTCTTCGATGCGGTCTCTGGCTCTGTCGAGTTCTTTCTTCAGGTCGTTCCGCTGGTGCCGGAGTTCTCGCCGTGATTCATCGGGCGTCACTTCGATCGAGACGGCTTTCAGTCCGGTTTCCACCATCGCCTGTATGAATTCGCTGACGCTCATATCGCGGTTGGCAGCTTCCTCGCACCACCGCTGGTACTGTTCCGACGTTGGATACGCGGTGGCATTTTCCGACTCAGTCATCGTGGTGCTCACTCCAGAGGTGGATCTGCTCACTCGTTACTCGATACTTGATTTCGCTGGCTTGCTCAGGATCGACACCTAGTTTGTTGAGTTCGTCTGGTCCGACGACGATGGCGATCGGCAGTGGCTGTCCGTCGGCTGTCTGTGAGACTGTTGCAGTCCGACACGGGGGCCGGCCGGTCCACGCGGGCTCGGTTACCGTTAGTCCATACTCGTCAGACCCAGTCGATGCCTCAAACTCTGCTGCTGGTCGCGCAAAGCTTGACCAGTCTCCTGAAGCGGAAGCCAACTCAGGGTCACTACTCATCGGCATCGAGTCCTTATCGCCACTAGGTTAAAAATGTAAGCCAATACTGTACCAATATACTAGTACAGAAATGTGCCACAGAGCTGGATTCATTCTGGTCGAAACTATAGCCCATAACCAGGTCAAACAATGCCGAATATGAGACGACTCCAACCCAACTGGTTGAACGCCAACGACGACAAGATCCTCGAGTTACTCGGTGAGACAGGCGTCGCACTCAACAAGCGCGGCATCGAAGTAAATCTCGACCTACAAGACCGACCAGTCTCCTACTCAACGATCAAACGACGGGTAGACAAACTCGAAGACTCCGATTTTCTTGAAGACGTTGGGACAACCGGCTCGTACTATCGCATCAGTGACCGCGGCAAACGATATTTGACCGGAAACCCATATGGGACATCTGAGATCACTGAAGGCGTAGACCCAGTTACCCTGTCTCCCCCTGATTATCAATTACTCCGAGAAATCAAAGAAGCAAAAGCCACAGTAGACGAGGAAGCAATTCTTGCTCGCATTACCGGTGATAGACAAGAAGCTTCTGAACGATTAGCAGATCTCAAACGCAAAGGCGTTATCACAGAAAACGATGGCCTCCAACTGGATTTCCTAGGACAATTTATCTTGGAACACTTCAAAGAAGGCAAAGAAGTCCTCTCCGACGCAAAGAACCAACCAGATACCCCTGCTTCTGCGGAAACATACTACGATGCAGTCCGATGATCACCACTGACACCAACCATCTTGCTACTCAGAAACGGATCTATCACCCAGAATACCCTCTGAGCGACTTGAGTTAGGTGGATGGACATCCGGATAGCCGCCGATGAAGCATGGTCGTTTCAGGATTACAAATACGCACCGTGATAAACACTGAATAGAATTCGTGCCGTTGCACATCGAATGGTATACTGCCAGCATTGCGGGGAACAGATCGCAAAGACGGATCGGTATTGCTCAGGGTGCGGGAGAAAACAGGAGCAAAGATCGAGTAAGGAGCCTCTTGAAGAGTTCTTCAGCAAAATCGACAGGCTTGTCGATAGACAGGTGGACTGGATTGCGACCAAGTATCCGGATATTGAACAAGAGATCTTGCTTGATGAACACACGTTCGCTATGCAGATGTACGTGATCGGCCTGCTCAAAGGCCAAATTGGGACGTTAATTCTGCTCAGCGCCGACGACTGGGACGACACTGACCGCGAAAACATCGACCTCGACCCGATCTATAGCTATCTCGTTGACACAGTTCAGGAACGGGAAGGCAACATCCGGGAGGCGCTCAATGCGACTGCGTGAGTTCGACAAAGAATCGACTTCCGGCTCGTCTCACTATGTGATCTGAGTCCTGTAATTAGTCGTGTATTCTACGAATCAGGTGATGTCAAATTCATGTCCCGGACGCTACGACGTCCAGGAGATCTGAAATAGTCGCTCGTGACCTGTTGGATAGGGATAACGACCATTCGGTCGCGCACCCACCATTGGATGGAGGCGCGCTACACATGCCGAATAGACACGAACTCAAACCAGAGCGTGCAACAGCGACCGAAGACACAGCCAGTTACCTCTCTCATCACGGAGGTGGGTGGAGTGCCTGAACGGTTTTCGAAGCTTGACGATGAAATTGTCGAGGAGTTACGCGATGTGGTTGGTCCTGATCTCAAGCCTCTCGAACCTACCGACGGTGTGCAGCGGTTTTTGAATCGAAAGCAGGACGACGTGACGTCGAACACGATCGCCGAGTATCAAAAGAAGCTGTCTCGCTTTGAGTCGTTCTGCGAGAGACGTGATATCGATGACCTTCGAGAGCTAGATCGGCGTAGTGTCGATGAGTATGTCTCGTGGCTGCGTCACGAGTCAAGTGACGAAGTTGAAGAATTGTCGCCGAAGACGATGCGTGACGAACTCTACCTCATTCGCCAACTGCTTGGGTACTTGGAACGGATCGACGCGGTTGAGCCTGGGTTGAGTGAGGTGGTGCAGATCCCGGATCTCTCCGATACCGAAGGTGTCAGAGATGTTGATGTCGATCCTGAGCGGGTGCAGACGATATTGGAGTATCTCGAGCGGTATCAGTACGCCTCGCTGGAGCATGTTGTCTGGCTCGTGAGTGCGCGCGTCGGTCGGCGACTCGGTGGGTACGTTGCGCTGGATCTGTGCGATGCGCATCTCGAGGGGCGTGACCCGTATCTAGAGTTCCGTCATCGGCCGCCGACTCGACTCAAAAACGGGGAGAACGGGGAAGAGCAAGTCGCGATCGCCACGGAGGTCGCCGATGTATTGCGCGACTACATCGACGATATTCGTCCTGAGGTCACGGATGACAATGGACGTGAGCCATTGCTCGCGACACGGTACGGACGAATATCGACGACGACGTTTCGGAAATATATATACAAATGGTCCAGGCCGTGCATGATCCACGGCGATTGTCCACACGACAAAGCGCTTGATGACTGCGAAGCTGCGCAGTCAGTCAATCAGGCAGCGAAATGCCCATCGTCACGCTCACCACACGCGCTTCGACACGGATACATCAGCGAGGCCCGTCGGCGAGGCGTCCCACTGGAGGTCCTCACCGACCGGGTCGATGTGACTCCGGAGGTGATTCAGGAGGTCTACGACGAGAGTACTCCTGAAGAGCGACGCGAAGTCCGACGTGACATCCTCGAGGAGTACACTTCGGACAAAGGACGAGGGTATCTTTGAAACGGATCTCACAGGTCCGACGTAGGACACCCCGGCCCAGAAAGATCTGTGAAAAGCAGAGATGGCGAGTAGTGGCGCACTGAATCCGTTCGGTGGTGAGCACCCCTCTCTATTCGGGACGGGCAAGAAATAGTGTGACAGTGAAGTGAGTGTCACGGTCAACTACGTCAGCAGTTCCTCAATACTAAGGATAGATAACAGATCCAGGACTAATCTCAAAATCGCAGTTGGCGGCGACGGTATACAGTGGTCGCTCGCGAATTACGACGTCGGCGAATCGTTCGGCGATACAGTGCTCTCCGAACCACAGGCTTGCGTGCCGCCGTGGCCAAATCCCGGCCCTGCCTGAGAGTCGTGTTTCTTCACGGAGGAGGGAGTCGTCTTTGACAGTGTAGTTGTAGCCGGATAGTCGCGCGGGGATTGTCGGTGGTCGTTTTCCTTCGAACGAGAGGATATGCTGTCCATCGGCAGTGACAGTCGCATATCGTGTGCGGCCATTGTCTCGAAGGTCGATATCGGCGACGAGTTTCGGGTATCCCCAGATGTCCTCGCCGAAGGCGCGTGCTGGATCGGTCGAAACCGGAAGGGTGTAGACGTAGCCGCTGACGCCGCGTCGCAGTGCTGAAAGATACGGCCACGTCCGTGTCCCGGTTTCGACCGCTGGGAGGATGACGCCCACCTCGTCGTACGGCTCGATCGTGTCGTCGCCGACGCGGTCGTAGCTGACCGCCAGCACTGTCAGCGCAGCCCGGGACCGTGTTGCCCGGATCGGTTCTAAGCCAGCAGGCAGCAACGCAGCAACGTCAGCCCGGTCAGCGGGGAACACAGCGCCTACGATCGAGGCAGAGAGTTGCGCCGGGAGTTGGAATGTGTGGCCGGTCGAGATCGTTTGCTGTATCATCGGTCCTGGCCTCGGAAGCGGTGCAGTGCGGCGAAGGCTTTGATCACTGTCCGCTGCCCGAGTGACCGAACTGGCTGAGGAAGCCATCGGGTCGAGAGGAGTAGCTTCGCTGGCCAGCCGACAGGGTGGCGGAGTGCGGGATTCTCGGTGGTGGCGACAGTGTGGATCTTGGCTGCGACCCGGTCCGGCGACACTGTCAGTGGGCCACGCCCCGCTATGAGTGTTCCCTCTGCCATCGCGTCATAAACGTCTGCAAACCGGTCGCTGTGATCCGTGTTGGCGAGGTGCTGTTGGGAGGTGTCTGCGAAGGCGGTGGTGACCCAGGCGGGTTCGATCACGGCGACATCGACGCTGAGATCGGTGACTTCCATGCGGAGTGTTTCCGCGAGGGCTTCGACGGCGTGTTTCGAGGCGGCGTACGCCCCCATGCCTGGGGTCGTGATCCGGGCGTGCGTGCTGGAAACGATGATGGCAGTCCCGTCGCGTTCGGCCAGCAGTGGCAGCATCTCTTGGATGGTGCGGTGGGCGCCGTGCACGTTGACATCGAACTGTGCTTGGAGCTGCTCACTCGGGATATCAGCGAGCGGGCCGAGCTGAGCCACACCTGCGTTGGCGACGACACAATCTAGCCCGCTGACTTCGTCAGCGATCCGTGAATGGAGTGACTCGATGTCGTCGGCATCAGTGACGTCCACTGTCTCCGTAAGACAGTTCTCGAGAGTTTCGAGAGCGTCGGCGTCGATGTCGGTGGCGTAGACGCGCCACCCCGCAGCGGCCAGAGTTTCAGCAGTGGCTCGCCCGATTCCCGACCCAGCGCCAGTCACGAGCGCCGTCCTCATCGCCACTATCTCGGCACCCACCCATGGAAATCATTTCGACTCCTGGCCAGAGTGGGAGTCCACGCGAAATCCCCACCCCTTCACGAGCGGATCTGCCAGGACGCTCGAAGTAGGGTCAGGTTGTTGAGCAAGACGTTGGTATCGACGACACAGATGGCTCGTCCTTCGGTCGTTACCTGCGCGACTCACCGTCGTCCGAGACCTCGTCAGGTGTCCACTCTGGCACAGCGCCGTCGTAGAACTCTTCGTCAGTGGGGAGATCACCCGTGAGCGTCGGCTCCGGTGGTCCGTGGTCGATTGATTCTTTGAGGAGTTTCATCCGTAAGGCCTCTTCTCGACCGAGGATCGACGCAACCGTCTCGAAGTCTACTTGATCGTCGTAGTACGCATCGCTGAGCCGCCGCCGGAACTCCTCGTCGGCGGCGATCTCCTCAAGTTTGGCTTCGAGCGCCTCAATGAGTAGGCGTGTCCGGGAGATGTCGAGGACGTCAACGACCCGGTCCGCTCGTTCGACGAGCGAGGCAGGGGCGGTGAAATCGACGCGTGTGTCCTCCTCCGCCATGGCTCTGTATTATTTCTCCAGGTAAATGGGTTCATTGGGGTCGCTCGAAGGGACAGGGAATCTGTTGTTTCGGTGCTGTTTGATGTCGAGGGAGCTCAACACAGCATGAGATAGAGCCAGTATGGCAGTTCGATAATACCTGGTTCTCGGTGTGCTATTGGGTCAAGTCGGTTGCCTGCGTCGCCGGTGACGAGGAATCCGACTGGTGCGCGGTACTGATCTTGGAATTCGTCAAGAGCGTCGTGTTTCGTGTCTTGATGACGGCCGCGGTAGGTGAGTGCGATCGGGACTGGCGTGTCATCAACTTCGAAGACATAATCTACTTCGCCACTTCGCCCGCGCCAGTACTGGACTGACGGTGTTTCTGGGTTTCCTTGGGCGGCGTTGACGCCGTAGGCGAGCCGCATCGTGTGGTCGAAGGCGGCGATCCTTGCAAGGTCGGCCTCGTAATCCAGGTCGTTCAGCGCTGTGCGGGGGCCCGTGTTCTCCAAGGCGGAGACGAGGCCTGTGTCGCGGAGATACAGTCGCGTCGCGCGTGGGCGCTGGTTGTCGTATTCGGTGACGCTCGTCAGGACGAACAGTTTCTCGAGGACGGCGAGGTAGCTGTCGCGGATGGTGCGGCGATCGACGTCGAACAGTTCGACGAGGCGCTGAAACCGGATCGGATCGCGGCCGCGGTTGCGCGCGGCCAGCGCGCAGAGACGTTCAAGGTCAGCAATCGTCCGCATCGACTCGAGACTCGGCGCGTCCTGGTAGAGGGTGGCGGTCAGGTTCCGGTATAACAGTTGGTAGGCGTCGGCATCGACGTCGCTCGCATCGACGGCGTCGCCATCGGCCACGTAGCTGAGGACGCCGCCCAAGGTGAGGTAGTGAGCGACTTGTGATTGGAGTTGTCGTGCGGCGTCCGCGACGCGTTGATGCTGGTCGCGAAGCGTTTCGACGAGTGCCGCTGTCTCGCCGGTTTCGAGGGCGTGCGGGAGGCTGCCATCGCCTTCACGAACAGGAGTTGGGGTGACGCGTGTGTCGCCGTCTTCGAGATCGGGATAGCGGGTGAAGATGTAGTCGCGGAATTTCTCGGGCAGGATCGGTTGGGTGTCGTAGCTACCGGATTCGAGCCCGACGCGGTGCAGTTCATCGCGGACTTGTTCGGTTGCGCCGGCCGAGACGACGATATTGCGGCCGTCTTCCTCAAGGGCGTCGCGAACGACGGAGCCCCAGCCTTCGACGCCGGGTTTGTCACTGTGTGCGACGCGGTGGACGTCGTCGAGAATGAGGTAGTGCGGTGCGGGGTCGTCGAGGCGGCCGAGGATGCGGCTTTCGTAGTAGCGAAGAGCTTGCTGGAATTGGTCGGCTGCGTGGAGTTGGTAGAGGGCGGTGGCGTCGAACGGGATGTAGCAGAAGCGTTCGGGGGCGGTGCCGGTTTGGAGTTCGTGGTGGATGAATTGTTTCAGGAGTGTGGTTTTGCCGACGCCGTGGCGACCGACGAGACCGACGACGTCGGCGTCGTCGAACTGGGTGGTGCCTTCGTTTGGGCGGACGAGATGGTAGTAGTCGCTTTTCTGGCGGGCAGGGAGTGTGTCGTGGAGGGCTGTGGCTCCGTCTTGCCACCATGGGTTGTGGTCGCCGAGTGATCGGACGAGGACCTCTTGGATGTCGTCGCTGGACATGGGTCACTCGGCTGGATCGTGGGTGCTGGCTGCGGAGCGGTTGTTGTGTTCCTGCGCGCCTGTTATCGACATCGTGTTGTTCTTTCTCTGCGCTCTACCCACAATAATGTTCTCCTTAGCGAAGGATTTAAACCAGCAAAGTTCATACTAGTGAACGCTCCGGCCAGAAAAGACACATCACGATGTGTTTGTTCCAGATGGGAGGACCATTCGGCTGTCGCCGAATGCAGCGGGGCCGGCGCGAACCAAAGGGGACGAGACAATGCCAGCAACACATACCGCCGACGGCGAGCGCACTGACTTCACGGGTGCCTTCATCACGCGCCGCACAATCACCCTCGACGGCACGAGCGTCCACCGCCTGACGTTCGACACCGACGACGACACCACGCAGACGCTGCTGATCCCAGCGTCGGCCGACTGCACCGTCTACGGCCTCCAGACCGGACACCGCTACGAAATCAGTGATACGCGTTACTGCGTGCCGACGACCGCCGCTGATCCGAGTGACGAACGTTGCCCGGACTGCGACGCCCAACTACGGCACGCCGTCGCCATCGACGCCGAACCCGAGTCACTCCGCCGCGCTACCCAGGAGTTCGGGATCGACGACCCGTTCTTCGTCGCAACCGACCAGACACGCATCGTCCGCGCGGATCGCGAGAAAGCCGACGACTGGCAGCCGATGGACCAGGGCGATCGCGCCCGGCACACGGCGCCGGACTACGTCTGTGACAACTGCGGAGAGGTCTTCGACGAACGCGAACTGCACCTCCCCGCCGAAGAGGATCGTGAGGTGATGATGGACGCGATGCACGCCGAAGCAGCGGCACCGGCGGAAACGATGGGGTTGGCGACTGGTGGCGCGAAGGACGCGACGAACTTCCGGGAGAACATCGAACAGGGATACACGCCCCAGCCTGGTGCGATCAGCACGGAGGGGTTGTTCTACGATTACTACTTCGAGACTGGCGGGCGTCGCGCGGAGACAGACGCTATGTTCGCGCCGCGATACGCTGCCGGCGTCTCGAAACATCCTGTCACCGGCGACACCGAGCACGTCCTCAGCGTCGGGTTAGACTCGACACTTTCTCCGGAGGACTTCGAGCGGCCACGCCTCGATCTGGTCGCGGTGCTTGACGTTTCGGGGTCGATGGACTCGCCGTTCGACGAGTACTACTACGACGAACACGGCCGCCGTCGCGAGGTCGAGACGACGAGCGACCGCAAGATCGACGCCGCCACCCGCGCGCTGTGCGCACTCACTGAGCAGTTGGACGACGAGGATCGGCTCGGCGTCGTCCTGTACAACAACCGCGCGCACATCGCCAAGCCGCTACGCGATGTCGGTTCGACGGACATGCACGCGATCCGCCAGCACATCCGCGAGGTGTCGGCCGGCGGCGGCACGAACATGGAAGACGGATTCGAGGCAGCGTGGGACCTGCTTCAGGACGCGCCGGCCGAACCCGAGACTGAGCGCCGCGTCGTGTTCATGACGGATATGATGCCGAACATGGGCGGCACCGGCCAGAGCCAGCTCCGTGAGCTGTTCGCCGACGCCGCGGCTGACGGCATCCACACGACGTTCCTCGGGATGGGGCTCGACGAAAACGCCGACCTCGCCGACGCCGTCTCGGACGTCCGCGGCGCGAACCACTACTTCGTCCACTCCGTCGAAGAGTTCGAGCAACGCCTCGGCGAAGAGTTCGCCTACATGGTGTCGCCGCTGGTCTACGACCTCCAGCTCGAACTCGACGCTAACGGCTGTGAGATCGCTGCGGTCCACGGCGCCCCCGGCAACGACGCGACTGACCAACTCATGCACGTGACGACGCTCTTCCCTTCACCGAAGGAAGACGGCGAAACCCGCGGCGGCATCATCCTCGTCGAACTGGACGTGACCGACGCAGACCGCGCCGTCGAACTCGTGGCGTCCTGGGTCGAACGCGACGGCAGCAATCACTCCGAGCGCGTCGCCGTCGAACTCCCACGGGAGGTACCGTCGTTCGATCACAGCGGCGTCCGGAAGGCCACCGCGCTCGCCCGGTACGCAGACACGCTCCGGGAGTGGGCCGAGGACGTCCATTCCCGTTCCGAAGGGACAGGCGTCGATGACTGGATCGACCCCAGCAGGCCGGACGATCAGGAACGCGAGTCAGTGCCGCTGACGGTCCCCGAGTCCTACGCGCGCCGGTTCAAGACGCTGCGAGCGTATCTCGTCGCCGAAGCCGACGATGTCGGTGACGATTCCCTGCTTCAGGAGGCTCGCTTGCTGGAGACGCTGTGTGCTGAGGCCGGTATCGAGATCCAGCCGACGGTCGATCCGGGAGGAAATGGGACCTGATGCTGATCTTCGCGTTCGATCGCGACTGGACCGTGGACGTCAACCCACACCCGCATCATGAGGCTGTTCCCCTGGAGTGGGTGCGGCATCTGGCCCACGAAACCGACCACGCCGTCTACGCAATCGGGAACCAGGAGCTGACTGAGGAGGCGGCGATCCCGGGCGTGGTGGATATCGTCGGTCGCCACCCCGACCACTGGGACGAGTGGCTCGGCAGCAAGCAGCCTGACGGCTACTACGAGCAGTTCCCCCTCCGACGTGAACGACTGTCGTTGATCGCTGATCTGCACCCGGACGCTGACGGATATATCGTCATCGACGACCTCGACTTGAGCGACGTCGAAGGCTGGCAGCACTACCACGCCTGGGATTTCGTGCCAGCTGTCCGGCAGGGTGACATCGACCCGGATCTTCCCTGGGCTGGCGAGCCCGTCGCAGATGGTGGGATGCCGACGATTGCAGGCATCATTCCCTCCGGCGCGGATCACCTGCGGCGGTTTCTCCGCGAACAGGACCGAACCCCAGCATTCGAGATTACCTCTCTCGATGACGGTGTCGAACGCACGTGGCTGTGCTGGGATGTTGAACCACTGCTGGGCTCCTACGGGCGGGCTGTCGCCCCACAGCTCAGGTGTACGCCGCTCGACCCAGCTGCGGAGTCGTTCAGTGTCGCCGCAGACTCCGTCGAGAAGCTCAGTGTCGTCCGACCCTCGCCAGACCAGTTCCTCGCGCCCGCAGAGACACAAGCTGAAGAGGCGATAGCACTGGCGCGACTCGCGGCTGTCAACCCGGACGCGGTCCCTGTCTCGGCGATACTCACGCTGCTGGACCAACCCGACGAGGATGCAGCGCGCGACCGAGACGCCCTGACGGCGTTACAGCGCGTCGCAGCGACCAGGCCGGACGAATGCCTCCCAGCCATCCCGATCCTGAAGTCGATCCTGACGAGTGACTCAGAACACGGAACAGCCGCCGCACTGGCGACGCTGGGCCACATCGGCGAGGAGGACGCCGCCGATATCGCGCCGCTGGCGGACAGTATCGCGCCGTATCTCGACGCCGAAGACGAGACAATCCGACGCGAAGCCGCGCACTGCATCGCTGCCATCGCCGCCGAGTACCCGGATGATGTCGCCGAGACACAAATGGAACTAGTCGAAATCGTCCGTGACGGAGGTGCCGCCCTGGGTCACGCCGTCGATGCGCTGGTCCAGATCAGTGAGGAGTTCCCGCTCGCGCTGGAGCCTGCCGTCCTGCCGCTCGGTGAGGTCCTTCGCGACTCATCAGTGGCTACCAGGGTTCGCATACAGGCGACGCTCGCGTTCCGGAATCTGGCGACTGAAAAACTGACGCTGGCAGTAGATGTAATGGATGATGTCGCGGCCGTGTTCGATGCCGACGACTACCGTCTCCGGAACAACGCGCTTGCGCTTACATTTGATTTCGCAGAGTACCAAGCCGACCTCGTCAAACCGTATGTTGACGACATTGCCGCGTTCCTCACCGAAGACGACGCCTACACGCGGACCAACGCCAGCGGGACACTCGCTCGCGTCGCCGGTGACTTCCCGGACGCAGTCGCCCATCTCACGCCGACGGTCATCGACTGTCTCTCCGACGACGATCATCGCGTCCGGGAAAACGCCTGCTGGGCGCTCGGCTATCTTCAGGCCTCCGAAGCAGAAGCGGCACTCAAGGACCGCCTGGACGACCCTGCCGACGACGTTCGAGACAAGGCTGCCTGGGCACTTTCGGAGATCCACCCACTATGATCACAGGTACCGCTACTCCCGCGACCGCTGTATCGAAACTGACCGAGACAGTTCCCAGACCGACGACTCAGGAGCAATACCAATGATACAACCCGCGAAGGCGGAAGGCTGTCTGCTGGGGCTCGCCTGTGGTGACGCGCTTGGCCGACCGGTAGAATTCAAATCCGCCGCCACGGTCGAACAACGTCACGGCACCGTAGACGCGATGCTCGGTTACGGGAGCCACGGCCAACCAGCGGGCACGATCACCGACGACACCGAGCTCGCCCTCTGTATCGCGCGCAGTCTCGTCGCCTGCGACGGGTTTGACGGCGCAGATGTCGCCGAACGATTCGTCGGCTGGTACGAAACCGACCCGTTCGACATCGGATTGATGACCACCGACGCACTCGCCCGTCTCCAGCGCGGAGACCCGTGGGACCAGGCCGGACAGGCCGTGTGGGAGTCCCGTCGCGAGGGAAGTAACGCCGGCAACGGCAGCGTGATGCGGTGTGCACCGTACGCGCTGGCGGTCGCTGACGACCTCCAGCAACTGGGACATGTGAGCGAACAGTCCTCGGCGATCACGCACGCCGACCCGCGATGCAAACGCGGCTGTGCCGTCTTGAATCTCACCATCGCAGCCCTCCTACGCGACGAGGACGACCCCCTGCAACAGGCGCTCGAGGCGACTTACCCCGAACAGTCGAATGCATCGGAAATCGACGATGCCGTCGAAGGACTGCCTGGCAGCGTATCAGCGAGCGAGGTCAACAACGGTGGCTACGTCGTTGATGCGCTCCAAGCCGGCCTCTACTACGCACTCAGCGCTGGCAATGCCGAAGACGCGATCGTCCGAGCCGTCAACGCTGGCGGCGACGCCGATACTGTCGGAGCGATCACGGGCGCGGTGGCCGGCGCGCGCTTTGGCGCAGCGTCGCTTCCCGATGCCTGGCTGGAGGAAATCGACGAGACAGCTGAACTGCGCACCCTCGCAGGACAGTTACTCGAAGTAGGGCAGTCCGGTGAGTCCTGACCATGAGCGAACAGCCTGCTCGAATCGGCCTCGTTTCCGACATCCACGGCAACGCCGTCGCATTCGAGGCGGTTCTCGAAGACATGCCGGCCGTGGACGCAGTGGTGTGTGCCGGCGATGTTGTCGGCTATGGGCCGTCACCGGGACGCTGTATCGATCTCATCCGTGAGCGGTCGATTCCGACCGTTGAGGGGAACCACGATCGTGCGGTCGTCCAGGACCAACCGTACGAATCCGGTGACCAGTACGCCAGCCTCACGCTCTCGGAAGACAAGCTCTCGTGGCTTGCGGGCCTCCCGCGTGAGCGATTGCTATTCGATGACCGGCTGAAAGTCGTCCACGACCACCCCGAGGAGAAGAACCGCTACACGATCCCTGCGGTATTCGATCCAGTCCTCCTCGATGATGAAGCTGTGCTTGTCTTGGGACACACCCACGTCCAGCACGCGGAAGAGTTCGGCGATGGAATCGTCGTCAACCCCGGCAGCGTCGGTCAACCACGAGACAAAGACCCAGACGCCGCCTACGCAGTCGTCGATCTCGACGAGATGACCGTCGATTTGCGCCGCGTGCCATACGACATCGACGAGGTCCAGCGACGGATCGGGGACACGAGCATCGATACGTACAACGCCAAGCGACTAACGGATGGCCGGTAACCCGGCCGCGGCACAACGAACACTCACCAATGTACGAACTCACGTACGAATTCGATGGCAGCGGGGGGAACATCCAGCATCAAACCAGACAGCGAGTCGAAACAGACGCCACCACGGCCGACATCGACGTTGAGATCGTCTCGACAGGCCTGTCGCTCGGTGACGACACGATCGACGGTCTCGCGATCGTCGCCGTTCCAGAGGCTGTCGATCCTGACACAGCGTTCGACTCGGCGACCAAGGTGCGTCGGACTGACGAGCTGATCGACCCAGCCATGGCCCAGGAACTTGTAGAGCGAACTGCACTCACAGATGCAGCCATCGCCACCCGGTTCGAGCTGTCAAAAGCACCCCTCGTCGTGGGGGCAGCCACGCATGGTCCTGGTCAGATCGATGCCGTGTTCCGCACCGATGCCGGCGACGTAATTACCAACGACGACCTCGCCTCCCGGTATCAGCATGCTTCTCAGGACGAGCATTTCCATCCGCTCGGCGTCCTCGTCGAAGGCGATCTGTATCGTCCCGTCACTACGAGACTGCCCGATGGTGATCGCAGTGCCGTTGGCGAGCCGATCCGACTGGCGACGCATCGTGGATCCTCCTCGACGCCGTGGCAGTTCGGAATCGCCCGTTATGACGGACAGTTGCTCCTGACGCAGGCTCGAGCTGGGCCATCAAAATTCGACCCGGTGCTCAAGCGGTTCCCGATCAAGACGCAGCCACTCGGTACTGAGCCGCTTGTGTTCAGTCACACTGTCAGTCGGCGTGTCTGGTCGGAAGACCCGGCGAATATACACATCGAATCCCAGCGCAGCGAAGGGCTGCGGACGCAGTTGCTCTACAGTGATGCAGATGGCTGGCATCTCATCCAGCCTGCGGGGCTTGACGATACTTCCGATGGCGATGGTGAGTCGTTCGAACCAACCCAGCTCGACGGTGTGTCGGTTCGGTCAGCGCTGCTGCGAGCAGAGACGGACGGTGAAACAAAAGCCACAGTCGAACACGAATACCGAATCACCCCTGAGGCTCTGGATGGATGCACCCGCCTGTACGCGCTGTCCTACCACGAGGCCAACGAGGAGTCCTTCGACACCCTCCAGTGGGACATTGCCGAGGCGACTGCCTACGAAATCGTCGAAAAGGAGTCCTGACATGAGGACTGAACCGCAACGACTCGGTGTTCGTCCTGAGCGCTGGCGTACTTTTATACTGATTGGGTCTCTGTCATGAGTGGTATGGAAACCGTCTGGATTACGAGCGGGAGTACGCGGGTCGAAGCGATGATTAACCCCCTAGCAGCGGCCTGCATCGGAGACGGAATCGACGACCCGTTTATCCCTGATACCGTGTACTTCCTCGACAATCCAGGACTCGGTGATACACTCTCCGAAGCCAAGACTCTCGCCCGCGAGATCTTGGAAGGGCACGGCGTCGAGTCGCCGACGATTCACACGAGTACGCTTGAGGCTGAAACTGATTTCGAAGCGATCGCCGCGTACTTCCAGGCAGCCGTCGAAGACGCCCGCGCCGCAGATGCCGACGTTGCGATCGACGTCACGCCCGGCCGCAAATTCATGTCCGTATTTGCTTTTGAGGCCGGAACCACCTACGATGTCGATCACCTCTTCTACTTCTATCTGCACTCGAACGCCTACTTCGACCAGATCTACCAGACAATCCCACGCACCGCTGGCGAACTCTACGACTTCACGGAGGTGATCTGAATGCAACTTCCTCGCGATCACATCGTCGTGTTGCTGAACGCGCTCTACGACATGGATGAGCGCACGATCACGGTGCAGCATCCTGCTGCCGAAATCGGCGAACTGCTGCGGATCAACCTCGGTGACCCACAAGCGAGCACCGTCACCGTCAAGACGGGAGCCATGACTTACGATTCGATCATCAACGACATTCAACGCGAATACGGTGACGAAGTCTACAACGAACTCCCGAATGAGGCGGCCTACGTGAAAGCTCTGGTCGCCAGCGGGCTCGCCGATATCCGGAATCGGGATGAAATCGACACAACGATCAAGCGCTACGGCTACCAGGATCTCCACGAAGGTCATCCGCCGCGATACGCCGGGTTCGACACCAACCTCCTTCCTTGGCGAATGCACGACGTCCTCGGAATTGACCCTGAATTGTACGGCGAGGACGGTGCGCCGAAACCCGTTAACGGCTACACCCTCGCCGAAGGCGTTGATGAGGAACTTAAACACAGCCATCGGTACGGCCACACAGCCATGCCTGCCGCTGAGCTAGCCGATGTCTTCGGCACTGAATTCGAGCGGCTGGACGGCCAGCCGAACCAGGATAGCCGCGAGATGCGGCTCGGCCTCCGCGAGTACCGCCGCCTCAGAGAAACACGGCCCCACGACGTTGTCGCCAGCGACACCGGCGACGCCGGCATCATCGCCGGCTGCAAAGAATTCTACGCTGACGAACCGACCGGTGTCATCCTGTTCTCGAATGACTACGGTTTCGTCGATCGCGCCCGCGAACAGAAAGTCCCCGCCGTTCACGTCGAATTCGACCTCGACGTCCCCAAAACCATCACCGCCACCTGGGACGAAATCGCACTCCTCCTCTACGAGCTTGCCGTGCTGTTCGGCGTCATCGTGCTCCCGAAAGCAACCCTGTATGGTGCCTGGGACGGCAAAGACGAACAGGACTGGCAAGCCGAAACAATCGACGTCCAATGCCGGAGTGACGACCTGGAAGACATCCTTCGCAGAGACCGAGCGATCGCCGAGACATACACGCACTTGTGATCACTGATGCAATACCCAGCACGACCCAGTACTGTGACCGGCCGTAGGTGGAACAGAGCGAAGCGAACCCGAGCTACTCGCGGGTTCGTGGCGTCCGGAGATAGAATTATCACCCAACCGGAGGATGTGTGACCGTGCCAATTCAGCGAGCAAAACCGGTTGACGCTCTGTACGAGGAAATCAGCGACTACGAGTTAGTTCTCGTGCCAGATGCGCCGCTCGCGAGCGCGCTCAACCGTCATCTCGATCGTCCACATCTCGGTGATTTCGCGACAACGCCGCGGCGGGCCGCCGCCGGGCGCCGCGAGCAGGTCGAAGAACGAACGGTCTTTCTCGAACTGCTGCACGAAACTGACCTGACGTGGAAGCAAGCGGCGTACCTCGGCGAGGAAATCATTCACGCTTGGGAATACACCGGCCGGCCGGACGGGATTCTCGACTATGATCGGTTCGACACCCCTGCTGTCAGGAACGCTGTCGAACACGTCGCAGGACTGGAGACGACATCACGCCGGCTCACTGACTACACCGTTGATGAATCAACGGAGCTAGCCGTTGTCGGGTATCCGCAGTTCACTGCGCTTGAGCGCTCGATCCTTCCGGACTCGTTCGACCGTATTGACCGCTTTGCCGACGGGACGTTTGACCACCCGCCGTTCAGGGTGTTCGACTCGGCGACAGACATTGTCGCGGCGCTCCGAGACACGATTACAGCGGAGACGGCCGACCAGGTAGCGGTTGTTCTCGATGCCAGCAGCGAATTCTCGACGCTCGTCGAGTCAGCGTTTGACAGCGCCGACATCCCGTTTTACGGCGGCCCCGGATTCTTAGACAATCCCGATCACCGCGCCTTCTTGCGACTCCTCCGAGCCGCGTACCGGGGACGGGATGTCCGTGTTTCGGTGATCCGGCCGATTCTCGATCATCTCGGTCTTGACGTTGATCCAGACCACGATCAGAAACGCCTCCATACGCTCGACGATCCGGCTCTCACGCCGATCCGTGATTGGTGTACAGCAGTTGCACACGGTGAGCACACGTTCAACTCGGCACTGACTGAGTACGAAGCGCTGCTGGACACGGAGTTCGAAGCGTTCCGAGCCGAACTGGAGACGCTCGATTTAGCCGAGCAAACCATCACCGAGGACCGCGTTAATGACCTCGAGTTTTACCTCCAGTCATACGAGGTCCCGATCACCCGCGAGAACGAAGGGGTGTTGCTGGCGGATGCGAATGCCGCGACACACGTCGATCGGCCGCTGGTTTTCTACCTCGGGTTAGACGATGACTGGACTCGGACACCGTTGCGCCGGCCGTGGGTCGATGCCGACATCGAGTTCGATCGTCATCTCCGGAAGTTTCAGTTACTCCTCCAAAATGGGGCGCAACAGGAGTATCTCGTGCGGGACACCGTCGGCGGCGATTTGGTAACTCCGTGCTTCTATTTCGCGGAGCTGTTCGAGGAGTCGTTCTCACGGTTCGATGACGCCGACAGCGAGCGCTACACCGTGGCTCGCGACACAGCGACGGAGTCGTTCACTGATGACGCAGTGTCCGTTGAGCCAGACACGCTGAGTGCGCTCAGCCAATCTAGTCTCAGCACCTATGTCAACTCCCCGCGGGACTACTTTTTCGACCAGCTCGTGGACTCGCCCGACCGGGATTACTTCCGGCGCGGCAATCTCTTCCATGACTTCGCAGAGTTCTACGTCCATCACCCAGATATCCTGTCCTCGTCGTCAACTGAGGAAATCCTCGACGTGATGCTCGAAGAGATGTCACCGTTCATCCGAGACGTCGATGAGGACGTCTACCGGACACGGTTCCGCGGCGGCCTTGAAAACCTCATCGCGTTTCTCGATGAGCACGCACCGGACGCTGGCACGCTGTCGCTCGACGCGACACCCTCGGGCAACAACACGTTCTCTGCGTACTTTGACCGCCCGATCGGGTCAGACGTCACCGAACGCTGGTTCAAAAACGAAGACATCGGCATCAAGGGCTTGATCGATCTCGTGCAGTCCTCGACCCGGCTGGTCGATTACAAGTCCGGCTCGAAGAAATCCGCCTCGAAAATCGTCACCAACTCGTCGCTGTCGGAGATCTCAGACACACCGAACTTCCAGGCGCTGCTCTATCTCACCCATCAACGATCAGTCACCCCGGACGAACAACTTGAGTTCGTGTTCGTCCACTTCCTCGAGAACATCGACGACGTCGTCCGCGGCACCGCTGACCCCGATGAAACCCTCACCAAGGTCACGTACTACCCAACCACCTACGAAGAGTTCGTTCAGCGCGAGGCGATGTTCGAACAGCTCCGCGAGGACGGCTCGAACAAGTGCCAAAAGACCCTGTCACAGGTCGAGTACGCAGATTACCGCGCTGTCTTCGAGGCGGAACCAATCCCGAAGACACGCGACAACGACGAATTGATCGAGTCCGACTTCGGGGACACGTTCATCGAGCGGATGCAAGCCGTCGTCGGCGAGTACAAATACGTCAAGACAGGGTGCAAGCAAGCGATGCGCGATCTTGTCGGCGTTCGGAAGGAGAACTACTTCGCGGACGATCTCGACGCGTTTGAGGCGTTCATCGACGACCGCCTGACCGAGTTGAACGAGCGGCGCGCCGGCGCTGAGCGCTTCCCGATTGCAGACCTCGTAGACGAACCGAATTACAGGCGCGTCAATCACCGCGACCTGCTGCTGGAGGACACCCAATGAGCGACCCCGACACCGAGTCAGAACCCACGCCGAACAACAAGCAGCGAGACCTCATCAACAGTGTAGACGGGACCTATCTCGTTGACGCAGGCGCCGGCACCGGCAAAACCTTCGCCGTCACCCGCCGGTACGCGAATATCCTTGAGACGACCGACGCTACCCCAGAAGATATCCTGCTGATCACGTTCACGCGGAACGCAGCCACGGAGATGAAAGACCGGATCGTCAGTCACTGCGACTACAGCACAGCTGAACTCGCAGACGCACCGATCCAAACCTTCCACAGCCTCTGTAACGATATCCTGCAAGACTACGGCTTCGACGCACCGACACTGCTCGGCATCGACGATCGCATCCCGAGCAGCACCCGCATCATCGAAGACAGTATCGTCGAAGAAGCACTGTTCCGAGAATTCTTCGAGCAATTCAGCGACACCCACCCCGAGTACACTGACTACGTCCGGATCATCTCTGATCCGACTGAACTCCTTGATCTCATCAATCAACTCGCGTCGAAAGGCGTGTTCCCAACCAGCGACGGCTGGTATCGGAACGGCGCCACCGATCTTGACGGGGACTTCGAGGCGTTCAAATCACAGTTCGACACCGTCAACGAACCCAGAAACGACGGCAACAAGCAGTCGCGTCTACGGTCGAAACTCAACGGCTACGGGGACAACAAGATCTACCTCCCGGACGCACCGCCCAAACACGAAATCCGGGGTGACGGCAAACAGGTCCCTGCGGACCTCGCACGCCGGGTGTTCGACGCGGACCGTGAGCAACTCCGCGCGTTCGTCCACGACGTCTACTTCGAGTACTTGGAGTTCGCACTCGCCCGCAACTACCTGAACTTCGGATTCCTGCAACTGTTCGCGTTCGTCCTGCTCTGCGAGGACCACGAACTCCGGAAAGAGCTGGAGTATGACTACGTCATGGTAGACGAGTTCCAGGACTCAAGCGAGATCCAATTCAAGCTGACACTGCTGCTGGCCGGCACAAACAATCTCTGCGTCGTCGGCGACTGGAAACAGAGTATCTACTCCTTCCAGTACGCCGCGGTCGAGAACATCACGGACTTCCGCAATCGCTTCCAGCAGTTCGCAGACGAACTGAACGACGACACCACACGAGTCTCCTACGACACCGCCCCCGTCGAAACTATCGAGCTGAAGAAGAACTACCGCTCCACACAGACAATCCTTGATTTCTCCGAGCACGCGCTCCTCACGCCAGCCGCAAACCACGACACGGTCGATACTGCTGCGGTCCGCGACGATATCGTCTCCCTTGATTCGACAGCCACCCACGACAACACTCAGATCGAAGCCATCCAGCACGAGGACGAACACGAAACGATTCTACACACAATCACCGACATCGTCGGTAACGACGCCTACCAAGTCACGGACGACGACGGCAACCTCCGCCTCCCGGAGTACCGCGATATCGCCGTATTAACACGGACACGTGACTTCGGGCGCGAACTCCAATCAGTCGCTGACGAACACGGGCTTCCGATGGCCTACGACGGCGGGATCGAACTGTTCCGTACCGATCCCGCGAAACTCCTGCTGGCCTGGCTCCGCATCTTGGACGCCGACAGCGACCGCGGCTGGGCGCCGGTCCTGGAACGCGCCGGGTACACCTTGGATGAAGTAGATCATATGCTGGACACCGAGACGTATCCAGAGGACATGCTCGCGTTCCGTGATACACTGGCCGCGATGGAGACACTCGCCGGCGTGATGCGGACGGTGTTCGAGCGGTACGGCTACACCGGCCCGCGGGCTGACGTTCTGCTGCACACGGTTGAGTCGATCCGGGACACGACGACACTCACGCATGGCGATCTCATCCAGTTCATCGAGCGCGGGATCGAGCACGGCAGCACCCATGAAGTGAACACGAGCGCCGGCGAAAACTCCGTGACCGTGCAGACGATCCACGCCACGAAAGGCCTGGAACACCCGATCGTGATCCTCGCAAACATGAACAGCGGCCGCTTCCCGCCGAGCAGTACCGGCAGCCAGACGATCATGTACGATGACACTGTCGGGCTCCGCCAACGCAAGCGATTCGCGACCGCGCACGGCCAACCCTACATCTACGACGACTGGAAAACCGACGTGCTGCGTCGCTGCCTCAATCGAGACTACGATGAAGAGCGCCGCCTCCTGTATGTCGCAATCACGCGCGCCGAAAGCCACGTCCTATTCACCGCCGGCGACGACCCCAACACCTTCCTCGAAGAACTCCCGCTCGACATCACCGACGGCGACGCCACCATTCCGGAGATCACCATTGACACCGATGAGCGTCCGGTGTTTTCGGTGTCGCTACCCGAGGAATCGGGGCCAACGAAGTACTCGCCGCACTCGTTGATGGACACGGCTGTCTACGAAGACGTGACAGAGGGCCGCGGCACAGAATTCGGGACGCGTGTCCACGATTTCGCCGAAGAGTACGCACTCGGCGCCGACATCGACCCACAGAACGACGACGAACACAATGTCAAGCAACTCCTCGACGACCTCTCCGGTACCTTCCGGGTGGAGGAAGACGTCTACCTCCCACTCAACACCGACGACGGCCGCGTCACACTTTCCGGCGTCATCGACCTGCTACACATCACACCCGACACCATCGATATCATCGACTACAAAACCGACCGCGGTCGCCACGCCGAAAGCGAATACCGCAAACAACTCAGCGTCTACTACCACGCACTCACCGCTCTCTACCCAGACCGCTCTATCGACCCGCAACTGTTCTACACAGCCACCGGCGAAACCATCCACATCGACCCCCTTGACCAGACCACTCTTGCAGACTTGACCATCCAACACTGAATCCTCTTTCAGATCTCATTCGTCGAAGACGTCTTGTCACCAAACAGCCAGCCCAGTAGCCACTGAGTTGTAGAGAAATATGGGGGACGGGCCCTCCAGTAACTATTTCATTATTCAGGTTAAACAACACTTCCTACCGATGTCTTCGCAAACCCAGCCGACGGTATCCGTTCAGGAAGACCGAGTGGTGATCGAAAACGCCGAAATCGAAGACTCTGAAGTCGTTGACCACTTCACAGACATCGATCCAGACGAACGCGGAGAAGCGCTAAAACGGGCACTCCGCGTTGGAGTGGTGACGCTTGAGCTGGCCGAAACATCAGGTGAAGAAGAATACGTCGAACGACGATTCGAAGAACTCCGACGGGATCTCGAAACAGAGATTGACCGGATCGAGGATCAAGTCGAAGAGAAATTCGGCGACAACGGCCACGTCCCCCAGACGTTAGAAACTCATTTCGGGGATGACGGAAAACTCCGCGAACACATCGAAGACGCATTCGGCGAAGACGGTGTCTTCGTCGAACGGTTAGACAAAGAACTCGGTGAAGACGGTGAACGGATTCGGAAAGCACTCGACCCAGACAACGAAGGCAGCCCGACATACCGGCTTGAACAGCGACTCAAAGACGAAATCGAGTCGATCAAAGAGCAAGTCATCGAAGAGGAGAAAGAATCCGAGATGCGGAGTCAGACCTATTTCAAAGGCGGCGACTTCGAGGACTCCTTGCACCAGATTCTCGAAGAGATCGTCCGACAGACGCCGAACAACGTCGAATTCACCGGTGATACACCCGGTGAGATCGGACGGGATGTCGGCGACTTCGTCATCACACTTGCAGATACCGGACAGAACATCGTCGTTGAGGCAAAAACCGAGAGCTACTCACTCCAGGACATCAAAGACGAGATGGAGGAAGCCATGCAAAACCGCGATGCGGCATACGGTCTCTTTGTCACCGACACACTCGCGAATCTTCCCCGGACGAAAACAGGCTGGTTCCACGAATTCCCTGAGCAAAACACCGTCGTCGTCGCAATGAGCGAAACCGACGACCAAGACCTTGAACCAGGATACCTCCGCATCGCGTTCAACTGGGCACGCATGCGATCGGTACAGGCCTACGCCGAGTTCGACAGCGACTTTGACCCAGAGGAGCTACGCTCTGAGCTCTCCGAAATCGAAGAAGACATCAGCCAATTTAAAACTATTCGCGGCCAGTGCACCGAAATCCGGAAATCACGCGAACGCATCGAAGAAACACTCGACAACATCGAGCAAAGCATCAAAAACCGACTCGCCGAAATCGAAGCTCAACTCACAAAAGCTGACAATCAATAACAGCGGCCTTGTTGAAATCCTCAATTGATGATAGGTTTCAGCGGTCCTGATGAATACACCGCGCATATGCAGCAGGTATTCAGTACATTCGATGTAGAGCTCTTTATTGGTGGAATTCGTCTCTCTAATGATCCAGATAGAGGTTTCTAAACCCCAACTCCATTGGAGTTATTTGATCACGGATGGCAGTACGCATATGAGCGCGAGGGATTCTGAATCCATCACCAATATCTACTTAGGGGTGATCGTCTTCTTCGCCGCGTCTCTGGTCCTTGCCGATTACGGTAATAGATTTTTCGTATATGTTGTCCAGATAGACGTACATCACCGATTTATTGCCGGGATCATTGAACCGGTTCTGACGAAATTCCTCCCAGCTTCCGTCGTTGTAAGCCTACTTGAATGGTATGAGGTACCCGATGATTACCTTCGCGCCCACCCGTACAGGATGGCGTTACTCGGCGGGTTTTCTGTCGCACTGTTCGAGCGAATCCTGTTTGTAGTGATTCGAGGGGGCACGATTTCACTGGGATTCACTCTTGCAGCGGCATTGCACGTACTGAATGCACTTCTAATCGCTGGATTAGTGTTCTCAACGCCGACTGAAGAACAGGATTGGATGTTTCTGGCAAAGTTGGTCGCGATAACGGTGCTCGCCATGATTATACACGTGTGGTGGAACGGATGGGGCGTACTTTGGGTAGCTGAGACGTTCTGACCTTGCTGAACTCATCCTCTACATCGGTCACGTCGATACTGACAGAAATCAGGTAGCTGGTGAAGAAGCTGCTGCATAGAACGCGCGAGTCTTGCACGGTACCAGCTCCAAGATCTGGTTGGAACGCGACGGTCAGCGGCGCTCGAATTTCCCGAGTTCTAGATCCACATGCTGATGTACTCCGTGGGGATCAATAAATTCCATTTTCCTGGTGTTGATGAACCGACTCACTTCGCCGTGCTTAGGTCCCCAGTGAGCGACATCAATTCCAATCTCTGATTCAAGCACCACTCCCCCGACGAAGTTCACTGTCCCTCCGATGAGCAACGCGATCCACCAATCCGTTGGTGCTGCAAGGATAACGGCTGCGACTGGGAGCGACGCGTAAATCGTGAACGCCGGTACACGGTACAGCCTCCCGGTCTCAGCATTCACAAGATATGCGAGCATCCCGTAGGCTCCAAGAATCAATCCGAGGTCACCGTACCAAACAAGGAATCTTGGTGCTGACTCTAAGCTCAGAAACGACATGTTCAACGCCAGAACGTTTGTAAATGTCGTCACCCTGGATACGTAGTATTTCTCGACCACAATACCAACGAACAGCAAGGCGAATATTGAGAGATTAGCCCCGAACGCCTTGGCGAGCGCGTCAATCAGCATATCTGTCAGTTTTCCTCACGTATGCATTATTGTTGGGTCAGTCGCTGGGCTGAGATTAGCTCCCCATCCCGGTTTTGAATGTGCTGCATCTATACTCTCTATGCAGTTCGCGACTCTTATCAACGGCTGAGGGTTTCAACAGAGCCTTAATGGCTTCAATATCTTGTGGACCGCCAATCAGATCGCCCCACTCGTTGCGAGCACTCCGATCACAAAGAGAACTGCCGTGATGATACTCCCCACTAACAGTGGCTTGTTCTCCATCGCTTTCCTGTGGATCGGCATAGCTTCGTACTGTTCACGGAAGGTGTCGCGGTTGTCCTCGTCATAGAAGTATTTCGTCTTCAGCGCGAATCGCTCCGTGACGGCACACCCAGTGCAGACCGGTTCACCTTCAAGGCGTTCGGCCTTGATGTGATCGGTGCAACTGATGCTGCCGCAGTTCGCACAGTACGTGTAGGTCTCATCGCCACCGCTTGTGTCACAGTGCACGCAGCGGTGGATACCGTCTTCAGTGGTGACGCGTGACGGGCCGGCCGCGAAATACTCGTAAGGGTAGGTGTACTGCTGGAGATCAGTTGTCTGCCAGACTTCAGGCAGATACACGGGTTCGATCGATTGCACCGAGATGTCTGAAAGGTTCGGTTCGCAGGTCTTGGTGTAGGTGACGTTGTTGTCGCCGGTGTACTGGACTGTCGTCGTGTGATGCTCCTGGAGACGATCGACCGCCCAGTCTTTGTACTCTGTCTGGGTCTGCCCGAAGCGTTTCTCCTCGAGTTCATCGAATACATCGCCGAACCGATCGGTGTCCAGTTCGACCGCTGCGTGCCTGTTCTCCGAGACGAGCCGCGCCACAGTGTCGTCAGCGACCGACGGCTGGCCCCGGTCTGCATGCACGACGAACCGGGTGCGCTCGTTAATCCGATGGATCACGCCGACACTCGTCTCGAACACCGCGTCCGTGTCAGCCGTGATTTCGACGACCGGCCGAAACACCGCCCGGCTGTACGGCTCGGGCAACTCAGCAGCCTCAATATTTTCGACGTCACGGAAGGCCGCTTCGACCGGAGCGTTGACCGACGCCGCCGGGTCGTACGGGCGTAGCGTCATGTCGCACAGAATCTCGATTCGGCCGTTATACAGATCGAGCCCGATCTCGTCGGCGATCTCACGGAGATCCTCGCCATCGATCAACTCAACCGGATACGGGTCGTCGTTCTTCCGCAATCGGTCGGCGTATTCTTCGGCAGGCCCCGTGAACCGCCCCGTCGTCGCCACCATTCCGCGTTTCGGCCCGTCGAACTCGAATGTCGCGACCGCCGAATGCAGCTTCTGCACGACCGGGCGGCCGACCGTGTCGGTGTGTTTGCACTCAACGACCACGCCACGCCGCGTCCCGTCCACAACCTCCTCCATCAGAATGTCCCGCCCCTCGTCGGCCGTTCGCTCGGCCTGCCGGACGTTCTCGTACCCGAGATTCCGAAAGACGTCCTCCATCACGTCCTCGAACTCGAACCCCGAGAGATCGTCCAGAACAGCCATCTTCTATCCCAACACCATCATCTCCGCCACCAAATCAATTTCCCAGCACGCACCCGTTGGCTTCGGAGAAGGTGCTGGCAGCCAATACACGGCTACACTCCAACACTGACGCACGCCGAATACACAACCCGGCACCATTCAATAATCGGCTGGCAATTAAGATTCGCGACAGCGAAGACGACGTGCACGCACTCTCAGCGGTAGTGACGGCCGGACAAATTATACAGATGCGGCCGGTACCCCAACCAGTGAGTCTTTATACCGCCCGCACGACGGTCACCGCGATCGCGGTCGCCTTCCTCATCGTGCTTGCCGGCTGTTCCACCGGTGTCGGCCCAGACACCACACCCGCGCCGACAACTGACGACGACCTGTCCCAGACCACGACTGGCACTACGGACGCCAACGGCACACTGGAGGTTCATTTCATCAACGTCGGTCAATCGGTGAGTACGCTTGTTGTCGGGCCAACTGGCGAAACGATGCTTATCGATAGTGGGCACTACCGTGATGACGGCGAGTACGTCCTCCAATATTTGCAGCGACACAATATCGACCGCATCGACTACCTCATCACCTCCCACAACGACGCGGATCACATCGGGGGCAATGCAGCGATCATCGAGTACTTCGAGACGGAAGCCGACGGGATCGGCGCTGTCTACGACCCAGGGATCGCTGCCAGCACACAAACCTACGCGGAGTATCTCGACGCGATCGAGGAGCACGATGTGACGCTGTATGAGACGCGTGAAGGCGACTCGATCCCGCTCGACGGCGTCGATGTCGCAGTGCTCGGCCCACCGGAGCCGTATCTCGAAAACGAGGCGCGCAACGAGAACAGCATCGTCCTCAAACTCACGCACGGCGAAACGAGTTTCCTGCTCACCGGCGACGCCGAAGACGACCAAGAAGCCTACCTCGTCGATACCTACGGCTCTCAACTCCAAGCAACTGTGCTGAAAGCCGGCCACCACGGCTCATCGAGTTCCTCCAGCGAGTCATTCCTCGACACCGTCCAGCCCCAAGCCATCATCGTCTCCAGCGCCTACGATTCACAGTACGGCCACCCAACTGAAGAGGTACTGGAACGGTTTGCTGATCGGTCGTTACCAACGTTCTGGACGGCCACGCATGGCGATATCGTGCTTGTCAGCGATGGGCAGGGCGTTTCCGTTCGGACACAGCAAGACGCGCCGACCGACCCGCAAGCACTGCGCGACGGTGCCCCTGTCGAACCGGGGACGAGCGGCGACCTGGTTGAACGGCTGCGGCTTGGCGGCGAGCCAGTCACTGACCCGACAGCAACCACCGTTACCGACGGCGGAACGACCAGCGGCGAGTTGAGTGTCGCAACGATTCACGCTGACGCGGATGGTGACGACCGGGAGAATCTCAACGACGAGTACATTGTCTTTGAAAACACTGGCGACGAGTCAATAGATCTCTCGGGCTGGACAGTCACGGACGACGCTGGGCACACCTATACATTTCCTGCATTCACTCTAGATCCAAGCGCAACAGTGACGCTTCGAACGGGAAGCGGCACTGACACAGCAACCGATTTGTACTGGGGTGCTAGTTCCCCAATCTGGAACAACGCCGGCGATACAGTCATCGTAACTAACAGTACCGGTGAACAAGTCCTCAGTGAAACCTACCCATGACCGATATCACAACGCTTCCAGACGGTGAGTACACCGCCGTCGTCGATACCGTCGAAGACGGACTCGCAACCGTGTTTTTCGAACAACACGGCGACGAAGTCGGCGATGCGGTCCTCGAGGCATCAATCTTGCCTGAAGACGCCCGTCACGCCGACGCAGTCCTGACCGTCAAGATCACAAACGGAAATCTTCTGGACGCAGAATACGACCCCGATCAATCCAAAGAGCGAGCTGACAAAGCACAAAGCCGCTTCGACCGGCTCTCCAAGCGACCACCATCAGACAAAGACACCTAAACAGCTTTTGCAAGAAAGTACCCGCTGACTTTTCTTCCATAGATCGATTATATCACTCACCACTGCTACGAAGTCCGTGCCGAATATAGAGGGTGTACGCAGCAGTATGTCTCCTGAAGGGTGAACACTGTTCAATCATCCCACTTGTATGCGGTAATTTCATCATCTGAAGCTGATTGTTGTTCTGCATGAAGCTAGTCAACATTGAGATTGAACGCTTTCGGTCGATAAAAAACCAGACAGCAGAGGGCTCAATTGAATTTCAGGGCCTTGACTGTTTAGTTGGGGAGAACAACGCTGGCAAGACAAACATTCTATCCGCGGTACGGTTCCTGCTCAGAGAAGAAAAGAAGCCGAATGACGAGGAGTTATTTTGGCAAAAACGGGATGAAGAAGTCGTCAAAGTGAGAGGTTTTTTCGAAATCAGTTCCGAGGATTTGGACCGAATCAAAGACGTCGAAAAACGAGACAGTGTCCGAGATGCCCTTATTTCTGAGTATGAGTCCTATAACAGGGTTCTGGGTATTTGTCGCCAGTTCGATGGTGAGGGAGATTCCAGTCCGTCATTCAAGCTTTTGCAGCGAGTACCAGAAGACGAAGATCTCCGGAAGAGTTCAATTGAGGAGGTACGGAACAAGCTCTGGAAGAAGCAGAAAACAGACACGAACTATTCAAAAGCCGATTATCGGAAAGAGATGGCGGACCGATATGAGCGATTGGCAGATATCATCCCCAGAGATAAGCAGCGTAACAAGGGTATCTGGACCAGCAAGTATCAAGAATTCGTCAACCAAAACGAAGAAGAGCTTGCCATGACGATTGCCCCCACTGACTTTCCCCAAGGCACGGTAACTGTCGTTCGCGAGGATCTTCTCCCCGATGTCATCACGATCCCGGCGGTCAAAGAGATGGATTCAACCACAAAGCGCGGTGGTGAAGTGGGGGAACTGGTCGATGCAATCTCTGAGGGCGTCAAAGAAGAACTCGACAAGAAACTGAAAGCACAGCTGGAGGGCTTCGACTTTCAGGACCATGACGGCATCACGAAAATCGAGAACCACATTACAGACCACCTCAGTGAAACATTCGATGACCGCGAAGTCTCCTTTGACTTCCCCAGCTTTTCAATGAACTATATATTCTCCGGCGCAGACATCAAAATCGACGAAACACACCTCGACGGGTCACTCTCCAAAGAAAACGTCGGCGAAGGTGTCAAACGAACACTCATTTTCAGTCTCCTGCGAACACTTGCCGACCTCCAACAAGGACGCCTCAGCGTCACTACAGACGAAGAGGACGACAAACGGAAAGCGCCACCACTCCTCATTCTCTTCGAGGAAGCTGAACTCTATCTTTACCCACAACTCCAGAAACAACTGCTCTCTGCTCTCTCTAAGATCACCGACAGCCAAAATCAGGTCATCTTCTCAACTCACTCCCCCGTTCTCATCGATCACACAATACTTGACACGATCAACATCGTTCGAAAAAACGACGCTGAAGCAACGACCGTCACTCAGTTCCACTCAGTACTGGTGCGAGAGGTTGACGAATCCGACCGGCCGCTTGTCACTGACCTCAATAGCGTCTCTGAATACATTTTCTCAGACCAAATCGTGCTCGTCGAGGGCGCCTGCGACCGCATTATCCTACAGAAGTTAGCGCCACACCTCGATAGTGAGTGGGACTTCAGAACGTCCGGCATTCCAATAATGGAGGTTGGAGGAAAATCCGAAGTAACGCGCTTCCATAACTTCTTATCAGAACTCGGCATCACCACGTACTCCATATTGGATATTGACGCCGTCCAAGACCAAATCGAGAACATCAGTGATGAACCAGCCTCCATCGAATTAGCAGAGGAACTGCAAGAAGCGGCCGAAGACGAATTCGACAGCTCGGAATACAACCACAACAATCTCCCGACTGAAATCACACACGAATCGTGGGATAACGCATTTGACCGGCTTGAGGACCTCGAAGAGAAAATTCGAAATGGAAACCCGGTAAATGAGAGCCATGCAGATATGGTGACGAAAGTCCTCGCCGCCTGCGAAACAAAGAACATTACTGATATCCTCCCGGCGTCAGCCGTTGAAGAACAACGGGTAGCGCTTGTTGAGGCCTTGCTTAAGGAAAACGTGCTGCTCCTGAGCGGTGAGATTGAGGACTATTACCCGAGGGATCAAGACATGGGCAAACGAGAAGCAGCTCTCGCCTTCGATCCCAAGACGGACTACGAAAATGTGGAACCACGTTCATTCTTTCAATCGCTCCCTAACCACGAACGACCAGATGTAGACGTATTCCTACAACGAGTCTTCGAGAACTGATCTGATTGCGTGGGCTTATCTCACCAGACGCTTGGCTACCCTGTAGCAATCGGTCTGATACGGTCAATTTGTTTTTCTCCACATGATGGATGGGCATCCCGTGTTCAGCACGAACGTTGAAGTCTGTCATCGAGTGAGGGAATCATCACTGGGACCCTCGAATATCGACTGTGTCGCTGATTTCTGTTAGCCGCTCCACTCCTTGTTGATCTGCGCGACAATACACACCGAGTCCAATCCCTGTTTGTCACTAATCCGTTCGATCAACTCGGCAGCACGGTCCGCTCGCTCCGGTTCAAAGTGTCTTAACTCTAGCCGCCACTGCGACAACGCTTCAGCGATCAATAACCAATCTTGCGGGTGGAACTCCTCTGTCCGATCCATCGCCAGCAACTGCTGCCGACATCGCATATAAATCTCAGGCCGCGCAGCATCATGACTGCACAGAGATACTCCCCATAAGCAACGAATGCCCTGCAATTATTTCCGGGAGAATAACACGAATGCCCGTTCCAGAAAGTATTTACAGAAGAGCGTCGCGAACCCTAATTGTCGGTCCCCGCTTACGGAGGCCGACACTCCTGCCCGAAGCCCATCCCCCGACCAACTTTCCCCTCTGATTGCCACCGGTCGGGGGCTTTCGTTCCCCACCTGAACAGCACCGTCGCGCAGCACCGGCATATCCCATCCCGGTATTCGCAGCAAACCCACTGAACCGTCCACGCAATCTGTGACCCTGCACTCATTCCCCACGACTGGACCTCTTCGTTCTGAATGCTACCCGTATGCAACTACACGTGCAGCCTGCGGCGCCGATCTTGACCCGCTGTTTATTCCGGTTTGCTTCCACTGGACTTTCTCGACAGTCCCGACTCGGGCCGCGTATCTATCGGTCCAACAGAAGCGGAGAAAAACACTGTCCCCGCTTCTGGGTAGAAACAACACCTACGCGGCGTTGTGTCACCGCTGATGATATCACCTGAGACGGGGTGTTGTGGACAGCACGTTTAGGGCGGCTGCCGTGCACGTTGCTGTATGAGCGAGCAGCGTCCAGGCTTTACAGACACCCCATATCACCCTGACTCGGACTACCGCGTGCACGATCCTGCACGGCCGCATCCCTCCTCAGTGACGCCAGCCGGCCCAGTAACCCAGGCCCCGCCCTCGGATGCGACCCCACTATTCAATGGCACAGACCTCGCCGGATGGGACGCCGCCGACGGCAGCGACCCTGAGTGGACCGTCGCAGACGGGGAGTTAGTCGTTGAACCCGGCGCCGGCGATATCCGCACCACGACTGCGCTCGGTGACTGCCAACTCCACATCGAATGGGCCACCCCCGCAGACCCAGGCGACGCCGAGTACCCCGGCAACAGCGGCGTGTTCCTCGCGGATCGCTACGAACTCCAGATCCTGGACTGCTCACAGACCACGATTTACGCTGACGGCTGGGTCGGCGCCATCTACGGCCAACACCCGCCAAGCGTGGATGCCAGCCTCCCCTCAGGCGAGTGGCAATCATTCGACATCGTGTGGCGACGCCCACGCTTCGACGACGACACACTCACGGCTCCAGCACGCATCACCGCCTTCCACAACGGCGTCCTCATCCATCGTGAATCCGAGCCGTTCGGCCCGACAACCTACCGCGACTACCTTGACTACGAACCGCACGGCCCAGCACCGCTGCGCCTCCAAGACCACGGCTTCCGGGTTCGCTTCCGAAACATCTGGTCCCGCTCACTGTAACGTGGTTTCCTGCGACACTTATTCAAGCAGTTCTACAACTGTTTCTTCGACAGCATTCATCTCAATTGTTCCAATAGACGTTGTTGTCCCGAATTCCGGAAATCTAGTTATAGATGAGAAGTTTGAGAGGGAGACCCAAGGTGCTCGCTGCTGATGGTTCTGGTATGGACTGTCCAATTTGCGGTGCGTCGATCGGGGAGTCAACGTATCCGAACCAGGTGTGTGAGGCCTGCGACGAGCGAGCTGTGAACGCCGACGGCGACGACCCATGGCACGGCTGGCCACCTGGCGAACGCCCCGACGCAGAGGACGGAACGATCCAGATGCCGCCAGACCGCGGCGAAACCCCGTGTTCATCGACGGCCAGCAATGCTGGCGCCGATACCGCTTCGGCGGCTGGATCACCATGCTCGACGAACACGACTGCGACACCATCGAAGAGTTCTACGAGACGCACGACATCATGTAACTCCGCTGCCGATCGTGGTCGTATCGGTACATCTTAACGAACACAGACTCCAGATCATCTTCTCCGATCACAAGATCATGCCGTACCGACTACGTGGGTATACCGGCTTCAGCACTGACAACGGGATTGTTTCACCGCGTGCTCAGTACAGATGTCCCCGATGTCGAACCTCCGCAACCCTTTAGCCGTTTTCGCTGGCTTTGCGTTCGAAGGTACCCGACAGCTGTGGTGGAGTATGGAGTGCGGTGATTCAATCTCGGATGCGGCGTGTTCGGGTACTTGATGATTGGGATCCGTCGTTGTTTGTATAGGCTTTCCAGTGGCCTTCCAGCGTGAGGTCAGAGTGTTCTGGATGGGTGATGACGGTTTGACCGTCGTCTTGTTCAACGACGTCGTGGCGAGTTCCGTTGAGGTCCTCGAAGTTCGTCGCTTGTTTCATCTGAACGAAAAATATATCGCCTTGCCGGATCACTTTACGCCCTTCCTCACGGTAGTTTTGGACCTCAGCCGGCGTGATGAAGTCCAGTGCTTCATCGACGGTTTCATGCGTTGTGTAGACCTGCTGGCACCAGATTTGGTCGTCATCTTGACCGATCAGCCACGCGCGTTCTGACTTCCCCCGCATGGAGCTTCGATAGTAGCTGGCTTGCCCGAGATTGACCAAGAGCATCTGTCGCTCAGGGTCGAAGTCTCGGAACTCGGTCCAAGCTTTCACGTACCGGTTGCTGTACCCGCCATCACCAGACTGAAGCTTGATGATGTGAGCTTTCTCTTTGGCTTCACCACGCCCAATTGCAACGTCCAGTGCTTCCTTGTCCGAGGACGTGCAGGAGGCGTCTCGAGATTCGACTTCGATCAGACCGGCCTTTGCGGCGATCGTTTCTAGGGGCTGGTGGCTGAATGAGTAGCCCCCTGCATCGACAGTCAGGGTACCGGTTCCGTATCTGGATTCGATGGTGACCGTCGATTCGTCTTCGAGCACGTAGACATCAGGCTGCATGTACTTTCCCGGCAGTTTTCCGCTGTCGGTAGTGGCGTTTTCTATCGAGACGGTTGTGACTGGCTCTGACTCATCTTTTTCGCGCTGAGTGAATGTGCCAGCGTCTCCCTGCCACCAACGCTTTGTGACTGTCTCTCCAGGTTGGCCGAAGAATTCGGCCATGGTTGCGTCGGCGGTTTCATCTAGTTCTGTACTGGTCTCGGCGACGACCGAGTCTGCGTGGTCTTTGATTCGAGTCCTGAGTATCTCTCCGATGAATTCTTTCCGGCGTGCCGGGTGGAGCCGCTGGAGATCGTGTTCCTCCTGAAGGTTACGGACAGTTGATTCGTCGATTCCGACAGCGTCTTGTAGTGTTTTGAGTTCGGCTGTTGAATCGGTTGTCACGCTGAGAGATCCTCGGGCTCCGGCCGAAAGCGCGCTTGACTGGCTCGCGATAGTGTCGGCTTTTTGACTGGCGGCTTGCCGACGTTTGTCTTTCTCTAGGGCGTCGCGCACCCTCGCTCTGATATCGTCGATACTAGTCGTTGTGAGGGTGATTGGTACGTATTTCGCGTTCTGTTCTGCTTCGTCGGTGTTGTCGGCGTTTGGTTCGCTGATGTGTTCCATAGTTGTCACTACTTCTTCGAGCTTAGTTATCACTATGCCGATGCTTTGTCTGGGTTTTCCGTGACTCACCCACGGTCAGTCCGGGGCGGCCCGGACAGGGTCAACCACGGAGATGCATATTCTATAGTTCGCCGACGCCACCAATGAGAGGGCGCACAGCAGGTACCATGCGCATCCTCCAGCCGAGGTCAACGACGGCATCGGGTTGTATTCGGGGGATTAATAAAAGCATAAGCCAGGTTCTGGTCCTTCACTAAGATCCAACAATGAGAGCAGTGTCGATACAGTACTTCCCAAACAGTTTCATCTAATCACAATCTCATACCCCGACTCTAGTTCATCAACGCTAATTTGAGCCATGTAGCTCCTAATAAGCATAATTCCCGATATCATATTCGCCACAGCGCGAGGAAATGACAGGAATATATGACTAATCAAAAACAGCTGTCTGCTCGAAAAGTTGTCCGAAGTCGGTGAAAGTCGTTGATGGCGAAGGAGCTACATCCTAACCCGCTTTCCGCAACCAAGCAACACCTGTTGAATCCATGTCGATCGAGGTAACCGGTGGCACCACTGTCCGGTTCTCATCTCCACAACCGCTCCAACCCAGTACCACTACTCAACATCCACAGTTGCAACTCTGAACTCAGGAAAATAAATCCGCGGCTCATCCGAAGCAGGGTCAGATGGTGCCGTTCTCAGTGACGCACTTCGAGCAGCGTGGGCAAGCACCATCGAGTCCAAGATATCATCGCGACGCACCTCTTTGAGCAGGTATCTCTCTCGAGCCTCTTCATACAGCGCGCCCGCATCACGAAGTACCTCTGTCAAGAGATGCATCCGGACCCCGCGACCGAGGTCCGACGACTTGGGATACGCGACCGGTTGCCCGTTCAACGCCGCAAAACACAACTCCGGATGACTCTCCCTGATCAACCCGTCAAACCGATCGCCGACGACCGATTGGACCTCGATAATCTTCTCACTGATGGCGTATGCTTGCTGGGAAAGCCCGTGCTCCATTTTGTCCCGGTGCTCGTTGTTCGCACTCTCATAATCCGGTTTTGCCGCCGCTGTCTCACACGGTGGAAAAAACACTGACGACCCACGGCAGCCAAGCAACTCGCGCGCCTTCAGGTCACACCGGCGGCGCTCACCCTGGGGAAGACCGATTGGGATATCGACGAATATCTTGTCCGCATCGTCATTCGCTTGCTCTACCTCGCTGAAGGTCTCATAAGTTTTGATGGTAGGGCTGTGCTCATCGATCACGGTCACGACCCAGCCAACTGGACATGCATCAACGCCGACTCCGGTACCCTCGCTCATGCTCATAGGTAGCTCAACTTGGTTGGTGTAGCTATTGATCTCATTCCTTCGTTTGTTCCGGTACAGAGCAACCGGATTGTCCTTGCAGGTACGGTCCGCCCTGAGAATACTCCGGTCCGGTAGAAGCAAAAGAAATTCTGTAGAAGAGAGTGTCTAATTAGAGTCTACTCACGGATGACGGGTTCAACAGTGAGAGGGATATTTACTCATCTATCTGTATTTCCCTCTCATGTCACTCTCTTCAGCTATTACCCAGTTGGATACAGAATTTCAAGCTACACCGCTCAACTTCACTGTTGAGCAGTCACTGCAAGCCCGCCTCCAGCACCTCCTTCGACAGGAACTCGGCGAGACAATCCTCGCTCGAGGCGGCTTCGACCACGACGACACAACAAACTACAAAGAGAAATACATCCGTCGGCTTGCAGAACCACACGAAATCAGCTCTGTACAATCAGAAGTGAACTACGGCTCCCCGAACGCCAACAAACGCCTCGATATCGCCGTTCTGCAACCGGAATCAACCCCGCAGTATAGCGATCTTGACTATGTCCCTTCAGCTGAAACACCGAATCTCACAGTCCGGTTTGTTGACGGAACCAAGTATTTCCCGGCGGCAGCAATCACTCACGCAATCGAAATCAAATACATCAAGAACGTTGATATCGCTGGGTCTCGCCTCGAACGAGACAGCCTTGACGAGTGGCCGTACCTCAATAACGATCTGCGAAAACTCGCCGAACTCCCAGACACAGTCTCACGCCACCTCCTCATCTGCACCAACAAGAACCCATTCCAGCGCGGTGAAGAAGATGTCTACGGGACAACGAAAGCCCAGCGCCGATTTGAACGAGTGCAAACGGAATGTGATGCCCGGGACATCACGCTAACAGAAATCCATCCTCGAGAATGAACAGCATACAGCACAATCTACGAATTACAATAAAATCTGGATGCTTGAGCGCTGGCTGGCGCCTCCAACAAATCCCTCAGCACCGAGATACACAGTGATGTCCACGACCAAAGTGGACTGAGCCAGAATATTTCCTGCCCTAAGCGACTCTTCCGATCTTCACAATGTCCGGTCGTTTGATACCGATCGGCAGTGAACATCTTCAGCAATGGCCGCCACGCTTGCCGAACCCGCGGTGCTCGCTGCCGCAAAAGACACGCTTTACCCGGATAGCGGAAGCGAGACCGCGCAGTACGCCGTCACGGAAACCCAGTTCACCGCCCCGACCTGGGGCGGCTGGGACATCCCAGACAGGGTCCGGTCCCGGCTCGCACCGTACAACACGTTACGGCTTGCCAACGGAGAGCCGGACCTGCTCGGCATCGGCATGCCAGCCTCTGATGTGCTCGACGCTGACGCTGCAACAACCCCAGTTGCAGTCGTCGAAGCGAAAGGTCACAACACCGACCCCAGTGACGCCGACGTCCGCCGCGGCATCAATCAAGCCCACGCCCACCTTGGCGAAGTCAATCTCGGCTACGTTGCCGCACCGATGCCGAGCATCACCGACCACAGCCGCGCTCTTGCACGAGAGCTTAACGTCGGTGTCGTCGGTGTCGAAGGACCGCAGAGTGCGACACTGGTCGAACCAGCGCGCGTCACTGGTGCCGGCGACGTCTCGACAACGATCGACGCCGTCCGCTTTCAAGCCGCCACACATCGCCTCACCGAGGGCAGCTTCCCAGTCAACCACCCGAAGAACTACCTCGGATACCCGCTTGCGCTAACCGCCGACGCTGATACTCACGAGGTCTACGCCGACCACGTCATCAACACCGTGTCCGGCGGTCGTCGTGGGGCACGCCTCCTGAATTTAGTTACGAGTCAGCCGGACGGGGATGCGCTCACGCAGCTCGGCGCGGAAGTCGTTCGCTTTGCCCGTGACCAGCACGGCAGCGTCCCCGCAGCCCTCGACGAATTCGCCGCCTGGAAAGGACGAACCACTCCGTTTACCGAACTCGCGCCGCGGTGGGCACAACTCGCGCGCTCAGTCGCGATCCAGTACGACCCAACCCAGCTCATCATCGACGCACTCGAGCAGATCCACCACCGCGGCACCGACACTGCATCAATCGACACTGTCGCCCACGAAGCCTGTCGCATCAACCAACCACTCGCCGTCGAAGTCTTCTTCACCCAACACCGCCGCGATGATGTCCTCACCGCTGACGGCGACATTGACGAATCAGAGCTGGCTGACCCGACCGTGTACAAATCAGGCATCCACTTCCAATTCAAATACCACCTCTACCACATCGGTCTCCTCACAGACGGCGGAACCGACAACAAAGACGCCGTCCTCACCGACGACTGGGCACTCACCCACCCAGTCCACCCATAGCACGCCTCATACCCAACCCGCTGTGCTACACGATCTGGTCATTGACAAAATGCGTCGAAGATCGCAGCCTGATAACGGACTACAATTTCCTGATTCACTCCTCAATCGGTGTTGAATCGTCACGCTCTCAGTCATCAGCCGTCTCATCTGCTTCACGGAGGTTCAGCAGTGTCCGGTCCCCGAACTCGGGATGCGTCCAGTATGCATAGCCGTTGAGTGGCTTATTCTTGTCCCTGCCAACGAGTCGGTTGAGGATCTCACGCGTCAGGCCGGTAAACGAATACTGCTCACCATTTTCAAGCCACTCGAGGTTGTTTTGCTGCCCCGTCATTCCTGTGACTCGAGCTCGCCAGTACTCGGCCGATGGATCCCATTCACGTTCGCTCTCGTCCGGAACCTTACTCTCGTCAAAAACAACGATGTCGCCTTGCTCTACGACCCCGCGCTCTAACAGTGCCGGCAACGTGAAGGTAACCGATGACTGTTTTTGCTTTTCCTGCTTCTCACGCCGTTTCGTCAGGTACTGTTCAGCCTCTGGAATCGGGATCACCTGCTGACTATTCAAAATCACTCGATCCCGGTGTTCGTAGGCCTGAATCCGAGTGCACGTGATATCCATATCGTATTCCTCAATCAACCACATCACCGGCGACGTAATCTCCGGACCGAAACTCCCGGCCACTAACAGGATTCGAGGCGTATCATCAAGCTCGAAATTCGCCCACCCATCATCCATGTACGGCACCTCATCGATGACACTCTGATTCAGAAACTCGGCAAACGTCTCACCAACCTCTTCGGGTGTGAACTCGTCTTCATTGCGGTCGTTCCAGAAGTCCCGATAATCCTTCTGAATTTCCTCAGCGGTAAGCGTCGCACAATAGCTCGCATACTTGATCGCCTGCAAATCCGTCGTCTGATCAGCTTTATCACGTTTCAGCTCTGCAACTACCAACTTCCCATTCGGGTCAATCGCCAAAATATCGAGTCGTTCACGTAAATCGGCGAACTTCGCGTACTCAGACGTAATCACCAGCAATTCTTCTCCCAACACCTGCGGCTCCTCAATCGCCCACTCCTGAAAATCCTCTCGTTCGAGAATATCAAGCTCACTGAACTCCTCCTCGGGGAGCCGTTCGAGTTCATCGCTGTCTTGATCCACTGAGAAGATCATTCAGCGGAATTACCAACGCAACCACTATATTAGTTCGTTCGAATTGCCGGCGGTTCCTACATATCCCATAGCCACCATGAGTTCTCTCATTCAAGACTCACTCTAACCGGTACATCGTCACTACTCCACGGAGATCGATGGAGTTTCGAAACCAGGGTAGTAGATTCTCGGATCATCAGATACTGGCTCACTCGGGACCGTGTCCAAGGAGCTTTCACGGGCAGCGACGGCGAGCACCATCGAATCCAAGATATCGTCTCGACGAACCTGCTTGAGCAGGTACTCTTCGCGGGTGTTTTCATAGAGGTTTACGGCGTTCTCGAGTACTTCACTGAGCAGATGCATTCGTTGCCCACGTCCACGGGGTGACGATTTCGGGTACGCGATCGGCTGCCCGTTCAGTGCTGCAAAACAGAGTTCCGGATGGCTCTCACGGACCACTCCGTCGTAGTGATCACCAACGACATCACGGACCTCCCGAATCTTCGGACTAATGTTATGGGCTTGTTGCGAGAGGCCATGCCCGATGTGTTCTTGCTGAGCGTCATTGGCATCTTCGTAGTCCTTCAGATCGACTGCGGCCGTACAAGGTGGAAAGAACACTGATGATTGCCGGCACCCAAGAAGTTCACGTGCCTCCTCGTCGCAGGCCCGCCGCATTTTGTCCGGAAGACCGATCGGGACGTCTACGAGAATCTGATGCGCGCCACTGTAGCTTCCTGTTATTTCACTGAACTCCTTATGCGTCTCTATTGTCGTGGATTTCTCTCCGAGTACCGTCGCGACCCAGCCAGCTGGACACGCATCAACCCCGACAGCAACCACAGTATCTGTACTCACACCTACAGTATCGTATGAACGTATCTAAACTCTTGTCGAGAACCCCAGTAAACACATCCAACGACTCTCGAACACTCCAGTTTATACCGCTTCATTTCCACCGATGTTGCCGACCCACTCGCGGGAGTCGATGCGTATTCACCGGTCGGGAGCAACCGGAACAAACTAGCTCGCTCCGGTTCTCAGTCGGCATCCGCCGCGGACGGTTCGACGCCCCAGTAGTCACCGAACGCCGCGAAGTGTTCCTGAAGCTCAGCTCGCCCAGCGGCAAGGTCCGCAGCCGATGCCACTGGCACATACATGATCCCCGGCGCATTGTTGTACTTGATAGACTTTCCCTTCAAGGCGCGCTGTACCACTGACGCGAGGAATCCCCGCTGAAAGAAGGCGAAACGGTACGGGTTGTCGGGATGGCGTCAACGGAGCCGACACCCAGCCAGCAGTATGTGACCGTCGAGTGGATGGACCGCGAACTCGGGGTGCCACTGGAGCAACTGGAACCTCCCGATGTCAACGACGAAACGAAGCAAGCAATCGAAGACTGGCACTACTGACTCGAACGCTGACCTCGATGTAGCCGGTTTCTCGTCCGGCCCATGCAACAAGGGTCCGGGGGTGGAAATCAGTCGAGCCGATAATTTGGTCGAAGGGTGCCGTTTTTTCAGGCGGCGATGAGTATCGTGAGAGTATGGCGACCGGTGAAGAGTTGACAGACCGGTTTCGGGAACTCCGGACCTCGCTTGAAGCCTTGCCAGAGGTGACGGAACCACCGAAACCGATGCTCCGGATTCTCGGCTCCGCACGGGCCGAACAGAAGTGGAATACCTTGCTGGCCTACTTTCTCGACCCGTCCCAGCCGCACGGCTTCGGTGCCGACCTGCTCAAAGCCTTTCTCGACAAGGCGGGCCAGGTGACGAATGAGGAGATCGACTACTACCACCGCGACATCGAGCAAGTCTCGGTCGAAACGGAGGTCACATCGCAACAGAACAACCGGCTCGATATTCTGATTCGCGCCCCTGACGAGTGGTTCATCTGTATCGAATCGAAGGTTGACGCTTCCGAGGGGAACCGACAGACAACGCGGTACGTCGAAGACCCTCACATCGGCAACGAAGAGAAAAACGAGTATCCCGAAGACGGGCGATACTACTTGTTCCTCTCAAAAGAACACGCCCCCGACTCATCGGCCTCCGGATTCGAGGACATCTCGTGGCGAGATGTGGTCGAGGCGTTCCAGACAGAACTGAACCTTTCACACGGCCAGTATCCCGAACGGAGCGTCAGTCAACTCGAAGATTTCCTGTCCACGATAATCACGGTGACCAACATGGAAGAAAACGATTTCGAGCAGATACAGAAAGAGAAGGTCCAGCTTCTCAGCGAGTACCGAAACGACATAGACGAACTGTTTGAGGCGGCAGAGTCACTGCGGAAGCGTGCTGTCGAAGAGTGGGCCGAGCTATTCCGGAGTCAGGTTGAAGACGAACTCTGGACAGATGAGTGGACAACTCGTAGTGAACCCAGAGAATGGGGATGCATTTTCCGACATGGATGGTATCTGGACAACGCAAATCTTGAGCCGACAACCATACACGATGAAACGACTGGCAACCGAGGGTTTAGACTCCATTTCAATCACTTGATTAGAAAACAGGAGTCCTTCAGCAAGGGGCAACTAACCTACAGATTGCGCTCTCCGACAAGGGTGGCCCTGCGTGACGAGTTCCACCGGCTCTACAACAGTGACCGATGGCAAGACGAACTTGAGCCGTTACTGAATGAGCGTGGCATCACAAACAAGGGGAACAAGCAGGACTACATGCTCAAGACATACGATGTGGACCAATCAGGCCTTCCCGAGAGCTATTTCGAGACGCTTGCTGTCGCGTTCGAGGAACATATCCCGGTCGCGGAAGTCATAGACCGGATAGTCGAGGAGGCCGTTGCGAACGTCAAGGACAACTGAACAGCACGGTCTGTTTGGAAAGCATTGTGTACCTGAGACGCTCTCACTACCCACAGGCCGGTCTGACGCGCTGGTGTCCCGACGTTGAAGTACCGGGCAAGACTATTCATCAGCATGACGCGCCGCTCCGAAACATGCCCCAACTGCGGTCACAATTTCAGCTACAACGAAGCAACCGGAACCGGTCCGTCAGAGTTCATGAGTGAAGGCCAATGTCCGAACTGCGGCCATCACATCAGGACACCGCCCGGAACATAGGCCAGTCAGTCTGTCGTCCTGATGTGTATACCCTGTGTCTGAGTATACCTATTTCTCCGTCCCATCAGCCGCCGACATCCACACCGCCCACCAAACACTGCTCAACCACTTCTCAACCTTCGGCGATCAGTACGGGACAGAGATCAACACCACAGACAGTAGATCACAGTAGATAACTCTCCTCACCCACGGTGCGAATCAAGCCTGTTCTTCGTCAGTGTCGTGCTGGAGTTCGCTGACGGCGTCGTCATCAACGACATCCTCAATATCACCATCGAGGTCTGTGTATCCATACGCGGCCCCTGCTGCCCCACCGAGTATGCTCGCCCGACTAGGGTCGTGTAGCTCGCCAGTCTGTTCTGCATAGCGAGCAGCCACTCTATGCCCCTCCATGACGGATTCGATGTCGAGTTCCGACAGCCATTTCGCATATGCCTCATCTACACTGTCATGATCCTGCCGGCTCAAGTATTCGAGTGTGCCCAGCGCAGCACCGGTTCCGTGACCACCAGCTCCGGGAGTTGAATCAAGCTTCGACCCTCTTCTCTTGGCGTCCATAGCAAGGGAAAGTGGATCAATCTTCGCTGGCAGTGAGTTCGGATTGGTACTCGCATAAGCACCGGTAGCTGCACCTCCGGCTAACAGAGCAGCGACCCCAACTGTTGTGGATATTGGAGCCGATACCGCTGCCGTTCCGAATCCAAGTACTGCCCCTAACGAATACTTCCCCACGTCTTTCGGATCAGCACCACGAGCAGTTTGAGTGACTCGCTGTCGAAGTCCGGTCACATCGACTTCCGGAGTAGCTACCAAGGACCTCGATTGCGACTCCGACACTTTGGTGGTCGATTTCTCAATGCCTGGTATCGCAGCCATCTGTTGTTGCAACTCGTCAAGAGAGTCGGCCTCGGCGACTGCTTGGTCGAAGCGTGTCGTCTCAGACCGGTCAGCAAATAACTCCGCAATGGCGTACAGAGCTGATTCAGCATCATCTGCTGCGGCAACTTCGGCATCTATCTGATCAAGGAATTTTACTGCGCTGGAAGCTTCAGAGTCTATCGAGTCACTGAGGTTGTGAGTGATATCAGTAACTGCATCGAACGTATCTTGTTCAGTACTCAAGACGAACTCGTATCGGTATCCTTGTACATCTTCAATTCTGAGTTCGTCGGAGCGCCAGTTTGAGGACTCGCTAACTGATGTGCTATCGGTAAAAGAGATATCGATAAGCTGCGGCTGTTCATCTCTGGGAAAGATCGCAACGACGCGCTCATCAGTGACAACAAGATGCCCCGAGTCGAACATTCCAGCAGAAATTTTCCATGACGTCCCGTCCACGCCTTCGATAATGCACTTCTTTACGTCACAAATGATCTCGGGTTTCTCATCCGGTTTCAAATAACTCCCCAGCGGCCTATCGTAGGACTCGTGTTTCGAGCGAAGCGTGTCGAAAGAGACAGTGTCGTGCTGAGCATCAAGCGCGATATCAGAGAATTTTTGACTCATCACATGATCGTTGACATTCGCTGTTGAGACGGCTCCTAACGGTGAGCCACAATCTGGACAGTATCGTGACCGTGGCACAGTCTTTTCACACTCCTCACAACGAGACCCAGGCATAGTAGGCCATTATCGGCGTACTACTTGTAATTTCAGTAGAACACACCGTGAGTCGTTACCCCACTCAGCTACAAGCATCTCAATCGATGTCTGTTGAGGGCCCACATGTCTGGGTGACGTATCCTGCTGTGACACCACCGAGGATCTGACCGTGCTCATCGTGGCACTGATTGAGTTCTGATGTGCACTCAGCTAGGGTCACTGCATTGTGTCTGGTGTGGGCTTTCCCACGATTTAAGGAAGACGCTTGGTCGTGAAATCTTGAGGATAGTGGCTCTACAGGGCGTCTTCGATCCCTGTTGTTTTATGCCGGCCACTCCCAGCTCCGACAGACAAAATATATTAGATATTTGCCACTTGCCCTTTTAACGCCTCGGATAAGAACATACCCTTGCTTCCATGACAGTAGCAGAAACGGACACCGATACAGCAGCACAGACCGCGTGCCACGTAGCCGTGGCCGTCGAGAAAGACGGATCGTACGAACTGGAGACGACCGAAGCTGAACACCTCGGCGTAACCGGAGACCCAGTCATCCGCAGCGACGCAAAAGCCCGCCCCGTCAAATACGAACTCCATCGCCAACGAATCAACGGGGACACGATCTACATCCTAGTCAAAATCGCCCGATATCGAGAGGATGGACCAGTACGGATCATCATGGGCATCGGCGACCTCGAAATCACGGGGTGCGGAGTTCGCAAGCGCAAGCTCGAAGACCGCCCTGAGCTCACGGATGACGACATCGACCGAATCAACACCTGGGTGGCAGAATACGAAGAAGACTTAGCGGCCTCCCTTGACGAAGCACCGATCGCCGTCGAACCACGGCGCCTCACCATGTGGGAAGAGTACCCGCCCGCCAGCAAATGGCGCGAACTCCGAAGCGAAATCGAGGCCAACCTGACCGATGAGGACTGGGACTACCTCCGCTCCGAAATCAGATCCGCAATCACAGTCTACGACCCCAGCGTCCACATTCCGTACCAGGAATACCAGGCCAAAATCGAGTTCAATCCTGACCTCTTGCTAACCGCCTGAAGCGCCGTGAACGAACACTCCGTACCGAGGTCGCCACCTCTTACTGCACTTTCTCGTCGGAAATACGGCGGAGAGCCACAGCAAACGCCATCGTGTCACGGGTTGAAAAGTCGATACAGATTTGATATCACCGGATAGAATAGGGGTATGTCACGTGTGAGAACCCCTGCGGAAATTCGACACGGACTTCCAGAAGTACCCGGCGAAGTGGCTGGTGTTCCTACAACATACAGAGATACATACAAGCAATTACGAGAGTTAGGAACCCGCGCCTACGATACTCGAGAGATCATCTATTACCGGAAGACCCTGACACAGGCAGAGCTGAAAAACGAACTTCGGAAGTACGGATATCAAATACAGCAAGGCCAAACACACGGCCTCGGAGACATCCTAAAGGTACTTGAAGACATCACGAACGAAATCGAACGAACCGGAGCAAAAAACCAGACGCAGATTACATGGATCGGCGATCGCACTTCGTCGAAATCACCTTCCATCCCCACACCGCCTGGGCACACATAGCCACCCACGTTCAATATTCCGCGCACCCCAGAGTCATTACGACGTGTTCCCGACAAATCGGTCTACTACACTATTGAGCCGATTACTTACTCAGTCGGTTCGACCTCGTGAATCCGGACCGAGTACTGCTCGGGCAACGCCTCGATAAGCACCCGGATCTTCAGCACCCGTTCGTCTGCTGCTAACGCTCGCATGCCGTCAGCCTGCGATCGCTGGAACGACGCCTCCCCCGCCTTGATTTCACAGTAATACCGTTCAAGCACCTCACCGCCCCACCCATCCTTAGCTTCGACAACACAATCCGGAACCCATCCCCCAGTTTCTGGCGCCTCCGCAGCTGACCCCTTCCCGCCCCGATACACATCCACATTCAACCCCCAGTCCAGCTCAGCTTCGTCAATCTCCAAATCCTGCCGCACGAAATACGTAAGTGCAAACGGCTTCGGCCCGGCTAATAGGACAGCCTCTCCGAGCGCCCCGTACAGATTCGCGCCCACATCGAACGTCCACGTCTCCCCGTCCACCGCCGCCGGCTCCTGAACCGACGGATTATGATCCGCCAGCAAGTACGCATCGACATCTCTGGGCTCGTTCGCCGGCGCCGCCTGCACCCTGAGCGCCCCACCCGACGCCGACAGCTCCCGCGCATACGCCTCCGCTTCTTCCCGCGACCCGAACTCAAGCAGTCGCCCCCGCCTTTCGACGACATCACGCACCTCGCGATTCACCTCCAACGCCCCGTCTTTAACCTCAAGACCAAACCCCGTTCGCTCCCCTGGCTCGACTGGCACACGGTCTGACTCCTCATCCGCATTCTCCGACGCAACGACATCGCCATCCACAAACCGCAACTGAAACGACTCCGCATTTCCATCACTCATCACTCAATCACTCACCTATCCTTCTTCACCTGCAATCTTCATGACATTGTCCATCCTCATAGCCGATCACTTTGCTAGCCCCCCACTGGCTTCACCTCCCATTCACGGCACCGTGATTTCCGGGATCGAAGGCCACTCCTGAGCGGTTTAGCAGTTGGCGCCAGATACGGGTGGGCACCCACTCGAATGACCGACACAGCGTCGAGGGAGCTAGGAACGTACTTCAGGCAAACTGCAAAACGGCACGAACCCGGTCCATCTCACTCGCCCAATAGACGATTTCGTGGCACGCGCGTCCATGTGAACACGGAGAAAATGTAGCATCAGGTTCTTTCAGCCGGGTCGCTCACCACCGTGGGGTGGCAGCACGGCGCTTTTGACCGAGCGATACCACTTGCTTAACGAAGCGGAAGAGTGGCATAAATACATACACTCTTCCGCTTCGTTACCACCTTCAGAGCGACGCTATCCTACCGAAGTCACCGGATTCAACAGAGCAGTCATATCTTATCCTCCTCGATAGCCTTCCGAAGCCGATAAGCCACGGAAGAGGAAACCTGACCCAACTCATCAGAGCTACCACTTTTCGCGTCGTTGTCCGATTCAGACGGAGTACCGCTACCGGAAGCAGTCGGATCAATTGAACTTGTGTTGTTTGCTTTAGAGACCTCCTCCTTAGCCTCACTCCAACTACCGAAGAATTGAGCATACATCGTTGCACTGTATGCTCCCAAGTCGTTCATTTCCGACTGTGTTGGGAGTTCTCCGAGTTCGTCTTTGACTCGTTGAAGCTCAGTAAGTAGCTCTGTCCGCTTATTAATTCCAGCCGCAGCTAACGCCTCATTCCATGTTCCAAATTCGTCTTGATAATCAGCATGAGTGAATCGTGATCCGTGTCGCAGATCAGAGGGATACGGTAGTTTACCTTTGTCCGCGAAGATCTGATTAAGTTCTGCAATCATCTCATCACGAGTCGTCTCTTCTTCATTACCATGTGCCGAACCTACGGTCGTATTCTCATCCCCCTTTGTTGGAGAACCAGTTTGAAGTAACTCTGGTAGGTCCCTCCTCGTCGCCTCCTCCGGAAGAATCCCCGCGCTCTGGTATGCTTGAAAAAGATCTCCAAAGGCATCTCGGTAGTCCTGATGAGAGTATTCAGCATGTTCATTGATTTCGGCGGCGGTCAAAAGCCGATCAAATTGTTGGACAAGAGCTACTAATTCGATAACGAGATCCCGCTTTTGTGCATCGAAATCTGGCGAAGTCATATAATCAATCCAGATTGATGATTATCGTATCACTGTGCCTATCTGAGTACACTATTCGATCAGTATCCTTGATCAACTTCTAATAATAGATCATAGTACTGCTCGAGAAATTCACCGAGTTGTGGAGGAGCAGGAATCTCACTCCGGATGATTTTGAAACCACGCTCAGCATAACAATTCAGCACTGTAGCGCCGCGGTCTGAAAGACGGGTAACTGAGGTAGAATCAAGCATCTCAAGCATAAGGCCTTGAACCTCCTGTTCGTTTTCCCAAGGGATCCCTTCTCGCTCAATTTCAGCTACAATTAGCGCCCCGTAGATCTCATATTTCTGGTTATCGTAGTCTTGGATCACCTCAGTCATGAAGGGGTCCTCATCAGGTTCCTCACTTTCAGGAACCCTGCTTCGAGCCTTAATACCTACAAGGGCAGATAGATAGTATTGGTCCCAGAGTGTGTCGAAGGTTCCGCGGGTGCTATTTTTTTGTATTTGTCCGAAATACCGTCGAGCATCGGAGCTAAGTTTGAAAGGCATTGTTAGGCTTCAATTTCCTCCTCTTCCTCGGATTGGAATTCCATGAAAGTGTCTTCTGATGTGTGTTTTACAACTTCGCCGGGAGTATCGGTCTTGTGGACTGTCAGGTATTGGATATCATCTGAATCCAACTCGCTAACAAACCGTTCTCGTTCGGGTGAGATTACGAAGATCACCAGTTGATCAAATAAGTTCGATATTATATGTGCCACCTCTTCCCGTTTATCGTAGTCGATGCTCACGGCGGGACTGTCAATCACAAACGGAACATCAAGCTTTGAGTCCTCGAACAACGTAGAGAGGTATGCGTATGCGATTGATAGGCTCTGGCCTTCGGATGTTCCATCACGTCCTTCGACAATGATCGAATTGTCGATATCCTCCACTTGAACTCGTGAATATCCGAGAATTCGCTCAAGTTTGTGGTTGGTTTCCTCAATCTGTTTATTCTTTAAGGATTCAAGACAACGATCAATAAATTCATCGAATATCTCTTCAAGCAAGTCAGCCTTTTTGCCGAAATGGACTGTTCCGCTGGCCTGGCGAATCTGCTTTTCGTACTTATTTCGTGTATGCTTGCATAGTGGGATATTATCTTTCCAATCAAGGCCTAATTGCTCTTGTAACGCCTTATCATTCGTAGTCAACGCTTCCAGAACCTCTTCTTTCTCCTCCATTTCCTTCTGTTGCTTTTGTATTTTATTAGACAAATCTTCCAATTTCTCGTTTAGATCTTTATCATCAACATCTAGAGATCCACGTTCGTGCTGATAGCCAGCTAACTCAGAACGTTTTCCTTCTAATTTGTCAAATTCCTCCTCAAAATCTTTCGTATCGGGGATTGACCGGAGATGGTCTTTCAATGAATTTAGCACACCAATATCGTCTTCAGAGAGATATTGATCAGCATTCTCTCGGATTGCTTCACGCTCTTCCTCTCCAATCGGTCGGTTACAGATACATTGCGTACTTTCTGCTAGCTCAGTAAAAAATTCCTCAGATGTAGATTTGGGGAGTTGCATGATATTCATGTTCTCTAAAAGTTCCTCTAAATCATCGTTAATGTCTGGGTCCAACTGACTTGGATATCGCATCTCATCTAACAAGGTTTCAGTCCTCACCTCGAGTTCAGACTTGAGTTCGGTGATGTCTTCACCAAGCTCATTATATCGGTCAAGTTGCTCTTGATTCTCCGCTAAGATTTCTTTTCGTGTGGTTTCAAGTTCCTCTATATTTGAACCGTGTTCCTCAATCTCACTCTCTAACTTACGCTTTTGTCTCAGTAGTGCTTCCAATCTCTTCTCAGCATTCTCTAACCGAGTCTTGATATTTTTGAATCCTTTCTCTGTAGTGACGTTCTCGTCATCTTGTTGCTCCTTGACGACCTCTCGAATCTGGTCGCGTTGATCTTCGAGTCGATTGAGAAAGTTCACTATCTTAAGAGCGTTTTCAGCTTCATCACTACCATGCTGAATAAATTCCTCGGTGAGTTCACCATTGAATACGAATAAATCGACAAATGACTCAGTTATAGTATTCTCAAGTCCCGTGGGGAGGTAATGACCGGGGGTGTCACCACCACCAACTTCTTCCGGTTTGATATGTCGATAATCGAACTCGCCCATTTCATAGTCGAGTTCCAACCGTAGCGTAAACAGCTCGTCCTCAAACTCCAGATCGATTTCAAATGCACCCTCAATCGCTTCAAATTCGGGGGGTCGATAAGACCGAACTTCATCTGAAGAGAGATCAGCACCCAACAAGGTGGTTCGGATAAGCTTCATCGTCGTCGTTTTTCCGGTCCCATTAGGCATCTGAACCAACGAAATATGATGTGGTTCATCCCCCTCTGGCGAAAAATCTAATTCCAAATTTTCGAATTCTCGAATATTCTCGTATCGAATCCCCCTGATTTTAAGATTCATCGATTTTGTCCTCCTCGGGTAGTTCTACGTTATTGATGAGCCGTTTCAGTGATGTCTCGCCAATGTTGTTCTCAACAGTGTTCATATAGAAAGTCATGAACCGGTCTTTGAATTGCGCAGGTTGGTCGTATTCATCCATTACCTCGCCGGCAATTTGTCGGAGTTCGGTTTCATCCATGCTAGTATACTACTCCCTTGTTTTCACCTCACTTAAATCTGTCAGCCATTCGTATCGTCCTTTATCAGGTGGTTCGTGATCACTGTCGCTATCATCCTCGAGGTCACTCCCAACGACAAAATCAACAATTGTTGCCGTCTTGTTAGGGTTGTCAGGATCTGTCCTTAGAGCACGACCAATGCGCTGAATTGTTGTCCGTCGCGATCGGTCAGAGGTGAACAAGATTATGTTCTCGACTGACTTTATATCGATCCCCTCCGATATAGCACGACTTGAGACAAGCGTGCTGATTCGGCCATTTGAGAAGTCCTCCAGATTTTGCTCGTCATCAACCCCGTAATAGGTTCGGTAATCCCGAGTGTAGTTGTGAATGATTTCTTGAACTTCTTTTCCATATTCCATAGTCTCTACAAAAATCAGACAGTTTTCGAGGACCTCAGAATTCTTTTGGAGATATTCTCGGAAAACTGGGAGTTTTTCTCGCGATTGCTTGCGAACTCTGGCAAGCATCATGTAGAGGCGAGATTTTGGCGTTGCCGGATTTTCTTCTTTCAACGCTTTATATCGACCGAATGCATCTTTCTGCTTTTGTTTGTCCTCTTCAGAAAGTTCATACAAAAGAGGGTCGTACTCTAGTTCACACAGGATGCCACGTTGAATAGCATCATCCAACCCGAATTCGTAAACGACTGGTCCTACTTCTTCAAGCAAGAATTCATTTCGGGCCTCATCGTACGGATCTAGTGGTGTAGCACTGAGGCCGAGCCGATGGGGAAATACATCAAGCTCCCCCTCCAGAGCCTCCCGGCGAGTCTCTGATCCCATGTTATGGACTTCGTCGGCTATTAGAAGCGTGGAGCCAAGTTTCCCTTTTCGGTCACTTGCGATGCAATCACTGAGTTCGTCATATGAGATGATTAGCGCCTCTACTTTATTCTGATTAGGTGTTAGAAACGACCCCATCTGTTTTTCACCACCATACTGCTTGTAGATCCGCATTTCACTGGGCGAAAATCGGCTTAAGAGTGTTTCATACCACTGGTCAAGCAGATCGTTTCCATAGGTCGCAATAACCACGTTAGAAACGTTATCCTCGCGGAGCAATCGGTCGAGGATTTTTAAAGATGTTCGCGTCTTCCCGGTCCCTGTTGCCATATCAAGAATGCCGCGTCCTTCTTCCATGAAGCGGTCTACAGCGACTTCTTGGTGTCGCCAGCGGTAGGCACTTTGAAGTTTTGTTGATTCAGAAGGTTCTTGATATGGGCGATTCCTATCCCGGAGATCTGCGATTTCCAATGCAATGCTGTCCGGGAGTGAAAGACTATATACACCGCTCTTTTTGTTTTCCCATATTTTGTCAAATCGGTTCTCATGGAGAGTTACCCGCTCATCATCAACTTCTGCTGTCCAATCTTTGAAAATAGTGTACGATTCATAGTTTGCAAACGCCTGGCTGCTGTCATTCTGTGAGCCGTGGAATGCGATCCTATCACCGTGTTTGTCAACGATGATTCCCCACTTGTCATGAAAATCCCCCTGAGGATTCTCGCTTGGAAGAGCGATTCGTAATTCCAATAGCCCATCGGCGATCATCCATGCAATCGTGTTCTTTGTATCTTTCTCAAGCCCTTGTTCGATATCAGTGACCAGATGTGCAAGGCGGTCATATAATTCTTGATCCCGTTTCGCTTTCTCCCCCTTGTTCAGTGCTTCCCAATCTTCCTCCTCCAGATGGGGGCTAATAAGCCACTTCGCAGAGCCGCCGTTCTCTGCCAATCCTCGGAGACCTTCAGCAGCATATTTGAACCAATTGCTGGTAAAATACCCAACTCCTCGTTTATATTCGGTTGCGACACTCAAAACCGGATTATAGAATTCGTTTGCGAAGTCCACTTCAGAGGTTTCAATTATGTGCGGTAGATCAATATTTTGTAACCGCTGATATTCGTTTGACATTCACCAATAAGTCTCTGCCGTAGTTATTCAAGCTTTCCCACAAGAGTACTGGACAGCACTGGACGGGTCACTGGAGAAACCGATTAAAACAGAGATTCGGTTAAGTTCACTTCCTCTACAACAGTATCAGCCACATAATCAATGTCATCCGTTGTGAGATCCTTACCTAAGCCAAATCGTACAGCTCCCTCAATCCGATCCTTGTCGTCGCTGATCGCCTCTAAAACATGTGAGGTATCTTCTCCACTGGAGCACGCAGATCCAAGTGCTGCCATTACTCCATGGTCAGTTAATGACATCCTCACTAGTTCTCTTACATTTACTGTGGGGAAACTTACGTTCAAATTGTTCGGAAGGCGTTCCTCTGGATGACCATTCAATTCAATATTGTCTATTTCAGCTAACAGCTGCTCCCAAAGCCGATCACGAAGCATTTCAATGTGGGTAACACGTTCCTCACGATTCTCTACTGCGAGCTCAATCGCTTTTCCAAGCCCGACAATTCCGGGTACATTGGGAGTGCCTGAACGCTTACCGCTTTCATGGCCACCTCCAACAAGAAGCGGCTCGAGTTTGCCCTTCGTCTTCAGGTTTACGTATAGAGCACCGATTCCCTTTGGTCCATAGATCTTATGGCCGGATATTGACATTAGATCGATCCCCATCCCCTGAACATCGATATTAACGGCGCCGATCGCCTGCACAGCATCTGTGTGAAACCACAGATCTTCGTAATCCGATGCAATCTTTCCAATCTCTTTGATTGGATTGATCGTTCCGATCTCGTTGTTTGCAGCCATAATTGAGATCAAGAACGTCTCGTCACGAATGGCAGCCGCAACGTCTTCAGGATCCACCTGCCCATATTCATCGACAGGTAGGTATGTTACCTCAAATCCTTTATCTTCGAGAATTTTGCATGGTTCAAGGATAGCCTCGTGTTCGATCTCAGATGTAATGATATGTGTACCAATATCAGTCTTTTTTGCATGTTGAGCCAGTCCGCGTATCGCAAGGTTGTCGGATTCAGTGGCGCCACTCGTGAAGATGATCGACTTAGCTACAGGTTCTCCGCCGGCTCGTGCTCCAATCGCGTCTGCTACCGTCTCACGGGCCTGTTCCATCCGATTATTAGCTCTATGCCCGTAGGAGTGATTGGCCTTGCTCGCTGGATTGCCATAGTGTTCAGTAAAGAATGGCTTCATCTCTTGAAGGACTCGATCATCGACCGGCGTAGTAGCATGATGATCGAGATATACTTCTCGAGGTGGGTCCGAACTCATGCTTCTGTAGTAGCCTCGCTTTCTACTTTTAACTCCGAGGGCATAATATCGTAGAGGTCGGTGAGGTCACTAATTCGACCAGAGAGAGTCTCGATACCGCGATTGAGGTGTGCTAGGAAATAATCTTCTAACTGCGTTTCCGGATCATAGCCTTCGTTAATCATCCTTTTTTTAACGAGGGCAATATAGAGCGCGTCGTGCTCACCTAACAATGTATACCGGTTGAATTCTTTTCCGCCTGTATCATATTCCTCCATGCTCGGGGGTTGTTGTTCACCGAGAGAATATGTGAGTCCGATTCGTGCAATATAGTTAGGCGTCATGCCAGTCGCTTTTCCCAAGTTCCGCAGCTTGTAGCTAACACTTTCATCGATCCGGACACGGTTGATTTCGTTAGTCATTGTTGAACGGGAGTTCTGCCTGTTGTTCGACGGCGGTCTCTACCTCGTTGTCACCGGTATCTCTCTCGTCGGTCGTCCAGAAATAGCCTGGCGTGATTTCTGTTCGCCCAGTTTCCTCTTGCTGCTGGAGATGGTACTCATTTGCAATATCATTCTCAAGAATATTATAGTACTCCTCTGTAATCTCGGTGTCAGTGGAAAAGAGAAGAACTTGATGAGCCGCCTCTGGGAAGAATCCTTCGACAAGGTTCTGACGATGCTCCTGATCCAGCCGCCCGAGTGGAGTGTCGATGATGAAAGGAAGTGGACGATCCGAGATTTCTGCTAAGGCCCATAGAAGCGCAGTCGCGAAGATCTGGCGCTCACCTGCCGACAGCTGAGACTGTTCTTTCCGTTCTCCATTTATGGTCTCGATCTCAATCGTAATTTCTTCTGGATTAATTATGACGTTGTCGTAGAACCCGCTCTTGTTCGTAAGTCGGAGATAGCGTTCGGTAAGCGCATCTTCCAGCCGATCCAATTTCTCTCTGACCAGTTCATCGTGATATTCTTGAACCGCTTTCCTTGTGCGGCTCGCAAGTTCGGCCCGTTCGGAAACATCTTCCAAATCTTCTTGTTTCCCATACTTTTTCTCCAGTTCACTTTCCAAACGGCCAATTTTCGTCTCTAGTGTTTCCAGTCGCTCGACGTGATCTTCGATCTCACTCTTGAGTTTTCCCTGTTTCTCGTTTAGTTCATTGATTTCATCTAATATTGGGGATAGGACAGACTGTTCCGGGGCGCGTTTCAGCTGCTTGGTGACATCCTGGCGCTCCCGAGTCTTATCTTCCAGTTCTTCTGTTAGCTCACTAAGTCTCGGCGGTACTCTATGGAGTGCATCTTCAACCACACTGAACATCTGTTCTTGCTCTCGTTGTGAGAAGTCTTTTGAGAGACTTGGTTCCGGCACGTGCGTCTGAAGACTCTCAGAGAGCTTAACTTGCAACCGCTCAATGACCTCTTCGCTCGCGTCATCCGGAATATTAAGATCGCTCCAGACAGTTTCATCGTCGGTTAGTTCGTCAAGCTCAGAAACCACCCGGGCCTGTGCTGCGGCTTCTGTCTCGGCTTCTTGTTCCTCTTTCAGTTGCTCCACAACCTCTCGACAGAGTCCTGGAACGAGAGCAAAAGGATAGCTTTCACTGGCTAATTTCCGAATCTCTTCTCGCACTTCCTCAATCTCTTGGTCGAGGTCTCTTTTCCGCTCTTTTAGTGAGTCGCGTTCGCGAGCGAATCCGCCGCCTTCCTGTGCTAACTCAGTCTCTTTCTTATCTATCTCTTCGGATATTTTATCCACTCGTTGACGCTTCTTCTCGATTTTACTTTCCAACTTATCATATTCTACTTCGAGATCAGCCTTTTCATGGCGGAGCGACTCGATTTCTTCTGCCAGCTGTTCATGTCCACTCTCGTCGAGCTTGCTGGAGAGGTAAACGGAAAGATCAGCGTCAAGTCGCTCTACGAGATCTAGACCCAGCAATGAAAGTAACGATTGTTCGAATTCTTCACCTTTTTCAATTGCGCTCGCGAGCTTCTGGACTTTCTCACCATCGAAAAAGAATAACTGTGATATGCCTGGCGGGATAAGCTCCTTGAGAAAGTCCTGCCACTTATCTTCCTGAAGGTCTGAGAGCTTGCTCCCATTGCGCATGAGCATCAGTGTCTCTTCAATTGATTTCCCTCTATCTCTCCACTGGCGCTCGACGACATATTCCTCAGTATCACCCAGGTTCCCGTACTCAAACTCTAATCGGATCGACGCCTCCGTAGCTTTCTCGCCGTTGGACTCGTGAAGCTTGGATCTAATTCGGTTATGATACTCGCGCTCACTCACGCGCTCATCAAATGCACTCCGACCGTGCAGACAGAGCGGAATTGCATTGAATAGTGTTGTCTTTCCAGCACCGTTCGCTCCTCCAAAGAGCACAATCGGCTCTTCATGCGTAGTATTCAGATTGAATGCATTCTGACCTTTATACGGCCCGTAATTAGTGACGACTAGGCGATTTAATTTCATGAGTGATCTACTGCATCATCTCTTCGTATTTTACGTCGTATTCCCAACGTTCGGGATTTTCACCCTCGATATCGGCGGTGATCTCTTCGATCGAGCGCCAGTCTTCTCGGAATATTTTGTCGATCTCGTTGTAAATCGATGCACGACGTTTCATCCCGTGGTGTTGCAACTCAGTATCAAGTAGACGCTTGACTAGTTTGTCTGGCACATCGTGCTTCTCACAGACCCGCTCCAAGACTTTCGCTTCCTCAGTGCTGAACGACCCCAAATCATCACGAACCCAGTCTAGCTCATCGTCCATGACCTCATTGTAGATCTTCGGAACCGAATCCTCCCAGTCCGCCTCTTCTGTTCGCCAAAGACGGCGAATCTCTTTCAGCTCTTCATCTCGAATGAGGTCAAGATATTCGGCATCATCATCTCGGAGCTCGTTTACTTCTTTTTCAGTCTCAAGCAGTTTCCGGAGCAGATCTTTCCTGAACTCAAGCTTATATGCTCGCGGAATGATACCATCGCCGCCGTTGTTCTTTTCTTTTACACGGCCGTGTTGGCGCCCCTTCGGTTCCCTGTACTTAGGTTTGAGTTCAGGATCCTGAGTTGATTTGAGGAAATTCCTGAACTCCAGGAGTGGTTCCATCCACAAATCACCGCCGTCAACCATATTTTCCATGGCTTTGTCATCTTCAACGACTGTACAGGTCCAACAACCGAAGCGGCTGTTTCCACATGATGGCGTGCTCGTGTCTATCACCATCGGACACTCGTCATCGGCTTCATTATATAAGGCCGCCAGCTCATCATGATCTTTGCCCCATGGACAGTCAACATTCATAAGGTACTTCCAGACGTCCTTTGTGAGCCAGTCCTCAATTGGTGTGTAAACGAAGGCGTTCGCGAACTTGGAATGTCGGGCGAGATTGGTTCCGTCAATGCTGTGCAGGTTCATCACCTGTTCACGTGTCGCACTCTCGGCTTTCCGAGCACCCAGAATGACGACAACCTCACCGTGCTCGGAAACTTTGTCCATAATGAAGTTGTCAGCGGGATCTATCTTCAGGCGCTCTGTGCACCATCGGAATGTTTGATTCGGTGCAGGATATCCCCTGCCGAGAAGATTCACCCAGAAAGAATCACTGACGTCAGGATATACCTTCCTAGCATCAAATGGAAGATTCTCCTTTTCAGCGTATTCATTGACCTTCGCGAGAGATGAGGTAATGTGGTTTACAATTTTAGGAGTCTCAACTAAGGTATCACTTGAGATAACGTAGATCGGTTTATTTTGTTGTTCTTTAGGTAAATCACTAATAGCTACCCAAATGAGTTGAAGAACAGTGGTTGAGTCTTTCCCTCCGCTATAGCCGATGACCCAAGGACGATCATCTGATAGGTATGTCTGTCGGATTTCCTCGTAAATATCGTCTAGGTCTCGATACTCCCAGACAGATGTTTCGTGGGGATTCGACAATTCCTCTGTATCCCCGTCACTTCGAGTACCCATTGTCAAACCCCATGCTCCCCACCGTCTATAAGATTGGGGAAGCACGGTGAAAGTGTAACTAAAAAATCGGTTCCTATACTACATAACTATCAACGAGCACACGTATTTCCTGAAGACTCGACCCTGTTCGGGAGATTCAAGCATCGACACAGAATCGGATCTCTTGCTAAAGGTGGATGTGTTCAGCCGCCGTGGGATTGACCCCGCGGCGGCGTTCCTGCATCGGCTCACCGAGAAACACGATGTTGCCAAGACAGAGTTTCTCGTCGATGTTGACGGCTATCTGACTGTCCTTGCTCGGCACGGTCTGAGCGGTCACCTCGACTACTAAGATCGGAAACACATCGAAAAATGATTCCAGACAGTTTCGATGCAGATCGGCAACTTTCACTCCTTTTGGCGGAGTGGTCACTCCAGCGCAAAACGATGTCTGAGATGCTTCAGATACTACAACAACCGCCACCTAGAGACCCAAACGGGCCCATCTCCAGCTGAGGAGGTGCTGAACTATACAGTGCTATTTTCCCTGATCTCTATTCACCACTATATTCTCTTACTCAGGAATAGTCCAAACCAAGGAATTCCCGACCTTTCGGCTATTAACCCGGTCTTTGTTTTCAAGAGATTTGAGTCGTGTATATGCTGTTCGACGGGTGCATCCGATTTCATCAGCAATATCCGAAGTGCCAGCCATACCCCCTAATTGCTGAATAGCATCAATGAATGCAGAATCCGGATAAGTCGTGGTGTATTTCCCAGACTCCTCTTCTCGATCTTTCCCCGGCACAATAGGCATTTCGTGAACATGGTGTATGTAGGTGATGGGTTGGTCGATACTCCATCACCTATGTGGGTGATGGAAAGTTTTATGCCATTACACAGAATAGGAGATGGTGAAGAAGTCCGGCTCATCTGGGCATCTCAGTGTGAGAAGACGCCCGGGTGCTAGGGACACCCGAGCCGGGTTTCCCACGAAACGTGAGACCCCATGAAAGACTCAAAACTAGCGGTCCAAGAGAGTATCGATCGCGGTCTAATTGAAGACATACCACAAATATTGCAAATTGCGCTCGGGGAAGGGGCCGGGGTTTGCCAGGTGTGCGGCACCTTGCTTCGGGAAGGCAGGCGTGTTGCGGTGTATGCCTTCCGGGCGTGCAGACACACCCCGTGGCAAACGGGGCAGCTGCGCTGTGTTGACCACCCACCCTCGTTGCACTCGTTGGCGACGGTGGGTGTGCGTGAGGTTGTCGCCGAGGGTCGCGTGGGTCGGTGCGTGGATCAGGCGCTTCAGACGGAGTGGCCGGTGTTGCTTGAGCCCGAGATCCGAGAGGTGTCGCCGTGGCGGTCTGATGCGGTACTGGACGTGTCGGAGTTCGATGTCGCGCCACGGACGCGACCGACGACGTCGTCGCCATCTACGATGCGGGCGCGGTGCCGGTGGTGCGGGCCGGACGAGGCGATGACTACCAGCGGGGGTGAGTGGCGGTGACGGTGTTCGAGACGGGCGACATCGAGGTGGAATTTGAGTGCCCAGTGGATCCAGACGACCTCCTGTTCCCGAATGTCTATGTCGGGCTCGAGATCGATTTGCTGTCACCAGGTGACGGCGTCGTCACGGATCGCCACCATGCTTCCGCAGACCGGTACGAGGCAGACGACCCGATGAACCAAATTGGCGGGCAGATTTCGCCGTTCACATTGTCGGGGTGGCTCCGCCATGGGTGTGAAGCAGTCCTTCAGGAGGCGGGCGCGACAGCGTGCCACCCAGGTGAACCGAACGCCGACTACATGCGCGCGGAGACGTACGAACGCGACCTGGAGAGCGGGTATCACGAGAAAGGCGCGTGCACGGATGCGCACGATGCGGGCTGTGTCGTCTATGACCTGTTCGGCGGGTTCGGTGATCAGCCCGGCAAACTCCTGCGGCGGCCGGTGTCGTTTTCGCCGATCCGGCGGCAGGTGGATGTTCTCGACGGCGAGGCGGAAGCCCATTACCGGCAGCTGAGTTCACAGGTCAGGTCGCGGAACGACGAGGATGGCGGGCAGCCGCTGCGGCAGGCTGACCGGGATGTGCTTGGGAACGTCGAGGGGACGTGGAAGTTGACGCTGCGCGAGGTGAAGCCGGAGTTCGTCGGGTTGCTTGTCGAAGCCGTTTCGTTTCTTGACCAGCACAGTCACGAGTTCGCGTTCCAGGTCGGTGGGGCGCGGAATTTCGGGGCTGGGATGGCGGATGCCTGGGTCGTGAATCCGTTGTACAGTGAAGACGAGGTCCGGCGCGTGTTCAACCGGGCGCAGGATGCGACGCAGGCGATGGAGCGGAAGGATGAGATATGGCGGTCGGAGTGCCGGAACGCGTTCGTCCGCGCACTGCAAGCGCGGACGGCGGCGCGTGACGGTGACCTGCCGATGCCGGCCCAGGGCGGTGATGGGTCGTGAGTCAGGGCAGCGAGAGTGACGCGACGCGGCGAAGCGGCGTCAGTGACGGTGCCATCAGCAGCGGTGGCGATGGCGACAGTGGCAGTGACGGTGATACCTCCGAGGTAGCGCCGCTGCTGGCGGTGTACCGGCATGATACGCATAAGCTGCGGAAGCGGTCGCATGACGCGGCGGCTGACGAATTTGCCGGTGTCAGGGTGAACGAGGATGTGCCGCGCGGGGCGGACGCGGATGCGGCGTTGTTGAGTCGGCCGCGCGGGGAGCCTGAGCAGACGGTGGCGAACCATGCGTCGCCGTATCGGTTGTCGTTGCGCACCGGTGACACGGTTGTCGAGGACCGGGTCGGCGCAGGTGAGATGGATGCGGCGGTCCGTGAGTTGGTGTCGATCGCGGACGCGGAGGTGGCGCATCGGGCGTGGCTTCAGTGTGACGTGGCGGCGTGTTTCAACGAGTCGGTGTACTATCCGTACACGTCGGTGAAGTACCACGTGTTGCTGGCGGCCGCGTTGCTGTCGAATTACCGCGCCGGCGCGGGCTTCGACGAGCTGTCCTTCGTCGTTGACGACCCGGACGCGGCGGTGACGCCGCATCGGACGGTGTTTCACTCGGACCGGGTGTCGCTCAGGGTGACGTGTGAGCCCGGGGACAGGCCGGCGGCTGCATTGGGACAGGCGCCGGCGCGGTCGTTTGCGGATACGTGGTCGCGGGTGCCGCGGCGGCCGGCCGGTGTTGATCCGGACGAGCACCGGCAGTGGCGAATCCTGGATGCGCAGTTGCGCCGGATCCGGGCGTGGTCTACGGCGCTGCAATTCCTCGAGGACTCCCTCGCCGCGGTCGAGGCTGCCGGGTCGATGGGCGGTGTTGGAGGTGCTGGGGATGCGGAGTGATGATGCGTGCGGCGTCGGTGGTCGGCGACCCGAGCAAAGTATAATGATTAAACATGTCAATTGGTGCAGCCGAAATAAGGGGGTGTCGGCGTGACGCGGATCCAGCAAGTGTTGTTCGAGGTCGAGACACCGTACTGCGGGCATCCGTACTTCGTCTCCGGGCACGCGTTGTTCAACGCGGTTGCGCGTCGCGTGGACGACGCCGTGGCCCGGGAGCTGTGTGTCAGCACCGGTGTGTTCGTCCCGGGTGAGTACGGGTCGCTGCCAGAGTCGTGCTCAAACTCGGGGTTTGCGGGGAAGGTCGGGACGTCGCTGCCGGCCGTCGAGACCTACAGTGATCTGTTCCTGTTCCGGGACGCGGCGCAGCGCTGGCTGCTGGACTCGCGGCCCCGGGACGCCCACAACGTGCTGGACGTCCAGACGCATGGCGGCCGGCAGGTGTTCGCAGACAAGTGCTGGTTCGGGAAACCGGCTGCGCACCGGAACAATCGGCGGTCGGTGCAATGGTACGTCCATGCGTATCTGCACACGGGCCGCGGTGCCGAGGACGTGCTCCCGGTGTCCGAAGATGTGTTGGACGGGGTTCGGGTTGGCGGCGCGCGGAACTACGGGTTCGGCGCGTTGTCGGTGGCGGACACGCAGGTCGTTGAACTCGACGACCTGTCGTATGCGCAGCTGACGGACTGTGACGCGGTCCTGCTCGACGTGGTGTCGCCGTACGTCCTCGGAAGCGAGTACCCGGGTGCTGATGACCAGTCAGTGCCGTGGTGGTGGGACGTGCCGGACCACGGGGTGCGGCGCCGGCGTTCGCGGCTCGTGGTCGGCGACGAGACCTACGAGCTGACGGCCGTGGATCACGGGCAAGTCGTCAGGTACGCTGGCAAAGACGCGATGAAGACGGCGAAAAACGGGGTGCTGCGCGTCGGGACCCACGCGAAGTACGGGTTCGGCGAACTCCGAGTCCGACCGGCCGACACCGATCGTGTGCCGGAGCGCGCGGACGCAGTGACGGGAGGTGACGCGTAATGCTGGAGTTGGTGGCGTTCGACATTGAGACGACCGGGTTTGACGTCGGTGATGAAGTGACGGTGATCGGGTTTGCGGTGCCGATGGGGGTGCGGGTGTTCGCGCAGACCGGCGGCCGAGACGTCGGTGATGTTGCGGGCGAGGTGGGGGCGGCGACCGACACAGCGGTGCAGGTTTCGACGCACCGCTGTGAGCGCGAGGTATTGACGGCGGTCGCCGGGTTCGCGGCGGACCGGTTCCGCGACGAGGACGTGTTGTTGGCAGCGTACAACGGGGAGCGATTCCGCGGCGGATTCGACCTGCCGTTTCTCCGGACGCGGTACGCGACCCACGATGTGGCGTGGCCGTTCACGGACGTCGCGTACGCAGACGTGCTGCCGCTCGTCGCGAACCGGTTCAACACGACGGTAGACGGCGACGAGAGCAGCGATCTCGAAGCGGCGTACGACCTACTGTGTGACGGCGCGCACGGGGCCCTGGATCCGTTCGCAGACAGCGCAGAAGCCGTCGCCGCGTTCACCGAAGCGCGGCTCACGGATCTCGTGCTGCACAATGTGGCGGACGTGCTGCGGACGCGGGCGCTCGCCAGGGTCGCCCAGCGGTACTGTAGCAAGTCTGATTTCGGGGTGAAATCGTTGACACCGGTGGTGAGCGACTGAACCAGGCGGAGACGAGCGGGCTGTGCGACGGGCGCGTGCGGTATGCGGCTTGAAGCGATACACCACGGAGACACCGCATCGCGTCGGGCGAGAAATCACCGCGTTGCAGTCAGAGATCACAACGATGCAGCAACACAGTTCCAAGACGACGCACACGCACGGACCGGCGCAGTGCCGGAATGCAAGTACCCAGCAGCGGCGGGGCCGATGCGGAGTCGGCCAGCCGGGTGCAGCTGCCACCGGAGGTGGTGGCGATGTCTGAGTGCTGTAAGTGCGGTGCGGTCGCAGAGACGTACGGGCTCGAAGAGTACCTCGAGCGGGTTGAGCGGCGGTGGCCGCGGCGCAATGGGCCGTCGGTGCGCGACATCGAACGCGGCATCGCGAAGCGGGTGCTGCGCGACGAGCTCGCGGACGCGGGATCGATCCGGGTGGACGGCGCCGTGACGGCGCTGGTCGAGGTGTTGACCGGTGACCAAGACGGCGCTTCGGCCTTCGAATGGGAGCAGGCGCGGCACGACCTTCGACACCACGGCGTAGACCCGGACACAGTGATCGGTAACCTGCCGAGTTATCGGACGGTGCACCGGCATCTCACGGAGTGCTGCGGGCAGGAAGCCCCGGCGCCGACAGAGATCACGGCCGACCGCGGCGTCGTCGCCGCTGAAGACCGCATCAAGAAACTCGTGACGCGCCTCGAGCACGTCACGGACAAGACGCTGACGGAGTTGACGACTGCTGGCCACATCCCCGAACCCGGTGCCGTGTCGGTGACGGTGCAGGCCGAGTGCGGCGTCTGCGGCGAGGACCACGCCGTCGAAACCGTGATCTGCGGAGTATGCCCAACCCAAACCTCGACGACACCGCCGACGCAGCCACGGCAATGATGTGGCAGCGCTGACGAGGCGGTGACAGCGGAGCAACCACTCCGTTTCGGGGAGAGCGATAGACGGTGTAGTTGTGACGGTGTATTCAATGGAGCAGGTATAATTTAAGTATCTTCTATTAGTGACGCTGCATTATTTTTAATTTGCACAGCAGAATTGGCACCGATTCCTTTCACTTCTTGTAATTGTTTGGGAGTAAGGTGTTGTAAATCCTTGACTGACTGTACGCCAGCAGTTCGTAACCGGAAACCGATCTCTCGGCCGATTCCGTCAACTTGATACAGAGTGCAGATCGCGTCTGAGTCCGGCCGTTCCTCCAATGGTGACTCTGGGTCTGACTCGAAGGGAGAATCCTCCTGTGATTTCATTAACTCCTCAACAACGGTTGCAGATGCCAGTTGTTCAAGCGTTAGGAGCGGGGTCGATTTGAGGTCGTCAGGTGTCGGAACGAAATCTATATTTCGGGACGTTGATTCAGCGTGGTATCTGAGATCGCCAGGCCGGTAATCAACGTTGCCTTCCTGGAGATACTTCAGCCCCTGATATGGTTCATCAGAGGGGTCATGTGATTGCTTGGCAATCCAATCGAGAAGTTCTTCAGAATCGATCGTCGAGAACCCTAAGCGAGCAAGACAGACGATGTGGACTGCACCATCAACGATGTTCTGCCAAAGGTCATGGGACGAATCGAGTTGGGTTCGGTACTCAACGAGTGATTCTAGGAGATAGGCGCCGGTTTCGTACCGACGATTAATGAGCGAGCGATATGCCAGCATCTGGAGCAATAATGGTTTGGCATCCGCACTGATAACCAATTCCCCGTACGTTTTGAGGGCATGACCCTGTAGGGTTGGCTTATCCTTGGGGATCTTTCTAAGTAAATCGTTTGTCGCTTGGTGTGGTCCGTTCATCCAAGGCTCAGACAAGGGCGCTTGTATATACCAGCTGATGACTTCGCGCACATTCTGACGCATCCCCTCTTCGTCGAATTCGAAGTCAGGAAATTCAGTTGTGAAGTGGTCAAGGAGAAACTCGAGATGATTTTTCTTCAGATTCTGATCAACGGATGGAATGGCCCAGGTTTCACCTTCTAGGTGATCAGAATCGACTGGAATACCTTCAAACAGAATGCGAAGTTGAGTCATTCGGAGTTCGATATCCTCTGGCCGCCGAGTGATTGCTTTTTCATAGGCATCGACTGCGCCATTTGGGTTGTCGTCTTCTATTTCAAGACTCGCGAGACGGATGAATGGAGCTGCTTCGTCAGTGGTTTTTCCGGCAGTGATGTAGCTCTCTCTGGCTCTACTTAAGTTCCCCTTCTTCCTGTATAAATTCCCTAATTGTAACGCTGCGTAGCTATTGTCTTCGGAGTACTCAAGGGCCTGCTGGAACTGGCGGATGGCGTCCTCTATCTCACCCTTGGATTGTGCGAGCCTCCCCAACTCCACGTAGGCTCGTACATGCTCGGGATCGCGCTCGAGCGCCCTTTTGAACTTCTCTTGTGCGGTTTCTTGATCACCCGTTTTCAGAAGTGCTTCTCCCCAATAAACGAAGTCTTTCGCTGTAAGGGCGTGATCCAAACCAGCCCACCTATCGATATATTCGAATTTATCCAGAGCAGGTTCCCATCTTTTACTACGGGCTAACAATACAGCGTACTCAATGACAACATCTTCGTCGAGCCCCCACTCCGGATCGGGATTGAATGGTGTGTCTGGATCGATCGGGCTATGATAGCTTCCGATAACCTCGGCTAAATGCTGAGAAGCAATTTCAAGATTATTTTGAAGAAGATGAATAACACCAAGGTACGCCTGAGAGACAGTTGGCGGAGTCTCTGCTGACTCAATAACACTCTCCAGTTTTAGTTTTGCATCTTTGACTTCTCCTAATTGCATGAGATAGCGTGCTGCTATGGTCTGGGCTATCTGAGTTGTATCTGCCTGCTCGACAAACGCATCCAGACAGTCCCGAATCAGTTCCAATTCCTCTTGTGAATGATCCGATATCGGCGTAACATAACTTTCGAGTCGTTTGTCATTTGGATCGAATCGATAGTGCTTCCTTGGTTTCTGGGCGTTACTTTCCGATAAATAGTCTGACATCCTGTGATGTGAACTAATACGTTTCTGTGGAGGCCCCCCCACAAGATATTCGAGGAACTTGATCCTGACCGCAGATAGATACGATATTTGTGCTTTCCACCGCCATCGAGCGTCAACTTCTGTTTTTCGTAGCTCAGTGCTGCTGACATAGTTTCCAAGCGATTCAATTGCAAATGCGGCGAGCGGTTCATATATCGAATTAACTGGTTCCGGGATGGCCGCAAGTACGGCAGACGAAATATGGAACTTTTCTATATTCTCTGGGGGCGGAACTTCCCACTGCACAAGTGGTTCCCCACGCTGTATCCAACCCGCCTGTTCTAGTGCTTCAAGATGAGGTTCGAGACGATCGCCCGGATTGTCATAGCAAAACACTTCTCGATAGATACCTTCGATGAGGGGTACCGTAGGTGCAATTCCCAAGTCAGAGAGGATTCGAATCGCATCGAGGACGGCCGTTTGTTGTGGATCTCGGTCTCGGAGGTTCTGGTAGTGATAGGACCAGATATCGATATCTGCGGCGGTTACACCGTCATCATCGTCCGACTGAAGTTCTTGAAACTTTCTGACAATTGATAACGGTGTTGCGGAAGTATACCCGATAGACTGACTAGAGTCAACTTCTATGTCCAGTGATTCCTTGACGTGCATCCTGAACTCGCCGAGAGCGGCGTTATCTTGGAATTGCTGGAGTTGTATCTGCTCAAACTCTCTCCAGAACCCTTCCGGATCATTGACGTCACCGGGCATTTTTCGAAGTTGCTCCGATCTGGCGGTTATGAAAATACTGAGTGATGTTTTGGTATCCTTTAGTTGGTCATCGAGTTTTAGTACTGCATCCCTGACAACCCGATTATTTGTTGTTGGGTCTACGCCGTGAACATCATCCCAAACAAACATGATATGTCCTTCGAACGATTCGTCAACGAGCACATCTAGCTCGCTCGTATCGGTCAATGATGGTCGAGGAATGACAATCTGATCAACATCAGAGGACTGACGAATGAATTCGATGAGTGTCCTGGTTTTTCCGACTCCTTTCGGCCCAGTTATCAGTACCCGGTCACTCGGCGCTATCGGAGGGACGCCCTCACGGTCAAAATAGTCGATCTCCGGGAGCCCATCGGCCAGTACCCGAACCGCCCGCTCCTTGCCTCTCCTGTCACCGTCGAAAAGATGATAATATTTTGTTCGCTCGAGACGAGCCTGGATTCTCTCAATTTCAGCATCGACCTCTGAAACCTGGTCACGAAGGTTATCCATGGAACGATAACCGAGCAGGGTTGCTCTATCTGTCCCAGCGATACGGTTCTGAAACGTGTGAATCGCCTGAGCGTACGATTCAGAAACTGCCTGCATCAATTGACGGTGCAGGTCGGGGTGTTGCGCTGGGTCGATCCGATGCGCGCGCTCTATAGCGCCGACTATTTCCTCAACAGCGTCTGCTTCGTCCTCGAACATCACCTCATCAATATCATCTAGTTCCTCTGCGACGGGGGTCCAATCATCTGTAATTACCTCTAGTTCAGGGAATTGACTGTAGTCAATCTCTCTCTGTATCGACTTTTGTAGCGTTTGATTGAATTCAGTTCCAAGAGCTTCGATATCTCCAGAAAATTTCTCTTCTACAAGTTTCTCACGATACTTTTTGACACCCTTTTCTGCCCCCCGTTCCAATCCCGCTGAGGCGAGAGCGACAGCAAGTGATCCCAGCATGGTAATCTAACGGATATCCTCATATAAAAAACTCCACTCCATTGAAATGGTAGTGTTCAGATTAGCTGATTCCATGCGACGGCGAACGATCGAAACCAATCATCGGCTATCTCTGCTTCGCCGTTGCTGAACCAGTGTGAGAACGAAAAAGTACGTCGTTTTCACTCACGAAAGACACGTTCGACACTATTCCGATTTCCATGGCGTTCGTATCTGAAATCGAGGCCGTGTCGTGAGCAGGCGTCTTTCAGTGAGAGCGACCCGTCGATGAGAAACAGGGCGTCATTGACGTCGCGGAACGTAGCGGCGGTGAAATCTACGGCGACGAATTTCTGGTAGCCAATGGCGGCGTCGGTCAGGTCGGCGTTACGGAAGGAGACTTTAGAGAGGGTGTTTCCGGTACCGGTGAGGGTTGCGTGGATGAGCGCTGTGTCGTCGAAGGTGGCGCCGGTGAGCAGGGTGGATTCGAAGCCAGCCCAGTGGAGATCGGCGTCCTCGAAGACGGCGTTCTGTAGTGCTGTGTCTTGGAACTAGGCGTGGCGGCCGTCGATATCGGTGAGGCCGGCAGCTTCGAGTTCATAGTCGTGCAGCGTAGCGTGGAAGAGTGACTGCTTGGTGAGGTCGGCACCGTCATTGTGTCGGTGCAGGCCGAGTGCGGTGTCTGCGGGGAGGACCACGCCGTCGAAGCCGTGATCTACGGGGTGCGCCCGGCCCAGACGAATGCGGCGACGCTGGAGTCCTGAACGTCGTTGAGTGGGCTTTCTTTCGTTTTTTTGCAGCCGGTGACTGCCAGGAGGGGTTGTGGGTGGCTGTGTTTCGGTGGTGTTGGGTTGTGGTCGGTTGGTGGGTTGTTGTCGCGGGGGATGGTGCCCACCGGGAGTCAGGTGATAGTTGTCGTGAGCAGTATTTTGAAGTCAGTGACATGTGTGGTGTTGTCGTGTATGCCGGAGTCGATTGCGCAGTATATTGAACAGGTGGCGGGGACGCATCGGCCACGCGGGCACACCGTGTTGCCTGACGGGACAGTCGTGGTTGCAGTGTATCGGGACGGTGCGTACGAACTCTGGACGCCTGATGGGTGTCTCACAGACACTGATGAGGACGTTGTGTCACCGCGCTGGGATTCGAGTCGAGAGGTTTTGCTTGCGTTACGCGATGAGGAGGGTGCTGAACGATACGACTTGGTGGAAGTAGATCCGGAAACCGGCGCTGTCACGCCGATTTTGGCCGACGAATTTCTCGTGACGAATCCGCAGTCACAGCCAGCGAAAGGTGAGAAAATCGCGTTTGTGTCGAACCGAGATCAATCACTTGACCTGTACACGGTCGATCGCGACGCTGGAGGTGTCGTGAAACACTCCGAAACGGCCGAATCTGTCCGTGGATACGCGTGGGCGCCGGACGGCAAGCAGCTGGTGTATCAAGCTGGCCTGATCGACGGGGCGGCCTTGCGTCTCGTGGACCTGCGTGCAGGCACTGACGAGGTGTTGTTCGATGAACCAGAGTCAGAGCAGTCACTCGCGTATATTGACGGTGGCCGCGGTGCGTGGTCGGACACCGGGATTGTATTCACCACAAACCACGCGACTGGGTACCGGGAAATCGCGGTCGGTGACACTGACGGTAGCTACGATGTCGCGTTTACGAACGAACGGGATAAATACGACCCACGGTGGACCGCGACGGGGGACATCGCGTTTGTCGAAAGCCGGGGTGGGAATCGAGTACTGCGTCGGTTCAACGGCAGCGATGTCACGACACTTGAAGACCACGGGATGAATATAGATCTGACTGCCACCGCGGACGGCGTGTCGTATGTGCATCTCTGTACGGCGACAGCGGGAGATATTCGTCGGAACGGTGCTGTCCTGCGTGAAGATGAGCAGGTGACATTCCCGACAGCAACTCCGCAAGAGGTTACCTACGACACACGGGATGGTGTCGAGATTGCCGCACGGTTGTACACGCCAGCTGAACAAGCGGATGCGGCCATTGTCTTCCCGCACGGTGGGCCGCCTGCCCAGCACTACAATTGGCTGAATCCCGTGCCGCAAGCGCTGGTATACGCTGGGTTCGAGGTCTTGGCACCAGATTACCGCGGCAGTATCGGGTACGGACGTGCGTTCCGGAAAGCCAGCGACGGCGATCTCGGTGGCTGTGATCTTGACGATGTTGTGGCTGGCGCCGAGTTTCTGCGTGCCCGGGGTCACGACAGCGTCGGGATCGCTGGGATGTCCTATGGTGGCTACCTGACGCTGATGGGGGTTGGCGCGACCGACGCGTTCGATGCCGGGGCGAGTATCTGCGGCGTCGTCAACTGGGAAACCGCTGCTGAAAACGCTCGCCAATTTCTCGGTGACTACTTAATCCGGAAACTCGGCGGGACGCCTGCGGAGAACCCGGACCTGTACCGCGAGCGCTCACCGATCCACTACGTTGCCGAGATCCAGGATCCGTTGTTCATCGTGCAAGGACGCAACGATCCACGGGTCCCTGAAGGGCAGGCTGAAGAACTGGTGTCATCGCTCCGCGATCGCGATATTCCGCACGAGTACCTGCTATTCGAAGACGAGGGCCACGAAATCACGTGCACAGAGAACCGCGTCAAGATGGGTAATCAACTCGTCTCCTTCTTCGACGCACACCTCTGACACCAGTATCCAGCGTCACAGCCAGAGCAGACCGGATTTCCGCACGGTATTATAACCCCTGAACAAGCCTCAATCCCTCCTTCAGATTCGATCCCGGTCACCGCTGGAAGCCGGCCTTGTGAACCAGACGCAGTCACCGGTCGGTGCAGGCCGAGTGCGGGGTCTGCGGCGAGGACCACGCCGTCGAAACCGTGATCTGTGGAACGTGCCCGGTCCAAACCACGGCGGCGACGCCGACGCAGTCACGGCAGTGACGTAACCGCGCGGACACGGGGCTGACAACGGAGCAATCACTCCGTTTCGGGCGAGTATATCGAAGTTTGGCGATGTCGCCATGTGGATCTGCATCCGCGACATCCAAGATTTGTGTTGTTATTTTTTCATTATGTGGTCCGGATTCAGAGCTGTATCTGGTATGGAGTGCTCAATCATGGCCTAATCGGCGGCAGAAAGTTAGCTGTTCAAGTCTCTTATCCATATTGGTAGAGGAACTAATATTCTCGGAAAGGGGTCGAGATTAGTCTGTGAGAATCTTTCGTCGTGTCACTCGAAGGATGTGAATGTGTGCGACGGAGGTGGATTCAGGAATTCTAGTTGATGACACTGGGAGTCAAGAGATTCAGTGATTGCCCTGATGAGAGTTCCGATAGTACAGGGAGCAGGAAGGAAGGTAGCTATTTACTGCGCTGGTAGTGGTGTAGACTCCCGACATTGTTGCTGAAGCTATATCGGAATCCGATCAAATTCTCGTTGATAAGCAGTTCTATCTCGCCCACTGATGGGAATTTGCAAATCACTTCTGTGAGTGGATAGAGATTGTATACCTGCTCGGTTTCGGCACGATCTGGGGAGGAGGTTAGATACTTTGTAAGGTCAAATATCGCCTTTGTGGTTACTCCCTTTGTAACGAATTTCACCGTATGCTCACTGATTTTCAGTGTGAGTGGCCCCGACGGTGCTAGTTGGAAGTATTTCCGCAAGGTATCTGAGGGGATGGACGCTTTAAGTTTGATATCGTTCATCGGCAGGTACTGTTGTTTAAGAACGATATCTGGCGCCCCTATACTCTTCGACATATGATAACGAAGAGTGTCACTTTGGATTGTTATATGGTCTTTCTCTGGGTTGATTTTGATTCTGACGTCACGTCCATCGGTGCTAGCACCAAAGCCTCTAGTCTTGGGTACCTCAGTTAAGATATCAGGATGATTGCCACCGGTAGCTACGTTGGCATTCAACCGGACAACAGACAGCCTGGTCGGAATGGCTGGCGAATCTTGTCCATATAGCCGGATTTCTTCACCGATCTCCCATTTGATGTGGCCAGCGATACCCTCAGCTCGGCTCATCTCGGAGTAGACTGACAATGGCCGGATCATTCGTCGGTACGATGTCAGATCAAGTTTGGTGGTCATTGGGTTCATATGTGGGGCTGAGGGCGACGAGCAAACGTTGATTCAATGATGCCTGTTAACACGTCGTAGTGTTTTGGTTGAAGTGGCAGTCCAAGGTTTGGGGATACAGATTGGCTAATTATTTTATGTATATTATAAAATGCGGATGCTATATTGAGAATGAATGTCTGTTCCAGGCCGGACAGATGCGCCATCTCAGGTGAATGATCATGTTTTAATTGTCTGATGTGTGTTTCAGCTGACCATCGGTCAGGGTATTTTGCGGCAAGCTGAGAGATCGTTGTTTTATCCATCGGCATGCCGCTGATGAGCATAAATTCATCATCCTCTTCTTGTAACACATGTCTTTGACTATCTCTGTCAATCTCTTTCCAAAATGCGTTTACCTCGGATTTGTCGATCGAGATTACTGCTTGCCCGTCTTTTTGTAACTCGTGATATTCCTCTTTCTCGACGATGTCGCGGTGGTTTTTTAACCGAATAATCCATGTCTCTTCAGCAGCGGTGCGGAACAAATCGATGATTTCAGCGCCATTAAATTCCCTGTCAGCGAGAACCCACCCGATCTCCGAAACATCCTCTATGAGAGCTATCATCTCCCAAATAGACTTCGGTAGTGCCGACTTCTCGGTTAATAAATCCACCCCGAAGGATAGTCTCGACATCGGGGTGAAACTAACTCCTGTGGAGATGTAGAAGCCACCATTCTCCTCGACTTTGACAGTCCCCATCGCTCCTGGGACATCTTCCGGTTCAGCACCTTCATCGATTGGAATCCAAGTCGGATCGAAAGTAAGATCCAGCGGGGTCGAAAAGAAATCCAATTCTTCGTCAGCAAATTGGATCAGATTCTGGCATAGCTTTGTGCCGATACGATTAATTCTTTGTTTTGATTGATAGAAATCCCCTTTCGCAATATTGTCGCGGATTACCTGCCGGAAGCGACTATATGTTATGAGGTCATCTTGGAATTGTAATTGCGCGCGACGCTCACCTTTGTTGAAAGTCCCGTCTACAGCCCACTTTGCAAGTGCAGCAATAATCTCTCGAATTGAATACTTCGCATTTTCTGCCCTATTAAACGAGATATCCTCTGTCAGATGAGCTAATAGTAAGTCACAATAATTCACAAGTGCGCGGTATCGGAGATCATCGGGTAGGCTCTCTCCCAGAGGTATCGCTTGATTGACCGTGTACTCAGCGCCTGACAGGGTCTCTGTTAATAACCCGTTACGGTATAGAGCATGTTTGAGGCGGCGGATCGCGTTTTGTACTGATGGTTTATTTAGTCCGTATTGTGTGCGAGCCTTCGAGAGGGTGCTTTCACTGAGACCGTGATTGATATCGAGTCCATATGCTTGGCGTGAGCTGGGGTTATCTCTGAAATATTTGAGTAAATTCTTAGTCGATCCAAGTTCTCGTGTCTGCCCGAAGATCAACGCAGACACACGGGCAGCAAGGATCGGGTCTTCTGGCAGTGTTTCTTCCTCCTGCTCAAGATAGACCGGTATCACGTCTTTGATGGCTTCGTCTATCAACTCTCTGTCAATATCATCAACTGCATTGTGCGCAGCAAATTGTGACTCGATCAACCTAATGTCATCAAGTGAATTAATTGACTTCACTGGATACTCGATCTCGATGCAGTCACCGTACACGCGATTAATTTGACGGATATCTACTCTATCTCCTATCTCGTACAGCAAGTCAATCGATTGCTGTTGATCGATATCTACTGGGAGCTGAGAGACGATGGGATCGTGCTTGGTCGCAGGTACGCCAGTAGTCTGAGTCATCCGGAGTCGGTTATGTGATACATAGGGTTCGTAATCCATAATATTAATGTATTTAAAGAAGTTATGCCTCAGCATAACGCATGACCTTGCTCAATGCGACGGATCGTCCGAAAGGTGTCCTGACCACTGAGGACCGGCAGTACTTGTTCGGAGACCTCGATATGAGTTCGTACAGTGACCCCGAAAATGCAGTCAAACAACGACGCCATCGGATTCGGCGGCGACTCGAACACGCGCTCCTTGATTTAGTTGTAGTGAATAACCTGCTCTCAGGTCGCGACCAAGCCCAGATCTTCAACTCGATCCAAGAGTCAACGGAGCGAGAGCAGTTTGAACATATTATGAGTGAACTCTTCGACTTCTTATACGCAAACTTGCCGGTAGGCCACCGAGAGGCATGCGCATCACTTGGACTCGCTAAAGCGTATCACCGCGGGACTTTGATCGGGACTGGCGGCAATTTCAACATCCGTCCCACAGTCAACATCGAAATATCTGATCAGATGTCACCTGCTGAATTTGACCACGAAGCAAATATCGCCCGCTACCACGCTGACATAGAGCGGGTCTCGGAAGCCACCCCCAACGCTGTAGAGGCATCATCTGAGACACCTGAAAATGAAGAGGAACGTCAGAATTCTGCTGATCTATTTCGTTCACCAATGAAGAACCATGGGTATGACCCCGAAGAAGTACGCCATGACAATCGCGCGACGGTCTACCAACAGCGAATCGAATTCCTCGACGTCCTCGACAAGTGGCAGGTCTAAAATAACACCCAGATTCCGACTCCCTGTCTATTCGACTAAGTGAATCGATAGAACGTTACAGCCACGAAAGGCCAGTGTTGAGGTCCTCGAGGAATGATGCCCGGATCTGGGCGTCAGGGGGGAACGAGAGTTGGTCGCCGTCCCGGTCGAGGATGGTTTCGCGGAGGAAGGGATGTGCTGGGTCGAAAGAGGGGCTGGTCTGTATTCGGTAGTTGCTGTCGATAGTGAACAGGGCGGCGTCGAACGCGCGGTGATGCAGCGCGTTCAACACGAGGACGTTCTCAGGGTGTTCGGCTAACTCGGGGCGTTGACTCCGGGGAAGGACGTGCGCGAGATCCAGCAGGTCCGCTTCTTCGATCCCGGTCATGGTGCATGCGTGACCGTAGCGGTCGAAGGTGTCCGCTCTGAAGGCGTCACTCACGCCGGTCTCAGTAGTCTCGTAGCGGCGAACCCGACCGCTTTGCTCGAGGATCTCTCCGGTCGGCCACTGGGCGACGTCGCCTGTTTCGACCCAGCGCTGCCAGACAGCCGGGGCGCGATCATTGTCGTTCATTTGGGCGCGGTCATGCAGCCACGCGACCGGGACCGACTGGGTGTTTAGAACCGAGAAATGGAAGAGGTAGTTCGGAATCTGTGTGCCGGTGTCGTCCTGGTAGGAGCAGACCTCGAAGCGATCCGGGACGCACAGCCCGCAGAATTCGACGACGCCTGATTCCGGTTTCCGGAAGACCAGGACTGGCGGGACCTCCTCACGCTGACCGGCAGCGGCCCGGTCGAACGCGGACTTGATTTTCTGGTTGTTCGGGGAATCATCGTACGGGTTGTCAGCTTTGGCGTCGCCCCAATAGCTGATGTAGCCGGCGTTGACGGCCAAGGTATCCTCCCAGGGATCGTCGTGCTGGGAGATACCGCTGTCGTTCGAGATGAGCACGAGCGCCGCAGGGATCTCAGACCGATCCGCACCGAGGTCACGGATCCCGCCCGTGTTTTTGATGCCGCTGTCGAGTGAACCGCGAATCCATCGGAGGAATTGGTCATCAGGGTTCCGGTAGCTCCCGGTGTCGCGGTATTGCTGCCCCACTCGAAAGGCATGCTGCATGATACCACGTTATTTCGTCCGGCAGTAACTAATAGGTCGGCCCAGTTAGCACGTCCACGAGTCACGCAGGTTCCGTCGCCACGTCTCACCGAGGTCAGGTGCCATCGCATCGTAGCCTTTCTGGCGCAACTCCGCAGCGAACTCGTTGCAGCGGTCGCCGTGATTGACGAGGATCTCGGCGCTGCGGTAGTCATCCAGAAAACTCCGGAGCCCTCCGCGGTCAGCGTGCGCGGAGAAATCGTAGGATTCGACCTGCGCAGCGACAGGCATGTGGTGCCCATCAATCTCAGCAGACCCTGTATCGAGGAGTTCCCGGCCGGGCGTGCCTTCGACCTGATAGCCGGTGAGCGTGATTTTGTTCGTTGGTCGGTCAGCGATCTCCGGAATATAGCTCATGGCCGGACCACCGGATAGCATGCCGCTGGTCGTCACGATTGCTGTGTTCTCCTCGGCGATCCGCCGTCGCTGCCCATCCCGGCCGGAGACGAACCTGGCATGTGACTTTGCGCGTTGCAGCGCATCGGCGTCACGGACGAAACCCGGATACTGGCGCAACATCTGGGTCACCTGTTGTCCCATACCGTCAACGTAGCACGGGATATCGTAGCGATCGCAAATCAACAGCATCTCCTGCGTACGCCCAATCGCGAACGCCGGGATAACGACGGTCCCGCCTTCCCACAGCGTCGTCTTCGCACTTTCCGCGAATCGCTCTTCAACCACGCCTCTAGCATCGTGGTCAACGTCAGAATACGTGCTTTCACAGATCACGACGTCCGCGTCCGGACGGGCTGTCGTCCCTGTGACGAGCCGTTGGTCATCAGTGTGGAAGTCTCCGGTGTAGAGGAGTCGTGTTTCACCGTCATCGACGAGAACGTGTGCGCTTCCGGGGATGTGTCCGGCGTTGAAGAAGGTGATTTCGTGGCCAGCGGCCTCAAAGGAGTCGCCGTAGCCGTGGGGATGCGAAACTTCGCCGATTCGGTGGACATCTTCCTCAGTGAACGGGCACTGCATTGTCCCACCATGTAACTTCAAAGTGTCCCGAGCAAGCGTGCGCGTAAGATCACGCGTCGGTGGTGTCCAGTGAATCTCTGGCCGGTCGTCCCCCGAGAGCAATGTAGGGACCGCTCCGGCGTGGTCGAGATGCCCGTGGGAGACGACAACGGCGTCGGGAGCAACGTCGCCGACAGGATACTGGGTGGGCGTCTCGGTTTTCAGACCGTAATCCAGTAACAGCGAGTCGTTGACGAGAACGGCGCTCCGCCCGACCTCGCCGGCACCACCAAGGAACTGGATCTCCATCTGTGGTCACTAGCAGGCTGAAACGTTTGGCTTCGTCGGTACGATTCGACTCTCGAACCGACCCACTGCTGTGAGGAGCGAATTATTGCCTGTTACAGTTAGGTGGCTTTCCGTAACAGCATTTGAGTGGCCGATATAGTACTTATTGTAGCGCAACTATTAGTGCTAACTAGTGAGGACGACTCGTGCCCCGAACAAAGATCACCAAGACGGTCACAGAGCGTGACGATCGTGATGACATCGAACAGTATCGGACAACAGTCCCCAAGCAAGTCGTAGAACTACTCGATTTGGAGGGCGCCAGTCTCGACTGGGAGGCAAAATCTCGAAACCGGATCGAGCTCACGATCACTCGCAACGAGGACGATGAGCAGTGACAAACCAGTCGCCGCGGGATACGTTCGCCTCTCACAAGATGGCGAGAGCCTTCCGGACCAGCGCGCGGCCGTCAACGAATATGCAGAGGCTGAGGGGTTCCAGCTGGAGCTGTACGATGAAGGCCGGTGGGAAAGCGGATTTGATTCGGAGCGTGACGAATATCAGGAGCTTCTCGACGATGTGCGCAGCGGACGGATTGCGGCGATCATCGTTCCGAAGCTTGACCGACTGTCCCGCGATCGGAAAGACCGACTGCGGGTGCTCCTGGAAATGGATTCACTCGACGTTCCAGTACACTCGGTACGCTTAGGGCGCGCAGTAGATCTTGACGACGACCATGCGCTGATTGTCGAAGCTGCGCGAGCTACTGGTGATGACGTACAGAAGCGAGCCGAAATCGAAGCAGCGACAGCAAAAACCCAACAGCGCGTGGCACGGGGTGCTTGGCATGGACGGCCCCCGCACGGCTGCCGCGTCACTGCGAACGGGGAGAGCATCACTCACGGTGACGCTTGGAGCGAGACTGAAGAGATTCTCGCACTGCGCGAAGCCGGCCTTTCATACCGGGAAATCGAGGGAATCACAGGAGTGAATTACCAAACAGCACGACGAGTTTGTAGTCGATGGGGGATCCTATCGCTCCTGCGAGGACCACTTGAGGAGTATCGACCGGCGGTTGTGAAATAAGACCTACTGTCTGATGGTATCATAATATTGGTAATAATATTTCAGTTCCAGTACGCAAAGGAGTCGATATCTGCCACATTTATCTCGCGGGTTCCCTCGTCGGAATGAGGGAGTCGTAGAAGATTCTGTGCAAGCTCACGCTCTGCATCGCGGCGCTTAGTCCGAGCGTCGGTGACACACTCTTCTACAGCGGAAAGGCTGTAGTCGTCCGCTAGTTCAGCTGCTTCTTCAAGAGTGACTATTGTGCGCGAGTTCTGAATGCATTCTCGGAGCTCACGCAACTCTGTAGCTTTGGTATTTAACTTGGCTTCAGTTCCGACACCCATTGAGGCGGCAAGCTCCCGGGCAGATTCTCGAGAGTCGATGTCGTCAGCGAGAGCTTCGACTATCCTTTCTTTAAGATTCTGTGGATATTGCTGTCTGATTGCTACCTTTTGGACTGTAGCCTCGGCCGTGAGGTTAGATCCCGTCCCAGATTGATGTTCGTTTAGACGAGAGTTGAAAGCCTCTGTACGTCCGACGTAGTAAACAGTGTTCGCGGCGTCAGCGAATACCTTCCATGAGGGAATGTGCTCCCGTTTCTCTCTCGGTACGGCTGCGTCGTATACCGTCGCCTGGTGATAATATCGATGGCGAAATGCGTATTTCGGAACCTCAGTGAGGGGGTAATCTCTAGACTTCAACGAGAGACGGGGTTCGTACAGCAGGGGGAGTTGCCACTCAGGTTCGCACTTGAGCGCGTATACCTCGTAGATACAGTCGTCGAGCGTGTGCCGAAAGGTCGATCGAATGGACTCGACATTCATAGAAGCAGAAGCCACGAAAATTCACCCCTGGTTTTCGAATCCATGTTGGACTGATTCGACGAAATCGACGGTTTGTTTTGCCTGCTGGATTTTCGGCCGTACTTCGTTACTCATCTTCCCACCGTAGGTTCCCCGAGCAATCCGCATTCGGTCGGAAGCATCGTCCCACGTGTATCGGGGGTTTTCGGACAATACGAACGCGACGAATTCCCGAGGTGAAAGAACGGTTTCCTGTTGTAATCGACGAATCTCACCTCGGATGGCGCGGAGGTAAGCGTCTGCCCAATCGGAGAGGGCGTTCTCGTAGAACTCTTCTCGTGGATAATCCCCCGTGAGCCCGACCTCAAGATTCCCTGTCAATTGAGGTGGTTCGTCGCCGAAATCACGTAATGGATCAAGCTCGCGCATTTTGACGTATTCTTCTCCGAAATGTGAACCGTACGACGCTAGGTCGTCTTGGAGATTCTCGACGATGGGTTCGCCGTTCCAGAGCATGACGAGTTCCTCGTCTGCTTCCTTACGAGCATCTTCTTCGATGTCGCTCTTGACGTTCTTTGGGAGTGCTGCGAAGACGAGGTCCGCATCATAATTGCTCATATTGGTCGCCTCGTCCGCGTTGCCAGTCTCGATCATAGCACAGGTTTGGCTATGAACCAAACCAACTTTAGTTTTGCCCTGAGCAAAACCGCGTGGATTAGTGACCGTATCTAGATACCCGATCTCCAAACGCCCCCTTCGGGCTATGAGAGTGGCGCTTTCGGCCTAGAGAATAAAAAAGAAATCATATGAGAGGAAATAGCGATGTACTAGCAGATCTTCATTAGTGATGCTCTCGGGCGGCCCGGCGATGACCTACGTCCCCGAGATCGCGGACCGACCCGTGAACAAGATCGCCTTCACGGGCTACCAGGTCGAAGGCACGCCCGGCCGGGAGTTGCTCGATACGGGCAGCGCCGAGATCGACGGCCGTCGGATGCCGGTCGCGGCCCAGGTAGAATCGTACGACTTCTCGGCGCACGCCGATCGCGACGGACTGCTCGACTTTCTCGACGCCTATCGAAACGCAGAGATCCTCGTCAATCACGGGGATCGCTGCGGGGACTTCGCGGCCGAGTTACGTCAGAAGGGCTACGACGCGACGGCTCCGGAACTGGGCGAGACGTGGCGGCGGCGTTTCCGGGATTCCTGGACGTGCTGATCACTCGTTCACGACTGCTCGGCCCGGGTGAACCTGCTCGACGAACGCCAGGAAGTTGTCGAACAACTGTTTGGTCTCACAGGCTGCCCGGTAGTTTTCCCCGGTGATCCCCTCGAGGACAGCGTCGATTCGTTCGTCGTCGAGGTCTTTGCCTTCGGTGACAGTTCGTGCCATCTCCCTGTCGTACTCGGGATGGAACTGTACGGCGAAGACACGACCTTTCCGGAATCCGTGGATGCCGTAGTCGTTGCGTGCGAACACCGTCGCACCCGGCGGTGCTCGACGGACGTGGTCGGAGTGCGTCGTGAACGCGGTGAAGTCCTCGTCGATACCCGCAAGCAGCCGACTCTCGTCGGTCCGGTGGATCGTCCGGTAGCCAATCTCGTATTCGCCCATCGCCTCGACCTGCCCGCCGAGGACGTTCGCCAGTAGCTGGTGACCGTAGCAGATCCCGAGGAAGGGCAGGCCGGCCTCGACGGCCTCGCCGACCCACTCCTTCAGCCGTCCGATCCAGGGTTTATCCCAGTAGACGGAGGCACTCGACCCCGTGACGACGCAGCCGTCGAACGCGAACGACGAGGGAAGCTCTCCGCTGGGCGCGTGAAACTCGACGAGTTCGGCGTCGACCTCCCGCTCGAAGTTGCGCCGGGTGTCGGCTGCCGCGTGCGCGGCGTTCAGTAGAGCGATCCGCGGCTCGTCCATTGTTGGATGAATTTGGGGCTTCTGACTAATAACTTCGCAATCGTTCCGTTTCAGACACTTTCAGTTCGGCTTTGAACTGGAAAACGGTGCAATTTTTGCGCATCTCCCTATCTTCTTGTACCGCCTATCGAGATATCTGTGTGTAGTGATACCACACTTTCCCTGCCGACTGGGGGTGTGGTCGAACAACCGAGGTCGGTGTCAATGACCGAATCAGGACAGATCAGGCGGAGTGTCGAAGTCGAGTACTGGGTCGTCGACGACGACGGGCATCTCGTCGAACCGGGAGCACTCGTCGCCGCCACGGCCGGCGCCGAGCGTGAGTTCGTCGAGCCGATGCTGGAGATCAAGACCACACCGTGTGCCTCGACACGGGACCTCCGCGCCGAACTGCTGGATCGGCTCTCGGCCGTTCTCGACCGCGCCGAGGACCTCGGCAAGCACCTGGTCCCGCTGGCGACACCCATCCACGCCGACGAGATCGCCGAGATCCCCAGCGAGCGGACGCGGATCCAGAACGAGGTCGTCGGTGACGACTTTCGATGCGTCCGTCACTGTGCGGGCACACACATTCACGTCGAACAGCAACGGGGCCGAGCGATCGACCAGCTCAACACCCTGATCGCGCTCGATCCGGCACTCGCGCTCGTCAACTCCTCGCCGTACTTCGAGGGCCGACGACTGGCCGCCGGCGCCCGCTCGAAGCTCTATCGGTGGATGGCCTACGACACCGTCCCACATCAGGGGCGGCTGTGGCGTTATGCCCAGGATAGGGACGACTGGACGCGCCGGCTCGAACGCCGGTACGAGGATTTTCACACGGCGGCCAGTGAGGCCGGTGTCGACCGCCGAGCGTTTCACGCGGACTTCGACCCCGAGAGTACGGTCTGGACACCCGTCCAACTCAGAGCGGCCTTCGGGACCGTCGAGTGGCGCTCGCCCGACACTGCCCTCCCGAGTCAGATCCTTCGCCTGGCCGACGACATTGCCGGCGTCGTGGCCGGACTCGACGGCACCGAGGTCCGCATCGAGGGCGACCGCGGCTACCGGAGTGACACCGAGATCGTTCTCCCGGAGTTCGACGCCCTCGTCGAGTACGTCAACGCGGCGATCCGCGACGGCCTCGACTCGGTGGCGGTCCGGGCGTACCTCGACCGCATGGGTCTGGATATCAGTGCGTACGACCCGACCACGGCCGAGTTCGCTGGACGGGACGTCGTCTCCCCGGCGGCGGCTCGACAGCTTCGCCTGGAACACGCCCGCCGCCTCGAAGCCGACGTCCGCCAGCAGACGACCATCAGTGCGGATTGACGCTGTCATCGCCGGCTTCTGCGAACCTTATATTCCTTGTTCGGTCCCGGATGCCTATCGACCCTCTTAGGGGCAGATATAAATACAACAATCTGGAACGTATAGGTGTAATATGAGTTCGAAAGCAAAACCCAATGCCGATATCGAAACCGAATCGTCCGAAAAAGTCCTGTGTTTCTGGTCGAAGACGGATCCGGAATGGGCACACGAGTAACACATCTGTTTCTGCGCTTCGAATCGGACGCGTTATCCTCGCTGACGCCTGACAGCGGCGTGTGACTGACTGGCCGCCGCGTGACCCCACGGACGCCACCGAAATCGCCGAGCAGCGCGACGATCTCGTCGCGGCAGTTCGAGACCACGCCGGACAGATCGCCTACCAGCTCGCTCGGCTCAAAGGTGGCGACTACGGACAGGCCACGATCGAGACCGACCGCGGCGAGTGGACTGTCAAGTACGAGGGCGGGGATCTGGAGTATCTGCGGTTCGACCCGAAGCGGGGGTCCGAAATATACGTCGTCTCGACCAAGCAGCCGCCGGAACCCGATGCCCTGGCCGACGCGATGGTCGATTACGACGCGTTCGTCGCCGGGTTCGCTGACTACGTCGCCTCACTCTCGGGCGTGCTCGATGACGTCTCGACTGACTTTCCCGAGGTCGCGAGCACCGACACGGTCGTCGCCGAGCGCGACCGGGTGCTCGATCGAATCCGCGAGGTCTGTGATCGGATCGCTGGCGAACTCCACCGCTACGAGGGCGGCGACTACGGCACCTACACCACGCGAGTCGAGGGCACGCGCTGGGAACTGAAGTGGGACCGCGACGGCGTCTCCTATCTCCGTGTCGGCGGCACTGGTGGCGTCTACCTCCTCTCGCAGTACCAGCCACCACCGGCGGCCGAGATCCGCGAATACGCACCCCAGTTCCGTGAGTTCGTCGCCGCCTACAACGACCACGTGGCCGACCTCGAATCTGATCTCGCGACGATCGAGTTCTGATGGGGCCGGCTGACGGGTTCGCCGCCGACTCACCCGCCCCGCCTCGTCCTGATCACGCCGATCAGGAGTCTGTCGAGTGCGTACGCCGCCACGCCAGCGCCGACGAAGAAGCCGACCATCCAGAGAGCCTCTCCGACGGCGAACTCGCTGGTATCCTGGGTCGCGACGAGACGAATCGTCGACGCGAGCGCCGTCATCGCGCGTTCGAACGTCCAGGCCGCCAACAGGCCGCTGACGAGACTCACGGCGAGATACTGGATGGCGAGCCGATCCGAGAGCGTGGCCGGTCCGCTGGTGAACTGCCACCCTGGGTCGGCGTCCACGATTCCGAGCGCGGCCAGTTGTCGCCGGGTCTGGTCGATGATGGTCACCGCGAGGACGAACCACAGGAACGACGCCAGACCGAATCCGACGGCCGACGCCGATAGATCGGAGACGGCGTCGGTGAGCACGTCGACGACAGTCGGCGTCACGCGATCGAAGACTGCGTAGAAGACGACGAATCCGACGGCTGCCTCGATCGGCCCGTAGGCCGGCACGGCCGAACGGCGCTCGCGCACTCGGTACGTGCTGTCACTGGTCGGGATGCTCATGCTCACCAATACGTCGGCTCGGCGCTTGAACTAGCACCCCCGTTTTCAGACTCTGAGACTTTCTACTGTGTAGTCTGATGGGTGCTTCGCTCCCTCATGCGACTCCGAGGCCACCGACGACGAGTCGCACGCCGATCACCGTCAGGAGTCCGAGCACGACCGCACGTCTGTGGCGCTCGGTCACGCGCGAGCGGAGGCGGGAGCCGATTGCGACGCCGAGGACAGCGGGAATCGCCGCGGCGACGGACGCGAGCAACAGCGTCGCCGAGGGATACAGCCCGAGCGCGCCGGCCGCCAGCAGTCGGACGCCGTTGAGTCCGAGGAATATCATCGCGAGGATGCCGACGAACAGGCCGTCCGGGAGGTCCCGGCTCCGGACGTACGCGACGAACTGGACGCCGACGTTCGTCCCGCCGAACAGCGCGCCCGAGACGCCGCCGATAGCGACCATCGCCGGCGTCGTCTCGACGAAACAGGTCCGCTTGAGACGGTCGAAGCCGGGCAGGGCGACCGTCTGCTGGGCGGTGAGGACGAACGCCAGCGAGAGGAGACCGAGGCCGACTTTCAGCGGTGCCTGCGGTAAGCGATCGATCACGGCCAGTCCGAAGACGGTGCCCACGAGTGCGGCGCCCACGAGCGGCCCGAACCGCTTGCCACACGATTGCAGCTGCGAGAGCGAGAGTTCACGGACGAGCGAGACGTTCACCGCCAGAATCGGCGCGATCATGAACACGACCGCAGTCGGGGGATCGATCACCGTCGCCAGCGCCATCGTCCCGACCAGTGCGAATCCGAAGCCGGCGAGGCCGTTGACGGCCCCCGCGAGGAGGACGACCGCGACGAGGCCGACGAGCATGACGGGAGACGACGCGACGACCACGGTCAGTCGTCCAGCAACGCCGGCAACTCCGCGAGCGATTCGATGTGGAATCGCGGTTCTTCCTCGCCCGGTGTCGGGTCGCCGCTTCGCGTCAGGAGTGCGGCGTCGATTCCGGCACGGTGGGCGGCCTCGACGTCGGTTCGGCGGTCGCCGACGAACAGCGCGTCCTCGGCGCCGAGACGGTCGAGTTCGCCCAGCAGCAATCGGGGGTGCGGTTTGAGGTGGGCGAACTCCTCCAGCGTCGGGAAGCGACCGCGGACAGCGTCGACGGGCCACTCGAAGTGTGCGGCGACGAATCGAACTGTTCCGTGGCGATTGTTCGAGACGACGCCGATCGTGCAGTCTTCGGCGAGCGTTTCGAGGACGTCGGCGTCCGGAAACGCGGCGCGGTCGCCGGCGACGATGGATTCGTTTTCGATCGTCGTCGCCGCACGCTCGCGGTAGGCCCAGGCGGGCGCAGTCGGGAGGTCGAGGTCGTCACAGGTCGCCCGGATGTCCGCGACGGTGTCAGGCGCGACCAGATCCGGCGGCGGGTCACCGCCGTGGTCGATGCCGAAGTCCGCCAGCGTCGCCGCGGCGGCCTGTCGATACACGGCCCGGTCGGTGTGGTACCCTTCCAGCAGGACGCCGTCCATGTCGAACAGGATCGTCTCGTAGTCCACGGTCGCACTGCGGCCTCCAGCGCCGAGTAGTTATCGCCGGCCAGGGGAGAGCGCGACGTCAGCGGGAAAATCAGAACCGTCAGGCGCGCAGGGAGATTCCGCCCGAGGACTCGCCGTCGCCCTCGACCGAGATACCGTCCTCCTCGTCAGTGTTGGCACTCGACTCGGTGTCGGCGTCAGCGCCGGCGTCCGTGTCGGTTTCGGCAGTGGAAGCCGCCTCGGCGTCGCTGTCGGATTCGGCGTCCGCGTCACCGTCAGCGTCGGCGTCCGACTCGCCCTCACCGTCGGCGCTCGCTCCCCCGTCACCGTCCAACTCGGCCTCGGCGGTCGCGTCGGCGTCGCCATCCGACTCTGCGTCAGCGTCGAAGGCGAAGCCGAGGTCGAGCCCGAACAGGCCGTCACTGTCTTCGTCCGACTCGCCGTCTCCCTCGGCGCTGGCCGAGCCGTCCTCGGCGTCGGCTTCGAAGCCGAGGTCGATCGGTAGCCAGGCCTCGAACTGGGCTACGATACCGGCTTCGGCCTGCGTCTCGATCGTGACGGTCGTCTCGTACTCGCCCGTTTCGGGCGCCGTCAGCGTCACGACCCCTTCGCCCTCGACAGACTGGCTTTCGAGATCGACCTCGACAGTCGCCCCACCGTCGGGGACGGGCAGGCGAACTTCACCGTCGGCGTCGAGTTCGTACTGGCCGCTGCCCTCGTAGGTGGCATTCCCGACCGACTCGACGACGACCGAGCCGTTCGAGACGGCCTCACCGTCGCTCTCGACGGCGAGGACGGTCGCGTTCTCGGTCACTTCGACGTGGACTGTCGCCGAGGCGGCGGCCGATCTATCGGCCTCGCCGCCGGCGGCAGCGGTTGCTGGGACGACACTCCCGATCAGTAGCAGCACCGCCAGCGCGGCGGTGAGTCCCTTCTTTGCGAACATCGCACCTGCATGTGGCCGGGACTCTTCAAAGGGGATTCTGGCAAACTCGTCCAAACCTTTCGCTCGGGCTGGCGCTTATCCCGCTGGATCCCCGATAGACACTGATGGCTCCGAGTCCCCCTCGTCCGAAAGGTGACCCGCTGTTCGGGAACGCCCGCCAGTACGCCACCGACCCGTTTCGCTTTCTGACGGCCTGTGAGCGCGCCTACGGCGACGTGGTCCGTCTCGATCTGGGGCCGCTGGATACCTACATGCTGAGCGATCCCGACGACATCCAGCAGGTGCTGGTCGCCGACGCCGACAGCTACGTCAAACCCGATTTCCAGGACGACGCCATCGGCGACCTCCTCGGCGAGGGACTGCTGTTGAGCGAGGGCGACACCTGGCGCCGGCAACGTGACCTCGCGAACCCGGCGTTCGCGATGACCCGCCTCGGCGAGTTCACCGACACCATCGCCGGCCACGCCGAGGCGATGGTCGACGACTGGGCAGATGGCCAGCGCCGGGACGTCGAACTCGACATGACCCAGGTGACGCTTGACGTCATCTGTGACCTGATGCTCGACGTCGAACTGACCGACCGCCAGCGCGAGATTATCCGCGAGAACCTCGAACCGATCGGCGCGCGCTTCGAACCCGACCCGATCCGATTCATCACGCCCGACTGGGTCCCAACGCCCGAAAACCGGGAGTATCGGGCCGCTCTGGAGCAACTCGACGACGTGGTCGAACAGCTGATCGCGAGCCGCCGCGGGACCGAGGGCGACGAAGACGACCCCGAGAAACCGATGGACGTCCTCTCCATCCTCTTGCGCGCACGCGACCGCGGCGAACAGTCGTACCGCCAGCTCCGCGACGAGGTGGTGACGATGCTGCTTGCCGGACACGACACGACGGCGCTCACCCTGACCTACAGCTGGTACTTGCTGGCGAACCATCCCGAGGTCGAGCAGGCGGTGCAGGCCGAGGCCGACGCTGTCGAGGGACCCGTTACGTTCGAAACCGTCCGGGAGTTCGACCTGATCGAGCGCGTGATCCAGGAGGCGATGCGGCTGTATCCGCCGGTGTACGTCATCTTCCGGCAGCCGACCCGGGACGTCGAACTCGGCGGCTACGACATCCCGGAGGGGTCGGCAGTCATGCTCCCACAGTGGGCCGTCCATCGCTCGCCCGAGTGGTGGGACGACCCCGACAAGTTCGACCCCGATCGGTGGCTCGATCAGGGCGATCGGCCACGGTTCGCGTACTTCCCGTTCGGTGGCGGGCCGCGCCACTGCATCGGCAAACACCTCGCGATGCTCGAAGCACAGGTTATCCTGGCGACGGTCGCCCGCGAGTACAGCCTCGACACCGACCGTTCGGGGCGACTGCAGTTGCGTCCGTCGCTGACTGCCCACCCCCGTGACGGCATGCCGATGACACTCGCCGAACGATGATCAGCGGACTGAGACGTCCGAGCCGTCGGGACTGAGATCTATCACGCGGTCGGTGACCGTTCCGAGCAGCTCCACCGTCTCCTCGTCCTGGCTCGCGTCGAGGTGATAGTGGGCGTGTGCGTCGGCCGATTTGACTTCCTCGGCGAGCGTGTGGAGCAATTCGAGGGCGCGCTCGCGTTCGACGAAATCCAGGATGTCCGTCACCGAATGAAAACACATCGACGTCCGACCGTCGGCCGCTGTCAGCCGTTCGCCGACGGTCCGACCGAGCGTCGACAGGTCCGTCGGGTCCGCGACAGTCGTGATCTGTCGTGTCGGCTGTGTGTGTTCAGCGGCGCTCGCTGCCCGGGTGTCGGTATCGACGTCGACGAACTCGACGTCGAACTCCTCGAGCGAGCCGTGGTCGGTCCAGCGACGGCGGCGGTCCGACGGCGATTGGACGACCGACACGCCGAGGATCGAATCTGCCGGCTGGACGTCCGTCAACAGTCGCGTGCAGAGTTCGTCGGTGACGTCGCCCACGGCGGGCCCGACCACGAGTACGTTCTGGGCAGTTTCACTCACGGTAGCCCCCACCGTGGAACTCGCCGGTGCGTCTTCTCATCACTGTGCCTGCTCGGAAATACACACCGGCCGTAAAATGTCTTTCCGCTCGTGTAGTTCTGGGATCATCCACCTGCGGGGTCGACCGCCCGTGCGACCAGCGGCTGCATCATCTTCACGAGCGGTGCGCGCTCGCTGTCGGTCCAGACGGCTCGATGTTTGTTCACGCCCGGCAGCGAGGTCGCCGCGTCGGCGCTGACGAGCATCGACTGCCCGTCGACCAGCAACACCGCGCTGATCGCGCCCGGCCGGACGGGGTACTCCTCCCACCACGTCCAGGTCTCGACGACGCGGGCGGTCGCGGCCGTCTCGCCGACGCGCTCGCGGATCGGTTTCCCCGGCGAACCCACGACGACGTCCACACCACGGGCGGCCGCCGAATCCAGTGCGTCCAGTAGCGACTCGGTGAGCAGATCCTCGCTCGCCAGCGCCAGCAGCACCGCCTCGTCGGCCGCCGCGACCAGCTCCCTGAGGCGCTCGCTGACCTCCGTCGACCCTTCCATCACCCACACGTCCGCACCATCGCCCTCTCGAGTCGGCGATTCGAGCCGCGGGAACAGCTCACGGAGCCTGTCGAGTCGCCCCTGACAGCGCCGCTCCAGTGCCCCGACGGCTGCCTCCGTGTCGGCGGCGCGAAATCGACGCGGTTTGGACTGCTGGATCGAGACGATTCCCCTGTCGCTGAGCGTCTCCATGCAGTCGTAGACGCGGGCCTGGGGTATCCCGGCGACCTCGGCGACCTCTTTTGCCGTCCCACTCCCCAGCCGTGACAGCCCCACGAAACTCTTGGCCTCGTACTCGGTGAGTTCGAACGACTGTAACACCTCGACGCATTCTTCGACGATCGCGTCGATTCCGGCCTCGTTCGGCTGTATCCCTCTTGTCATTGCTATCTTCGGAACGGCTCCCGTTGATCTGCACGCCCTTTCGGAATTGATACCTAAAGTCGTTCGCCTTTTCGATCATTATCAAACGTATTCTATTCGGCGGGTTGCTCTCGCTCTTCCCTCGGCCCCAATCAGTTTGGTATGCAATTCTTGTAGTAGCACGTCTTTTTCTACGATAGTAAAAACACAACACCACCCGGGGCCCCGGCCCTGTGGTCCAGCGGCACTAACACAATGTCCGAAACCAACACGCGGTTCAGAACCCACGATCGCAGCCGAACAGCACCGACCGAGCCAGTCGCGGAAGAGACCGACGAGCTCACGTGCCCCGAGTGCGGTGCGGACGGCGTCACCGTCGAGAAGCGGGGTGAGACCGTCTGTGAGGCCTGTGGCGTCGTCATCGAAGACGACATGATCGATCACGGGCCGGAGTGGCGGGCGTTCGACTCCCGTGAGCGCGACCAGAAGTCCCGCGTGGGTGCGCCCTCGACGAACACCCTCCACGACAAAGGGCTCTCGACGAAGATCGACTGGCAGGACAGCGACGCCAAAGGGTCGGCGCTCTCGGCACGGAAACGCTCCCAGATGGTCCGCCTGCGGACCTGGGACGAGCGCTTCCGTGCCCAGAGTGCCCGCGAGCGCAACCTCAAGCAGGCACTCGGCGAGATCGATCGGATGGCCTCTGCCCTGGGGCTGCCCGAGAACGTACGCGAGACTGCCAGCGTCATCTACCGCAAAGCGCTGTACGACGACCTGCTTCCTGGGCGCTCGATCGAGGCGATGGCGACGGGGTCGCTGTACGCCGCCGCCCGGCAGGCCAACACCCCGCGGAGCCTCGACGAGTTCCAGCCCATCTCCCGGGTCGACCGCCAGGAGTACGCCCGTGCCTACCGCTATCTCGCCCGGGAGCTCGGCCTCGCTGTCGAGCCGGCCGACCCCGCGTCGTACCTGCCGCGGTTCGCCTCCGCACTCGACGTTCCTGAAGAGGTCGAACGCCGCGCTCGCGAACTGCTGAACGTTTCCAAGCCCAAGGGCGTCCACTCCGGAAAGTCGCCCGTCGGGCTCGCGGCCGGCGCGCTGTACGCCGCCGCGTTGCTCACCAACGAACAGATCACCCAGCAGACCATCGCCGAGGAGACCGAGGTCAGCGAGGTGACGATCAGAAACCGCTACCAGGAACTGCTGGAAGCCTACGACCAGGACGCAGCCTGACTACCGCATCTCCGCCAGATCACGGAAATCCGCGACGTCGGCGGTGAGCCAGTGCGTCGAGCGCGCGTCGTCGCTCATCCCCGGCGCGTCCAGAAAGAGCGTCGCCCGACCGCCGTCCCGTACCACCCGCACCGCGCCAGCCGACTGCTCGCTCTCGAACGACCCCTCCTGCGGTGCGTGGTGGATCTCGCTCATACTCGACTATCCTTCAGGAACTATGATAATAGTGTCGAAGTGCGTTCGCTCCAGTCCGACCGATGTCAAGCGAATTCGTCCAGCCCCGTCTGGGTATCGGGGTCGATCTCCTCGACGATACTTGGATCGTCGTTGCTCGGGTCGTTCACCCGGGCCGAGACCGGATAGGAGCGCCACTCCTCGGCGGGAGCAGGATCGAGCAACTCACGGTGGGTCTCTGAATCAGCATCCGACAGCCACGTCGCCGCTTCGTCTCGGTCGAGGACGACCGCCATCCGGTGGTGCAGTGGTTCGACGACGGCGTTCGGTTCGGTCGTGACAACCGTGACGGTCTCCGCTGTCTCACCGTCTCCCTCCCAGCGCTCGAACAGCCCTGCCATCGCGAACGGCGCCCCATCCGTACGCTCGACGCGGTAGGGCTGTTTGCCCCCGCGCGTCTCTTTCCACTCGTAGAAGCCGTCGGCGAGGACGAGACACCGCCGCTGCTCGAAGGCCTCTGCGAACGACCGTTTCGCCGTGACTGTCTCCGCGCGGGCGTTGATCGGCCGGGGCGCGTCGGCGGGATCGGCCCACGACGGGAGCAGCCCCCACTCTAGCAGGTCGATCTGTTCGGGTGAGTCGTTACGGATCACTGCGAGATCCTCCCGCGGTGCGATGTTGTACCGCGGCTCCAGCGGTTCGACTGCCGTCGCGTCGAAGCGCTCCTCGACGACCGACTGGGGCGCAAATAGCGATGTCCGTCCACACATGCGAACGCGTTGGCGGTCCGTCCCAATAGGGACACCGCCACTCAGGTTGTCAATTGTTCACACAGCATGGGTAATATATAGATTCTTGCGTGTCTCGATAGCCACTCCGAGTGAGGCCGCCCATGTCACGATCAACGCCGGTCGCCCCGTCCGAACTGGAGGTCTATCCGACAAGGGAGTCCCTCCCCCAGAATCCACCGGCGGGGACGTACGTGGTCGTGGACGTGATGTACTTCTCGACGACGGTCGTCGAGTTGCTCGCTGGCGGCGCGAGTTGCGTCCACGTCCCGCTGGCCGGAAGTGACCCGACGGCGTTCAAGCGGGTCAATCCCGAGGCACACGTCGGGGGCGAGGGGACTGGCGACGGTCGTCCGCTGGCGCGATACGACTTTTTCAATTCTCCCAGTGACACGCGTCGACTGGACCTCGCCGGCAGGCCAGTCAGCATGACCTCCGACAACGGGGGACGAACGGTCGCAGATCTTCGGACCGCCGACGGCTGTACCGTCCTGGTCGGATCGACCACCAACGCCGCGGCGGTCGGGAGCGCGCTCCGCCGTGCCGACGGCCCGCTCGCGCTCGTCTGTGCGGGCAGCGGCGGCGCGCACGCACCGGAAGACCACCTCGGCGCGCGCTTGATCGCCCACCACGCGACCGGCCACGGTGTCGACTCGGCCACGCGCGAGGCGTTTCGCGATCGTCTCACGGAGTTGCGTGGTCCGCTCGATTCACTTCCACGTGTCCGTCAGCGCGACATCCTCGAATACGTCGCCGCGATCGACAGCCGGTCGATCGTCCCCGAACTCGACGGCGACCGACTCGTCGACACCTCCGACCGCTTCGAGCGCGTCTGTCACTCGCCAGCGATACCTTCCTGATCGTCGAGTCGTGCCGTCACGACGTAGTGTCGCAGATCCGCGAGCGCGGGCCGTGTCGCTTCGACTTGCTCGGTCACGGCCGCGAGATCGACCCCGGCACGACCCAGCACGCGGTCGGCGACGGCTCCCAGTGGCGTCCGCGAAAGCGCGAGAAACAGCTCCGCCCAGAATCCGAACCGCCCGACGCTGTGGGCCGTCACGTCCTCGTATCGCCGGGCGACGAACCCACACTCGGGGACGACTTCGCGGTAGTGTTCGAGCGTCGTGAGCGGGGCCATATCCCACGTCTCCGTGAATCGCTCGACGGCCGTCGCGTCGGCGTCCTCGATCTGGAGGAGATCCGACATGGCGAGGACGCCGCCCGGTTCGAGCACGCGCGCGACTTCCGAAAGCAGCGCCTCTTTGTCACTGATATAGGGCGCGGCGTCGACGAGGACACAGACTTGCACGCTGTCGGTCGCGACCGGAAGCCGGGTTGCACTCCCGACGAGAAATCCGGCGTCCACCCTTTCGGTCGCGGCGGTCCGTCGTGCGAGTTCGACGTTGTGGCCGACGAGATCGACACCGGTCACATCGAAGCCGAAGGTCCGGAGGAGGTCGACGCTCGGCCCGCCGCGGCCACAGCCGACGTCGAGCAATTCGACTCCGGCGGTGTAGCCCAGGCGGTGGCCGAGACGGCGACCGAGCTGGAGGGCCATTCGACGCTGGCTCGACCCGACGGCGTGAGGGAGATACCACGGCGAGTATCCGAGATTCAGAAACCGCTCGGTGTCGAGCAGGAGGTCGAAGGCCTCCCAGATGGCTGCGGCGTTGCTCTCCCCGCTGGCAGTCCCCTCGCCGAACTGCGCCCGCAAGCGGTCGGCGCGCTCGCGATCAGTCATAATGGTCGCTGTACCGATTTACCGCTCCGACCGCCCGGCTCCGGGCGGTCGATCCGGAACAGACGTACAGCGACCACTATCATCCATCGTCGTCACCGCGGAGTAGCAGGACTCGCTCTCACAGAATCCCGCGGCGTCACAGTCCCGCGGCCGCTGATAGTCGATGTTTCGGTGACGTGCGAGGTAGGTCACGTAGCCGTCGTCGACCCGGTCCAGCTTCTCGTGACAGAGCCACTTCGCGCCGAAGCGATCCGCGCCGAGCCGTCGATAGGGACATCGAAAGACGGTGAGCTCGCGCTCGTCGACGGTCGTCGTGTCGGTGATCGTCACGCCCACGACCTGGTAGGCCCAGCGAAGCCGACTCACGACCTCTTCAGGGGTCTGTGCGCCGAAAAAGAGGACGTGAGCGGCGACGTAGCCGAAGGCGTGGAGGGCGCGTTCGACGATGCCGGTCGGCGGGTCTTCGGGAGCCATACCCGAGTGCTCGGCCGCCGGGGGCATAACGTTCGGGCCCTGTTGAGGTGCGCGCTACTCTTCGTTCTCGTCGCCGAGGCCGTGTTCCGCGATGTGTTCGGCGATCGCGTCCTCGGGGACCTGGCTGACGCGGCCGGACTCGACGTCGATCGTCGTCATCTCGATGCCGCTGGCTTCGAGGCCGTCCTCTGCGGGCTGGGCGAGTCCTTCCAGTGCGAGGCCGATGCCACCGTCGAGGTCCATCTCCGCCTCGTAGTTGTCTTCGAGGTAGCTCTGGATCTCGTCGCGGCCGCCGCCGATGGCCGTCGCCTTCCACTCGTAGGGCGTGCCCGAGGGGTCGGTCTCGAACAGTCGGGGCTCGCCGTCGTCGACGCCGCCGACGAGGAGCGCGACGCCGAACGGGCGGGCGCCGCCGGTCTGGGTGTACTCCTGAATGTGGTCGGTGACGGACTTTGTCAGTGCTTCGACGTCGATCGCCTCGTCGTAGCGGACGTGATCGACCTGCCCGCGGCGACGGGCGAAGTCGATCAACTGGCGGGCGTCGGCGACGTGGCCCGCGCTGGCGATGGCGACGTGATCGTCGATGCTGTGGATCTTCTCGATACTCTCGCGCTCGATCAACGTCGACCGGGCGCGTCGGTCGGCTGCCAGCACGACGCCGTCTGCGGTCCGGACGCCGACGCTTGCGCTGCCGCGTTTGACCGCTTCACGTGCGTACTCGACCTGATAGAGCCGGCCGTCCGGCGAGAAGATGGTGATCCCGCGATCGTAAGCCTGCTGTTCGTGATCTCCCTGCATTCTGTGTTCACTCCGGGTTAGGGGTCAGCGTATTTAAGCATTTTAGCAAGGCATAAGTATTTGGTTGGGTTGCGGTGCGGGCCGACGCGGAGAGTCGACGGTAACACACCACAACAGTGACAGGGGTTGCCCCGAGAGTAGTTGTCGACAGATGTCTCACGAAACCGCGAGCCGACGGAGGAACCGATGAGCTTCGACATCCCCGACGCCTGCCCGGAGTGTGGCGGCGACGTCGAATTGGCACAGGGCTTCGGCGGGACGAGCCCCTATGCGTGCGTCGACTGTGGACACAATTTCAGCAAGAGCGACACGTAGTGTCAGCCTGCGGTATCGTCGGCGTTCAGTACAGCGAGAGGTCGCCAGTGACGGCGTCGACGCGGTCGTCTGCCGCGGGACCGACCGCCAGCGCGGTCACGGTCCCGGGATCGAGCTGGGTGTGGCCGGCGTCCCTGACGATGGCGTGGGGGATTCCCTCGGTCTTGGCTTTCTCGGCGAGTGCGAACAGTTCGGACTCGCTGTTGGCCTCGAGGACGATCTTCTTCTGGCCGCTGCCCTGCCACTCCTTGCGGGCGCTGGTGCTCGCGTCCTGGAAGGCTTTGAGCGAGGCGTGGGCGACCTGGGCCGCCAGTTTCCCCTCGCCCATGCCGATGTCCGCGCGGGCGACGATGGCCTGTTTCATATCCCTGTCGAGGGTAGCGGGGCCTATATCGCTGGCTACTCGTGACCGGTTTCGGGACTCTTTAGACCACCGGGGTTCCGAATTGAGGTATGATCCTCTCGGACGCCGACATTCTCCGCCGCCTCGAGGAGGGCGATCTCGTCGTCGAGCCCCTGGATGACCCGGATATCCAGATCCAGCCAGCGAGTATCGACCTCCGTCTCGGGCGAGAATTTCTGGAGTTCCAGCGCACGAACATCCCCTGTATCCACCCGAATAGCGAGCAGGAAGTCGACGAGTACGTCGATTCGACTCACGTCGAGGAGGGCGAGGAGTTCATTCTCCACCCCGGGGATTTCGTGCTCGGGACGACCCACGAGCGCGTCGAGATTCCGCCGGACCTGATCGCCCACGTCGAGGGCCGCTCCTCGCTGGGTCGGCTCGCGATCGTGGTGCACGCCACTGCGGGGCTGTGCGATCCCGGATTCGAGGGGAAGATCACCCTGGAACTCTCGAACCTCGGGACTGCACCGGTCGCGCTCACGCCTGGGATGCGGATCTCGCAGTTGACCTTCACCGAACTCAAATCGCCGGCAGACCGCCCCTACGGGAAAGAGCGCGGCTCGAAGTATCAGGACCAGAAAGGGCCCCAGGCGTCGAAGATTCAGGGCGATCGGGAGTTCGGAGGCGACCAATGAGCGAGTCTCGTCTCGCGGGGATTTCGCCGAGAAACGACGTGGAATTTGGTGGTGACCAGTAGGAGGACAGTGTCATGCGCTTCATCGAAGAAGTCGTCGTCGACGAGTTTCTCCCCACGTTTCGATCACTACTTGCGGAAGCACTGCGCGAGCGCGGCCTGACTCAGAGCGAGGTCGCCGATCTGCTGGGGATCTCCCAGAGCGCCGTCTCGAAGTACGTTCACGGCGAGGTCGACCGCAACGCAACGCTGCTCGACGACGAGCGCCTGCACGAACTGGTCGAAGACCTCGCCGACGGCCTGGCCTCCGGGGACATGACGCCCGTGCAGGCACTGGTCGAAGTCGAGGTGTTCGTCCGGCGTCTCGAACGCGGAGACGTCCTCGCCAGTCTCCACGAAGCGGCCTTTCCGCCGCTCGCCGAGTACGAGGACGACTTCGACATTCACGACCCGGAGAGTCACCTCAGGCAGTCCGAACGCGTCCGTTCCTCGCTCCGACGTGGGCTTCGCGTCCTCGAAAATACGAGTGGATTCGCCGGCCTGATTCCGGCCGTGGGGTCGAACCTCGTCGAGTGTCTGCCCGACGCCGAGGGGATCGACGACGTCGCGGCGGTTCCAGGGCGAATTCTCGATCTGAAGGGGCGGGCACACGTCCCCGGCGAGCCGGAGTTCGGCGTCAGCGAACACGTCGCGGGGATGCTGCTGGCCGCTCGCGAGGCCGGTAGCGACGCCCGCGCCGCACTCGACGTCAGTTACACGCCCGAGACCATCGAGCAACTCGAAGCGCAGGGACTCACCACTGTCGAATTCGACGCCGAGGCCGACCCCGACGCAGCCGTCGCCGACGCACTCGCTGGCGGTTCCGACGTCGACGTGCTCTTTCAAACTGGGGGATTCGGCGTCGAACCGATCGTCTACGTCTTCGGCCCGGACGCCCCGACGGTCGCGGGCGTGATCCGGGACCTCCTCTAGGTATGCCCGCCGACGACTCCAGCGCAGTCACCGACTTCTACGACCGACTGGCCGCCCGCTACGATCTGCTCGCCACTGCGCCCGTGGTTCGAGGCTGGCGCGAACTGGCTGCCGACGCCCTCGAACTCGAATCCGGCGACACGGTCGTCGAAATGGGCTGTGGCACGGGCGCGAATCTCCCGTATCTTCGCGAACGCGTGGGCAGCGAGGGCCGGGTGGTGGGGATCGATCTCACTTCGGGGATGCTCGCGCAGGCGCGCCACCGCGTCGAGCGCGCGGGCTGGACGAACGTCGACCTCGTTCGTGGTGACGCCACCCGACCACCTATCGAGCGCGCCGACGCCGTGCTGGGCTCGTTCGTGGTCGGCCTGCTCGACGATCCGGGAGCGGCCGTCGATCGCTGGCTCGACCGTCTGACTCCAGGGGGTCGCGTGGCGATTCTGGAAGCGGGCCGGAGCGACCGTCTCGTGGCCGCACCGCTCAATCTCGCCTTCCGGGTGTTCGTCCGATTCTCTTCACCCGGCGGCTGGACGCGCGTCGACTCGCCCGCGAAGGAACTCGATCGCCGGATCGCGGCTGCACGGGCCGCGCTGAACGACCGGACGGTCGATCGGCGAGACGAGACGGCTGCACTGGGGCTGGTGCAGGTCGTCTCCGGGACGTATCCGCCCGATAATCCCTCGACTGCCTGATGGTCTCGACAATTCTGATGGTTTCTTACCGCAACAAGTCTGGATTCTCCCAGTACGCCACTGCACTGTACCACTACGGATTACTCTACTTCGAGAACCGGGTCGACGAGACGCAGTCGCTCCCGGACGTCTTCGACCGCGCGCCGCTGACCACCGAACAGCTGCTCCACAACGAGACGCCGGCGAGCGAGCCACGCACGCCCCTCTCGGTCTCGGTCGCGGGCGAGGAGTCGCTCTCGCGGTACGGGACCTACACGAATCGAGGGACCGTCGGCGAACTGTTCACCCGGATCGCGCTCGATCAGGAACTCGGCCGCGAGCGGGCGATCGAGGCCGCCGCCGGCTGGGGTAACGACACGCTCACCACCGTCGCAACGGACGACGGCCCCGGGTTCGTCTGGGTCACCCGCTGGGACGCTGCCGAGGACGCCGACCAGTTCGAGGCGGCCATCGAGGACTTCGGTGACCGTCGCCCGGAGACGGTGACGTCTGGTGATCGGTCGCTTTCCACGACGTTCGAGGTCGATCGCCCGTCTGCGGACGTCGTCGTGGTCTATATCGGTTCGGAATCGCTGTCCGAGACGCTGTCTGCCGACGCCGACGGGGAGCACGTAACGATCGACCCGCGCGACTGACCTCGACTCCCGAATTGCTCGTCCCCTACCGATACCGTTCGGCGTGTTCAGGACAGAACTCTGGCTCGGTCAGTTGGGCTTCGACGACCCCGGGCTGGCGGTGGGGGTTCGAGAGGCGGCAGCGATCGTCGTCACAGAAGTCTTCGCCCGTTTCGAGGTAGTGGTACGCTTGCAGGACGTACCCCTTCAGTGCGTCGGTGGTCCGGGGGTCGTTCTCGACGAGGAACTGCCCGTCGACCTGATTCTCCAGGACTTCGCGCGGTGGCGCGCCACCGCTGAGGAGGGCGTGTTTCTGCTGTTCTTTGTAGTACTGTTCGGGTTTGGCTGGGGCTTCGTACAATCCCGGAACAGACAGAAGGGCGGGTTGGCCCAGCACGTTCACGCGCTTGTGCCAGCGCCCGTCGTGCTCGCCCCAGGTCCCGACGACCCGGTCGAGCAGGGGAATGTGCAGGTGGTCCAGCCCGCGTTCCTCATCGGGAATTCGTCGGCTGAGGGCTTGCTGGACGGCGAGACCGTCGTAGATGACGCCACCGGCCCGCTCGGGATTTACCAGTGCCCGCTCCTCGTAGCGGACGATCCCCAACATGGCGTTGCCAGTCTCGCGGTCGTAGGGGTCGAGGACGCGCGCGGCGGCCAGTTCTTCGGGCAGGTCGTCGTCGGCATAGAGCGACAGAAAGCGGTCGCGAACCGTGACCGTCGCGTCGACCCGCTCGTCGAGCCACGCCGCGGTCTCCTCGGCGTCGGCCTCCGTCGTCGGCGCGCGGTAGAGCGTGACCTGGTCGACCATATTCGTCGGTTGTACTACGGGATAAAACGACTTGCGATCAGCGGGATCACTCCCAGACGCGCACGCCACCACCGGTGTGTTCGAACAGCGCGCCGTCGGCGACGCCGAACACACGGGCCTGATCGATTTCGGCGTCGGCTCCGAACGAGCCGCGGATCGCACCGTCGGCTTTCTCGATCACGTACCACCGGGTCTGTGCCCCTTCCGCCTCGTCTCCCAGCCCGAATTTGGCGTAGAGGTTGGTGTCGTCGACGACGAGATAGGGCCACACCTGGGCAGCAGTGCCGATCTGGGCGTCCCACTTCAGTGATCCGTCGGCGCGGTCCAGCGCGAGAAGATTCCGGCCGGTGTAGACGCTGTCTTCGAGACGGTCGCGGTCGGCCGACGACGCGTCCGGACCCAGAATCTGTGACGCTGTGGGATAGAACAATCCGGCGTAGACGGTGTCACTGTCGACCGCGACCGACGTCGTACCGCCGGCCATCGTCGGATCCTCGCTGGCGTCGACGTAGGTGTACGACCACTGTTCGCTGCCATCGCTGCCGTCGAGAGCGCGAATCCGACGCGCCGGAATCTCGCCCCGTATTCCGCCGAGCAGACTGATTCCGAATCCTTCGGCGACGAATATTGTTCCGTCGGCGACGCTCGGCAGCATTGCTGCCCCCCGGGTATCGGGCGTGGGAACCGACCATCGCTCACTGCCGTCCGAACGGTCGAACGCCGTCAGTTGCATCGTCACGTCTTCGTCACTTTCCCCGAATCCCTGGTTGTAGACGGCGACCACGTTCCGGCCGACGCTTGGGGCGCGCTGGTAGTACCTGAACCTCTCACTAGTCCAGCGGTCGCTCCCGTCTGCGGTCGCGAACGCTCGGAGGGCCCCGTCCATGAGCACGAACAGCGTGTCACCGCGGACGACTGGCTGGCGGGTATTGACATCCCACGTCTCGATCGAGCGGCTCCACTGCACGCTGCCGTCCGCGCGAGACCGGCGCTCGACGTGGTCCAGATAACCGTTGCCGCGCCCCTTGTCTTCGAGCCAGTAGACGTACAGACCCTCGGGACCGAGACACGCACGTGGCGGCTCTGTGAAGAACCCCAGATTCTCTTGGCCCTCTCTGATCGCGATCTCCCGCCGCCACATCTCGCGACCGTCTTCACGGGAACACTTGAACGCGTAGGCTCCGAAGGTGGGCGGCTCCGTGTCGTAGGGCTCGGCGGCTTTCCCGACGCCGTAGATTCCGTCCGCGCCGATCAGCGGCGCGGTGTTGCCGACGTTGATCCCGTTTCGGAACTCGGCCGTGAACTGTTGGGTCGCTTCGGGGCCCGGGCCGCCAGCACTGCTCTGGCCCGTCATCCCGGCCGTGCCCCGCAGTTGAGCCCAGTCTCGGGCTCCCTGCTGTCCGTCGTTGCTCCCTCCGTCACCGAGGAGCGGGATACTACACCCTGCCGTGGCGACGACACCGCCGGCCGCGACAGTCGTGAGAAACTGTCGACGTCCCGATCGTTCCATGAACTGTTCTTTTGATGTCCGTCCTCGGTAAAATATGTTCCCCACGAACCGGCGCGCTCAGGATACCGGGGCATTGAAATATTCCGCGTCGGTGCTCGACCGTATGGGGTTGGAATCGACGTCCAAGGGGTGGAGAGAGACGCTTGCGACGGTCTTGCTCGCGGTCGTGGCGATCGGATTACTCGGATTCGTGTTCTGGATATTTCGGACCGGTATCGAGTTGGTCGTGGCTACGGGTGCGACGCCGCTGGCGATCGGGGTAGCCGGCTCGATCGCGGTACTGGGGTTCGTACTCGGGCGTTCGGGCGGTCTCTCCGTGGGGCTACGAATCACCGCCTACCTGGCGGCGATCGCGTCGGTGTCGCTGCTGTTCGTCGGGTTCGTCTGGCTGCTCGCGGTCGTTCTGGTCGGGCTCACGCTCGGTGTCGCGACGGGATTCACGGTCGCCAACGCCCTCGCGCTCGGGATGGGCGGGCTGGCCGCGTTCGTCCTCCTCGGTGCGATCCTCCACGGCGATACCGCCGAGAGCTGGGCGCTGAACCTCCGCATGGTCGCCGCCATCGTACTGCTGTCGTTGTGTTCGATCGTGTTCTTCGCGCTCGTCTGGACCGCCGTGCTCCTGGTGGGGATGATCGTCTTCCCGGGCGACCTGGCCGCCGTGCTTGCGACGGTGGTCGCGACTGCGGTCATCGTCTGGGCCGTCTCCCGGGAGACGGGTCAGTCAGCACTGGAAGAACGGGCTGACGCGCGCACCGTCTCTGCCGAGGAGTATCCGGAACTCCACGATCGGGTCACGCGGGTCGCGACCCAGCTCGGAGTGCCGGTTCCGACAATCGCGCTCTCTGATCGCGACGCACCGGAGGCGATGGCCGTCGGCTTCAGACCGTCGACGGCACACCTCGTGCTCTCGACGGGGACGCTCGACGCCCTCGACGGCGAGCAACTCGACGCCGTTCTGGCGCACGAACTCGCCCACGTCAAGAACCGCGACGCGATGGTGATGACGCTGGTCTCGACACCAGTCGTCGTGCTCGATGGCATTCGGGCGAAGCTGCTCGGGAATCTTGAACGCTCGGACGGGACGTACAACGGATTGAGCGAGACCGAACTCTGGGGCGACGACGAACAGTGGCGCATCACCGAGCCCGGTCCGATCGAGCAGCGACTCTCGAATCCACGCGTGGGCGTCCTCGCCTGGCTGGCGGCGGCGGTCGGCGGCTGGATCGCGATCGTCACGTTCCGTGATGGTGAGACAGACAGTCGTGAGGGCTTGCTGGTGCGGCTCGTCGTGGCCGTGTTCGTCCTCGCGCTGCTGGTGACGTGGTTGGCGAGCCGCGCCATCGTCGCGGTGTTCTCTCGTGCTCGTGAGATCGTCGCCGATCGAACGGCTGCGGAGGTGACGGGATCGCCCGCGGCCCTCGTGAGCGCGTTGCAGGCTCTCGACGACCAGATCGAGGCCGCGCCGACCCGGGACCTTCGGCAGGTGTCGAGCGTCTCATCGCTGTCGATCATCCCGCTGGATCGGGGTGTGCTGGCTGTCACCCACGGCCAGACCGAAGCCCCGGACCTCGTCCAGCGTCTGCGGCAGAAACTGTTCGGGACCCATCCGACGACCGAGTCACGGATCCGGAAGCTGGAAGCGATGGATGCCGAGCAAGAAGCCGCGTGAGCTACACGCCCGGATCGACGACAGCTTCTCCCTTCGTTTCACATTGATCCAGAAACGCTTCGACGGTCACCGTCCGATCGCCGTCTGAACACGGGTAGACGCCCGCTAGCCCGTCCGCGTAGACGACCAGCGTTAGCATCGGCAGTGTCAGTACCTCACGTGACTCGCCGATCAGTGGCGAGACCGTCCGGCGCTCGAACGGGGGCCTGAGGCTCACTCCCTGCTCGCTCGCCCACTCTTCGAGGTGCTCGACGAGCCGTGGAATCGGCTCGTCTCCGTCGTCGAGGACGACTTCCTCGGGCCAGGTCTGGACTTCGAATTCCTCGATGATACCCTCAGACTGGAGGCGGCCCAGTCGATCGATGACGCTCGCTCGTGCACCACAGACTGGCCGTCTGGCCCACACCTGCACGGTCACTCCCTCGCTCGACTCCGGCTCGATTGTTTCTGACGTCCGTTTTGATATTCGGCTCATTGTGCTCGATCATGTGTGTTATTATCTCACAATCAGATATTTGATTATCAAACGGTAAGGTTTGCCAGTCAATACTATATTCTGCTCTCCTCACTGCTGTGGGCAGATTAGCATAGTATAGAACACATAACAACATCATGGATGGGCGTTTCGAGGTTTCAGATTCGTTTCTGTTCGTCGATCGAACGTTTCAGGAGTATTGCCGGCTGTTCGGGCTCGATCAGGTCGGTCTGGCGGGACGATCGGTGCTTGACTGTCCCGGCGGCCCCGGCTCGTTCAGTGCCGTTGCGAGTCAGCTTGCCGATCGCACTGTGGCCGTCTTCTCCGACGAGTACGCCTGGCGGCTGGCCTGATTCTGTCCGGACACGCGAACGAATCGTCGAGCATAGATCCCCTGTGAACGCACCGTTTCGACGGCTGTGTAGTTCAGCGATCGGAGGTGGTCGCCGAGCGTCGTCCGCCCGGTCCAGGAGCGAACGACCCAGACGCTTCCGCGATCGCCGACCGCCTCGCTGACGGTCTCGCGGGTCGCGAGACGCTCCATCCCGACGACGGTGTCCGGTGGGCGGCGGGCGTAGTACTGGTAGGTCGGGACGAGGTGTGACTTGGTGACGAGCACGAGATCACCCCGATCGCCCGACGATTCGATCGATTCGACGGCGTCACGCCACTGGCGCTTCTGATCGGACTCGTAGTAGCCCGACAGCGGAGCGACCAATCCCAGGAGTAGCACGCCGACCAGTGCGACCCGGACGGCGGCGGGCGCGTACGGCCGGAGTGTCTGTACGCCTCGCCCGACGAGCAAGAACAGCGCCAGCGACGCGCCGATGGTGTACCGAGCCACCATGATCGGCGCGACCACGTGCGAGAGGACGAACGGGACGACGATAGGCGTCAGCAACCACACCAGGAGGAGGAGTTCTCCCGACCCGGGCCGGCCATCGCCGGCCGCGAACAGGCCGGCTACTACGAGTCCGCCGGCCAGCACCATCACGAGGAGGAACGCCTCCGCCGGGATCGGGCTCACCGTCTCCGGGGCCCCACAGTAGTAGAAGTACCGCTTGAGAATCGACACGGCGCCGGCTGGCGTGGATTCCGGGATCCAGGTGATCCCCGTACATCCACCCGCCGATATGGTCGGCAACCGGACCGTGAGTGCCACCCACCATGGAGCGACCATCAGCGCCAGCAGCGCCTGGACGCGGAGCCAGCCCCGTAACGACGTCGCTGTCGTGCCGACCCGACCGATCACCGGCACGGTCCCACCCGACAGCGCCACGCGCGAGAGGAGGTACGCGTTCTGGGCGAGCACGATGAACGTCCCGAACAGGTGGGTGTACGCGAGTAACACCGTCGAGACGAGGTAACCGAGGACCGACAGCCGGCCGTGTGACTCCTCGTCCGCGATATCGACGAAGAAGTAGAACGAGACGACAGTCAGTGCCGTCATCAGCGTGTACATCCGTGCTTCCTGTGCGTAGTAGAGGTGAAACGACGAGACGGCGAGCAGGGCGGCCGCAATCGCGCCCGTCGACCGATCGAACACCTTCACGCCGAACAGGTACAGCAGTCCGACCGACGTGACGCCGAACACTACGGAGGGGAACCGGAGCGCGCTCTCGGACGCACCGGCGACCGACGTCCATAGGTCCATCAAGAGAAAGTACAGCGGCGGATGGACGTCCTCGAGCGGCAGGACGAACAGTATCTCGACTGTGGTGTACTGCTCGGTGACGCGGTACCAGGTCAGCGCCTCGTCGAGCCAGACACTCTCCTCGCCCAGGCGATAGAGACGAAGCACGGCGGCGACGACCAGAAGCGCGAGGACTGCCCAGTCAGCCCGCTCCAGCTGTCTCACGACACCACCGACGCGATCGAGCAGCCTTGCCCAGTGGCCGCGCACTCGCGCCGACCGGGACCGGCTGTCCCGACCGGCGGCTGACTGGCTATCGGGCTCGTTCGACTGGCCGGTTTCGGCGCGGTCTCCCATAGTCGCTACGTCTCCAACAGTCGACGTACGTAGCCCGGAAACAAGAAGCATATTGTGAGTGGTATTCACACCCACGAAATGTCGGAACTTGGTCGGTGTCAACCGCCGCTGAAAAACGCGGGATTCATAGGAAGTAGCGTAGCCGGTCGGAGGATGTCTCACTCTGACCGGGGGCCGGAAATCGATTTCCGCAGCGAACTCTATGGATGTCTACGCTAATCCCTATCAGTCGTCCGCGCTCGCGGCGGCTTCGCGACTCGTCAGGTCGACAGGGTCGGCCTCTACTTCGAGTTCGTCCAGCGCGACCTGTGCGGCCCGTTTCCCGGAGACGAGCATGGCACCGAAGGTCGGCCCCATCCGCGGGAGGCCGTAGGTGGTCGCGGTGGCCATGCCGGTCACGACGAGGCCGTCGTGGGCGAGGCCGGTGTGCTCGACGACGGCGTCTTCGGACTCGCCGACCCACATCGAGTCGTGGCCGGGCGAGTCGTGGCCGGGCGCGCCGTAGGAGTCGTCGCCGGTCTGGTCCATGCCGCTGGCCTCCTCCTCGAGACCGGGGGCGTTCAGGACGCCGCGCTCGTCGAGTTTCTTGACGGCCATCGCGTCGTGGCCGGTGGCGTCGATGACCAGGTCGGCTTCGACGGCGATGGGGTCGACGCAGGTGATCTCGCGGGGCAGTGCGTGGACCGGCGTCCAGTTCATGACGATTCCCCCCACTCTGTGGTCCTCGCGGATGACGATGTCGGTGAACTCGGTCATGTTCTGCATCTTCGCGCCAGCGTCACAGGCCGCCTTGATGAGGCCCGAACACGCCTCGGGGCCGTTGGCGACGTACAGTCCCTCGCTGTCTTTGGACTGCTTGTAGTCCACGTCGAGTTCGTCCAGGACCTGCTGGGCCGGGTCCCGGACGGTGACCTTGTTCATCAGGAAGCCGCCGAGCCAGAACCCGCCGCCGAGATAGTTGTTCTTCTCGACGACCATCGTCTGGACGCCCCGCTCGGAGAGTTCCTTGGCTGCCATCAGCCCGGAGGGGCCGCCCCCGACGATGATGACATCCGAATCGGAGAAGTCCATGAACTCCTCGGTCCACTCCTGGCCGATCGCTCTCGTTACTTCTGCCTCGCCGACGTCGCTGAACTTGTCGAACTCGCTCATACCACCTAGTGATACCACTCAGTAATTTATATAGGTTCTGGAACGATATTTCTCTCACTTCGCAGGTGAAAAGCAGTCTCAAGTTGGAACAACGCAAGAAAACCCTCGACCCGCTGGCGGTCGCTGAGCAGGATATCCTCACTACGTTCGGATAGGGCCTGCTCAGCGACCGCCACCGAGTCTCGCCCTTTCATCCACCAGGGGACAGCACAGCAGCCTGCCCTTCCCCGGGTCGCAGCATAAACGCTGCTCCCGGCCACTGCGGGGCGGTCAGGAAGCGTGTCGCTCGTCGAACGACGAGCGACCGGGGAGGAGTGGGGCCACAATATTGCGGTTGTGGTCGCGGGCCTGGCGGAATGAAAGGGCGAACCACGGTCGCGCCGGAGGGGAGTCGCCTGAGCGACCCCTATCCGAACGTAGTGAGGATATGTCGCTCAGCGACCGCGAGCGTGGTGAGGGCTTTCGAGGAGGTGGAATCACTAGTAGCTGCGGAATCGTTTCAGGCTCCTAGCGAGCGTGGTGAGGGCTTTCAAGAGCGGGTATTCGTTGCTTTAGAATCGATTCCTCCCCAAATCACAGAGTCTCAACCCGCACACCCTCGTCGGTCCCACAGTGAATCTCGTCGGCCAGACCGATGAACAGCCCGTGTTCGAGCACGCCCGGAATCTTCGATAGATCGGTCGCCAGCGCGCCCGGCTCGGCGATCGCGCCGAAGTCACAGTCCAGCACCAGATTCCCGTTGTCAGTCACCACGGGGCCGTCCTTGCGCTCGGCGGCACGGAGTTCGGGCTCACCACCGAGTTCCCGAACGGCGTCGGCCACCGTCTGACGCGCGTCGGGGATCGTTTCGACTGGAACCGGGTGATCGAGCACGTCCGCTTCCTTCGTCGGATCGACGACGACCAACAGCCGGTCGGCCGCCGCATCGACCACCTTCTCGCGAGCGTGTGCGGCCCCGCCACCTTTTACGAGCTGGCCGTCGGCCACTTGGTCCGCCCCGTCGATCGCCACGTCGGGCCTCGCGTCGTCAAGCGTCGTCAGTGGAATTCCCGCCTCCCGCGCCAGCTCTCGGGACTGGAAGGAGGTCGGAATACCCTCGATATCGAGGCCGGCGTCGACCTGCCGGCCGAGGTCGCGGATGGAGTGTGCGGCGGTGCTCCCGGTCCCGAGTCCGACGATCATGCCGTCGGAGACGGCCTCGGCCGCTGACTCGCCGGCGGCGCGTTTCGCGTCGTCAGATCCCCCGCGTTTCATGGCTGTAGGGGCGTGGGCCGGGCGTAAAAACCGTTCGCGTCGTCATCGCACTGTGCGCATCATTCGGACCCTGTCCTGCTCTACCATCACGTAGAGACCGACAGAATTCGATTCTGTCGTCCAGAACACTTTCGAGTTCGTACGATTCCCCACGGCGACAGTGACGTTGAACTCGCTCCCGTCGTCGAATCGAGTGTACTCTCTGGATTCGTTCCGTTCGAGGGTGAGTTGTTCCTCGTGGATGACGTCACCTGTCGTGTGATTTCGAACGAGTAGGTCGACCGTCGTCTGCGTATCGAGACTGTTGGCGATCGTGAGGTCCGCGATTTTCGTGGATTCGTCGCCCGAATCGCCAGGAGTACCGATCGCTACACACCCCGAACACAGAACCGCGAGACAACACAGGATCACCAGTAGAGTCCGCACATCGATGGGTTGTTCCGAAGACGTTTTTATTTTTCTCCCACGAATCCCCGATAGAAGCAGGATATGACGGGGCCCCCTTCTCGATACCCTTTTTGAGGAGCCGTCCTACCGTCCAGCCATGAGTGGGTCATCGAATAGTGAAGCGGCCGTCACACTCGAAGACGTCCGCAAGACGTACCAGGTGGGTGAGCCGGTCCACGCCCTGGACGGCGTCTCCCTGGAGATTCCCCGCGGCTCCTACACGGCGGTGATGGGCCCGAGCGGCTCGGGCAAATCGACGCTGATGAACCTCATCGGGTGTCTGGACACCCCTACGGAGGGGTCGGTCGTCGTGAACGACCAGGACGTGACGACGATCGGGGATCGAAAACGGACGAAGATACGCGGCGAGGAAATCGGCTTCGTCTTCCAGACGTTCAACCTCATGCCGCGGCTGAACGCCCGCGAGAACGTCGCCCTTCCGATGGTGTTTCGCGGTGTCGACCGAACTGAGCGCCGCGAGCACGCAGCGGACGTCCTCGACTCCGTCGGACTGGGCGACCGACTGGGTCACCTACCGAACGAACTCTCGGGCGGGCAGCGCCAGCGGGTCGCCATCGCTCGCGCGCTGGTGAACGACCCCGCCATCCTGCTGGCCGACGAGCCGACCGGCAACCTCGACACCGAGACGGGCGCGCAGATCATGGGGCTGTTCGAGGATCTCTACAACCGCGGGAACACGATCCTGATGGTGACCCACGAGCGCGACATCGCCGAACACGCCGAGCGGATCATCCACCTGCTCGACGGTGAGATCGAGGAGATCGAGGAGCTGTCGGGGGTGGGCGTATGAACCCCATCGAGAGCCTGCGGATCGCCTGGCGCTCGATCAAGGGCCACAAACTCCGGTCGACGCTGACGACCCTCGGGGTGATCATCGGCATCGCCGCGGTGATCACGTTCGTCACGCTCGGGGCGGGCCTGCAGGAGGGGATCATCGGCGACATCAGCCCGGACGACCAGCGCAACGTCTACGTCTGGTCTGCCCCACCGGAAAACGCCAATCAGGGGCCGCTATCGGGCGCTCAGCCGGTGTTCACACAGCAGGACGCGGCGGCAATCTCGAATCTCTCGGGCGTCGAGGACGCCTACGTCTACTCGCCAGTTCCGGCTCAGGGGGTGACATACGCGGGACAGACCTTGCCCAGACAGGACGGGATCATCGCGACTGGACCGGGGTATCTCGACGAGAGCGATCTCCGGGACGGGAGACAGTTCCAGAGAGGCGCCCGTGAGGTCGTCGTCAATCCCGCGATGGCGAGCCTGTTCGACTCGAACGTCACTCTCGGCTCGAACCTGACCATCACCGTCGTCGGCGGCCAGCAGGTGACCGCGACCGTCGTCGGCATCACCACTGACTCGGAGAGTTACAGTCCCTTCGAAGGCTTCGGGGCGTCACCCCGGCTCTATCTCCCGGCCGATCCCTACTACGAGCGCATCGCTCAGGGAGCGACCGAGCGCGCCCGGTACATCTCGCTGGTCGCCGAAGCCCCGACGAAGAACGCTGACGACATCGAGCGGGTCAAGAGCGTCACGAACGAGTACCTGAGCAGTGACCGCTCGGACGCGAGCGGGCCGGCCGAACAGGGCGGACTCACGTTCTTCCTCAAGACCAGTACCGAACTCCTGGGTCAACTGGAAAGCGTGCTCAGCCTCCTGCAGAACTTCATCGTCGGGATCGCGGCAATCTCGCTGCTCGTCGGTGCGATCGGCATCGCCAACATCATGCTCGTCTCCGTGACCGAACGCACTCGCGAGATCGGGATCATGAAAGCCGTCGGCGCCCAGCGCCGCGACGTCCTCGGGCTGTTCATCGTCGAGGCGGTCATCCTCGGATTATTGGGGGCGATCCTCGGGACGCTGCTCGGGTTAGGCGCGGGCTACGCTGGCGCGCAGTTCATCGGCATCCCCTGGGTGTTCCCCTCGACGTACGCCGCGATCGCGATCGTCGTCGGTATTCTCGTGGGCGTGCTCGCCGGACTGTATCCGGCCTGGAATGCCTCGCGAACGGACCCGATCGACGCGCTGCGCTACGAGTAAGCGACCGCCTCCTTTTTGGCGCTGCCCCGCGCCGCTTCGCGTATGTTCGGAACCAGCGGTATCCGCGGGCCGGTCGGCGAGGACGTGACAGCCGACCTCGCGCTCCGGGTCGGCCGCGCTCTCGGCGTCGAGACCGACCGAGTCGTCATCGGCCGGGACCCCCGCGAGAGCGGACACCACCTCCGGGACGCCCTCTCGGCCGCCCTGCGAGAGTCAGGAACGGACGTGATCGACCTGGGGATGGCCGCGACGCCGACGGTCGCCCGCGCTGTCGCCTGGAAGGACGCCGACGCCGGCGTCTCGGTCACGGCGAGTCACAACCCTGCGCCCGACAACGGGATCAAGCTCTGGCAACCGTCCGGGCAGGCCTTCGACGACCCCATGCAAGACCGCCTGGTCGAGCGTATCGAATCGGGCGAGACCGACCTGCAGCCGTGGGATCGACTCGGAACCGAGACGACTGTCGACGCGCGAACGCGCCACGTCGAGGCCCTCGCCGCGGCGGTCGAGATCGAGGACCCGCCCGAAGTCGTCGTCGACCTCGGCAACGGCGCGGGCGGCGTCAGCGTCGACGCTTTCCAAACACTGGGCTGCGCAGTCGAGACGCTGAACGCCCAGCCCGACGGGTCGTTCCCGGGACGGCCGAGCGAACCCACGGCCGAGAACTGTGAGTCGCTGTCGGAACTCGTCGGTGCTGGCGACGCCGAGTTGGGGATCGCTCACGACGGCGACGCCGACCGGATGCGTGCGGCCACGGGCGAAGGCGAGTTCATCTCGGGGGACGTTCTGCTGGCGATCCTCGCGCGGGACGCCGCAGAACCGGGCCAGCGGATCGCCGCGCCCGTCGACACGAGCCTCGCGGTCGACGACTATCTCGCCGAGATCGACGTCGAGGTGACGCGAACGCGGGTGGGCGACGTCTACGTCGCCGAGCGAGTGACCGATCCCGACGTGGCCTTCGGGGGCGAACCCTCGGGCGCGTGGATCTGGCCCGACGCGACGCTGTGTCCCGACGGCCCGCTCGCCGCGGTAAAACTCGCCGCGCTGGCGGGCGAGCGCTCGCTCGCCGATCGCGTGGCCGACGTCGAGACCTATCCGATCCAGCGCGACAGCATCGAGGTCGCGGACAAAGCGGCCGTCATGGAGCGGATCACCGACGCCGTGACCGACGAGTACGACGACGTGACGACGCTCGATGGAGTCCGAGTCGGTCTCGAAGACGGCTGGTTCCTGCTGCGGGCCAGCGGGACACAGCCGCTGGTGCGCGTGACCGCAGAAGCGCGCGACGCCGATCGCGCCGAGACACTATTCGAGACTGCGCGGTCGATCGTCGATCGGGTACGCCGAAGGTAAGAAGGGGAAACCGCTGGTCAGTGGTCTTGTACGCCTATCCGCGTCGGGTCGACCGGGCCTCGCGGACGTCTGCACCGTCACGGATCTTGTCTTCACACTGCGGACACACTCGGGGGTTTTCGAGCCCATTCGGTGTAAAAACACGCGCGTAGGCTGCCGTTACAAATGAGCCACAGTTCTGGCATTCCGGCATACACCCGTCTGTTAGTCTGACGCACCTTAACCATTGGTGGTTTGGTACAACCACTCATGCGTTGCTGGCGCGGGCCGATTCTCGTCCGTGCGTGACTGCGTCTCTCGGTCACGCGACGACCCGTCTGGCCCGGATACTGCTGCTGTATCCGGTCGCTTTCCGGCGTATCCACTGGTATGTGGTTTCTGACAGGAACTAGTCGTCGAAGGAGGCGTAGACCGTGCCGTCCTCGGCGAGGTCGATCACGCCGTCGAACAGGTCGCGGTAGCCGTCGACGACGGCCTCGTCGTGGACGCCCTCGGCCAGGTGGAAGAGACCGACGGCGTCGTGGTCGACGAGCAGTTCGAGCAGCGCTTCGACGGCTTCACGGGCGCGGTCCTCGTCGGCGTAGTAGGCCATCTCGGTGACCGAATCGATCGAGACCCGGAGCTTGCCGTCGTGTTCGGCGAGGAAGCGCTCGGTCTGTTCGACGATCTCGTCGAGATTATCGGGTGCGGAGACGTACCGGACGTTGTCGGACTGGCGGCGCGTGTAGCCGCGCTCGACCGACAGCGTGTCGAGGATCGTCGCTTTCGACTCGTCGACGGCGTAGTGTTCGAGCTTCTGCTCGACCTCGCGGGCCGTCGTCCGCGTCGAGATGATCAGCATGCGATCGGTGTCGGTGCTCAGAAAGTCCGTGTCGATTCGGTCGGTCTCGCCGGTGCTCGGGTGGACCAGAAGAATACCGGTGCCGCTCGGGATCGTCTCGGGCGCGCCCTCGATCGCCAGCGTGTACTCCATGCGTGGCTGGGAAAGCGGTGCAGACGCTCTTAAGCCTGCTGGGTTCGGACCCTCTAGTAATATAATGATTAATATGGTGGAATACTTGTGTGTGGGCTCGCCAGGTCACGTATGGCACTTCCGATCACCGATCGCGAACTGGGCGTGTACTTCGGCGACTTCGGAGAGACCCTCTCAGAGCAGGAGTATCCGATGACGGCACGGCGATTGCGCGAGAAGTTCGCCGATCAGGAACTGGAGATATCTGGTGAGTCGGTCAGTTTCGCGTCGTTGCTCGCGCCAATCGAGGAGACCTTCGAGTCGAGCGAGCAGTTGTTGGCGACGATATTGATGATGGTCGGGATGGACGCGGTCGGTCGCAAGCGCTACACTGACCGCGGCGGCTCGGCAGCGATCGATCAGGAGGTCGGCCCGCAGACGTCACTGTGAGGCGTCCGTTCTTCGTCAGTGAATCGTCCACCTGAATCAGGCGGGCTCGCCGCCGCGCTCGCGGATCAGGTCCCGGAGCTCGTCGGCGTCTTCGATCTCCTCTAGCTCGGCTTCCTCGATCAGTGCCGTCTCGTCGACGGACTCGCGGGTCGCGCGCTCGACGACGTAGACCGACGTGGTCTCGGTCACTTTCCCGACCGAGGACATGATCCGGGCGCGTTTCTCGGCGGTCTTGGTGAATTCGGAGTGGCCGGTCAGCATCTGCCGACGGCGGTCGGCGTTCTCGCTCACGGTTTTGAACGGTGCGCGCTCGGTCGGGTGGACGTCGAAGCCCACCCGGGTGAGCACTGTCACGATCGGCTCGTCTTCGGGGTCGACCGCTGGATCGTCGGGCGTCGGCTCGCCGTCTCTGACTTCGTCGGCTCCGTCGATGACGTCGACGGGCGAGGTCAGCGGCGCTTCGAACAGCTCTTCTAACTTCGCCGCCACCTCGACGGAGGCGTCCATGCCGTCCTCGTACTTCGAGACCGTTCGGCGAGAGACGCCCAGTTCGCTGGCGAGTTTGCCGAGACTCCACTCGCGGTCCTCGCGGGCGTCGGCGAGGATCTCGCTGTCGATGTTGACGTACAGCCCGCCGGGCGCGGCGTAGATCAGCGGCGGTACCTCCTCGACGAACAGGTCCATCGCGGTGTCCGGCGAGAGGACGGGCACGCCGTGACGGAAGTACACCACCCCGGGCTTGAGGTCCTCGTCCCGCGTTCTGAGGCCGATGACCATCGGCGTCGCCCGCAGATACTCGCCCAGTCGGCGCATCTCCGCGCCGGTCTGACCGTCGAAGGCGTCGATGTTCCCCAGAATCTTCACTAGAACCGTGTCCCGTCCGCGGCGGGCTGCCACGTCGAAACTCTTCGGGCGAATCGCACACCGCTCGCTGACGAGAAAGCCAGCGTCCTCTAGCATCGCGGTGACGTTCTCGACCAGTGCGGATCGGGACATCGCTAGTTCACTGTCATGGTAAGTACCTCATCGCATAAATGGTTTGCGGCGGCCGCACACGCCTCGTATTGCGGTTTCTCCACGATCGACCCCGTAAATTGATATAGAAGTACCGGTGCAGGTGGTGACAGTCGGTTTCGTAACGCGTTACTCCGCGCCGCTACGAGGGGGGTATAGTGACACTCGTCGGCCTCGACGACACCGACTCCCGCGAGCTGGGGATGTGCACGACCTACGTCGCCGCGCGCCTCGCCGAGCGACTGGAGTCGGCCGGCCACGCCGTCGAGCGGACGCTACTCGTGCGGTTGAACCCCGCTGTCGAACACAAGACCCGGGGTAACGCCGCGCTGGCGATCCACACCGACGCCGATCCCGGATCGGCGCTCGGACTCGCTCGCGACCTTCTCGATCTCGCCGAGGTCGACGATCCGCGAACGAATCCCGGCGTCGTCGTCGCCGACTGCGAGCCTGACGACGCTCCGCAGGCCGTCGCCGACTTCGCCCGTGCGGCCGTCCGGGACCACCACGAGATTTCGGCGGCCCGCGAACTGGCCGCCGAGTCGGGCTTCGAGACGCTCGCCCGGGGTAACGGCCGGGGGCTGATCGGCGCACTCGCGGCCGCCGGGGCCTGGCGAGCGTTCGGCGACTGGACCTACGAGCACATCGCCTACCGCGAGCGCGAGCGCTGGGGCACTGATCGCGAGATCGGTCTGGACTCGGTGTTCGACGCGGCCGAGGCGGGGTATCCCGAGGCCTGGGACACCGTCGACCGGGTCGAGGGCGAGGCGGTTTGCGTGCCGCACACGCCGTGTCCGATTCTCTACGGGATTCGGGTCGACGACCCCGACGTCGTGGGTGACGTGGCCGGGGCAATCGCGAGCGAGTCCGTCGCTCGCGAGCACCTGTTCGTGACCAACCAGGGCACCGACGCACACCTTCGCGACGGGACGGTCGAGAGCGTCGCCGAGGGCCGGGCCTACCGTCTCTCGGGGACGGTGCTCGCGGCTCCCGAGACGCGCGAAGGTGGACACGTCTTCTTCGACCTCGGTGACGACGACGCTCGGCTGGAGTGTGCGGCCTTCGAGCCGACCAAGCGATTCAGGGATCGGGTTCGGGCGTTGCGTGTGGGCGACGAACTCACTGTGTGTGGCGAGGTGAGTGCGGAGACGCTGAAACTGGAGAAGTTCGCCGTCCGGGACCTCGTAGAGACGGAGCTGGTGACGCCGGACTGTCCCGACTGTGGGCGGTCGATGAAGAGTGCGGGCCGGGACCAGGGCTATCGGTGTCGTGCCTGCGGGACCAGTGCTGGCGGGAAGGTCGAGCAGCCGATCGAGCGCGATCTGGAGCGTGGCTGGTACGAGGTCCCGCCGTGTGCCCGCCGGCACATCGCTAAGCCACTGGTGCGTGGGGGGTTCGACGGTGCTACGCACCCGGAGCGGTGAGACCTCACTGCGATACTGGTGACGCCTCCAGAACGCCGAAAGCCCCGGGCGCCCCTTTCGATCCCACCCACCGCACAGCCACGGCCAGCCACACCCTCCCAGCCGATTCCCTCGGTCGCTTCGCTCCCGTCAGTCATCCACTCAGAGAGCAAGCTCTCTCAAGCATTCGCTCGTTGGACTCGCGAAGACCTCGCGCGGCGCTGGCTCAGAATCGACGCTTCGCCAGCGCGCGCCGGTTCTCGAATCAGCCTTTCAGCCCGCTCCCGGTCAGCGCCACCACTACGTCGTCAGTGTCGTCGATCACGCCGCGCTCGCGAAACTGCCGGAGGGCCGCGGTCGCGGTCGCACAGGTCGGCTCGACGTGAAAGCCGGCCCTGGCGAGCCGGTCGTGCTCGCGCTGGGTGGCGGCTGTCGAGACGGCGACGGCGTCGCCGTCCGTGGCCTCGATGGCGTCGAGGATCTGTTTCATCCTGACGGGTTCGCTGATCTGGATGCCGTCGGCGGCGTCGTTACGACTCCCGCCTGGATCGCCGCCCAGGGCTTCGACGACGGGTGCGACGCCGGCGGCCTGGGCACCCAGAAGCGTCGGGATCGAGTCGATCCAGCCGGCCTTCTGGAGCGCCCGGAAGCCGCGATAGGCGCCGAGAAAGAGCGTCCCGTGGCCCAGCGGCGTCACGAACGCGTCGGGCGCGGTCCAGTCGCGCTGGGCGGCGACTTCCATCGCGGCGGTCGCGGTGCCGGCGAAGAAGGCGGGGTCCCAGGCGTGGCTGGCGTAGTAAGCATCAGATTTATTGACGGCTTCCACGCAGGCGTCGGTGACGTCCTGCCGTGAGCCCTCGATCTTCCGGAGGGTCGCGCCGGTTCGTTCGATCGCGTTCAGTTTCCCGGGTTTGGCGTCGGCGGGCACGAATATCTCGGCGTCGATCCCGGCCCGGGCGGCGTACGTCGCGATGGCGAGCCCGGCGTTGCCCGAGGAGTCTTCGACGACCCGGTCGACGCCCAGTTCGACCGCCCTGGAGATCGTCGCGGTCGCACCGCGGTCCTTGAAACTCGCGGTCGGAAAGAGCGATTCGAGCTTGAACTGGACGTCCCACTCGGGAGCGTCGACCAGCGGCGTCCATCCCTCGCCGAAGGAGACGCGACGCTCGACCGGCAGGAAGTCCGCGAACGCCCACAGCCCGTCGTCACGAGAGCCGATCGCCGGGGTGTCACTGTCGGGTAGCGGCTGTTCGGCGAAGTCCAGCGGATAGCCGCAGGTGCAGCGCCAGGGACTGTCGGCGGGATACTCGCGGCCACAGTCACGACAGACGAGTGTCATGCGCGAGGCTACAGCGGCCAGGTACACGGATCTATCGGCGTGGGGCCGCTTTTCGCGCTCGGAGCGTCCGCACCAGCGTCGCGCTCAGCAGACTCACGACGCCCGCGAGCACCAGGAACAGCATCCGCAGGGCAGGATTCGGGGGGACCAGCCACGGCTCGGCGATCGTCAGCGCCGCGGCGACTACCAACAGGACGCCGAGTTCCAGCCGATCGAACGGGGTCCCGAGAGCCATCGTCGGCTCTCACGGCTACGACGACAAGACCGTTTCGGCCCGCTCACGCCACCAGTTGCGGTGGCTCGACGGCTTCCTCGGACGCTGTTCGCCAGCCGTGCTCGGGCTCCCAGTCGAGCAGGCGGCCGGCCTTCTCGATCGACAGGGCCGACGCCTCCGAGTCAGCGGCCAGCGAGCAGTCCTCGGGCACTGTTCCGAAGTACTCGCGGACGGCCTCGACCGTCGGCCGGCCGAGGTAGTTGTTCGCGGCGGCGGCGTGGACTGCCTCGTGGCCGTCGACGTCGGCGGTCAGTGCTGCCGCGACCTGGGTGGCGATATCCCGGACGTCCACGTACGACCAGCAGTTGCCCGCCCCCGCGTCGAGACTCTCGTAGTCCAGACAATTGTACTCGCCGGGGTACTGGATCCAGGAGGGCCTGATCGAGACGACCGGGACGTCGTAGCGTCGCGCGACCATCTTCGCGACTTCCTCGCCGGCGACTTTCGAGACGCCGTAGGGGTCCTCGGGACGCATCGCGTGATCCTCGGTGGTCGGGAGCGCGTCCGGCAGTGGCGTCTCCTCGGCGAAGGCCATGCCGTAGGCGCTCTCGCTGGAGGCCCAGACGATTCGGGATCCGGCCTGTCCGGCCGCCACGAGCGCGTTGTACGTCGCGGTGACGTTAGTCTCGAAGACGCGCTGGCCGGCGTGGCGGACCGGTGCCGGAAGTGCTGCCCAGTGGACGACCGCCTCGGGTTCGATCTCGGCGATCAGTTCGAAGGTCTGGCCGGCGTCAGTGAGATCCACCGCTCGGAAGTCCACGCCTTCGCGCGAGTCGATCTCCCAGCCGGGGTGGTCCTGATCGACGCAGACGACCGTCCAGCCCTCGCTTGCGAGATGGTCGACGATCCAGCGTCCCGACCGGCCGCGGCCGCCCGTCACGACGACAGTTCGTGTCATGACTCGATGTTTGTCCGCACGGCTGAAAACGCCTCTCCTGCTGGCAGAGAGGGAAGTATATCAGCGTGAGGAACCTACGATCAGCTATCAATGCAGTGGAACGCAGACTGGGGACTCCGCTGGCGGATGCTCCTGACGATGATCTTGCTCGGCGTGCTGTACGTCTTCTTCATCGGCGCGCTTGCGACCGCTGGCGTCGGCCTGCTCGGAATCGTCGTCGTGATGGGGCTGTTCAGCTTCGTACAGCTCTTCTTCAGCGACAAGCTCGCCCTCCGGAGCATGGGTGCACACGTCGCTGACGAAGACGAGTATCCCGAACTCCACGACAGCGTGAGTCGGCTGGCCCAGCAGGCCGATCTACCGAAACCGCAGGTCGCGGTCGCCGACTCGCAGGTTCCCAACGCCTTCGCGACCGGGCGCTCGCAGAAGAACGCGACCGTCTGCGTGACGACGGGGATCATGGAGACGCTCGATCAGGACGAACTCGAAGGCGTCCTCGCGCACGAACTGGCTCACATCAAGAACCGCGACGTGATGGTGATGACCATCGCCTCCTTTCTGTCGACGATCGCCTTCATCATCGTGCGCTGGGGCTGGCTGTTCTCGGGTGGTCACGGCCACGGCCGGGGCAACAACCAGGCCCCGATCTGGGTCGCCATCCTCGTCTCGCTGGTCGTCTGGATCGTCTCGTTCCTGCTGATCCGCGCCCTCTCGCGGTACCGCGAGTACGCCGCCGACCGCGGCGGGGCGATCATCACCGGCCAACCCTCCGCACTCGCGAGTGCACTGATGAAAATTTCCGGGCGGATGGACAAAGTGCCCAAGGAGGACCTGCGTGAGCAGGCCGAGATGAACGCGTTCTTCATCGTCCCGATCACCAAGGGGTTCATCGGTAATCTGTTCAGAACGCACCCTGGCACCGAAAAGCGGATCGAGCGGCTGCAGGAACTAGAGCGGGAGATGGAAACTGTCTAACGCCCGGCGGCCGAGAATCTGAGACATGGGACTGCTGGACGGCCTGAAGCAGGCGCTCGGACTCAAAGCCGAGGCAGACGCCACCCGGGACGCCGATCCCGACGATCTGTGGGGGATGAGTACGGCTTACGTGACGATGGAGGCCGATCTGGATTACGAGCCGACCGGCCACGCCGCGCTGTGTTTCGCCGCCGTCGACAGCACTGACTTCACGGACGCGCTTCGGGAGGTCGAGGAGATCCTCGATGCCGGCGAGGTCGAGACTGGGACGACCGCGGTGTTCGTCGAGGACAGCCACGGCTACCACTGGGTCGTCCTCGAGGACGACACCTTCGAGGATCTGGTAACCTCGATCCACTTCGCGGCCGACACGCTCATCGAGCGCGGCTACGGCTCGCGGCTGCTCGCCGCCCTCTTTTCGTTCCAGCGCCCGAGCGCCGCCAGTGCGGTCTACTGGATCTACTCGTTCCGTCGGGGCGCGTACTATCCCTTCGCGCCGAAACCTGGCGAACGCGAACGCGACTCCGGTGCGGAGTTCAAACTCCAGAGCGTCCTCGACGGCGAACTCGGCATCGAGGACGACAAGGAGTTCTGGTATCCACTCTGGCCGGAAGACGACGGCCACCCCTGGGAGTAAGGTCTTTTCAGCCCGAGAAGGAAGCCGTATTCGGACGGTAGAGACACCGAAACTCGAATATTAGGCGCGTCACACCCACCAGGATAAACGGTCGCTCTGTTTTAAGTGGCCGGGCCGGGGAGTCACGACGTGATGGCAGATCTGTTCACAGTTGCGGGGGGATTGCTCGTCGCGCTCCTGATTGTCGGTGCAGTGCTCTATCTGACGATCGGTCGGGAGATGGAGTGGGACGAATCGACTGACAGCGATAATGGCGACCGCGTCAGTGAGTTCGGAACCGAAGACTGACTCGTGGTCGCTGGCATTCACGCCCTTCATTCCGTGCCGCGCTCTTCGTCGTGGTGTGCGTCATAGATCGACACAGTAGCGTCTGTCACAACCCGACAGTAATCGAGGACGGCGAGGACGTGGCAATGGCTGTTCACGCGTTCACACGCGTGGCGCACACGCGCCTTGTCCTGCCGCAGTCTTGCGGTTTCTCGCCGAAAGACTAATGAGAAGGTCGGGTCGTAGGGGGCCACAATGAGCTATCACGTTCGTCGGGGTGATCGGCGATGCAGTTGATCATCACCGAGAAGGACAATGCCGCGCGACGGATCGCCGAGATCCTCTCTGATGGCGGTGCCGACGCCGAACGACGCAACGGCGTCAACGTCTACAAGTGGGGTGGCAAGCGCTGCGTCGGCCTGTCGGGCCACGTCGTCGGCGTGGACTTCCCGCCCGAGTACAACGACTGGCGCGACGTCCAGCCGGCCGAGCTGATCGACGCCGACATAGTCAAATCGCCGACCAAGGAGAACATCGTCGCCGCCCTTCGGAGTCTGGCTCGCGAGGCCGACGAGGCCGTCATCGCCACCGACTACGACCGCGAGGGCGAGTTGATCGGCAAGGAGGCCTACGAACTCATCCGGGAGGAGACCGACGTCCCGATCCAGCGCGTCCGCTTCTCCTCGATCACCGAAAACGAGGTCAAGCAGGCCTTCGGAAACCCGGACGATCTGGACTTCGATCTGGCCGCTGCCGGGGAAGCGCGCCAGATTATCGACCTCATCTGGGGCGCCGCACTCACGCGATTTCTCTCGCTGTCAGCCCGGCAACTGGGCGACGACTTCATCTCCGTCGGGCGGGTCCAGTCGCCCACGCTCAAACTGATCGTCGACCGCGAGCGCGAGATCGAGGCCTTCGATCCCGAGGACTACTGGGAGATCGTCGCCGACCTCGCGAAGAACGGGTCGGGATTCGAAGCACAGTACTTCTACGACGATGACGGCAGCGAGGCCGAGCGTATCTGGGACGAAGCGGAAGCCGACCGGGTCTTCGAGGGGATCAGTGGGCAGGAGTCGGCGACGGTTACGTCCGTTCGTCGGCGGACCCGGACGGACGCCCCGCCTGCGCCGTTCAACACCACCGCCTTCATCCAGGCCGCGGGGTCGCTTGGCTACTCGGCCCAGCGGGCGATGTCCATCGCCGAGGAACTCTATACGGCGGGCTACGTCACCTACCCGCGGACGGACAACACGGTCTATCCCGACGACCTCGATCCGGAGGAACTGCTCGACGCGTTCGTCAGTACGAGCCCCTTCGGCGACGACGCGATGGCGCTGCTCGAACAGGACAGCGTCGAGCCGACCCGTGGCGAGACCGAGTCGACCGACCACCCACCGATCCACCCGACCGGGGAGTTCCCCGACCGCAACAACCTGAGCGAGGACGAGTGGGAGGTCTACGAACTGATCGTCCGGCGGTTCTTCGCGACGGTGGCCGAACCCGCCACCTGGGAGCACCTGCGCGTGGTGGCCGAGGCCGACGGTGCACAGCTGAAAGCCAACGGCAAGCGCCTGCTCGAAGCTGGGTACCACGAGGTCTACCCCTACTCCAGCGCCAGCGAGACCCACGTCCCCGACGTCGAAGAGGGCGAGCAGTTGCGGATCGACGACGTGGAGATGGAGGCCAAGCAGACTCAGCCACCGCGCCGCTACGGCCAGTCCAGACTTATCAGTAAAATGGAAGACCTAGGGATCGGGACCAAGTCGACCCGCCACGGGACCCTCGAGAAACTCTACGATCGGGGGTACATCGACGGCGATCCGCCACAGCCGACGGCGCTGGCAAAGGCGGTCGTCGACGCTGCCGAGGCGTTCGCGGACCTGATCGTCAGCGAGGAGATGACCGCCCAGCTGGAGGCGGACATGACCGCCATCGCCAACGGCGAGGCCACCCTGGACGACGTCACCGACGAGTCACGGGAGATGCTGGAACGAGTGTTCGCGGAACTGCACGACTCCCGGGAGGAAGTCGGCGAACACCTTCAGGAGTCACTGAAAGCCGACCGCACCATCGGTTCGTGTCCCGAATGTGGTGACGACCTTCTGATCCGGCGCTCGCGCCACGGCTCGTACTTCGTCGGCTGTGACGGCTACCCCGACTGTCGGTACACGCTGCCGCTGCCCTCGACCGGCGAGCCGCTCGTGCTCGACGAGGTCTGTGAGGACCACGACACCAAGCACGTCAAGATGTTGGCCGGTTCGGACACGTTCGTCCACGGCTGTCCACGCTGTCAGGCCGAGGCCGCCGACGAGAGCGAGGACGAGGTGATCGGCGAGTGTCCGGAGTGTGGTGAGGAGCACGGGGGCGAACTGGCGATCAAACACCTCCGCTCGGGCTCGCGACTCGTCGGGTGTACGCGCTACCCCGACTGTGACTACTCGCTGCCGCTGCCCCGTCGCGGCGACATCGAAGTGCAGGAGCAGCGGTGTGAGGAGCACGACCTGCCGCACATCCACATCCTCGACGGCGCGGACGACGACGATCCGTGGGAACTGGGCTGTCCGATCTGCAACTACGAGGAGTATCAGGCCAGAAACGCCGTCGAGGACCTGGAGGATCTGAGCGGCGTCGGTTCGAAAACGGCGGAAAAGCTCTCGGCTGCTGGTGTGGAGTCGCCGGACGACCTGGCCGCGGCCGAACCCGACGCCGTCGCCGAGCAAGTGCAAGGTGTGAGTGCGGATCAGGTTCGAGAGTGGCAGACTGATCTGGAAGCTTAGTCGTCGATCGAGTCCAGCTTCTGGACGATTTTCGTGTAGACGCTCGGTGAGCAGTACCACCCTTTTTCGACCATCGCGTCGATCGTCGATCGGGCCTCGGACACGTCGATCGCGCCCGATTTGGCGAGTGAGAGGACAAGATACGCCGTTCCCCTGGTCGTGATCCCTTCCACGTCGGCCACGTCGCGGCCGTAGGCTTCGTCCATGACGGCGACGCCGTCGTGTGCCGCCGCACAGATCAGTACTGCGACGTCTGCGTCGCTCAGATTTTCGTTCGCACGGAGGCGGTCGAACAGTTCCGTCTGCTGGACGTCGATGACCTCCAACAGTCCGTTCTCGACAGCGTGCTCGATTCGCCGAGCGTCAGGGTATCCCTCGTCGAGCCCGTCCTCGACGACCTCCTCGCACACCAGTTCGGGGACGACACATTGCTGGTCGAGTGCGTCGACGAGGTCGAGTCGATCTACTTTCGCGAGATAGATCAGCGGCGTCGCGTCGAAGACCCACATTATAGCTCGTCGAGGTCCGCTTCGAGGTGACCCTCGTCGACCCAGGTGACGTCGCGCTCATCGACGAGGCTCGCGAAGTCCCAGACTGACATCCCGGCCAGTTCGGCCGCCTTGCTGAACGTGACCTCACCCGCTTGCAGCCGTTCGAGTGCCTGGTCACGCCGCCACTCTTCGAGTCCCTCCCCGAGGAGCTTCCGAATCGCGGTACTCCGATCGAGTCGCTCGGCTTCGAGATAGGTCTCTAGCTCGTCTTCGAGTTCGTCCGGCACCCGCGCCGAGATCGTTCCCATGATGTTTGCTATGTTTTCATCGTATACAAACCCTTGGACCAGGACCGTCCCCGACTCGCTGGCTAGGAAACGGTGACAACAACGCGACCAAGCAGGGAAAGCCCTCGACTCGCTGGCGGTCGCTCTGCCGGATATCCTCGTTCGCTTTCGCTCCCTCGGATAGAGCCGGACAGAGCGACTCTCTTCCAGCGCCAGCGAGTCTCGCCCTTTCGATCCGCCAGGTACGCCCCCGCACAGCGGGCCTGCCCTTCCCCGGGTCGCGCCACGAGGGCGCTCCCGGCCACGGCAGGGCGGTCAGGAAGCGTGTTCCGCGCGATCAGCGCGGAACCGGGGAGGGGTGGGGCGACAACAATGCGGTTGTGGTCGCGGTCCTGGAGGACTGAAAGGGCGAACCACGGTCGCGCTGAACAGGGAGTCGCTATGTCGGCCACTATCCGAGGGAGCGGAGCGACTGAGGATATGCCGCGTAGCGACCGCGAGCGTGGTGAGGGCTTTCGAGGAAGTAGCTGCGGTGGTGACTGTTCCTAGCGAGCGTGGTGAGGGCTTTCGAGGAAGTAGCTGCGGTGGTGACTGTTCCTAGCGAGTGTGGTGTGGCTGTTCCAGAATTGTCGTCGAAAACGGAACGAGGACCTAGGAGAACTGTTCGGTCAGCGCGGGCACCACGTCGAAGAGGTCGTCCTGAATCCCGTAGTCGGCGATGTCGAAGATGGGCGCGTTGGGGTCGTTGTTGATCGCGACGATCGTGTCGGCCCCTTTCATCCCGGCGACGTGCTGGACCGCACCCGAGATTCCGATGGCGATGTAGACGTCCGGCGTCACCACTTTCCCGCTTTGCCCCACTTGCCGATCTTTCGGGAGCCAGCCGTTGTCGACGATCGGCCGGGAGGCCGACACCGTGGCGTCCAGCGCCTCGGCCAGATCGTGGATGATATCTAGATTGTCTTCCTCTTCGATCCCGCGGCCCACCGACACCAGCACGTCAGCGTCGCTAATGTCGATGTCGCCGCCGCCGACCTCCTGATAGCCCGTCACCGTCGACCGCACGGCCGACTCGTCGATGGCGGCGTCGAAAGCCTCGACTGTCGCGTCACCGGTCCCCTCGGCTTTGGGCCACTCGGCAGGTCGAACTGTCACGGCGGCCTGCGGAGCGTCGACGTCCATGGTGGTCTCGACCTTCGAGCCGTACATCTCCCGGGTCACGGTCAGTCCGTCGCCATAGTCGAAATCGACGGCGTCGGTTACGAGCGGGATGTCGAGTCGCTCGGCCACGGCTGGCGCGTAGTCCAGCCCGTTGACGCTGTTGGGTAGCAACAGGACCGTGGGCTCGACGGCCTCGAACAGCTGTTCGACTGCCTGGGTGTAGACGTCGTGGTTGAACTCCTCGCCGTCGGCAACGGTGTGGATCGCGTCGACGCCCTCACGATTCAGCTGGTCGGCGTAGCTCTCGACGTCCCCGCTCACGACCGCGACGTGAAGCTCCCCACCCGTGGCGTCGGCGAGCTGGCGACCCGCCGTGAGGAGTTCGAGACTGGCGTCCCGCAACTCGCCGCGGCGGTGCTCGGCGACCACGAGGACCGTCATTGTGCCACCCCCTGCTCCCGCAGGAGCTCTGCGAGGTCCGCGGCCGTCTCGTCGGCGCTGCCCTCGTAGATGGTGGCCTCGCCCTCGCTCTCGGGTTCGTACAGCGAGGTCTGCTCGATCGGCGAGTCGAGGACGTCCGAATCGAGCCCGACGTCAGCCAGCGACTGCACGGCCAACTCCTTCTGCTGAGCCTGGCGAATCCCCCGCAGACTGGCGTAGCGCGGATCGTTGATCCCGGTCTGGATCGTCAGCACGGCCGGCAGCTCGACGTCGGTGAGTTCCTCGACACCGCCTTCGAGTTCGCGGTGGACGGTCGCGACGTCGTCGCCGAGTTCGAGGTCGTTGACGACGGCGGCCCACTCCCAGCCCAATCGCGATGCAAGCGTCACGCCGGTCGCCCCGAAGGCGTCGTCACCGGCCTGCACACCGGAGAGGATCAGATCCGGCTCTTCGGTGGCGACGACTGCTTCCAGCAACTGGGCTTTCGTCCCCGGGTCGAGCAGGCCGGCCTCGGCGATCGCGTCGTCCCAGACCCGAATCGCCCGGTCGGCTCCCTTGGCCAGGGCCTGTCTGATGGTGTCCTCGGCGTCTTCGGGGCCGACGGTGACCGTGACGACTTCGACGTCCTCGCCCGCCTCGGCGATCTGGACCGCCTCCTCGATAGCGTACTCGTCCCACTCGTTGAGGTCGTAGGTCAGATACCGGTCGTCGATGGCGAGCCCGTCGACCTCGAACTCGTCGTCGACGGCGGCGACTTCCTTGACCGTTACCAGAATCTTCATGACAATTGATGACTGACGCTCGGCGCCCCGTTAAGCGTTTCCGAACTTCGAGTCCGTGGGTCGGCGTTTAGACGTCGGCGTCGTCGGATTCCTCGTCGGGGAACGAGATGAGGTTCTCGCGGCCGATTCTGAGTTTCTCGATGCGGCCGTCCTCGTCCATCGCCGACAGCAACTGCGAGACTTTGGCGTTGGACCACCCCGTTTCGGTGACGATGTTCGCCTGTTTCATCCGACCGCCGTTGGCTTCGAGCAGGCGCTCGACGCGCTCCTCGTCGCTCAGGAGTTCGACGTCGACCGGCTCCTCGTCCGCGGCGTCTTCGGACTGATCGTCCGCACTTGCGTCCCGTTCGGCCGCTTCGTCCGCACCCGTCGCTGTCTCTTCCGCTGTCGTCTCCTCGATGTCCGTCTCGGTCGCTGGTTCGTGATCGGGCTGTTCGGGGGCGGTGGGGGTCTCGTCTTCTGTGGATTCGTCTGCGGGAAGTAGCGGACCGTCCTGTCGGCGAACGACGTAGGCCACCGCGGCGAGCGCCCCGACGAGGACGATGCCACCGACCGCGTACAACATCGTCCCCGTTCCCTCGACGTCGCCGTTACTGGGCGTGTCGGGCGGCGGGATCGGCGTGAAACTCACGTACGGTTCGTTCGCGCCGAACGTGTACGGTCCGTCCCACCTGAGCACACCGTCCTGGATGTTGGTACTCGCGCTGTTGAACTGATAGCCGTCCGGTCGCGTGAGGATCAGTGTCTCGTCCGTTGCGAGCCCGGACAGCAGCCGGTCGTCCGTCCGGAAGACGTCGTCGACAAATAGCTGGTCGCCCTGTCGATAGCCGAAGTTCGTCCACGTGAACGAGAGGACGAGCCGGCCGCGATCGGCGGTGGTGTTGACGCTGCGGGTCACGTCCGTGATCCGCATCGGTCGTCCCGTCGTGTCGCTGATGCGACTGCTGACCTCCTCGAACGCCGTCACCGACAGGAACTCGCCCTGCTCGAATCTGTCGGCGACGACGTCGAAGCCCTCGCGCTGGGAGTCGTTCGCCAGCGGAAACGAGACGGCGATGCCCCAGTCGGCGTTTCCGTTGGCCCGCATGTCGATCTGATAGGTCGTGTTCGACTCGAACCCGACAGCCGTCTCGACCGTCGACGTGCTGCCGTCGGCGGCGGTGGCTGGCGGCGGGGCGACCGTCGTGGCCATCGCTGGCCCGACCGTGAGGAGGAACGCCACCAGCGCGACGGCGAGGGAAGCGCGGGACCACGCGGGCATGATCTACGCTGAAATCGACACCCCTGGCGGAAAACCCTTTCTATAAGTAAAACGGGCGATAGCGGCGGTAAAACAAGTATATATCCCTTTCTTACCGGGTCAGGCTGGGTGGGTGAAGGTAGGTGGATTTTTCCCCTCTCGGACAGTAGCGAGCCACACTAGGATGTCCCCCCACTCCGCGCGCCGCCCGCTCGCCCTCCTCGTCGGGATCGTCCTCGTCGTCGGCGCCGTGCCTGTGCTGAGCAGTGGTGCGCTCTCGCCGCAGCCCTCGGACGTGACAGCCGACCCTGCTGCGAGTGCGGTTCCGCCGTCGATCGCCCAGTCCAACGAGACGACCAACTACCTCCAGGTTCCCGATGGCGATGTCCGGACGAGTTCCATCGAGCGTGCGTCGGTCGACGTCACTGCAGCGACGCGGATCGGAGCCGACGAACTGGAAGTTCAACTGGCCGTCGAGACGTTCCGGGAGCGATTCGATAGCGCCGAAACCGAGGCCAACCGGACCGCGGCCGTCCGCGACCTCGTCCAGTCGCTCGATCGACAGACCGAACAGCTCCAGCGCACGCAAGCCACGGAGCTCGAACGCTACAACGACGGCGAGATCTCCAGCAAGCAATTTCTGAGCACGCTGGCTCGACTCGACGCGACCGCCGAGGAGATCCGCGCTGCCGCCGACGCGGTCGAGGCCGAAGAGGAGAACACGCTCGACTACACGACGCCGCCAGCGCTCGGCAATCGGCTCCGGAGTTTCGACGCTCGCCTGTTGCCGGTCGAAGGAAAGATCAGAAACGTCGAACTCCAGTCGGCCGTTCAGGGGTCCACGCAGTCGCCACCGTTGTACGTCGAAACTGGTGATCGCGGGGTCGTATTGGCGACGATCGTCAACAACAACTACGCCCGCGAGGCGTTCAACAGCACCGCGTTCAACCCCGGCGGGCAGTCGAACCTGACGATCTATCGCGACGCGCTCGACCGGATGGACGTCCTGTATCCGTGGACCATGGATCCCGCCAACCGCAACGGCGCGCCCCGAGTCGACACGCTCTGGAACACGTCGGTGTTCAGCGTCACGACCCAGCACCGCCACGGTTCGCTGAACGTCTTCCTCGACGCCTCGACGACCAACGTCTTCCGCGAGGACCAGACGCGCGACCTCGACGCCATCCCCTCCGAAACCGTCGCGACGAATACGTCCGTCATCGTCGAACTCTCGGTCAACACGACCCACGAGACGGGACCACTACGGGTCGATCTCACCCGGCCAGGCACGACCAGCCCCGTCGACGGTGAGGTCTACGTCGACGGAACCTTCGTCGGGACGACCGGGTCCGACGGGACGCTCTGGACCATCGACACCCGGGGCGAGACGACCGTCCGCGTCGAGACCGACGACGGCGTCCTCTCGGCACGGATCCCCGTCAACGCGACCGCGGGCTGAGATTCAAATACGATCCCGCCCCACCCGGGGGCGTGACCCGCGCACTCTCGCCCGTCCTCGGCACCGTCCTGTTGCTCGCGATCACCGTCGCCCTCGCTGGAACGGTTGGTCTCGTCGTCTTCGAGGACGCCGCCGCCGAACCGAGTCCACGAACGACCTTCTCGCTCAGTGCCGACGCCGCGGCCGATCGGATCGTCCTCACACACGAGGGCGGCGACACGCTCTCGACGACCGATCTCACGATTCGGGTAGCAGTCGACGGCGACCCCATCCACCATCAGCCCCCGGTTCCCTTCTTCGCCGCCAGTGGATTCCACGGCGGGCCGATCGGGCCGTTCAATCCCGCCACCGATCCCGAGTGGTCAGCCGGTGAGGACGCCGGATTCGAACTCGCGAGCACGAACGCGCCGTTGCTCGATCCGGGGGACGCGGTCGAAGTGACGATATCGAGCGAAGGGAGTGTGATCGCCCGTCTCGAGACGACTGCAACGTGAAACGATTCGCCCTGCTCGTCGTATGCTCACTATTCCGGGATCGTCGCCACCGTCGTGATCGCCCGCGGACTGCCTGGCCGCGCCTGCTGGATGTGGTGCTCGAACTCGGTGAAACCGGCCTCGCGGAACATCCGGTCGGCTTCCGCCTCGTCGTAGAACAGCATGATGGCGTCGGCCATCTTCTGGAAGAGGGTGTTGTTGGGGTAGTCGGGGCCGACGATCAGGACTCTCCCACCGGGTTTCGTGATGCGACGGATCTCTTCGAGGGCGTCGACGGGGTTGGGCCAGTACTCGATCGATCCAGAGGACCAGACCACGTCGAAGCTGTCGTCTCTGAACGGGAGTCGTTCTGCGTCCCCGCGATGGAACTTCACGGGACCGCCTCTCCCGAACTTCGCGTAGGCCTTTTCGAGCTGGTGAGCGCTCTGGTCGAGCCCGTAGACGGTGTCGACCTGTGCGAGCAGTCCCTCGGTGGCGAAGCCGGTGCCACAGCCGACGTCGAGAATCTTCTCGTCGCCGTCGAGTTCGAGCCAGCCGATGGCTTCGTCGCGCATCGCTTCGTTCCAGATGAAGGGGTTGATCCGGTCGTACACCTGCGAGAGGTACTTGTAGAAGATCCGTGCCCGACCCTTGTGTTCGAGGATGCCCATCGGGCACGACTTGGTGCTTGGGTGGCATAATCCCCCGGATTTGAGCGAGGGGACTTCGCAACTACCATATAGGCCCTGGCGTTACGAGCAGACGACTAGACAATGCCACGGGAACAGGTTCTGAGGGACATCAAGTCGGCCGAAGACGAGGCCGAGAAGATCGTCGCCAACGCCGAGGCCGACCGCGAGCAACGCATCGAAGAGGCTCGCGAGCGGGCCGAAGAGATCCGTGCGGAGGCCCGCGAGGAGGCCGAGGAGATGGCCGAACAGCGGCTCGCCGAGGCGCGCGAGGAGATCGAAGACGAGCGCGACCGCATCATCGAAGAGGGTGAGCAGGAGTGTGAGCGCCTCGAGTCGCGTGCCGAAGCGCGCGTCGACGAGGTCGTCGAGAACGTGGTGACACGCTTCGAGGAGGAGGTGCATGCTCAGACCTGAGCGGATGAGCCGGGTGTCGATCACCGGCTCACAACGCGTCATGGACGACGTGATCGAGGCCGCCCACAGCCTCGACCTGCTCCACATCAGTGAATACACCAACGAGATCGACGGCTTCGATCCCGGCAGCCCGATCGAGGGTGCCGACTCGGCTTCGAAGAAACTCGTGACGGTCCGCTCGCTCAAGAGTATCCTCGGAGTCGAGGAGGACTACGAGGGGCCGACACACGTCGTCGAGGACGACGAACTCGAAACGGAACTCGAAGACGTCCGCCAGGAGGTCAACGAACTCGACGACCGCCGCGACGAGATCGACGCCGAGATCCGCGAGATCGAAGAGGATATCGAACAGCTGGAAGTGTTCGTCGACCTGGGAATCGATCTCGACCTGCTCGCCGGCTACGACTCGCTGGAAGTCGCCGTCGGTGAGGGCGACGCTACCGAGGTCGACGCCGCACTCGCAGACAGCGAGATCGAGCAGTACGCCGTCGAGAGCGGCGAGGACGCGGTCGCTGTCTTCGCCCGCACCGACGATCGCGACCCCCTCGAAGAAGCGCTCGTGGGTGCGACGTTCGCTGCCGTCGAGATCCCTGAGGCGTCGGGTGATCCCGCGGCGTACATTTCCCAGCGCCGACAGCGCAAAGACGAGCTCGAAGACGAATTCGAAGACGTCGAGGACGAACTCGAAGACCTCGAAGAGGAGGTCGGCGGGTTCCTCCTGGCAGCCGAGGAACAACTCACGATCGACGTCGAAAAGCGCGAAGCGCCGCTGTCCTTTGCGACGACGAAGAACGCCTTCGTCGCCGAGGGGTGGCTGCCGACCGAGGACGTCGAGACGCTTCGGACCACCCTCGAAGAGGCTGCCGGTGGCAGCGTCGAGGTCGAGGAACTCGAGCGAGCCGAGTACGACGAGGACGGCCACGTCGAACACACCGAGGAGGTCGAAGGCGACTCGGGGTCGTCCGGTGGGCCGCCAGGCGGCGGTGACGTCGACCGGACCGACGGGCCGATCGCCCGGGAGATGGCCGACGAAGAAGAGCAGCCCGAAGCGGCGGCCGACGGCGGGTACGTCCCGCTGGCCGACGACAGTCCGCCGGTCGTTCAGGACAATCCGCGTGGCGTCAAGCCGTTCCAGGCGCTGGTCGACGTGATCAACCGCCCGAAGTACACGGAACTCGACCCCACCGTGGTCCTGTTCCTGACGTTCCCGGCCTTCTTCGGGTTCATGATCGGCGACGTCGGCTACGGAATCCTGTACCTCGGGATGGGCTACTGGATCGTCTCGAACTCCGAGAGCGACGTGGTCAAGAGCCTCGGCGGCATCGCGATGTGGGCAGGGGCGTTCACGGCCATCTTCGGCGTCCTCTACGGGGAGTTCTTCGGGTTACACCAGTTCGGCTACATCCTCTGGGGAACCGACAGCGCGACCGGTATCATCGACATCGGCGGCGCACCGATCCACAAGGGCTTGCAGCCCCACTACATCGCCTACGCCCAGGCGTGGCTGCTGGTGAGCGTCATCGCCGGCGTCCTCCACCTCGTCGTGGGTCGGGTCTTCGACTTCTTCAACAAACTCCATCACGGCGTCGTCGAGGCGTTCGTCGAGAGCGGTTCGTGGATCATGATGACCGCTGGGCTGTGGGTCTGGATCTTCAGCACCCATCTCACGGGTCCCAAGCCCGACTTCATGTTCTACGTGTTCTCCGCGAAGGAGACGACGATTCCGTTCCTCACCGATCCGGCGACGGGCGAAACGCTGGTGACCACCAAGGACATGGTGGCGCTTCCGCTCGGATTCACCGGTTTCCCCGAGACTGTCGGGTTCGTCGGGCTGGCGGCGTTCTTCGTCGGGCTCGCGCTGGCCATCTACGCCGAGGGCGGCATCGCGCTGATCGAGAGCGTCACCCAGGCGTTCGGCCACGTCGTCTCTTACACCCGGATCGCGGCCGTTCTGCTGGCGAAAGCCGGGATGGCGCTGGCGGTGAATCTGCTGGTGTTCGGAGCCTATCGAGAAGGCGGTGAGTTCCACCTCATCTTCTTCAGCGACGGCGTCCACGGCGACGTGCTCTTCCAGGGCCTGCTGAACCTCGACGGCCCAGTCGGGCTGGTCTTCGGTGTGCTCTTCGGAGTCGTCGTGCTCCTGTTGGGCCACCTGCTCGTGCTCGTGCTGGGGATCACCAGCGCCGGCCTGCAGGCGGTCCGCCTGGAGTACGTCGAGTTCTTCGGGAAGTTCTACGAGGGTGGCGGCACAGTCTACAACCCCTTCGGCTACGAGCGAACCTACACGGCCGAGGAGTAATCCGTCACCACCGGAAATTGTTGCACCAATTGGTGTGATATCTCTTCGCACGAGGTCGTGATAACTGGTCACATCCGGGGAGTCGAGACGCCGTAAAACGGCCGGACAGCGTGCTGACGAACTGTTTTGGGAAGCTTTATGGGGACTCTGTGGTGAGTAGCAACCGTTCGGATACGCGAACAGCGGTCGGAGGCACGAATCCAACCATGATTGAACCTACCCAGATACTGAGCGTTGCACTGCAGCTCCAAGGAAACCCTGAGCCAGCGATCCCCGGTGCCGCTGCCGCGGCGCTGGCCGTCGGACTCGCGGCACTGGGCGCCGGCTACGCCGAGCGTGGCATCGGTGCCGCCGCTGTCGGGGCGATCGCCGAGGACGACGACATGTTCGGCCGGGGCCTGATTCTGACGGTCCTGCCGGAGACACTCGTCATTCTCGCGCTCGTCGTCGTGTTCATCACATAATCGCCCCTCCCTCTCGTCACACATTCATGAGTCTAGACAGCGTAACAGAGGACATCAGAGAACAAGCCCGCGCACGTGCGGAGGAAATTAGATCCGAGGGCGAAGCCGAGGCCGAAGAGATCATCTCAGAGGCCGAGGCCGAGGCCGAAGAGATCCACGAGCAGCGCGAACGCGAGGTCGAACGCCAGATCGAGCAGGAGCGCGACCAGCGACTCTCCAGTGCGAATCTCGAAGCCAAACAGAAACGGCTGGCGACTCGCCGGGAACTGCTCCAGCAGGTCCGCGACGACGTCGAAGCCGCGCTGGTCGACCTCGATGGGGACACTCGAGAGGAACTGACACGCGAACTGCTGGCGGCGGCTGCCACCGAGTTCGAGGACGCAGATACCGTCGAGGTGTACGGCCGAGCCGACGACCAGGACCTCATCGAATCGATTCTCTCCGAGTACGAGAACTTCGAGTACGGCGGCGAGACTGACTGTCTCGGCGGTGTCGTCGTCGAGAGTGACGCCTCGCGCGTCAGAGTCGACAACACGTTCGACTCCGTGCTCGAAGATGTCTGGCAGGAATCGCTCCGCGAAATCAGTGCCGACCTGTTCGACGAGGAGCAATGAGCGCACGGTACGGCGACCGCACCGGCGAAGCGAGCAACTACGAGTACGTGACCGCTCGGGTCAGTGCTCGGCGAGCGGCGCTGTTCGACGAGGACGACTACCGGAAACTCGTCCGTATGGGAACCAGCGAGATCGCGCGGTTCATGGAAGAGACCGAGTACAAGCGTGAGATGAACGAACTCGGCTCGCGCTACGACGGGGTCGACCTCATCGAATACGCGCTGAATCGCAACCTCGCCAAGCACTTCAACGATCTCTTGCGGTGGGCCGACGGTCGGCTGTACGACTACATCGCCCGCTATCTCCGAAAGTTCGACGCCTGGAACGTCAAGACGGCGCTCCGTGGCATTTACTCGGAGGCCGGTGCAGACGCGATCAAGTCCGATTACATCCGGGCCGGTGAGTTCGACGACGAACTGCTGGACCGGCTGGCGGCTGCCGACTCGATCGAGGCAGCTATCGACTTGCTCGATTCGACGCTGTTCGGCGACGCCCTGGAGGCGGCCTACGAGGACTACGAGCAGACCGATCTGCTCGTGCCGCTCGAAAACGCCGTCGATCGGGTGTTTTTCGAGGACATCGACGAAGGGCTCCCGTCACGAGAGCGTGCCAGTCGGGCGACAGAGCTGTACATCGATTACATCACCGCCGAGATCGACTTCCGGAACGCACGGAACGCCCTGCGGATCGCCCGCAGTGGCGCCGACATGGATCCGGCGGCCTACTACATCGACGGCGGCGAGCTGTTCGACGCAGAGGAGCTTCGCCAGCTCGTCGCCAACCAGGAACAGCTCGTCGAGCACATCCGCCAGAGCAGTTACGGCGGGGAGCTGTCGGCGGCGCTGACGGCGCTCGAGGAGGCCGACGATCTGATCCAGTTCGGTCACGCGCTCGACGCCGCACTGCTGGAGTTCGCCGACACGCTGGCAAATCGCTATCCCACGTCGATCTGTTCGGTCCTGTCGTATATCCTCGCCAAGGAACGTGAGGTAGACAACATTCGGGCGATCGCTCGCGGCCGTGAGGCCGAGCTGTCGCCCGAGGAGATCGAGACGGAGCTGGTGATGCTATGAGCAAGGAGATCGCCGTCGTCGGCACACCCGACTTTACGACCGGGTTCCGGCTAGCTGGCGTCCGCCGTGCGGTCAGTCTCACTGACGAGGAGATGGAAGCGGAACTCGACGAGACGATCGGAGAGCTGCTGGCCGACGAGGAGATCGGGATCCTGGTCATGCACGACGACGATCTGGACTATCTGTCACGGAATACTCGACAGGCAGTCCAGCAGAGCGTCGACCCGGTGCTCGTCGCACTGGGCGGCGGTGCCGGCAGTAGCGGCCTGCGCGAACAGATCAAACGAGCGATCGGTATCGACCTAATGGAAGAAGACGAACAGCAACCATGAGTCAAGCAGACACATCCGACGTCCGTGAAGACGGCGTCATCGAGAGCGTATCGGGTCCCGTCGTACAGGCGGTCGACCTCGACGCCCGGATGAACGACGTGGTCTACGTCGGTTCGGAAGGGTTGATGGGCGAAGTCATCGAAATCGAGGGCAACATCACGACGATCCAGGTCTACGAAGAGACCTCCGGGGTCTCCCCGGGCGAGCCCGTCGAGAGCACCGGGCAGCCGCTGACGGTCGACCTCGGGCCGGGTATGCTGGACTCCATCTACGATGGTGTCCAGCGCCCGCTCGACGTCCTGGAATCGAAGATGAACAGCGCCTTCCTCGACCGCGGTGTCGACGCACCGGGGATCGACCTGGAGAAGACCTGGGAGTTCACTCCCGAGGTCGAGGACGGCGACACGGTCACCCGTGGGGACATCATCGGGACCGTCCCCGAAACCGAGAGCATCGATCACAAGGTGATGGTCCCGCCGGACGTCCTCGAAGAGGGCGAGACCGCCGAGATCAGCGCGATCGAGTCGGGCGAGTTCACCGTCGAGGAGGCGGTCGCCGAACTCGACGACGGCAGCGAGATCACGATGCACCAGGAGTGGCCGGTCCGTGAAGCGCGACCGGCCGCCGAGAAGGAGACCCCGACCGAACCGCTCGTGTCGGGCCAGCGCATCCTCGACGGCCTGTTCCCCATCGCGAAAGGTGGGACGGCCGCCATCCCCGGACCCTTCGGCTCCGGGAAGACCGTCACCCAGCACCAGCTCGCCAAGTGGGCCGACGCGGACATCGTCGTCTACGTCGGCTGTGGCGAGCGCGGCAACGAGATGACCGAAGTGATCGAGGACTTCCCGGAACTGGAAGACCCCAAGACCGGGAAGCCGCTGATGAGCCGTACCTGCCTCATCGCCAACACCTCGAACATGCCCGTCGCGGCCCGTGAGTCCTGTGTGTACACTGGGATCACTATCGCGGAGTACTTCCGCGACATGGGCTACGACGTCGCGCTGATGGCCGACTCCACTTCGCGGTGGGCCGAGGCCATGCGCGAGATCTCCTCGCGGCTCGAGGAGATGCCCGGCGAGGAGGGGTACCCCGCCTACCTCGCCGCGCGTCTCAGCGAGTTCTACGAGCGCGCCGGCTACTTCCAGAACGTCAACGGGACGGAGGGCTCCGTGTCGGTCATCGGGGCCGTCTCGCCGCCGGGCGGGGACTTCTCGGAGCCGGTGACCCAGAACACCCTGCGGATCGTCAAGACCTTCTGGGCGCTGGACGCCGACCTCGCCGAGCGTCGACACTTTCCCTCGATCAACTGGAACGAGAGCTACTCGCTGTATCGCGACCAGCTCGACCCGTGGTTCGTCGAGAACGTCGAGGACGACTGGCCCGAACAGCGCCAGTGGGCGATCGACACGCTCGACGAAGAGGCCGAACTACAGGAGATCGTCCAGCTCGTCGGGAAGGACGCCCTGCCGGACGACCAGCAGCTCACTCTGGAGGTCGCCCGCTATCTCCGTGAGGCCTGGCTCCAGCAGAACGCCTTCCACGACGTCGACACCTACTGTTCGCCCGAGAAGACCTACCTCATGCTCGAGGCGATCAAAGTGTTCAACGACGAGGCCTTCGACGCCCTCGATGCGGGCGTTCCGGTCGAGGAGATCACCGACATCGACGCCGCACCGCGACTGAATCGTATCGGCGTCCAGGAAGACTACGAGGAGTACGTCGCGGAACTCGAAGACGACATCGCGAGCGAACTCCGGGAGAAATACTGACCATGCAGAAAGAATACAAGACGATCACCGAGATCAGTGGCCCGCTGGTGTTCGCCGAGGTGGACGAGCCGGTCGGCTACGACGAGATCGTCGAGATCGAGACGCCCGACGGTAGTGTCCGTCGCGGGCAGGTCCTCGAGACCACGAGCGACCACGTCGCCATTCAGGTCTTCGAGGGAACAGGTGGAATCGACCGCAACTCGTCCGTCCGGTTCCTGGGCGAGACGCTGAAGATGAAACTTACCGAGGACCTGCTCGGGCGCGTGCTCGACGGGTCGGGCCAGCCGATCGACGGCGGTCCCGAGATCGAACCCGACGAGCGCCGAGACATCGTCGGCGAGGCGATCAACCCCTACTCCCGGGAGTACCCCGAGGAGTTCATCCAGACGGGTGTGTCGGCTATCGACGGCATGAACACCCTCGTTCGTGGCCAGAAGCTGCCGATCTTCTCCGGGTCGGGCCTGCCGCACAACGACCTGGCGCTGCAGATCGCACGTCAGGCGAGCGTGCCGGAAGAGGAAGAGGAAGGGGAAGACGGGTCGGAGTTCGCAGTAATCTTCGGCGCGATGGGGATCACCGCCGAAGAGGCAAACGAGTTCATGGACGACTTCGAGCGCACGGGCGCACTCGAACGCAGCGTTGTCTTCATGAACCTCGCGGACGACCCCGCCGTCGAGCGGACGATCACGCCGCGACTCGCGCTGACGACCGCCGAATACCTGGCGTTCGACAAGGGGTATCACGTCCTGACGATCCTCACGGACATGACCAACTACTGTGAGGCGCTGCGCGAGATCGGGGCCGCCCGCGAGGAGGTCCCGGGCCGCCGTGGCTACCCCGGGTACATGTACACCGACCTGGCGACGCTGTACGAGCGCGCCGGCCGGATCAAGGGCCGTGAGGGCTCTGTCACGCAGATTCCGATCCTCACGATGCCTGGTGACGACGACACCCACCCGATCCCGGACCTGACGGGATACATCACCGAGGGGCAGATCTACGTCGACCGCGACCTCAACAGCCAGGGCGTCAAGCCGCCGATCGACGTGCTGCCTTCGCTCTCGCGGCTGATGGACGACGGGATCGGCGAGGGACTGACCCGCGCGGACCACGCCGATGTCTCCGACCAGCTGTACGCCGCCTACGCGGAGGGTGAAGACCTGCGCGACCTCGTGAACATCGTCGGTCGCGAGGCTCTCTCGGAACGTGACAACAAGTATCTCGATCTGGCGGATCGCTTCGAAGAGGAGTTCGTCCAGCAGGGTTACGAGACCAATCGCTCGATCGACGAGACGATCGAGATCGGCTGGGATCTGCTGAGTACGCTCCCCAAAGAGGAACTCAACCGCGTCGACGAGGAGCTTATCGAGGAACACTACCGCGACGAGGACAGCGAACTCGTCGAACTCGACGCATAGCGCGCTGCTTTCGTCTTTTTCGAAGACGGAGGACTGCTCGAACTCGACGCCGATCAGTCGGTGTTCCGGTTTCGTCTCCCTGGCCCAGTTGGTCTAATCCTATTGCAGTTTACTTCGGGCCCCAACAGTTTGGGATATCGTATATTATCAATTCTTCCTTATGATATAATGTACCATGGCGCAAGGCAGCGAAACCACATGGCTCTGGATCGGTACGGCAGGAATGCTCCTGGGGATGCTGTACTTCATCGCCAGGGGGTACAACGTCAAAGACGAACGCAGACAGAAATTTTACATCGTAACGACGTTCATCGCAGGGATCGCGTTCACAAATTATCTGGCGATGGCGACCGGGTTCGGGGTGATCGATCTCACAGATATCGCGCCGTGGCTGGTCGGAACCGAGTTCCTCGGTGACAAAACCGAGTTGCTCATCTACTGGCCGCGGTACACTGACTGGATCCTGACGACGCCGCTGTTGCTGTACGACCTCGCGCTGCTCGCAGGAGCCGACCGTAACACGATCGCGACGCTGGTCGGGTTGGACGTGATGATGATCCTGACCGGTCTGGTAGCGACGTTGACGGTCTCGCCCGTCAACGACAGTATCGGTATCGGTGCCCACCGAATCATCTGGTGGGGGGTCAGCTGCGGGTTCTTCCTCGCGCTGATCTTCTACCTGTTCCGTGGGCTCGCAGACAGGGCGTCACAGCTGTCGGGGCAGACGAAGAGCACGTTCAACACGTTGCGGTACATGATCGTCGGGATCTGGTTCGTCTACCCGGTCTGGTGGATCGTCGGCACCGAGGGACTGGGTGTCGTCGGCCTGCCGATCGAGACGGCCGGGTTCATGGTGCTGGACCTGACCGCGAAGGTCGGCTTCGGCATCATCCTGCTGCGCAGTCACAGCGTCCTCGACGATGCGGGGACCTCACAGGCCGCGCCTGCGTAAGGCGTATCCCCACCCACTCGAATTGTGAGACGACGGTTCAACCGACATGGTAGGTTTCACGTACGCCGGTTTCCACGCCGTGTTCGTCGTTCCCGCGCTGGTCGCGCTCGCCGTCGTCGCTAGCCGGCGTCGTGGTGATCCGCGACAGGTCGTCCGCGCACTCCCGTTTTTCGCGATCGTCCTGCTGGCGCTGGTCTACACCACGCCGTGGGACAACTATCTCATCCATCGCGGCGTCTGGTGGTACGGCGAGGGAACGGTCGCCGGACGGCTCTGGCTCGCACCGATCGAGGAGTACCTCTTTATACTGCTGTTGCCGATCGTCGCGACGCTGTGGTTGGCGATCGTCTCGACGTCGTTCGAGTGGCCCGACGACGCCATCACGATGACGGTCCCGGATCGCTCGCTCGGCGTCCTGGCTGGAATCGCTGTCGGGACGGTCGGCCTGGCGATGCTCACGCGGGACGCCACCTACTACATGGGTGCGATCCTGGCGTGGGCCGGGCCCGTCCTCGCGCTCCAGTGGGCTGTCGGGTGGTCGTATCTGCTGGCTCGCTGGCGACTCGTTGCCGTCGGGACGCTCGTGCCAGCCATGTACTTCGCGGTCGCAGACCGCATCGCGATCGAAGAAGAGATCTGGACGATCTCTGAGCGGTACACGACCGGCTTGGCCGTCGGTGGGCTCCCGATCGAGGAGGGGGCCTTCTTCCTCGTAACGACGCTGTTCGTCGTCCAGGGGATCGTCCTCTATCCGTGGGTGATCGAACGATGGCAGCAGTGAACGTCCGCAGAGACGTCCGGGACCGCTTGCTGGAAGTGACGGCCCGACCGATCTGGGTCGTCCTCGCTACGGCCGCGGCCGTTCATCTTCTCGGCGTTCGACTCCCCACGGACGTCCAGTACGGTATTCTGCTGGCGACGGTCCTGCTCCTGGGACTCCCGCACGGCGCGCTCGATCACCTCACGCTCCCACGAGCGCGCGCGGAGTCGCTGACTGCCCGCCGGTTCGTGGTCTTCTGCGGCTGGTACCTGCTGCTCGCAAGTGCCTACGGGGTCGCGTGGCTCGTCGCTCCAACGGCGTCGTTCGTCGGGTTCGTCCTGCTGACGTGGTTTCACTGGGGGCAAGGTGATCGGGCACATCTCGCACTAGTCACCGACGCTGCGCATCTCGAGAACCCGTGGGTCAACCGCCTGACGCTGTTCGTCCGCGGCGGCCTTCCTATGCTCGTGCCCTTGATCTGGTTTCCCGACGCCTACGAGTCGGTCCTCGCGACCGTGGTCGGGTTGTTCGGGTCCAGCGGCGACTGGATCGCCTCGCTGTTCTCCTCGGAGGCTCGACTGGCGCTGGGCGTCGGGTTCGGCCTGCTGACGCTTGCCACGCTGGCGTGGGGGTATCGCGTCGCCGGCGATCGGCCGGCCTGGCGGATCGACGTCGTCGAAACTATCCTCCTGTGGGTGTTTTTCCTGAGCGTGCCGCCGATCCTGGCGATCGGACTCTATTTCGTCGTCTGGCACTCGCTGCGCCATCTCGCACGCCTGGTCGCGATCGACGACACCGCGGCGTCGGCACTAGCACGTGGGTCGACGACCGGCGTACTGACCCGTCTCACCAGGGACGCACTCCCTATGACTGCCGGTGCGCTGGTGCTGTTCGGTGCCATCGCAGTACTGGTACCCACCGAACCCGGCACGGTCGCAGACGTCGCCGGCGTCTACCTCGTGTTGCTGGCGGTCCTGACGCTCCCGCACGCGGTGGTCGTGACCGTCCTCGATCGGATCCAGGGCGTCTCGCCCTGAGGACCGATTTCGAGGCGGACCCTGCTAGTCGCTCGCCGGCCCATCGGTCGCGAGAAACGAGGCGAGCAGGCGGTTGACTTCCTCTGGTCGCTCCCTGGTCGGCCAGTGGCCGACGCCCGACAGCACGTGCAGATCGCTGTTCGGCAGGTGACGATGCGCCGCTCGCGACCACGACGGCGGCAACAGTGGGTCGTCCGCTCCGTGAATCAATAGCGCTGGGACGTCGAGCTCTTCCAATCGAGCCGAGTGGTCGGTCTTCAGCCCCGTGGGTTGGAACTCGCTGCGCTGCCAGGACCTCATCGCCCGCACTGTTCCGCGATCCTGGACGGCCTCGTAGACGTCGCCGACGAGCGCCTCGCTCGGCGTCCCGCCGACCAGGCCGGCGACGCTCGACCGGACCGACGTCTTCGAGGAGCCGACGCCGCTCCAGAGGTGTTGTCCGAGTCCGGGCGTCCACAGCACGCCGGTCGCCGCCGGTCGCCAGTAGGCGTCTCCGCCGAGTCCGTAACTGTCCAGCAACGCGAGTCGCTCTGGCGTGCCGCTGTCGAGTGCGTAGCCCAGCGCCACCGCACCGCCCATCGAGACACCGACCAGCGGTGCACTGTCGAGACCGAGATCACTGAGAAATGCGTCGAGCACGTCGACGAAGTAGTCGGTCGTGTACCGGGTCCGGGGCTTGTCGCTATCGCCGTGGCCGGGGAGATCGAGTGCATACACTGTCCGGTGGCCGGCGAGAGCAGGAATCGTATGTCGCCAGGAGACGTTCGCAGCGTCGAGACCGATCCCGTGGAGCAAGACGACCGGCGGGCCCTCGCCCGCCTGTAGATAGTTGACCGACACCGGATCGTGCCCGTCCGGCGTCAGATCGCGCGTTCGCGACTCGGCTTGGGTCATCAACCCTCTTTATGGACCCCGCCGCTATGACGTTTCGGGACTCATAATGGTTACTGTCGGTCTGTTCCACATCGACCCCCTGCCGTCGTTCGGTCGCAGTGGTACATCGCTACAGTAATCACTATCACTTCTCGACGACCAGCAAGGCCACTCGCTCGCGGACCAGTTCCGACAGGTCCGCCCCGGTCGCGAGTTCGGGCTCGCCGAGGTCGAACCACTCGCGGACGCGATCGGGGTCGTACTCGCCCAGCGTCGCGGCGGATTCGTAGACGTCGAGTCTTCGAATAGCGTCGGCGGCTGCCGCCTCGTCGCCTGCTCCGTCCACGACGACGACTGCCGGGCATTCCCCGGTGTCGACGCCGAGTTCGAGCGCGCGGTTGATCTGGCGCCGACCCGCGGCGTACAGCAGGATCTCGACGGCGCGGTCGTCAGCGATATTTTCACCGCGTTCGAACGCCCGATCGGTCAGTTCGACAGCTTTTTCGAGGTGTGCGCGGTCGACGACGTAGCGGGCGTCGAACGCCTGGATCGTGACACCGTGCTGGTCACCGATCTTCCCGAGTCGGGCGAGGAAGCCATCGAGATCGTCGACGTTCAGGATTCCGTCGACCAGCTCCATCAGAAATCACCCAGGCTGGCCTGGTCTTCCGCGGTGTCGTCTCCGGCGGCGTCCCCACTGTTCTCGACTACCGGTTCGGCATCGGGGTCCGGCTCCACGCCCTCCATCGAGGGATCGCGGTGGCCGACGTTCTCCAGGATGTTCTCGGCTGTCCCCTCCCGTCCGCGCAGCGCCGCGAGGACGATCGATTTGTCGGCCTCTCGGAGGTCCGAACGGTCCTCGATTCCGGCCTCGAACAGCCGCCGCGCGCGTTTTCGACCGACGCCGCGGACACCTGCCAGATCGATCAGCTCCTCCTTGACGCCGTCTTCGACCCGGGTACGAGCCTCGCGGATCGCCGGCGTCCACTCCAGCCCGAGTTCACCGGCCAGGGATTCGGCTGCGCCGAGCAACCACGAGGCGGCCTCGACCTTCCCGCGGATGTCGCCGGGCCCGACGCCGTAGCGCTCGGTGATCTGGTCCTCCTCTACCTCGCTGGCCCAGTCTTCGAGCAGGCGGGCGGTCTTCAGCGCCGACAGCCAGTCCTCGAAGCGATTGTCCTCGAACTCGCTGGGCATCGCTCCCAGAAACTCCGTCTCGCGCTCGTAGGCCAGCATCGTGTACTCCTCGTCCTCGCCCGAACGGAGGTAGAGCTGGTACATGTCCGGCGTCCGCGAGACGAGATGGTAGAGGCCGAGCGCACTCGGGCGCTCGTCGGCGGCCTCCAGCCCGTCGATGACTTCCGCGGCGCTCATCGGATCGAGGTAGAGTCTGGAGACGGTGTGACCGAGGTTCGTGGCCGTGAGCGTGTCTCCCTCCCGTTCGAGGAAGTCGTTCCGTTCCAGGTACTCGATCATCTCGTCCGCGACCGTCTCCAGGCGGCCGCCCTCGTCGGTCTGACTCGCGTAGAGGGTCGCCTCCAGAAATTCGAGCAGGCCCTCGCGCGTGCTGGCGAACCCGGAGGCCACGGTTGCGAGAATGTGCGTCCGCAGGGCGGGTTCGGCCGCCAGTTTCGAGCGCACGGGTTCGGGATCTGCCCAGACGTATCGGTCGAACAGCTCGTCCAGTTCGTCGTGACTGTTGGCGAGGAGGACGGCCTCGCCGTAGGGGTCCAGTCCGGGCCGGCCGGCACGCCCCATCATCTGGTGGACCTCCAGTACCGAGAGGGGCTGCATGCCACCGGCGGTGCCGTCGTAGCGTCGCCAGTCCCGGACGATGACCCGTCGCGAGGGGGTGTTGACTCCTGCAGCGAGGGTCGGCGTCGCACAGACCACTTTGAGCAGGCGGTCGCGGAAGGCCTCCTCGACGAGTTCGCGATGGCCTCGAGCGAGCCCAGCGTGGTGAAACGCGGCCCCACCTTCGACGGCGTCGGCCAGATCGTCGCTGGTCTCGGTATCGCTGACGTCGCGGATCTCGCTTGCGACCCCCTGCAACTCGGCACGCTCGTCGGGACCGAGGTGGTTCGCGACCGTGTTCGAGAGTCGGCCGGCCGCGGCTTCTGCGTTCCGGCGAGAGTTGACGAACACCAGCGAGGAGCCGCCCTCTTCGACCACGTTACCGTCGGCGTCGCGGTCGTCCTCCAGGGTGTCCCGGACGATGGCCGCCGTCGCTTTCTCGCCGTCGCGAACCCGGAGTTCGCGTTGGCTGCCGTCTTCGAGGTGGAGGGCCTGCCCGTAGTGGACGCCCTTCTTGAGGTCGATCGGCCGCCACTCCGAGTCGAGCAGTTCGGCGTCCAGCCACGCGGCGAGTTCGCCGGCGTTGCCGATCGTGGCCGAGAGCGCCACAGTCTGGAGATCGGGGTTGATCCGCCGGAGTTTCGCCAGCGTGACTTCCAGGGTGGGGCCACGTTCGGCGTCGTCGACCAGGTGGACCTCGTCGGCGACGACACAGGTGAGATCGTCCAGCCAGCCCGCGCCGTTGCGCACGAGTGAGTCGACCTTCTCACTCGTGGCGACGATGATGTCCTTGCCCGAGAGCCACCCGCCTTCCGACTCGTAGTTGCCGGTCGAGACGCCGACGTCGAGTCCGTACTGTTCGAACTGCTCGAACTCGGCGTGTTTCTCGCTCGCGAGCGCGCGCAGGGGGACGATGTAGAGAGCAGTCCCGCCGCGGGCGACGCTTGCGAGCATCGCCAGCTCCGCGATGAGGGTTTTGCCACTCGCTGTGGGAATCGACGCAACGAGGTTCTCGCCCTCGGTGACGCCGCTGTCGACGGCCTCGGCCTGCGGCGGGTACAGCGATTCGATACCCTCCGCTTGCAGGTGCTCGGGGAGCCACTCGGGGACCGCAGGGATGTCCGCGACGTCCATTGAACCGTCGTTGGGCCTTCTTGAGGTTTAAATTGTCGCACTCCGGCCCGCCAGTGCTTTGTGTCTCTCGGTCGAACGCCCGGTATGAAAGTCGAGTACGACTACGACACCTGTATCGGGATGTTCCAGTGTGTCGCCGAGTGGGACGCCTTCGAGCGAGACGAGGACGCCGGCAAAGCCGTCCTGACCGACAGCGAGGAAGTCGAGGAGGATCTGTTCGTCCGCGAGGTGCCCGACGGCACGGAACTCGACGCGAAGTTCGCCGCCCGGGCCTGCCCAGTCGACGCCATCACGGTCTACGACGACGACGGCGAGCAACTGATTCCCTGAACGGATCAAACGGCTATTTGAGCATACGTCGACACTTTTTGAATCCCGTGTGTCGGTACGAGTGTGAACCGACGCCACTTCCTGGCTGGTACGGCCTCGGCCGCCGCGCTCCTGGCCGGCTGTGCTAGCAGCGGCGAATCGCCTCCGAACACCGACGATCCGGCGACCGACGACCCACCGAGTAGTGATCCGACGACCGAGCCGCCGACCACCGAACCGCCGACGACAGAGCCGCCGACCACCGAACCGCCGACGACAGAGCCGCCGTCGGATCCGGCGGACGGTGCAGCGCTCGTCAACGGGAGCTTCGAGTCGGATCTGGAGGGCTGGACGAAGGGCAAGGATCTGCCGGCCGACCCCAACAACCCCGACCAGAAGGTCGATTCGGAGATCAAGGTGACGACCGACCGCGCCTCCGAGGGCGATACTGGCCTGTTCGGCTTTCTCGACGGCAGCGCCGACGACGGAACCATCTGGGTCCAGCAGGAGGCCGACCTCTCGGAGGTCTCGACGCTCAAGGTCGACGGCTACAGCGAGCAGGAGTCGTTCAACACGGTCCTGCAGGTCGCGACCTACGCCGGCCCCGTCCCCGAGGACGGCCTCGTCGAGAGGGACTTCGACCGCAGCAACTCGCTGTGGGACCACGAAGGATGGAAGACCTACGAGTACGACGTCGACCACGACGGCGAGGGCCTGATCGCCGTCGGCCTCAACATCGTCTGGGAGACCAACGCTGCGGGGGTCCTCGACAACGTGCGGCTGGAGTAGTCGCCCCGGAGAAAACCGACGGTAGCGGAGTCGACGAATCCATTGACATGGTCCCCCTTCTCACACCAGCACCTCCACCTCGTAGCCGTGTCTCTTCAGCGCGTCGATCAACTCATCGACGTGCTCCGGCCCCTTGGTCTCCAGATCGAGTTCGACCTCGGCGTCGTTCATCGCGATGTCCCGCGACGCGCGGTCGTGCTCGATCGCGTAGATGTTGGCCTGCTGCTCTGAGATCACTTCGACGAGCTGTTCGAGCGACCCCGGCCGATCTTTGAGCACCGTCTTCAGTCGGAGATACCGCCCCGTCTCGATCAACCCGCGCATGATCACCGTCGTCAGGACGTTCAGGTCGATGTTACCACCACAGAGCGCGGGAACGATCACCTCGTCCTCCTCGAAGTCGAACTTCTCGAACAGCACCGCCGCCAGCGGGACCGCACCCGCCCCCTCGACGAGGGTCTTCGAGCGCTCCAGCAGTTTCGTCAGCGCGACCGCAATTTCGGAGTCGCTGACGGTGACGACCTCGTCGACGCGCTCGCGGATAATCTCGAAGGTCTGGGTTCCGACCTTGCGGGTCGCGATCCCGTCGGCGATTGTCTCGACGCCCTCGCGCTCGACGACCTCGCCTTTCTCCAGGGACTGGGCGACGCTGGAGGCCCCTTCGGCCTGCACGCCGATCACGCGGATATCCTCGTCTTTGCCTTTCAGCGCCGTGGCGATTCCCGAAATCAGGCCACCGCCACCGATCGGGACGACGACGGTTTCGACGCCCGGCAGATCTTCGTAGATCTCCAGACCGATCGTCCCCTGACCGGCCATCACCATCGGGTCGTCGAAGGCGTGGACGTACGTCCGCCCTTCTTCGCGGGCGATCTCGTGAGCGCGCTCGGACGCGGCGTCGTAGTCTTCACCCGAGAGAACGACCGACGCCCCGTAGTTGCGGGTGGCCTCGATCTTCGAGATGGGGGCGTGCTCGGGCATGACGATCTTCGAGTCGACGCCCATCCGCGTGGCCGCCAGCGCGACGCCCTGGGCGTGGTTGCCTGCGCTCGCGGTGACGACGCCGGCGTCTTTCTCGGCCTCGCTGAGCGTCGCGATCCGGTTGGTCGCGCCCCTGATCTTGAACGCGCCCGTCCGCTGGAACGTCTCTAGCTTCAGGTGGACAGTCGCGCCTGTCATCGACGAGAACGTGTGTGAGTAGTCCAGTGGCGTGTGCCGGGCGGTCTCGGCGACCCGATCGCGCGCAGCCAGCACGTCCGAAAGCGACAGCATGGGGGAGAGTTGCGCCGCTGGGCTGTTAGGTGTGTGGGAAGGAGAGGGTGAAACGTGTGACAGCAAATAGAGACACTGCCGGGATGAACATAAACCCGATGGAAGCAGACTGAAAGTGAAAGTGCAAGACTGAAGTCGGATGAGGCACGCGTCAGACGCGCGGCGAACGGCCGTCTGATAGATCAATTAATCCTGATAGATGGCTCGCGGGAGTCGAGGTATCGCTCCACGCAATCCGGGAATGGCGCGGCGCTCGGCCAGTCGGCGTCAGCCGCGAGCGCGTCCGGGTCGCCGACGTAGACGGCGGCCCGCGTCGGTGTCTCGGCCCCCTCGACAGGCACCGAGACGCGGATGTAGAGTCCGCGATCGACACCCTCGTATGCGTCGAGGCGCTCGATCTCGTCGGTTTCGAGTAGCCGTCCGCCGACGCTGCCGCCGGGTGCGAGCGTCGGGTACTCGCCGTCGACGCGGTGGAGGCCCGAGAGGGTCGCGGTGCCGGCGTACGAGAAGTCGTCGAGAATCTGTGCGACGCGTCCGCTGTCGGTCAGCGTGCCGTAGACGAAGACGAGCATCCCCCTACCGTTCGTCGACGGGGACGAACTCGGCGTCGCTCGGGCCGGTGTAGCGCGCTCGCGGGCGGATGAGACGGTTATCTACCACTTTTTCCTCGTCGGGTATCCTCGCTCACTGTGTTCGCTCGCGGGTCACTTCGCTCCCCGCTCGCGCGTACGAGACTCTCACTCCGCTCGAGTCTCGCGCTCGCTGCGGGTACCACTCCTCGCAAAAACTTGGGGAAAAAGGCTGCCGTCTCACGCTGTTCGACGGCAGTGAACCGACGGCTTCGCCGTCGGATATCTTCCATTACCGTTCGTCGACGGGGACGAACTCGGCGTCGCTCGGGCCGGTGTAGCGCGCTCGCGGGCGGATGAGACGGTTGTCCTCCTGATATTCGAGGACGTGCGCGATCCAGCCGCCGGATCGGCTCATCGCGAAGATCGGAGTGAAGAGGTCGATCGGGATGCCCATCTGGTAGTACGTCGACGCCGAGTAGAAGTCGACGTTCGGCGCGAGGTCCTTGTTCTCGGCCATATACTGCTCGATGGCCTGACTCATGGAGAACCACTTGTAGTCGCCGGCAGCCTCGCCGAGGTCGCGGGACTTCTCGCCGAGGATCTTCGCCCGTGGGTCCTTGACGTTGTAGACGCGATGGCCGAACCCGGGGACGCGCCGGCCGTTTTCGAGCGCGTCGTCGACCCATTCGACCGCCGACTTCTCGCTGTCGTCGACTTCCTTGAGCATCCGCATGACGTTCTGATTGGCCCCGCCGTGGAGGCCGCCCTTGAGCGTTCCAATCGCACTCGTCACCGAGGAGTAGATGTCCGACATCGTCGAGGCGGTGACCATCGCGGCGAACGTCGAGGCGTTGATTCCGTGGTCAGCGTGGAGGACGAGGGCCATGTCGAACACCTCCGCGAGAGTATCGTCGGGCTCCTCTCCGTTGAGCATGTACAGGAAGTTCGCGGCGTGGCTCAGGTCTTCTCGCGGTTCGACGGGCGCTTCGCCGTCGCGCAGGCGTTTGTACGCGGCGACGATCGTCGGCATCTTCGCGGTGATCCGCATTCCGCGCGTGAGATCGGCCTCCCGGTCCCCGGGCTCATTGCCGGCGTCGTCGTAGGCCGAGAGCATCGACGTGGCGGTCCGGAGTGCGGCCATGGGGTTCTCTTCGGCCGCTGCGAGTTCCTCGACCGTATCGAGAACGCCGTCGTCGACGGCGCGGTAGCCGGCCATCTCCTCGGCGAACGTCTCCAGGTCGTCTGCGGCGGGCAACTCCCCGTGCCAGAGGAGATAGAGGACCTCCTCGTAGCTGGCCTCACGTGCCAGGTCCTCGATCGTGTAGCCCCTGTAGATGAGCCGTCCAGCGTCGCCATCGATGTCGCTCAGTGCTGATTCGGCGACGAGGACACCTTCCAGACCCTTCTTGAGGTCGTCTGACATACCTTCTAGGTCTCGACCTTGGGGGAAAAACATTGTCGTTCGCCCGTCTGGTGACTGTCTGTTTCGGATCGAAACTAACACAATTTCGGCTATTTCTCCGACGATCGGGCAGAATCGAGGGTGATATCTCGTCGAGTGGCTGGATTTGGCCGATTCTACCCCCCGATGCCGGCGTCCGGCCGAACGCTTTTTTCTACTGCCCGCGAATCGCCATCCTATGGACGAGGAGGTCGGTTACGAACCGGTCAGCGTCAAGGACGTGCTGGCCGAGATGAAAGACACCGCCGAGCTGCTGATCGATCTCTCCTACTCGGCGGTGTTGCTGGGCAGTGACGACATCGCCGAGGAAGTGCTCGACCTCGAAGCCAGGATGGACGTGCTCCACCTCCGCGCCCGGATGAGCCTCTTGATGGCCGCGCGCAATCCCGAGGACGCGGAGGCGCTCGCGCCCGTTCTCGGCGTCGTGGGTGCGGCCGAAAAGATCAGCGACGCTGCCGGCGATATCGCCAAGATCGTCCTCGAAGACATCGGCCTGCCCGAAGCGATGCGGGCTGCCCTTCCGGAGGCGATCGAGACACTCGTCCGGGCCACAGCCGTCGACGACTCTGCGTACGTCGGTCGAACGCTCGGAGCGATCAACCTCGAAACCGAGACCGGCGTCCGCGTTATCGCGATCCGCCGCGGCGGCGAGTGGCTACTCAACCCCGACGCCGAGACGACGATCGAGGCCGGCGATGTCGCGCTCTTGCGGGGACCTACCGACGGACTCGACAGGGTCTACACCGACGTGACCGGTGAGACCTACGAGACGCTCGAGCCGCCGACCGAGGAGTTCGACGACCTCGAACGCGCGGTCGACTCGATCGTCCTGATGAAGAACATGAGCGAACTCGCGGTCGATCTGGCTTACGGATCGGTCCTGTTCGACAGCGAGGCCGTCGCCGAAGAGGTCCGCGAGCTAGAGGCCGAGGTCGACGCCCTCCAGTCGCGCTTCGAGGCCTGGACCCTCCGCTCGGCGAGTCGTGTCGACGAGCCGATCAACCTCCGGGGGTTGGTCCACCTCGGCCGCTCGACCGAGGTCATCTCCGACGCCGCCCTGGAGATCAGCGAGGGCGTCCTCATGGGGATCGGCACGCATCCAGTCGTCGCCGCGGCCGTCGAGGAGAGCGACGAGGTGATCGTCCGGGTATCGGTCGAACCCGACAGTGACCTCGCGGGCACGACGCTGGGCGAGACGGCAGTCAAGACAGAGACGGGAATGCGTATCATCGCGGTCCGCCACGCCGGCCGCGAGAGCCAGCGCACCGGGCGCGAAGGTAGCGACTGGGTCATCTCGCCGACGGCGGCGACCGAGATCGAAGGTGGAGATATCCTTCTCGCGAAAGGCACTCGAAGCGGCGCGTCGCGACTCTCGGAACTGGCGTCGTAGGCGACGCTCGCTGCTATCAGAGATCTTTTGCCAGACGTCGCGCTCGGAGCGCGACCAGGATCGTCGTCACGAGCGCACCGAGCGCCAGCAACAACGACAGGGCGAGCCCGACGTACCAGACACTCGATCCGAACCCGGCCTCGCTGGGGAGGCCGACGAAGGTCGCGAAGACGACGATCGTGACGACAGTCGCGAACACGAATCCCTGAAGCGCGTGCTTGCGGACGTTCAGTGCGTCCAGAAAGCGTGCCCGACCTGACTCGGCTCGATCGTTCGACACGCCCGCTCGTAGGAGCGACAGCGTAAAAATCGCACCGATACAGCGTCCACGCGTGCTTGCAACCGCTACAGACGGAACCGAACCGCCTAAGACGGTCCGTCTGCCCAATTTTAGTAATGACGAGTCTCGGTACGGCGAGTGCGGCCCCGGGTGAGATGGACACGGGGCGGCTGTGGGTCGGCGAGACGCGCGACGGGACCGACGTCGGGCTGCCAGTGGCAGTGATCAACGGCGCTGATTCGGGCAAGACTCTCTACGTCCAGGCCGCCAGTGATGGCGACGAACTCAACGGCGTCGGCGTCCTCCAGCGGTTCGTCCCGCAGCTCGATCCCACGGAGCTGTCGGGGACGATCCTGATCACGGGGATCGTCAACTACCACGCTTTCCAGGTCGCCGAGCACCGCAACCCCATCGACGACACCAAGATGAACCGGGCCTACCCCGGTGACGCCGACGGGACGTCGACCGAGCGGATCGCCGCCGCGACCTTCGACGCCGCCACGCGGGCGGATCTGGTGGTCGACCTCCACCAGGGGTCGACCAGCCGGATGATCAACGAGGTCCGCGTGCGGTGTGGGCGGCGCCACCGTCGCCACCAGGCCTGTCTCGAACTTGCGAAGGTCTTCGACTGCGGCCACGTCCTCGATCAGAAAGGCCCCGACGGCCAGCTCGCCCGCGCCGCCCCCGACGAAGGAATCCCGACGATCGACCCGGAACTGGGCGGCTGTGTCGGCTGGGACGAACAGAGTATCCAGTACGGTGTCCAGGGGCTGTGGAACGTGCTCGACTACTACGATTTCCTCCAGGGAGAGGTCGAACTCACCACGCAAACGCGGGCCAGCGGCTTCGACCAGTACGGAGCGCCCGCCGGCGGGCTCGTCGACTTCAAAGTCGATCTCGGTGAGGAAGTCACGCGCGGCGATACCCTCTATACGATCACCGACGTCTTCGGCTCCAAGAAGGATGTCGTGACCGCCGACTCGAACGGGATTCTCTGGCGGACTCGGCGCCTTCCGCAGGTTGCGACCGGCGAGTACGTCTGTTCGGTCGGGACGAACGTGGACACCTACTAGACCACTTAGTTTCCACTTTTTACTGCGTCGGGTTCGAGTCCCGCCTCCGGCGCGCTCGAACCTCTCCTTGCAAAAACTTGGGGAAAAACGACCTGCTGACTCAGCCTTCGGCTTCGTCAGCAGTGAAACGCCGCCTCCGGCGGCGTATGCTGGTCCTGATGCCGCCAGCAGAACACGCCGCTTAAACGCGCCAGCCACGTACGACGGGCCAATGAGTCGATCGGGCGAGTTCTGTCCCCGCTGTGGCGACCCCATCGAGCGCGAGTCCGGGGTCGAGTTACCGGACAGCCCCGGCCAGCGCGACCCCGACAGCGTGCTCTGTGACGCCTGCTACTTCGACGAGTTCGACCTCGTGGACGCGCCCGACCGGGTTCACATCCGCGTCTGTGCCCGCTGTGGGGCAGTCCACCGCGGGAATCGCTGGGTCGACGTCGGAGCCGAAGACTACACCGACATCGCGGTCGAGGCCGTCTCGGAGGCCCTCGGAGTGCACGTCGACGCCGAGAGCGTCTCCTGGCAGGTCGCCCCCGAACAGGTCGACGCCACGACGATCCGGATGCACTGCCAGTTCTCGGGCGTGATCCGCGAGACGCCGGTCACCGAGGAGGTCGTCGTGCCCGTCAAGATCGCCAAGGAAACCTGCAAGCGCTGCGGGAAGATCGCCGGCGGCTCGTTCGCGAGTATCGTCCAGATCCGCGCCGACGAGCGCACGCCCACGAGCGATGAACTCGAACGCGCCCAGGCGATCGCCGAGGCCTACGTCGCCGAACGCGAGGAGACCGGTGATCGGGACGCCTTCATCACCGAGGTCGGCGAAGTCGAGGAGGGCCTGAACATGAAAATTTCGACCAACAAACTCGGCCAGGGGATCGCCCAGCACGTCGTCCGCGAACTCGGCGGCTCGTTTTCGGACTCCGAGCGGCTGATCTCCGAGGACAGCGACGGCAACGAACTCTACCGGGTGACGTACGCCGTCCGCCTGCCCAGATACCGCTCGGGCGAGATCATCGACCCCGAAGACGGCGACGGTCCGGTGCTCGTCAAGAGCGTTCAGGGGAATCTCAAGGGGCTTCGACTGGCCTCGGGCGAGCAGTACGAGGCCTCCTTCGAGGACGAGGACGCGCCTGATGCCGAGCGCCTGGGGATGGTCGAGGATGGCGTCGAGACGACGCTCGTCGCGGTCGAGGACGACCACGCCGTCCAGGTGCTCGATCCCGAGACCTACGAGACGAAGTCGATCCCCCGACCGGACTACCTCGATACCGAGGCCGATCAAATTCCGGTGCTGAAGAGTCGTGCTGGACTGCACGTGCTCCCAGCTGACGACTCGACGGTCTGAGTCGGGCCCGAATCGACCCGCCATGATTTAGTACTGAGCCGATCGTTCTGGTACTATGGCAGAGAATCCGATAGAACAGGGCCTGCTCACGCGGACGATCTTCGGTCTCGTCATTATCTTCCTCATCTCTCTCGGTGGCGGGACTGTCGCGACCGTGTTCCTGGAGTGGGACGTCCCGTACGGTGCGTGGATCGGCGTCGTGGTCGGCGGTGGGCTGGTTCTGATCGCGTTTGTGATACTGTACAATCGATACGATGCCCAGTTCGAGAGCCAGTAGTGCCGTATCGAAACCGTTTCTCTCTGTGATCCCGTTGGACCGATAATGAACGACGACCGGCTGGCGATCGTCGTCGCCAAGCCCCGCGCTCAGGACGTCATCGACGCCCTGCAGGAGGAGGGCGTCTACGACGCCGACCGCAGCGTCGCCGAACACGGCGCGGACGCCGTCGCGATCCCTGTGACGGAAGCGCCCGAGACCGTCGCTTACCGCGAGGTCGTCCAGCAGGTCGGCCAGCCCCGCCTCCGCACGCTCGAAGACCACCTTCGAGAGCGGGGCTGGACCGACGAGGAACTCGACACTGCACCCGGGTCCTGGGCGGTCATCGGCTCTGTGGTTCTGGTCGACATCGGCGACGCACCCCGACCCGAGGAGGTCGGCGCGGCCCTCCTCACGATGCACGGCGAGGCCGACACGGTGCTGGCTCGCGGCCCCATCTCGGGCACCCACCGTGAACCCGACGTCGAGGTCTTGGCTGGGGAGGGCGACACCCAGACTGTGCACCGCGAGCACGGGATCGCGTACGGACTCGACCTCGCCGAGGTCATGTTCTCGCCGGGCAACAAGGCCGAGCGCAAACACATGGGCGACACAGTACGGAAGGGTGAGCGCGTCCTCGACATGTTCGCGGGAATCGGCTACTTCACGCTCCCGATGGCCGCCGCGGGCGCGGAGGCGATCGCCATCGAGCGCAATCCGACAGCGTTCCAGTTTCTGCTCGAAAACGCGATGCGAAACGGGGTTCAGGACCACGTGCAGGCGTACCGCGCGGACAACCGCGACGTCCTCGCGGAGGGGCTCGACTCGTTCGGCGAGGCTTCGACTGTGGATCGGATCGTCATGGGCTACTACGACGCGACGGAACCGGACGACGAGGGCGGCTACACCTATCTCGATCCCGCCATCGACGCGCTCGCACCCGGCGGGATCATCCACGTTCACGAGGCGACGCCCGAGACTCTCGTTTTCGAGCGCCCGATCGAACGGATCGAGGCGGCCGCTACGGCCCAGGACCGAACTGTGGAGGTTCTCGATACCCGCCGCGTCAAAGGCTACAGCGAGGGCGTCGCCCACGTCGTCGTAGACGCTCGACTGGAGTGACACTGAGCGCGAGGCTTCGTGTCGTCGCGAAAAACCTAATTGTGCTGCTCTCGGACTGCCCGTATGGACCGTCAACAGATCGTCGCGATCGTTCTGGTCGTGCTCATGCTCGGCTCGTCGATCGCGTACGCCGTGACCCTGATCTGACACTGCTCGACGAACTCGGGCTGGTTTCGAGTTCCGATTCATCTCGGATCGGAATTATCGTCCTCCGGTTCGCGACTCCACTCCCGTCTGACCAGAATCCGGCCTTCTTCGACGCGATCCTCGAACAGCGATCGATCCTCCTCCCTCAGAACAGTCCAGCGACGCCGCTGAGGACGGCTCCAAGCCCGAACAGCCCGACGATCGCTCCGACGCCGAGCGCGAGCTTCTGCCAGCGCGTCCACCGGAACAGTTCCGACTCCGAGAGCGTCGAGACGACGAACAGCCCGTCACCTTCGGGTGGCTGGATCACGCCGTCCGACGGTCCCGTGACCGTTCCGCCCTCGGCCGTCGGGTGCACGTCGCCGAGGACGTACACCGAGTCGCCGTCCTGAACCGTCCCCTCGTAATAGCGCCGGTCGCCGTCCTTGTTGCCCATATCGACACCGACCGACTGGTCGAACTGCGGCCGGAGATTCGGCTGCTGGACGACGAAGTCCTCGATGTGATCCGGCGTCGACTTGATCGCACGTGCCACCCGGAACTTCCCGTATCCATAGTACCCGATTCCACCCCCGATCAGGAGCAGCACACCACCGATAACGATACTTGCAACAGACACGCCTGTGAGCATTCGGTCCCCGGACGTGAACGTTTCTGTTCGCTACTCCGTGTCCCAGACGTCGGCCATCGGGCTCCGTTTCGAGCGACTTCCCGACCGTGACGAGCCACCCGAACTGGAGGATTGCGATCGCGTCCGCGACTGCCCGCGTGAGCGTCGCGACCGCGTGCTCGTCCCGGCCGTCGCTGCACCGGGATCGAACTGGGGGAGATCCGGGGCCGTCATGCGGTCGACCTGCTCGGCGAACCACTCGGGCATGTCCGTTCGAGCGCGCTCGAACAGGTCCAGCAGCGAGTCGTCCCCGAGGTATGTCGCCCCGTAGTCGTCGGGCGCACGAACGACCCGTCCACAGGCCTGGATCACGGTTCTGAGGGCCGAGCGGTAGTACCAGCCCCACTGGCCGTCTTCCAGTCGCCGGGCGACTCTTGAATCCCGGGTGTTCGGATAGGGGGCCTTGCAGAGCAGTTGCCAGCGACAGAGATCACCCTCCAGGTCCAGGGCTTCTTCCATCTTCACCGAGAGGAAGACGTCGGGGTCGTCGCTGCGCTGCCAGGCCGCCAGTTGCCCGTCCCGGTCTTCTTTCTCGTGGCTTCGAATCCGTGAGCCGACACCGAACTCCGACAGCAGGCGCGCCAGTTCGTCTTTGATCGCGTAGGAGTGGCAGTGCACCAGCCCTTTCTCGTCGGGGTGGTGGGCCATGATCCGCACCAGAACACGAGCGATCTTCGGCAGCGTCTCCTCGCGGTGTTCGTAGGTCATCTTTCCCTGGGTGACGTCGTACAGCGGCCGGTTCTCGACGGGGAAGGTGTGGGGAACGTCCACCAGCGCAACGCGTTCGGGATCGAGCCCGACGTTCCGGCAGAAAGCGTCCTTGTTGAGGATCGTGGCAGAGAGGAGTGCGAATTTGTTGCCACGATCCCAGACAGTATGGCCCAGGAAGCGCTCGGGGTCGAGTGGTTTGATCGTTACTGACGATCCTTCGCCGTCGGGCTGGTCGACGACCCACGTCGTCGCGGCCTCGGGGTCGCGATACTCCTCGCGGAACCACTTCAGGTCCGACCGCAACTGCTGGAGGCGGTCGCGTTCTGCGGCCTCTTCGGGGTCGATCTCGGCGTTGCCTCTGAGTTCGGAGAGCCGGCGGTCGGCAGCTTGAATCAACCCTTGCGCGTAGGCGGCGGCGTCCTCCAGATCCTCGACGTTCGGGGGTTTGCGGGCGTCCCACACGGGAACGGTATCGGGTCGCAGGTCGATGGTGGCGTACATCTCGGCCCACTCGCCCAGACCGTGGGCCTCGTCGATGACGACGACGTCGCGGGTGCCGAAGACATCGCTGCCGGCGGTCTGCATGAAATAGGCGAGGGTCATCGCCGCGATCCGGCGGTTGGCCGCGATCGCCCTGTCAGAAAAGTACGGACAGCGGTGCTTGACCTGACAGTCGAACTCCCGCTCGCGGACGCAGGGTGCCTGGTCGACGGGAGTGTCGGTCTCTCCCGGCAGAATACAGTCGTAGTTGTTCTTCCCGCGGATGATCGACAGATCGTCGAGCAGCGAATCGGAGGCCACGTCGTCCAGTTGCGAGACCTGCGGCGTCGTGTAGAAGGCGTCGATCGGCTGGCTCGCGGAGGCCTGACTGCCCTCACGAGCACAGCCGGCGATGGCCCGCGCCAGGAGGGACTTGCCGCTGCCGGTCGGTGCGCGAACGAGGACGACGTCGTTGCCGGCCTCGAACGCCGCGCGGATGTCCGACAGGGCCTGTTTCTGGGCTCCGCGGTATTCGGGCGCAGGGAAGGCTTCCTCGATACGAGACGGGTCCACACTCAAGTGGGAGAGCGGGGCCGCCCTAAACGTAGCGGTCGTCGGCGTAACAGTTTTATTCCTACTCCGGGCTGCTTCTTGTATGGCAGAACGACGCGTAACGAGGCGGACAGCACTCAAGACTGGGGCCGGAGCAGGCCTTCTCACGGCACTGACTGGCTGTCTGGACAGTGGGTCGAGCAGCGACAACGGCGACGGCCCGAGTGGTGGTGGCGGCGGCAGCGTAGACGTCGTCCCGTCGAACGCGAGCGCGGTCGTCTCTCTCGACACCGGGGCGTTGCTCGACGGCGAACTCGTCCGCCGGAGCTTCGACCGGGCACTGGAACTCGTCCAGCAGCAGCGCTCGGCCGAGCTCCCGATCGAGAGTTACGAGCAGGCGCTCTCGATGGCCGAGTCGGAGATCGGCCTCGATCCCAGGGGTCTGCAGTGGGCGCAGTTCTTCTCGGATCCGTCTGGATCGACTGCCGGACTGCTCTTCGAGGCCGACTGGAGCGAGGAGGAGATCGTTACGGCTGTCGAGAGTGAGGGGCCCACGCTCACCAGTCGCTCCGAGAGCGGTCATACGATCTACGCCGACGAGGAGGGGAGCGAGGGGATGGTCGCGCTCGCCGACGGCCGCTTCCTGCTGGCCGAGAGCGCGACGATCGACTCGGTCCTTGCGGTCCTCGCAGGTGACGCCGAGCCAGTCAGCGGGGCGCTCGCGGACGCCTACGCCGACACCGCTGGGATGATGCGTTTTGCGGCTGACGTCAGTGACGCCGATCTCGGTGGGGACGAGCAGCTGTCCGCGGTCGACGACGCAACGATGGTTTCGGGCTCGCTCACCGCCAGCGGTGACACGCGAACGTTTCGGATGGACGTGTCGATGGCCGACTCGGATTCGGCCGCCCGGATGGCCGAGCAGGCCAACGCCGCGCTCACGCTCGCCGAAGGGCAGCTCGACCAGTACCCGGAAGTCGAGCAGTACATCGAGAACCCAGAGCAGCACCTCGATGCAGTCGGGGTTACACAGTCGGGCTCGACCGTGACGGTCACCTACGGCGGGAGCGTCGACCTGGTCGCCGAAGGTGGGATGCTCATCCTCGCGGCCGTCGTCGGCTCGTTCGTGCTGGGGATTGGCGAGAGCACTGCGCCCGTCGCTCCGCAAGCGTCGTTCAACTGGGACTACGACGGCGAGTCCGTGACCATTACTCACCAGGCTGGCGACGTGATCGACGGTCCGAATCTCTACGTCCGCGGATCCACCGGGAACGGAACCATCGACAGGTCGTGGGCAGCGTACGGCGTGACCGAGGTCTCCGCGGGGACGAGCGTTACCGTCGAGGACGTTTCCGACGCGTACGAACTCATGCTCGTCTGGGTCGGTGATAGCGATGGGAATTCTGCAGTTCTCTCCGAGAACCTGGGCCCCGACGCCTGATAGTGATTATTGTAGGTCTGTTCCGGATCGATCGCCCGACAGCGGACGGTCGTACCGGTAAATCGTTACAATAATCACTACGACCACTACTCGACTGTCAGTGCTTCGACGTCCGCGGCGGTCGCCTCGCGGTCGTCGGGCAGTCGCTCGACGCAGTCGAAACAGAGGAAGTGCTCGCTGCCGTCGGCCAGTTCGAGGTCGACGCCCCCGCTGGAGCCGCCGGCTTGACTCCAGAAGTCGCTGATTCCGCCGGCAATACGGGTCCGCTCGTCACAGCCGTCACAGCGCTGTGTCGACATTCGGACGTGCTTGGCGCTGGGAGTGGAAAAGTCTTCTTCGCGGGTAGTGTTGCCACTCACGAACTCGGGCCGAGACCGAATTCCCGTCAGGACGATTTGATCTCTTCGAACTGATCGAGGAGGTCCTCAGTCGACTCGCCGCTGTCGTACTCGACTTTGCCGTGGTAGGTCGTCCGCTCGTCGTCGAAACTCGCGTCGACCTCGCTGTTTTTCCGCTCACGGCGTTCGTATTCGTCTTCGTCGAATGCACCCATCGACATAGTGTACCACACTCACGCTTGTTCGTTCTCATTTATGAATGTAACGCCCACTCATGGCTATTGTTGGCACACCACTGCCGATGCCACGAAATTTATACGGGTCAGCGCCCAACCCCCGGTACAATGAGACATCCAGGCCTGAAACTCCGAATGGCGGTCGTCGGATCGATCCTGTTCGGATTCTACGCCCTCGTTGCAGGGTTGCTCTACCTGACCTTCGGTGGGACGATGACCGTTCTCGCGGCCGTCCTGGTGGGCAGCGTCCTGCTGATCGGTGCACAGTACAAGATCGGCAAGTGGGGCGCCCTCAAGAGTGTCGGGGCACAGGACATGCCGGAAGACGACCCGCGCTTCCGTGAGATCCACCGGACCGTCGAGGAGCTGAGCGACGAGATGGGGATCGACAAGCCCCGGCTGATGATCGCGGACATGGGCGTCCCCAACGCCTTCGCCGTCGGTCGAAAGGGTGCCGGCGTCGTCGTCGTCTCCTCACAGCTCATCCAGTTGCTCGACAAAGAGGAACTCGACGGCGTGATCGCCCACGAACTGGCCCACATCAAGAACCGCGACGTCGTGATGATGGTCATCGGCCAGGGGATCGCGACGATCGTCGGCCTCGTGGCGCAGTTCGCCGTGATGTTCGCCGGCGACAACGACATCGCCGACCTCTTCCTCGGTATGATCGTCGGGAACATAGTTCAGTTCCTCGTCATGTTGTTCGTGCTGGCGATCTCGCGCTACCGCGAGTACGTCGCCGACAGTGACGCTGCCGGTGCGATCGGCCAGGGCGACCCGCTCGCCCGCGCGCTCGAGAAGATCAGCAACACCGACCACAGCCGGAGCAAGGTCAGTGAGGAGGCCAGCGCGCTGTGTATCTTCGGCGAATCGAAGAGCTTCCTCTCGAAGATCGTCTCGACGCACCCGCCGACCGAAAAGCGGATCGAGAAACTCCGTTCCTACTAGGAACCACTTTTTCCGCCTCGGGTTTCCTCGCGCGCTTTGTAGAGCGCGCTGCGGGAACAGCGTTGCGGCTTCGCCGCAACGGCATTCGGTCGCGGGCGTCGCCCGCGACCCGCGGCGCAAAAACTTGGGGAAAAAAGCCGGAATCGCCTTGGGAGGGCGATTCCGGAGAAACGGCGACTCTGTCGCCGTATGCTGGCCAACTCTACAGCAGCAGGCCTGCCCTTCCCCGGGTCGCGCGCTCACGGGTCACTGCGTTCCCCGTTCGCAATCGAGACGCTCCCTGCGGTCGCGTCTCGCACGCGCTCCCGGCCACCGCTGGCAGTCGGACGTGTCGAGGGCATACCCTGGCGTCCGGCGTCACGTTCAAATCGTTGCGGTCCCCCGTCAGAGACGTGTCCGAGACACCGTCGCCAGCACCGTTTCTCCCGCGGACGGCCGCGTTTCTCTGCGATCAGGTCGTCGTCCTCGTGCTCGTCGTCGGGCCACTCGCCGTGGCTGGCGTCGATGTCCTCGCACCCGCGAATCGGACGCCGATCTTCCTCGCGCTAATGGGCGCGGCCTTTACCTATCACTTCCTGCTAGAGTGGCTGTTCGGGACAACCCTCGGCAAACGGGGATTCGATCTCAGAGTCGTCGCCGACGACGGTCAGCCGCTCGGACTCTGGGGCTCGTTCGTCCGGAACGCCCTCAGACTGATCGACGGCCTGGGCTACTGGACGGTCGCGACAGTGATCCTCTTCTATCGCGGTGACGGCAAGCGTCTCGGGGACGTGCTCGGGCGGACGCTGGTCGTTCGAGCGACTACCGACGCTCGATGAATCTCGGGGGGACGCGATCGGTCGTGAACACCTCGCGGCCACGCTTCGTAATCTCGTGACCCGTTTCCTGCATCGCGGCCGCGTCCACTTCCAGAATCACGGGCTCGTCGGCGTGTCTCGACCCCACTTCTCGGGCCGCTTCGACCGTCCCAGAGAGGTGGACCTGCTGGCGATTCATCGGCTTGAGTCCCTCGGCGAAGATCGCATCGAGGTTCCGCGGTGCGGTCCCGTGATAGAGCGTTTCGGGAACGGGCATCTCGCCGGCTTCGAGATCGACCGCGACGGAGTGGCCGTAGGCGGCGCGGATTCGATCGTCGCTGCTCACGGGCCGGCGCGCTCCCCGTTCGCGATCGCGGTTTCTCGCGCCGCTCGAAACCGTGCCTCGTTCGAATCGCCCTTTCGGATCGGTGGTGACGACCGCCCGGACTGCCGCTCTGTCGGCCCAGTCGTACTTGCGCTCGACGGCCGCCACCAGCGAGTCCGAGTCGGTCCAGCCGCCCTCGTCGAGTTCGATTCCGACATCGTCGGGGAAATGTCGGAGTGCGCCGCTGAGGAACTTCGAGAGCTGTCGTCTGCGAGCGCCCGAGAGTACGGGCTCGAGCGATCGCTCACAGACGGGACACGTTTCGCCCTCGCAGGGGCCATGCTCGGGACAGACGGCGACGGGACTCGTCATTCGGGGGAGCGTTTCGGGTCGAACGGGAAAAGCCGTTCGTGACGACAGGGCTTTACTCCTCGCCCGGCAGGGTTTGACCAACGCAGATGCGCGAGGCTCATCCACTGGAGCAGGCCGTCGGGATCGACTACTACGTCAGCGACGCCGACGGGATCGGCGGGCGTCTCCGGCAGTCGCCCGAGGACTTCCGCGTCGAGGAGATCGAAGCCTTCGAGCCCGAACCACTCGACAGTGATCCCGGCGGGTATCCGCACGTCCTCCTGCGGGTGACCCTCCGGAGGTGGGACACCAACGACTTCGCGAGCGCGCTCTCGGATCGGCTGGGGATCAGTCGCGAGCGCGTCGACTGGGCCGGCACCAAGGACAAGCACGCCGTCACGACCCAACTGTTCACAGTTCGAAAAGCCGATCCCGACGCCATCGCCGCCGTCGATCTCGACGGTGCGGACGTCGAGATTCTGGGGCGCACAGGTCGCAATATCCAGTTCGGCGATCTGGCGGGCAACCGATTCGAGATCACCGTCACAGGGCCCGACCAGACCGAGACGATCGAATCTATCACCGCCGATCTCCGGGCGTTCGGTGGCGACGAGGATTCGGGTGGTGAGGACGAGCGAGTGGGCGTGCCCAACTTCTTCGGCCAGCAGCGCTTCGGCAGCCGGCGTGCGGTGACTCACGAGGTCGGACTGGGGATCGTCCGCGAGGAGTGGGAGGACGCAGTACGAACGTACGTCGGCAATCCGAGCGAGCGCGAACGTGAGAATACTCGCGAGGCCAGAGCGACCGTCGAGGAGTTGTGGGACGACCGGGAGTGGCAGGACGCTCTGGAGACGATGCCGAGCTATTTGGGCTACGAGAACGCGATGCTCCAGCGACTCGTCGAGAACGACAGCGACGACCCCGAGGACTTCCGGGACGCCCTGGAGACGCTGCCCTCGAATCTCCAGCGGCTGTTCGTCAACGCCGCTCAGTCGTACGTGTTCAACCGGATCTGTTCCGAACGACTTCAGCGGGGGCTGCCGTTCGACGAACCCGTCGCGGGCGACGTGATCTGTTTCGCCGAGTCGGACGCGCCGGAGGGAGTCGAACTGCCAGATACCGACCGGACGCAGGTCGTGACTGAGCGACGGGTCGACACGGCGCGTCGGCACGTCGAACGCGGGCGGGCGTTCGTCACCGCGCCGCTGGTCGGCACCGAGACGGGGTTCGGCGAGGGTGAGCCCGCTGACATCGCCCACGAGGTGCTTGCCGACCTGAATCTCGAACGCTCGGACTTTGACCTCCCCGGGGAGTTCGATTCTTCGGGGACGCGACGGGCGGTCCTGGTTCGGACGGATCTCGATGTCTCGGGTGAGGATCCGACCTTCGCCTTTGCGTTGCCGAAGGGGTCGTACGCGACGGTGTTGCTCCGGGAGTTCATGAAGGCGGACCCGGACGACCTGGCGTAGCGCCCGGACGACCTCGCGTAGCGCCAGGGCATACTGGCCCCGAATCGTCCGGCTTATTCGCGCCGAGGCCCGATACACTGCCAATGGAGTGCCGGCAGTGTGCCTCGCCGCTCGATCGCCCGGGCGACTACTGTCTGGTCTGTCGGACACAGAATGCGGAGGCCGTCCTGCTGGATCTGAGCCGCGATCGCGCCCGGATCGTCGCCCTCCAAGACGATTCGGTGGTCGGCGAGCGAACGATCACGACGACGCCCGAAGACGGCGACGAGACGGCCGTCATCGAGTTACGAAACTTCGCGGGGCTGATCGCCGACGAGGTCCGGCGCAAGCGCCCCGAGGAAGTGTACGTCACTGGCGATCGCGAAGTCGTCGACGAGGTGCGGGGGCAGTTGCACTATCCGTTCTACCGGGTGCGAGCCGAGGACCCCGTCGCGCACGTCATCGAGCGCCGTGGCGAGCCCGCCCTGGACGTGGTCGAGACCGCGCCCGCCGACAAACTCGGCGGCAGCCATTCGACGCTGATCGGCGGTCGCGACGGCCAGCGCGCCATCTACACGGTGGCTGGCCATCCCCACGTCAAGAAAGTTATCCCCGGGCCGATCGATGCCGGCGGTGGCGGGTCCCGAACTGGCGTGCGGGCGAAGGCGACCCGTGCTGGCGACGACGGGAACGTCCGACTCCTCATTCGAGATGGGTCGAGTGTGCAGGAGAACCGCGTGGTGACGACGGCGGGCGAGCGGGAACTCGGCGAGCACGTTCGGGCCGACCTGAACGAGGCCCTCGAAGACGAAGATCTGCAAGACTGATTCTCTGATGGACGTGCTTCTCGCAGGCTAGGACACAGGGATTCTACTGCGAACAAGCAGGGAAATCCCTCCAATCGCTGGCTAGGAGACAGAGACAGCAACGTGAACTCCGCGGGAAAGCCCTCGCCTCGCTGGCGGTCGCTGAGCAGGATATTCTCGCTTCGCTCGAATAGAGCCTGCTCAGCGACTCCCTTTCAGCGCCAGCGAGTCTCTCCCTTTCAATCCACCAGGAACAACAACAACAGCACCGCCACCGCACAGCAGGCCTGCCCTTCCCCGGGTCGCTCAGGCGCGACTCTTGTCGCGCCACTCGCTCTCGGCCACCGCGGGGCGGTCAGGAAGCGTGTCGCGGCGTCCTGCGGAGCGAAGCGACGCAGGGCTCGCGAGAGCTTGCTCTCGCGGCGCGTCCGCGCCGCGACCGGGGAGGTGCGGGAGACGTGACCGAAGGGAACGTCTCCGAATGAACGAGCGGGGAGAGCGAGGCGCGAACGAAGTGAGGGCCTCGAATGCGAACGGCGCAGCCGTGAGCGAAGCGACCCGTGAGCGAGTGGAGTCGCTCTGTCGGATATTCTCGCTTCGCTCGAATAGGGCCGACAGAGCGGCCGCGAGTGTGGTGAGGGCTTTCGAGACGTAATCATCCGCGTGATTGCTAGCGTGGTGAGGGCTTTCGAGACGGTGTTGATAGTTGTGTCGTTATTTCCTAGCGAGCCTAATGGGGATGTTCCCGAGCCATCCCGTGTGTCCCAATCACAGATTCCTAGCCGTGACTCGTAGGGTTTATGAATATCGTCGGCCGAGAGTACGGTACTATGGCCGAGAAAACGGGACGCACCGGGAGCGCAGGGCGCTTCGGTGCGCGCTACGGGCGTGTCGCCCGGCGTCGCGTCGCCGAGATCGAAGCAGAAATGAACGAGGACCACACCTGCCCCGAGTGCGGCGAGGACCGCGTCGACCGCCAGGGGACGGGCATCTGGCAGTGCCAGGCCTGTAACTACGAGTTCACCGGCGGGACCTACCGCCCCGTCACGCCCGCGGGCAAGACCGTCCGGCGCTCCATCCGCGCGGCGCTGGCAGAGGACGAAGAATAAACCGTCTCCAGACCTCAATCACAGATATGAGCTACAAGTGTTCTCGCTGCAAGCGCGACGTCGAACTCGACGCCTACGGCGGCGTTCGCTGTCCTTACTGCGGGCACCGCGTCCTGCTGAAAGAGCGCGCCCCTGACGTCAAAGAAGTCGACGTCCAGTAACGCGGCGATGGCCCACGAGGCTGTTTTCACCGCCGACTATCCGACTCCCGAGGCTGCACGCCGCGTCCAGCGAAGCGTCCACCTGGAAGCCGGCGACATCGAGGGCGATCGCACCCAGGCGACGGTCGAGCGCGACGAGGCGACCCTCACCGTCACCATCGAGGCGGCGGATCTGATCGCCCTGCGAGCGGGGATCAACACCTGGGCGTCGCTGGTCGAGGTTGCTGAACGCTGTAGCGGCGCAGACGCATAGCGTCGAAAAGCGGCGTTTCTCAGGGCGGCCCGGCGACCCGGACCGTGACGTTCGTGGGTCGCGGTAGCGGCTCCGCACAGGAGCCGGTGTGCTCCAGCAGGATCACGAACTGGTTGGCCTGCAGTTCCTGCTCGTCGCCGTACTGGTCGCTGTGAGGGTAGATCCCGAGTTCGAGCAGGTCGACCAGCGAGCCAGCGGCGGGCCGGTCGGGGACGTAGTTCGGCGGCTGCTCGCCGAATTCGGCGGCGATCTCGTAGCCGTAGGACTCGTTCAGCAGGCTCCGGACGTAGGCGGCGTGGACGCTGGTGTTGTCGCGCGTGTAGGTGCTGCGCTCGTCTTCGGGGATGTCACGGAGGTACAGCAGATCACGGTGCGTCAGTTGAATATAGTCGGGGCAGGGTTCGAGCGTCTGGTTCGTGTTGGCGACGTAGGGGTACTGGACGTCCATCCAGTGGGGGACGGCGGCCTCGTCGAACCCGCGAACGTACAGTTCCATGGTGGCCTCGCGGTCGACGTTGTCGTCCATCCAGGCGACGGCCTCGTCGCGGGGCATCGACCCATATTGAACCACACCGACCCCGGCGTAGAGCCCGCTGCTCACCAGCAGGAGGGCGACGACCGCACGCGTAATTGTCGGCCGTTCCTCCCAGAGGGGGGCGAGCCAGCGGGCCAGGAACACGAGGATCAGCGGCAGCGTCACGAGCAGGTGGTGGGGTCGAAAGTCCCGCCAGTTGGCCATCACGAGCACGTGCAACAGCACGTAAGTCAGCAGGACGACCGAGGCGTCCAGCTCGGGCCAGCGCTCGCGCACCCGGAGGATAGCCACGCCGACGCCCGCGATCCCGGCGAAAAACAGCGGGAGGCCCAAGGCCTGGAAGTACCCGCGGAGCAGCCACCACCAGGCGCCGGCGTCGGGACCGTTGCCGTCGATGACCCGGTAGGCCGGGCTGCCGAACAGCCGCGTAATGAACTCGACGACCCCACCCACGAGCAGCGTCGGGAACGAGAGCACGATCACCAGCGCGCCCAGCCCCATCCCCTTCAACAGCAACTCCCGATCCGCCAGGGCAGTCTGGATCGTCCCGCCCTCTCGATAGGTCCGGTAGAGGTGGGCCAGCCCGATGGTCGGGACGATCAGCGCGGTCGTGAGTTTCAGCCCCATCGCGAGCGCGCCGACCGCACAGGCGACGTAGAACCGCTGGCGATCGCCGGTGTCGACGTACTGGACCAGCATGTACAGCGCCACCAGCAGGAGAAAGAGGCTGGGGATGTCCTCGCCCACTTCGTGCGTGAGCGTCACCAGTCCCCACGTCACCGACATGAAGGCAGCGGCCAGTCGCCCTGCTCGCCGGTCGTGGAGGTAGGTTCCGATCCGGTAGACCAGATAGACGACCCCGAGCGCGAAGGCGACGCTCGTCAGGCGGCCCAGGATGATCGACCAGTTCCAGATCCACGCTGGCGTGGCGTGCCACAGCGGCCAGAACCCGAACTCCTCGATCGGGATACCCCAGCCGGTCAGCGCCGAGGCCTCTCCCGTGAGGACGGCCGCGACGACGACCGGCAGCAGGACGAACCCGTAGAGATACAGCGTCGCGCCGAAGGGTTCCCGACCCCAGATCACTGCCTCCTGAAGCGTTCCCACTCCGGGATCGGCCAGCATCGCGCCGTAGACGACCAGCGGGTCGAGCAGCCGGTCGCGGCCGTCCCAGGTCGCGAAGTTGGGTATGCCGTGCCAGATGTAGGTGACGCCGAGCACCAGCGCGACACCGAAGATAGCCAGCAGATACGGGTCCTCGCGAACGTCGGCGACCAGTCGTCGCTTCGCCTGCCCGGCCAGCGTCCGAACGTGTCCCATCTAGCCCTACAGTGCCCAACTGCAGCCTAAAGGGTTGCTCTTCGCACTCGGCTCCGAGTAGAGCGGCGTCGACAGTGGGAAGGCAGACGGCACCGAACCTCGCGGACATGGACCTGCCACCAGTCGGCCTCGGCACGATGGGCGTCGACGACCCCCACGTCGTCGAGACGGCGCTCGACGTCGGCTATCGCCACCTGGACACCGCACAGATCTACGAGAACGAACGCGTCGTCGGCGAGGGCCTCGCTTCGAGCGACGTCGCCCGCGATGAGGTGACTCTCGCCACCAAACTCTGGATCGATAATCTGGCTCCCGAAGCTGTCGAATCCGGGACCCAGGCGAGTCTCGACCGACTTGGCGTCGAGGCGGTCGAGCTGCTGTACGTCCACCGTCCCCGTGGCGGCTACGATCCAGCGGGAACCATGCGGGCGCTCGACACCGTCCGCGAGCAGGACTTGACCACGCACCTCGCGGTGAGTAACTTCACGCCCGCGCAGTACGAGACCGCCCAGGCCCACTGCGAGACTCCGATCGTGGCCAACCAGGTCGAGTTCCACCCCCTGTTTCAACAGCAGGACCTCCTCGACCACGCTCGCGAACACGACTACACGATCGTCGCGTACTCGCCGCTGGCCGGCGGAGAGGTCTTCGACATCCCGGAGGTGCAGTCGGTCGCCGAGAAACACGACACCTCGCCGGCGGCGGTGGCGATTGCCTGGGCACTGAGCTACGACAACGTGGTGACGATTCCGAAAGCGAGCAGTCGCGCGCACCTGGCGGCGAATCTCGCTGCCGCCGATCTCTCGCTCGATCCCGAAGACGTGCGGCTGATCGAGGGTATCGACCGGGAGGTCGAGTTGTTCCCGGAGTGAGCGGCCAGCCTCGTTTCGAACACAAAAACGTGGGTTTAACACGGCGGGTCTCCACGGTGGGGATATGCAGGGTAATCTGCCGCCGGAAGCACAGGAGAAGCTCGAAGAGCTACAGGATCTGCAGGAGACAGCCCAGAACGTCGCCACGCAGAAACAGCAGGCCGAGACCCAGCTCGCGGAAGCCGAGAGCGCCCTCGACGCGCTCGAGGATATCGACGAGGACACGGGCATGTACCGCCAGGTCGGCGAACTGCTCGTCGAGAGCGACTACGACGACGCCTACGACGACCTCGAAGAGAAGGTCGACAACCTGAGCGTCCGCGTCGAAACTCTCGAGAAGCAGGAAGAGCGCGTCCAGGAGCAGTTCGAGGACCTCCAGCAGGAGCTCCAGCAGATGCTCGGCGGCGGCGGTGGCGGCGGTCCGATGGGCGGCCCCGGCGCTGGCGGCGACTGAGCCATGCCCGAGGACGCCGAGGTCGTAGAGACGGCCGCCGAGGCGGCCGAGAACGTGATCTTTTCGCGGTGTGATAACTCGGCAGTCACCGACTTCGACGTCACCGTCACCTTCGAAGACGGGATTCTCGAAGTCGACGTCTACCTCAACGTCGACGATCCGACGGTCGACGAAGGTCGAGTCGCCGACGACGCCGCACTGGCCGCTCGGAGCGCCGTCGACGACCTGTTCGACGACTAGGCGAGTTCGTCACCGGGTTCGGGTGACTCTTCGCCCTGGTTGCGGATGAACCCGGTCCGGAAGGCGATCCAGCCGAGCACGCTGATGAAGAGGATCGGGGGGAAGATCATGAAGCCCCACAGCGGATCCAGGCCCCAGAAGAGCAACAGCACGAGGTTCGCGAGGCCGAGCGCCAGGAACGGCGCGACCGCCAGCGCCGCCTGCTTGCGGTTCAGCGTGACCTCGGTCTCGGTGGGGGCGCTCATGACTTCCAGTTAGGGTCGCCGATAGAAAAGCGCGACGTTACGTGGGGAGGGCCGAAGTGTCGGGAGCACGGAGTGCGTTCAGGGGTTCGGCGGAGGGCCGATAGATCCGGGGAACCCGGTAGAGGGCCGAAGCGTGGGGAGCGTCAGATCGTGGGGATCAGGCCGCAGTCGCGGTCGTCGTGGTTTCGGTGCTGTCGTCGTCCTGTTCGTCGTCACTGTCGTCGTCAGTCGTGGTCTCCTCGTCGCTGTCGTCGGACTGCTCGCTGTCCTCGGCGTCGTCGCTGTCTTCAGTGTCGTCTTGCTCGTCGGTGTCGCTGTCTTCAGTGTCGTCTTGCTCGTCGGCGTCACCGTCTTCACTGCTTTCACTCTCTTCGTCGCTGTCCTCGGGCGTGATGTCGGCGATGGCGTCGCCGAGGCTGCCGTCGAGTTCACCGTCGAGGAACTGGTTGATTGTCTGGTGGATCTCGGTCACGAAGTCCGGGACCTGTTCGGGCATGTCCGTGGGCGGGCCACGGCGGTCGCTGTCAGGGCCTTTCTCGGCAGGCGGGCCAGCGTGAGCGGGCGGTCCCTGAGTTTCGTTGTCGTCAGTTTCGTTTTCCATCACGGCATCCGGAGTCTCGCCGGGCTCGTCGGCATCGCTCTCGTTGTAGCGATCGTCGGCTGCCGTCTCGTTCGCGTGATCGTTCGCCTGTGTCGGTGCGTCCGTGGGTGCGTTGCCTGGCAGGGCTGCCGCCGTTCCGCCGGCGACGAGCGTCACTGCGAGCAACACGCCTATGATCTTGGTGAGTTTCATTGGGTCGCTGCCTCCAGGCCAGGCTATGCAGAGACACCCACATTAACCGGGAACTCGCCGAAGCCGGTTCGACCTCGATTGGCTCCGATTGGCTCGATTTCCACGCTGAAACCGGGTTAAGCGACGATGGATATATGTAGGGGGAACGAATCCCAGGCCACGTCGCGATCGAACTGGCTCCGCTGCGCGCCCGAGTACTTTTGAGCGTTCCCGTTCAATCAGGCGGTATGGAACACGAGGCCACAGTCGAAGGTGTGGGTGTCGGCGTCGGCGACGGCGGTACGGGTGCGCCAGTCGTCCTCCTGCGGGTGCGAGAGGAGCTCGTGCCGATCTTCGTCAGCGCCGACCAGGCCCAGTCGATGCAACTGGCGATCGACGAGGCCCCGTTCGAGCGTCCGCTGACCCACGATCTCCTCATCGAGATGGTCTCGGAGTTCGGCGCGGCGATCGACCGGGTTCGGATCGACGATCTGGCCGACGGGACCTTCTACGCCAAGATCGACGCCGAACAGTACAACGGCGGCGAGCGCAAAGACGCCGTCTTCGACGCCCGCCCCTCCGACGGGATCGCGATCGCGCTCCGGGTCGACTGTCCGATCATCGTCACCGATACGGTCGTCGACGAGGCCGGCCAGCCGCCCGAGGCCTTCGAGGTCGACGCCGACGACCCGGAGGATCTCGGCGACTTCGATTTCTGACCGCAATCGTCACGGCGCTGGGGCGCCTTCTCTCACGTGATGTACGACGCGGTCGTCTTCGACAACGACGGGGTCTTGCTGGAACTCACCGAGCTGGAACCACACTACGACGGTGCTCGGGAAGCTTTCGCCGCCGTCGGGATCGAGGAGCCTGCCGACAGCGACGTCGAGGCGATGAGCATCGGCGTGACGCCGGCGAAACTCGATGACGTCTGCCAGCGCTACGATCTCGATCCAGCCACCTTCTGGCGCGAGCGCGACCGGGCAATCGCACAGCGCCAGCACGAGGAGATGCGCGCCGGGCGAAAGCGTCCCTACGACGATATCAACCACCTCGACGCTCTGGAGTGTCCGCTCGGGGTCGTCAGTTCCAACCAGGACGCGACCGTCGACTTCGCCTTCGAGCACTTCGGCCTCGACCACCACTTCGAGACGGTCTACGGCCGCCCACCGACGGTCGAGAGTCTCCACCGGAAGAAACCTGAACCCTACTATCTCGAACGGGCGCTCTCGGATCTGGGGACTCGCGAGGCGCTGTACGTCGGCGACAGCGAGACCGACGTCGAGGCCGCCCACGCCGCCGGGATCGATTCGGCGTTCGTCCGGCGACCGCACCGTGACGACACCGAGCTGTCGGTGAGTCCCGACTACGAGATCACGGGCCTGGACGAGGTTGTCGATCTGACGACTGCGGGGCGGGCGAGCGACGATTGAAGTTGGCGAAAAAACAGCGGTCGGTGGCTACTTGCCCCACTGACGCTGGTCTTTGGGTCGGTCACCGATAGCCTGGACGTTCAGCGGCTGGTCGGCGCTGTTGATTGCTTCCAGAGCCGCTTCGGCACTTTCCAGCGTCGAGAAGTAGGTAATCGTCTCCTCGACACAGGCTTCGAGGATGTCGCGTTCCCGGGAGACCACGAGGTCGATCTCGCCGTTCTGAATCGCATCGACGATCTCCTCGGTGTCCTCGAAGTCCTCCAGGTCGACGGTCTCGAAGTGCTCCTCGAAGCCGATCACGGGCAGGTCGACTAAGGCTGTGCCTTCCAGGGGAATCGCCTTGCCGACGGCCATCTGGGCCTTCTGGTAGGCCTTGCCGAAGCTCCCGGCGGTGCCCATGACCTCACCAGTCGACTTCATCTCGGGGCCGAGACGCGGATCACTCCCCGGCAGGCGGTCGAACGGCAGGACGACCTCCTTGATCGAGACCTGATCCGGGATCTGTTCCTGGACGTCGAGTTCCTCCAGGGACACGCCGGCCATGACCTGGGCGGCGAGTTTCGCGATCGGGACACCCGTCGTCTTCGAGATGAACGGCACGGTGCGCGAGGAGCGCGGATTGGCTTCGAGCACGTAGACCTCGCCATCGCGAACTGCCAACTGGACGTTCAGCAGGCCGACCGTGTCTAGCGCCTGCGCGATGTCCTCGGTCACCTCGCGGATGCGGGGCATGACGTCTTTGATCTCCTGAGAGCGCGGCGGGATCATACACGCCGAGTCGCCGGAGTGCACACCGGCAGTTTCGACGTGTTCCATGACGCCGCCGATCAGTACGTCCTCGCCGTCGGCGACGGCGTCGACGTCGAGCTCGACGGCGTCGGCGAGGAAGTCGTCGATGAGGATCGGCTTGTCCGGGCTCACTCGTACTGCTTCCTCGATGTAGGTCTTGAGGTCCTCGTCGTTGTAGACGATGTCCATCGCGCGGCCACCCAGGACGTAGCTCGGGCGGACCAGCACGGGATAGCCGATCTCCTGGGCCAGTTCGAGGGCCTCTTCCTCGCTGGTGGCGGAGCCACCCTCGGCCTGGGCGATGCCCAGGTCGTCCATCAGGCGGTTGAAGCGGTCTCGGTCCTCGGCGAGATCCATCGCGTCCACGGACGTACCCATGATTTCACAATCGAGATCCCGGCGCTGTAGCTCCTGTTCGAGCGGGTGGCCGATGTCGACGGAGGTCTGGCCACCGAACTGGACCATCACGCCGTCGGCGTCGGTCGCTTCGATCACGTCGGCGACTTCCTCGGCCGTGACGGGCTCGAAGAACAGCCCGTCGGAGGTGTCGTAGTCCGTCGAGACGGTTTCGGGATTGTTGTTGACGACGTGGGCTTCGATACCCATCTCGCGCAGCGCGCGGACGGCGTGGACCGAACAGTAGTCGAACTCGACGCCCTGGCCGATGCGGATCGGACCGCCGCCGACTACGACGACGCTCTCGACGTCGCGATCGACGAGTAGTTCGTCTCGATCCATCACCGAGTGGGGGTCGCGCGAGGAGTAGTAGTACGGCGTCGTCGCCTTGAACTCGCCCGCACAGGTGTCGACCAGCTTGAAGTCCCGATCGGTCGTCTCGGCGGCGACGGTCTCGACCGTCACGGTGTCCGGAATCGTGGCTCCTCCATCCGCAGCCGCTTCGACTTCCTCGTCGTCGCCGTCTTCGACGTCGGCGGGCAGCCAGGAGTGGTGCGTGTCGTTGAACTCGCCGCCGGCGATGGCGGTGATCTCCTGGTCGGTGAACCCGGCCTGGCCGGCGATCTCGAAGTCGCCATTTTGTGCGGCCTCGGCGGCGTCGGCGACCTGCTCGAAGCGTTCGAGGTACCACTCACGAATTTCGGTCAGGTCGTTGATCTCCGAGACCGTGTAGCCGCGAGAGAACGCCTCGAAGATGGCGTAGGGACGGTCGGGACGTGGCGTCTCCAGATACTCGGCTTCGAGTTCCTCGTCGCCGATGTCTTCCCAGTCGACCGCCGGGTTGTACTCGCTGGAGCGCAGGGCCTTCAGTAGGCTCTCGGGAAAGGTCCGGCCGATGGACATCGCTTCACCAGTCGATTTCATCGCGGGGCCGAGTTCGAAGTCGACGTCGCGGAACTTGTCGACGGGCCAGCGCGGCACCTTCGTGACGATGTAGTCGATCGCGGGCTCGAAGGCGGCGGTGGTCTGGCCGGTGATTTCGTTTTCGATCTCGTGGAGGCGCTTGCCCATCGCGACCTTGGCGGTCACGCGGGCGATCGGGTAGCCAGTCGCTTTCGAGGCCAGCGCGGAAGAGCGCGACACCCGAGGATTGACCTCGACCACCCTGTATTCGCCGCCGGGCGTGCCGTCGTCGCGCCAGGCGTGCTGGATGTTACAGCCGCCCTCGATCCCCAACTCTCGGATGACCTTCAGCGCGGAGTCGCGCATCTCCTGGTGGCCCTCGTCGGGGATGACTTGGGAGGGCGTGACGACGGTGGATTCGCCGGTGTGGATGCCCATCGGGTCGAGGTTCTCCATGTTGCAGATGATGATACAGGAGTCGTCGGCGTCGCGCATGACCTCGTATTCGAGTTCGACCCACCCGTCGATGGACTCGGTGATCATCACTTCGTTGTTCCGCGAGAGGCGCAGCCCCTTGCGGACGGCCTCTTTGAGTTCGTCCATGTCGTCGATGACGCCCGACCCCGCGCCACCCAGCGTGTAGGTCGTGCGCATGATGACCGGCAGCCCCCCCACCTGTTCGACGGCGTCCTCGACCTCGTCCATGGCCTCGATGGTGATCGACTCGGGGACCGGCTCGTCGATCTTCTCCATGCGGTCGCGGAACTGCTCGCGGTCCTCGGTCGCGTAGATCGTGTCGAGGGGCGTGCCCATGACCTCGACGTCGTGCTCTTCGAGGACGCCTTCCTCGGCGAGTTCGGCGGTGACGTTCAGGCCAGTCTGCCCACCCAGCCCGGCGATAACGCCGTCGGGCTGCTCTTTCCTGATGATCTCGGAGATCGCTTCCGTGTTGATGGGTTCGAGGTAGACCTTGTCGGCCATCTCCGGATCGGTCATGATGGTCGCCGGGTTCGAGTTCACGAGGACGACCCGCGCACCCTCCTCCTGGAGCGCGCGACACGCCTGTGCGCCGGAATAGTCGAACTCCGCGGCCTGTCCGATCTGGATCGGCCCACTCCCGATGAGCAGGATTGTGCGGTCTTCGTCGTCTGTCATTGTGCTTCCCGAGTCCGCACATCGTAATAAGCCCGGCGAAGTGTTACGATACTCGTAACCGAATTTCGGAAATCGTAATGTGAACGGGTGGCACGGCCGTGGTCGTCCGTACTGTGAAAGGTTACCACAACCGCGACAACCTACCGTACGTGTGATCTCACGTGAGATTTATCGACGATCCAGTCAATCGTGCGATCACGACGACCAGAGAGTCGACGGTCACGGATTACGGGAAAACGACGATCCCCGCGGAGATCCGTGACGCTCTCGATATCGATCCCTGAGACAAGATCAGATGGACGATCACCGATAATGGGGGCCTGTCGGTCGCGGTCATCAAACAGGAGACCGGAGTTTTCGAGGACTTCGAGCCGGTGTCGCTCGGCGGCGACGGCACTGAGGCCCACAATACGACCGGGGCCGAGCGGTAACCGTTCTTGAGGTATTCGGCGATTGAACGCTGCTGTCGATCCGTTCGATTCGGACTGATGGTGTTTTTCGACGCAATTGCGCCACTTCTGTTGTCGATCGACTGATCCGCGACGGGTTTATTACCTAGTGATATTACTAGGTTATCGATGTCAGCGACCCAGATCCAGCGCGCACGCGACGGCGAGATCACCGCGGAGATGGAGCGCGTCGCCGAGCGCGAGAACCGCAATCGTGAGTTCGTCCGTGAGCAAGTCGCGGCAGGCCAGGCCGTCATCCCGGCCAATCACGGCCACGAGTCGCTCGATCCGATGATCATCGGCCGAGCGTTTTCGACGAAGGTCAACGCCAATATCGGCAACAGCGAGGAGACCAGCGACATCGAGGGCGAACTCGAGAAGCTCCACACGGCGGTCCACTACGGTGCGGACACGGTGATGGACCTCTCGACGGGGAGCGACCTCGACGCGATCCGCGAGGCCAACGTGGAACATTCACCTGTGCCCGTCGGCACCGTCCCGATTTACGAGGTCGTCAAGCGGGCGGGTAGTGCCGCGGATATCACCCACGAACTCCTGCTGGACGTGATCGAGAAACAGGCCGAGCAGGGGGTCGATTACATGACGATTCACGCGGGCGTGCGTATGGAGCACCTTCCGCTGACGGACAGCCGCAAGACGGGGATCGTCTCCCGCGGCGGGTCGATCCTCGCCCAGTGGATCGAGGAGAACGGCATGGAGAACCCCCTCTACACGAAATTCGAAGAGATCTGCGAAATCTTCGCTGAGCACGACGTGACGTTCTCGCTGGGTGACGGTCTGCGTCCGGGGAGTCTGGCCGACGCCAGCGACGAGGCCCAGTTCGCGGAACTCGAAACCCTGGGGGAACTCACTCGAACCGCGTGGGACCACGGCGTGCAGGTCATGGTCGAGGGGCCGGGCCACGTCCCGATGGACGAGATTCGGGACAACGTCGAGAAGCAACAGGAGGTCTGTGACGGTGCGCCGTTCTACGTGCTCGGGCCGCTCGTGACGGACGTCGCGCCGGGCTACGATCACATCACCAGCGCCATCGGTGCGACTGAAGCCGGCCGCGCGGGTGCGGCGATGCTGTGTTACGTCACCCCCAAAGAACATCTCGGGCTCCCCGAACAGGAGGATGTCAGGGATGGGCTGGCGGCCTACCGGATCGCCGCCCACGCCGCCGACGTGGCCAACGACCTTCCAGGGGCTCGGGACTGGGACGACGCGCTCTCGGAAGCGCGGTACGCTTTCGACTGGACCGAGCAGTTCGACCTGGCACTCGACCCCGAACGCGCGAAATCGTTCCACGACCAGACGCTGCCCGGTGACAACTACAAGGAGGCCCGTTTCTGCTCGATGTGCGGGGTCGATTTCTGTTCGATGCGGATCGACCAGGACGCCAGAGACGTCGCGGACGGTGAGATGGACGTGATCGACGAGGAGACCGATCTCACGAACTCGTCCGCTGCCGAAGTGAATTTGCCGCCCGTCGGCACTCACGACACGAGTGGTGTCCCCGAGACGATCGAGATCGACGGCGTGACGTTTACGCCCGAGCGACACGCAGACGACTAGCGTGTCGACGGCCGGTTCGCGAGCGCTCTCGTGCGCGAGTAGTCCAGCCGGGAGAAGCAGTGTCGACGGCCGGTTCGTGAGCGCTCTCGTGCGCGAGTAGTCCAGCCGGGAGAAGCAGTGTCGACGGCCGGCACGGCCGCGCGTTGATGCGCGGCCAGCTCAGCCGGGAGACGTGAATTGTCTTCGTCAGTCTTCGATCGCGACGCCACCGAAGGCGGCGAAGCCTGTGACCACGAGATCGACGTGCTCGTGTTCGTCCTCGCTACGGGCCCGGTCGTCGCTGGCCCCGCCGAAGATCGGGAGCACGTCCAGTTGGACATTCCATTCCCGTGGAGCGACGATTTCGACGCCGCCGAACAGTGCCGTCGTGGAGACGTGGACTGGATGATCTTCGGGGTCAGCGTCGCGGAGATCGAGCGACGCGCCGCCGAACAGCGCGGTCAGATCAGCGCCGGTGAACGCGCCCGACGCGCGTTTTTCGGAGCCGCCGAAGATCCCCAGTGCACTGACGTAGGTTCCTTCGACGCTCTTGGCGCGCGAACGGTACTGACCCAGGATGATCGAGAGCCCGAGCAGGACGATCAACAGCGGCCAGAACTGGACGACCTCCTCGGCAGTGAGGTATTCCAGGGCCACGAGTTGCCAGGCACCGGCGACGCCGACGATGATCAACGGGCCGATCACGTTCCGGAACCCGCTCGCGACGAAGGCGTACACCCCCAGCAGAATGAACAGCGACGGCACGTACGTCCAGAAGACGTCCACGTCCGCGTATCCCGTCGTCTCTGTCAGGAGGACGATCCCGACGACGACGACCAGCGCTCCGAGGACGACCTGTGATGGGAGTCGGCGAGTTTGCATACTTACACCGACGCGCGCTGTTATGATAAATATATGTTAGCGAGTGAGACAGTATCTCGCCAGGTGGGTTCTTCGCCGCCACAGGCCACTGTGGCGGCGTGGAGATGGGCCATATGTCGCCGCGGCGAAGGCCGAACTCGTCTGCCGGATCGCCCGCCGGGCATTCCTCGAAGTCGTGCCACTGGGAACGCAGTTCAGAGCGATCAGCAACCTCGTGAACGTGGTCACCGGCTCGGCCCCGGCGTCGTGTTAATCCTCGATCGTCCACTCTCGATCCCGGCGACACAGAATCCCGTCGAACAGCGATTCGAGCGTCGTGACGGTCTCCTCGTCGACGGCGTCGGGATCGAGGTGGGCGTGGACGTGCCCCTCGGTCGATTCGAGCCGGCTGATGGTCACCTGCAAGAACTTGAACGCCGTCTCGGGATCGACGTACTGGACGAGCGTGGTGAGCGATCCCAGGCAGACGTGTAGTGGTTCCTCGTCGACGCGATCGATCGCGTTGGCAACGTCGATCCCGATCCCCGTCAAGTTCGACGCCGATTCGCGCTCGACGACGACATCCGATCCGAGGGACGCCGGCCGGCTCTGTCTGTGGTCGTCCTCACAGAGATCGAGGATCGTTAGCGACTCACAATCGCTGTCGGCGTGCTCGCGGACGTGTTCGGTGACGACGCGCGGCCGGCGGTTGTACGCGAACACGAGCAGGGAGGGTGGCGCATCGCTTGTTCCGTCGAGCAGCGTGCTACAGGCGGCTTCGCGGTCGGCGTCGAGCGGATCGGCGAACACCAGCAGCGGGGAACACTTGCTGGCGCGTCGTCCGGGACGTTGTGCTAACATGCCACTCGATATGTGTTACCTCTTCCAGGATCCAGATTAATCCTTCGGAATCGGACGTGAAAGAACCACTCCTAGAACACGGTCGCGGCCCCGAAGACGCCGACGAGCGTGACCACTAGCCGGCCAACGCTGCCGACGAACGTCGCTGCGGCGAAGCGATAGTAGTCCTCTTCGAGGACCGAGAACGCGTAGATCGAGATCGTGTCGGGGAAGAAGGGGACACAGAGCGCGAGCGCGAGCCCCACGTAGCCGAATCGCTGGGCGAGCTGGACGGTCTTCTTCTCGGACCACGCGATGATGTCGAATCGTGACTGTCTGACGAAGCGAATGACCGGGCCGGACTGTTTGGCCTCCTGGCCGATGTGGAACGCGAAGACGCTGCCCGCGGCTTTGCCGATGCCGCTGACGAGGATAATGAGCACCAGCGTCACCTCCGTCGAGAAGCCGAGCCGCATCTGGCTCGCTGGCGCGAGGACGACCTCGCTCGGGAGGGGGAGGACGAACGCGATCAGAAACGAGTAGATCCCGATGATACCGAGGCCGAGCGGTCCCGTCGCCGTCTCGACGGCGTCTTTGAGCGTGGCGAACAGACCTTCGAGGAAGCCACCCGAGAGGACCAGTTCGATGGGCACTACCTATCTCTGGGTCAGACGGGGTCCTAAAGCTTCATATTTCGGTTGCGATCAGTACCAGTCCAGATCGGCGACGAACGAACGCAACATCGACCGGGTGACGTGGGGCATACAGACCACGCGCAATTCCCCGGCCTCGGTCTTGGCGACGCGCCAGCCCCGCTCTCGCAACTCCTCGACCAGCGCCACGGAGACGTCGGCCGCGACCAGCGGTAATTCGGGTTCGACGACGTCGTAGCCGCGTTCGCGGAGTTCGGCCGCCAGCCACTCGGCGTTGTCCATCGATCGGTGGTACTGCTCGCGATAGCCCTCGGGCCACAGCGCCTCCATCGCGGCGACGGCGCTGGCGACGCCGGCACCCGAGCGCGTCCCGGTCAGGGTCACCTGTTTCGTCGATTCGAGATACGGCGTGTCGATCGCGAGTTCGTCCAGCAACTCGGGCGAGCGAGCCAGGAGGCCGCCCGCCGGGACCGCGGCCTGGCCGACCTTGTGCGGGTCGATCGTCATGGTGTCGACCGCGGCGTGGCCGAAGTGCCACCGGTGGTCGCTAAAGGGCAGGTAAAAACCGCCCCAGGCGGCGTCGACGTGGAAGAGTGCATCGACGCTGTGGGCCACCTCGGCGAGTTCGGGAATTGGGTCGACGTAGCCGTACTCGGTCGTCCCGGCCACGCCGGCCACGAGGACGGTATCGGCATCGACCAGCTCCGCCATGACGTCGGGGTCGGCCCGGTAGTCGCTGGGCGGTGCGGTCCGGAGTTCGACGCCCAGGACGTCTGCGGCTTTCCAGAAGCTGAAGTGGCCGTGAGTCGGGACGACGACGTTCGGGTCGTCGGTGTCGGCGCGATTGCGGGCGATCCGGACCGCCTGGATGTTGGCCTCCGTGCCGCCGCTGGTGACGTAGCCTGCCGGGTCCGGCAGGCCCGTGACCGTCCCGAGCATCTCGACGGCCTCGCGTTCGAGGTCGGCGACCTCCTGGTAGGTCGCGGGGTCGCCGGGATTGGTCGCGAGGAAGCGCTCGGCTGCCTGGCGGGCCATCGGATGTGGTTCGGTGCACATCGAAGAGAGAACCCGATCGAAGTCCTGTGGCGCCGGCTCGACCCGCTGCATGCTGAAGAAGTATTGGGCGTTCTCCCGTTTAGGGATTGCGCTATCAACTGTTTTCCATCGAACGACCGTTGCAAACCGTCCGTGGCTCGCGCCGTTCAGGCTTCGAGAATCTCGTCGTCGTCGCTCTCGGGCACGACGATCGACCCCGAAAGCGTCGTGACTGCACGCCCGCCGACCTTGACCTCGGCTCCGACGCTCACCGACACCGTCCCCGGCCGGTCGAGAAAGTGCCCCTGTTCGAACGTCATCGCCGCGGTATCCTCGAGCGCGCCCTGGTGGTCGAGATACGCGCCGACTGCACCGCTGGCCGTTCCGGTCACGGGGTCCTCGTCGACCCCCGCGCCGGGCGCGAACATCCGGCCGTGCAGCGTCGAGTCGCCCGCGAGCGTGTCGAACGTGAACGCGTAGATCCCGGTCGCGCCGTGCTCGTCACAGAGGGCTTCGATCGCCCGGAAGTCAGGATCCAGTGAGGAGAGATCCGAGAAGTACTCGATGGGGACTGCGAGGAAGGGTAGGCCGGTCGAGGTCCAGGCGATCGGCAGGCCGACGGCGCTGATCGAGTCGGGATCGACGCCCAGGGCCTCGGCGACGCGCCCGAGGTCGACGTCGAGTTCGCGCACTCGGGGCGCGTTCTGGGTCATCCAGACCATCCCGTCCTCGGAGATCGAGATGTCGAGCACGCCGGCCTCGGTCTCCATGGTGTGCTGGCCCGATTCGATCACTCCCTGCTCGAAAAGCAGCGCGTGGCTGGCGATGGTCGCGTGGCCACAGAGGTCGACTTCTGTCTCGGGTGTGAAATACCTGATCTGGCGGTCGGCTTCGTCGCTCGACCGGACGAACGCGGTCTCGCTCGCGCCGAGTTCGTTCGCCAGCGCTTGCATCTGTTCGGCGTCCAGCCCGTCGGCGTCGGGGACGACACCGGCGGGATTGCCACAGGTCGGCTCGTCGGTGAACGCGTCGACGAGATAGGCGTCTCGGGTGTCCATACCGCCTGCTGGGTGGGCCTGGTGGTTAACGGTTTGGCGTCACGCCGCTTCGACGACGCCTTCGATCCAGTCCGCGAGGTCTGCGATCAGGCTCTCTGCCACGAATCCGTCTTCCGGCTGTCCGCCGGTTTCCAGCGCCCCGGCACCGTCCACGAAGTAGTGGTTCAACCCCGGGTAGGTGTGGATCCTCACGTCCGTCCGGTCACCGAGGGTGTCGCGCCAGCGCGACAGGTCGTCTGCCACCGTGACCTGTCTGTCGCGTTCGCCCTGGGCGAGCAGTATCGGTGTCTCGATCGCCGTCGCCGTCTCGACCTGGTCGTACTCGGCGAGGCTGCGCCAGAACGGCTCCCCGCCGCCTGCCAGGACTTCCTCGTCGCCGATATCGGCAGTTCGGAGTCGCTCGGCCAGCGCTCGTGTCTGTTCGAGTCGTCGTCGCTCGGCGTCGGTGAGTTCCCCGTCGCGTTCGAGTGCGTAGCGGGTCTGGTCGACGATCAGGTCCGGGAGCGGCCGGGCGTTGGCCGCGAGCAGAGCGATCCCGGCCAGGCCGCCGTCCCGACTGGCGACCCGTGGTGCGAGCGCACCGCCGAGACTGTGGCCGACCACGACGATGTCCTCGCGATCGACGCGGGGCTGCTCGCGCAGGCGCGAGACAGCTGTCAGGACGTCCTCGGTCACGACGTCGTCGATGGTGAACGCCGTCGGGTCGATCGACTGCTGGCAGGCGAACGTCCGCTTGTCGTACCGCAGGACGGCGATACCCCGACTCGCGAGTCCGACTGCGAGGTCGCGATACGGTTGTAGCGGTCCCACCGTCCCGTCACGGTCGTTCGGCCCGGACCCGTGGACGATGACGACGCCGGGAACCGCTCCGTCCCCCTCCGGGAGCGTCAGCGTCGCTCCCAGCGAACACTCCTCGGTCGCCTCCAGAGATAGCGACTCCTCGGTGTAGGCCGCGCGGTCGGCGTAGCTCGGCAGGTCACCGCCCCGGGTGTCTGTCTCCGGCCGGTCCGTCGTCCCGTCGGTCGTCGGTTCGGAGACTCCGGGCGTGGTCGTGACAGCGGGGGTTTCGGTCGGCGATTCGCTACTGCTACAGCCCGCCACTGTCAGTACCGTCGTGGTGGCGAGGGCCGTGAGGTAAGTGCGTCGTGTCGGGGACATCACGGTTTCGAGTACGGGCGCCCGATTTAAACAGGGGCGGCCCGACTTTCCGGGCCTGAAACTCGGTCGAATCCGCCCCCTTCTTGGCCGCGCGGCTCGAATCGCCGGGTGGTGACCACCGCGAATGAGTGACTTGCCCGAGGAGTTCCCCTGTACGATCACGAACTGGGAGTACATCTACGGCCTCACCCGGAACGTCAGCGACCAGGTGAAAGCCGCCGAGTTCGAGCCGGACGTCGTCGTCGCGCTGGCCCGGGGCGGCTGGTTCGCCGGCCGCTGTCTCTGTGACTTTCTCGGCCTGAACGATCTGACGAGCCTGAAGATCGAACACTACGTCGGCGCCGCCCAGGCCACCGGCACGCCCGAGATTCGCTACCCCATGCCGGAGGGTTCCGTCGAGGACAAAGACGTCCTGATCGTCGACGACATCGCCGACACGGGCAAGTCGATGGCTCACGCCAAGGAGTACGTCGAGGAGCGCGACCCCAACGAAGTGCGGACGGCGACGATCCAGTTGATGGGCGAGAAGAGCGAGTTCGAACCCGACTTCGTCGGCGAGCGCCTCGAAGAGTGGACCTGGGTCGTCTACCCCTGGAACTTCGTCGAGGACATGGTCGAGTTGATCGCTGGCGTCATGGAGAAATCCGAGCGCGAGATCTTCGATCGAACCGCCATCCGTGCAGCTATGCGGTCGTTCCACAACGTCGAACGCATCGAGATGGAGATCGCCCAGCCCAACCGGCTGGACGAGGTCCTCGCGGAGATGGAACGCCGGGACGTGATCGTGCCGGTCGGTGTTCCCGCCACCGAGGCCAGTCCCGGTGACGGCGAGTGGCAGCTGGTCGAGTAACTGCTGTCACGAACGTCTCGGACCGACTGGTCGTTCTGTTCGACGTCTCCCTACTCTTCGAAGTCCCGTCGCATCGCAATCTCGAACCAGGGACAGAGCCGCAGTTGCCGGTAGTATTCGGGGTTGTCGTGCAGTCGCCGGTAGGGAACCCACATCAGTCCGTCGACTTCCTCGGGGTTGGGGTCCAGCGACGTATCCGTCAGCGTGGCCTGCAGGACCGCACAGACCTCGTATTCGACGCCCGCGTTCTCGAAGTAGCGCTTGTACTCGAAGCGATCCGTGACGCGGAGGTTCTCGTACTGGTCGGGCGTCACTCCCAGCTCTTCTTCGAGGCGCTCGCGCGTGGCCTCGACCTGCGTCTGGCCGGCCCGGGGGTGAGAGGCGACGGTGCCGTCCCAGAAGGTGTCCCACAGACGCTTGGTGGCAGCCCGCTGAGCCAGCAGGATGTTGCCCTCACCGTCGAACAGCAGCGCGGTGAACGCGCGATGGCGGACCCCGTCGCCCGTGTGGGCGTCGAGTCGATTCACGAGTCCTTGCTCGTTGTCGTCGGCGTCGACTGCGATGACGTCCTGCTCGGCGTTCTTGTGATTCGTGTCCGCGTCGGCGTCAGCACTCATTAGCTATCACGTCGGAAGGGTGGTTCAAAAGAATACCGAGGTGGATTCCCCGCCCTTCCGAAAACCGTCGGTTTTCGGCTTTCGCAAACCTTCGATTTGCGTCAACACCGTGGGCGGGGTTGAAGCCGACGCGCTGTGACACAAATCACTTGCTATTAAGTACTTCTCTTGTTTATTGAAGGGTGTGGAAGACGATGAGTATCTGAGACGTACAGCGATTACCCGCCCTACCCTCACTGACAAGCAACAGGAGTTGCTTGACGCGACAATCGGCGAGTGGAAGACTGCCTGCAACATCAGTAGCCGAATCGGATGGGACCACGAGGAAACGCGGAAAACCTATCTCCAGGACCTCGCATACGATGACGTGCGCGAGGAGACATATCTCGGGAGTCAGCACGTCATTCTCGCCACCCACCAAGCCGCAGCCGCGCTTTCGGGTGTCGATGAAATCGAAGATCTAGACGAACACTACAAAACATCCCGACCAACGTTCACCAGCAACACGGTAAAATACGACACGCGGACGATGACGGCTCAGTATCACTGTCCACTGTCGATGGCCGGATTCGATGTGGCCTGAACCTCCCGGACGAAGAAGATGGCTATCTTGATTCAGCGAGAGAATCCCGCCCTTCCCGTGAGTGACGAGCGTTCCGACGCTTAGTCGGAACCGAGGACCGAACAGGGGCATGGCAAGACCGGAGGTCTTGCTGCACCCGAAAATCTTCGATTTTCGAGGACGGGAGTGAATCGCGTACGCTCCGACACCCAACCGACAGTGTTTCTCCCGGCAGGATATTTCAGCCGACCCGAAAGAGTAAGTCATTGTGCTGTCATAGGCTATGTATAGTGAATCTGGTCACGACACGTACCATTACAGCGGCACTCACCAACGACCGTGAGGGTGTCGTGTGCGACCTTGATTCGCTCGCTCGTTCCGGCAGTAAAATCTGGAACGTTGCGCGGTGGACTGCTGGCCACATCTGGGACGAAACCGGGGAAATACCCGATGAAGGACCGCTCAAGTCCTACATGAAGAACCAACCGTGCTGGAAAGATTTGAACGCCCAATCAAGTCAGGCAATCATAGAAGAATTGGCTGGCGCTTTCCAGTCCTGGTTCGAACAAGACAACTCGGACGCCAACCCACCGGGCTACCGCAAACACGGTGACGAACGGCCACGCTCGACAATCACGTTCAAAGAAGACGGCTTCAAACTCGATACAAACCACCAGCAGGTCCGACTGTCGAAAGGCAAGAACCTGAAAGACGGGTGGAGCGACTTCGTTCTTTGCGAATACGATACCGGTCCAGACGCAGACCTGACTGCTGTCGAAGACGTCCAACAGGTCCGCATCGTCTGGAACGGTGAGCAGTGGGAACTGCACTTCGTCTGCAAAGTCGCCATCGACGCCGCTGACGCGTCTGGCGAGAAGACGGCTGGTGTTGACCTCGGCATCTGTAACACGGCGGCTGTCTCTGTCGGTAACGAGACGCTGTTGTATCCGGGCAACGCCCTGAAAGAAGACGCGCACTACTTCCGACAGGAAGAATACGACACGGAAGGTGAAAACGGTCCCAGTACCCACGCTGAGTGGGCACGCCAGAAGAAATCACGGCGGCAGACCCACTTCCTGCACGCACTCTCGAAAGACATCGTAGAGCAATGTGCAGACCGTGGCGTGGAGACGATAGCAGTTGGACATCCGAAGGACATCCGTGCGAATGCAGACTGGGGGCGGCACGGGAACAAGCGTCTGCACGACTGGGCGTTTGACACCGTACTGAGTCACATCGAGTACAAGGCCGAGGAACGTGGTATCGAGGTACAGCGAGTCGATGAGTACGAGTTGGCCACGTCAATAACCTGCTGTGCGTGCGGGATGAAAGCCGAGTCGAGCCGTGTCGAGCGTGGCTTGTACGTGTGTGAGAGCTGCGAACTGGTCGCTAATAGCGACCTGAATGCGGCGGAGAATATGCGTGCGACGGTAACTCCGAATCCCTCACGGGATAGGAGTAACGGCTGTCTGGCCCAGCCATCGGTGCGCCTGTTCGACAAATCCACGGGGCGAGTCGCCCCACAAGAACAGGTCTGCCCGTAGACCAGCAAATATCCCAACGCTTGCGGTGCGGTTCGGGAAGCCTCGCCGTCGTCGGGCTACGCCCGACTGCCTGAGGGATCTTCGATCCCTCTCCGTTCACGGCGAGGAGGAGGTCACCAGCACGCCTACCTCGAAGACGACGACTGGGAGATGACAGAATCCACGCTCTCGAAGCGTGACGGGGAGTACTATTTGCATCTCGGTTTCAGAAAGGACAAACCGCCGAAGCAGGTTGCGGTGCAAGATGACGACGAGGACAGGACAGTTCTCGGCGTTGATCTCGGCATCGTCAACATCGCCACCACCAGTACAGCGTACTTCGCCTCCGGTAGAGAACTCCGGCACCAGCATCGAGAGTTCGAGCGGATTCGCGGCGAACTTCAGCAGACGGGGACACAGTCGGCCCATCGAACTATGCAGCAGATGGGTGGCCGAGAGTCACGGTACGTCCGCGATCAACTGCATCAGGTTGCGAACCAGATTCTCGAAGAAGCACTCGACCATGACTGTGAGTACATCGCGTTCGAGAATCTGAAACATATCCGAGAGCGCGCGCCGCCCGTCAAAGAGTTCCACCAGTGGGCACACCGTCAACTCGTTGACCTCGTCGAGTATAAGGCCGAGGCCGAAGGCATCTGTGTGGAGTTTGTGTCACCTCGAAATACGTCGCGGCGGTGCCCTGAGTGCGGGCATACGAGTGAGGGGAACCGTGTACGGCAGGCCGAGTTCGAGTGTGAATCGTGCGGTGCGACGCAGAACGCGGATTACGTGGGTGCGAAGAATGTCGGATGGCGGTTTGTCCGCCGGGGCCTACAGTCGTCTCGGCGGACGGGTGACAGTCAACTCGCCCTGAAGTCAGGAACAGTGACGTCCTCAGGTTTCGTAGAAACCTGATGTGCGAACGAGACGCGACGCGTCTCGTCAACGCCGAATCGGGGATTTGTCCCGTCCGACTGAGTGTTGGCAGAGGCCGAGTTCACTGACAAGTCCCGCGCACCCGTGCGCGGGATAGTTGACACAGTCTTCGACTTTGTGTGTCCTTCCGTCGCCTGTCCCGTGCCAGAATGTGTCAGTACTACTTTATCTATTCGCTCTGCGTATATCTAAGTGAGATGACACTGACATCGAACGATGGAGCGGCTGTACAGCCGGAGCGAACGCCCGAACCACTCGGTCGGATCGTCGACTGGCTGGTGACGGCAGTGCTCGTCCTCGGCGGTCTTGCCGTCACGGCTATCGGGATCGCCGTCTACAGCGCCGCCGACCGCGCGTGGATCGCCGAACTCGTCGCAGACGGGACGATACAGTCGGCCGACCTGACCAACGCCGAACTGATAGACGTCACTTACGGGCTGGCCTGGTGGGGGGGACTCGGTCTGCTCGTCACTGGCGGCTTGCTGGTCGTCGCTGGTATCGCGTTCCTGGCGTACCGGCGTCGCTCGCGCGCACGCCGCGAAGCACAGGGAATCACCGGCCCGGACACCACGGCAAACGCCATCATCGGCGCTGTCGTGACTGGCGTCACGTCGTTCGTGCCGTTCTCGCCGGTCCTAGGCGGCGTGGTCTCGGGCTACCTCCAGGGTGGCGACCGCGCCGAGGGCGCACGCGTCGGGGCCTACGCCGGCATCGTCGCCGCCGCGCCACTGGCCGTGCTGTTCGGCTTCCTCGCGGTCGCGTTTGCGGTCGTCGCGACCGAACTGAGTCTCGCCGGCCCGATGGCCATCGGCGTCGCCGGCCTGTTCGTCGGCTTCCTCGTCGCCGTCGGCTATCTGGTCGCGCTCAGCGCTCTCGGTGGCTACCTCGGCATCGTCATCGGCGAACGTCGCGACGCCGACTCGACGGCCTGATCGGCGTTTCGATCGATCACGACACTCCCTATTCCCCCGTCTGAGGATTTCTCGACGGTGATCTGTGCTATGATTCCTCAGTACGCGTTTATATTCTAACACGTCGTAGTTTGCGTATGGCTTCAGCTATCGAACTCACAGGCCTGACCAAACACTTCGGCGAGGTGGTCGCACTGGAGGATGTCGATCTCACCGTCGAAGAAGGGGAAATCTTCGGCTTTCTCGGGCCCAACGGGGCGGGGAAATCGACGACGATCGACACCTTGCTGGACTTTATCCGTCCGACCAGTGGCTCTGCCCGGGTTCTCGGACTGGACGCGCAGCGAGACAGTCTAGAGATCCGGCGCCGAACTGGTGTCCTCCCGGACGCCTACCAGGTGTACGACCGGCTGACCGGCCGCCAGCACGTCCAGTTCGCCATCGACTCCAAAGGGACCGACGACGATCCGCTGGCCCTGTTGGAGCGGGTCGGTATCGCCGACGCCGCCGACCGGAGAGCGGGCGGCTACTCCAAGGGGATGCGCCAGCGACTCGTCCTCGCGATGGCGCTGGTCGGCGCCCCCGAGATCCTGATCCTCGACGAGCCTTCGACCGGCCTCGACCCCAACGGGGCTCGTGAGATGCGCCAACTCATCCGTGCGGAGAACGAACGCGGTGCGACCGTGTTCTTCTCGTCGCACATCCTCGAACAGGTCGAAGCGATCTGTGATCGCGTCGCGATCCTCAACAAGGGCCGGATCGTCACCGTCGACACCATCGAGGGGCTGCGCGACACCGCCGGCACGGCGACGCAACTCTCGATCAGAGTCGACGCAGTGCCCGAGGGAGCGATCGAAGCGATCGAGGTCCTCGACGGTGTCCAGAGCGTGAACGCTTCCGGGACGACCGTCATCGTCCGCATCGAAGACGGATCGAAGACCGCGATCCTCGACGTCCTCGAATCCGCGGGCGCAGAAGTACTCGACTTCTCGACCGCCGAGACCTCCCTCGAAGAGCTGTTCGCGCAGTTCACGACCGACTCACAGCGCAACCGGCCCTCGGAGGCTGACGCACTGGCGTCGGAGACCGAGGCCGAACCCGCGGAGGTGGCCCGATGACCTGGGCCGTCGTCGCGCGCAAGGACTTCAACGACGCCCGCCGCTCGCGCTCGCTGTGGGGACTGTCGGCGGCGTTCCTCGTGCTGGCGTTGCTGTTCGCCGGGCTCTACGCGTTCGTCCCCGAGGTCACTGCCGACGAGGAGATGTCTACGGTCGGACTGATGACGTTCCTCGCGGCCCCGATCGCGTTGTTCGTCGCCGTCGCGTCGCTGGTCGTCGCGTACAAGTCGGTCGCCGGTGAAGCCGAGTCCGGCTCGGGCAAGCTCCTGTTGGGTCTGCCCCACACCCGCCGCGACGTCGTCCTCGGGAAGGTCGTCGGCCGCTCGCTCGTCCTCGCGGTCCCAGTCCTCGTCGGGCTGGTCGCGATGCTCGCGATCGTCTTCGTGGGCGAAGTGACCTTCTCGGCCGCCGACTACGTCCTGTTCGGGCTGGTGACGATGCTGTTCGTTCTGGTCTACATGGCGTTCTTCGTCGGCATTTCCGCGAGCACGACCTCGACCGCCAGAGCGGCCACGCTCAGCGTGCTCGCGCTGGTGATCCTGGAGTTCGCCTGGGACGTCGTCCCGATCGGTGCCTGGTTCGTCGCCAACGGCTTCGTGGTTCCGCCGGGGCTGTTCAGCGGTGCCGCGATGCCCGACTGGGTCGCGTTCCTCGCGAATATGCCGCCCAGTTCGGCCTATCTCAACAGCGTCGGTGGCGTCCTCACCGGCTCGATGAGCGGGGCCGGCCCGTGGTATCTCTCGCAGTGGTTCAGCCTGGTCGTCCTCGCCGTCTGGGGGATCGTCCCACTCGTCGTCGGCTACCTGCGCTACAACCGCGCGGATCTCTGATCGCTCGTTTTCGCCAGCGAACCCTTTCCTGACTGGCATCTGTAGCACTCGACATGCGCACCATCGACGGCTCGGACGGTGGCGGCCAACTCCTTCGGACGGCGCTGACGCTCTCGGTGCTCACCGAGGCCCCGGTCCGGATCGAGTCAATCCGCGGCTCCAGACCCGACCCCGGGCTTCGCCCACAGCACTTGGCGGCGGTCGAACTCGCCGCCGACTACTGTGACGCGACCGTCGAGGGCGACGTGATCGACTCGGAGACCGTCACGTTTCGGCCGGGGGAGGCGCGCGAACCGACGCTCGACGCGTCGATCCCGACTGCCGGAAGCGTGACGCTGTTGCTCGATACGGTGTTGCCGTTCGCACTCGACAGCGAGGAGCCGATCACAGTCGCGGTGACTGGCGGGACCGACGTGAAGTGGTCGCCGCCGGCCGCGTCCCTTCAGCGGGTCAAACTCCCGCTGCTCGCTCGGTTCGGTCTCGACGCCGAAGTGGAACTCGAACGGACGGGCTTCTACCCTGCCGGTGGCGGCAAGGTAACACTTCGCTGTCGCTCCTCCTCGTTGTCGCCGATCGAACTTGACGATCGGGGGGCGTTCGAAGACGTCTGGATTCACTCGAAGGCCTCAGAGGATCTTGCCGACCGAGACGTGGCCGATCGCCAAGCTGAACAGGCCCGACAGCGGCTCCACGCTGCCGGAATCACGATGCGAGAGCCGACCGTCGAGTACGTCGAGACCCGCTCGACCGGCTCCGTGATCCTTCTTCGAGCCGAGTACGAGCGATCGCTGGCGGGGTTCGACGAACTGGGCGAACCCGGCCGAACCGCAGAAGCCGTCGCCGATCGCGCTGTCGACGCTTTCAGGGCGTTTCACTATACCGACGCAGCAGTCGACGAACACGTGGCCGACCAGTTGCTAGTCTTTCTCGCGCTCGTGGGTGGCCGGGTCCGGATACCGGGCGTGACCGACCACGTCGAGACGACGCTCGCGCTCCTCGATCGCTTCGACTGTGACGTTCGGATCGACGATCGAGACGACACGTCGGCTTCGATCGTCGCTTCCCCACTGTAGCCCCTTCGAGCAGGCTCGACAGTCGGCTCAGTCCTCACTCGCGGGTGCGGTCGCTCCCACCCGACCCTCGACGAACGCCGCGAAGTCGTCGGTGAACGCTTCGACTTCTTCCCAGTCGGTGTACTCGTAGTCCCGAGAGGTGTCGGTGTCGCCGGTCGCATCCTTCGCAATTCGCTTGAGCATGAGCCGCTTCAGGAAACCGTACTTCGAGTAGCGCAACGCACCGCCGAACAGCCCGATCCGGTCGGGGTGAAAGTCCGTTTCGGCGATCAGGTCCTCGACGTACTTCGCGGCTTCGGCCTGCCCTTCGGGATCCTCGACTGCCGAGGAGAGCGACACCTGGAAGAAGCCGCTCGGCACCGCCGCGAGCGCGTCGTGGTGGCCCGTTACGAACTCAGTAATAGCGGATTGGTGTTTCCCGACGTGGATCGACGACCCGACGAGGACGGCGTCGAAGTCCTCGACTGTGTGTCCTCCGAGACCGTCGCCGACGTCGATTGTCGTCGTTGCGTGGCCACGCTCGGCCAGGGTCTCGGCGATCTGGCCGGCTACTTTCTCGGTCTGTCCCTCGCTGGTGCCATAGACGATCAGGAACGACGCCATAGCCCTAGTACGTTCAGTGACGTGATAAATCTGGGAGCGACGCGTGTCAGCAGGAGTCCCAGCGCGAGTTTTGGCGGCCGGATTTTCGGCGTTGCCGAGAGATTTATAGTGCTCGAAAGCGGCGCTGTGGGTCAGTGACACAGGGCTTATAACGAGTGACTGGCTAAGGGAGGTATGATGCAAAACAACGGTTTCAGTAGTGGACCTTCGATCCACGGCGACGGCCGGGCCGACGTGACTGGTTCCGAGCTGGTCGATCTCCCGGACGCACAGGACAGCACGCTCGACGTCGATCGCGAGACGCTCAAGACCGGAACGACCACGGTCGGCCTCAAAGCCGAGGACGGCGTCGTCCTCGTGACCGACATGCGCGCCAGCCTGGGCAACATGGTCTCCAGCAAGGCGACCCAGAAAGTCGAACAGGTCCACCCGACCGCCGCGATGACTATCGCTGGCTCGGTCTCTGCTGCTCAGAGCCTCCTGTCGACCATCGAGGCCGAGGCGAAACTCTACGAGCTTCGCCGGGACAAGGAGCTGTCGATCAACGGGCTCAGCACCCTCCTCGGGAATCTGCTCCGCAGCGGTGCGTTCCTGGTCGTCGTGCCCGTGCTTGGCGGCGTCGACGACGACGGCCCGCACATCTACAGCTTCGACGCGCTCGGTGGCAAGTCCGAAGAGGACTACGCCGTCAGCGGCTCGGGGACGCAGTTCGCGCTGGGTGTTCTCGAAAACCGCTACGAAGAGGGTATCTCGATGGACGACGCCGAGGACGCCGCGATCGACGCCGTCTTGACGGCCATCGAGCGTGACACCGCCAGTGGTAACGGGCTCACCGTCGCCCGGATCACGGCCGACGGCGTCGACATCGAGAAGCACGAGGATCTGGCCGAACTCCAGTAAGCCGACCCGTTCGTTTCTCGTCTGTCGAGAATCAACGTCGTCAGTTATCGTCTCGGCGAGCGTTGTTGTTCTCGGTGCGTATCTATGCCTGAGACACTGTCACAGCCAGTTTCGATCGGTGAGACGACGATCCGTCCGCGCCGACTCGCCGGCGTCCTCCTGTTCGCGCTGTCGGCGCAGTTCATGACCGTCATCATGCTCGCTGCGGCGATGGCTCCCGACTACGACTTCGGTGCGTCGGCGATCAGCGACCTCGGGACGATCCCCGAGACGGCGCTACTGTTCAACGGGTCGCTGGTCCTCGTGGGTGTGCTCAACATCGCTGGCGGCTATCTGCTCTACCGGAGTGAGGGTGCCCGCTGGCTGTTGGGAATCTACGTCGCCGCCGGGATCGGCGCGATCGGCGCGGGTCTCGTCCCGCTGGACGTCGCGGACGTTCACGGCCTCTTCGCACTCGTTGCCTTCCTGGGGTTCAACCTCGAAGCCCTCGGGACTGCCACCAGGCTGACTGGCGTGATGCGCGTCCTCTCGATCCTCGCGGGCGTGCTCGGTCTGCTGTTCGTCGTCGTGATGATCGTCGGCGACGCCGGCAACACGTCGGTGTTCGGTCCGATCGGCCACGGCGGAGCCGAGCGCATGATCGTCTACCCGGTCATGCTCTGGCTGGTCGCCTTCGGCGGATATCTGCTCGGGCGCGATGTCGGTGCTGGACTGTGATCCGGCTGTCGAACGAACCCGAAATATACCTGTTTTCCCGTCGAATCGATTCGTATGCTCGGCCGTGACATGGTCTCCGGGTTCGGAGCCGGGATCGCTGTCGCGCTCGTCGTGTCCGTCATCCTCATCGAGGCGCTTCCGTTCGAGTTCTCGGCGATCGTCGCCCTCCCGGTCGGCCTGCTCGCGGGAATCGGGACTGGCGTGCTGGTGGCCCGGCGCTACGAGCAGGTCGACCGCTCGACACGCGCGCTGTTCGACGGGAGCGCCGGCTTCGGCTACACCGTCGTCCTGTTGGTCGCAGCGCGATACGTCGGCCGGCTCGGTCTCCGATCGATCGTCACGTTCCAGCGACTGCTCGTCGCCGCTGTCGTCGTCGCGCTCCTGACAGCGATGGCGTCCTGGCTGTTCGCTCGCTCGGCTGTTGCCGGCCGTTGATCGCTCCTGGTCGGCGTCACTCGACTGCTCGAATCAGATCCAGCAGTTCGTCGCGGTAGGTGTTCGGGTCGGTCGGTGGGCGCTCGTCTTCGTCGAGACCGGCGAGCAGGCCGTCGAGGCCACCTGTCGGGTACACGCCGCCGGCGATCCGGAAGCTACCGCCTGTCGACCAGACGGCCAGCCAGCCTTCCACGTCGAGGGCGTCGGTCGGCGCGTTCTCGAAGGGGTAGCTCGCGGTGTACTTGACCAGGCTCGCCCGGTCGCCCGACTCGGTGCGGGCGCGCTGGCTGGAGCCGCGCTCGACGTTCTCGAAGCCGCGGGATTCGAGGTCTCCCTGGAAGGATCGCCGTGCCTCGGCGACGACGGTCGGGCGCAGTGACGCCGGGCCGATCCCGGGGGTGAGCGGCGGGCTGAAGGTGAGTGCCGTCGCGAAGACGAAGCGCCAGTAGTCGCCTCGGCCGTTCGTCTCGACGATCCGATCGTCGCTCGTCTCCTCGGCGAGCAGGTCGGCGACTCCCGCCCGTTCGAGCGCCTCACAGAGGGCCGCGTCTTCGTAGAGCACAGTGTGGCCGACCACCGAGACCGTGGACAGTCTGAACACCGTCGACTCCTCGCGCACGCGCTCGTCCCACCCGTCGAGTAGCGCCTCCGGGACCACCGGATACCCGTCTGTCATCGTCCTCGCTTCGGGTTCTGTCTCCTTGCTCTTTCTGCCGTCTCTAACCTCTTTGGAATTTGTTCGTAATGGTTGGGTCGAAATTTTGGAGACTGGCGTGTGCAGTCACGACGTCGTGTCGTGACGACTTCACGCGAGGGATGAGTGAGCCGGAGGCGAGCGAATCGGCTGGGGAGGGTGTGGTGCGGTTGGAATGCTGTTGCAGTGTGGTTGCGGGTGGGGCTTTCTGGATCTGCTGAACTGTACAGGAGGCCCAGAAAGCCCCGACAGACTCGGAGTCGTCGGCGCTACGCGCCGACTGCTTGAGGGACCTCCGGTCCCTCTCTGGCTGCGACTCGCTGCGCTCCTCGCCTCGCTACGCTCGGCGGCGGTGTCGTGCGGGCGACCCGTGAGTCGCCCGCACGGCCAGAGGGACCTTCGGTCCCTCCCTGCTTACGTCGTGGTTCGAGAGAGCGGAGCTCTCTCGTCATCACGAAAGACCTCCGGTCTTTCGGACGATCTCGCTCTCCGAGCAGGGAGGCCGGTTTCACCGGCCTCCTATAATGTGGCGGCTTCGCCGCCACGCTTGTCACCCCTTTCAGTCCCACCCACAGCAACGGCAGCCACACCCTCCTCACGGGTCGCGATGCTCCCCGTTCGTCCAGTCGGCGGCGCTCCCATCGGTCGCGCCGCCCGCTCCCCAACCGACTGCGTTGCTCGTCGCTTCGCTCCTGCGCTACTCATCCCTCGCGCAATTCCGGCTCGCGACGGCACGCGAGCCAGCGCGCGCCGGGTTGACTGGTACTGAGCACAAGTACAATACAGAGTGCCCGGGCGGGCACTAGAGACCTCTCGGAAAGAGCGGCGACAACGGAACAAAGGGGATAGACAACTCCTAGCCTACTCGCTCGTCCAAAATCAGCCTCGTCTTCGTGTTCACGACCTCATCGAGTTCCCGGGCCTGCGTGATCAGGTCGTTCACGCCGGCCGTGTCTGCGGCGTCGACCACCAGCACGATGTCCTCCTCGCCGCCGACCTGCCAGACGAAGTCGACCTCCGGCCACTCGGCGAGACGCTCGCTGACTTCGCTGGTGTCGACGTTGACGTCGACGCTGAGCTCGATCATCGACTTGATGTTGCCCGTCCGTGTCGCCACGGTGAAGCGCTCGATCACCCCGTCGTCGACCAGCTGCTCGACGCGGTTGCGGACGGTCCCCTCCGAGGTCCCCACGGCGTCGGCAATCTCCGTGTAGGGCGTTCGGGCGTCCTCCCGGAGGATGCCGAGGATCTGCTGGTCCAGCTCGTCCATTGAGATGTGACCCTACTCCGGGTCCGTACTTGAGGATTACGAAATTCGTAATCGAGCTTCGAAAGCAACGCTTATCAGCCGGTCTTTCATACGCATCTCGTAATGACCGACGCCTACGTGGCAGTCGAAGGTGACCGCATCATCGAGGCCCGCGCTCGTGCACCCGGCGAGACACGCGGCGAACTGGTATTCACGACAGCGTACACCGGCTACGAGGAGAGTCTGACCGACCCCTCCTACGAGGAGCAGATTCTCACGTTCTCCTACCCGCTGATCGGCAACTACGGCGTCCGAGAGGAGCGTTTCGAGTCCGATCGCGTCCAACCCAACGGCGTCGTCGCCCGCGAGCTGACCGACGACGTCGCCGAGTGGCTCGAGTCGGAGGGCGTGCCCGCGGTCGACCACCTCGACACCCGGGACATCGTCACCGAGATCCGTGACGAAGGGGCGATGAAGTGCGGAATCGCGGCCGGCCCGGACGCGACCGAGGAAGCCGCGCTCGAACAGCTCCACCAGTGCAAGCACATGTCCGAGCATCGCGACATCGGCGCGCAGGTCAGCGTGGCCGAACACACCGTCTACAACGAGGACGGCGACGGCGTGTCGGTGGCCCTGGTCGACTGCGGTGCCAAGGGCTCGATCATCGACTCGCTCGTCGAGCGCGACGCCGTCGTCCACGTCCTGCCCTACGACGCCTCCGAGGCGGACGTCGCGGCGGTCGATCCGGATCTCCTCTTTATCTCGAACGGCCCCGGCGACCCCGAGAACTTCGAGGCCGCGGGCGAGGTCGTCGACACCTACGTCGGCGAGCTCCCCATCGCAGGCATCTGCCTGGGCCAGCAGGTCGTCGCCAGCGCGCTCGGCGGCGAGACCGAGAAGATGGAGTTCGGCCACCGCGGGGTCAACCAGCCCGTCCGTGACCTCCGCACCGACCAGGTCGTCATGACGACCCAGAACCACGGTTACACCGTCGCCGAACCCGGCGAGAACCTCGAAGTCACGCAGGTCAACGTCAACGACGACACGCCCGAAGGCCTGGAAAACGACGATCTGGAGATCATCACGCGCCAGTACCACCCCGAGGCCAATCCGGGCCCGCACGACTCGCTGGGCTTCTTTGACGACGTGCTCGATCTGGCCGAGAACTAGGGAGACGTTGAGCGAAGCGAAACGTCTCCGAAAAGAGCGAACGGTGAGCGAAGCGAGCCGTGAGGACTAGGGTGGGGCGCGCGAAGCGCGGCCCACCGAGAAATTGAACGGGGAGGGCGAGGCGCGAGCGAAGCGAGCCGTGAGATAGGGAGACGACCAGACACGCTGTATATTCGGCGCTCAGATGGTTGAACCGACCGATTTATACTACTGAATTCGAGAGTAGTACGTACTCGAACCGAGTGGGGCACATGCGAGGGTTGATCACTGACAGTACAGCGGGTAGTATCGCGTCCGGCCGTGGGGGGCTGGACGACCGAGCGGCCAGTCCGATCATCGGCGTCATCTTGATGCTTGCGATCACCGTCATCGTCGCGTCCGTAGTGGCGGTATTCGTCTTCGGATTCGGCGTCGACGAGCCGGGGCCGTCGGTCACGTTCGAGTACGGCTACGACGAGGACGGCGAGCGCCTGCTCGTCCATCACGTCGGCGGCGACACCTTTCAGTCCGATCGGGTGACGTTCAGCTGGGACGACAACGAGGCGACCTGGACGGACATGATCGTCTATCTCAACGTCGAGGTGACAGTCGGCGACGGGGGCTGGCTCGGCGATTCGGATCCAGCCGATGGCGAACCGGACAGCTGGGCGATCGAGCCGGACGACACCGTCACGGTCAGCTGGGAGAGCGAAGACGGCGAGCAGAGTACCGTGCTCGACACCTGGGAGGGACCCGATGCGTAGTCACCACCCCCGGAGCGAGGGCAGCGAGGACCGGGCGATCAGCCCTGTCGTCGGCACAGTCCTGTTGGTCGGGATCACGGTCGTTCTGGTCGGTGTCGTCGCCGTGACGGTGCTGGGTTTCGGTGATGGTCTCGATCGCTCGACGGCCCAGGTCAGCTTCGAGTACGAATACGACGATGGTGCCGATACGCTCACCATCACACACCGTGGCGGGGAGACGCTGCCAGCCGACGAAGTCTCCCTCAAGTGGGGCGGCAAGACGGTCGTCTGGGGGGACGTGACCGGGGCGAGCGATCTCTCCTCCGGGTCGAGTATCGTGCTCGGGCAGGACGGACTCGACGCCGACGGCAACGGCGTCGCTCCGCCGGCCGACACCGACGATCTGGTCGGGTCGGAGGAGAAGGTGTTCGTCGTCCACCAGCCCCAACCCGAAGAGGCGATGATCCTCGGCCGCTGGCAGCTGGTCGACGACTGATCGGCCACAGCTATACAGTCCCGCCACCCCACTGCGCAGGTATGCGACTGGTCGATACCCACGCCCACACCTGGGGACCGGACACCCGGGACCTCCCGTGGTACAGCGCCGATCTCCCGCCCGAGTGGTCGGGCCCGTACACGCATACCGATCTGATCGCCGATATGGACGCTGCCGACGTCGACGAGGCAGTCCTCCAGCCGACGACGATCTACGGGCGGGGTGAGCGGGCCAACGAGTGCACGATTCGAGCGATCGAGGCCCACCCAGAACGGCTGTGGGGTGTCGGTGTCGCCGAGTACTTTCAGGCCGAATCTGACCTCCGTCAGGCGGTCCGGCGCGTCACGGGCCACGAGCGAATGCTCGGGATTCGGTTTCACGCCGCCTTCGAGTACGGAGAGACGCCAGGCGAGATGGATCGACAGGCCGACTGGATTGCCGACGAGACGCTCGCGCCGCTGTACGACGAACTCGCGACCCAGGGCGCGACGGTGTTCGTCCTCGCGAAACCGGAGCAGTACTCGACGCTGGCCACACTCGCGTCCGCGCATCCGGACGTCTCGTTCGTCCTCGAGCATATGGGGTGGCCGGACCAGGGCACGACCGCGACCGACGAGCTGTGGACTGACGTCGAGGCGCTGGCCGAGTACGACAACGTCTACGTCAAGGTGAGTTCGATTCCACGGACGTCGGACGACGCCTGGCCATACGAGACTGCTGGCGAGTTCGTCAGAAATCTTCTGTCGTGGTTCGGCCCCGAGCGACTGCTCCTCGGTTCGGACTATCCCTGGCTGGACGACTGGGCGTCCTACCGGGAGTGCCTCTCGTGGATCGAAGCCGCCGAGTACCTCTCGGCACGGGATCTATCCTGGCTCTCGTACCGGACGTTCGAGACGCTGCGGTGATCGGCTTCTGTTCGCGTGCCCGTGAAATATTATATGCGAGGAGTGCGTACTTCGCTGTGTCGCCTGCCGGAGGCGCGTACGAAGTATTCGGCCACGGAGATTGCGTCCCTGTTCCCGCCCACTGGTGGCGGCAATGACCAGTACCAGCCTCGAATCGCGATCCCGTTTTTTCGACTTGGCCTCCCGAAACAGCCGTACTGATTGCGTTTGATTTTCGTGTGTGACACACTACCAATCTGGCGGCGATCTCGGTAATTCAGCCCTACCGTTGCTCCCCGGTGCGACTAGCTACCACACAGCGTTTCTATCCACTAATTCTGTCATAAACTCTGGTCCGACGGAGAATTCAGATCGAAAATACAGCTCTCTGGTTGCGGTTTTCCGAAACGCACTGCTGCCGATAGCATTGGTATGGAATCTGTAAATAGACACTATCCGAGGACACAAAGTATTTAACGACACCGTTAGATTGTATCCTCTGTAGCCAGAACTGAGGCTGGTAAACTCAATGACATACATAACGGCAAACGCATCGGCTCCCCGCACTTGCGTGCGCGGTAACGACTCCTATGACAATTCATGACAGGAAACAATACGTCTCCTGGTGAGAAACTGCGTGCGGTGTTCCTCGCGGCACTGATGGTAATGTCAGTGTTCGCGGTGAGCGTCGCCTTTACGGGTTCAGCGGCTGCTGGCAACTCGAGTACTGCCAGCAACCTCGCGGTGAGCCCGAACAGTGGAGCACCAGGTTCTACGGTTACGGTTACAGTTGATACAGCTACGACAGGCAAAGACGTCGTCTTCGCGCTCGATTCTGACCAGAACGGCACGATCGAGGCCGACGAGGTCCTCGGTACCATCCAAGACGGTGGCACCGACGACCTCGACGACTCCGACAATCAGGTCGAGGGCGAACTGACGATCCCGAGCGGCCTCACCGACGGCACGACGTACGGCATCGTCGCCATCGAAGAGGACGGGACCTACGGCAGTGGCAGCACTGAAAACGGCCAGGACGACACGAACAAGCCGTTCTCGGTCTCCGGTGCTGACACAGTCGCGACCTTCACCGCCGACGACGGTGACGGTCCCGAGCTCGACTCGGCCTACACCAAGGACTACGACGACGACGGTCAGGTCGACAACATCGAAGTCTACTTCGACGAGGCTGTCGACGCCTCGTCCGCGACGGCTGGTGACTTCATGATCACCCTCAACGGTGAGCAGATCGACGTGAACACCGTCAACAACAACGGTGGCGCAAACAACGGCGTCATCGTCGAGCTCGACACGACCGACAACAGCCTGCCGGACATCGACACGGCCATCACGCCGAACGTCGAGGTCGATCAGGGTTCGATCGACGACCCGGCCGGCAACTCCGGTCCGGACAGCGACTCTGTCGTGACCGCGGGCGACGGTGCTGCGCCGGTCTACCTGAACGCGTACTCCGAGACGGACGGCAACTTCACCGGCGCTATCCTCCGGTTCAGTGAGCCGCTCCAGACCGGCGACGGTGACGGCCTGCAGCTCAGCGAAGTCGGCATGAACGCCGATAGCCTCGGTGGTGACGGTAGCGAATCGATTTCCTCCGTCACTCACTCCTCGACCAACACGGTCGCTGTCGTCGAGTTTGCAGCCGGTAGTGAGCCCGAGGTCGACTCAAACGACATCGGTAACGACGAGATCTGGGTCGACACGAACGCGAACCCCCAGGACGCCAACGGCAACAGCATGGCGTACCCGAACTCCGTGTACGTCACTGACGGTCTGGCTGGCCTCGACGCCGGTCCGAACCCCGGCTTCAACCCGGCCACCTACGACAACCAGTCCGAGCAGGTTGGCGACAACATCCACGTGATCTCGCCGATCGCGGACGTCGACGGTGCGAACGTCGTCGCCGAGCACCTCTACAACGGTGACACGACCGAGCTCACCGACCTCAACGGTGACGGGACGACCATCGAGGCACCGATCCCGGCCGCGAAAGACGACGGTGTTGGCGCTGACGAATCCCAGATCGGTTACTGGGTCAACAACGTCAACATCGGTACGTTCGACTACGAGACCGACAACTACGTCGTGAAGCTGGACGAGGACTCCCGAGAGGTTCTCCACGGCCAGACCACGACCATCTACGGTAGCATCTACGAGTACTGGACGGGCGACAGCGGCAACCTCGAAGACGACGTGACTGTCGACTACTCGCTCCAGTACGACGGCGACCTCTCGAGCTTCGACGGCGTCGGTGCGGCCGAGACGCAGATCCTGGCCGACTCCGACACCGGTAACGGCGAGTTCCAGGTCCGTCGCACGTTCAACGTCGTCGACGACGGTGCGGGCAACTTCTCGCACGACTACCCGACCGACGACGCCGAGTACGGTGTCGACTCCCAGCCGAGTTACATCGTCTACGTCCGCGAGGAGTCTGCGAACACGCCGGCCGACAACAACAACAACGGCTGGGCCCAGATCGACACGCGACTCAGCGTCGAGGGCGAAACCGAAGTGAACGGCACCATCGTCGATCAGCCATCCTACCGTGACACGGTCGACGTCGTCAACGGGATGGTCGAAAACTTCGACGGCGGTCTCAGCAACTACGGTCTTCGCGTCATCGACCCCGGTGGCCAGACCCGAAAGACCACCGAGTCCGCACAGGACGGGTCCTTCGGCTTCACGCTCCAGATGAACGACGCCGGTGACTGGAACCTCGGTACTGACGAGGGCGGCTTCATCGGCTACCAGAACATCACGGTCGGTCCGCAGACCGCTGACTTCGAGTTCACCACGGACTCCGGTCAGCAGGTCGCGAACTTCCCGACCACTTACAACGTCCAGCTGAACGACTCCCAGAACGGCGACGCGCTCAACCTGGGTCAGGCTGGCGACACCGACTACGACGGCTACATCAACGTCACTGGTGAGTTCGACGCGTCCTCCGTCTCCGTTGGGAGCCCCATCATCGCGGTGGGCCCGACCAACGACGACGGTAACGTGGAGTACTTCCACGTGGAGACCGACGCTAACGGCCAGGCCAGCTTCACGGTCACGCCGATCAGCACCGAGGTCAACGCGCACCTCGAGAACGCTGAGGACGAGGGTGCCGACGGTGTCGAGAACAACAACGACGCCGCCGACACGCCCAACTCGCCGGACTACGAGGCCTCGGAGACGATCACCTCCGCCGGCACCGACCCGGTCAACTTCGTCAAGAAGAACATCTACGACGACAACTCCGGTCTCGACATCCTGCAGGATGATGGACCGTCCGTCATCGAGGTCCTGCCCCAGCCCGAAACTCGGGGCGACGCCGGACAGTCTATCGAGAGCGGCTACCGCGTCGGCTGGGACGGTAACCAGCAGCTCGACGAACTGCGTAACTACTACATCCAGTTCAACCTCGTCGACGACGAGAACAACGCTATCGTCCCGCAGTCCGGTCAGGGCAACCTGACTAACTTCACGGTCTCGGGTCTCGAAGCTAGCGCAACTGTCTCGTCCGACAACGACGGTACCGTCTCGCTGTCCAGCGACAACGGTATCGCTACTGGCGCGACCTACCTCGGTAACGGTCGCTACCAGGTCACGCTGCGACCGCAGGAAGCGGTCAGTGAGGACCCGACGGTCGACATCACGGCCAACGTCGAGGGCGAGTCGCCCGCGACGTGGTCGATCGACGCGACGGGTCTCAACATCTCCGAGTTCCAGATCGACGGCGAAGTCGTGACGGAAGTCATGGGTCGGACGACCCCGAACCTCACCTCCGTCCTCACCGCACCGTACGAGGACGGCGTCCCGATCAACAACGGCCGTATCCGACTCGCTCGGACCTACGGCACTACGAGCAACGCGCTCAACGAGACGGACGCTCGAACGTCGAACGTCAACGACGGCGAGTACGAGTTCTCCAACGTTCAGGTTGGCCCGCGCGGGGTCGACCAGAACAACGACGGTATCGGCGAGACGCTCGCCGACCTGACGTTCACGGGTTACCAGTACATCGACGCTGACGGCGACCAGGCGCTCGAACGCGACGAGGTCGACCGCGGCGCACTGGAGACCCTGAACATCGCTCCGGGTCCGATGAACATCATCTTCGATCCGGAGAACACGAGCGAATACTCCGGCCGCCGAACGAACGACTTCGGTCAGCCGGCGTTCACGATGACCAAAGGGATGGAATACGAGCAGATCGCGTTCCATCTCGAATACGACAACGGCACCCCGGTCGACCTGACTGAGGGTATGGGTAACACCACCGTTGGCCTCAACGAACTCTCCCAGGAAGGGCTGGTCACGCTGACCGGTCCGGACCAGGAGGGTATCCCGGCTGAAGCAGCTGTGCTGTTCGACGAGGACGCCAGCAACGCCAGCCAGGGCTACTACGTCATCGACGACATCGAGAGCACCTACTGGACGGACTCCGACGCGAGCACCCAGGTCGGCTGGGGCACTGACCTCAACGAGGGCGGTGTCTTCGCGTTCGACGATCCGAACGAGGCCGACAACCCAGAGCGTGCGATGGACACCTACCGACTGAGCATCGAGACGGCCGACCGTAGCCACGCCTCGTGGCAGAACGAGTCCACTGGCTACATCGACGTCGCCGAGCCGAAGGTCGAGACGGAGATCCTCGCAGCGTCCGACGCTGACGACTCCGACATCGATCACGTGCCCGGTGAAGACGCCTTCCAGACCGTCACCGACGTCGACAACGTCACGGCCGAGATCGACCGCTGGTACCGCGTCAACGCGACGCTCACCGACTACTTCGGTACGCCGATCAACGGCTCCGAGTTCTCGGAGACGACCGTTGACGAGGCCTTCAGCTGGTCCGGTGTCGACGGTGACGGCAACGTCTACAACTTCGACGCCGACGACGCTGAAGTCGTCTTCCACGACACGCTCGGCAACGACCTCGGTGAGGGTGACGCCGACAGTGGCGCACTCGCGCTGAACAACGAGGACGGGATGTTCCAGTTCGACGTCAAGCCGACCGACGCTGACGTCGACGCTGCGGACTTCCAGTTCGACATGCAGTACAACGTGTCCATCCAGGACGCGGCTGACAACCTCTGGGCCGACGGTACTGGCACGGGTGCACCGAACGCTGTCTTCGAGGACAGCCCGGTCGGTACGCGCCCGCTGGTCGAAGTCTACGACCAGTCCGGTGCGAAGCTCCCGATCAGCGAGGAGACTGGCAACAAGATCCTCGCCAACGACGTGACCCAGACGATCCGGATCGAGGCGTTCCCGGCCGACGAGAACGACCTCGTGCTGCCCGAGCAGACGTTCCGGGTCAACACCACCTCCGATCCGGTCAACGAGAACACCATCAACACGCTCACCGAACTGCAGAACGCGAGCGTGCTGGTGACGGACAACGAGGACTACCTGAACATCCCGTACGAAGCCGGCCAGGTCGGCTACCTCACGCTGACCCCGACCGGTACGGGTCAGGAAGTCATCACGCTCACTGACACGGACTTCAACGCAGTCCAGAACATCTCGGGCGAGACGATCCACTTCGACGTCCTGCGTTCGAACAAGCAGGCCAACCTCGCCCTCAACACCGAGTCGGTCACGCCCGGTAGCTCCGTGACGGTCACGGTGACCGAAGCGGCAACCGGCGACGCGATCGGTCGCGCTGGCGTCACGCTGTCGGACACTAACGGCAACGCGATCTCCGACGTGACGACCAACGCCAGCGGTATGGCGACCATCAGCGTGCCCGAGAGCGCACAGCTCGGTGAGTACAGCCTGGAGACCCGACCGGCTGGCTACCAGCCGATCGTCCAGAGCTTCCAGGTCCGCTCGCCGGCCCAGCTCGACACGGACCTCGAACTGTTCGCCCAGAGCGGACAGGTCGTCTCCGGCACGAGCTCGGCTGACGAAGGCACGACCTACACCATCGAAGTCAGCGGCCCCGGCTACCTCGAAGACGCCGAGGCCGAGGTGCAGGCCGACGGCACCTTCTCGGCTGAGTTCGACCTGAGCTCGCTGAGCGCTGGCGACGAAGTCACGGCGCGAATCGCTGGCGTCGACTCCGTCAGCTTCACGCTGCAGTCGCCGCCGACGGCGACGGTCACCATGAACCCGCAGGTTAGCCAGAACGGTGAGATCGTCACCGTGGACGAGGTCTTCCTGCCAGAGGGTGGCTACGTCGTCATCCACAACGTGAGTTCCGGCGACGTCATCGGCCACACGGCCTACTTCGAACCCGGAACCTACGAGGACGTTGACGTCCTGCTCGACCAGCGCCTCGCTGGCGGACAGAACAACGTCCAGGCGATGCCGCACATGGACACCAACGGCGACGAAGTCTACGACTTCCCGGACGCTGACGGCCCGTACACGGCCGACGGTGCCCCGGTGACCGACAACGCCATCGTGTCCGTGCAGCGACAGCCGACGACGACGACGCCGCCGACGACGACGACGCCGCCGACGACGACGTCGACGGACACGCCGACGGACACCACGACTGACGACGGCGACACCGGTGACGGGGACGGCCCCGGCTTCGGTATCGCTGTCGCACTGGTCGCGCTCCTCGGCGCTGCCCTGCTGGCGGTTCGCCGCAACAACTAAGTCGGCCTAGCCGACTCCTGACGTTCTTTATTTTTTCACGCCCCACAGCAGCAGCACTCTCCTGTCGAGTACCGCAGCGACGTGATGGCACGGTTGGGCGAGTGCCGATGGGAGCAGTTGGACGCGTGTCGTCTACTCCGTGAGTGTCACGGGGACAGATCCGTTGGCGATCACCCAACGATTGCAGAGGGAAGTCACGTAACTCTCAAGGTCGGTGTACGGTCGACTCTCGATGCAGCCTCAGCTACTCGAAGACGCCGCCGACGGATACCCCAGTCGCGCCTCACTGGCGGTTCGTTGCACTCCGCGCTTCGTTTTTCGAGACGCTCTTGTGGCTCACTCTTCCATTGACATGTCGGCCACCATCGTCCACGTTAGAGACACCTTTCAGTCGCGTCTCGTACTTCCCCAGCACGAACGCCTCTCGTCTCGCGGCGGCAGTGGCCAGCCGACCTCCTATCGAGCGTATCGGTGGTACTGGAGGGAGGACGACGGCGGGGATCGTCGAATCGGCCACGTGAACTGTCGTGGGTGATCAGCGCGGTGTGATAGAGACCCGAAATCAGGAGGCGACAGTCGCGAGGGCGGCGCTGTCTCGGAGCGCGAACAGCAGGAGGTTGTTGACGGCGGGTCCGAGTCCCAGCGCGATGATGGCGGCGAACGCGAGGTTGCCGCGGACGGGGTCGGATTCGAGATAGTCGGCGAAGGCGACGACGACGATGACGGCGATCGCGAGCTTGACGAGGACGAACAGCCAGCCGACGCCGATCGTCTCGGCGACGGGGAGCTGGCCGGCCAGATCCATGATCGTCCGCGGGAGCGGTGAGCGCTCGCTGGTTTCGAGGATGTCGATACCGACGGCGGTCGTGATCCCGTCGAGGGCGTGCGCGAAGATGACGAGGCCGCCGAGCAGCTTCGCCCGGGCGACGACGCCCGTGGCAGTGTAGGCGATCGTGAAGTAGACGCCGATCGTGACGGGGACGGTGATCACCAGCGCGGCGGCCGACCAGAACGGCTCGACGCCGACGAACGCCTCGCGCCAGGCGGCAACGCCGAGCAGTCCGAGCAGGACGGCAGTGCCGGCCAGTCCCAGAAAGAGCGCGACGTTGTCGTTTTCGTCGGGGTTGACCGAACTCCCGAACGCCAGGAACGTCCAGACGGCCCCGAGCGCGACGAACGTGGTCAGGTAGACCATCGGTGCGCCAAACAACGGTTCGGCCCAGGCAGGGTAGACGTCGACGGCGGGTTCGAGCTGGTAGAAGACGTGCGCGCTCGCGCCGACGGCCATCCACGGCGTGAACGCGAAGACGTGTTGTTGTTCGACGCGCGGCGCGAGCGAGACCAGAAAGGAGGCCACGGTCGCGGCCGCGACGACGACGGCGATTACGTAGGGAAGCGGGGGTACGACGAGCCCACTCGGGAGCAGCGGCATGTACACTGACGCGCACGCGACGGTGGAAAGGATGTCGGTTGGACGTGAGACGGGTGTGGTTGGCCGCCCAAACAGGGCGACTGACCGGGCGAGCGTTTTTGCTGGCGGCGGTCGTCGGTTGCAGCATGAACGAGTCCGAGGTAGCGGCACGGATCGAACACACCGTCCTGGGGCCGACGACGACTGACGAGGACGTGCTCACCGTCCTCGACGCGGCCATCGACGAGGGGATGCGAGCCTGTGTTCCCCCGTGTTTCGTCTCGATGGCGAGCGACTACGCTCCCGGCGTTTCGCTCTCGACAGTCGTCGGGTTTCCTCACGGCCAGCACACCTCCGAGACCAAGGCTGCGGAGGCCGAGCATCTCTCCGAGGCCGGCGCGGACGAACTCGATGTCGTCTGTAACGTCGGCTATTTGAAGGTCGGCGACGACGAGGCGTTTCGTCGCGATCTGGAGGCGGTCGTCGCTGCTACCGCACGCCCAGTGAAGGTGATCATCGAGACGCCGTTGCTCGAGGAGAGTGAGAAACACCGTGCGTGTCAGGCGGCAGTCGACGTGGGCGCGGACTACCTCAAGACCGCGACTGGATTTTCCGATGGCGGCGCGACCGTCGACGACGTCGAGTTGATGGCGTCGTATCTGCCCGTGAAGGCCTCGGGCGGGATCGATACGTGGGAGAAAGCGAGAGCGATGTTCGACGCGGGGGCCGAACGGATCGGCGCGTCTTCGGGTGTGGCGATCCTCGAAGCGTTCCGGCGCGTCTAGAGTCGACGGAACAGGACGACCCCACCGCCAGCCGCGGCGGTGACTGCAAGCCCGCCACCGGCCAGCACGACGACTGGGAGGTCGTCGCTCCCGTCGTCGCTCGATCGCAGTCCGAGGTAGCTCTCGACGTAGTCGACGTCGAGCGAGTCGAACGACCAGTCACCCTCACCGCCGAGGGTGATCACGGTCTCCTCGTCGACGAGTGCGAGTTCCTCGACGTCGCTGACGTCGGCGTCACTCGGGACGGCGTTTTCCATGCGAACGATCGTCTGACTCCCGTCGAGGCTGGTGTAACTCCCGTCGATCGACGCGAACGGTTCGGGGAGCCGAGCGGAGAGTGCTGACGCGTTCTCGACAGCAACTGCGCCCTCGTAGGTCACGCGATCGTCGACCGAGAGGTCCATCCGGGCGCGCGTGAAGTTGGCCGCTTCGACCGCGTCAATCGTTTCGGTGAGTCGAGCCGTCTCGGCACCGTACTCGCTGAGCGTCTCGTTGTACGATTCGAGCGCGCTCTGCAGGAGATCGTCGTCGGCGACGGTCATCGAGCCGTCGATCTCGACGCGATCACCGGTCGTCCCGATGTCGAGTGAGGCTGCCGTCGAAGCCGGCACGGGACCGTCGCGGGCCTCCAGTTCGTCGACGTAGCTCGCCCAGTTGGTCGTCTCGCTGTCGACTGTCCCGTTCAGCTGGGCGGTCGACCCGCTGGTGGTGAACGCGAGATCCCACTGGGTCGACTGCTGGAGGTTTGCGGCGCGACTCGCTTCGACCTGGGTCTGTAACTGTTCGGCCAGTTCCTCGGGCGAGGAGCCGAACGGACCACCGACGGCCATCTCGGGACCGCCCGGCATGCCGCCGCGCTCGTTCGAGACCTGCCCGAGCAGTTCGAGGAAGCCGGCGTACGCCAGCGTGAGGTCGTCCCTGCCCTCGAGGCTGACGTTCCACGTGGCGCTCGTCTCGCCACCCGCCGAGACCAGCTGGGCCTCGACTCGCGAGAGAGTCACGTTCTCGACGTGTGCGGCGAGGTCGCTGGCCTGCGCCTCGCTGACGTTCGCGCTGGACATCGTTAGTCCCCGGACGATCGCCTCGGATATCGCCGCGTCAACGCCGTCGTAGGTGACCGTGTAGGAGAGATCGAGACGGTTCTCGTCGCTCAGAGCGTAGTTCTCGACCGTGACCGAACAAGAGGTATCATTTGCGGTGCAGAACTCACGTTCGAGCGTCTCACGGGCGGTGTCGCGGCTGTCCCATCCCTCGGTCGGGTCCTCGCCGTAGCGATCCTGGAGGACGTACGATTCCTCGACGGCGAGTGTGTAGCTGCCGTCGGATTCGGTGAGGACGACGTGGTGGTTCCGATCGGCTCCCAACCCGATTGCCGTCTCGATGCCGGCCGAGCCGTTCGACTCCAGGGTGGTGGGCGTCGTCTCGACGAACCCGCTCGTGCCGGCGTACTGGACCATCGAGAGTGCCCTGGCCTCGCCGTCGAGAGCCATCGTCGCGTCGACGGTCAGCGATCCTCGGTTTTCGGTTTCGTTGCTGACGCTCTCTATGTCGGCGTCGAGACTGGTGAGCCAGTCCGGCTGTGGCGTCGAGAGCGTGCCGTTGGCGGCGATCTCGTCCGGGCTGGCCCACAGGGTCACCTCGCCGGTCGTGTTGGCGTCGACTTCCTCGCCGTCGATCCGGACGTGTGCGAGGCCTTCGGAGACGTCGACGCCAGCGTGGCCGCTCGGGATCGAGTGGTCTCCGGTCGGCTCTTCGTAATTGTAGACGAGCACGACGTCACCGTCGTCGGTGACATAGGCCTCGTCGGCTGCTGTCGCGTTGGTCGTTTCCGTCTCGTTGGTTGCGTTCGTCTCGTTTGCCGCCTGCGCGGCGGTGGACGGTGCGCCGCCACCGTCGCTGGGGCCGGCGGCGGCGACGCTCGCGATTCCGCCGACCGCCGACGCCAGCAGGACGGCGACTAACAGGAGGGCTGTCACTCTCTTGGACGTCATACATTCCGACAACTTCGCTCCGACAAAATAATGGTTCCGTTCTGTCAACCGCGTCACTCATCCGGTGGCGGTCGTCCCGTTCCAGCCGGTGATGACGTATGGTTTGTCGACCTGCTCGTCCAGCAGCGAGTCGACGGGCGCGTAGTCGTCGGTCAGGATCGGAACGTCACCGGTCGGGACCGTCTCGGCCCGCCGGTAGCGTTCGATCTCCTCGCTGAGATCGAGACCGATATCGCGGCGGTCGTTCAGCCGCTGGAGGTCAGCCTGGGTGAAATCGGCGTGCTTGGTGGCGACCAGTTCGATGTTCTGGAGGTTCGGGGTATCGGCGGTCGGGAACGTGTAGAGGTGGGGGTAGGTGGTGTCGACGGTCTTGATCATCGCGCGGTAGAACGCCGAGCCCTCGCCCGAGCGCGCGGAGATGATGTTCGCCATGAGGACGCCGTCCTCGTCGAGTTTCGAGCGTGTGAGTTCCACGAACTCTCTGGTAGTGAGGTGGAACGGGACCTTGTCGGCCTGGAAGGCGTCCAGAATGATCACGTCGTAGGTCCGGTCGGTCGACTGGAGGAACTCACGGCCGTCGGCGACGTGGACCTGCAGGCGGTCGCTCTCCTGCAAGCCGAAGTATCGCTCGGCGGTGTCGACGACCTGTGGGTCGATCTCGACGGCGTCGATGGTGACGTTGGGATACTCTTCGACGTAGCGCTGTGGACCGGTGAACCCGCCGCCGCCGATGAACAGCACGCGGTCGACGTCGTCGGTCAGCAACATCGGGAGGTGCATGTACGGCGCGTAGTCGAAGACGTAGCCCTCGCGGCCGTCGACGTAGGTCGCGCTCTGGGGGACGCCCCCGATGTACATCGTTCGAACGCCCTCGTCCTGGCGGACTTCGAGGTCGGAGTAGGCGGTCTGGGTCTCGTAGATCGTGTCGCCAGTCATCGGGGGACCGGCGACGACGAGAAATCCCGCGAGACCGACGGCGACGACCGCGAGACCGACGGCGGCGACGGTCGGCGGTTCGGTATCGCCGACCAGCACGGCGACGACGATCAGCGGCAGCGCGAGCAGTAGCGCGACTTCGCCGACCGGGAACGCCGGGATGAGCAGAAAGGTCGCACCGAACGCGCCGACGATCGAGCCGATCGTCCCCACGGCGTAGACACGACCCGATGCGCTGCCGTGACTCTCGGCGGCCGACTGCTCGGCCGCGAAGGGGCTGATCACACCCAGGAGGAACGTCATCGGGCCGAACAGCAGCGTCACGGGGAGGATCGCAGCGTAGCGCGGCTCGACGAGATTCAGCGTATCGAACCACGTGATGACGACGTCCCCGCCGACTGCGACCGCCGCCACCGAGACCGCTGCGACTGCCGAGAGGATTGCCAGTGCCTGATTACTCGCGTGAGTCGCGGCGTAGCGCCCGCCGAGTGCGTAGCCCAGGCTCAACGCTGCGAGGAAGACGCCGATGATCGATCCCCAGGTGTAGACCGACGAGCCGAACGCGGGCGCGACCATCCGGCCCGCCAGGATCTCCAGGCCCATGCTGGCGACCCCGGAGGCAAAGACCGCGGATTCGGGTCGAATCTGTGGATACCGGCGGGACACGTCGGTGTGTAACGGCCGGGACTGTTTATACTCAGTGTGCTAGTGGTCGCTCTCCCCTCGATTCAGTGCGTCGGCGACACCAGATGGAGACCGACGATGCCGACGACGATCAGCGAGACGAACAGGAGGCGGGCAACCGTCGCCGGTTCGTCGAACAGGGCGATCCCCAGGAGTGCCGTGCCGACCGCGCCGATTCCAGTCCAGACCGCGTAGGCCGTCCCGATCGGGATGGTCTGGGTCGCCTTCGCCAGCAGGACCATGCTGATCGCCAGGGCGACGACGGTCGCCACGGTTGGGGCGGGCTTCGTGAGGCCGTCGGAGTAGGCCAGTCCGATCGCCCACGCGACCTCGAAGAGGCCGGCGACGACGAGGAGGAGCCAGGACATCTACGTTTCGTGTTGTGGGTCTGGGCGGCTATGGGTTGTGATTTCGTATGGAGGGATTGTGGCGTGTGCGGTCGCGAGTCTCGTCTCGCGGCGACTTCACGCGAGGGACGAACGAGGGAGCATCGCGACCGAGTGAGTCGGCTGGGGAGGGCGTGGCGCGGTTGCGGTCCAGTGGGGTGGACTGAAAGGGACCGGACTCTCGACGAACCCCGGCGACGTAAGCACTGGAGCGAGCGAAGCGAGTGAAGCGCGCAGCGAGTCGCGGGAGGCGAGAGTCCGGGGGCTTTCTGGACCTGCTGGACTGCGGAGCACAGCCAGAAAGCCCCGGCCGGCTCGAAGGCTGCGGCTCGCTGCGGTCCTCGCCTTGGGGCTGCGGTCCTTACGTCGTGGTCCGAGAGAGCAAGGCTCTCTCGTCATCACGAAAGGCGCTTGCGCCTTTCGAACGACCTCGCTCTACGAGCCGGCCGCCCCTTTCAGTCCCACCCACAGCAGGCCACGTCCTCCCCAGCCGATTCCTTCGCTCGCAGCGCTCGCTCAGTCATCCCTCGCGCGCTGCTGGCTCACCACGACCGGTTCGCCAGCACGCGCCGGATGATTAGTCTGTTCGTATTGCAGGCCAATCCGTCGCGCTTTTGGCCGCGCACACGTTGAGAAGAAACAACAGAGACGTTCCAGCATGGCCCGTTATCACATCGAGACGTACGGGTGCACCTCCAATCGAGGTGAAACCCAGCAGATCGAGCGCGCACTCCGCGAGGGTGGCCACCACCCCGCCGAGGGACCCGAACAGGCCGACGTCGCCATCCTCAACACCTGCACGGTCGTCGAGAAGACCGAGCGCAACATGCTCGCGCGGGCCGAAGAGCTAGACGAGCAGACCCCGGCGGACCTGGTCATCACGGGCTGTATGGCCCTGGCCCAGGGCGAGGAGTTCGAGGATGCGGGCGTCGACGCCGAGATCCTGCACTGGGACGAGGTGCCCGACCACGTCCTCAACGGCGAGTGTCCGACCGTCACCCCGGACACCGACCCCGTGCTCACAGGGGTGACGGGCATCCTCCCCATCGCCCGCGGGTGTATGAGCGATTGCTCCTATTGCATCACCAAGCAAGCGACGGGCAAGATCGACTCGCCCACAGTGGACGAAAACGTCCGGAAGGGCCGCGCGCTGGTCCACGGCGGCGCGAAAGAAATTCGAATCACAGGCCAGGACACGGGCGTCTACGGCTGGGATATCAATCAAGGCGAGAGCCTGCTGCCCGAACTCCTCGATCGCATCTGCACCGAGATCGAGGGCGACTTCAGGGTCCGATTAGGAATGGCCAACCCTGGCGGCGTCCACGGGATTCGCGAGGAACTCGCCGCGGTCTTCGCCGCACACGAGGAGATCTACAACTTCCTGCACGCGCCCGTCCAGAGCGGGTCGGACGACGTGCTGGCGGACATGCGCCGCCAGCACCAGGTCGCCCAATACCGCGAAATCGTCGAGGCCTTCGACGCCCATCTCGACTACTGGACCCTCTCGACGGACTTCATCGTCGGCTTCCCCACGGAGGGCCCCGAGGACCACGAGGCCAGCATGGACCTCATCCGGGAGACGCGACCCGAGAAGCTCAACGTCACGCGCTTCTCGAAGCGGCCTGGCACCGACGCCGCGAAGATGAAAGGCCTGGGCGGCACGCTCAAGAAGGAGCGTTCGAAGGCCATGAGCGAGCTAAAGATGGACGTCGTCGGCGAGGCCTACGAGGCGATGGTCGGGACCGAGCACACGGTCTTGCTCACCGAGGACGGGACCGACGAGTCGCTGGTCGGTTACGACGAGGCCCACCGCCAGGTCGCGCTCCCGAACGCACAGTTACAGGGCTTGGAGATCGGCGATTTCGTCGACGTCGAGATCACGGGCCACAACACCGTCTACGCGATGGGTGCGCCGAAGCAGCCCGACCTGATCGAACAGTAGTCACAGATCCCGATACGGCCGTGTCTCGACGGTACGAGGAACGAAAAAATCGTGTCGATTGAATCGTCCACCCCAGCAGACACTTACTCGGAGATCCACTCGATGTTGGCGTCGATACAGCCACTATCGAGAGCACTGGATGCCGCTGCGAGCTCCTTGACGCTCTCTTTGTCCGGGCCGAAGATCTGGTAGAGATGCGTGTCGGCGACGATCTCGCCATGGACCTCGTCCTCGGCCGCGGTAGACGTCTCGCTCGTTGAGACCGCGTCCGGGTTCTCGAATTTGTTGATGTTGAATATGTAGACAGCCCCGTCTGCATCTTCGAACGACGCACTGACGCTCGAAAATCGCTCACTCTCGGACGTCGCCGCTTCACCGATCTGCTCGTAGTCGTCGCTGTCGGGCAGCGCGCCCTCCAGGTCGTCGGGCGTACCGCACCCGCCACCGCCGTTTCCGTTGCCGTTTCCACTACCGCTACCCCCACCAATGCAGCCAGTCAACCCGACGACCGTCGCCGAGCCTACTGCTGCGATGAAGTTACGTCGCTGCACATCTCACACTGATCGGATTTTGTTATTAACACTTTCGAACTACAAAAAAGATACGAAAAGATAATTTCCAATCCCGATAGGCGTGGTGTTCACGAGATCGTATATAAATTTCTTCCGGTAAAACACTGCGAGAAATGGCCGGGGGCAGTGTCTACACAGCGATCTGGTCTACGTCTGGAGTTGCCAGACGCGCACGTCGTCGATCGTCTCCTCGATGTCGAGATCGCGGACACTGGTCCCGCTGGTCGTGATGAGTTTGCGGGCGGCGGCGACGCCGGCTTTCAGTGCCGTCTCGTCGCTCCAGCCCTGCTGGTGGGCCCACAGGATCGCTCCGAACATGGCGTCACCGGCGGCGACGACGTCTACAACGTCGACGTCGGGCGCGGGCGCGAACAGCGTCTGCTCGCCACTGACGATCATCGACCCTTCCTCGCCCATCGTCGCGATGACGCGTTCGAATCCGCGCTTCTGGAGTTCGATGGCGGCTTCCTCGCAGGCGTTGATCGAGTCGATCTCGATTCCGGTCGCCTCCTGCAGATGGGTCTCGTTCGGCCGGCAGTACTCGTAGCGCTCTTCGAGCTGGTCGAGAATGTCGCCGTGGACGTCGACCGCTGTCTCCCAGTCACCCGCGGCCGCGATCCGATCGACGTCGGCGGCGTCCATGCCCGGTGGCAGACTCCCGCCGATGTAGACGGTCTCGGGGTCGTGTTCGACGACGGTCTCGACGAGGTCGTCGATCAACTCTTTGGAGGCGGCCGGACCGCTCTGGGTTAGCTGATAGCGGACGCGTTCGGTTTCGGCGGGGTCGTCGACGCGGTTGGTCTGGATCGCCTCCTCGCTGTAGGCGTGGATCGTCGTGTTCAGCCGCGTCGGTCCGTCGGTCGTCTCCTCGAAGTCCGTCGGGACGTCGAACTCGGCGAGGTTCTGCTCGATGAAGTAGCCCGTGAATCCACCCACGATGCCGGTCGCGAGTGTCTCCCCGTCGAGTGCGCGAACGAGCTGTGAGACGTTGACACCGTTGCCGCCCGAGTCGAAGCGTGTCTCCTCCCCCCGCTGGACGCTGTCGGGTTCGAGTGGCTCCTCGAGCGTGATGACCTGGTCGACCGCCGGGTTCGGCGTGACTGTGAGAATCATTGGCAGTACTATCTTGTTGGGACGAACAACGATTAAACCTTCTCAGGCCGCGTCGTCGGTGACGTCCGTCGAGGAGACCATGCCGACGTAGTCGCCGTGGTCGTCGATGACGGGCAGGTGTTTGATCCCGTAGGTGGTCATCATCGCCGCCGCCTCGCCGAGTTCGAGGTTGGTCGCCACGCGCTCGACGGGCGAGGTCATCACGTCGGCCACGGTGACTTCGGTGGGGTCGCGGCCGTCGGCGACCACGGTCACGACGTCAGAGTTGGTGATGATCCCCGCCTGGGAGCCAGGGACGAACAGGGCGTTGATGTTCTGCTCGGAGAGGTGTTCGGCGGCGTCCTGGACCGTGGCCTTCTTCGAGATCGTCTCCAGCGGCGTCGACATGACGTCCTCGACGCGCGTTCGCGTTTCGGGTGACATACAACGTCCGTCGGTGGCCACCGTGTTCGGTGTTTCGCTCTCGCTCCCGGCCGGCGCACGTCAGGAGTCGGCGTCTTCGACGCCGGTCGCGCCGATGTACTCCTCCAGCAGTGTCGGGAACTGGCCGCCGCGGACGTATCGCAGGCCGAAGCGATCGGCCCACGAGATGATCCCGCGGTCTTCGGTGACGACGCCGGCGTTCAGTTCCTTGGCCAGCACCAGCAGGTCGAAGTCCTCCCGGGAGTCGAGCACGCCCTGTCTGAGCGCCCGGCGATACTTGTCCCGCATGTCCGAGAGCACCTTGTCGGCCTCGGTCATGTATGCCGCCGAGTCGTCCTCGTCGGTGTCCAGATCCTCGGGGTCGAGTTGCTCGACTTTCCGGAGGGCTTGCTCGGAGACGCGCAGGCCGCGGTCGACCCGGTCGCTCATCTCGTCGACGAACTCGTAGACCAGGTCGGCCGGCAACGTGACGCCGTAGCGGTCGGGGCTCTTGCGGACGACCCAGGTGTCGAGTTTCGAGATCGTGTCCGCCGAAACGTCACGATCGCGGAGCATCGTCACGAGTTCGTCGTGGATCGACGGCGGCATGTGACAGGAGATGTTCAACTCCAGGCGCGCCGTCGCGATCAGCTCCAGCAGCCGCACGATTGCGTCTTCGAGGTCTTCGCCATCTGCGCGAATCTCCTCGGTGAGAAACAGCGACGTGTCGAGCACGAACTGCTGGCGCGGCGGTCTCTCGCGCATGGCCGAGTATTGACGGCCGAGGGATATATGCCTACCACCCTGTTCGATCCGATTCTGAATCCTGGGGGCTGCGTGTCACCACCCGCGCCCCCTCTTTTTTCGTCGCAGCGCCCCTCAATTCAGGTATGGACGACCAGGAGTGGTTCGACCGCCTGGAGACGGCCGCCGACGAACCCGGCGAGCTGTTCGAACACTTCGAGACGCGGTCGGCCCGCGGGCTGACCTTTCAGGTCCTGTCCGACGCGCGCCACGGGCTCGACCGCGGGACGGTACTCGTCGAGGAGACCGGCGAGGTCGTTCCCGGGTATCCCTCGATTCCCCGAATCCTCGTCCTCGATCCGGGCGTTCGATCGTTCTTTCCCGACGCCGAGCGGATCGCCGTCGAGGAGAAACTCAACGGCTTCAACGTCCGCGTTGCCAGGGTCGACGGCGAGGCGCTGGCGTTCACCCGCGGCGGGTACGTCTGCCCGTACACGACCGCCCGCGCCCGCGACCTGCTCTCCCCGGCAGCGTTCTTCGACGACAGCCCCGATCTGATCCTCTGTGCGGAACTGATCGGTCCCGAGACGCCCTACACCTCCCACGACTACCCTGACATCGAGTCCGACGCGATCCGGGTGTTCGACGTGCGTGAGCGCCACTCGGGCGACCCACTGCCCGTCGAGCGCCGTCGCGAACTCTGCCGGGAATACGGCTTCGAACAGCCTCCGTTCTTCGGGTGGCACGACCCGGCCACGGCCGCCGCGGCCGTCGAAGATGTCCTCGCCGATCTCGACGCGGACGAGCGTGAGGGGATCGTGATGAAAGCACCCAGCGGAGCCCGGATGGTGAAGTACACGACGCGGGCTCAGCACCACAACGAACTCGCCTTTGCCTTCTCGCTACCCTACGAGCACGGGCGGGACTTCCTGTTCTCGCGACTCGTCCGGGAGGGATTCCAGGCGGCCGAGTTGGAGGACGACCCCGAGCGTCTGCGCCAGCGGGCCCGGGAGCTGGGCGAGTCGATCCTGTTGCCCATGGTCGAGACGATCGACGCGATCGCCGACGGCGAGACCGTCGGCGAGGACCACACTGTCCGGGGCGACCCCGAGCGGATCGACGCACTGCTCGACCACCTCCGGGAATTTTCCCTGACGCTGGAGATCCTCGAGGATCGCCGCGAGGACGGCGAGCGCGTCCTCACCTTTCGGAAGGTCTCGCCGTCGACGGTCGATCGGATCGACTACTACCTCGACGGCGGCGTCGTCGACGAGTGACCGCCCTCCGGTGCGCAAGGACACTCCGCTCTATCCGAGCGCGACAGGGACGAAGATCACCGCGAGCAACAGCACCACGAGGGAGGTCCCGACGCTGGCCGTGACCGCCCAGCCGACCGTTTCGGTCGACTCGACGCCCAGTCGGTCGGCCGTGTCGGTCGCGCCGAGGCGGAGGATTCGACCGCCGTCCAGCGGCCACAGCGGCAGGCAGTTGAACAGCGCGACCTGCACGTTCAGCCAGGTCAGCCAGTAGGCGACGTTCGCCAGCGTGAACGTCGCCCCGCCCAGCACTGCGAGCGGTCCCTCCAGCGTGAACGCGGCGGTCGTCGGGTCCAGAAAACCCGCGAAGTTGTACGGCGCGACCCCGACCAGCGCCGCCAGCGGAAGGGTCAGAAACGTCACCAGTCGCCCAAGGAGCGAGCGCTCGCCCGAGATTCCGCCGCCGCCGAGCACCGAGAGGTATCGATCCGCCGGGTAGGCCCCGACGCCGAAGTCCGTCACGAGGAGGCCGCTCGTCCCCGGATCGACCGCGATGCCGAGCAGGAGATCACCACCTGAGCCGCGCTGTGGCCGGACGTCGTAGCGCTGTCGAGCACCGCCGACGTAGGCCGTCACCTCCAGCGAGGCGTCCGCGCTGGCGTTTTCGAGCACTGCCTGTAGATCGTCCAGATCCAGGATCCGGCGTCCCTCGATGCTGGTGAGAACGACTTGCTCCTCGGCGGGTGCGCCTGCGGCAGCCAGCCCACCGTCGTCGAGCACCGTCCCCGAGAGGCCGATCGGCGACGTGACTGGCCCCGCGTCGGTCGAGAGTCGCGCGACGCTGTGGTTTCGCAGAGCTGCTCGGAATTCCCGCTCGGTCCGGACGGTGGTTCCGTTGACGGCCGTGATGATCGTCCCCCGAGAGCGGTCGAGCGGCCCGCTCGCGCGAACGACTGTCACGCGCCGCTCGATCGTAACGGAGGGTTCGTCGGCGCGTTCGACCTCGACCGTCGGGCCTGCGGTGTCGAGTGTGCGTTCGAGGTCGCTGTCGTTCGTGATCGGCTGGCCGTCGATGCCGGTGATGACGTCGCCACGCTGGAGGTGGCCGTCGGCGGGTGCGTCGGCGAAGACGCCGCCGACAGCGACGCCAGCGACGGGTGTGATCGCGCCGAGCAGGACGACCAGCAGTCCGAAGGTGGCCGCGGTGACGACCAGATTCGAGGCCGGGCCGGCCGCGAACATCCGGATCCAGCTCGCGGGCTCGCCCTCCCGCTCTTCGTCGGGCTGGACGAACGCACCGATCGGGAGGACGGTCGCCAGCACCAAGCCGACGTCTCTGACGGCGATGTCCTCGACGCGACAGAGCACGCCGTGACACCCCTCGTGGACGACGAGTCCGACGAGCAACGCCAGCACGAGTTCGGGTGCGGCCGCCAATGGGAGAAACTCGTTCACCCCCGGGACGACCAGGATCGTGGTCGGCTGTCGGACCGGACTGCCTCCGGGATCGAGGATCGTGACGACCGCGGCAAGGACGACCCCGAGCGCCATCGCGGCTCCCAGCAGCGCGACGACGACGCTCGCGACAGTCCCGAAGATACGCCAGATCCGCCGCGGCCGTGCGAGAACGTCCAGCGCCGCTCGAAGGCGCGTCGATCGGAGCGTCACGAACGGGCCCGATACCTCGATCCCGTCCGGCAGACGCCCGGTTCGGTCGAGTGCGACGGCGACGACGGTGAACGCGACGACACTGCCCAGGACCCACCACAGCAGTTCCATCGAGCGTGTGCTCTCGGTCCCGGGGCAAAAATCCGCGGTGTTCGAGGTCAGCTAGAATATCGTTCCACATCACTCTGGATCGATATATAGCGATACAGCGATTCAGGCTCTCGAACCCGGAGAAAGTTTATCATCGATGGCCCGCTACGCTCGCCCATGAGCCGGGACCGAGCCGTCCTCGAACGCGCGATCGAACGCGGCGAACGCGAGGGCGGCAGCGTCGAGTTCAAAGAGCGGCTCAGCAAAGACCTGCACGCCGCTGACGGTCGCTTCGAGAGCCTCGCAGCGCAACTGCGCCACCGCGTGCTCTCGGGTGACGGCGAGGCCACCTACGTCGTCGGCGTCACCGACGACGGCGGCATCGCCGGGATCGATCCCGACACCTTCTCCGAGTCGATGGACGTCCTCTCGCTGTTGGCCGAAGAGGCCGGCGCACACATCGAAGACGTCCAGACCTGGAGCGCCGACGAACGGGGCGGCATCGTCGGCGTCGCCGAGATACGAGAGGGAACAGTGTTGACTGACGACGAGCACATCGTCGTCGGGACAGCGGGCCACGTCGACCACGGCAAGTCCACGCTCGTGGGCTCGCTCGTCACGGGCCAGGCCGACGACGGCCAGGGCGGCACTCGCTCGTACCTGGACGTCCAGCCCCACGAGGTCGAGCGCGGCCTCTCGGCGGACCTCTCGTACGGCGTCTACGGCTTCGACGACGACGGTCCGGTTCGGATGGACAACCCCGACCGCAAGACCGACCGCGCTCGTGTCGTCGAGGAGTCGGATCGACTCGTGAGTTTCGTCGACACCGTCGGCCACGAGCCGTGGCTGCGCACCACGATCCGGGGTATCGTCGGCCAGAAACTCGACTACGGCCTCTTGACTGTGGCCGCCGACGACGGCCCGACCAAGACGACACGCGAGCACCTGGGTATCCTGCTGGCGACCGACCTGCCGACGATGGTCGCGATCACGAAGACCGACCTGGTCGACGATGATCGACTCGCCGAGGTCGAACGCGAGGTAGAGCGACTCCTGCGCGATGCGGAGAAGACACCCCTCCCCGTGGAACGCCACGGCGTGGACGCCGCCGTCGAGGAGATCTCCGAGACTGTGGTCCCGATCCTCCGAACGTCGGCGGTCGAGGAGGTCGGGCTCGACCAGCTGGACGAACTGTTCGAGCGTCTGCCGAAGACCGAGACGGCCGCCGACGGGCAGTTCAAGATGTACGTCGACCGCTCCTACAAGGTGACCGGCGTCGGCGCGGTCGCCTCGGGGACGATCAAGTCCGGACGCGTCGAAGCCGGCGACGAACTCTTGCTCGGGCCGATGGCCGACGGCAACTTCCGGGAGGTCGAGGTCCGCTCGATCGAGATGCATTACCACCGCGTCGACGAGGCCCAGGCCGGCCGGATCGTCGGCATCGCGCTGAAAGGGGTCCGCGAAGCCGACGTCGAGCGCGGGATGGTCCTGCTCCCCCGGAAGGCCGACCCCGACCCTGTCCGGGAGTTCGAGGCCGAGGTGATGGTTCTCAATCACCCCACCCGGATCGGCGACGGCTACGAGCCCGTGGTCCACCTCGAAACCGTCAGCGAGGCCGCCGCCTTCTACCCCGAAGGTGGTCGACTCCTCCCCGGTGACAAGGGGACGGCGAGAGTGCGATTCAAGTTTCGGCCCTACTCAATCGAGGAGGGCCAGCGGTTCGTCTTCCGCGAGGGCCGGAGCAAGGGCGTCGGGACTGTGACAGATATCACGGGCGTGGAGTAAGTCAACCGTTGTCTCTTACTGACGGAATATCGTCGAGATGAGCGTCGACTCGGCCTTCCGGAGGTGCTCGGCGGCGGTACTGGGTGCACAATCGATGGCCTCGGCGACGTCCTCGTGACTGGCGTGGCGTGGAATCTCGTAGTATCCGATCTCGACTGCGGTCGTGACGGCTTCACGCTGACGCGTCGAGAGCGCGGCCGCGCCAGTCTGTGCCGTCGCCTGGAGGCCACCGACTGCCTCGATCGTCACGTCGACCACGTCGGGGACAGCCTCGACAGCCGCCTGAATCTCCGCGTCCGGGCCGAACAACGAGAACGTTACCGTCCCGTCCTCGTGATAGCGAATCGGCGGGACGACGATCAGCCCGCCCTCGGTGATGGGTCCGAACAGTTCACCGAGTGCGTCTGTCGTCGCGTCCCGAACGTACACGTAGAAGGCGTCTTCACCGACCGGCAGCAACTCGTAGCCGATCACCTGCGGGATGTCTTCGACGGCGACTTCCAAAGCCTCGGCGTCACCGATAGCGTAATGGAGCATCCCCAGCGCGTCTCCGGTAAAGTTCCACTGGAGTGCGTCGGATCGCTCGACGAAGTCTGCGTTGGTCCAGAGGTCGTACATCGGGTGGATGTCTCCCTCCCGACCATCCGCGGTGATCCGGGCTCGGACGTGCTTCATGATCGGAGCCACCGGAGGAATCGGCTTAAACCCCCCGCGCGAATCCGGCAGCAAGTGTTCGATCGTCGCGGTCGAACGAGTCTGTATGAAGGTCTTCATCGCTGGCGCAACAGGCGTTCTCGGACACCGACTCGTCGACTCGCTCGCCGACCGCGGTCATGAGGTTCACGGCCTTGCACGTGACGCGGAGGGCGAACAGATCGTCGAAAGATACGGTGGGATCGCGAGACGGGGCGACGTCCTCGAACCCGGGTCGCTCGATCGGGTGATCGACGACGATGTCGACGTGCTGATCCACGCTGCGACGGCGATACCGGACTCGACCAAACCCAGCGACGAGGAGTGGGTGCGAAACGATCGCGTCCGTCTGGACGGGATGACAAATCTGCTTGCTGCCGCGCCCGAGACGCTCCAGCAAGTCCTGTTCCCGAGCGTCGTGTGGGTGGTCCGGCAGCCCGACGGCTCGGAATTCGACGAGACAGCCGCGTACAATCCAGACCGAGCGACCGAATCAGCTGCCGAAGTCGAGGATCTGCTTCGCGAGCGCGCCACGCAGGCAACGTTCGATGCTGCGATCCTCCGGTGTGGATTCTTCTATGCGTCCGATGCCCGGGACACTCGCGAGTGGGGCAAAGACTTACTCGACGGCGACCTGCCGATCGTCGGCGGCGGACTTCTCGGTCGCCAGGACGGGACGATGTCGTTCGTTCATATCGACGACGCGGCCACAGCGTTCGTCGCGGCCGTCGAGCAGGGCGCGAGTGGGGTCTACCACGTCGTCGACGACCGGCCAGTGGCGCCGGCAGCGTTCTTCGAGACCTTCGCCGATCTGCTCGATGCACCTGAACCGGGACGTGTCCCGGGCTGGCTCGCCCGGTTTTTCGTCGGGAAGATCGCCGCCGACCTGCTCACGAGCGAGTGGCGAACGACCAACGAGAAGGCGCGCCAGGAACTCGACTGGGAACCCACCCACCCTACTGTCGCGGAGGGATTACAGCAGATCGTCGAGACGTGGCAGTCGGAGGGACAGCTCGTCGAGACAGATACCGGCATCGAGTGGTCGGGCGATGACGTCAGGCAGGCCGACACTCCGGGGTCGACGGCCTGACTCTCAGACTGTCAGATCCGCTTCGAGCACGAAGATCGGTTCGTCGCTGGCGTCGGCTCGCGCGGCGGCCACGTCCGAGACGTGCCGGCAGGTCTCGGGGACGAGCACCCGGGTTCGATCGACACCCAGGTCGGCGGCGTCGGCGGCGACGGCGTCGAACAGCGCCCGTGCGCTCTCCAGATCGTCCCAGACGCTGAATCCGTAGACGGCGATGGACTCGACGCCGTCGTCGGTCTCGCGTTCGCGAACGCGGACCCGAGCAGTCGACGCGCGCGTGCCCGCCCCGTCCTGCACTGCGAGCACACGCTGGCTGTCGGCGAGGTCGCCCAGTCGCTGGCGGGTCACCTCCGAGAGCGACCACGACTCCCCGGGATCGATCCCCAGCCCCGAGAGCCGCCGGCAGGCCCGACTGCGCTGCCAGCAGGCCCAGGCCGCGTCTGGATTCTCGACCACGTCGAGGGCCGGATCCGCATTCGGATCGGGCGCGGGCTGGGCCCAGCGGGCTTCCGCGGCCGGCTCGAATCCCGCCGCCCGGGACTGGCCGAGGCCGGCGTCGTTCCAGGAGAAGACCATATTTCTGGCGAGTGACGCGCCCCGCTCGCGACACCACGCGAAGAGGTGCTCGACCATCGCGAGGCCGTAGCCTTCTCCGCGGTAGTCGGGGTTGACCCGCATGCCCTGGAGCCAGGCCTCGTGTTCGGAGAGGACGACCGCCTGGCAGATGCCGCCGATGTCCTCATCGCAGTCCACGACGACGGTACGCTGGTCGGGACCGTCAGTTTCGATCCACTCGGGGAAGACGTCAGGGATGTAGTCGCCCACGTCGCGGTCGGCCCAGGTGTCGCTCGTGAAGGCCGCGACTGCGTCGTGGTCCTCGAGTCTGGCCTGGCGGATGTCGGCCTCGGTCATACCTCGGGTGTCGCCCGCCGGCGACAAAAGACGAACGGCGGCTGCGATCGGCCGAACCGGGACACCTTTGATCAGTCCTCGAGAACGGCCAGCCATGCCGAGCAGCCGTGCCTTCGCCGCCTCGACGACGGCGATCGGACTGATCGCGCTCGCACACGCCGTCCTCACGTGGCCCCTGGAAGCGACCCTCGCGTTCTTCGCGGGCGGCGCAGCGATCGCCTTCGTCGCCGAGGCAGCCGTCATCAATCTCGATTGGCTCGACCATCACGTCGGGCCCAAAGTGCTGGGCGTCCCGATATATGTCCTCTTCGGGTGGACCGGTGTCGTCTATCTCTCGTTTCGGGTGGCGTTGCTGGCCGTCGACGGCGTGCCCGCTGTCGCGCTCGGGGCGGCGATTGCGACGACGTACGATATACTCACCGACCACCGAGGGGTCGCCGACGGCCACTGGACGTATACCGACGACCTGCCGGGGCCGCGTCTCCGGGAGGTTCCGTGGTGGAACTTCGCCGGCTGGGTCGTGATCAGCGCTGCCACTGCGGCGTTCACGTTGCCGTTCCTGTGAGTCTCCGCCCGTCGCGGGTCCGTTCTCTCTATCCGCCGACGGCGTCCCCGATCAGATCGATTGCCTGCTTGACTGCCGCGCCGCTCTCGACGCGCAACACGACGGCGTCGTCCTCGCGACGGGCGGGGATCCCCTTGCTGGCAGACGACTCGGCCACGGCGCGGGCTCCGACGGTGAGTGTCACGCGAGCGTACTCCGGAAAGAGCGAGACGACGCCGATCTGTCTCCGAGCGCTGGCGATGGAATAGGCGGGCGTGCCGTCCTCGCTCGGGGTCGCGTCGCGGTCGGCGTCGACGACTGATAGCTCCGCCAGGGGACCGCTCTCGCGACCCGACAGCTCCGAGGCGAGCAACTGTCCGATCCGCTTGCCGTCGGTGATGCAGTCTTCGACCATCAGTACTCCCCCAGTGCGCGCGTGGCGTGGTCGGTCACGGCCAGTCCCTGCCGGCGGGCGTAGACGACTGCCGCGGCTTCGAGCGTAACGCCGAGGTCGCTCTGGAGGCCGTTGATCGCGGCGACAGCGGCCTGTTTCTCGGTCCCGGCCTCGACGACCGCATCGAGGACGCGCTCGAAGGTCGTCCGCTGGCGGAGGATCGACTCCTCGGGCACGAAGTCCTCGGGGATCGACACCGACCCGACGTCGAAGGTCGCCACGACCTCGCCGTCCTCGGTGTCGAGTAGCCCCTCGCCTTCGGCGACGTCCAGCAGCCGCTTGGCCTGGTCGGGGGAGAACCAGTCACGGTCGAGCGACAGTGCGACGACGAAGTCGCTACGTCCCAGTCGATCCGTCCCCGACTGGACGAACGGGGCTGCCACGGCTGTTCGCAGACTCATTATTGTCAACTGGAGTGCGTTATCGGCCTAAAAGTGCCGGTTCGCCCGTCTGTGTCGAAGTCGAGAGGTTCAAGTACGCCCTGGTGCTTGGATCGGATATGAAATTCCAGGGCCGCTCCACTCGCAAACGGACCGGTGGCCGCCGCCGCCACGCCCGAAACAAGCGCAAGTACGAACTCGGCGATCAGCCGACCGAGACCGAACTCGACGAGCCGCGCCTGAAGGTCGTCGACACGCGCGGCAACACCACGAAGATTCGTGCGATCAGCACCGACATCGCCAGCGTCGCCGATGGCGAGGAAGTCGTCGAGGCCGAGATCGAGAACGTCGTCGAGAACGACGCTAACCCCAACTACATCCGCCGAAACATCATCACCAAGGGCGCGGTCATCGAGACCAGCGCGGGTGAGGCTCGCGTCACCTCCCGCCCCGGCCAGGACGGGCAGGTCAACGCGGTCCTCGTCGAGTAGCTACCGACTACTATTGCGATCTGGATAGCCCTCTTAGCGACGCTTTTGTCCCCATCATCCTGATTCAGAAGTGGTGCGTGACGGGCGTTACCTGGCTCGGTCGACGGCCGTGCCACTGGTCCCGCACTTCTGGCCGTCGCATCGCGTCCCTGGAACGACCGACACGCCGCCGCTCACCCTCTCTGTGTCCTTTTTGCTATCGGTCTTGACGGCTACATAGCCGTCAGTAGATATCATATAAAGCCCCTCTTTAGGGTCCACTCTACACTCGGATAGATTGGGTCGGATCCGTCGGCCCTGTGAGTGATCATGCACGCGAAACCGACGTTCGACGACGCTGTTGTGCACCGGCGAATCGACGCCAGCGAGTGGCGCGGCATCTACGTGATCGGCGACGTCCACGGCTGCCGGGCGACGCTCGATCGGCTGCTGGAGCGTCTCGATCCGGCCGAGGCGGACCTCCTCGTGTTCGTCGGCGACCTCGTCAGGAAGGGGCCGGACAGCCAGGGCGTCGTCGAACGCGTCCGGCAGATGGACAACGCCGTGAGCGTTCTGGGCAACAACGAGGCCAAGGTCCTCCGCGGTGACAAGACGCTCCCGGAACTGACCGACGCCGACCACGACTACATCGAATCGATGCCCGTCGTGCTCTCCTGGGAAGACTCGATGGCCGTCCACGGCGGGATCGACCACCGCAAATCCCTTGCCAACCATTCCAGAGAGGATCTGCTGAACATGCGCTCGCTGACCGATTCCGGCGGCTACACTCGCCCGTACTGGTTCGAACAGCGCCGTGAGCGGCCGCGCGTCTTCTTCGGTCATACCGTTCTCGCTCACCCGTTCGAGACCGACTGCGCCGTAGGGCTGGATACCGGCTGTGTCTACGGCGGCCAGTTGACGGCCTACGACTGTACGCGCGCGGAATTCATCGCCGTCGACCCTGTCGAGACCCACGTGTCACGATCCGAGGACAGCATCGTCGAACCGACACCGGGGTTCGAGTGTCTCGCCGACTGATGCCAGGGATTCCCGACGCCGCCGTGTCCGATCCACTGGAGCACGATCCGACGACGCTCGCGCTGGACGATCCGGACCTGTATCTCAACCGTGAGCTGAGCGAACTGGCCTTCCAGCAGCGGGTGCTCCACGAGGCGCTCGACGACCGGAACCCACCCTTGGAGCGCGTCCGATTTCTGGCACTCTTTACGAAGAACATGGACGAGTTCTTCATGAAGCGTGTCGGCGGGCTCGAACAACAGGTCGATGCCGGTGTGACGACCCCGACGGTCGACGGGCGGACACCTGCCGAGCAACTCCGGGAGGTCCTCGACCGTTCCCGCCCGATGTTCGAGCGGCAGGCGGCCTGCTACCGCGAGACGATCCGGCCTGCGCTTGCCGAGGCGGGGATCGAGATCGTCGACTACGACGACCTCGGCAGCGCGACCCAGGAGGAACTGCGGCTGTACTTCGAGCAGGACGTCCTGCCGACGTTGACGCCGCTCGCGGTCGATCCGGCACACCCGTTCCCGTTCATCTCGAATCTGAGCCTCTCGCTGGCGGTGTTGACCCGCCGTGACGACGCCGAGGAGCCGACGTTCACGCGCGTGAAGATCCCGCAGAATCGCCCTCGGCTGATCGAGGTCGACGATCAGCGGTTCGTTCTGCTCGAAGAGGTGATCCGGGCGAACCTGGATCTGCTCTTCCCGCAGGTCGAGATCGTCGACACCACGTTGTTCCGGATCACGCGCAACGCCGAGGTCAGGCGCAACGAGGAGGTCGCCGAGGACCTCATCGACGTGATCGAGGACGTCATCGAACAGCGTCGGTTCGCGACGGTCGTCCGTCTGGAGGTCGAGGCCGACGCGCCGGACCGAATCGTGGATACACTGGCGTCCCAACTCGATCTCGACGATCGCGAGATCTACACTGTCGACGGGCCGCTGGATTTCCGGGATTTCATGGAGTTGACCGACCTCGATCGGCCGGCACTCAAACTCGACCCGTGGACGCCTCAGCCTCATCCCCGGCTGCAGGGTGACGAACACGGCTACGACCACGAGTTCGACCTCGCCCAGAGCCACGACGACATCTTCAGCGAGATCCGCAGCGACGACGTCCTCTTGCACCACCCATACCACTCCTTCGACCGGACGGTCCAGCGATTCCTCGACGAGGCCGCCAACGACCCCGACGTCCTGGCGATCAAAGCCGCGATCTACCGGACTGCCAGCGACTCCCAGGTCATCCAGACGCTGATCGACGCCGCCGAGAACGGCAAGCAGGTCGCGGTGATGGTCGAACTCAAGGCCCGCTTCGACGAGCAGAACAACCTCGAATGGGTCCGCCGTCTCGAAGAACACGGAATCCACGTCGCCTACGGAACGATCGGCCTGAAGACTCACACCAAGACGGCACTGGTCGTCCGCCAGGAATCGGATGGCGTCCAGCTGTACTCCCACGTCGCGACCGGTAACTACCACTCCGAGACTGCCAAAGGCTACGTCGACCTCGGACTGCTCACGGCTGACCGGGACATCGGACAAGACCTGGTCAAGGTGTTCAACTTCTTCACCGGCCCCTCCTTGGACGATCAGTTCCGGAAACTACTGATCGCGCCCGTCACGATGCGTGAGTCGTTCACCGAATACATCCGACGCGAGGCGGATCTGGCGCGCAACGGCGACGCTGGTCGAATCGTCGCGAAGGTCAACGGCCTCGAAGACCCCGAAATCGTCAGGGAACTGTACGAGGCCGGACAGGCTGGCGTCGAGATCGATTTGATCGTCCGGGACATCTGCCGGCTCCGGCCGGGCATCGAGGGACTCAGCGATTCGATTCGAGTTCACAGCGTCGTCGGGCGTTTTCTCGAACACTCACGGATCTTCTACTTCGAGAACGGAGGCGATCCCGAGTACTACATCGGCTCGGCGGACTGGATGACGCGCAACCTCGACTACCGTGTCGAGGCTGTCGCACCAGTCGAGGACGTGACGCTACGCGAGCAGTTGCGATTCGTTCTGGAAGTGATGCTGACGGACAACGTCAAGCGCTGGGAGATGCAGCCAGACGGGACCTACGAGCAGTGTACCCCTGGCCCGGACGAACAACCGCGGAACACACAGGAAATTCTGATGGCGGCCGCTCGTCAGGCAGCCGAGCGGCGGGAGGTCAACCACGGCGTCTTCGAACCCTATCCCATCACCGGCGACCTCCTGGTCGAACCGGCCGACGAGGATCGCAATCTGCCGGCCGCGCTCCGCGAGCATCGCGACGTCTGGTATCGACCGGACAGCCGCCAGTACGCCTTTGCTGTGCGGACGCCTGACGGCGAGCGCGCCTATCGGGAAACTGCGGCGGGGGCCGCAAGCGTGATCGAGCGCTACTACGAGTGACGGACGATCCAGAAACGGCGCTGGTCGTCTAGTTCGGTCGCGGCGCGGCCTTCTGGAGGGCGCTTTCGGCGATGTTGCTCCCGTAGTCCGCGGTTCGCGAGAGCGAGTCGACAACGAGCCCGAGTCGCTGGGCGCGCTGGGGGTCGTCGAGTTCGCGGATCTCGTTGTCGACCTCGCGGGCCTGGGCGTCGATCTCACGGATCATCGCCCGGGCCTCGTTGGCCATCTGCGTGGCCTTCTCGGAGTCGTCCTCCAGCAGCGCGTCCATCGCCAGTTCCGGGACGCCGACGGCGGCCTCCTGCAGCCCGATCAGGGCCTCACCCTCGACGTCGCTGCTGCCCTCGACTTCGAGGGCGATCCGGGCGATCTTCGTCGAGTGATCGGCGATCCGTTCGAGCTGTCGTGCTGCGGACTGGTAGTCGAAGACCGTCTCTCGCGGGAAGCCGATGTCGTTGGCGGCGGTCGGATTCCGGAGGACGGTGCGGAACACGCGCGAGACCATGTACCAGAGGCGGTCGACGTCGTCGTCGCGCTCGATGACGTCCTGGGCGAGGTCGTCGTCGTCCTCGACCAGTGCCTTGACGGCGTCGGCCAGCATCGTCAGCGACACCAGTCGCATCCGCGTGATGGCGTTGTGGACCGACAGCTCCGACGAATCCAGCAGGTCCTGCAGGACGACGCGGTCGCTGGTCTCCTCGATGACTTCCAGCCCGACGAGTCCCTGGGTCGCGTTGCGAATCGTGCGCCGCTGTGTGGCGGTGATCCGACTGGATTCGAGCGTGATGATGTCGAAGCCGCTGACGTACATCGTCATCACCGCGCGCGTGAGTTCGTGTTCCTCGTCCAGTCCAGTAATATCGAGTGTCCCCTCCGTGCGCTCCTGTTCGTCTTTCGGCGAGAGCAACAGGAGGTCCTCTTCGGAGTGGAATTCGACGATCGAGCCCGCGCTGACGTCGTTTGCGGTCGCCCAGTCTTTCGGCAGCGAAACAGTATACGTCGAGCCGCCCGTGACCTGGACCTTCCGTGTCTCCATGCTTCATGCTCTTTCCTACGGGAATATAAATTGTACCCTATCTATGTAGAAACCCTTCTTACAGTTACAGGTGCGAAATCTTACGTCGAATCGACTACTAACTCGGGGCGACCGAGATGGCATTCACTTGGAGAGCAGTGATTTTCGCCAGACGGGCCCTGGTAGGATATTGGACCTTTGGTACCGTGTACGGTCACTTAGAGCGTGTGGGCGGGGCGATCTCAGTCGCCCAGATATCCTAGTGAAAAACTCACAAAGACATATCTATATAGTCTACATAGATATAGATAGTTGTAATAGTAGGGTATTTACTTACTTCCCTGTTGCTCTGGAGTGATGAGCGAAGAGACGGGAGGTGTATCGCGGCGTGCGTTCCTTCTCGGTTCCGCAGTAGTCGGCACAGCGGGGCTCGCAGGGTGTGCGAGTCAGCGAGCGATCCAGCCTGGTCGCGCTGCCGGCGGCAACGGATCCAGCAACGTGTCGGCGTTGACCGCCGACGGCTCGTCGACGGTGTATCCGATCGCCAACACCGCCGCCCAGCGCTGGAACGGGAACCCACCTGCGACGGACACCGAATACTGGCCGCACGGGGAGTTCGGTATCGACACGACCCAGAACCTCGCGGACTATTATGCGTCGACGTACGGGTTCGAACCGACCGAGACGCGGTCGACGCCTCCCTTCCGGGCGAACATCGCACTCAGCCACTCCGGGACCGGCGTCAACGCTGTCAGGGAACAGCGTGTGGACATCGGCAACTCCAGCGCGCCCGTCGCCGACGAACTCCCGGACGCCAGCGAGGCGACGCTGGACAGCTTCGTCAACCACGTCGTCGGCGTCGACGGCCAGCCGATCGTCGTCAGCGAGGAACTCTACGAGGCGGGCGTCACGGGCGTCACCGCCGAACAGCTCCGCCAGATCTACCGCAAGGAGATCACCAACTGGTCGGAAATCGGCGGTCCGGACAAGAACATTCGTGTGATCGGCCGCGCCGAGGAGTCCGGGACCGACACCGCGTTCCGGGCGAACCTCTACGGCGACCCCGACGCGCCGATCAGCCCCGACGTCCGCAAGGGGCAGAACCAGCAGGTCGCCCAGCTGGTCGAACAATCGGACAACTCCATCGCCTACCTCGCGCTGGCGTTCGTCAACCAGAACGGGCCCGTCCGACCGATCTCCCTGGAGGTCGACGGGACGGTCTACGAACTCGGGAAGAACCTCGGGGCCAAGGAGTACCCCCTCAGCCGCGACCTCCACATGTACACCTGGGAGGGCACCTCCCGCAAAGAGGCCGCCTTCCTGGATCTGATCCTTTCGGACTTCGGTCAGGAGGTCTGTGTCGCGGGGAACAACTACTTCAAACTCCCAGCTGATCGCCTCGAAAATCAGCGCTCGAAGCTCCCCGAACCCTGAGCCACACATGAACACACGTACAACAGACGCACGTGAGCGCGGCCGGCACCCGCGCACGTCGTCACTGGAGGGGCCACGATGGCATCGATAACAGAACTCCCCGTGCTGACGCTCCGATGGCTCAAACCCACCGTCGTGGACGAAACGGATCGGCTCGGTCTGGCACTCATTACGATCCAGACGCTTGTTCTTGTCGCGACGGCGGCCGCCTTCGCGACCCAGTCGGTCTGGACCATGCCGCTGTTGCTCGCGTTCTTGTTCGTCAGTGCGACCGTGTGGGTGACACGCCAGGCCGCCGCCGCCCGAACGCTCACCTTCTTGATGACGATTTCGACGGTCGTCACGCTCGGTCTGATCGCCTTTTTCCTGTTCGCAGAAGCCATTCCCGTCTTCGAGCGGATGGGCGTTCGCATCCTCCTCCCGCTCGAAGGCGAGATGTGGGATCCCAATACGAACACGTTCTCGCTGGTTCCGATGATCTGGGGGACGGCGATCACGACGATCGTCGCGATTCTGGTCGCCGGCCCACTCGGGGTCGCCGGCGCGCTGTTCATCAGCGAGATCGCACCCGAGCAAGTCCGCGAGATAGTCAAGCCCGGCGTCGAGATTTTGGCCGGGATCCCCTCGATCGTCTACGGGTTCATCGGGTTCACGATCATCAATCCATACGTGAGTTCCGAACTCTCGACGGGCTTCGGCGCACTGCTGCCGATCGGCGTCGTCATCGGCTTCATGGCGCTGCCGACCGTGGTCTCGGTCGCCGAAGACGCCATCTCCACAGTCCCGGAATCGATGAAAAGCGGCGCGCTCGCGATGGGCGCGACCGACTGGCAGACGATGAAGAGCGTCACCGTTCCGGCCGCCTTCTCGGGTATCTCTGCTGCCGTCTTGCTCGGACTCGGCCGGGCGATCGGCGAGACGATGGCGGCGACGGTGATGATCGCCCACGTCAAGGAACTCCCCCAGCCGGCCTACGACGTCTTCGACAGCGGTGAGACGCTGACGACGCTGATCGCAGGCAACTTCGGCCCGGCAGTCGGGACAGAGTACCTCCTCAGCGCACTGTTCGCCGCGGGGGTCGTCCTGTTCCTGATCGTCACCGCGATCAGCATCACGTCCCAGTACATCGAGGAACGGATGAAACGAAAACTCGGAGGTGAGGTATGAGCGAAGCGTACGACAGACAGCTCGTCGCCGAGGGATCCTCTCCGTACGAGCGAGTCGCCGCCGGCACAGTCGCGATCGCGTTCCTGGTGATGTTCGGGGCGATCTTCGCGCTGTTCGGTCGCCAGCCTGTCGACGCCGCGTTCGCGGGCCAGCCGCTGTATCGCTGGTTCGGTCTCGGCCTGCTCGCCCTCGGCGTATCCACGCTGGGGCTGGGTGTCATCTCGCGGCTGGAGTACGTCGAGACCGCTCCCAGCCGCGTTGGCGGTCTCTTCACGGGACTCATCTTCGGCAGTCTGTGGGCGGTCGCGGCCGGGTTTGCCGCCGCGAACACGCTCGGGCTGGGGCAGGGCGGCTGGCTCTTCGTCGCCCCGCTCGCGGGGCTCACTGCTGTCGGATTCTCGATCGTGACTCGCGAGGACCTCTCCTCGACGGTCCCAGTCGGCCTGCTGCTGGTCTTCGCCGGCGTCGTCGTCCTCGCCGGCTTGTTCGGGCCGACCTGGACCTGGTCGCCCCCGGACATCTCCGCGACGTTCCCGGCCGGCATCGTCGTCCCCTCGCTGTCGTTCCTGTTGGTACTGCTCGGCGGCTGGACCGCCGGCAAGGCCTACGCTGGATTCGGGACGCGTGGCCGACAGACGGGCGCGTATCTGCTGATCTCGCTGGTCGTCGTGGCCGTCCTCGGCGTGCTGGTCGCGTTGATCGCGTACATCACTTCGAAAGGCCTCGGCATCACCGTCGAGAACCTCTCGCTCGGGTCCGCGACGGGGCTGCTCGTCGCGGTGACGCTGTTGGTCGCGCTCGCGAGTCGCGAGGCCTGGACGGTCGAGTTCGACCTCACGTCGCCAATCGCGTTCGTGGGTGCCGTCCTCCGAGTCAGTATTCTCACGGTCCTCAGCCTGCTCGCCCTCCTGTTCACTGGTGTTCTCGCCGCTGGACAGTCAGTCACTGCCGGTGGCGTCACCCTCACGCCCTCGACGCGGATCGGAACCGGGTTCGCGTTCCTCTCCGTGTTGCTGTTGTTCGTCCTCGCTCGACGACAGTACGACGGCATCGACGTCCTGAGCGAACGGGACACGCTCCCCGAAAATCTCCGTTCCGGGCTCCTGATCGGGTGGCTCGTGCTGGCAGGCGTCGCCGGGTTCGGGCTGATCACTGGCGTCGCCGACGAGCCGATCGCCTTCGTCGGGACGACGCTCGTCTCCGCCGTCGCCGTCGTCCTGGCTGCCTATCCGCTCGTCCTGCTGGGCCAGCGTCTCGCAGCCGGCGAGTCGATCCGATCCGCGGCGGTCGCGCCAGTGGCCGAACTCCGACTCGCGGTCACTGCGGGACTCGGCTATCTGGTGTTGGCGCTGTGGATCACTGTCACGACCGGCGTCGTCGCGGTCGCGGGGACACAGCTCGGCCCGCTCGTCGGCGTGGTCGCGCTCGCGACGGCCGCACAGCTCGTCGCGCTCTGTTTCGCGATCTACGCCGTCGTCCTCGCTGCCGAGTACGTCCGTGGCGAGCCTGCCGGTGAGACGCGAGACGACGCGCTCGCGCAGGCACAGCTCGCGACTGTCGGTCTGACCGGCGCGTTGACGGTCCTGCTGGCTCACACCGTGCTGACGATGAACGAACTGGTCTTCTTCGATCTGGTCACGATCACGCCGTTCGGCGCGCTGGACTGGCCGTTCGTGATGAACGTCTCCAGCGGCCTCGGAATCCAGCCAGGCGTCCTGCCCGCCATCGTCGGCACGGTCTGGCTGGTCGCTGGCGCGGTCCTGTTTGCCGTCCCGCTCGCGCTCGGTGCGGCGGTCTACCTCACGGAGTACGCCGAGGAGAGCCTCCTCACCCGGATCGTCGAGATCGCCACCAACGGCCTCTGGAGTACGCCCAGCATCGTCTTCGGGCTGTTCGTGCTGGCGTTTATCGTCCCGCGATTCGGTAACACGCCGTCGCTGTTCGCGGGCCAGCTCGCGCTCGGATTCATGCTCATGCCGCTCGTGCTCATCACGAGCCGTGAGGCGCTCAAGAGCGTCCCCGACGAGTACCGTGACGCCAGCGCCGCCCTCGGCGTGAGCAAGTGGGAGACGATCCGATCCGTGGTGATTCCGGCCGCCATGCCGGGTGTCATCACCGGCGTCATCCTCGGCGTCGGTCGGATCGCTGGTGAAACCGCACCGATCCTGCTGGTGACTCGGGGGCCGAACTTCCCGAGTCAGGCACCGCGAATCCTGGAGAGTTTCCAGGTTTCGACGAGTCTCCAGCCCCCGTTCCTCCACGTGACTAATCCTGCGCTGATCGAACGGGCGAGCGCCCTGCCGTATCAGGTCTATGCCGTCATCTCCGCCGGCGTGGGCGAACGCGAGGCCTTCGGCTGGGGGACGGCGCTCGTCCTCCTCGCCGTCGTCCTCTCGTTCTACGCGATCGGCATCGTCTCGCGGCGCTACTTCAGGAGGAAACTCGAACAATGACAGAGATGAACATCGACACCGCGACCGAGGAATCGCAGACGACCGACACCGACCAGACGGCAGAGACCGCGACGGTCACCACCAGCGGCGAGAGCGTCGAGGAGACCCGCGACGCCTGGACGGACTACCGCGTCGCCGGCACGCCCATCATGTCCGCCGAGGACCTGAACGTCTATTACGGCGACGACCACGCGCTCAAGGACATCTCGATGGAGATTCCCGAGAAGAGCGTCACCGCACTCATCGGCCCCTCGGGCTGTGGGAAGTCGACGTACCTGCGGTGTCTGAACCGGATGAACGACCGGATCAAGGCCGCTCGTGTCGAAGGCTCGGTCGAGTTCGACGGCCAGAATATCTACCAGCCCGGCACGAACCTGGTCGAACTCCGCAAGCGCGTCGGGATGGTCTTTCAGGAGCCCAACCCCTTCCCGAAGTCGATCCGGGACAACATCGCCTACGGCCCGCGCAAGCACGGCGAGATCAACCGCGGGCTCGTCGCCCGGATGCTCGGTCGCGACGAGAAGGACAAAGAAGACGAACTCGTCGAGCGCTGTCTCCGGCAAGCGGCCCTCTGGGACGAAGTCAAAGACCGGCTGGACGACAACGCGCTGGGCCTCTCGGGTGGCCAACAACAGCGGCTCTGTATCGCTCGCGCGCTGGCGACCGATCCCGAAGTTTTGCTGATGGACGAGCCCGCCAGTGCGCTCGACCCCATCGCGACCTCGAAGATCGAGGACCTCATCGAGGAACTGGCCGAGGACTACACGGTCGTCGTCGTCACCCACAACATGCAGCAGGCCGCCCGCATTTCCGATCAGACCGCCGTCTTCCTCACCGGCGGCGAGCTGGTCGAGTACGACGACACCGAGAAGATCTTCGAGAACCCCGAGAGCCAGCGTGTCGAGGACTACATCACCGGGAAGTTCGGGTAACTGCAACGTCTGCGAGAACACCAACTTACATCACCACCCCCATCGGACTCAAAACCATGCCACGAGAATCCTATCAGGCGAAACTCGACGACCTGCGCGAGGACGTCCTCTACATGAGCGAGGTCGTCCTCGACCGCGTCCGCCAGGGACTCGAAGCCCTGCAATCGAAAGACGAACAGCTCGCCCAGCAGATTATCGACGGCGACAGCGAGATCAACCAGCTCTATCTCGACCTCGAACGGGACTGTGTCGACCTGCTGGCCCTCCAGCAGCCAGTCGCCGGCGACCTGCGATTCATCGCCGCCTCGTTCAAGATCATCACCGATCTGGAACGCATCGGCGATCTGGCGACGAACCTCGGCGAGTACACGCTGGAGGCCGACCGCGAGATGTACCCCGAGGTCGACATCCAGGCCATCGGCGACGCCGTCGTCGAGATGGTCGAAGAGTCGATGGACGCCTACGCCGAGGAAAACATCGACGCGACGTTCGACATCGCCGCGCGCGACGACGAGATCGACGACCTCTGTGCGAACGCCTCCGACGCGGTCGTCCGAGACCTCATCGAACGCGAGATCGACGACCAGACCTCCGAGGAAGAGATCGAACGCCTCATGGCCGACGTCTCCCGTCTCCTGCTGACGATCCGGGACCTCGAACGGATCGGCGACCACGCCGTCAATATCGCCGCCCGGACGCTGTATATGGCCGAGAACGACGACGAACTGATCTACTAAGAACCCACTTTTTACTGCGTCGGGTTCGAGTCGCGCCGGAGGCGCGCTCGAACCACTCCTTGCAAAAACTTGGGGAAAAACGACCTCGACCTCACGGCTTCGCCGCTCGGTCGAGTGAAACGGCGCTCACTGTCTCGCGGTTTCACCGCTCGACTTTCCGAAATCGCGCAGCGACCTCGCTACCGCCCGCGCCGTATGCTCGACTCTTCTGCTACCGCTCTTTCTCCAGCACCGCCACGTACTGCCCGCCTTCTCCGCGATAGGTTTCGGTCCGGGTCCACGCCGTCCCCGCCAGCACGTCGTCCATCTCCGCGGGCGAGACCAGCAGGTAGTCGAACCACTCCGTGCTGTGGGTCTTGTACCGCGTCCGGATCCGGAGCGCACCGGGGAGCAGGCCGCGCTCGCGGTTATACTCGTGGTAGCTCCGGTGGTACTCGTCGATATTCTCGTAGATGTCGCGACTCTCGGCGATAATCCGGGCGTCCTCGGTCGTGACCGTCGCCAGCGCGTCGAGCACCTCCGGAGCTGTGTCGGCCGTGCCGACCAGCCCGAAGTTGTTACCCAGCATGAGCACCGTCTCGAAGGTGTCCGAATCGAACGCCTCGCCCACGTCGGCCACATCACACGCCCGAACATTCTCGACGCCGCGCTCGCGGCTCACTTCGACCGCACCGGCCGAGACGTCGATCCCGACCATGTCGTGGCCCTGTCCCTGGGCATACAGCGCGTGTCGGCCAGCGCCACAGCCGACGTCGAGGACGCGGCCCCGGAGGTGGTCGAGGCCAGCGTGCAGGTGATCTCCCCACTCCTCGTACTCGCTGAAGTACATCTCCGGCCCGCCCGAGGGCGCGATGAATCCGTCGTCGCGCTCGACGATCTCGAAGCCCTCCTCGTCCTCGTAGTAGTCCCGTATCGCTTTGCCGTAGGCGTCGCCTTCGTCTGGAACCTCGGCAGTGTCGTCCATACACTCGCGTCTCGTGGATTGCTGAAAAACATCGACGGTGGTGTGAGACTCGCTCTCAGACCTGTTCGACGCCCTCGAGACCGTCGCCGGTGATCTGGAAGCGCGCGGTGTCGCCGGCGGCCTTCGACTGATGTTTTTCCAGCGTCGCCCGCCGGTTCCCGCCGCGGAAGCGATCGAGCCGCAGGATGACGGCCGACCAGTGATTCAGGGTGTGCCCGCCCAGCGCCCGTGTTCCGTCGCTGTCGGGATCGGTGTAGACCTGATTGGTGAACGCGACGCCGATGTCGTGTTTGCGGGCCTGACCGAGCAGGTGGGTGAGCTGGCGGGCCACGTCCCGCAGGGCCTCGCCACCGTCCTGGTCGTCACGTTCGAGTCGATAGAAGCCCGTCGCACTGTCGAGGACGATCACCTCGACCTGACTCGCGAGGTCGGCGGCGTCCTTGACGGCCTGCTCCTGCTCTTCGAAGGTCGTCGCCTCGGAGATGATGATGTTCGAAGCGATCTCGTCGACGTCGCCGCGGGCGCTGGCGAGTTGCTCCATCCGGTCGGGCGAGATTCCTTCAGTGTCGATCAACAGGGCAGAGTCGCCCGCGGCGGCGACTTCGATGGCGGCTCCGAGCGCGAGGTTGGTCTTGCCGGCGGCTGGCTGGCCGTATATCTGGGTGACGGCGCTCCGTGGGAGCCCCCCACCCAGTAGCTCGTCGATCGGCGAACAGCCTGTCGAAATCGGCTCTGTCACGGCTGTGGATTGGGTGGGCCCGGTCAAAAACACTCGTACTCGCGGGCACGGTCTTCGCTCCTGCGGACAACGGCTACTGGTAAGTACGAGCGCCCGAAAGATCGGGTGTGATCGTCGTCGCGACCTCGGACTTCGAAGTCTATCACGGCGTGGTCCAGGCGCTGCGGGACCGCAGCGTCGAATTCACCACGATCGAACCCGACGACCCGCTGCCGGAACGAACCTCGCTGGTGATCGTCGGACCCGAAGAGACAGTCGATGCGCCCGCAGACGTGCCCGTCGTCACGGCCCGACCGGGCGCCCCGCGCCGCGCAGTCGAGGACGCGCTCGCACGGCTCCGCGGGGGCGACGGCCGGACAGTCGTCGGGATCGATCCCGGTGAGAAGCCCGGGATCGCGGTACTGGTCGGTGACGTGGTGGTCGCGGCTTTCCAGGTCCCGCCGAGCGACGCCGCCGAAGTCGTCCACCGCGAAGTCGAAGACGCCGTCGACCCCATCGTTCGGATCGGCGACGGCGCGCGACTGATCGGCGGTCGGATCATCGACGACATCGATGCGCCCGTCGAACTGGTCGACGAGACGGGGACGACGCCCTATCTCGGGACCGGCACCCGCGGCATGGGCGACGTGCTCGCCGCGGCCAACATCGCCCGGATCGAGGGCGAACCCACCGACTCTCGGGAGATCGAACCCACCGCTGGCGAGATCCAGCGAATCAAAGACCGCTCGCGCGAAGAGAGTGAGAAAAACCGTGCGATCGACGAGACACTCGCACGCCGCGTCGCCGTCGGTGACCTCACGATCGAAGAGGCTCTCGCCGAACACCGCGACGAGTAGACAACTCCTTGCACACTCGTTTCCGGTTCACTAATCACTATTAAACGTGAATGAAATGGTTTCGGTGTCATGGGGCACGATGACACACTTCGTGGCGAGGACACAGCACGGGGCACAGATCGACGTGACTTCCTCCGGACGGCGGGGGCGACGGCGCTGGCGGCCGGCGGGCTCGCGGCGACGGCTGGACAGGCGGCGGCGTTCGACGGCGACGACGGTGACATCCAGGGCGCGCCGGACTATCCGCGAGCGACGACACGCGGGCACTTCGACATCCACTGGTGGTACGGCGACCAGCTGACAGACGGGCACAACGCAGTCGACTACGATACTGTCGGGGCCATCCCGGGCTTCGACACGTCGGGATCACCGAGCGAGGTGGTCGTCGCGGTCCACGGCTGGCGCACTGCTAAATCCGACGCACCGGATCACTTCGCCACCGTCTCGGCCTCGCTGTCGAACAACGGCTACGACGCGCCGGTCGTGGGCTATAGCTGGGACTCGGACACGAGCACGACCGACTGGTGGCCCGCAACCGACATCGCCGAGCGCAACGGCCCGAAACTCGCGCACTTCCTGTTGGACTACGCGGCCCGGTGTCCCGGCACGTCGTTCCGCCTGACCGGGCACTCGCTCGGGGCCCGAGTGGTGCTGGAAGCGATCAAGAGTCTCAATTCCTGGGGGTATCGTGACGTCCTGACGTCAGCGACGCTGCTCGGTGGTGCCGCGGACAACGATTCGGTCTCGACCGACGGCGAGTACGGCGACGACATCGCAGCCGCTGTCGGGCGGTTCGACAACTTCTGGAAATCCGGCGACGACGTATTGAACTGGGCCTACTCGACGGGTGAGTTCGATTCGGCGGTCGGCGAGGAGGGCTGTGAGGGCGCTCCGCCTGTGAACTACACCGACCACAACGTCGACTACGTGCCGGATCACTTCTCGTATCACGAACCCGGCGACGGCTGTATGCCGGCAGTCGTCGAGACGTTCTGAGAGCGCGCTACGACAACTTCTCTGGTAGGACGAACCGGCCGTCTTCCCGGGGAAAGTCGAGGACGTCGACGATAGCGCCGGTGTTCAGCGGACCGTAGACGTGGGCGTAGCTGCGGCCGTCGGGCTGTTCCTCGTACCTGATCTCGCTGTCGACTCGCTCGGGATCGATCACGAGCAGCCGCGGCTCCTCGTCGTCAGCGTGGTTGTACTGGGCGACGGCGAGAATCTGCTCGGGCGTCGCACAGTGGACGACCCCCTCTGCGTCGAGACTCGGATGGGTGTACGTCTCGCTGTCCTCGAACTCCGCCCAGCGCGCTGCCTCGCAGACGTGGACGAGCCGGTCTGCACGACCGTCCCGGACGGCAGCTTCCGCACGCTCGACGACGTCCCTGACTGGCAGATCGAGGTCCCGAGCGACGTCGAGTGCGTCGTCGAACTCCGCGCTCACGTCGAAGATCGACCCCTCAGAATCGGCCCCCAGTTTCACGTCGACAGCGCGGCGCTGTCCGTCTTCGAGTAGCGTCGCGGTGACGATCGAGCGCTCGGCGACCCAGCGATGACCTGCGCCGTGTTCGCGGACGCCCAGCGTCCCGGTCTCTGCGGCGAGTTTTCGGGCCACCCTGTCGGCGTCCTCGGGGCGGACGATCACCTTCAGGAGGTGGCCCGGGCGGGACTTCTTCATCGTCGCCGGCAGGATCGAGACGTCCCGTGCACCGGCCTCGAGGAGCGTCTCCTGCAGGCCGCCGAGCGTCTCGGGCGTCGCGTCGTCGAGATTCGTCTCCAGTACGGTGATCGGCTCCTTTCTGAGGAGACCGTCGGTCTCGCCGACGAGTGCGCGCAGAACGTTCGGAATACCGTCGAGATCGATCGTCCCTGCGCCGTAGCCCGAGGTCTCGACGCGGATCGACGGCAGCGAGTCGACGCCCTCGGCGACGTGGGCGAGGATCGCCGCGCCCGTGGGGGTCAGCAGTTCGCGGTCGACGGGACCGCCCCGGATCGACCAGTCGGCGCGTTCGACGATCTCGGTCACTGCGGGGGCGGGGACGGGGTAGGTCCCGTGGCTCATCTCGACCGTGCCGCCTCCGGTCGAGACTGGCGTCGTGACCACGCGCTCGACGTCGAGGTCATCGAGGAGGAGCGCCGCGCCGACCACGTCGGCGATGGCGTCGTCGGCCCCGACCTCGTGGAAGTGCGTCGATTCGAGATCCGTGCCGTGGACCGCGGCCTCGGCCTCGCCCAGGATCTCGAAGATGGCCAGCGCGTCGCTCTCGACGTCGGCTGGCAGCCCCATCCCTTCGACGATCTCGACGACCTCGGGGTACGTCCGGTGCGGGCCGTGGCCCTCGGCGTGGTGTGTGTGCTGATGATCGTGGTCCTCTGCGTGGCTATGATCGTGTGAGTGGTCGGCGTGGTGGTGGTCCTCTGCGTGGCTATGATCGTGTGAGTGGTCGGCGTGGTGGTGGTCCTCTGTGTGGCTATGATCGTGTGAGTGGTCGGCGTGGTGGTGGTCCTCTGTGTGGCTATGATCGTGTGAGTGGTCGGCGTGGTGGTGATCCTCTGCGTGGCTATGATCGTGTGAGTGGTCGGCGTGGTCGTGATCCTCTGCGTGGCTATGGTCGTCGTCCCCGTCGAGAAGCACGTCGACCGCCGTCGCGGAGATTCCCGTTTTCGTCACCTGGAGGATATCGTAGGAGACGTCGAGTGCGTCCTCGACGGGCGAGAGGACGTCTGGATCGGCCCCGGCCGCCAGCAGCGCGCCGAGCAGCATGTCGCCGCTGGCACCCGTTCGGCCGTCGAACGCGAGCGTGTGCATATCTGCGAGACGGTCGGGCAGCGTGAAAACTGCCCCGGTCCACAGGAATCGACGATCCCGCCTAGCGGCCGAATCGTCGGTATCCCGCGACGCCGAGTACCATCGCGCCGAGTGCCAGTGTCGCGAGTCGCGGCAGTTGCTGGGTGGCGAAATCGACCTCGAAGGAGAGGTGTTTGACCTGCAGCAGATAGAACTGGCCATCGCGTTCGACGTTGTAGATCGCGATGCCGTCTGGTCCCGGTGTCAGGCGCTCGGGTGCCTCGCTGACGGACCGATTGAGATCGTCGGGGCTGGCTTGCAGGGCGGCCTCGAAGACCGCGCGTTCGGCGCCGCTGAAGTTCGCGTACGCCAGGGTCTGCTGGTCGGGGTTGTTCATCCAGTCGCCCTCGACGTAGAACTCGACGCGGTCGTCGGGGACCTCGGGCGCAGCGAGCACCGGGAGCGCGACTAGGCCGAGGCCGACGACGACGAGCGACAGCGTCAGGAGGCGAGAGCTGTCCACGGGCGACGCTGTGTCCGCCTGCACCAAAGGCCCCGGGGTCGATCAAAGAGACGCTGTACCTTCGGCGTCGTTGATGTGCGTCGCGTACGATGAAACGTCTGTGAGTCGAACCGTCACGGAGACCAGGCCGAAAACCCATATGCCGGGATAGCGTACGACCGACTGAATGCTGCTGGTGCTGTGCATCGACCTCGACGACGACATCGGCCGCAAGACCGGGATCGAGACGCCCGTGGTCGGCCGTCAGCACGTCGAGGACGCTGCCGTCGAGTTCGCCACTGCAGACCCCGAAGACAGCGACCTCAACGTCCTCTTCGAGGGGCTGCATATCTACGACGACCTGCAGGAAGACGGCGAGACCGTCGAGATCGCGGCGATCACCGGATTGGAGGGCAGCGACGTCGCTGCAAACCGGGCGGTCGGGGAGGAACTCGACGAAGTGCTCGCCCGACTCTCGACTGGCGAGGACGTTCGGGCGCTGCTGGTCACCGACGGCGCACAGGACGAGAGCGTCGTTCCCGTGATCCGCTCGCGCGTCCGGATCGACGGCGTCCGCCGGGTCGTCGTCCGGCAGGCTCAGGACCTCGAATCGATGTACTACACCATCAAGCAAGTGCTGAACGACCCCGAGACTCGGGGGACGATCCTCATCCCGCTCGGGATCGTTCTCTTGATCTATCCGCTGGCGGTACTGGCGGACCTGCTGGGGATGCAGGGGGACATGTTCGGACTCGCGTCGGGACTGGTGGGGCTGTATCTGCTCTCGCGCGGACTGGGGCTGGAAGACCGCGTCGACGGCGCGATCGACCGCGTCCTCTCGGGACTGTACGCCGGCCGGGTCACGCTGGTCACGTATCTCGTCGCCGGCGTGCTGTTTTTGATCGGCAGCGCCACCGGCTACCAGACCCTCGAAACGGTGCAGGCCGACGGCACGCCACTGGACATCCTCGAAGTGATCGCCGCGGTCATCTCGGGGGCGATCCCGTGGTTCGCGGCCGCGGGCGTCACGAGTAGCCTCGGCCGGGTCACCGACGAGTACCTCTCGGGGCGCTTCGAGTGGCGCTACCTCAACGCGCCCTTTTACGTCCTGGCGATCGCGGGCATCCTCCACGCAGTCTCGGTGTACTTCCTCGGCTACGACTACGCCGACCTGTCGTATCTCGCGCTGATGCTCACCGCGGGAACGCTGCTCGGACTGGCGAGCACCCTGGCCTTCGCCGTCGCCGAATCCCGCCTCGGCAAGCGCGGCAAACCCGCCTGATCTGGTGTCTCGGCCGCGTCACTTCGTAATCTGATCGAGCGGCACGAGTCTGTGTTCGAGCATCGGCTTGGTGTAGCCCGACGATTCGTTCGTCATCCCGGCCGTGTAGACCGTGACTTTCTGCTGGAGGACGTGTGGTTCGCCCTGCTTGTTCTTGATGACGTCGACCGAGCGCCAGGCTTCCTCTTCCATGGCCGTCGCGTACAGCGGCCACGAGTATAAGTCTCGGCCGTCCCGTGCGTAGCTTACTCGTACCTCCGGGCTCCAAGGGTGGACATGCTCGAACTGCACGTCGCCTTCCTGCTGGTGGTGGTCGGGACTGAGGCCTTCTTCAGCGGGCTCTCGATCCTGAACGTCCGCTACGGCGCCCAGACCGTGGCCGAGCGTTCGGAGTGGGTACGCGACCGTCTCGGAATCGAAGACACCGACAGGCTGCTGGACTATCAACGAGCGGGGACCGGACTCTCGCTGTTGCAGTCGTGGCTGAGCATCGCGTTCGTCCTCCTCGTACTGTATTCGGGACTGTTCGGCGACGCCGTCGCCTGGATCGAGTCACTCTCGCTCCCGCCGCTCGTTCAGGGAACCGTCTTCTTCGTCGGCCTCGTCGCCGCCGTTCGGATCGCTGGAATCCCCTTCTCGCTGTACGAGACGTTCGTCGTCGAGGAGCAGTTCGACTTCAATCAGCAGTCCCCGAAACTCTGGCTCCGGGATTTCGTCGTCGGGACTGTCGTCGCGCTCGTGCTGACGGCACTCGTCGCGGGGGGCGTTCTCCTGGCGTTCGAAATCCTGCCCAATCTCTGGTGGGTCGCTGCCTGGGGGCTCTTTATCGCCTTCTCGCTCGCTATGTTGGTACTCTACCCGCGGGTGATCGCACCGCTGTTCTACGACTTCGAACCGATCGACTCCGGGGAGTTGCGGGAGTCCGTCGACGACGTCTTCGAGCGCGCGGGCTTCTCGTGTGAGCAGGTCTACGAGATGGACGCCTCCAGCCGCTCGGGCCACTCCAACGCCTACTTCATCGGGTTCGGCCGGACCAAGCGCGTCGTGCTGTTCGACACGCTGATCGAGCAGATGGACCGCCCGCAGATCGAGAGCGTCCTCGCCCACGAACTGGCCCACTGGAAGAAATCACACATCTGGAAGCAGATGGCCAGTTCGTTCCTGCGGATCGGGATCGTCCTCGCCATCTTCTCGGTGCTGCTCGAACAGGCCTGGCTCTACGACCTGTTCGGCGTGCCCGCTACTCCCTACGCAGGGCTCGTGCTGGGCGCGCTGTGGGTCATGCCACTGTTGCGGTTCACGGCGCCGCTGGAGAACAAACTCTCGCTGAAACACGAGCGCGAGGCCGACAGCTTCGCCGTCGAGGTGATGGGTGGCGGTGGCCCGATGGCGAACGCGCTGGCGAACCTGACCAGCGAGAATCTCGCAAACCCCTTCCCGCATCCACTCTACGCGACCTTCCACTACACGCATCCGCCGATCCCCGAGCGGATTCGTTACGTCGAAGGCGAGAGCGACGCGAGCGACAGCGACGTGGACCGCAAGGACGGGGGTTCGGGCCAGCCAGCCTGAATCCACTGGGCTGACCTGACGCCACCACGGCCGGCGTGACGCGACTCGATCGGCCGGTGGTTTAACGCCGCTCGCCACCGTACCCTGCTCGCAATGGACGTCCCTCCCCGCGCGATCAAAGCGGCCAAAGTGACTGCTGTCGCGCTCGTCGCGCTCGTCGTGTTACTCGGTATTCTCGTCGCCACGGGCGTGCTCGCTGCACCCACCGTCGAAACAATCGACAACGGCTGGGGCGAGGTCACCGACGACGCGACCCAGATCGAGACACAGGTCGTCGTCGACAACCCCAATCCGATCCCCGTCCCCGGGATCATCGACGTCTCCTACACCGCGTCGCTGAACGACGTCACGCTCACGCAGAACACCCGCTCCGGGATCGGCCTCTCGCCGGGGACCAACACGCTCAGACTCTCCTCGGCGATCCCCAACGACAGGATCGCCGACTGGTGGGTCACCCACGTCAACAACGGCGAAAGCTCGACGCTCAGTATCGACCCGAAAGTGAGCGGCCCCGGCTTCAGCCAGTCGCTCGCGGGGCGGACGACGCAGATCGAGACCGACCTTCTGTCGTCGTTCGGCGGCCAGGGCGCAGAGACGGTGCGCGTCGACGGCGAGCCGTTCGTCGTCCTCAGCGACCAGCAGGCCAGCTGGGGCGAGGCCACGGCCGAGACGACGCCGCTAACGTTCACGACGACGGTCGAAAACGTACACGACTATCCGGTCACCTTGGACGGTGTCGAGTACGTCGTCAGCATGAACGACGTCACGCTGGGGTCGGGGCAGACGACCGACGGCGTCGAGATCGAGCCGGGCGAGTCGGGAGCGCTGACCGTCGACGCGTCGCTGAACACCTCGGCCTTCGCCGACTGGTGGCCGACGCACGTCCTGAACAACGAGACGAGTCAAATGGAGGTTCAGCTGTACGGGATCGTCGAGCGCGACGGCGAGCGAACGCGTGTGCCGCTGACGCTCTACCAGCAGCGTCTGGAGTTCGAGACTGACCTGCTCGGCGACGGCGCGACTAGCGTCGAATCGCTGCCGAGCGAGCGCGAGGACGTGACCGTGCCGACCGTGGCCGAGACTGAACGACGCTGGGGCGAGATCAGCGCCAGCACCGCAGAAGTCGTCACGACGGTCGAATTCGCCGACACGACCGATCTCTCGAAACTCCGTGCGGTGACCTCGCTCGTCGTCGATCGCTCGACGTCGATCAACGGCGTGACTGTCCTCGACAGCACGACGACGCGCGGCTTGCCCCCGGCGGGCGAGGCGCTAACGATGACCAGTGAGATGGACAACGACGCCTTCGCAGACTGGTGGGTCCGCCACGTCAACGACGGCGAAACGTCGGCGGTCGTCACCGACGCCAGCGCCACCGTCGACGTGGGAATCACGAAGTTCGACCGCCCCCTCAGCGACGAGCAGACGCAGTTCGAGACCGACATCCTGGGCGCCGTCGGGAGCGACGGGTCCCAGACGGTAACCGTCGCCAACGAGACGATCGCCGAACTCGGTTCTCAGGAGGCCGCCTGGGGCACTGCGGACGCCGAGACGACGCCCTTCATCTTCTCGACGGCCGTCGAGAACCGCCACGACAGCCCCCTGGAGTTTGCGGACTTCCAGTATACCGTCGAGATGAACGGTGTCACGGTCGCCAACGGCACAGACGGCGAGGCGCTGACGGTCCAGCCGGACGAGACGCGCGACCTCGACGTCCGCGTCCCCCTGTCGACCCCGAAGCTGTCGGACTGGTGGGTGACCCACCTCCGGAACGACGAGCGCTCGAACGTCTCCGTCCGGCTGTACGGGATCGTCGAGCGCGACGGCCAGCGCGAGCGGGTCCCAATCGCGCTGGTCGAGGATCGCTTCCGACTCACGACGGACCTCCTCGGCGACGGCTCCTCGTCTGTCGACGCACTGCCGACGGATCGGCCCACGATCGAGCGTCCGAGCGTCCAGAACACGACCCGCCGCTGGGGCGATGTGACCGAGCAGACGACCGACGTCGAGACCGACGTGACGGTGTTCAACCCCAATGGCCCGGTGGTCAACGACTTCATCCGGTTCCGGATGGCCAGCGAGACGTCGATCAACGGCGTCGTCTTCGGCAGCGGCGAGCGGACCGAGGATCGACTGGCGGAGGGCACGAACCTCGTGAACTACACGAGCGTGCTCGACAACGAGCAGGTCCCGGCGTGGTGGGCGCGCCACCTCAACGACGGCGAGTCCTCGACGGTGCGGACGACGACCACGACGACCGTCGACGCCGGGTTCACGACGCTGTCGGTGCCGACCGAGAATCGAACCTCGACGTTCGAGACGGACTTGCTGGCTGGTCTGAACAGCACGCAGGAACAGCCCATCGAGCAGGACGGTGAGACGTTCCTCGTCGCCGAATCGACGTCTGCGGCGTGGGAGGAAGCGACCCCCCAGACCGCGCCGCTCTCGGCGGAGAGCACCCTCCGGAACGAACGCCAGTTCCCGATCACGGTCGAGCGGATCGACTACACCGTCTCGATCAACGAGATCACGCTGGCCGACGGCAGCCATCAGGAGGGGACGACGATCCTGCCGGGCGCGAGCGAGACGGTCGAACTGCCGATGGAACTTGACAACTCGAAGATGGATAAGTGGTGGGTCACCCACGTCCCCGAGGAGACCTCACTGCTGGACGTCGACGCGACGGCGACGATCAACGCCGCCGGCCAGACCCGGACCGTGCCTCTGGAGATGTTCTCGAAGAACCAGACCGTCGAGACGGATATCCTCGCCGACGAATGAATATGTGTCCTGACACGAAAGGCTAAAGATTCTGGCTCACAATGTACACACGATGAGTTCGAAAAAGCGGGTCCAGTTCCGCGCGCCGGATCGGTTGATCGATCGGACGGACGCGCTCGCGACAGTTCTCGGCGAGGACCGAACCGACGTCCTCGTCACCGCACTCCGGGAGTATCTGCAGGACGCGACGCACGACGACACGCTCGTCCAGGAGATCGCGGCCGCCTACTACGACGACGAGATTACTGACGAGCAGCTCCAGGCGTTGCTCGGGGCCGAACGGGCGGCGAATTTTCGGGTTCTGAAACAGCAACTCGACGAGGCATACGTCGAGGACGTCTCGGAGGCCTGAATGGGCACAGTCGTCGCCGACACGTCGGGACTCGTGAGTCTCGGGATCGCCGCCGGAGACGACCCAGACCCCCTGGCAGACTGTCTCGACGAATACAACGTCGTCGTCCCGTCGATCGTCTTCGACGAACTACAGGAGATCGCCGACTTCGAGGACGCCCACGGCCGGGCCGCAGCGGCGGTCGTCGACAGCGACGCAACTGAACGCAGACACGCGGACCTCGACGAGGAGTTTCCGCTCGACGACGGGGAGAACGCAGCCGTGACGCTCGCAAACGAAATCGACGCCGACCTCTTTCTCTGTGACGAATTCAACAGCCTCGGCTTGATCCATGCATCGCTGTCGAACACCCGTCTCGTCACGACGCCGACGTTGCTCTCGGTGCTCGTCCGGCGTGGACGACTCTCGACCGCAGAGGCCGCATCGGCGCTCGAAACGATCAGCCGTGCTCGAAGTTGGGAGTCGAACAGCTACGTCACGCGGGCCCGAGCGCTGTTCGACGACTAGATCCCGTCCAGCGGCGACGCTTTCGACTCCGCGAGGCGCTCGAACTGCTCTTCGCTCAGTGTGACCGCTGCGGCCCCGAGATTCTCCTCCAGTTGCTCGACGGTCCGTGCGCCGACGATGGGGGCGGCGACCTGCTGGTGGTGCATCAGCCACGCGAGGCTGACCTGGGCGGGCGTGGCGTCGACTTCTTCGGCGACGGCTTCGACCTCGTCGACGACGTCGAAGTTCTCGTCGGTCAGGTAGTACTCTTTCCAGCCGTCGTCCTCGGAGGCGGTGGAGTCGGCGGCGCGGTCCTCGCGGCTGTACTTCCCGGTGAGGACGCCCTGGCCCAGCGGGCTCCACGGCACGAGGTCGATGTCGTACTCGGCGCACATGTCCAGATAGGTGTCCTCGACCTCGCGGTTGACGAGGTTGTACCGCGGCTGGGACACAGTAAAGGGCTCGAAGCCGTAGCGGTCTGCGATCTCGTTTGCCTTCGCGACGTGCCAGCCGTCGGGCACGTGCGTCGAAGCGCCGAGGAAGTTGACCGTGCCGTCTTCGACGAGGCCGTTCAGTGTGCGCATCAACTGCTCGGCGGGGGTGTCGTCGTCCCAGCGGTGGACGTACAGCAGATCGAGGTAGTCCGTGCCGAGCCGATCGAGTATCTGGTCGATCTGACGCCGGACGTGCGTCCGGGAGAGCCCCGAGAAGTTGGGGTTGTCCTCGCGAGTGGGCCAGTAGACCTTCGAGGCGACGACGTAGTCGCTGCGGTCTCGCTGGGCGAGCCAGTTGCCGATCCAGGTCTCGCTGTCGCCGTCGCCGTAGATGTCTGCGGTGTCGATGAATCGGCCGCCCGCCTGCTCGTAGGCGTCCAGCAGTTCGTAGGCCCGATCCTCGCCGATCTCGACGGTGCCCTGGTCGGTCTCGCGGCCGAAGCGCCAGGTCCCGAAGGCGAGTTCGCTCACCTGCAAGCCGGTGCGTCCCAGCGGGACGTACTCCAGTTCCATGTCACAGTCGGGGACCGGCGAGCGCTTGAAAGTACCGTCGCCGCCCTATTCGTGTCGAATATCTGTAAAGACGTGCGTCCGGGGTGCTAGTCGAAAGCGGATACACCGGCAGGGGCCAGCCGTAAAGAAGTGGAAAGGGTTATCAACCGCTCTGTGTGGATTGTATAAGCAATGACCGACCACTTCGACGTGGTAATCGCCGGGGCCGGGCCCGCCGGTGCCCAGTGTGCCCGCGACGTCGCTTCGAGGGGGTACGACGTCGTCGTCCTGGAGACCGAACCGGAAGCCGAGTTCCCGCGCGCGAGCAACAAGTCCACCGGTGGAACGTTCCCGTCGATGATGTCGTCGTTCAACATCCCCGACGACGTCGTGATGCACTTCACCGACAACGTCGTCCTCGAATCCCCGAACCACCACTTCGCCCAGAAACAGGCCGGTGCCGTCCTCGAATTCGCCGATTTCAAGCAATTCCTCGTCGAGGACAGCCGCGAGGAAGGCGCGGAGTACTACTTCGACGCTCGCGTCGCGGGACCGATCGAAGAGGGCGGTGCGGTCGTCGGCGTCCGGTACAACGGCGATCAGGAAGTCTACGGCGACGTCGTCGTCGACGCGACCGGGCCCTCCGCGGCGCTGGCGAAACCGCTCGGCGTGAGCGACCTCGAACGCGAGAAGCAGGCCATCGGTATCGAGTACGAGTTCGAGAACGTCGACCTCGACCATCCCGACTACGCCGACCTGCACGACGCGATGATGCTCAGACTCGACCACGAGTACGCGCCCGGCGGGTACGCCTGGATCTTCCACACCGGCGAGGACACCGCCAAAGTGGGCTTGTGTTACATCCAGAACGAGGGCTACCGTCAGTACTCCGACGAGCAACGGACGATCGACGGCTATCTCGATCACTGGATGGAGACCGACCCCCGCTTCGAGAACGCAGAGAAGGTCGCGGGCAAGCAACACCGCGGGTCGGCACACATCCAGTCGCCCGGGCAGTTGAGCACGGACAACTTCATCGCGATCGGCGACACGGTCCCGACGATCGATCCGCTGTGGGGCGAGGGGATCAACAAGGGGATGCAGTCGGCGCGGGCCGCTGCGATCACCGTCGATCACTGCCTGACCCCCGACGAGCCTGACACCTCCGCGGAGAACATCTCCGTCTACAACGACCTCTGGCACGAGAACGTCGCGCCGAACATGGAGTCGCGACTGTTCATGACCGAACTGATGTACTTCGCGCCGAACTCCCGCTACGACACGTTCATGCGCGACCTCAACAACCTCGACCTGCAGACGATGCGCCGCGCCAACGAGGGCAGCTGGCGCGCCATCTCGAAGCTTATCCACCTCAAAGACGTCCCGCTGCTGGCGAAGTTCGCGGCCCATCGGTTTCGGAGCTAGGCAAGCACAACCTATTCCTCCCCGTGTTCGGTATCGACATTCATGACTGACGACTCCGGACGGACCAGTCGTTTCCCGACTCGCCGTCAGATTCTGGGAACGACGGCGGCCGGTATCGGCGGCCTCACCGGTTGTACCGAACTCCTCGGAGCCTCGACCGAGACTATCGATCCGCCGTCGACACTGATCGCCACCTGGCGCACGAGTGATCCCACCCACCAGGTCACCCTCCAGTGGGTCGTCGAGTCCGACGAGCAGCCCGACCCCGTCGATATCGCGCTCTCTCCCAGTGCCAACAGCAAGGCGACCAACGAGACAGCTGTCGCGCGGTTCGGCCCGGTCGACTCGTACCCTCCGATGTACCGTCACCGGGCGACGTTCGAGGCGCTCGCGCCGGACACCGACTTCGAGATCGAACTTCGGGGCAAGCCGACCGGATTGACGGTCCGGACGGCACCCGAATCCATCGACGAACCGCTGACGTTCGCCCAGGGTGGCGACATCGGGACCACGGGATTCGTTCCGGACCTCCACCAGCAGGCGGCCTCGTGGGACCCGCTGTTCGCGCTTGTCGGTGGCGACCTGGCCTACGCCGATGGGGTGAGCGTCTCGCCGTGGATCACGTTTCTCGAGCAGTGGCACGAACACATGCGCTCGGACGGTCGTCTGATCCCCATCGTCGCGGGGATCGGCAACCACGAGGTCCAGGGCGGGATGCACGGCAGCCCCGAGGACGCTCCCTTCTACTACGACCTGTTCGACAACGAGGTGCGCGACCAGGCGTACTGGGCGATCGACATCGGCGACAGCGTCTCGTTCCTGATCCTCGACTCGAATCACACTACTGAGGTGCCTGGTGAGCAGACCGAGTGGCTCGAATCGGCGCTGGCCGAGCGAGCTGACTGGGAGCACGTCGCGGCCGTGAGCCACGTTCCGGCCTACCCCTCCTCGAAACCGATCACCGGCGCTGGCCGAGACCGCGTCGACGTTCGGGATCACTGGGTGCCGCTGTTCGAAGCATACGACGTCGACGTCGTCTTCGAACACGACGATCACACCTACAAGCGGACGCACCTGCTCGAAGGCGGCGAGCAGGCCGATGACGGCGTCCTCTACGTCGGCGACGGAGCCTGGGGCAAGGGCGGTCGGGAGGCGGCCTCGACCGAAGAGCGACCCTACCTTGCGGTGAGCAAGAGCAAGCGACACGTGATTCGGACCACGTTCGCCCCGGATGGCACTCGGCAGTACCGGGCGGTCGATCCCGACGGCGAGACGATCGATCGCTTCGACGGGAATGGGCAACCGGTGGCCGAGAATTGAGAGTCGCGGCCAAGCCGAGGGTTCTTTGATTCGTGAGGGCGTCCCTTCTCGGTATGGACGCGGCACTCGGAGCGCCTCAGAAGATGCGCGAGCGGGCCGAGGACCTGACGCCGATGATGGCCCAGTACTTCGAGTTGACCGACCGCTACGACGACTCGCTGGTACTCTTTCAGGTGGGCGACTTCTACGAAGCCTTCTGCGAGGCAGCCGAGCGCGTCGCCCGGCTCTGTGAGATCACGCTCACCAAACGCGAGGACTCGACCGGCGAGTACCCGATGGCGGGCATCCCCATCGACAACGCCGAGAGCTACGTCGAAACGCTGCTCGATGCGGGCTACCGGGTCGCCATCGCCGATCAGGTCGAGGATCCAGACGAGGTCTCCGGCGTCGTCGAGCGGGCTGTCACGCGGATCATCACACCTGGAACGCTGACCGAAGACGAACTGCTGGGCGGGGCGGACAACAACTACGTCGCGGCACTCGCTGTAGAGAATGGGCGATACGGCCTCGCCCTGCTCGACGTCTCGACAGGTGACTGCTACGCGACCGGCAGCGACTCGCTGTCGACCATCGAAGACGAGATCAGCCGGTTCGGTCCCGCCGAGGCGATCGTCGGCCCGGAGATGTCACCAGATACCTTCGACGGAAATTGCATGGTGACGCCCTACGACGAGACTGTCTTCGAGCACGAGCGGGCCAGTGATCTCGTCGGCGAGTACTTCGGTCCCCCGGAGCGACTACTGGCCAGCGACGTCGAGGTCAGGGCCTGCGGCGCGCTGCTGGACTACGCCGAGTACACCCGCGGTGGAGCCGGCGTCGGTGAGGACGGCCAGCTGGACTATCTCAATCACCTCACGCGGTACGACCCGCGGGAGTACATGGTGCTCGACGCCGTCGCGCTCGACAGCCTGGAGGTGTTCGACCGCCGCGCCGTCAGGAGTCCCGAGGGGCTGACGCTCGTCGAAGCACTCGACGAGACCGCCTGTGCGCTCGGCCGCCGAAAACTGACCGATTGGCTGCGCCGACCCCTGCTCGAACGCGACCGCATCGAGCGGCGACACGAAGCCGTCGGCGAACTCCACGGCGACGTCCAGACTCGTGAGCGCCTCCACGACCGACTGCGTGAGGTATACGATATCGAACGGCTGATCTCGCGCGTCTCGCGCGGCCGGGCCAACGCCCGCGACGTCAACTCGCTGGGCGCGACGCTGTCGGTCGTCCCCGACGTTCGCGAGCAGTTGGCCGACGCCGACAGCGCGCAACTCCAGTCGTTGCACGATCGACTGGACGACCTGCCCGAAATCAGGAGGCTGATCGACGACGCCATCGCCGAGGACCCGCCGCCGGAACTCACTGAAGGCGGGATCGTCGCCGCGGGCTACGACGAGACGCTGGACGAGCTTCGAGCGACCGAACGCTCGGGGAAAGACTGGATCGACGACCTCGAAGCCAGGGAGCGCGAGCGGACCGGCATCGACTCGCTGAAGGTCGGCCACACCGCCGTCCACGGCTACTACATCGAAGTGACCGACGCCAACCTCGATCGCGTCCCTGAGGACTACCAGCGCCGCCAGACCCTCAAGAACAGCGAGCGCTACTACACGCCCGAACTGAAAGAGCGCGAAGACGAGATCATCCGGGCCGAACAGCGCGCCGACGACCGTGAGTACGACCTGTTCGTCGACGTTCGCAACGAGATCGCCGCCGAGTCCGAGCGCGTGCAAGACCTCGCAGACGCGCTGGCCGAACTCGACGTGCTCGTCTCGTTTGCGACCGTCGCGGCGGAGTTCGACTACACGAAACCGGAAATTGCCGACGAAGGTATCGACATCGAGGGTGGTCGCCATCCGGTCGTCGAGCGCACCGAGGACTCGTTCGTCCCCAACGGCGCACACTTCGACGACGAGCAGCGGTTCGCCATCGTCACGGGACCGAACATGAGCGGGAAGTCGACGTACATGCGCCAGATTGCGCTCGTCTCGCTGCTGGCGCAGGCGGGGAGTTTCGTCCCGGCCGAGCGGGCCAGCCTCCGGATCGTCGACCGGGTGTTCACGCGGGTCGGGGCCAGCGACGACATCGCGGGCGGACGCTCGACGTTCATGATCGAGATGACCGAACTCGCCGAAATCCTCGACCACGCGACCGAGCAGTCGCTGATCTTGCTCGACGAAGTCGGTCGCGGGACCTCGACGACCGACGGCCTCGCGATCGCACAGGCAGTGACGGAGTACGTCCACGACGAGATCGGTGCGACCACCCTCTTTGCGACCCACCACCACGACCTGACCGCGGCGGCTGACGATCTGCCGAGCGTGTTCAATCTCCACTTCCGGACCACTCGCGAGGACGGACAGGTCGTCTTCGAGCACGCGGTCGCGCCCGGCGCGGCCGAGGCCTCCTACGGCGTCGAGGTCGCCGGCGTGGCCGGCGTTCCCGACGCCGTCGTCGATCGCGCGGCCGACCTGTTGGCCGAAGAAACGGCTGCGTCGGACGCGAGCGTCGACCCGGGGACCAATGGTCACGAGGTCACCCCGGCAGTCCACAACGGTGCTGGAAGCGATACCGAGACGGACATTCGTGCGGCACTCCGCGAGGTGTCGATCGCCGAGACGACGCCGCTGGAAGCCCTCCAGACGCTGGCGGACCTGAAATCACGGGTCGAGGACTGACACTTTTGGTACAGGCCCCCAAAGATAGAGAGGATGACGTTCCTCCGCCGGTATCTCGGGGTCCGCCACCGGATCCTCGTCTGGACACTCGTGCTCGTTGGTGGGGGCACGCTGGTGATCCAGCGGGTCGATGTCCAGGGCGCCGTTCGAGACGTCGCGCCCGACCTCGCGACCTACGCTGGCCTGCCGACCCAGGCCGCGATTCTCGTCGTGGTCTGGCTGTTCGGTGTCGTGCTGTTCCGGCGGGGTGAACGGCTCTCCTGGAAGCGGCTGCGGACGAAATCGCCGTTTTCGGCCCAGCGCGAGGACAGACGACGGCCGCCGCTGCAGAACGAGTACAAGCGTAAGACCGTCACGGCCGAGGTGATCGGCCGCGGATTCGTGCGCCAGCAGGGCGTCCGCGTCGAGACGCTTCTCGACGGGCTCTCGAAACCGCTCGCGCTCGAACTACAGTACGTCGGTAGTGGGGGACGCGAGGAGGGGATTAGAACCGGCAACGACGCACTCGACGACCAGTTCGTCCTCACCGTCGAGGCCGGGTCGAACCTCCGGGAGGTCTTCGATCCGGAGGTGCAGTCGGCGCTGATGGACATTTCGATTCCTGGAACGCTCCGGGTCACGAACGAGCGCGTCGTCTACGACGTGCCATTCACGCGGGTACGGCCGGAGGAACTCGGCGCGGTCGCGCGGGCAGTCGCGACCATGGCGGCTCGACTGGAGCGACTCGCGCGCAAGGGCCACCGCTAGGATGCATAGGGACTAGGGTTCCAGCGAGACGAACTCCAGGCCGCGTTCGGCCAGCAACGTCCGCGCACGGTCGGTCACCGACGGGGCGACCAGGATCCCGCGAACCTCGGCCTCGTCGTGGAGGTCGCGTTCGAGCGCCTCGACGTAGCGGGCGAGTTGCCCCACGGCGTCGGGCCCGACTCGCCGGCGTTTCAACTCCACGACGACCGAGCGACCGTTGGCGTCCTCGCCGTAGATGTCGACCGCGCCGGCTGGCGTCTCCCGTTCGGTCGACAGCGGCGTGAACCCGGGTTCGATCAGTTCGGGGTCGTCGAGGACGCGCTCGCGCAGGTCTTCCTCGGTGCCGGACAGCGAGAGTTCCTCGGGATCGGTGACGTCGAACGCGGCGACGTGTTCGACGTCGCGAAAGCGGACGAGCAGTTCTTCCTCGGGTGTCGAGCGCTCGCTGCGGAGCACGAGCGCGTCGTCGACCGAAACCTCGTGGGTGCAGCCCGGTGGTTGCCAGTTCACCGGCTGGTGACCCTCGTCGGTGTGGACCAGTACTGTGCCGTCGGGCTTGCACATGACGTGGCGGTCGCCGGGGCCGAGCGTGCTCTCGGCCCGGCCCTCGTAGTCGACGGTACATTCCCCGAAGATCGTCACGAGTGCGTCGCTGTCCAGCCCCGTCTCGACGACCGAGTGGGCCGTCTCGATCGAAGGGTTCGTCCGGGCACGGACGCTCTCGGTCGTCGTCACGACAGCCCGTAGCCCACGCCGACACTAATACTCGTTCGTTTCTCCGTTTGTCCACGGATCGAACAATTCTCGACCCGTCCCGCGTTGGCTGACTGCGTCGGCGAGCACCGCCCGTGCGTCGGCTCGTGAGAGATACCCGCCAACGACTGCCTCGGCGACGGTGTCTTTCGCCGCTCGAAACCACTCCCGGAACGCGTCGGCGTCGGCTGGCGAGTCCACCGCGACGACCAGTCCGTCGGGTCCGCGACCGAACGCCGGCTCGCCGAGGTAGTGGGCGAGGCCGAACCACAGTGGCAGGTAGGTGTCGACGACGTACTCCGAGCTGACGCAGTAGAGCGCCTCGTGGCGAGCGGGGTCGACCATCGTCAATACGTCCGCGAACGGGCGAGCGACCACTCGCGGGACGGGGTCGACGGCCTCTCCGGCGTACGGGTCGGCCGGACTGATCGTTTCGGCGAGGGAGAGGTCGAGACCACCCCACCGGGAGGTGTGGACGTCGTAGCGGCCGCCGGGACGCTCGTAGGCGACCAGTGCGCGGTGGGCCACGAGTCAGTCTCGCCTCCAGTCGTCGCGAGTTCGGATCACACCCTCGGCTGGGTCGGATTCTGATTTAAACCTCGGGCCGTCGTCGACTAACTCGACTGTTCGCCGCCGCCTTTTCTGATGACATCGAGCAGTTTCAACCCGACCAGAAGCGGCAACAGGGGCAACATAACCAGCACCAGACACGCACCGATGACGTATCCGGTGAGGCCCATGTGCATGACCTCTTTCTTGCTCGTGGGTGGTGTCACGGTGTCCATACGTCGACCTACAGAACGATCCCCTGTAGTTATTGGGCCAAATTATCGGCCGACGAGACGACCGACGAAGCCGGACTCGGGTTCGCCCTCTTCCTCGCCGGCATAGAACCGAAGGTAGCCCCAGATGCCGACCTGGACGGCGATCCCGGCGACGAAGACGCCGTAGAGCCACGGCGAGACGAACGCGTCCACGATCTCGCGAACGTTGGTGACGTCCTCGACGGCGGGGGCCATGCCGACCGAGACCAGCGAGGCACCCCAGGCAGCCGAGACGACGAGGACGATCACTTTCCGGAGGAGCCAGCCCGCGAGCAACCCGGCGAGGAGGCCACCGCCGACGAGCGGATCGACCAGCGTTCCGGGCGAGGTGAGCGACGCGCCAGCGGCGTAGGCGCCGACGGCCAGCCCGGTGATCGCCCCGGCGGCCAGGACGGCCATCCGGTAGGCCGTCAGCACCAGATAGATCCCGACGACGGCCCCGATGACGATCGCGCCGACGAACACCAGTAGGTCGGCGCCGATCCCGATCCCGACGAGTGCGCCGGCTGCCCCGCCGAGCAGTCCGCCGAAGCCGAACAGTGCCTTTCGATAGATGAACACGCCGGTCGTCGCGAGGACGATCCCGAGGACGATCAGTAGCGGCTTGAGTGGGACTGCCATACGAGACGTGGCGGCGACCAGCCACATAAGCCTACCCGCCGCTGACGAACTGACTTCGGTCGTTTGATAGTGGGCCGTCTCGATGTCCCGAGTGCTATGGCAGACTGTCCCGAGTGCGGCGCAGACGTCGCGCTGCACGACGACGCAGAGATCGGAGAGATCATCGACTGTGCGACCTGCGGTGCGGAACTGGAAGTCGTCGGCGTCGACCCGGCGGAACTGGATACCGCACCCGAACTCGAAGAAGACTGGGGCGAATAGGCCTCCAGAGGGCGCTTCCGGCTTTCTGAAGCGCCCCCTCCACTTCGAGTGCAGATATGTTACACTATCGAGAATAGATTATTATATCGGAAAATACAATGTGAATCTATGGCTGCCCACTCGCGGTCGCGACCGCGGTGGGGTGGCGCCTGGGGCGTGAGTGTCATCGGCGCGGGGTTGCTCGTCGCCGCGCTGGCCTACGGCGGTCGCCAGTTCTCTACGGACGCGCTGGCGCTGTATCCGCTCGTCGAGGTCGGAATGGTGGTCACGCTTTGCGGAACGATCCTGGGGACGGGCTACTGGTTGCACGATAGCGAGTTCACCGACGGTGACCTCTGGCGGATCGCGATCTGGGTGGGTCTGGGGATCATCCTGCTGGTCGGGCTGACGGTCTGGCAACTGCTGACCCAGGTCAGCGGCGGGGTCGAACTCGAAGACCCGCTGTTGACGCTCGTGGTCACCCAGACTGTCGGGGCGACGGCAGGGTTGTTAGTCGGGCTCTATCACGTCCAGTCGCTTCGCAACGCCCGCGCCGCCGAGAACGCGGCCGCTGCGGCCGAGGAAGCCCAGGCCGTCCAGGAGCAACTGGCGTTCGTCCACGACCTCGTTCGCCATCACCTGCGCAACGGCATGCACGTCATCCAGTCGTACACGCGTCTGCTGGACGAGCACGTCGACGACTCCGGGGCAGCGCACCTGGAGACGATAGAGCGTCGGAGCCAGCGACTGGTCAGGCTGGTCGACGAGATGGCGCCGCTCGCGACGGCGATCGACCCCGACGATCGACAGTCCTCTGTGAACGTCCGGGCGCTGCTCGAACGCGAGACCTCTCACTTCACAGTCACCCATCCCGACTGCCGGATCGACGTCTCGGGACCGGACGACGTGCTGGTGCGGGCCGATTCGCTGCTGTCGGCGGCCATCGAGACGCTGTTGCGAGGTGTGATCGAACGGAGTACGGTCAGCGGCCCGACGGTCGACGTCGAGGTTTCGACAGCCGACGGGCAGTGTCACATCGAGATGGCCGCGATCGGCCCCGCAATCGACGGCGGGATCGATCAGCACCTTCTCACGAGTTCCCAGCGCGGACCGACAGCCGACGAGTCGGCCGGTGACACTGACCTCCACGTCGCCCGTGAAGTCGTCGAACGCTACGACGGCGAGTTGACTGTCGACGACCGGACGAGCCGGCCTCGGTTCGTGCTCACAGTACCGATCGACGACGCAGACCAGTGAACGGACTGCCGGTCGATGACGCCGAGCCGTGAGGCGGCTGTCGAGAAGACGTTTGCAGGTGGTGGGTCGCGACCGCCGACTTTCTTGTGTCGACCCGCCTAACTGTCGCCCGATGACCGAACCAGTCATGTGTCCGGAGTGTGGGTGGACAGGGACCGAGCGTGACCTCGACGTCGAGGCGGGCGTGAAACAGTGTCCAGTCTGTGACACGAACGTCGAGTTCGTCGACTAGGCCGTCGCTGTCGGAGCGAACGCAGGTGGGCGTCCCGACGAACGAGAGAATCAGGCGACGTTGAACCCTTTGTCGCGGAGGAAGTCCTCGACGCGACCGGTGTGGTTGCCCTGGAGCTCGATCTGGCCGTCTTCGACGGTGCCCCCACAGGCGAATTTCGACTTGAGATCCGAGGACAGGCTGTCCATGTCGACGTCACTCGGGTCGAATCCCTCGATGATCGTTACCTCCTTACCGTAACGGCGCTCGTCGATGCGGATGTTGATCTCCTGGGACTCCTTGGCGACGTCCTCACAGACGCAGAGCTCCTCAGGCAACCCGCACGTCGAGCAGACTTCCGACATTACACTTTCGCGTACGAAATCAACCTATTAAACACTGTCGGGACTTGCCACGTCCGGCTCGCGTTTCGAACGTGGTCAGCGATCGGCCACGATCGAATCGACCAGTTCGACCGCTCGATCTGCGGCCGCCTGGTCGACCTCCCCGCCGTAGCGAGTCCGTTCGTAGATCGCACCGACCTCTCGTGCCCGCTCGTTGGCGTCGACCGACTGGAGATACTGCCGGCGGGTTTCGCCGGCCCGCCGGGATCGGTGTTCGCGTTCGAGTACGTATTCGAGGCGGTCGTAGGCTCGCGTGACGTCGGTCTCGGGATCGGATCGCCGTTGCCAGCGAACCCAGACGGCCCGGTAGAGCCGGCCGGTCGCGCCCGAGCGTCTGGCGGTCGCGACTAGTCCGAGCCCGGCGATCATCCCGAGCAACAGCTCCTCCCGCGAGGGCAGCTCTGGCACACCGCTGCCGCTGTCACCGTCACCGCCTGGTGACGGGGCGGGCGTGGCCGTCGCGGGCGTCGACGTCGGCGTCCCGTTCGGCTCGGGCGTCGGCGTCGGTGTGGGCGTCTCGGTGGGCGTCGGCGTCGACGGCGTGTAGGAGGGATCGGAAGGGTCGACGTTCGGGTCACCACTCTCCCGGGCTCCTTCGAGCTGTTCTTGCTCGGCTTCGACTCGCGGTCCGGCCGGGGTCGGGTCGAACTTGACCCAGCCGACCTCGGGGAAGTACACCTCGACCCAGGCGTGGGAGTTGTAGCCGCGGACGACCCACTCGTTCTCGCCGACTTGCTCGCCCGGCGTGTAGCCGACGACGACGCGGGCCGGAACCCCCTGTGAGCGGAGCATGACGGCCATCGTCGTCGCGAAGTACGTACAGTAGCCCCGATCCATCTCGAAGAGGAACGTGTCGGCGACGTTGTCCGAGGGGCGCGGGACGTCCAGCGAGTAGTTGTACTCGGATTTGAGCCAGTTCTCGACGACGACTGCCGTCTCGTACGGTGTCTCGGCCCTGCTGGTCAGCGTCGTCGCCCGACGTGTGACCCGATTCGGGGTGCTGTCTGGAAGTTGGGTGTATCGGTCGGTGATCCGCTCGGGATAGTCCGTCCCGGCCTGCTGGAGTTGTCGTGGCGACGCGTCGACGGGCGCGCTCACGACGGTGTAGGAGTCGCCCGCTTCGAGCGGTTGCTCGGGCTGTAACCCACCGAAGTCCGTCACGAGCGTGTTCGAGCCGACGCCACCGTCGACTGCGGTCGGTCGCCAGGCCGCCGGCATCGTGTTGATCCGGCTCTCGGCGACGAATCGCTGCCGGATCTGCCCTCGCGACGACAGGGGTGAGCCGAGGGCGTTCCGATCCTGGCGCGCCTCCGCGCGTCGGACCCAGCCGTCGCCGGTGTAGAGGTCGTAGGCGGCGACCCGCCAGTACCGTGCGCGCTCGCTCTGGACGGTCCAGCGAACGGTCGACGACAGCTCCATACTCCCGGCGATCGACAGTCGCTGGTCGGCCGAGAACAGGCTCGTCTCCAGCGCGTTCTCGTCGTCGTAGGAGAACGCTTCCGAGAGGCCGGTCTGGGGTGAGTACGTCATCGCTGCTCCCTGCGGGACGACAGACACCGACAGCGAAACCACGATCACCATCGTGAGGAGGATCGCGACGACTTCCGCGGCAGCCAGATCGGCGTCCGCGCGATCGAGCGCGCCGAACCCGAGCAGCGCGAGCGTGCCGACGGTCCCGACCATCGCGACCGGGAACGTCGCGTCGCCCGTCAGGACGAAAAAGCCGACGGCGAATCCACCGATGACCGCGGCGGCGGCGTATCGTCGGCGGAGCGCCAGATACCACAGCAAGAACACCGGTCCCGGCGTCACGGCCAGCACCCACGCCCGAAGGTTGACGATCTCCAGCACCGAGTGTCCCGCGAGCAACGCGATGATGTACTCGACGTGGGCGACGAACGCCAGCGCTTCCTCCGTCGGCAGGACGGAGAGATACCAGACGATCCCGACCGCGAGCAATCCCGACGCCAGGAGCGTCGCAGATCGAACACTGAGGACTCGCGACAGCAGTGTCGCCGCGACCAGCGTCCCGGCGACGACGTAGATGAGTTCGGTCGGATCGCCCACGATGTCGACGACGTAGTAGACCGCCGTCAGGAACGACCCCATCACCAGCAACGCGGAGACGAGTGCGCCGAGTCGAAGCGCCGAGAGATCGACGTCGAACTGCGTCGCGCCCTCGCGGACGGTGGCGTGGCTCACGCTGCGCGCACCCCCCTGCTGGACGCAGGCTCGTCTGTGAGGGGATTCGCGTGCCCGTTGCACCACTGCCAGAAGCTACTGGTCCGACCGTCGACCGTCACCGTGACGTCTCGACTGGATCCCGAGACGTGGACGTCGGCGCCTGCCCACACCTCGTCGGCGACCTGTCCGTCGCCGGTCCGGGCGAGCAGCCCCAACATCGCGTGTTGATCGCTCCGGTCGTCGGTCGTCGAGACGTCGCCGTCGGGCGCGTAGATGTCGACGTGTACGCCTGCCTCACGCAAGGCGATCGCGATGCTGGCGGTGGCCGCTGTCGCCAGATCGATCGCGCCGGCAGTCGCGCTGGTCGCGATCGTGACCGATCCCTCCGACTCGCGGCCGGAGAACTCCGTCACCATCAGGTCCTCGGGCCGTTTGGCCGTCGCCTTCCAGTCGACGTCCCGGAGGGAGTCGCCGGGCGCGTACTCCCGCAGCGAATCGAACTCCTCGCGCTCTGCGTTCAGCGCCTCGGCGAGCAGCCGCGAGAGGTCGCCGCCACCGCCGAGGGTGTACACCTCGGGATAGACGACGACCGAGGCCGCGGTGTCGACTGTCACTGTCCGTTCGAACAACCCGAGTACGTCCCGAACGCGGACGGTCGTCGGCCCCAGATCGTGTTCGCCTCGCCGCAGGTACTCGAGGTCGTAGGTCATCGTCGCCGGCGGCGCGACGCTGCCGTCGTTGCCGTCGGCCTCGAACCCCTCGCCGATCGCGTCGCGGACGTCGACGACGGTACTGCCCCCCTCGATATCCAGTGCGACTGTTCGGGTCTCGCCGGGGAAGCCGGGCTCGACTGGCCCCCGTTCGACCGTCGGATCGCTGGCGACTGCCATCTGGACGACGCCTGCTGCGAGCGCGACCAGCGCGGGTGCGGCGACGGCGTTCAGCGCGCGGTCGCCGAACAGCCACGCCAGCCCCGCCGCGACGAGCACGACGAGGACGAGCCCGACACCACGTAGCGTCGGCCGAATCATGGCACGGGGATCGTATCGAGCGCCGAGAGCACCAGCTGTGTCGGTGTCTGGTTCGTCGAACCGGTCTGGATCCGATGGGGGAAGACGACCGTCACCTCCTGCTGGACGTCGTCCGGCGTCACGTACTCGCGCCCTTCCAGGAGCGCGCGGCCTTGCCCGGCTCGCAACAGTGCCAGCGACGCGCGGGGACTCGCGCCGAGCTGGGCGTGTTCGCGCGTGTAGTTCGCCAGCTGTGTGACGTAGCGCTGGACCGGCTCTTCGACCGTGATCGCGGCCGTCGCCTCGCGGGCCGCTCGGAGATCCGCCAGTGTCGCTACGGGTGAGAGGTCCTCGATGGGGTGGTCACCGACGACGCGATCGAGCATCGCAACCTCCTCGTCGATCCCCGGATAGCCCAGGTGCAGCTTCGTCATGAAGCGATCCAGTTCGGCCATCGGCAGGTCGTAGGTCCGGTCCTGCTCGACGGTGTTCTGGGTCGCGATCACGGTGAAGGGCGTCGGGAGGGCCCGGGTCTCACCGTCGACGGTGACCTGCTGTTCTTCCATGGCTTCCAGCAGTGCCGACTGGGTCTTGGGCGGCGCGCGGTTGATCTCGTCGCCCAGGACGACGTTAGCGAAGATGGGGCCTTCGCGGAACTCGAAGCTCTGGCTCTGCTGGTTGTAGACGTTGACGCCTGTGACGTCGGAGGGAAGGAGGTCGGGCGTGAACTGGACGCGCTTGAACGTACCGTCGACGGACGCGGCGACGGCACGCGAGAGCATCGTCTTGCCGACGCCGGGGACGTCCTCCAGGAGGACGTGCCCGCGGGCCAGCATGGTGATGAGGAGGTGTTCGATCTCGTCGTGATGCCCGACGATGACCTGTTCGACGTTGTCGATGATGCGCTGGGCGGTCTCGCCGGCTTCGGTGGCGGCCGACCGCGACGTAGGTGGTTCAGTGTCCGTCATGGATTGGCTGTCGTCTGCGTCGTTCGAGCGGCTCGACCGAAACCCGGGTGAACGCGCCGAGACGCCGGGTCGACATCCCTCTGCGAGGAGACAGGAGGTCTAGCGGCTACAGTGACGTAACGTTGCTGGCTGTGAGCGCGGACCATACACACTGGTCGGCGATTAGCAGTCGTGGTACTTGTCAGTCACGGAACCTACAACGATCGTTTGTCTCTCTCACCAGGACTTGCACTCGACGCAGACGAACGTGTCCTCGCTTTCGTCCGCCGCCGTCTCGCGCCAGCGCCGCGTCACCGACGCTCCGCAGGCGTCACAGACTCCTCCCGCTGGATCCCAACGGCCGGTCGACCGCGCCGGCTCGACCGTCTGCGTTTCGGGGACGGCGTCTCCGTTTCCACTCTCGGTTTCGGGATCGGCGTCTCGGTCAGCCACTCCCCCTTCGGTTTCGGACGCGTCCGTCTCAGGCGTCTCGTCGGGCTCCTCGCTCGACGTAGTGTCGAGAAAGTCGTCGAGGGAGGCGTCTCGATCCATGGTGGTATCTGCGGGCCCAGAAATGAAAGGTCTGTCTCTCGGGACGAACACACACAAGTACTACCCGCCAGTACGGACGGACATGGTTTCACTGGAAACGCTCTTCACCCAGCTCGTCGACAGCATCGCCGATGTCGGACCGGAGTTTCTCGACGTCGCGACGCGAGACCCGATCTCCGCCGTCCTGATCGCGTTCGGCGCACTGTTCGTATTTGCGTCGGTCGGCGCGTTCGGCGCGCTCACGCTCGGCGCGCTCGTCGACCTGCTCACGCCGAGTCGAGTCGGCCGAAAACCGCCCCGAGAAGCTCGATAGCGCTCTCCAGGTCGGGCCCGAGCGGCGACCCAGCGACGAAGCTGTCGGCGTGTTCTAGCACGCCCTCGATCTTTTGCTCGACCGCGTCGGGCGTCCCGGCGATACAGAAGGCGTCGATCATCGCCGGCGTCACAGTCGAAAACGCCGCCTCGAAGTCCCCACGCGAGATGGCGTCGCCGATCTCGCTCGCCCGGTCGTGATCGAGGTCGTGTCGATCGAGCAGCGGCGGCGCGGCGCTCCCTGCAATAAAGGCGACCGGGGGCCGAGCAGCCTCCCGGGCCTCGGTCTCGTCCTCGGCGACGCTCACGCTGGCGTAGGCCGCGAAGTCGAACGCTCCGCGGTGATCGGGCCGGTCGCCCAGCCCGTGAGCCACCTGTTCTGCGGCCCACTCGTAGTCGCGCGGATGCGAGCCGTTGAACAGCACGCCGTCGGCGTGTTTGGCGGCCATTCTGGTCATGTGCGGTCCCTGTGCGCCGACGTAGACGGGGATCGACCCGACCTCGTAGTTCAGCGCCGCGTCTTCGGCCTGGAAGGTGCCGTCGTGGTCGACGCGCTCGCCGGCCCACAACTGCTGGGCGACCTTGAACGTCTCCAGCGTCCGTCGGAGCGCGCCGTCCTGGTCGAAACCGAGGTTGGCGAGCGTCGACTTGTCGCCGGGCCCGACGCCGAAGAGGCCGCGACCGCCCGAGAGCTCGTCGAGGGTGGCCATCCGGGAGGCCAGCGTCACGGGATGGGTCTCGTAGGGATTGGCGATGCCCGGGCCGACGAGCAGGTCGTCGGTCTCGCGGGCGACGTCCGTGAGGCTCATGAACTGGTCGCGGTTGTTGTAGTGGTGGCTGACGAACGCGGCGTCGAAGCCGGCTGCTTCGGCGTCCGCGGCGAGGTCAGAGAGCGTTTCGACCGGGTGTTCGGGGGTGAGTTCGAGTCCGTACATCAGTAACTCCACTGTCGCAGTGCCTGTCGAACGAAGTCCGATTCGAGATCGCGAAAGAGCAGGTCGTGGCCGTCGTGGTCGCCGAACTCCCACTCGCGAACTACGGCGACTGGGGTCCCGCCGTCGCCCTCGCCGGTGACGAGATTTGCGGTGCTGGCGAGTTCGTCGACCACCGACTGGACGGTGACACCGAGTTCACGGCCGTCGCGGTCGCGCTCGCCGCGCCAGTCGCGGTTGGCGTACATGCCAGCCCAGCCGAGCGCGACGGCCTGCTGGCCGTGGCGGAACGGCCGTCCCGAGGTGTCGGTGACGACGACCGAGACGTCCGCTGACAGGCCCTGGCGGATCGCCTCGGCGCTTGCCGTCGGGTCCTCGGGCAGCAGGAGCAGGTCGGCGTCCGGGACGTTCGAGCGGTCGATCCCGGCGTTCACGGTGATGTGGCCGAACCGCGTCACGGTGAGCAAGAACGGTGCGGTCATCACCAGCTCGTCGCTCTCTTCGAGGACGGCCTGGGCGAAGCGGGGATCTTTCTCGTCGCCGGAGATTCCTTCGAGTCGCCGAGCGATCGCCCGTGCACGGTGACCGGCCTCGAAGTCCGCGAGATCGTAGGCGCGGCCCTCGGCTTTCGAGACGATCGTGCTGGCGACACAGACCACGTCGCCGTCCCGGAGGGCGGCCTGCTCGTCGATCAGCGCGGCGACGTCGTCGCCGGCCTCGATTTCAGGTAACCCCGGGACTGCGAAGACCTCCATGCTCTGCCCTCGGGGAGGCCACACAAAAAGGAGTCCGATAGGAGCAGGCCCTGCCGACCGTGCGATATCGACACACACCTGACTACGATCTGTCCGGCGGGTTCTCGTCGGGTTGTTCGTCGAGTTTCCCGTACTCTTCGAGGTGTCGCTCTGTTGTGTAGCGACTGTTGTACGCCGGGTCGAGGTAGACGTCGCCCTCACCTTTGATCCGTTCGTCCGGATCTTCGACCGCCCACCACGACCGGAGGCGTTCGAGCAGGGCTCTGATCATATCTAGTCGTTCGGCGAGGACCCACAAGGAGTCTACCGTCGAACCGTTCCGACTGTGTCGATAGTTGTGAGAGTACGTTACTTTCTGTACCGGACGGCCGCTCACTCCCGGTGGACGGTCACGTCCAGGTCACCGTCGCCGACCTCGGCAGTCAGCATGGTGGCCTCGTCTGCGGGCGCGGTTCCGGTCACGCTGCCGGGATTGAGCAGCCGATGGCCGTCGACGACGTCGTCCAGTAGCTGGTGGGTGTGCCCAGAGACGCCGACTGTCGGGCCGTCGGCGGCGTGGTCGGCGACGATACCCGCGACGCGCTGCTCGTAGTTTCGCTTGCTCCCGGTTCCGTGGGTGACGACGAACGTCACGCCGCCCAACCGAATCGTCTCGACCGCTGAGAGCCCGACCCCGCGAGGGTCCATGTTGCCGGCGACGGCCGTCAGCCGGGGTGCGAGCTGGCGAACGTCTGCGAGCGCTTTCGTCGAGTCGAAGTCGCCCGCGTGGATCACGTGGTCGGCCTCGCTGATCCGCCTGCGGGCCCAGGCGGGGATCGACTGCGCCCGGGAGGGGATGTGCGTGTCGCTGACGATGGCAACGTCCATACCCGAGGATCGAACGCCAGCACCAAAAACGTCGGAAATACACACGTATATGTTGTTGGGGGACCTACACGTTGTGCTGGGTCCGCGGATCCAGTACAGTCAGAGGCGAAATCCGGCTGCGGCCGGATTTTGGCCGCACAGATGCGAAGATCCGTTTCGGTATCGGCGGCGCTTTTTCGTCGGTGGACGTGGTAGCGACGGTATGGACGAGACGGGTGTCGTGACCTGCTTCCTGCGCAACGACGGCCAGGTGCTTCTCTTTCGGCGGAGCGAGCCGGTCGGTTCGTATCCGGGCAAGTGGGGAACCGTCACCGGTCATCTCACACCCGAACGCGGCGCGCCGCCCGACGAGTCCGAGACAGCAGCGCGACGGGAGATTCGCGAAGAGACAGGGCTGGCAGACGCCGTGACACTGGTGCGAGAAGCCGAGCCGTTCGTCGTCGAGGACGCCGACAGGGGAACGCACTGGCGCGTCCACCCGCTGTTGTTCGAGTGTTCGCACCGAGAGATCGAACCGAACTGGGAGACCGACGACTGGGAGTGGGTCCATCCGACCGCGATTCGCGAGCGCGAGACTGTTCCTGACCTCTGGGGGTCCTACGACCGGGTGCGGCCGACGGTCGAGACGATCGCGACCGATCACGAACACGGGTCGGCCTGGCTGTCGATCCGCGCCCTGGAGGTGCTGCGCGACGAGGCCGCGCTGGCGGACTCCTGGGCGGACGCGGCAGCGATCGCACGCGAACTCAAGTCGGCTCGACCCTCGATGACCGTCGTGAAGAATCGGGTCGACCGCGCGATGTCGAGCGCGAGCGAGCAGTCGGCGGCGGCCGTCGAGACCGCGGCCCGGAAGACGATCGAGTCGGCCGTCCGCGCCGACCGCGAGGCCGCTGCTGTCGCGGCCGAACGCCTGGAGGGCCAGCGAATCTGTACGTTCTCGCGATCGGGGACGGTGCTGGACGCGCTCGAACGGGCCGACCCCGAGGCCGTCCTCGTCGGCGAGTCCCACCCCGGGAGCGAGGGTGTCGGCGTCGCCGAGTCGCTCGCGGAGAGCCACGACGTGACGCTGAGCAGCGACGCCGGGCTGGTGGGTCTGCTGGGTGAATGGGACGCCGACGCCGTCTTCGTCGGGGCCGACACGGTCCTCTCCGATGGCGGGGTCGTGAACAAGGTCGGAACGCGCGGGCTGGCGCTGGCGGCCGCTCGGGAGGACGTGCGGGTCTACGTGGCCACCGCGGCGGACAAGATCAGCCCCGACGAGGACGTCGAGATCGAACCGTCACCGGCGTCGATCTACGAGGGGACGGCACCGCTGAGGGTTGCAAATCCGTTGTTCGACGTGACACCGCCTGATCTGCTCGATGGAATCTGTACTGAGAAGGGAGTGCTCGACGCAGCCAGTGTCACGAGCGTCGCAGCCCGCCATCGCTCGAATCAGGACTGGTAGTCCCGACTGTCCTCTTCGAGGGCGTCACGGCGATTCTCGAACTCCTCGTCGGTGAGGTCGCCCCGGGCGTAGGCGAGACGAAGTTCTTCCATCGCCGCGTCGGTCGAGTCCTGGCGGCCGGTCACAGCCCTGTACAGCAGGTACGCGCCCAGGCCAAGCAACCCGAGGAACGCGAGCTGGCTGAGCGCCGCCAGCAGGAACACCCACGTGGGGAAGCCGCCGTCACCCCAGCCACCGCCGCCGCCCCACATCCCACCGCCCCACATGCCGCCGCCCATGTGGCCGGTCCCGAACAGCCCCATCGCGAGCGTCGGCAGGACCAGCAGGGCTGCGAGCAGGACGATACCGAGCACGACGAGTCGATTGTCGACGTTGGTCGCCATACGCGAACGTACGCCGGCCACGTTCATTGTGGTTGTCGTTTGGAAACCGAAGGCAAACGACGCAGAGACGACGATATCGAAAGTCGATCCCGTCGAATCGACATCGACGCTGGACTCGAACGATGGCGCTGGCGGAAGACTTAGGCGGCTCGTGGTTTCTGTTTGCAACAGTGACGGAGACGACCGGACAGCAGGCCCACGAGCGGTTCGGAACAGCCGTGCGTCGGCGGGTCGCGATCGACCTGCGAGCGCTCGCCGCCTTCCGGATCGCCCTCGGGCTGCTGTTACTCACAAATCTCCTGACACGGGCTCGCTATCTCGGCGTGTTCTACACCGACAGTGGCGCGTTCCCGCGCTCGACGTTGCTCGCGACCCACCCCGGTGCGAATCAGGTGTTTACCTATCTACCCGATCCATGGGGGCCGATCCTGCTGTTTCCGGTCGCGGGGGCGTTCGCGCTCGCGCTGGTGGTCGGCTACCGGACGCGACTGGCGACGGCGATCTCGCTGGTCCTGCTCGTGCTGTTGCACTTGCGCAATCCGCTGGTACTCAACAGCGGCGACCTCCTCCTTCGGTCGCTGCTCGTCTGGGCGCTGTTCCTGCCGCTGGATCGCCGCTGGTCTATCGACGCCCGGCGCTACGATCCCGGAACCGACACGACCGCGAACGTTGCGACCGCGGCGGTCCTGATCCAGGTCGTCCTCGTCTACGTGATCAACGCGACCTACAAGGTCGACGGGGAACTGTGGCGCTCGGGCGAGGCCGTCGCACACGTGTTTCAGGCCGACCAGTTGACCTACCTGCTGGGCGATCTCCTCGCCGAATTCCCGATGGTGCTGATGGCGGCCACGTACCTCTGGATGGTGCTGCTAGTTGCCTCCCCCCTACTGCTCGTGACGACCGGCTGGCGACGCACGCTGTTGACGTCAGTCTTCGTCGCGGTGCACGCCGGCATGCTGGTCTCGATGCCGATCGGGCTGTTCCCGCTGATCTCGATCGCGGGTCTGCTGTTGTTCTCCCCGCCGAGCGCCTGGACTACTGCGGGGCGTCTGGTCGGCGATTCCGCGCTCACAGACCGGGTCCGGAGATGGACAAATCGAGTCGAAGCGGCCGTCTCGCCGTCGGGGCGGCTGTGGCCGCAGTGGCCGGGAGTCGACCGGGTGGTCGGGGGAATCGCGACCGTGCTGCCGGCGATCCTGCTCGTACTCGTGTTGCTCTCGGCGGGGTCGATCGCGACCGACACTGCCCTCCCCGAGCCAGTCGAGAAGAGTCTCGACACGACCAATCTCCAGCAGCGCTGGCAGATGTTCGCGCCCTACCCGACCAGTACGACTCGATGGATGGCGTTCCCGGCGAACACGACTGCCGGGACGAGCGTCGACGCATTTTACGGCGGTCCGCCGGATCTGGACCGTCCGGCCAGCGTCGACAGCACCTATCCCTCGAATCGCTGGCGAAAGTTCTTCCAGTCTGTCCGGGAAGACGACGGCGGCCCGTATCGGACGGCGTTCGCGGCGTATCTCTGTGAGCAATGGAATCGCGAGCACGAGACCGACCTCTCTCGGGTCGCGATCTACGCGGGCGACGAGCGGACGGACCCGTTCGGTGGGGGGACGACAGACAGTGGTGGCCGCTATCTCCTGCGGCACGAGTGTCCGTGAGCACGGCTGGCGTGGATCTCGCGGTCGTCCCGACTCCCGGCGTGGGCGTCTCGGGGTAGCGCTTATCGTCGACCGTCGCGGCTGTGAGTGATTCAGATACTCGAATCAGATCAGGGCCAGAGACCACGAGCGTCGTGGGCCTCAGCGACCCGCGAGAGCGCCACGATGTAGGCCGCATCTCGCCAGGTCACTTCTCGAGCGTCGAACTCGTCTCTGACGACTCTCCAGGCGGCCAGCATCTCGTCTTCGAGTTCGTCGTAGACGCGCTGGAGCGACCACGCCCGGCGGTTGATATCCTGCAGCCACTCGAAGTAGCTCACCGTGACGCCACCGGCGTTAGCCAAGATGTCCGGGATGACGGGCAGTCCTCGATCTGCGAAGATTCGATCGGCCGCACTCGTCGTCGGTCCGTTCGCACCCTCGACGACGAGACCCGCCTGCACGTCCCGAGCGTTCTCGGTCGTGAGGACGTTCCCGACCGCAGCCGGAATGAGGACGTCGACGTCGAGTTCGAGCAACGCGTCGTTGGTGACGGTCTCCGGTGCGTCACGGTTCATCACTGCCTCCGGTTTCTCGTGATGTGATGGGATCGCGTGCGTGTCCAGCCCGCTTGGGTCGTAGATCCCGCCGTTCACGTCGCTGACGGCCACGACGTTCGCCCCCCAGTCGTCGAGGAGACGGGCGGCGTTCGAGCCGACGCTGCCGTACCCCTGGATCGCGACGGTCGTCTCACCGATCTCCTTCCCGTAGTACTCCAGCGCCTGGCGGGCGATGATTGCGACGCTCCGCCCGGGTGCACTATCGCGGCCCTTGCTGCCGCCGACGACGGGTGGTTTCCCCGTCACGACGCCGGGGATCGTCTCGCCTTCTTGCATCGAATAGGCGTCCATCAGCCACGCCATCGTCTGCGGATCGGTTCCCATGTCCGGCGCGGGAATATCCAGCGTCGGTCCGATCACGTCTCGAACCTCCTCGGCGAACCGTCGCGTGAGGCGTTCGATCTCTTCGTCGCTCAGTTCTTTCGGATTCACCGCGACGCCCCCTTTCGCACCGCCGAAGGGGAGGTCCATCACTGCGCACTTCCAGGTCATCCACATTCCGAGTCCGACACATTCGTCTCGAGAGACGTCCGGATGGTAGCGGAGACCGCCCTTGTACGGACCACGAACGCTATCGTGCTGGGCGCGATAGCCGGTGAACACCTCGACCGTTCCGTCGTCGCGCTCGATTGGGACCGTGACCTCGTGGACTTTCTTCGGATGTGCGAGTCGTTCGACGATGTTCCGATCGATGTCGACGAGGTCGGCGGCTCGAGAGAGCTGGCGACGCGCCGTTTCGAGCGCCGATTCTGACGTTCTCTCGTCCGTCACGTCGCCTGAATCGTCGTGGGCGCCGTCTGTTGTGGAGGCCATCGTCACTCTAGTGGTGTTCGACGATTCCGCATCGGCCCACCGCAATCGGGGCATCGATTGGGGCTGTCCGCGGTGATGAGTATTTTGCCACACTCGAAGCATTCGTACGGCGTTTCGTCGTCGGAGACTGGGTCGACATCCCTCATGATGAATTCACGAGTGCCACTGGCTGAACCGCGACACTCTGCTTTACACATAATGATTGTATAAGGGTATATCGAGAAGTTCACTACAGAACAACCCCCTCGATCTGTGGTTCGTTATTTAACCCTCTTCAGAACTAGGTTCCGTGGGGAGGTTCGTCTCTTCGAAGAGTGTCGCAAACAGCTTTCGCTGGACGGTCCGGGCGTGGGTGTAGAACGCGGGCGGAGAGATTCCGAGCGTCTCGGCGACGTCCTCGCCAGTGTTCTCGCGTGGGGATTCGAAGAAGCCGCTGTAGTACGCCGTCTGGATCACTTCGAGCTGTCGCTCGGTCAGCTTTTCGAGGAACGTCGAATAGAGGTCGTGATCTGCGGTCTGATCCAGTGTCTGCTTGGCGCGGAGTTCGACAGCCCGAAAGGTCTCGCGGACGAGCTGTGTGATCGTCCGGACGTCGCTGCTATCTGGAATATCGATCACGAGCGTCGCGGTCGTCGGATCAGCTGTCGCTTCTCTGAAGACGGCCCCGTGATCGGCCAGCTCCAGCGCGAGAAACGGCTGTGTCAGTCGCAGTCGCAAGACGCCGCGGTCTCTCTCTGTACTTATCTGCTGGACGTCGTCGATAGCGACCAGGTCTGTGGCGGCTTCCGTAACGGCGTCCGGCGAGGCGCCTTCGGCGGTGACGAACACGTGGTTCCCGTCCGCGGATTGCTGAACGCCACCCTGATACGAGAGTTGGCAGTCTGCCTCCCGGGCGAGTCGCGAGAGGACGAACGACGGGTCATCGATCTCGAACTCGACCCGCGTCATCGACGTCGTGAGCAGCGCGTTCTTTCGCTCGATCGCACTGCGTGCAGAGGCGATCGTTTCACCGAGTTCGGCCAGGACGGCCTTCGTCGTGTCGTCGAAGGCGTCCTGGGTCGGCGCGTAGACCGTCAAGACACCGTGTGAGAGGTCGTTATACACGAGAGGGATACTCAGGATGGACAGATAGTCGCGAGTGAGTGCTTCCTTGCGCCACGGTTCGTCCCGGAGACCGGACGCGACGTTTCGCACCATCGTCACGTCGCCGGTCGCTGCAGTTCGCCCAGCCGGCTCCGTCGCCGACGGGTCGACAGCGAACGACTGGCTATCCAGATACCCCTGTTCAGCACCGTTCCACGCCCGGGGGTCGACGGTCTCGGTCGCCGGGTCGACCGTTCCGATCCAGGCGAACTGGAACCGGTCGTCGCCGGTCAACAGCTCACAGACGGTGTGGTCGATCTCGTCTTGTGTTTCGGCTTGCACCAGCGCCTGATCGATCTCTCGGATCGTCTCGTTGATCCGATTCAGCGCGGTGAGCTGCTCGTTTTGCTGTTGCAGCGTCCGATCCTGTTCCCGGAGCTGTGATTCGCGCGTAACACGGTCGAGGGCGGCCTCTGCAGTCGCAGCGAGGAGATCTGCCAGCTCTCGGGTCACGTCGTCGAAGATCCCGACGCGGTTCGAGCCGGCGACGAACACGCCGTGATTTCCCAGGGGGATGTACGCCGCGCTGCGGAGGTCGGTCGCTCGGTTTTCGAGCAGGTCTGCCTCGTGGACGTCATCGAAAAACAACGCTTCGTCCTCGACGAAGGCGTACCCGGGGAGGGTGTCGCCGTCGGCGTGGACGGTGGGTAGCGGGCCGTTGCGTTCTCGCATCGTCACCGAGCGTGCTGCGGGTCGAAGATCGTTCGCATCGTTATCGAAGAGATAGACGGCACTCGCGTCTAGATCGAGAACGCCGGACGTATCGTCGACGACGTGCTGGGCGATCTCCTGGTGGGTCTCAGCGTAGAGGAAATCGCGAGCAGTCTCCTGGAGCGTCGCGAGCGCCTCCTCGCGCTGTTTCCGTTTCGTGATGTCCCGACAGCTGAACAGGAGTGTCCCGTCCTGAATCGAGACTTTCCGGACGTTGACCAGCAGCGTGTGCTCGCGACCGGCCTTGTCTGTCGCCGTCGCCTCGATATTCTTGAGGACGCCCGCTGTCGCGAGTTCCGAGCGGTCGAAGAGGTCCTCGCCGAGGAGGTCGCCGATCGTCCCTAAGTCGCGGATCTCCTCGGCCGTGTAGCCGAAGATGAAGTGCACGTTCGGGCAGACGTAGGTGTACTCGCCGTCCTCGTCGGTGATGAGGACCGTGTCGGTCATGTTGTTGAGCGTGACGCGGTGGAGTTCCTCCGATTGCCGGAGATCGCGTTCCAGACCGACGCGCTCGGTGATGTCGACGCCCTCGACGATGATCGAGACGAGTTCACCGCGTTCGTCCTCGACTGGATGCACGGACAGATCGATGACGCGCGGGTCCTCGACGTGTGGTGGCTGCTGAAAGACCGCGTTGACGAACGCTCCGTCGAGTGCTTTCGACACGATCTGTCGGATATCATCGTTCGAGCCATCGGGCTGGGACCAACACGAGAACGTCCAGAACGGCTCGCCGACGAGTGCTTCGACGGTTTCGTCGGTCATCGCCCGCGCTGTCTCGTTCGCCCGGGTGAGCGTCCCGGCCGGATCGAGCACCCACGTCGCAGTCCGCGAGTCGTCGAATATCGCGTCGAACTGCCTGGCACGCTCTCGCCGTGTGACCGATCGCTGTGCCGACCGGATCGCGCGTCCTGTCCGTTCGAGGAGCGCTTCGGCCGTCTGGTCTCCCGACTCCGTGAGTGCGATATAGTCGGTGACACCGGCCCGGATGGCCTCGCTGGCGAGGGCTTCGCTCCCCTCGGCAGTCCCGAGGAGTACTGGAAGCGTCGTGGTCTCGTCGCGAATGGCTCTGACGAGTTCGAGCCCAGTTGCCCCTTCGAGCGTCTGTCCAGTGACGAGACAGTCTACCGTTCGCCCGTGAACGATATCCATCGCTTCCGCGTTGCTCTGAGCGCGTTGGACCGCTGCGTCAGTCCGGGATTCCAGTGTCGTCGCGAATCGTGAAACCCAGCCGCTCGTCCCGACCAGCAACACCGTCGACGAATCGAGGACCGTCGGTGACGCGGACATCATTCCACTCCAGGGATCCAGCGAACGGAACTTCCGATACCGATCCGAGAAAGCGTCGGCTGGGTGATCAGGTCAGTATTCGAGGGCATAGCTAGTTTACTATCAAACCATCTGGGGATATAGGTGTTTGCTGTATAACCATCAGGCGTGCGTAGGGTGCGATGGGCCGTCCCACGCCACTGTGGATTCGAGCCCCGATCGCTCGAACCGCTGGCAGGCCGTTGCGGTCAGTGAACGCCTTCGAATCTGGGGGCTTTTCACGAACGAGCACATACGATTCGACGGTGGCGATGACGAGCCGTTACCCCCGCTCAGCCCCTTGTGATGATAGGTTTCGACCGAGCCACCCCATCTAGAGGAACAGCGCAGGGATCGTGTTGCGGAAGATGTTCAGCGAGATAACGAACAGCAGTGAGACGACGAACCAGTTGAACTTCGTCTCGTCGATCTCTAGCCGGCGGAGATAGGTTCCGATCAGGAGCCCGACGATCGTGACGACGGCGATGACCGACCCCAGCCAGATTCGATAGGTCGTCAGCAGATCCGTAAAGAGCGCCATCTGGAGGAGACGGATCGTGAAGACGACGCCGAGCACCATCGACAGACCACCGATGTACCGTTCGGTGTCCCGCTCGAACGTGTGGAAGTACGCCGGTAGTAGCGGCCCCAGGTTCGCGGCCGCCAGCAGGAATCCCTCGAGAAAGCCGGCCGTGCTCAGGCCCAGCGGATGGTGGGCCTTCTCGACGGTAACGAAGTTCTGGACGAGCTGGAAGACGACGTAGCCGAAGATGATCACCCCGATCAGGAACGGGACGATCGGTCCGGCGTCGAACTCCGCCAGGAAGACCACGCCGACGATCGTCCCGACTGCCGCAAGTGCGATCAGCACCCACTCTTCGCGGACGAAGGTGAGTCCGGTGTCGGTCTCACCGATCTGGAACATGTTGAGCATCCACGGCGGGATCGCCAGCACGACGACGGCCATCGTCGGATCGATCACCGACGCGAAGATCGGCGTCGTGATGAGCGCGTATCCGAACCCGATCATGCCCTTGACGACGCCAGCGACGACCGCGACGCCGACGAACAGCACGAGCAGTTCGACCGTCACCGTCGACTGGACTCCGGCAGTGAGATTCTCCCGACCCGGATAGAAGACGATCGACCCGGCGACGACCGCGAGCGTCGCGGCGACCATCATCAACTCCCGGTAGCGGAACTGCCGCAGATTCTGGACGAACTGTGCTGGATCGACCTGTGATTCGTTTGTAGCCATAGTAACGCCAGACGTTCGCGTATTTCCAGCGACGGTCTCGGGCGAGTAGTGTCTGTCTTCTGCGGACAGTCGTGCGGAGAGAGCTGACACTCCTGAACGACGATATCGACTGGCTCGCGGCCCGAACTCCCGAATCGACCCGAAGACGCGCGTCTCACGATGTCATCGATAAAAGAGGTATTCGCCGGTATCGAAAACCCCGACACTCACGGTGTGATGACGGCGCGCCCGTCGATCTCGCGATGTTCGAGTCGTTCGGCGACCGTGTTGACTTCGCTCAGCTCGTAGCGACTCGTGTGAAGGTCGACGTCACCCTGTTCGACGAGCGCGACGAGCTCCTGGAGTTCGGTATACTGACCGACGATGTTCCCGACGTAGGAGAACTCGCCGTTGACCAGCGCCTGCGCTGACTCGTGGATGTGACCGCCGTAGCCGATGATGTGATGATCGCCACCCGCGGCGGTGATGTCAGGTGCGTACTCCGTCGTCACGTCCGCACCCACGAAGTCAAGCACCTGCGTGGCCCCGTCGCCGTCGGTGATGCTGTCGACCGTCTCCCGGACGTCCTCGTCGTCGGGGTTGACGAGGTGGTCGGCACCACCCTCGGCGGCGAGTTCCAGCGCCGAATCCTTGAGGTCGACGGCGGTGATCTGTGCGGCGCTCATCGCGTCGAGACACTGGACGCCGATATGCCCCAGTCCGCCGATCCCGATGACGACGGCGTGATCACCGGGGTTCAGCCGGTCGACGGCCTTCTTCGCGGCGTGGTAGGCCGTGATCCCGGCGTCGGCGTGCGGGGCGATGTCGATGGGTTCGACGCCGCTCGGGAGCGGGATGACCGCGCGCTCGTTGGTGTGGAGGTACTCCGCGAACCCACCGTCGGTCGTCAGCCCGTTGAACGCCTGGTTCTCGCAGTACATCGTCTCGCCCTGTCGACACGCCCGGCACGTCCCGCAGGTCTGGACTGGATGGCAGATCACGGGGTCGCCCTCCTCGACGAGGTCGACCTCCGGCCCCATCTCGACGACCGTCCCGGCGTTCTCGTGCCCCAGTGTCATCGGCAACGGCTGCTCGACGTACTCGGCCCACATCCCCTCGATGATGTGGTTGTCTGTCTGACACCAGCCCGCGCCTTCGACCTCGACGATCACGTCGTCGGAACTCTCGACCGCCGGCCGGTCGATCACCTCGATAGTCAGCCCCTCGCTCATGTCGTCCGTGTACTCGTGAAGTCTCGCTGCTTCCATGGTACCACTAGACACTTGGTTCTGATCTAACAAATAGATCGGTCCGCGCGCGAGCGTCGCTTCAGAACGGTGCGTCGGGATCTGCGGGGGCGTCGCTCGTCTCGATCGGGCCGTCCCAGCCGGTGAGCCCCTCCGCGAGACTCTCGACCGGTGTCTCCTCGATCCCCTCGTAGGACTGAATGAGCCGGGCGGCCTGGACGCTGGACTTGCCGTGGGGGCAGACCGTCACGATCCGCTCGGGGTCGTCGTCGAGTTCGTCGACGCGGTCGACAAGCTGTGGGAAGGGGATGTTCCGGCTGCCGGGGATGTGTCCTCGCTCGAACGCCGAAGACGCTCTAATATCTACGATCTCGACGTCGTCGTCCTCGTCGAGGAGCGACTGGAGTTCGTCGACGTGAATCTCGCCGTCCATACGAGACAGTGCGAACTGCCCGGATAAACCTCCTCTGGAATCTCTGCCCGCAGCCACGAGCGTCACCCGCGAAAGACGCGGTCGGTTGTCGGCTCCTCTCATCTCGCGCTGGGACTGGCTATCTGCTCGAACTGCTCGTGCTCACGGTGTTCAGCTACGGCCTGTACCGGATCGTCAAGGCCCTGGTCGTCCATCAGCTTCCGAAGTCGCTGGACGAACTCGACGTGGCAGACGACCACGACGAGCCAGAAGAGAACGCCTAGAGCAGTCCCGCTTCTTTCGCGAGCAACAGCCCCTCGATCGTCGCGTCGTTGGCGGGGGCCTCACGAGCGCGGTCGAGCGCCTCCTCGACTGGGACGGGCCGAACCTCCAGGAATTCGTTGCTGTCGACGTCTCGCGCGACCGGTTCGAGCCCCTCGGCGAAGACGATTCCACGCTTGTGCCGGAGCACTCCTGTCGCCGTCCAGAACTCCTCTAAGAGCGCGGTCCCGGCGGGGTCGAAGCCGGCCTCCTCGCGGAGTTCCCGCGCCCCAGCGGTCGTGAACGACTCGCCGTCCTCGACGATTCCGGCCGGGAGTTCGAGACAGTGCTCGCCGATCGCGGGGCGGTACTGCTCGACCATCACGACCGTGTCGCCGGTGACGGGGACGACGACCGCCGCGGGCGGCAGTTCTGCCCAGTAGTACTTCTTCTGGGTGCCGTCGGGCTGTTCGACCAGATCGTAGCCGCCGGTGTACCAGCCGGTCTCGTATTCGACCTCGGATTCGAGGACCGGCCAGTCGTGCGCCCCGTCGCGCTCCGGTTCGTCACTCATGGTTTGGTCTGAGTCACGGTCAGGCGATAAACGGTTTCGTTCTGTCTGACGTAGACGCTCGATCCCTCGGTCGCGTTGGGGTAGCGCGACTGGAGCGAACTGCGCTCGTCGAACGGCGAGTGCGTGAACGAACCCTTGATCCCGAACGGCCCCTTCCAGTACGGTTCAGAGTAGCCCGTCCCGTTGGTCGCGTCGGCCAGCGCGGTCGTCGTGTACTCGAAGCGCCGCTCGGAGAGGTCGCTGGCGTTGATCGCTTCGTAACCGCCGCCGTCGCCCACCGCCAGCTCGCCGTCGGTGGGTGTGGCGCTCATGTAGTAGGGATCGCCGCTCTTGAGCAGTCCCGGCAGCGCCCCCAGCGCGAGCAGCAGGACGATCACGACGAGCAAGCCGATGAGGAAGTTCCGGGTGATCCGGCGCATCTCACTCCTCCGTCTCGGCCGTCGCGCTCTCGCCCGTCACGACGCCTCGATAGACCGAGCCGAAGACCTGCCGCCGGAGCGTCCCCATCGCCGCCTCGCGTTCGTCCTGGAACGTCGCAGCGACGACGACGTCCTCGAAGGGGACCGCGTGCCAGACGACGCGATCGACGTTCTCGTTGCCGATCTCTCGGACTTCGTAGTCGTCGTGGTCGGAACACCACTGCTCGAACTCCTCTCGCGTGCCCAGAGTGACTTCCAGTGTCTCGGCGAACATCGCGTCGCGGGCGGTCTCGACGACTGCGCCGGTGACGCGCTCGCGGTACTGTTCGCGGTCGAGTTCCATGGCTTTGGCGACCTCTTTGACGACGACCTGTGCCGTCGGCCCGAGCGACTCGTAGCGCTCGCGCGCCGCCGCGGCCGTCTCGGGCGCGAACGACCCCTCGCGTTCCATACCCGCCTCTCGGGGTTCGATCACCTACTCCGTTTCGCCTTCCGAATCTTCTTGCCCGGCGTCGCCAGCGTCTCCATCCTCCTCACCGTCTACTGCCCCCATCTGCCGGGTCAGTTCCTGGGCCTCGTCGAGAATCCGCTGTGCGTCGGCGTCGAGCGCGGCGTCACCCCGGGACGCCCGACTGTCGACTGCTGGATTTCGATGGCCCTGGTCGTGAGTGTGCTCGTCCGGGCCACCCTCGGAGGCGTCGATCGGATGGTCGATCTCGGCAACCTCGTCCAGGTCGAGCAGGCGCTCGGCCAGCGTGTCCTCGTCGTTCTCGCCCCATCCCGGAGCGTGCTCGTCGAGCCAATCCTCGTGGTCGCCCGACCGGATGACCGCCGTGAACGCCAGGTGGTTGGCCAGGTGGCTGGCGTCGACCTGGGGCTCCTCACAGACGGGACAGCCATACGCCATATCTCGACTGTGCGGGGCCAGCGTCAAAGGGGTTTCACTCGTCGGGCGGTTGTGATACCGCCCGACACAACCACTCCTCGGGCGGTTGTGATACCGCCCGAGACACTCACTCCTCGGGCGGTTGTGATACCGCCCGAGACACTCACTCCTCGGTCAGGAGCCACGCCGTGTCCCAGCCGGCTTTCGTGACGTAGCGACGGCCGGACCACTCGACCGGCTCGCCGTCGCGTTTCTTGAGCCACTCGAACTCGACGTACGTCCCAGCGGGCAGGTCGAACTCGCCCGTCCAGGTCGGGTAGTCCTCGCCGGACAGCGGGACGGCCGCCTCGACGTCCCAGTTGCCGAGCGCCTCGTGGCTGCCAGTCAGGAACAGCTCCTCGCCGTACTCGGACTCGACGTCGATCGCCACCCGCGTCGAGAGCTCCTCGCCGGTCCCGGCGTCGGTCGGTTCGAGCCAGCGGTAGCTGTAGGGTTCCAGCAGGATCCGACTGTCCGGATAGACGGCAGTCTCGTCCCGGAGCACCTCGTGATAGCTCCCGGCATCCCACTGCTCTGGGAGGTCCGCGAAGGCGACCGCCCGCGACTCGCCCGAGAAGTTCGAGACCGCGAGCAGTCGCTCGCCCTCGAAGGCGCGTTCGACGACGAACACGGAGTCGTCGGGCACGTCGTGGACGGTCTCCTCGCCGCGGTGGTGCAGCGCCGCGCGCCCCTCGCGGGCTTCCGAGAGTCGGGCGATCCCGTCGAACACTCGTTGCTCGACCGTTCCCTGCTCGGACCGGCGCTCGGCGGCGTCCCAGTCCATGGGCGGGCGGTGGACCCAGCGGTTGTCCTCGGCCTTGATCGGGTTGTTCAGGTACGAGAAGTCGTTGAGCTGGGCGATCTCGTCGCCGCTGTACAAAAGCGGCATCCCCTGCATGACGAACGCGCTGGCGTGCATGAGCAGGTACCGCTGGATCGCCGCGTCGACGTCTTCGGGGTCGCCCTCGATACGGGCGTTCTGGAGCCCGGTCAGGGCCGCCGCCGTCCCGGAGGTGCGCGCGACGCCGGTCGGCTCCTCCTGGAAGCGATACCCCTCGGCGTCGCTGTCGGGGTGGTCGCCCGCGTAGTAGTCCGAGCAGAACTTGCGCGTGCTCACGGGGTCCTGTCCGACCGCGCGGACGTCCTCGCTGTCGAGTCCCCAGCCGATGTCGTCGTGACAGCGGACGTAGTTGAGCCAGGAGGCTTCCTCGGGCGTCGGCGGCAACTGGTCGAGTGCCCGCTCCAGCAGTCGCGTGTTCTCGCTGGCCAGCGCGTGCCAGAGGTGGGCCATCAGCGGCGCGTTGTAGGCGATGTCACACTCCTGGCCCTCGAAGCCGCCGGTGCCGAGGTACTTGATGGTCTCCTCGGGCGCGACGATCGCCTCGGCTTTGAACAGGACGCCCGGGGCGGCGATCCGCATCAGCGCCCGGTAGGCCCGCAACAGCCAGTGGGCCTCGTCGAGATTCCGGCAGTCGGTCCCCAGTTCCTTCCAGAGGAACGGGACGGCGTCCAGCCGGAGGACGTCCGTCCCGGCGTTCGCGAGGTGGGCCATCTCGCGGAACATCTGGACGAATACGTCGGGGTTCGCGTAGTCCAGATCCCACTGGAAGTCGTAGAAGCTCGTCCAGACCCACTTCTCGAGTCCGTCGACGTAGGTGAAGTTCCCCGGTGCGAAATCCGGGAACACCTCCGGGAGGGTCTGTTCGTATTGGTCGGGGAGTTCGCGGTCCTCGTAGGTGAGATAGAAGTCCCTGAAACGGTCGTCGCCCTCGATCGCGGCCTGGGCCCACTCGTGTTCGCGGGCGGTGTGGTTCATCACGAAATCGAGCGCGAGCCGGATCCCTTCCTCGTGGAGGTCGGCCGCCAGTTCCCGCAGGTCCGCCATCGTCCCCAGGTCGGGATCGACCGACCGGTAATCTTTGACGGCGTAGCCGCCGTCGTTGCGCCCCTCACGTGGCTCCAGCAGCGGCATGAGGTGGAGGTAGGTCACGCCGAGCTCTTTCAGGTAGGGAATCTTCTCGCGGACGCCCTCGAGGTCGCCGGCGAACAGGTCCACGTAGCACATGTAGCCGACTTCCTCGGACCCCTGAAACCAGTCGTCGACCCCTGCGCGGTCGTCGTCGAGCGAGCGCAACTGTTCGGGTCGATCCTCGAAGGCCTCGACCGCCGCCTCGATCGCTTCGAGCACCCACGCGACCGCCTCGCGATCGTCGCCGTACACTTCGGTGTAGGCCTCCCAGAGCACGGGTAACTGGCGGTCGATCCGCTCGAGGACATCGTCCTGCCGGTCGGCGTAGCGATCCCGGAGAAACGACCGGAGCGTCTCGACGGGATCGTCCGGAGGCCAGCTTTCGACTGGCAACTCTCGATCGCTCGCGTTCATATACTACGCCTGTCGTCTGCCGGGGCAAAAACTCTTTACAACAGCTGTGGTTCGACATAGATAGCGGGAATCGACAGTACCCGCGGTCGTCTCGGAAATCGGTTTCATAGCCGAGTACGCTTCGGGAATCAAAAACATACAACTGATGTTGTAAATCGGTATAATTTAGACCCACGCGATCAATGTGTGTGAATATGAGCCGAACGGCAGACTGGTACGAAGACGCGATCATCTATACGTTAGACGTCAAGACGTTCAACGACAGCGACGGCGACGGGTGGGGTGATTTCCAGGGGTTGATCGACCGGCTCGGCTATCTGGACGAACTCGGCGTCGACTGTGTCTGGGTCCGGCCGTTCTTCCCGAGTCCACTCCGGGACAACGGGTACGACGTCGCAGATTACTACGGCGTCGACTCGCGACTCGGGACGCTCGGGGATGTCCGGGAGTTCGTCGAGCGCGCCCACGACCGCGGCATCCGCGTCCTGACGGACATGGTGTTCAACCACACGTCGTCCGACCACGAGTGGTTCCAGCGCGCTCGCCGGGACCCCCACTCGAAGTACCACGACTACTATCTCTGGAGCGAGTATCCCGACGAGGCCTTCTCTCATCCCAACATCTTCCCCGACCGCGAGGACGGTGTCTGGAGCTACGACGAAGTCGCCGACAAGCACTACTACCACCAGTTCTACAACCACCAGCCCGACCTCAACATCGCGAACCCGGCCGTCCGCGAGGAGATCTACGACGTCCTCCGGTTCTGGCTCGACATCGGCGTCGACGGTTTTCGAATCGACGCGGCCCATCCGATGCTCCACCCGAAGGGGCACAACGCGATCACGCCCGACCTCGGGATGGATCTCTTCCGAGAGATGAAAGCGGTCGTCCGCGAGAAGAAAGACGACGCCATCTTGCTCGCGGAAGCCGACGATCAGCCCGACGACCTGGGCGACTACTTCGCGGGCGGGGAGGGTTTCGACATGCTGTTCGACTTCGTCACCAACCAGCACCTCGTCTACGCCATCGCCGTCAAGGACATGTGGCCGCTCTATCGTTCCAACGAGATTCTGCCTGACGTCTCGGGCGTCGGCCACTGGGCGAATTTCCTCCGGAATCACGACGAGTTCAACCTCCTGAAACTGCCCTCCGAGACGTTCGATCACGCCCGGGAGTTCTTCGGCGACGACGAGGGCGACTCCTGGATCTTCGGGCGTGGCCACCGGCTCCGGCTGGCCGATCTCTACGCCCACGACCACGACCGGATCGCGATGGCCCACAGCCTCATGTTCTCGATCCGCGGCTCGCCCGTGATCCTCTCCGGCGACGAGATCGGCATGGGATCGGATCTCGATCTGCCCGAGCGTGAATCTGTCCGGACGCCGATGCAGTGGTCGGCCAACGAAAACGGCGGCTTCTCGACGGCCGCGCCCGACGAGTGCTACAATCCCGCCATCGACGACGAGGAGTACGGCTTCGAGACGATCAACGTCGCCGACCAGTTGAACGACCCCGACTCGCTGCTCGAACGGATCAAACGGCTCATCGACGCCCGGACGATGTGTCCCGAGATCGGCCACGGCGACTACCACATCGTCGACGTCGATCCCAAGGAGGTGTTCGTCCACCGCATGGACCATCGCAACACCGTCCTGATCGCCGCGCACAACAGCGCGACCGACCCACGGACAGTCTCCTGTCAGTTCGAGGTCCCGGACGAGACCGCCGTCGATATCGTCGGCCCCGGCGAGTACGAGATCGAAGACGGTCGGATCACGTTCGAACTCGACGCCTGTGCGTACGTCTGGGTCCGGGGCGACAAGCGCGGCGAGCGCGTGCCAGTCGGTGAACCTTGAGGGGACGATGACGACGACGTCGCCCCCTCCAAGAGTTAAGCCGCTTGCTCGCCAAGTCAACTGCAATTGTGATAGAGACACCAGTCGGTCGCCGTTCACACCGACCGTGACGAGCGCCTGTACGCGGCTCGGACGCGAGTCCTTTGACAGCGCCGTTCGGGCCGTCGATCTGCCGGTCGGCCCGGTCGTCTATCACCCCGTTTCCGGCAACCGAGTACACAACTCATGAGTTCGTACCCACTCCTCGATCGATTGCGTCGTCCCGAGTATACCGGGCAGAATCGCTGTCGGCCGTGCACCGTCCTCAATCTCGTGATTATCGCGGCCGTCGGTGTCGTGGTCGCCGTCTGGAACACTTTCGCGGCCGTCCTCGTCGTCGGCGTCGGGCTCGCGCTGCTCGCGCTTCGGGGCTACGTCGTCCCCGGAACGCCGCGGTTCGCGCCGCGGATCGCCGAGCGGCTGCCGTTCGATTTCGGCCACACCGGGCCGCCACGCGAAACCGAGACCCTCTCGGACACGGACGCGGGGACGGACGGCCCGGATTCGGAAGCCGTCCTCGAATCGCTCGTCGAAGCGGGCGTCATCGAGGGTGACGGCGAACAGCTGTTCCTGAACGACGCGTTTCGCGAGGCCTGGACCGACCGCATGGCGACGCTTCGGACCGCCGACGACTCCGAGTTGCTCGCCCGGGTCGAAGCCGCAGCCCCGGCGGATTTCGAGGTTCAGTTGCACGACGATCTCGTGCTCCTGGCTGGCGGTCGAGACGTCTGGGTGCGCCGTGCCGTCGCGATCGCAGAGACCGCTGCGGTCGAGACGCTCGAAGACTGGGAGCTGCCCGAAGCGATCCGAGTCCACGCCGCGCAGCCGTTGCGGAACTTCCTGGAGACGTGTCCGGTCTGTGGCGGCCCGGTGCGGGAGTCGACGCGCAAGAACTGCTGTGGCGGTCCCGGATCAGTGTACGAGAACCCGGAACAGCCGGTCCTCGCGTGTGCGGACTGCGGAACTGTCGTCATCGAGCTCTGAGCTTCAGCCGATACGAACTGTCACTCGTAGCTGACGTCTTCGATGACGATCCGGGTCGCTTCGTAGTCTTCGATCACGGCGCCCCAGCCACCGACTTTGCTAACTCCTTCGTCGGTCTCGACGATGATCGTCGCCTGCCCGCCGAGATACGAGAACAGCGAATCGCGGCCGGCGTCTTCGAGACTCGGATAGTCGATGTCGACGATCTCCCCTTCGAGCGTGACTTCTGCGCCCGATTCGACGTTGATCCCCTGTATGGTTGCGGTGATCGTCGCGCCGTCTTCGAGCAACGGTGCGATGTCGCGGATACAGTTGCGGATGTTGACGTACGTCCGCGGCACGGATTCGCCCTCGTCCGTAAAGAGCGGTTCCGTCGACTCCCAGAGTCCGGCCATAAAAAACCAGTGGAAGACGTAGGCGTGCGTCCGGTCCTCGACGATGATGCCGTAGCGGTTCGTCGAGAGGTTGTGCGGGGCAAAACAGGTCGCGGTCCGATCGACGAGGACGATCAGCGGCATCGGGATCGACCGGTGCCGGACTTCCGTCGCGACCGTTCTGAATTCCGACTCGGGAGGCAGCGAATGATTTGACGAGTCTTCCGCGTATATCGCCAGCCGCACGTGGACCCCGCGGTCGTGTGCGTCCTGTAGGGCGTCCCGAAGCCGGACGTACTGACTCTGGCTGACGGCAACCAGGACCTGATTTTCCGCCGCACGGATCTTCGCCTCCGCCTTGTCCAGGACGGTGTCGATCCGCTTGACCAGACTCACGGTGTGGGAGTCTATCTCCGGGGATTCCCAGAGCCCCTCTATCTCCTTTGCGGCGTCCTCGAACCGCTCGGCGCGCCCACGAAGGTCCTCGAGGACCGATTCGGGGCTGTAAGCTCTGACGTGGAGACTGTCCTGTTCGTACGTCTCGACGTAGCCACGCTGCTCGAGATCTCGGAGCACGTCGTAGATTCGCGGATCGGGAACACCGCTCTTGTCGGCGACATCGGTCGCCGATGCTGATCCCAACTCTAGGACCGTCACGTACGCCTCTGCCTGGTACGGCGAAAGGCCGGCATCCTCGAGTACTGTCGTGAGTGTCGATTCGTTCATTGTCGGTATCGGTGTGTTATCAGCGTTATAAACCGCCCGCTTTCGTATCACTCTACACGGTGCCACGCTGTTGGTCTGGTCGGTTCGCCTCGAATAGTTTGATACCTGTCACCTCCCTCCTCCCTGTGAGAACTTCGGCGCGGCGATTCGGTCGCCACCCTCGCGGCTATTCGTGTGGTCATCGACCGCCCACTCCGCGTCGCTCCCGAAAGGCAGACAGTCCCGACACAGACGCGATAGCTCTCTCTCGTCTGTGCGGAACGTCGTATACCACACCGCGCCGCTGTCCATGTCATGCATATACAACCCACGTTGTAAATATCTTGCCACGGTGTGGTTGCCGCGGGTGAGTGGCTGTTTCTCACTGTGTGTGGAAAAACAGCCAGACAACGGTCGATCTGGCTAATTCAGTTCACGCGATAGACACGTGCTTCGTAGGGGCGAAGCGCGAGAGAGCCGAGGTCGGTTCCCGGGTCGTCGTAGTTGCAGGCCAGGACCGACCGGACGGTATCGGCGTCTCCGAGGGCGACTCGTGAGGGTCGGCCGGCCCAGTTCAGCACGACCAGGATCGTGTCCTCTTCGAGCGTGCGCTCGTAAGCCCACACGCGGGGGTGGTCCTCGGCGAGGAGATCGTAGACGCCGTAGGCGAGCGCCTCCTCGTCGTGGCGAAGGTCGATCAGGTCCTGGTAGTACGACAGAATCGAGTCCTCGCGACCGCGCTGGTCGGCGGCGTTGATCGCCTCGTGGGCCGGATTGATCGGAATCCAGGGCTCGCTCTCGGTGAAACCAGCCTGCTCCCGATCGGACCACTGCATCGGCGTTCGAGCGTTGTCCCGCGACCGGTAGCGCACCACGTCTTGCACGTCCGCGAAGTCCTCGGCGCGGCCCTCCTCGAGGGCGAGTCTGACCCGGTTGGTCGCGTCGGCGTCGCGCATCTCCTCGCGACTGGACCAGGGGTAGTTCGTCATGCCGAGTTCGTCGCCCTGATAGACGAACGGCGTCGCCGGGAACGTCGACAGGAGCGTCGCGAGCATCGTCGCCGACTCGTAGTGATACCGGTCGTCGTTGCCGAAGCGCGAGACGATCCGCGGGGTGTCGTGCGTGCCGAGATAGACCGTGTTCCAGGCGTCGGTCACCTCCAGTTGCTGGACCCATCTCGTCAAGACTTCGCGCATCTCCTCGACTTCCCAGTCGACGATATCCCACCAGCCGTCTTCGCCGTAGTCGAGCAGGGTGTGGCCGTAGTGGTAGGTCATGTTCAGGCCGTCGCCGCTCTCCCCGCAGTAGCGTTTGGCTTCGCGCGGCGAGAGATTCATCCCCTCGCCGACGGTCATGACGTCGTAGTTCGAGATGACCTCGTCGTAGAGGTCGCGGTAGTACTCGTGGATGTTCGGGCCGTCGGCGAACTGATCCATCCCGACCCAGTCGTCTTCGGGGTCACCGTCCGGATAGCCCTCGGGCTTGGACATGATGTTGAACACGTCCAGTCGGAAGCCGTCGATCCCCTTTTCGAGCCAGAACTCGACGACGTCCTGCATCTCCGCCCGGACCTCGGGATTGCGCCAGTTCAGGTCGGGCTGTTTCTCGTGAAAGAGGTGGAGGTACCACGCTTCGCGCACCTCGTCGTACTCCCAGGCAGAGCCGCCGAAGCCGGAGGTCCAGTTGTTCGGTGGTTCCTCGGGGTCGCCGTCGACCCAGTGGTAGTAGTCCTCGTAGCCCTCGACCTCCCGGCGGGACTGCTCGAACCACTCGTGCTCGTCGGAGGTGTGGTTCAGCACCATGTCGAGGATCAGCCGGATGTCCCGGTCGTGGAGTTCCGCGAGCAGGCGCTCGAAGTCGGCCATGTCGCCGAAGTCGTCGAGGATCGAGCGATAGTCGCGGATGTCGTAGCCGTTGTCGGCGTGTGGGGAGTCGTAGGGCGGGGTCAGCCAGACGACGTCGATCCCCAGGTCGTCGAGGTAGTCGACCTTCTCGATGATACCGGGGATGTCACCGATCCCGTCGCCGTCGCTGTCGTTGAAGCTCTGCGGGTAGATCTCGTAGACGACGGCTTCTTTCCACCAGGCTGGTTCGCCGTCGCCGACGGTCGCGCTGTCAGGTTCGATCGTGCGTGGGTTGTCTCGTGGTTCGGGCATAGTGATCTTCTGGTATCGTGCGTTAGTCGTTCTGTCGTGTCCAGACGACTGCCTCGCCGTTGTCGAGCGAGAGGCTGTCGGTGTCGGCCGACTCGACTCCCGGCGACGCGAGTGCGACCTCCCAGCCACTCTCGGGGATCGATTCGTCGAGCGCCGTCGGTTCGACCGTCGTCTCTGGCCCCTCCATGTTGCCGACGAACAGAATTTGCTCGTCGCCGTCCGGTGATTCGCGGAAGCCGTAGTAGACGACCGTCCCGTCGACCGGGTGGACGTAGTCGAACGCCTCCGTACCGTCGACGTCGATGTCTTCGAGCAGCCACGGTCGGTCCTGGCGGAACTCCCGGACGCGGTGCATGAACTCGGCGCGGTCTTCGTCGAGGCTATCGAGCCAATTAGCGAGATTTGCGAACTCGTTGACGTCGGCCATCCAGTGTTCGCCGAAACGTTCCAGATCCTCGGCAGTGACAGTCTCGACGTCCAGCGGCGTACCGAGTGCCTCGACAGTCGCGGCCATGTCCTCGAGTTCCCAGTCGGTCGCTTCACCGACGTCACGCAGAACGTGGACGAAGTGATCGAGATCGTCGCGTTCGTCGATACCCAGATCCTTCAGACGGCGGAAAAAGCGCTCGTCGTCGTACAACTCGGCGGGGACGTGCCAGTCGAGGACGTTGTCCTCTTCGGCGACGACCTTGACGTTCCACAGGTCGTCGGTATCGCGCATGAACGACCAGGGAGCGTGGGCGTTGGCGTTGAGGAAGTCCATCGGCACTCCCGGAAGCAAGCAATGGAGGAGCATGTTCGTCGAGGGCTGATCGTAGGCCTCGTCGATGATCTCCGGTCCATCGTCACCCAGGTAGGGGTTGATCGGGTCCTCTTCCCAGCCTTTCGGCAGGGGTTGCTGGGTCCCCCGGCGGAGCGTGTCGTGATTGGCGACGCCGGTGATCCAGTTCTCGCCGAAGTCCGCGACCTCGAAGACGCGCCACCACTTGCTCGCCCAGAAGGTCAGCAGCGCGGGCTTGTTGTGCGCGAAGGTGATCGGCGACCACTGGAAGGAGTGGGGGTGTTGCTTGATGAGTTCCCGATACGTCGAGGCCAGTTCCCAGTCCCCGCGGGGCCAGGGCCGGCCGTCCTCGTAGATCATCCAGGGGCGGTACTCGGTGCCGCCGACCTCCTGGGTGACCGCGTCCATCTCCGCGAGGAACTCGTCGTCGTGGAACAGTTCGTCCGGCCCGGGGTCGTGGTACTTGAAGTCCTGCGCGCCGTCGACGCGGATGCCGTCCGCGCCGAAGTCCATCTTCCGCCGTTGCAGATCGAGGACGATGGCGCGGACGACCGGATGGAGATAGTCCAGTTCCAGGCCGTACATCCCGGGCCCTTCGATGAACTCCGAGTTGAGCAGTTCGTCCGCGCGACCCTCGGCGTGGCCCAGTGCGATGTCGAAGACGACCCGGATCGGATCGGGGAGGTCGTGGCAGGCCGCGATGAAGTCGACCAGTTCGTGCGGCCGTCCCGTCTCCAGAATCGCGGGATTCGGTGCGGAGAACGCCCTGATGACGATATCGTAGCCCCAGTTTATCAGGTCGGGCTGTTCGGCGATGAGTTCGGCCGTCTCACCGCCCTGTGGGGCGACGCGCTCGCCCTCGACACGCCAGAAGTCGTGGTTGTCGCGGTGCTCGGTGATCGGCTCGATCGGCATCAACTGGATCGCGTCGTAGCCCAGGTGGATGTGCTCGCCAGCGGTGAGCGTTTCGTCCGAGCGGAGTTTTTCGCCGATTCGCTCGTATCGTCGGGCGAGGCCGCCGAGTGACCCGTTCTCCGTGGCCGTCCCGGGGTGGATCTCCACCATGCTCGTCGCGGGGTCGATTCGCGGCAAGCCGTCGTCCTCGTTCGTCGGGATCGGCTCCTCGTCCGTTCCCAGGGTCTGGAAGTATTCGCGGTCGGACCGCTCGGCGTCGAGCGTCTCCAGGTCGATCAGTTCCGCCGGGCCGAACACCCCGAACGGAACTGAGTAGGCCAGCGGGTCCTGGATCGTGTGCCACTCGCCGTCCTGGCGGTAGACCAGCTGGTAGAGGGCGCCGAACTGCTCGCGCGTCCCAGGTTGCATCCCCTCGACGACCGCCCAGTGGTACTCCCCCTCTCGATAGATAGGGAGTCGGTCACGTCGGACTTCGATCGTCTGTTGGTCGACGCCGTCGTCGAACACCTCGACGGATTCGGTCGGCGTCAACACCTCCAGGTACACGTCGTCGTGCGGGACACCGTCTTTGACGATTTCGGGCGTCCAGAAACCGATCTCGGCTACCCCGTCTCTGTAGTGTGCGCCCAGCCGGGAGACGATCTCTTTGGCCACCTCGAAATCGTCGTCGTGCTTCTCCCGGCGCTGTCGATGCCACTCGCAGAGGTCTTCGGTCGGTCCGGTTAGTAGTTGAATGTGTTCTGCCACGAATATACAACTCCTGTTGTAACACTATTCTCCGTCCATCCTAAAAACACCTCGTGTGTTCGACGACACACGGACTATTCCTGATGAAATCCGTGGTAGGCGACCTCTCAGACGATCCTGTGCGTGATCGCCTGCTCGCTGGCCGAATCGAAGAGGTGGACGTTATCCTGGTCGAAAACGACCTCGATGTCCTGGCCCTCTTCGACCGGAGTCTGCGGGTCCAGACTGAGGAGGAGTTGTCCCTCCCCGCGGCCTTCAGCGCTGGCCTCGACGTCCGAGCCGAGTACCAGATACGAGAAGACCTCGTCGCCCATCGGCTCGAGGACGTCCACTTTCGCCGTGATCGTGTTCGACGGTCTCGTCGCCTCGGACCGGTTCCGTTCGAGGTAGACGTCTTCGGGGCGGATACCCAGCACGATGTCCTGTCCGACATCGACGTCGTTGGCGTCGGGATCGAACTCCATCTGGATGTACTCCGAGTCGAACCCGTCTTCGGCTCCCTCGCCGTGGAAGAAGTTCATCGCAGGCGACCCGATGAACCGGGCCACGAACAGGTTGTCCGGCGTGTTGTAACAGGTCAGTGGCGGATCGACCTGCTGGAGATTCCCGTTGTTGATGACGGCGATGCGATCGGACATCGTCATCGCCTGGGCCTGGTCGTGGGTGACGTAGATGATCGTCGTGTCCAGTTCCCGGTGGAGTCGCTGGAGCTGGGTGCGCATGTGGATGCGCAACTCGGCGTCCAGATTCGCCAGCGGTTCGTCCATCAGGAACACGTCGGGTTCGCGGACGATCGCGCGTGCGATGGCGACGCGCTGGCGCTGCCCACCGGACATCTCCGAGGGCATGCGGTCCATCATTCCTTCGAGCTGGACGATCTCGGCCGCGCGATCGACGCGCTTTTCGATCTCTGTCTGATCGTACTTTCGGAGTCGAAGCCCGAAGGAGATGTTGTCGTAGACGTCCATGTGCGGGAACAGCGCGATGTTCTGGAAGACCATCGCGATCCCGCGATCCTTCGGTGGCTTGTTCGTGACGTCTCGATCGCCGATGTACACCGAGCCTTCGGTCGGCTGGGTCAGCCCGGCGATCGTCTGCATCGTCGTCGACTTACCACACCCCGAGGGACCGACGAGTGTGAGGAACTCGCTGTCTCTCACCTCGAGGTTCATGTCTTCGACTGCGATCTCGTTCCCGTACGCCTTCGTAATGTGGTCTAGTGTAACTGATGCCATCTGCGATCACTCCTTGAGCGCTCCTGCGGTGAGTCCGCTGACGATCTTTTCCTGTGCAACGATGACCAGTATCGCGACCGGGAGCACGGCGACGATACTCGCCGCCGCCATGAGGTTGAACAGCACCTCGTACTGCCCCCGGAACGCGAGGATTCCTTCGAGCATCGGGGCCCACTTCTGTGGGTCACCACTCGTCATCAGCGACGAGAAGAAGTACTCGTTGTAGACGGTGATGAACGTCAACACGCCGGCAGTCGCGACGCCGGGTGCCGACAGCGGCACGATGACCCTGAACAGTGCGCCGAGCCGCGTGGTCCCCTCGACCCGTGCTGCGTCTTCGAGGCCATCGGGGATCTGTGAGTAGAACGTCATCAGGATGAAGATCGACAGCGGCAGGTACAGCGCCGACACCGGGATCATGATCGCAAACGGCGTGTTGAACAGCGACCCGTCGGCCAGCAGCGGCCGAAGCACGTCGAAGTTCTGGTTGAACAGCCGGTTCAGCGGGATGAAGAACGCCGCTGGCGGGAAGAACGACACGACCAGCACTATCAGCAACAACGGGGTCTTGCCGCGGAAGCGCAGGCGGCCGAAGACGTATCCCGCGAGGCTGGCGACGAATAGCACCAGGACGGTCGAGACCGTCGCGATCAGGAAGCTGTTGAAGATGTACCGGTGGAACGGAATACCGAACCCGACGAAGATGTCGATGAACGCTTCAGGGTTGAAGCCCCCGGGCGTCAACACCCCGACGTCCCCGATACTGTTGCTCGGTGTAATCGCCACCATGAACAACCAGTAGAACGGGAACAGCGTGGTGACGAGGAAGAAGATCGTCGCGACGTAGAACGACGCCTTGTAGGCGCGGTCAGGGTTCGAGATCATCTTCGCTGCCCACGCCTCGACGATCCCGCGGTCGAGGTCAGGCTCTTCGCTCCGCTCCTGTGCGGCTAGATCCGGGTGCTCTGGTTCAGATTCACTCATGCCATACCACTCTCCGAGTCACGCAGGCCGATCAGATAGACCAGCACGATGACGCCGATCGTCACGGCCGTCAGGAACGCGACGGCGGATGCAGTCGCCCAGCGTCTGGACTCGTTGAACGCCGTGACCACCAGACAACTCATCGACGGGACTGTCTGACAGCCGGCCGTCGAGTCGATCAGCCCGTAGATACGCATCGCGTCCATCGTCCGGAACAGCATCGCGACCAGCAGCGCCGGCGCGATCAGTGGCAGCGTGATGTACTTGAATCGCTGCCACGGCGACGCGCCGGTAACTCTCGCGACGTCGTACAGCTGGCGATCGATACTCTGCAAGCCTGCGAGGATCAGCAACGCCATGAACGCTGACGTCTTCCAGACGTCGGCGACCAGGACGATGAAGAACGACTCGGTCGTCGACGACAGCGGGTTCGAGCCGAACAGCCCGAGCGACTGCATGAACTCCGTCGCGAAGCCGACACGCGGGCTGAACATCAGGTAGAAGATCATCCCCTGAATGACGATCGGAATCGCGTAGGGGATGATGATCGCGACGCGCACCCATCGACGGCCGTAGAACTCCTTGTCGATGATGAGCGCCTGTCCGAACCCGATGAGTGTCTCGAACAGGACGCTGAGAATCGCGAACGCGAGCGTCACGAACAGCGCCTGCTGCAGGATGGGCGTCTCGAACGTCAGGTCGAGAAATTGCTGGGGCAGTAACGCCTCTCCCGTCAACAACGCCTCGTAGTTGTCCAGCCCGACGAACGCACCGAACGGGTCTGCCGACCGAATCGCGTCCTCGCGCAGCGAGAACTCGAACGTTCGGACGAGTGGGTAGAACGCGACGACCGCTAGCAGCAGGAACGCAGGTGCTAGCAGGACGTACGCGAACACGGCGTCGCCCTTGGTTTCGAGCCAGTTGAGCGGGCGCGCCCAGAGTCGTGTGTTCTGCTCTGACGTGTCTGGTGTCACGGTTTGGACACTCCGTTATCCCTGTTCGAAGTTGTTGAGTCGACCTTCGAGGTCGGACATCGCCCCTTGCGGTGATTTCTCACCGAGGTAGGCGGCGTGGACCTCTTCGGCGACGACGGCCTCCTGGTCCGGCCAGACTGCCGTCACCGGACGCGCGACCGTGTTCTCGCCCGCGACGGCCAGCGTCTCGAGGTGTGGACCGATCGGTCCGACGTTGTCCGGGTTCGCGTTCGCCGTGACCGACGGCACCGGCGGCAGGTTCCCGACCTCTTCGAGGATCGTGAGCATCACGTCCTCGTTGGCGAAGGATTCGAGGACCGACGCGGCGTCGCTGACGTTGTCGCTGTTGGGGTTGACAGTCAGGTGCCAGCCACCGAGGGCGTGGGCCGGCCCACCGGTTCCCTCATAGTTGCCCTGGCCATCTTCGACGCCGTACGGCAGCGGCATCGTGCCGTAGGTTTCCTGAGTGATCGGCGAGTCTTCCGCGCCCAGCGTCGACGCGATCGCGTACGGCCAGTTGCGCATGAACACCGCGTCGCCACCGGTGAACGGCTCTCGGGCGTCTTCTTCGGTGAACTCGAAGATGTCGGTGTTCGTGATCTTGGGGTACCCCGAAAGGGTGTTGTTGGCGTCCGGCCCGCGGACGAACGACCGCATCATCCGGATCGTGTCGTGGACCGGCTGTTCGTTGACCGTGATCGGCCGGTCGCCGACGGGGCCAAAGAGGTTGCTGTGATCGCCGAAGTACGACCCGCCCCACGACGTCATCGTCTCACTGAACGTACAGCAGGCCAGTCCGAGGTACTCGGCGGCCTGTGTCGTGAACCCGTATTCGACGCCGCTCTGGTCCCAGACGTCGGCCGCGATCTCGGCGAACTCCTGCCAGGACATCGGCTCGGTCGACCAGTTTTCGCCTTCCGGATCGTAGCCGGCCTCTTCGACGAGGTCCTTTCGGTAGTGCATCACCGGGTAGTCCGGGAACAGCGGGAGTCCGTAGAGGTCTCCCGAGTCGGGATCACTCGCAGTCTGGACCGACGAGGACAGGTAGTCGCTCTGAACGAAGTCCAGCGTGTCCTGGGACAGCTCGTCGCTGAGGTTGACCAGCTGATCGCGGACGATGAACGGAATCGTCCATCCCGAGTCCATCATGAAGATGTCCGGGTCCGACCGGCCCGCGTCCAGTGCGGAAATGAACGAAGACCGGCGCGCGCCCGACTCGAAGTCGCCCGCGTTGATGGTAACGTCGATGTCCTCACTGAGGCCCGCATCGTACAGCGCGTCGGTGACCGCGCCTGACGCGTCAGCGTATTCTTGATCGGCCGTGATCTGGATACCGCCGCCGCCACCACCACCGCCACAACCTGCAAGAGTCAGCGCAACACCAGCTGCACCGGTTGTTTCGATAAATCGTCGGCGCGACACTCCGGAACCTTTCTCACCGCTCTCTGAGCGATTCATTACAGGTGTTGTTATTGAGTACTTCCTATTTATTTGTTTTGTTAATTATTATCCAACACACCCTTTCTATCGTACAATAAATGGGGCTAATCAATCCATGTGGGTTGTCACCAACGCACTGGAAGAACTTAAAACACTCGCGAGGAAAGGGTCTGCTATCCGTGTCGAGCACACCAATCGCACGTCGTCTGCGAGGAGCGTGGTGAGCGTGGGAGTGCGTGCGTGGTTAGGACAGGTATTCTTCGGCGGAGCGGAGCTGTCGGTCCTCTCGACCCCGAGCTTCGCTGTCGTCGTGTTCGCTCAGATACTGTATCCCGACGCCGTGCCCCTGGCAGGACTGACCGCGATCGTCTCGGGAAGCATCGCTCTCGCCGCGTTTCGGGGCGACTCGCCGAACGTCGGCAAGTGGCCACGTCGGTCGGAACTGACGTCGATGCCGCTGCGCGTCAGCTACTTCAGTGTCGTGTTCTTCCTGGCTTCGATGGGCGTCGGCTTCGTGGCAGTTTCGCTGGACGCGCTCTGGCTCACGCCGCTGGGCGGGGTCGTGCAAGTCCTCGGACTGGCTGCGTTCCCTGCTGTCTATCACGCAGTCTATGGCGAACCCGTCCAGAAGCCGGTCGAGCAAATCTGACCGACTTCGCTACTCCTGGTCTGCCAGAAAGTCCTCGGTCGCGAACGGTTCGTCCTCGCCTTCGACCGCGAGCACGTCCAGTGCGGTCACGACCGCATCCGTCTCGAGCAGGCCCGCGAGACTCGGCTCCGTCCGTCCCTCGTCGCCCGAGACCAGTTCTTTGACGTAGAGGCCACCTTCGCCGTGGAGTTCGATCGTGGCGTGGGTGTCGTCCTCCAGTTCGCCCTCGACGTCGTAGACCTCTCGCGTGCGGTCGATGTCCGCCCGGCGGTGGTCGACGCGCTGGGGCGTCCGCTGGGTGATGGTCGCTCCTCGAAGCTCGTCCAGCGCGTCCTGCAGCGTGTCCTCGCTGACGGGCGCGTCGAACTCGACGGCCATCCGGTAGGTCTTCGAAGCGTCGTGTTCTTTGACGCGCTCGACCATCTCGTAGGTCGGAATCGCCAGGTCCGTGACCTCGACTTTCCCCTCGGCGAATGCGTTGATCTCCCGTTCCAGGGCCTCGGGGTCGACGGCTCGGGTGTGGGGATCGTCGACCTCGATGACGAACGGGCGTCCTGTGCCGAGCATCAGCGCGTCGACGTCCTCGCGACCCGCGCCGTGGAAGGTCGCGGACTCGCCCGCGTAGGCCTCGACCACGGGCGGGGCGGTGAGTTGCTCGACGCTCTCGGGGTAGCGAAAGCCCCGTCCGTCACAGCCCGGGCACTCAGCGCCGCGTTTGAGCCCGGAGCCACCGCACTCGTTGCAGGGCCACTTCGTCTGGGGGATATCCCGCTCTAATTTCTTGTAGCGGCCGTAGACAAAGGCGGAGTTGACCTGCAGCTCGACCTCGTCCGTGCCCAGATCCAGGAGCAACTGAACGTCGGGCCGCTCGAAGTCGACTTCGGTCTCCGTCTCGCGGCCGAAGCGCTTGCCGACTTCCCTGTTGAGTTCGGACTTCAACAACTCGCCCGCTTCTTCGTCCAGCCCGACGTCTTCGCGCAGGAGGACGTCGTTCTCTTCGAGCATGGGCGGGACGCGCGAGCCGACCTGGTAGGTGTCGAAGTCGTACTCTGCGACGGCTTGGACGGCACGCTCGGCCCAGACGTCGATCCGGTCGCACTCGCCTTCGCAGACCCAGCACGACTCCTCTGGTTCTTCGTATGGCTCGTCGTCTTCGAGCGCGACGGCCGTCCGGAGTGCCCGGCCACGTTCGTCGTTGCCGAGGCCGAAACTCCGGTCGGCGACCAGCCGCCCGAGACAGGCGTTACAGAGCGGCCCGGTCGCCAGCGCGTCGCGTGCGATGTCGAGAACAGTCATTACCCGTCTGTGGCCGTCGCCGACGTAATTCCCTTTCGAGTCGTGGCGTCGCTGGCGCTCCCTGGTCGTTCACTCCACGACCAGTGGGAGGACGTACTCGCCCGTAACCGATGAGCCGAGCGCACCAAAAGACACAGTATTCTGTGTCTCCTGTGTATACATATGCCGACGATTACGGTCAACGTCGACGACGATCTCAAAGACAGGATGGAACGACATCCCGAGATCAACTGGAGCGAGGTGACACGGCAGGCAATCGAAGACAAGATCGAGAAACTCGAATTGGTGGACGAGTTGACTGCTGACAGCGAATTCACCGAGACAGACGTCTCCGAGATCGCTGCTGCCATCAACGAGCGCGCTCGCGAACGAGTCGAATCCGAGGCGGAGTAGACGAGCGATGAGACTTGTCGTCGATGCGAATGTCTTGCTGTCAGCGCTAATTACGGATGCGAAAACACGTGAGCTACTGGTCACGCTCGAACCGGACTTACTTACACCGGAAGTGATCGAAGACGAACTCGAAAAGTACGATGATCTGATCGTCGAGAAATCCGGGATGAGCATGGAGAAGGTATCGAAATTCCTCGACTTGCTGTTTCAGTACATCGAGATCGTCCCGACAGAGGAGTTGGTCCCGGAAATCGATCGTGCTGACGATGCACTCTGTGATACGGATCCGGACGACGTGCTGTATCTCGCCTGTGCACTCGCCCGCGACGCTGCCATCTGGAGTGATGACTCTGATTTTGAGGCACAGTCGCTCGTCTCAGTCTATCCGACAGCAGCGGTAGTCGAATCGTTCGAAACAAAATGAGGCGGTGAGCAGCGACTCATTCGACGACCAGTGGGAGGACGTACTCGCCCTCGAACGGCGACTCGTAATCGATTCCCACCTGTTCGTAGACCACCGCCGGAATCCCGATGTCGCCGAGGTAGAGCGGCCCGTCGAGGTCGGTGAGGCCAGTTTTGGGCAGCGCGAGCGTCAGCGTGCGGTCGGGCTCGACGGCCACGCCGGGTCGCTCGCCCGTCGTGGCGTCCACGCCCGACGGGACGTCAAGTGAGACGAGATACGCGGCTTTGGCAGCGATGTCGACGAATTCGCCGATCCGGTCGTCGGGCGCACCGTCGAGACCGTATCCGAGCAGTGCGTCGATGACGACGTCGGCCTCGACCACGGCCGCGGTCGCGTCCGTGGTTCGCTGGACGTCCATCGCCTCGAGCGTCTCCCACTGGGTCGCCGTCGCGCCCGAGAGGTCGTCCGGGTCGCGGTCCAGAACGACCGTCACGTCGATCCCGTGGTTGGTGAGGTGACGTGCAGCGCACAGTCCGCCGCCACCGTTGCCGCCCGGGCCCGCGAGGACGGTCACGCTTCGGAGCCCCGGTCGGGCGGCCATCGCGTTTCGAGCGAGGTTGCGGCCCGCGTTCTCCATCATCTGGAGGAGTTGGGGGCCGGTTTCCGAAACGGCGACGTCGTCGACGCGGCGCATCTGGGCGGCCGACACGGCGGCCACGCGCTGGCCGCGCTCGGTTCGAAACGGTGTCTGGGCCATAGTCGTCCAAAGAGTGCGGGCGGGAAAAGGTCAGTCGTCGACTGCTTCCGGGACACCCTCGCCGTGCGAGAGCGGGGCCTCGGGAGATTGCTCGTCGCCGAAGCTGACCACGCGCTGGGGGAACGGGATCTCGATGTCGGTCGCCCGCAGGGCCTTGTAGACCTCGGTGTTGAGTTCGTGGGTCGCCCGCCCGCGCAAGACGGGATCGTTGACCCAGCACAGCAGTTCGTACTGCAGCGCCGAGTCGCCAAAGGAGCGCAACCGCACGCGGGGTTTGGGCCGCTCGATCGCCAGTGCCTCGGCCTCGGCGACACCGAGCAGCGTCTCCTCGACGGCGTCGGGGTCGCTGCCGTAGGCGACGCCGACGGCGATCCGGACGCGTCGCTCGCGTTCGGGCGTCGACTCGTTGATGATCCGGGCGGCGTTGAGCACGCTGTTGGGGACGGTCACGAGCATGTCGTCGCGCGTTCGAATGACGGTCGAACGGATCGAGATGTCCTCGACCCGCCCTCGCTCACCGGATTCGAGGACGATGTAATCTCCCACTTTGTAGGTGCCGTCGAAATAGAGCGCGATCGAGCCGAAGAAGTTCGCGATGGTGTCGCGAGCGGCGAAGCCGATGACGATCCCGATGATCCCCGCGCTGGCGAGAAACGGCGTCGGGTCGATCTCCCAGAACGCGAGCAAGAGATAGATCGACACGGCGACGACGAGCACGCTCCAGATGTTCTGGAAGATGGGGACGACCTGCGCGTCGACGTGGCTGTTCTCGGTGAGTTCGTTCGAGACCTTTCGCCCCAGCTTCGTCAGCGTCAGCGCCCACAGGACGACCAGAATCGACAGCACCAGCGCTTCGACCTGTGCCGTCGTGTCCGGTGCCATCCCGAGGCCGAGCACCGAGAGATAGCTGCCCACCAGAACCACCGTCACGTACAGCGGCGGGTGAATCGTCTCGAAGACGATGTCGTCGACCTCGGTCGGAATGCGTTTCGTAGCACGTCGGATCAACAAGTCACCGCCGATCTGGACGAGTTTCGCGAGAACCACTGTCCCCAGCACCAACAGGAGAAACCCTTGCCACCGCGGGAGCGAGAGAATCCACTCCCAGGCCGCGTTTACGTAGGAAGCCGCGTTCGCCATGCCCCTCTAGTCGCGGCCAGGTGATATAACGACTCTGTCGTGCCCGGGATTGGCACGGCAGCGAGGAACCGAACCCTCTTTTCGTCCCGGGCACACCGCCTTCGGTATGGACGAGTGGCTGGTTGCGGTGCTGCTGGGGCTCATTCAGGGCACGCTGGAGTGGCTCCCGGTGTCGAGTGAGGGAAGCGTCGCGCTGGCGCTGACCGCGCTCGACGTCGGCGAGTCAGCTGTCGCAGACACGCAGTTCGCCCTCTTCTTGCACCTCGGGACGGCCGTCGCGGCGATGGTCTACTACCGCGCGGAGGTCGGCGAGCTGCTGGCCGACGTTCCCTCGTGGCGTCCTGGTGATTGGTTCGCGGCCGAGCAGGCGACGCTGACCTTCGTCGTCGTCGCGATGGGCGCGTCGTTCGCGACCGGCGGCGTGGCCTACCTCACGCTGGAGACGGTCGTCTCCTCGCTCTCCGGCGGGGCCTTCGTCGCCCTGATCGGCGCGCTGCTAGTTGGGACCGGACTCTTGCAGTGGACTGCACAGGACCGCGCGATCGAGCGGCGTACGGAGATCGATCTGCTCGATGCCGTGCTCGTGGGCGCACTCCAGGGACTAGCGATCCTCCCGGGCGTCTCCCGGTCGGGGACGACCGTGAGCGCACTCCTCCTCCGGGGCCATCCCGGCGAGGACTCGCTGCGGCTCTCGTTTCTCCTCTCGATCCCCGCGGCGCTGGCGGCCGGCGCGCTCGTATTCGTCGAGGTCGGCGTCCCTTCGATCGCGCCCGGTCCGGCCGCGCTGGCGCTCGCCGTCAGCGCGGTCGTCGGCTTTCTGACCGTGGGGGCACTGGTCGCACTCGTCAGGCGGGTCGCCTTCTGGGCGGTCTGTGTCGGGTTCGGGGGGCTCGCGGTCGTCGGTGGTGCGCTGCTGATCGTGTGAGATCGACCGAGATGCCACAGTATCAGCTACCAGAACCGTCGACGTCCGCCGGGACCAGTGAAAACCCGTGCGTGCGTCAGTCGCTGTCCAAGGCCAAGAGGTGGTCGATACCGCGCTCGTCGGCGATTACGCTGGTCGCGTCGAACCAGACCTGACCGACAGCGATCACTCTCGAATCCGCGTGCCGAGTCGCCGTGCGATCAGTGCGACGACCACCGTCATGACCGTGAACACGAGCGTCGCTACGATTGGACTGGACGGGGCCGTCGGTAGCGGAGCCGTCAGCAGTACGACGCCCGCGGTCAGGACGAGTGCGAGCAGGACGCCGACCACGCCAGCGTACCCGAGGAGGCGATACCAGGTGTCGCCGTGGTCGTCCATCTGTCGTGGGTAGTGTACCATGGGAGACAAATCGTCGGACGTCGATTTAAACGGTGTCGGGATTCTCACTCGTCTGGAACCAGGGTTCGACTGGAGTTGAGCACGACGATGGTGCTGCTCGCGGCCATCGCGAGCGCGGCGAACAGCGGGTTCAGCGCCCCGGTCGCGGCGAGGGGGATCGCGACCGCGTTGTACCCGAACGCCCACCCGAGGTTCTGCCTGATCCGCGAGCGCGTCCGCTCGGCGACGCGAAACAGCGTCGGGACGGCGTCGAGTCGCCCGCCGATCACCACCGCGTCGGCGGCGTCGGCGGCCAGGGTACCGTCCCGGGCGAGCGCGATCCCCACGTCCGCAGCGGCCAGCGCGGGCGCGTCGTTGGCACCGTCACCGACCATCGTGACCCGGCCTCGATCTCGGAGGCGCTCGACAGCGGCGACTTTGCCGTCCGGCGGGACCCCGGCGAAGACCTCCTCGACCGCCGGGTGTGCCCTGAACCGGTCGGCCGCGGCGGTGTCGTCGCCGGTCAGGACCACCACGTCGCGGCCGTCAGCGGCGAGCGCGGTGACGACGTCCTCCCAGTCGTCGCGTGGCTGGTCGCTGACGACCAGGAGCCCGCGGCACCGCCCGTCCCAGCCGACCGCGACCGGGACCTGTCCGGCCTCGGCGGCGGCTGTCGCGGCCTCGCGGTACTGCTGTGGGATCGTCAGTCCGCGGTCGGTCAGCAGGTCCGGGTGGCCGACGACCGTCCGGACGCCGTCGACGGGGCCGACGACCCCCCTGGGCTCGATGGAGACTCCATCGGGGACGGCGACCCCGGGACTGTCGTCTCCCGGTTCGCCTCGCTCCGTCACCGTCGCGTTCCGGCCGCCGTCGGTCCGGGACGCGTCGCCGGCGTGGGCGACGACCGCGTCCGCCACCGGGTGGTTCGAGTATCGCTCCAGTGCGGCCGCCCGGTGGAGGGCCGCGTCGTCGTCGAGGCGGCTGTCGACGACCGTCATCCGGCCGGTCGTGAGCGTCCCGGTCTTGTCGAGGACGACCACGTCGGTTTCCGGCAGCGTCTCGAAGAGGGTCTCGGAGGCGACGACGACCCGGTCGGCGGCCGCGCGCCCGACGCCGACGGCCACGGCCAGCGGCGTCGCCAGTCCGAGCGCACACGGACAGGAGACGATGACGACAGTGAGCCCGATCAGGAACGCGCCGGTCGCCGTCCCGCCGGTCGCGACGACGACGAGCGCCGCCAGTACGGCCAGCGTCGCCACAAGCGGGACGAAAACCGTCGCGAGTTTGTCGGCCAGCCGCTGTGCGCCGGGGCGTGCGCTCTGGACGTCCCACAGCAGGCCGACGATCCGATCGAGCGTGCTCGTGGCCGCCTCGGAGACTTCGACGACCAGCGGACTGTCGGTGACGACTGCGCCGCCGGGGACAGTCTCGCCGGGCCGCCGTGTCACCGGGAGCGACTCGCCGGTGACCAGCGCCTCGTCGACGGCGGCGACGCCCTCGACGACCGTGCCGTCGAGCGGGACGCGCTCGCCGGGTTTGACCAGCAGTTCCGCACCCGGCTCGACTTTCTCGATCGGAACGGTCTCGCCGTCGCGACGGCGGGCCTCCGAGACGGACTCGCTCGTCAGCTCCGAGAGCAGCGAGACGGCGCTTCGCTTCACACGCTCCTCGTAGTAGTTGCCGGCGGTCACGACGAGGACGATGGCGATGGTCACGTCGAAGTAGACGTCGATGCCGCCAAGGAGCACGACTGCGGTGCTGTATCCGTAGGAACCCAGGGCCGCAAGCGAGACGAGCAGATCCATGTTCGGCTGGCCGGCGCGGAGACTGACGTACGCTCCTCGCAACAGCGGGAACCCGGTGTAGCCCAGGACGATCGTACTGAACAGCCAGATCTGCCCGAGGAGGTACAGCCGACCGTAGGTCCCGAACTCCACGACGGGTTCGAACCCGAAGTGCTGGGGGTAGATGAACAGGACGTACCACAGCATCGTCATCATCCCGAAGAAGCCCCCGCCCAGCAGGAACCGGACGGCCGGGGAGTCGGGGTCGTCCGGGTCCGGATCGGACCGTCGTCTGGCCTCGTACCCGGCCCGGGAGACCAGCTCCGGAAGCGCCGATTCCTGGACGGAGTCGGGATCGTAGACGACTTTCATCGTGTCCGTCGCGTAGCTGGCCGACGCGGCCGCGACCCCTGCCTGGCGAGTGGCGGTGTCCTCGAGGAACAGCTCGCAGGTCCCGCAGTGCATCCCGTCGACCGACAGGTAGGCGACCTCGCCGTCGGCGTCGTCGACGTCGGCGGTATCCACTTCGTCGGCCGGGTCCTCGACGTCCGCAGGCGCCTCGTCCAGCGATCGAGCGACTGCCAGACAGCCGCGACAGCAGTACTGTCCGTCGACGTCGTCGCCGGTGATCGGCTCGGCCGGCAGGTCGAGTCCGCAGAGCGTACACCCCGTCATAGCGGCTGATAGTACGGTACGTCCGGGTACGGAAGGTCGACGCCGAACAGCATCAGGCCGTGAGCGAGCGGCAGGTAGCCGAGGACGACGAAGACGCCGCCCATCACCCGGTGCAGGCGCGTTCTGTGGCCAGCCGAGAGCGATCCGAGAGCCAGTCCGTACGGGAGCAGCGTCAGGATGGTCCCGAGGCCGAGCACGCCGAGTGCGAGCGCGCCCCGCACCGGGTCGCCGAGCGCGAGCGCGTAGAGGTACGCCGGGTACAGGATCGGGCACGGAAGCAGGGCGTGGACGGCCCCGAGGCCGACGATCCCCGGCGAGTTGACCAGCCGGTCGAGTCGCCCGGCGAGCACCCCGGTAAAGCGCCCGACGGCCGCGTTCAGTCCGGGCAAGACCGACAGCGTCCCGGTCGCGGTTCCCGACCTGAGGTAGCCGACGCCGACGAGGACAATCGCCGACCCGACGACGATCCCGACGCCGCCGCGGACCGCCGAGGAGACGGGTTCGATCGCTGCCGCATCGACGGCGACACCGCCGAGCAGTCCGAGCACCGCACCGACCCCGGCGTACCCGGCCGTCCGCCCGAGGTTGAACAGGGCGTGCTGGCGAACGTCGCGAGTGGTGAGACGACCGTCTCGTCGCTCGCGGCCGTCGGTCATGCGGTCGGCGTAGGTCGTCACCAGTGGTCCACACATCCCCAGGCAGTGAGCGCCGCCCAGGACCCCGATAACGGCGAACAGCAAGAGATCGACGTTCCCGGTGAGGAGTGCACCGTCCGCTGCCAGTACGACTGTCCCGGTGGCCATGCTACGTTCCGTTCGGGGCCGTGTCCGTCGGGGGTTCGTGCGGCGAGAGCGCGATCGCGAGGCTCGCGGCGATGAGGACGACGTTGAGTACCGCGACGACGGCGATCAGTTCGTCGAACACCACGTACGCTCCGACCGGGGCGATCGCGAGGAGAGCCAGTAGGCCGACGACCCGTGGGGTCACGTTCATGCGAGAAACCCATCGTTTGGTGTATTAATGCGTTGTGGTCGTTCCAGCACTCTGAGAAGAGGGATACTTATTATTTTGCCCAACATATCAGGGTGATTTATGAGCGATGGGCCATCGTCGATCGAGGAGCGAACTGCACCCGTGACACAGCCCGAACGGAGTGTGTCCGCGCCGCCGGACCAGTCGGAACAGGTCCGAGAACTCACCCACGAGGAGTTCGACCCGAAAGGGACGCTGGCGCTGATACTGCTTTACTTCGTGATCCTGGCGGTCATGTGGGCGTTCATGTACTTCGTCGAGTTCCTCGGAAACGATCTCGTCGTCGTGGGGTGATCAGGCATGCACATTCACGACTACGAGAAACTCTGGCTGGGCCTTTCACTCGTCATGATAGTCGGGTTCATCGCGACGGTCACCTACGGCGCGGTCGGTGCCGGCGTGGAGATGATCGACGACAGCGGCGACACGGTCGATCCGAACTCCCTGGCGGACCATCCCGAGTTCGGGGATCCGGGCGTCGAGCAGGTCGGCCCGAACGAGTACGACGTTCACGTCATCGCCCGGCAGTTCGTCTTCCAGCCCGACCCGATCGTGGTACCAGCCAACAGTACTGTCACCTTCTACGTCACGTCAGCGGACGTCACCCACGGGTTCGAGGTCGTGGGGACCAACGCGAACGCGATGGTCATCCCCGGCGAAGTAGCGGAACTGACTGTCGAAGTCAACGAACCGAACGAGTACGGCATCATCTGTCACGAGTACTGCGGCAGCGGTCACCACGACATGGAGGGATTGCTCAGAGTCGTTCCCGAGGACGAGTACGACGGAGGTGACCGATGAGTTCGCAGACCGGAACGCCGACGTTCGTGGATCGCTACCCCGAGGAAGCCAGCGTCGTCCGCCAGGCGTTCCTGGTGTCGTTCGTCGCGTTAGGGCTGGGCGCGCTGTTCGGGATCATCCAGGCCCTCCACCGGACGAACGTCCTGCGACTGATCGACTCGGCGGATTACTACACCGTCCTGACGGCTCACGGCGTGTTGCTCGTGATCGTCTTCACGATTTTCTTCCTCGTGGGACTGTACCAGTGGGCCATCACGCGCAGTCTAGACAGGCCCGCGGAGAACATCACGTTCACGCGGGCCTGGCTCGGGTTGATGTCGCTCGGGTCGGTGCTCACCGGCGGGACGATCCTGCTCGGGTTCGTCGACGAGATCGGAATCAGCGCTGACGTGCTCTTCACGTTCTACGCGCCGCTTCAGGCACATCCGCTGTTCTACACCGGACTGGCCGTGTTCCTGATCGGGACCTGGCTGGCCGGCGTCGACTGGTTCCGGTCCTACCTCGCCTGGCGCGGGGACAACCCGGGCGAGCGCATCCCGCTGCAGACGTTCATGGTTCTCACGACGATGGTGATGTGGTACATCGCGACGATCGGCGTCGCGATCTCGGTGCTGTTCTTCCTGTTGCCGTGGTCGCTCGGGCTCATCGACACCGTCAACCCGCTGTTGACCCGGACGCTCTTCTGGTTCTTCGGACACCCGGTCGTCTACTTCTGGCTGCTGCCGGCGTACCTGCTGTGGTACACCGTCCTGCCGAAGATCGCCGGTGGACGGCTGTTCAGCGACCCGCTCGCTCGCGTCGTGTTCGTCCTCTTCGTGCTGTTGTCGACGCCGGTCGGCATCCACCACCAGTACCTCGATCCCGGCATCGCCGAGGGGTTCAAGTTCATCGCGATGACCAACACGATGTTCCTGCTGTTGCCCAGCCTGCTCACGGCCTTCACCGTGGTAGCCAGCATGGAACACGGCGCACGCCAGCGCGGCGGCACCGGACTGTTCGGCTGGCTGAAAGCGCTCCCGTGGCGCGACCCGGCCTTCACGGGGATGGCGCTCGCGGGGTTGATGTTCGCCGCAGGCGGGTTCTCCGGGATGATCAACGCGGGGATGAACATCAACTACCTCGTCCACAACACCCTCTGGGTGCCGGGTCACTTCCACCTGACCGTCGGGACGGCCGTCGCGCTGACGATGATGGCCGGCACCTACTGGCTGTGGCCCCAGCTCACCAACCGGCCGCTGTACTCCCGTCCGATCGCACTCGCCCAGGTCGTCATCTGGTTCGGTGGGATGGGGCTGATGTCCAACGCGATGCACGTCTCGGGACTGTTCGGGATCCCCCGGCGGACGGCCGAACCGCAGTACGAGGGGTTCGACTTCGCGACCTCCTTCGGCAGCGTCTCCGAGTTGAACCTCCAGCTGGCTATCGGCGGGTCGCTACTGTTCGTCTCGACGGTCCTGTTCCTCGGGAACCTGGCGCTATCGATGGGCACACCCACCCGTGACGGGCTCGGCCAGACGCTGCCGCCGGCACTCTCCGGTCCCACAGACAGCCCGGCGGTGCTCGACAACCTCCGACTGTGGACCGTTATCGCACTGGTACTGGTCGTCCTGGCCTACGCCCTGCCGCTCGGTTCGATCGTCGCCGAGAGCGGGCTGTTCGGCTCGGGCGGGAATCCGTACCCGGTGGTGATCGAGCCGCTCGTCGGCTGGATCGATCCCGGAGCCGTGATCGAGATATTCCACGATCTGCTGGAGGTGCTCCCATGACGAAGACGACCCCGTTCGCCGGGACCCGGGGCGGCATTCTGGTCGGGACTGTCGTCGTCGGGATCATCGCCTTCGAGATCAGAACGGTCCTGGGGATGCTCTTCGGGATGGACGTCCCGCTGGAGCCGTACGCGATCGCCGTCCTCGTGGTACTCGGGGTGTTCACGTTCCTGGCCGATGTCCTCGGACGACTGCCGGAGCGAGCGAAACGGAGTGAGTGACGTGCACACCACGGGGTTCCGACCGCCGCTCTCGCGCGGACAGGGCGTCGCTGCTGCGCTCGTCGGAATGGTGATTGGCTACGGCCTCGCGGTCGATCCGGTCGTCCACTCGGCAGAACAGGTCCTCTATCCGCTCCTGTGGCTCGTCGCGAGTGCGATCGCGCTCCGGTATCTCGTCGCGCCGCAGTTGGGCTCGCTCTCGCTCCGTAGTGCCGCCGCCGGGGTGAGCTACGCGCTGGTCTTGCTGTCGATTGCCGGACTCGTGGGTCCAGCGAGCGGTCACCAGGGGCTGAGCGTTCACCTCGGGATCCCTGGCTGGGGGCCGGCGGTGTTCTACACGGGGCCCCTGCTGTCGGTGTCGATCATCCCGTTTCTGACCGTCGGCTATCTGACGCTGGGGTTGCTGGTGGCCGTCACGATCGATCGGAGCTGGAAGGCGTCGGGCGCGGGACTGCTGGGAGTGTTCGCCTGCGTCGGGTGCAGCGCCCCGCTGCTGGCCGGCGTCGCCGGATCGGTCGGAGCCGGGTCGCTGTCGGCCACGCTCTCGCAGGCACAGTACCCCATCGCCACGGCGGCGTTTCTGCTCAGTATCGCGGGCCTGGGGCTGGCGCTTTCACGGATCGATCCGTAGCACCTCGCCACTGATCGCGAATACGCGCATGTTTCGGTGCGCCCGCACATCCGGAATGGCGACGCCGAATCGTGGATACAGCACGTCCCCTTCTGGTGAGAATTTATAACCGCTGGCGAACCTACGTTCCAGCAACGACGCCCTCATGAGCGGCGACGAACGCAAGATCCTCGATTCGGCAGGCGATGTCTGTTACGTGGTACGTAACGGCGAGTCCGTCGCCAGCCCCGAGTGGACCTCCTGTCGACTCATCCTGACGAACAGACGACTCCTCGTCGCCGAGAACGGTTCGAAACAGACCATCCCCCACGCCAAGGTGACCATCCCCCGGGGAGAGTCGCCCGTCCCCGAGGACGTCGACACGACCGGCGCGGTGACACTCAGGTTCGGCAATGCGGTCCTCGTGGTGGCCGCGACCGACGTCGACGATTTCGTCGACACCTACTGCCGGGCGAACCTCGGCGGCGGCGTCATCCTCGCGAAACACCCGGCGATCGTCGGCGGCGTCGTCCAGGACGAGGCCTCGTGGTCGAAAGCCCGCTTCGCCATCGAAGACGGCCTGTTCACGCTGCAGTTTCCCGACGGCGACAGCATGGCCTGTGAACTCGACGACGTCGGGACGATCGAGGAGCGCAGCGGCGAGGTCATGGGCGAGCACCGCGACGTCGTCGCCATCGAGCACACCGACGAGGAGGGTCGCAGCATGGAGACCCACCTCTCGGGCAACGCTCGCCACACCACCGTGCTGGCGACGCTGTTCGAGCACATCGTCCAGTCGCGCGAGGACGACTACGAACTCTCCGAGGCAGAGAGTCAGGTCCTGATGGCGCTCTACTCGGGCGTCTCGCCGTTCGAGATGGCCGACTTCGTGGGGCTGAGCGTCGACGAGGTCGAGGAGATCTACCAGCACTTGCTCGAAGTCGGGGCTGTAGACGAGGTGCGGACACGGACCGAGGTGACGCTGAACGCCCAGGGGCGGAACATGGCGAGCGAAGCGATGAGTGAGAAGTAGGTCTGGCATACGCCGCCGAAGGCGGCGTTTCACCGGACGCGAGCAGTGCGCGGTTCCGAACCTGTGAGGAACCGCGAAAGCGAACGGCGTAGCCGTGAGCAGGGAGCGTCCGGCTCGTTTTTCCCCAAGTTTTTACGACGAGTGGTGGCCGAACTACGTGAGGCCACCCGAGGAAGTAAAAAGTGGTTGCACGAGGTCCGGACGCGAACCGAGGTGACGCTGAACGCCCAGGGGCGGAATATGGCGAGCGAAGCGATGAGTGAGATAGCGAGACTCTGACCGAAGGGAAGAGTCTCGAACCGGACGCCCGAATCAGTTCGGCGGCGTGTCGGACTCGCCGGGGACGCCGCGGCCCTGGTAGAAGTCCCCGGCCCACTGGCCGATCCAGATGTCCTGGTTGGCGAGATAGAGTGCGCCTTCGGTGTCGAACGAATCGTCGGTGACCGACCACTCGTCGGCCGTCGTGTCGTACTCGATCTCGGCGTTGTAGACGGCGGCCTGGCCGTGCTCGCCGCCCGCCGCGGGCGGGAGCGGCAGCGTGTACTCGGCGCTCTCGTCGCGTGATTGTGGTCGCTCGGCGCGCTGGAGGCGGCCGCGGTTGAACGTCTGGTTGAAGTACCGGGCGTAGATGTCCCTGACGTCCATGTCGAGGACGGCGTCGGCGGCGTTGATCCCGCCGGTGACGTCGCCGGCGTCCCGGGCCGTGATCGTGTAGACGTCGTCGTCGGTCCCGGTCGCGAACGTTCCTGCTTGCTCGTCCCAGAGCTCGTCGATCATGTAGCCGAGGACGTCGCTGGCGAGTGGTTCGCGGTCGACGCCGTCGAGTTGGCCGGCCCACAGCAGGCCCTGGCCGACGATCCCCTGGGTCGCGGCCTGGTTGGCCGCGCCGTCGGCGACGCGGCCGTCGCCCTCGACGTGGGTCGCGAGTTCGTCGGCCAGCGCGTTGGCGTAGTCTGCGGCGCTCTCCGTGGCTTCCTCGCTACCGGCCTGGGTGCCGTAGTAGCCGATCGCGGCCAGCATGAGCCCGACCGACCGGGTCGACTCCATCTCGACGATCTCCGCGGGCGTAAAGAAGTTCATCGTCGCCTCGGCGACGCCGTCGGCGATCTCCTGAATCCCGATGTCCATATCGAAGACGCCGTCAGCGCCGGCCTCCTTCGGAATGAGCGGGCGGGGGTTGACGTAGCCGAACCAGCCGTTCTGGGCGAGGCTGGTGATGTCCGAGAGGAACCAGACCATCGCGGCGTGGTGGTGCGGTCGGCGCGTCTCGTCTTCGATCTGCCCTTCGGCTGGCCGATACTCCGAGAGGAACTCGAAGGAGTCGCCATGGGTGAGCGCGCCGTTGCCGCGGGAGCCGCCGACGAGGATCGCGGCGTTGATCCCGACCTGTGCGAGCGTCGTGAGCAACTGCGCGCGGAACTTCGCGGCGATCTCGGCCGGCAGGGTCTCGAAGTGCGTCTCGAAGTTCTTCGCCCAGGTGACGCCCTTGAGGTGCGTCCAGGCCAGCGACGAGGGGCTGACGACGCCAGAGGAGTTCGATTTGTCCCACGCGAGCGTCGTCCCGTCGGGCCGCCCGGTGTCGTCTTCGAGCACCGGCTGCTGGGTAAAACTCGGGTCGCCCTCGGTGAACGCCGCGAACGTCAGGTTGGGCTGGTTGATCGGCGGCCGGTCGGTGTCGGCGGCCTCCAGCATCGCGGGCATGCGCTGGGACTGTAGCTCCTCCATCTGCTCGTTGAGCGGGAACGGAACCCCGTTGCCGCTCATCGCGATGTTCGTGCTCATGTTGTACAGCGAGTACCAGTACGAATCCCAGGTGGCGTCCTCCCAGCCGTAGTCGCTGGTGTCGCCGTCGTCGGTGTCGTCCGCCTCGCTGCCCTCGCCAACGACGACGACGCCTTTCATCCCGGACTGTCGATGTGGGTTGCAGTAGTACTTGACCGTCGCGTCGTCCTCGAAAGTCTGTTCGAAGGTGTTGCCGGCGTCGCCCGTCGGGTCGCCGCTCCGGAAGTCCATGTTCTCGCCGACGACGTTGTGTACGCCGCCGTCGCCCGTCCACTCCCAGACGACCGTCGTCCCGGGGTCGACAGTGACGACTGGCGGTGCGAAGCCAAACGAACCGCCGTTGGCCGACGCGCCGACGTCGATGGTGACCTGGCTCTCGCCAGTCGCGTCGACGACCGTCCCGTCGAAGTTGTCCGTGCCATCGAGCCAGCCGTCGAACGACGCCGTCCCGTCGCCATTTCCGTTGCCGTTTCCGTTCCCGCTGTCGGTGGTCGTGGTGGTGTCACCGTTGCTGTTCCCGTTTCCATTGCCGTTGCCGTTTCCGCCGGTGGACGAACAGCCAGCGATCGCGGCGAGCGCGGCTGCGCCACTGAGGTGGAGGAATCGTCGTCTGTTTTGTTGCATCGTCTATACAGTGATGGCAAGTTGTTAAACTGGTACCTCGAATGGGTGTGTGGGTAACAGACGGGCGATTTCCCCAAACGGATTTATACTGGAAAGGGGCCAAACGCTCATTACTCGACGAACGGAATAGACGTCTCATGGCCGAACCGCTCGTCGTCACGCCTGGGGAAGTATCGCCCGAAGAGATGCTCGACGCTCTCAACGACGGCCAGCGGGTCGTCGTCAATACCGAGTTTCTGGGGTCCGAACACGAGGTGACGCTCCGGTGGGACGGCGAGACCTACTACTGCGACACCCCGACGCGGCTCCACAAACACGAGACCGAGGCGGAGATGCGGGCCTGCCTCGAACGGCAGGGCTACGTCGAGGGCGCCGCCGAGCAGGACGGGTGAGGTCGAGGTAACGAGGGTGTTTATTTCACTGGCTACCGAAGCAACAGGCAATGTCACAGGCCGACCTCTCCCCCGATCGGTTCCGGGAGCTCCTCCGTGAGTCCGAACCGTCTTTCGAGGAAGTGCTCGCGTGTGTCTTCGACCTCCAGCCACACGAGGTCCGGACCTACGAGACTCTTCTGGACCAACCCGCGAGTACGGTCGAGGAACTGGCGACCGAACTCGATCGCGATCGAAGTAACGTCAATCGCTCGCTCTCGACGCTGCGGGAGAAGGACCTGGCTGATCGGACCCGCCGACTGCTCGACAGCGGGGGACACGTCTATCAGTACAGGGCGACCGACATCGAGGACACGCGCGAGCTGATGCACGAGACGCTGGATGCCTGGGCGGCGTACGTCCACGACCGTATCGACACGTTCGGTAACGGGAACTGACCGCGGCACCCCGAGGTACCGTCGTTCTCAGAAGGTAATAACCTCGTAGTCGTCGGCGACGAGCGATCGGATACTCGGATGACCGTCGTGGTCGTCGAGCGTGACGACGCCGGAATCGGAGACAGCGTCCTCGACACCGAACGCACCGGCACAGAACTCACAGACGGCCGTATCGTCACGCACAGCCTGGTAGAGATCGTGGTAGTCGCTGTCCTCGTCTTCGAGTTCCGGAATCCACTGCGTCCCGGCACCATCGAAAATCAGTTCGACCTCGTCACCCGCCGTCTCGGCGAACTCCTTGGCCGTCTCCAGTCCGTTGACGAGTCGTCCGGTGTCCGCGTGCGATTCCGTTCCGGCGAGAATGATGACTGCTACCTTTGTCATTGCAAGCGATAGTAGCACTGTGCCCAGCAAAAGGTCACGCGAACACGCGAGTAACCGAGTAACACTCGTGTTATCGTCCCTTCCGAGTCAGTTGTGGTGCTGGTGGTCGTGGCTGCTGCCGCGGCTGAACTTCCCGGCGAACGCCCGGTCGACGACTTCGGGTAGCGCCGGGTGGATGTGGACCGCGTTCCGGATATCCTGTACTGTTCCGGAGCCCGATTTCATGGCGACGACGACCTCCTGAATCAGCGTCGAGGCTTCCGGCCCGATGATGTGACAGCCAAGAATCTCGCCGTTCGGATCGATGAGGACCTTCACGAACCCGTCTGCTTTCATCGCGTCACCGCGGGCCGTATCCTCGTACTGGTAGGTGTTGACCGCGTAGTCGCGACCCGACGACTGGAGCTCCTCTTCGAGCGCGCCGACGCCGGCGACCTCCGGGGAGGCGAAGACGGCGAAGGGCATCGCGCTGTAGTCGACCGCCGAGAGCCCCTCGCCGAAGATGTTCCGCGCCGCCGTCCGGGCCTCGTGGTTGGCGCTGTGTTTGAGCAGGTACTCCCCGACGATGTCGCCCAGCGCCCAGACGCCCTCGGCGGTAGTCCGGAGGTACTCGTCTGTCTCGACGAACCCGCGCTCGTCGGTCTCGACGCCGGTGGCCTCGACGTTCAGGACGTCTGTGTTGGGCACGCGACCCGCAGCGACGAGAAGCTCGTCGCCCGTAACGGTGACCCCGTCTTCGCCCTCGACGACACCTGCATTCTCGCCGTACTCGTAGGGCTGGGCCTCGACAGTGAATTCCCCGTTCGACTGGGAGACGGCGGTCGCTGCGTGGCCGGTGTGGAGCGTGAACCGCTCCGCGTAGCGGTCGGTAAAGGCCGCGGCGACCTCGTCGTCAGCCTCGGGCAGCAGGTTCGGGCGACGGCCGACGATGGTCACGTCGCTCCCGAAGGTCCCGAAGAAGTGGGCCAGCTCGGCCGCGATGTAGCCGCCGCCGACGATCACGAGGCGCTCGGGCGGCGTCTCCAGCTGGAGGGCCTCGGTGCTGGTCAGGTAATCGACGTCCTCGATGCCGTCGATCGGTGGCACTGCCGGACGCGTCCCCGCGGCGATGAGCACCGTTTCGGCCCTGAGCCGAGCACCGTCGTCTTCGCCGCCCGAGATCTCGACGGTCTTCTCGTCGACGAACCGGGCTTCCCCGTCGAACAGGTCGTGCTTCGCGGAGGACGTGAGCCCCCGGCGGATCGACTCGGCGTCGCCGCTGACCTCCTCGTTGACCTCCCGGACGATCTCCGCGAAGTCGACGTTCTCGACTGTGGCATCGATCTTGAACTCGTCGGCGCGCTCGACGGTCTCCAGGACGTCGGCGTGATACAGCAGGAGTTTCGAGGGGATACAGCCGCGGTTGAGACAGGTCCCGCCGAGCGGCCCCTTCTCGACGATAGCGACCGACTGGCCCTGGTTGGCCGCGACGTTGACGACGTCCAGGCCCGACCCCGAGCCGATGACCATGAAGTCGAAGGTTTCCATACCACAACTACCCGTGGCCTCGCTAATGAACGTCAAGTTACGTTGCGGTAAGCCGATCGACGACGAACTCTCCCGGAGCGGCCCGGGGCTTGACGGTGGTGAGGCCCCTCTCCCCACACATGAACGTCCGCCAGGTCCTGCCGCGTGACGCGATTCCGAGCGTCGACGACCCGACGTTCGGCGACCAGTACGCAGGTGACCCCGACGATCAGATAGTCGTCGTCGAGTCACCCGACTCCTCCCGGGCCTATCCCGTTCGCTATCTCCACTACCACGAGATCGTCAACGACGCGATCGACGGCGACCCGATCGCGGTGACGTGGTGCCCACTCTGTGGCAGCGCCGTCGTCTACGAGCGCGAGCACGCCGGCCGGACCCTTGAATTCGGCGTCTCCGGGAAACTCGCCGACGACGACCTCGTGATGTACGACCGCGAAACTGGCTCGGAGTGGAAACAGTCCAGCGGCGCGTGTATCGCCGGCGAGTTCGCGGGCGATTCGCTCTCGGTGCTGCCGGCCTCGATGCTGTCCTGGCAGCGGTTCGAGGCGGCCTATCCCGAGGGGGTGGTCCTCCAGCGGCCCGGTGGGAAGAGCGAAGCCGCAAGTGAGGACGACACGCCCGAGTCGATCGACTACGACGAGACGCCCTACGAGACCTACTTTGAGATGGACGGGTTCGGCCTGGACGCCCACCGCAGTGGTGATGGGTCTCGTGAGTGGGATCGCGAGGACGACATCGAACCCAAGACCGCCGTCCTCGGGGTGGAGACAGACGACAGCGCGCTCGGATTCTCACTGCCCCGAGTGCTGGACGCTGATGGAATCGTCCAGACGACGGTGGGCGACCGAGATGTCCTCGTTGTCGCTAGCCCCGACGCCGGTATCCACGGGTTCGCCGATCCGGGCCACGACTTCGAGTGGTCTGGGGGTGACCTCGTCGGCGACGGGACGACCTGGGATCTGGCAACCGGACGGGCGCCCGATGGGCGGCGGCTGGAACGACTCCCCTCGAGGCGGGTGTTCGCGTTCGCCTGGCAGGACGATCACGGGCCCGAGGTGTTCTACAACGACACTGCCTAGCCACTTTTCAGAACGGAATGCGTTTGGTTACACCGTCTCGTCCGACCGTGCGCGGCGGCCGACAGCCCCCAGTAGTATTTAGCCCAGTGCGACTGACTGGCAAGTGTGCTACTGGGGCTCTCGCCCGGACTGCTCGTCGCTATGACCGTCGTCATCGTCGTCGCGGGCGCGGTCAACGGCCTCGCCGGCTTCGGCTTCGCCCTCGTCGGGACGATGGCGCTGGCGACGGCGATCGATCCCGCGACGGCCGTCGTCTTCATGATCGCGCCGATTCTGGGCGTCAATCTCTCGTTGATCCGGGACCTCTCGGTCGCAGAACTGACGACCTGCGGCCGCCGGTTCGCGCCACTGATGCTCGCCGCACTGGTCGGGACGCTCCTCGGACTGGTCGTCCTCGACCGCCTCCCGCAGGCCCCGCTCAAAGTCGGCCTCGGCGTGATCTCGCTCGCGTTCGTGATCAGTGCCCAGGACACCGTTCCGGTTCCGGGTCTCGACCGCGCGAAGGAGGGCTGTTTCGTCGAGTCGACGCCGGCGATGATCGGCGTCGGCGGCGTCTCGGGGCTGCTGTTCGGCGGGACGAACGTCGGCGTCCAGTTGATCGCGTATCTCCGTAGCTGTGACCTCTCCCATGGGACGTTCGTCGGGGCCGTCGCGATGGTCTTTCTCGGTCTCAACGGCGTCCGGATCGGCGCGGCCGGCGCGCTCGGCCTCTATCCGAGCACCGCCATCGCGCTCGCCTCCGCCGTCGCCGTCCTGCCGGCCGTCGCGGGCGTCGCCGCCGGCAAGCGACTCCGCTCGACCGTCGGCGAATGCTACCGCAAGATGATCGTCCTGGGGCTGTTGACCGCGATCGGCGTCCGCCTCGTGCTCGGCGGCCTCGGGATCGCGTAGGCCGTCAGTACGGTTTTGTCGTGCGGTCGACAACGCACAGATATGACACGCACAGCAGTCATCGCTGGCGTCGGCCCCGGACTCGGCGAATCACTCGCGCGAAAGTTCGCGGCAGAGGGCTGTCAGGTCGCGCTGTTCGCCCGGTCGAGCGAGTACATCGAGGACCTCGCGTCCGACCTCCCGGACCCGGGAGAGGGACTCGCCGTCCAGACGGATCTCGCCGACGTCGAGCAGATCCGCGAGGGTTTCGAGGCAATCCGTGCGGAATTCGGCCCGGTCGACGTCCTCGTCAATCACGCCAGCGCCGCCTCCTGGACGGGCCTCATGGACACGACCGTCGAGGCGTTCGAGAACGCGTGGGCGGTCAACGGCCGCGGCGCGTTCGTCTGCTCGCAGGAGGCCGTCGGGGACATGCTCGAAACCGGTGGCGGCACAGTGTTGTTCACCGGCGCGACCTCCGCGGTGCGAAGTCTCGGCGGGGCCATCGGCTTCACGGCCGCGAAGTTCGCGGCCCGCGGGATGGCGATGGACATCGCCCAGGAGTTCGGTCCCGAGGGGATCCACGTCGCCCACGTCGTCATCGACGGGCAGATCGACACGCCGGGTGTCAAAGAGCGGTATCCCGACCGCGATCCCGACACCTTCCTCGACCCTGACGAGATGGCCGAGACCTACTGGCACCTCGTCGAACAGGACGACCTCAGCACCCAGCCCTTCGAAGTCCACATAACCAACGGGCCACAGAACACCGAGTTCCTCTAACTCGGACGAGCGATCACAACTCGTGCCCGCAGGCGCACTTTCCGAGACAGTAGGTCGTCTCGCTTGGTTCGTCTTCCAGGCCGACGCGGGCCATCCGGGCCTCGATCGAGGACGCCGAATCCGTCTCCGGGCGGACCTGCGCCGCCGTCGCGCCGTAGGGACTCGACTCGACGGCGATCCGCTCGACGATCCGGCGCTGGTCGTGATCGATCACCGCGACCTCGTCGCTCGTCTGAACCGGGACGTAGAGCTTGGTCCGGGCGGGGTTCCAGGTTCCGACGAACGCCGATCCGCCCAGATCGAGTCGGTCGGTCACGGCCGCCTCGGCGAGGTCGACGACGGTCACGTCGTTCGAGCCGGGCGTGAACACGTAGCCGATCTCGGAGTCGGGCCCGATCTCGCTGGTCAGTGGTCGGCTCCCGAGATTATCGGCTGCAGTCAGCCGCGCCGTCTCTGTCGGCGCGGCTGGATCACTAAGGTCCCAGACACTCTCGGTTCCCGTCTCGCCCTCGTTGTGTTCGACTAACAGTGTCTGGCCGTCGGGCGCGGCGGTGCCCATCCACGGCGCTGCCGGGCCGTCGCCGACGGGCTCGACGTCGATCTGGGTGACGATCTCGAAGGGTTCGATCGACAGGACCGTCAGCGTGTCGCCGAACAGGTCGGGGACGTAGGCGTACGCACCCTCGGGGTGGATCGTCACGTCACACGGGCCGGGACCGTCGTTGCTCCCGCGGCCGCCCTCCGCGGTGCGATCGAGTTCGCCCGTAATCTCGCCGAACGTCTCCGAGTCGGGATCGGCGTCGAGTCGGAACTGCGTGTGAGCGGGCTCGCGGGCGCTGACGAGGAGGTGCTGGCCGTCGGGCGTCTGTTCGAGCCAGTTGGCACCCGACCCCGTCTCGACCGACGCCGTCTCCGAGAGCGATCCGACTTCGAGCGCGCGCACGCCGCGTCCGACGTTGAGCCACAGGGAGTCCGTCGACGCGTCGGTCAGCTCTGGGGTGTACTGGTTCGAGGGGAACGACGAGGACAGCCCCAGCGACTGGGTCGCGACCACGCTGTCGCTACCCGGATCGAGCAGGCTGACCGTCCCGTCACCGGTGTTGAACACGAAGACGGTGGCGCCGTCGCTGTCTGGTTCTCGGTTGTCGTCATCGCCGTCGTCTGCACCGGTGCAACCAGCGGTCGCGGCAGCGCCGGCGGTCGCACCGCTTGCGAGCAACAGCCTGCGGGAGACCCCCCTGGGGCCACCGTCAGCGTCGGACTCGTTCGGATAGAGCATCGGGTCGGGGTCCTGGGTCACGGGCTAGCGTTCGGGCCGGGCCCCATAATCAGTACCGCCTCGATGGTCGGCCGGGGTTCCACTGGCCCGGCCGGACCACGTTCGCGTCCTCGGCCGGGGCGGGTAAGCTCACAGTAACACGGTTTCTCCGGCGTTAGCAACGCGTATACGGGCTGGTTTCGCACTCGTTCGTATGCTGCGTGACCGTTCCTGAGTGTTCCTATGTCCCCGTCACCCCACAGCGTACTCGTCACGATCGTCGAGCGGACCCGAGAGACTGGCGAGGCGGTGACGGCGCGGGAGATCGCGCTGGCGATCGACGCCTCCGAGGCGGCGCTGGATGAACCGATCGACGCGCTCTGTGCGTGTGACCTCCTCGAAGCGACCGCACGGGGATATCGGCCGACGGTCACTGCCCACGAACTGCTCGCGCTGGACGTCGACTTCGAGGACGTCCTCGTCGTGGACGTCGTCGAGGAGTGACTCGAAGTTTCAAGTCCCTGCCCGCTGTATGATACGCCGTGAAGCGGACTGTCCTCTCCCATCAAAACCATGACTGACCACGCCGCAGACGCCGCCGGTCGCTCGATACAACCGGCGGACCGTGACGACGAGCGCCGCCAGATCGATCTGACCGATCGTGAGTACGCTATCTATCGCTGTATCGACTGCAACAACGTCGTACTCACGATGCAGGACTGCGACGGCGGGATGACATGCCACGACGAACCGATGGAACGAGTCACCGAGACGGGACTCGACGTCAGACCGCCCGACATCCGGCAGGTGTTGCTCGACGCCTTCGGCCTGCCCAAGCCGGGTCTGGACATCTGTCTGTGTGTCATCGGTGACGGTCCGCTCTCACCCAGCGAACTGGCCGACCGGCTCGATTACGATACGAGCACCGTCCGGACCTACCTCAACGAACTCGTCGAGTTCGGCCTGCTGGAAAAGTCACAGCTCAATCGCGAGTCCGGCGGCTTCGTCAACGTCTATCACTCGATCGACCTCGAGGAGATGCGCGAGGAAACGCTCGTGGGATTCTACGCGTGGGCGGGCGAAGCCGCCTCGCTCATCGAGGAGGCCAATCTCACCAAAGCGGACTACCGAGACGCGAACACCGAGGACGGACTGAACGAAGTGTTCTGGGAGCGCTTTCAGGACGGCCGCCCGACCGAGTGAACTTATATCTGGCGGTGATGCGGGAGCGTACTCCCGTCCAGAGGGGCCTTAACTATCCATTCGAGTCTCTGTTGAATCAGCATATGAGTTCAGACTCGAGCGCGGTTTCCTGGCAGCGATCGACTACTGAGACCGAGACGCCGCTGTTCGTCGACCCCTCTGAGGTCTTCGACAGCGTCCAGGACGTGCTGGGCCGGAAGTGGCACCTTCGGATCGTCTACCAGTTGCTGGAGCACGGCACCCTCGGGTTCAGCGGGTTGAAGAGCGAGGTCGAGGGGGTCTCCTCGAAGATGCTCTCGGAGAGCCTCACCAATCTGGAAGACGGGGGAATCGTCGATCGCGAGATCGTCAACGATCAGCCCGTTCGCGTCGAGTACTCACTGACTGAACGCGGCCAGGCCTTGGATGGCGTGGTTTCGGAACTGGTCAACTGGGGCAGCGAGCACGGGCTGGAGGACCGAGACGGATGACCCACTACGACGTCCTCGTGGTCGGCGGCGGTACCGGCAACAACGTCGCGGCGGCCGCGGCCGACGCTGGACTCGATACCGCGCTGATCGAGAAGGGGCCGCTCGGGGGCACGTGTCTCAACCGGGGTTGTAACCCCTCGAAGATGCTCATCCAGGCGGCGACCGCTGCCAACCACGTCCGGGACGCCGGGACGTTCTTCATGGAATCGGCTCTCGGCCACGTCGATTACGAAGCGATCATCGACGACATGGACGAGACGCTCTCGCCCATCGCCGAGGGGATGGAAGAACGCTACCGCGAGAAGGACCACCTCACGCTGTACAAGGACGAGGCGGTCTTCGTCGACGACCGCACCGTCGAGGTCGGTGGCGAGAAAGTGAGCGCCGAGAAGGTCGTCGTCGCCGCCGGCTCGCGGCCCCTGGTCCCGCCCATCGAGGGGCTGGACGAGGTCGAGTACATGACCAGCCAGGAGGCGCTGTATCGTCGCGACCAGCCCGAATCACTGGTCATCCTGGGCGGGGGCTACATCGCCGTCGAACTGGGCTACTTCTTCGAGTCGCTCGGGACGGACGTGACGATCGTCGAGATGATGGACACGCTCGTGCCCCGCGAGGACCCTGACATCGCCGAGGCGTTCACCGAGATCGCCGCGGAGCGCCACGAGGTGTACACGGGCCACCGCGCCACGCGGGTCGAGGCAGACGGCGGCGGCGTCACCGTCCACGCCGAGACCGAGGCTGGCGATACCGTTGCGGCACATGGCGATGACCTGCTGGTCGCGCTTGGCCGTCGGCCCAACACGGACACGCTCGACGTGGAGGCAGCGGGCATCGAGACCGACGACAACGGCTTCATCGTCACGAACGACCGTCTGGAGACCTCCGCGGAGAGCGTCTGGGCCCAGGGCGACATCGCCGACAACGCGATGTTCAAACACTCCGGGGACTACGAGACGGGGGTCACGATCGACAACGTCGTCCACGGGAACGCCAGCGAGGCCGACTTTACGGCGATGCCCCACGCCATCTTCACCGAGCCACAGATGGCCGGCGTCGGGAAGACCGAGGCCGAACTGAAAGCGGAGGGCCGCGAGTACGTCGTCGGGCGCGAGGACCTCCCGGGGACGCCGATGGGCCGGGCGAAGAAACTCGAGCACGGCTTCGTGAAGGTGCTGGCGGCCTCCGACGGCGAGATCCTGGGCTGTCACATGCTCGGCTACGAGGCCTCGACGATGCTCCACGAGGTCGTCGTCGCGATGCGCTCCGGATCAGGGTACGTCTCGGACATCACCGACACGATCCACGCCCATCCGACGCTCAACAAGGTCGTCGAGTACGCCTTCGACGACGTAGACATCCAGTAATGATGATCGAAAACGAATGGAGTGGCACGCGGAAAACGGACGATGAGCGCGTCAGTCGCCGAAGTTCTCCTCGTAGGCGTCGGGGTGGTTCTCTTTGGCATGCTCTTTCAGTTGATCGAGTGTCTCGAACGTGGCACCACAGTCACAGGCGTGGACGTCTTCGTCGGACATTACCTCTGATAATTGGCCATCAACGATTAAATATCTCTGTCGTTTGTGTACGCATAGCACACAGTTGGTCCTGCGGCAGTCCCCCCAAATACACCGACAATGTCTGAAGAGACCGGAACCACTGGAATCGAATCGGATCGCCTCGATAGTCTCACTCGCAATCACGCCCAGTTGCTCTCGGTGATCGGGACCGAACTCAGCGAGTCCAGCGACGTCATCGAGACGCTGTCGCGCAACGCCGCGGAGGCCAACCAGTCGAGTACCGAGACCGTCGAGCGTGCCGAGACGGCTCAGCAGTCGGCCCACGAGGCCCACGAAGACGTCGGCGAGGCCCGGCGAGCGGCGACGGAGGCCCACGACCGACTGGAGCAACTCCAGGACGCGGTCGGCGAGATCGACGAGATCACGGCGATGCTCGACGAGATCGCCGACCAGACCAACATGCTGGCGCTGAACGCCTCCATCGAGGCGGCCCGCGTCGGCGCGGAGGGCGACGGCTTCGCCGTCGTCGCCGACGAGGTCAAGACGCTGGCCGAGGAGGCCCAGCAACAGGCCACGGAGATCGAAGCCATCGTCGACGAAGTGCGGGCCGACGCCGAGGACACCATCGCCGAGATCGAGGCCGTCGACGAGAAGACCGAGGCGGCCGCGGGTTCGATCACCGAGACCGTCAGCGACCTGGACGATATCGCCACGAGCGCCGTCGAGACCTCAGCCAGCGTCGACGAAGTCGCCGATACGACCCAGGCCTTCGCCGACGACGTCGACGGTCTCGCCAGCAAGGTCATCGACGCGATCAACCAGGCAAACGAACTTGACGAGCTGGTCGGGCAACGCTGATTCTCGCTCCACTGGCCTGCCGTCTGGGCGGCCATCTCCGTCCACTTCCAGTTGCGCGACTTCCCGCGGAAACCGGAAGAGATCGACGACTTCGGATCGGTTCGCTCGGAGGAAGTGCCGGGGATTCCGGACGCCCTGCTCGAACAGGCCGTGGACTTTCACACCTACGAGTAGAGAGCGTCGTCGATATCTCTGGCACTCATCTTCTCACCCTCGTAGGTTTCTGCGTCCCAGAACCTATCGTCCGGTGAGACATACCGGGAAATATACTCCCGATCGGTATGCTCGGGCTGAAAGTACCCGCGCTCGCCCCGGTTGTTCTCGCCCATAATAGGGTGTATCAACGGGACTCACTTCACTTTTTGTTACACATTGACATCCTCCCCGCCCTAAAGGACGAGGATTCCCCGATGGGGATATTCAGGTTGCGCGTTTCCTCGGTTCTCTAGTACGCTTTCGCGTGGAACGTCGAAGGTCGCCACCGAGTTGTGACCAACGGTGTGCTTTCCAGCGCGTGTAGCCCTGTCAATGGGGCCTTCCCCCCTGCATACAGCAGGCGTCAAAGACGACTGGTTGTTCAGCCAGTGAGGTAGCACGGTTCGCGTCAGCCGGACTGCTACGCCGTGCATGGTTCTCCCTCCCGTTGTGCGATATTCTCCGAAGCGTTCAGGTCAGCGTGGCGTCCCCGGTCACACTCCGAACACGAAAAGTGGTCGCCATCACGGGTTCCCATCGAACCACACGCCGAACACCGCTGGCTGGTATGGTACGCATCAACTTTCTCGACGCGGATACCAGCGCGTTCGGCTTTGTATGTGATGAACTGTTGGAGTTGGTGGAAATGCCACGAGTGGATCCCCGACCACGAGCTGTTCTCACGAATACCTTCGAGGTCTTCCATCCGAATGACGGGGTTCTCGAACTGTTCGGCGAACGTGATGAGGCGACGGGAGAGTTTGTGGTTCAAGTCCGTGATTCGACGCTGTTCTTTGTCACCCACACGGTTACGTGCGCGAAGCGCACCCGCTTCCGAGAGCGAATCGCGTAGGGAACGATATTTGCGCCGAACGTACTTCGCCTCACCACCTGACACCAGCATTGACTCGTCTTCGCCGTAGGCGGTCACGGCGAGGATATGCCGTTCGCCAATATCGACACCGATGGGTGTCTCACCCGACGTGTCGGTGTCGTACTCGATGTTGAACGTACAGTACCAGTCGTCTCCGCGACGGTAGACCTGTAGGCGAGTCTTGTCGGCGTCTCCATCAACCAGTCGGTCTACGGGGTCGGCAATGTCGTCGTACACCTCTATCGGAGTGTACCACCATTGGGAGACGCATGGGAAACCAACGACGACCGTGCTGTTCTTGGTCGTGTCGAGTTCCCAGTTCTGGTTGTTGACGGCGAACGGTTGACTCTCTCGGTAGCGAACCGCTCCATCCTTGCTGTGGTCAGATTTGGCCTCTCGGATGGCTTGGTTCTGAATAGCCGAGTAGAGGTCGTTGTCAATACTGGCCGTGGTCACGGACTTGTCGAAGTCGCCGTTCTCCCATCCGTCGATACAGAACTGCTTGGTATCACGGTAGAGTCGGGTGGCGTGTTGCCACTCTTTGCGCCGTGAGAGGGATGGGTTGTGGAACTTCGCGGTGACAGTCACCGTGACCATTACAATTGTAATTAGGTAGGCTGTGGTAAGTATTTGTTGGAATATCGGGCCGTGCTGTCAACGGTGGTTTGTGTCGTGGGGTATCGGATTCTTCCCCGCGCTAAAGCACGGGGCTTTCTCCTTGATTCTCCGTAACCCGGAGAACGGACTTCGACGTTCAGCTTCCGTCCCGGTCGTCGAGAAACGCCCTCGCACGCTCAGCCCCGAGATTACGGAGTTCGTCCAGAAACTCAGGGTCGCGATCCACTTTCGTCGAGCAGTGGAACCGCTTGCCCATGTTGATTCGTTGGATCTCCGTCCGCTGAAACTCGTCCCCTGGCAACGTCCCGTCCTCGACCCAGTCGTTGACCTGCTCGATGAATCCCAACTCTTGGTTGAGCGAGATATTGCCCGAGAGTTCGTTCCGGCGGTCGGCGATGACCTCGGAGGTGGTCGGCTCGCCCTCGAACTCCTGGGGGTTGATCTGGATGATCCACAGCTCCTCGGGCTTGCGCTCGGGCGGCTGGTGCATGAGGTCGCTCACCGGCGGGTTCTGGGAGAACAGGCCGTCCCAGTGCAGATGGCCGTGAATCTCGACGGCCTCGAAGAGGTTGGGAACGGCCGCCGAAGCCAGCACTGCGTCGACGGTCACGTCTTCGTTGGTGAACGTCTCGAAGACGCCGGCGTTGATGTCGACCGTGCCGACGACGAGCTCCGGCGCGTCGGTGCCACAGAGGTCCGGGATCGTCTCGAAGTCGATGTGGGCTTCGAGCACCTCACGGATGCGCTGCTTGCCCGCTTCCGGGCCGGGGATCTGGTAGGGACTGACGACCGGCAGCGGGAACCCGGCGCTCTCCATGCGCGAGAGGCTCGTCACCATCGAGTTGACCCAGCGGTCCTGCACGCCGGAGACGGCGAGGTCGTCCCAGAGGCTCCCGACGACCTCGCGGGCCGTCTCGGGACCGTCGGTGACCAGCCCGTACCACACCGCCAGTGCGTTGAACGCGCCGCCGGAGGTACCGGAGATCCCGACGAGCTCGTAGTCGTCGTCCCACGACTCGAGTAGCTCCCGGAGCACGCCGCAGGTGAAGGCGGTGTGACTGCCCCCGCCCTGACAGGCGATCGCGACGCGCGTCGGATCGTCGATGTCCGCAGTCGCGCCGTCGGCTTGCGTGTCACTCATACGTGTGCGTGTAACCCCCGTCGAACAGCAGATCACCGCCGTTGAGGTGTTTCGCGTGGCTGGAGAACCCGAAGACGAAGAGGTTGGCCACCTCGACGGGCGTCATCATCTCCTTCGTGCGGGCCTGGCCGAGCATCACGTCCTCGATGACCTCCCGTTTCGAGATGCCGCGCTCGTCGGCGGTGTCCTCGATCTGGTCGACCATCAGCGGGGTCAGGACGTACCCCACACTGACGGTGAAACTCCGCAACGTGCCCTCGCCCTCGGCGGCGATCGACCGGGTGAGCCCGGTCAGCCCGTGCTTGGCGGTGATGTAGGCCGGCTTGTCCTTCGTGGCGTAGTGGCCGTGGACCGAGGACATGTTGGCGATGGCGCCGACGCCGTCACCGGACTGCGTCCGGTTGCCCGAGGCGTCGTCCGACGCCTCGCTGTCCTCGGTCTCACGGATGTGTGGCATCGCGGCCTGAGCCATCTTGAACGGCGACCGGAGCATGATGTCGGTCAGCAGATCGTATTTCTCCATCGGGAAGTCGGGGATCGAGGCGATGTGTTGCATCCCGGCGATGTTCGCGACGAACCGCAACTGGCCTTCCTCCGCCGCGGCCTCGACGACCGTCTCGACGTCGTCGTCGTCGGTCAGGTCCGTCGGCACGCCCACGAACCAGCCCTCGACGTCGTGGTCTTCGACGATGTCGCCCGTCTCGGTCAGGCCGTCCTCGTCGATATCGGCCCCGACGACGGTGAGGCCGTTCGTCGCGAGGGCGACGGCCGTCGCACGACCGATTCCCGAAGCCGCGCCGGTCACGATCGCGACGGTCTCGGTCGTAAAGTACGGGTCGTCGATACGGAGCACGTCCTCGGGCGTCAGTTCCGGCGCACTGAGATCGAGTTCGGAATCACTCATTGGCAGTCACGTTCGACGTATGGACCGCTGCCCGCTTAACTGCCCCTCACAGTCGGGTAACCCCCGAGGCAGGCGGTTACCGGACCGTGAGCTACGGTTAATGGCTGCCGATCCGATGTTCGGGTATGACGCGCCTGGAGTTACTTTCGAGAGACGAAATCCCCGAACAGTACCACTATCTCTTCACCGACGACTACCTCGGCGACCGACACATCTTCCGGGTGTGGGCGCACAACCCCGAAGTGCTCGAAGCGACCCTCGAATATCTCGAGACGCTGTACGACCAGTTGACCCCGCGGACGAAGGAACTGGTCATTCTCACCGTCGCCAGGGCCCGCAGCGCGCGCTACGAGTGGCACCAGCACGTCGACATCGCGCGGGGCAAGGGGGTCGAGACCGACGAGATTCGCGCGATCGGCGGCCGGGACTTCTCTGGCTTTGCCGACGCGGAGTTCGTCCTGTTGCAGTACGCCGAGGCGGTCGCGACCGGCGAGGTCACCGACCAGATCCACGACGCGCTCGCACGGGCTTACTCGCCCGCCGAAATCGTCGCAGTCGGCCTGCTCGTCGACTTCTACGTCGGGCTGTGTAACTACGTCGCCTCGGTCGAGATACCCTTCGAGGGCGGGAAGTTCGTCGGCTGGACGCCCGACGAGGAGACTATCGCCGAACTGTTCGAATGAGACGGAGCGCTATCGGCTTCCTGCTCGGGATCGTCGGGGTCGTCGTGCTCGTCGAGCCGGCGACCGGTGGCGTCTCCGCCGCCGGCGAGCGCGTCGGATCGCCGCTGACAGCCGCCATCGTCGGACAGCTCGACGGACTCTTCGGACCCTCGTTCACGGGGCAGTTCCTCGAACACTGGTGGGTGTTCCCCGCGTCGATCGTCTTTTCCGGGATCGCACTGGCATCGGGCGTCTCCGGGGCGCTGTTCTTCAGCCCCTTTTTCATGCTAGTCGTCGGGCTCACGCCCTCGCAGGCGATCGGTGCCGGCCTCCTGACGGAGGTGTTCGGGATGGGCAACGGCCTGCGCTCGTACGTCAAACAGCGCGTCGTCGACTTTCAGACTGCGAAGTGGCTGCTGCTGGGCGCCGTCCCGGCGGTCGTCGTCGGTGCGCTTGCCGCCCACTACGTTCCGACGACGATCCTGAAAGGGATCTTCGGCGTCGGACTCGTCGTGCTGGGGGCGTTTCTCGTCTACTACGAGTCGCCCGAGAACTGCGAGCCCGGCGAGTGCGAGGGCGACTATCTCCGCGAAAAGAACACCGGCCGGGGGACGACGACGATCGAGGCCGCCGACGGTGAGGTCTTCACCTACGACACCTGCTGGCGAGCGCCCGGCGTGACCCTCTCGACGATCGGCGGCTTCGTGACGGGACTGATCAGCGCCGGCCTCCCCGAGATCGTGACGACCCAGCTGATCGTCCGCTGTCGGATCCCGCCCCGGGTCGCCGTCGCGACGAGCGTGTTCGTCCTCGCCATCGCGGCGACGGCCGGCGCGCTCGTGCACGCCCTGACCGCGACCCCGGTCTGGTACGTCGTCGCGTGGTCGATCCCCGGCGTCGTCGTCGGCGGGACCGTCGGGACCCGCGTCGGCAAGTACGTCCCGAGCGAACTCATGGAGACCGGACTGGGCGTCGTCTTCGGCCTCGTCGGCCTCGTCGTTCTCGTGACCGAGTTCGTCGTCGCGTGATCGACTCGATTTCACTTGTGTATTGCACACAACCGACATACCCTTATCTGAGATGAGCGCGTACGTGATGTATGGGAGATTCACTGACCTGCCCGGAGTGCGGCGCGGAAGTCGACTCGATGGACCAACTCGAAGCCGACCACGAGGTTCACGAGATCGAAGCCCAAGAGGATGGCTCGTTCACGCTCTACGGGAATCGAGACCTCTTCCTCTGCAAGAACTGCAAGAGTCACCTCGGCGTCTCGCGCTCGAAACGCGGTGAGTGACTCACACGGTCTTTCGACGGTGACCAGCACGTAATCCCGTGAGCCGTTGCTTCCCGAGTTACCATAACGTTACGGAATTCTGATATGATGGTCGGACATTCGATGACGTATGTCGAGTCACCAACTCGAGCGCGGGGATATCGCACCGGAGTTCGAACTACCGAACGCGGGGAACGGGCCGGACCCACTGTCACTGGGTCGCGTCGTCGAGCAGGTGGATTTCGCGGTGCTGCTCTTGCTCCGTGACTATCACTGCCCGAAGTGCAAGAACCAGGTGCAGACCCTGGCCGAGCACGCGCGGGAGTTCGCCGAGCTGAACGCGGTCGTGTTGCCGGTGTTGCCCGAGCCGGTCGACCGAGCACAACAGTGGCAAGAACAGTTCGACCTGCCGTTCCCGTTGCTGGCAGACCCCGAGAAGAACGTCGCCGAGAAGTACGACCAGCCGACCCAGTACGGAAAACTCGGCGAACTTCACGACCTGATCGGGCGGCTCCCCGAGAGCGTCGTCCTCGATACGCGGGCCGACGAGGCCGAGATCGTCTTCACCTACGAAGGGGACTCCCCCGGGGATCGACCGGAGATATCGACGCTACTCGACGAGATCGACTCGCTGCAGGAGACGTTCGTCTACGACTGTTCGCTGGTCGATTGCTGAACGAATTCCGCGACGATTATAGTAGCCCGAGCTGGAGCCAGACGCCCAGGACGCCGCCGTAGACGAGGTGAAAGAACAGGAACATCGCGACCATCGGCGGTTCCGCGTCGATATCGAGGACGATCTTCATCCAGAAGATCGCCGCGCCGACGAACAGGACGAACCCGTAGGCGAGCCCGACGCCGGCCGCGACCGCCATCGAACTAACGCTGACGCCGATCGCCGGGAGCGCGAGCACCAACACGACGCCCGCGCCGATGCCGTACAGCATGTGCAAGACCATCCCCTGCATCATGTACGCCTCAGGCCCCTCGCCACCGATATACTGCGACCAGAACAGCGCCGTCGGCGGCGGCGAGTCGTCGCCCAGTGTCAGCATGAATATCGTCATGACGATCGTCGCGACCAATCCACCTGCGAGTCCGTTGAGTATCGTGAGTTCTGCCATTGTTGGAGTCTCCAGTTGTACGTAACCCTTTGAAACTGGGTTACCTATTGTAATCCTCGTCGGGAGGGGGTGTAAGTGTCTGCTGATGGGGGCGAAACCGGGTTACATGTGCGTTATCTGCCGACTTTGGAAACAGCTGTGTCCGACAGTCCATCACCTCGGGTATCCGTCACGTACCCGAAAGCCCTAATCGGGTGTGCGTCCAATTTCGTGTCGAACTGGTCGGCCGCGCCGCGGTCGACCGCTACACATGAGCGAGGGCGAAACCAAACTCTACGACGATCGCGGGCAGTATCTCCTGGCCCAGAAAGACGGCCGGGAGATCCGCGACGCCAGCTGGAACGCCTGTCGGGTGGTCCTGACCACCCAGCGGGTCGTGATGATCGCCGACGAGAAGCACACGGTGGCGATCGACGCCCTCGAACAGGTCAACGATCGTTTCGACGTCAACCAGGCCGCCGCTGGCGAGGGCAGCTACACTGCCGTTCGGACCGACGAGACGGTCTATCTGGTCTCGGTGCCCGAGCAGGACGAGTTCGAGACGGCGCTGTACAAGGCCTCGCTGAACAACGGTATTCTGTTCGTCCAGCACCCGGCCGTCGAGGGCGGGGTCGTCCAGAGCGTCGAGTGGACCAAAGCCAAGGTCAAGATTTCGGCAGAAGCGATCAACCTCGCGATGGCCGACGGCCAGAAGGTGACGATCGACCGGAACGACATCGGCGACGTTGGCACCGACGAGCGCACGATCAAGGGCGAAGAGCGGACCGTCTACGAGGTCGAACACACCGACGCGGAGGGACGCAGCGTCGAGACTCACGTCACGGGCGAGTCCCACCACACCGCAGTTTTGGGGGCGCTTCTGGAGGAAGGCGTCGAGCGCCACCGTGCGAACCTCGATCTCAGCGGGACGGAAAAACAGGTCATCATGGCCCTCCACTCCGGTGTCTCGCCGTTCGACCTCCCCGAGTTCGTCGGGATGGACGTCGAGAAAGTCGAGGCGATCTTCGACGAACTCGTCGAGTACGACGTCATCGAGGTCGAGCGCGAACGCACCGAGGTCGCGCTCACGCCGCAGGGTCGACAGGCCGCCGGCGAGACGATCGGCGATCGGTAGTCTCGTCGACGACTGCACGGCTCGCAACACTCGCCAGCCTCCAGAAGACTTTCCTCACCGCTGGCCCTCCATTCGCCCATGGTCTACACTGCTGTCGTCCTCGCCGCCGGCGAAGGGATGCGGTTGCGCCCGCTGACGCGCAACCGTCCCAAACCGATGTTGCCCGCGGCGAACCGGCCGATCCTCGAATACGTCCTCGACGCGCTGATCGAGGCCGGGACCGAGGAGATCGTGATGGTCGTCGGCTACAAGCACGACCGCGTCCAGAACCACTTCGGCCCGACCTATCGGGACGTCCCGATCACCTACGCTCGCCAGGAAAAGCAGTTAGGAACGGGTCACGCCCTCCTGCAGGCCCGCGAGCACGTCGACGAGCCGATGCTCGTGGTCAACGGCGACTGCCTCATCGAGAGCAGTCTCGTCGAGGACGTCTGTGACACCTACGACGAGGGCGACGGCGAGCCAACCCTCTCCGTTCTCGCGGGACCTGACGCCCGGCAGTACGGCGCGGTCGTCCTCCGGGACGGGTTCGTCGAGGACATCATCGAGAAGCCGACGACCGACGAGTATCGGCTGATCAACGCCGGGATCTACGCCTTCGACACCGACATCTTCGCGGCGATCGACGACACCCCCCGACAGGAGGGCGAACTCGCGCTGACGGATACGCTGTCACGCGAACTCGAAACCAGGCGGGTTCGCGGCGTCGAGACGGGCGGCCTCTGGGTCGACGCGACCTATCCGTGGGACCTCCTCACTGTGGCTCGCGAGGTGCTGGCCCACGACCTGACGGACGAACCCGAAGTCGAGGAGGGAATCTGGATCGACGAGACGGCCATCGTCCACGAGGACGCCACGCTACAAGCGCCCGTCGTCGTCGGCCCGGACTGTGAGGTCGGCCCCGGCGCGGTCGTCGGCCCGCAGACGGCGCTCGGCCGAAACGTCACGGTCGGCGCGAACTCGACCGTGATCAACACGGTCCTGGACGTCGACACGCGCGTCGACCCCGGCTCGACGTTGCTGGAGACAGTGACGGGCCAGCACGTCCGGTTCGGTCCCAGCACCGTGGTTTCAGGTGGGCCGGCCGACGTCCGGGTCGGCAACGAGATCTTCGAGGACGAACGCCTCGGCGCTGTCGTGGCTGATCGCGTCCGGGCAGACGGTAACGTCAGCTTCGCACCCGGCTCGCTCGTCGGGCCGAGCGCGCACCTTCACACCGGCGTGACGATCGACGGCCAGATCCGGGAGAACACGGAGGTGCGTCGCTGATGTGCGGAATCATCGGCGCGGTCGGCCGCGGTTCGGACACGCTGGACGTGCTCGTCCACGGCCTCTCGAAGCTCGAATATCGCGGGTACGACTCGGCGGGAGTCGCACTCGCCAGTGACTCCATCGATGTCTGCAAGAAAGCCGGCGAACTCGACGAACTCCGCACGGCCCTGGAAGGCCGTAGCGTCGCCGGGAGCGTCGGGATCGGCCACACTCGCTGGTCGACCCACGGGCCGCCGACCGACGCCAACGCCCACCCCCACCAGGACTGCTCGGGCGACGTCGCCGTCGTCCACAACGGGATCATCGAGAACTACCAGGAGTTGCGTGACGAACTCGCCTCGGCGGGCCACACCTTCCGCAGCGACACCGACACCGAGGTCGTCCCCCACCTCGTCGAGGACGAACTCCGCGGCGGTGCCGACCCCGAAGCCGCCGTCCGGGCCGCGCTCAGTCGTCTGGAGGGGAGTTACGCCGTCGCCGTCGTGATCGCGGGCGTCGAACGGATCTTCGCCGCACGTAACGACTCGCCGCTGGTGCTCGGAATCAGCGACGACGCGTACTACCTCGCGAGTGACGTCCCTGCCTTCCGGGATCACACCGACCGCGTGGTCTACATGAACGACGGTGAGTTCGCCGCGCTCGATGCCGGCGGCTGGACCGTCACGACGCTGGATGGCGAGCCAGTCGAGAAACCGGTCGACACCGTCGACTGGGACCCCGAGGAAACAGGAAAAAGCGGCTACGACCACTACATGCTCAAGGAGATCCACGAGCAACCCCGCTCGCTCCGACAGTGTCTCTCCGAGCGCGTCGACGAACTCGCCGGCACCGTCGATATCGACGACCTCGCGGATCTCAATCCACGCGGCGTGCAGTTCGTCGCCTGTGGGACGTCCTATCACGCGGCGCTCTACGGCGCAGAGCTGTTCCAGCAGGCCGGGATCCCGGCCCAGGCCTTCCTGGCGAGTGAGTACGCCTCCTCGCCGCCGCCGATCGGCGACGCGCTGGTGATCGGCGTCACCCAGAGCGGCGAGACTGCAGATACGCTCTCGGCGCTGCGGGAAGCCGACCGTCGCGGGGCGCGGACACTCGGCGTGACCAACGTCGTCGGGTCGACGGTCGCTCGCGAGTGCGATCACGTCTTCTACATCCGGGCCGGCCCGGAGATCGGCGTGGCCGCGACCAAGACCTTCGCCTCCCAGCTGGCCGCGTTGAACCTGCTGGCGCTCGGGATGGCCGGCGGCGACGACACCCGCGAGCTGATCGGCGCGCTACGGGACTTGCCCGGGCAGGTCCAGGAAGTGCTGGACGAGTCCGGTGCGCGCGCGGTCGCCGAGACCTATCTGGAGTCGGACGCGTACTTCTTCATCGGCCGGGGACTCAACTTCCCCGTCGCGCTGGAGGGGGCGCTGAAGATGAAAGAGATCACGTACAAACACGCCGAGGGCTTCGCTGCCGGCGAATTGAAACACGGTCCGCTGGCGCTGGTGACCGATCAAACGCCCGTGTTCGCGGTCGTGACTGGCGACGGAGAGCAAGCGCGCAAGACCATCGGCAACGTCAAAGAAGTCGAGGCCCGCGATGCACCCGTGATCGCCGTCACAGACGGTCAGAGCGACGTGGAACGGTACGCCGACCACGTCCTGCGCGTGCCCGAAACCCATCCGCGGACGGCGGCCGTGCTGGCGAACGTCCAGTTGCAGTTGGTCTCCTATCACACCGCGGCAGAACTGGGGCGATCGATCGACAAGCCGCGGAACCTGGCGAAGAGCGTGACCGTGGAATGACTACCATTCCTGCGTGTCGATCGCCGTTTGCTGTTTCAGATACACTTTCTTCTCCGAGCGACAGTGCTGCAGAGAGATCACTCCGATGACGCTGTCGATGCGTACACTGGGATGGTAACAACAGTAGCCACTTTCAGTAGCCTTTGTTTGCATTCAGATCCAACAAATACATCCGAACAGGGGCTATAGCCATCAGTACGTGCATGAGGGACGGTGAGATCGAAGAGAGCGCGCCTGGTGAACTCGTCTCCTACGGGCGGGAGTCGTATTATCGACCGGATCCACTCCCGCCGTCGGGTGATATCGAGCTGGAGACAGACCTGTCTCATCTACTGGCAGACGCCACGTTCTGGCTCGGGAAACTCAGCGGGATCAGTCTCGAACTCGACTTCCCACCGGTTCTGTACACGTCACTCCTCCGAAAAGAGGCGATGGAATCGGCCCAGATCGAGGGCGCGGACGTCGATTACAATGCCCTCTATAGCCTCGAAACACGCAGACTCGGTGCAAGTGACGATGGCCAACCTGGCTCCGAGACGGGCGTGTCTGGGACCAAAGACACGCAGGAAGTCCTCAACTACGAGCGGGCTATCGAGGACGGGATCGCGACGCTCGACAGTGGTGGCGAACTGTCCGTTTCGCTTCTTCACACGCTCCACGAAGCGCTTCTCACGAACGTGCCGGACGAGCGTGTCGAAACCGAGACGATCGGTGCGTACAAGACGGTCCCGAATCACCTCGGGGATTTCCTCCCGCCGGTACCGGGTGAGGTCGATGGGCTGATGGACGCGCTGATGACGTATTATCGGACTGGCGGCCGGTATCACGCGCTCGTAGATATCGCGCTGTTTCACTACCAGTTCGAGACGATCCATCCGTACGGTGACGGCAATGGGCGTCTCGGCCGTCTACTGCTCACGCTCCAATTGTACGACAACGACTTTCTGGAACGGCCCAATCTCTATCTCAGCGAGTACTTCAATCGGAACAAAGCCACGTACGTCGATCGCCTGGAAGCTGTTCGCGCTCGCGGTGACTGGAACGCGTGGGTGTCGTTCTTCCTTACCGGTGTCGCCCAGCAAGCCCGCGAATCGGTCGATCGGACGCTGGCGCTCGATTCGTTGCGACGTCGGTACGAGGAGGAGTACGGCGGTGTCCAGTATGCCAAAAACCGGCTCGCATGCACGCTCTTCGAGCAGCCCTATGTGACCACCAGATCAGTTGCAGACAGACTCGATGTCGAGCGTTCGACAGCCTACCGTGCGATCGACGCCCTGGTCGAGGCGGATGTTCTGGAAGAAGTCACGGGTAACGACCGGAACAAGGAGTATCGTGCGACGGAAATCTTCGAGATTCTGGAGCAGCCACCGCAGACCTACGGAACCTGGCCAAGAGCGTGACTGTGGAGTAGACGACGAGGGACGACTCGGAGTAGTCCAGCAGTGTTTCTCGGCCGGAAACACTGCGAGCGTGGTTTTGTCCGGCGAGACGATACACTCATCGAGAGATGACGGAACAGAATGCTGCTGGCGCGACCACCCGCTCCACTCTCGTGGATGTCTTCGGCGTGGTCACGGACGCACAGACGTATCGGAACCTGCTGTATCTCGTGGTTGCGTTCCCGCTCGGGCTGTTCTACTACACGGTTCTGGTACTGGGATTCACCCTGGGACTCGGGCTGTCGATACTGCTCGTCGGACTGGGAATCCTGCTGGCGACTGTGGTCGGACTGCGATACGTCGCCGCCTTCGAGCGTCGACTCGCCAACAGGCTGCTCGGGACGGCGATCGCCGATCCGGACGATCTCGAACGGGAGGGCGAGGGGATCGTCGCAGCCGTGAAAGCGTATCTCGGGGCGTCATCAACGTGGCGGGGACTGGGGTTCGTACTGGTGAAGTTCTGGCTCGGTATCCTCGCGTTCGTCCTCCTCGTGTCCGTTCTCGGGACGGGGATCGAACTCGCCGTGCTACCGCTGTCTCCCGAGGGCGTGTTCAACGTTCAGGTGGCGGGGTGGCGAGTCGCCGACAGCGTCGGGACGCCGATCCAGCGCGCGGTTGCCGTGCCCGTGGGACTCGTGCTCGTGCTCGTGGCCTTGCACGTCCAGAACGCCGTCGCGCGCGTGAACGCTTCGATCGCGTCGTCTCTGCTTGGGCCCGACACGGACGAACAGGGTGAGACAGAATGAACGGGGAAATCAGCGGGATCCCGGTCGAGATATCCCGAGTACGGGCTGTCTTGCTGCTGGTCGGGCTGGCAGTGACCGCCTATGGCGGGTACGACTACGTACAACAAACGTCTGCGATCGACGACGCCGAGCCCGTCGAGGCGACGATCGAGGAGATGTCTATCTCCGAGACGGACGGGCGCCGAAGCCACTACTACAGCGCATCGGTGACGTTCACCTACGCGTATCAGGGTACGACCTACACGAGCGACGACCTGTATCCGGGGACTCTCGACGCGACGTTCGATACGAGATCGGAAGCCGAATCTGCGCTCGAACCGTACGAGGAAAACGCCACGGCGACGGCGTACGTCGAGCCCGCCACTCCCGGGGAGGGATTCCTGAAACGCCAGACGACGCAGGGCCCGCTCAAGATGCTCGCGGGCGGCGCACTTCTAGTGCTGGTGCTCACGCTCGACGCGGTCGGCGCGCGAAAACCCGGACAGGGGACGGAACTGCAGCCGGTCGACGACCGCGAGCCGAGACGGTATCAGACGCTGTTCGGGATCGACCGTGACACGGTCAACGACACCAGCAAGCGACTGATCAAGCTGGCCGTTATTGTCGTTCCGCTCTCGCTAATCGGCGTCGCAGTGTTGCTGTTCGCCACGGAGACGGGCGCTCGCGAGGAGCCGACGCAGGTCGGGCTGACTGATCCGATCGGCTTCCTGCTCGGGACGGCGTTTCTCGCGATCGTCGTGTTGATCGCCTCGATCTTCCTCTATGGAATCTGGTCGTACACCGAGTATCGACGCCTCCGGGCACGAATCCCGGAACCGAGACCGCCGAGCCCGTTCACGCGGCCCACGCGCCTCGTCTCCATCCTGTTCACGAACGACGGTCTCGATCCCTACGGGACGCGCGTCAAGCGAACCGGCTTCGCGTTCGTGGTGGCGCTGTTCCTCTGTGGCGTGCTCTTCGAGATCCTCGTCCTGTGATCAGTTCCCCTGGATGGCGTCGATGACCATCGCGGCGGCGACGATCGGCTCTTTCGGGACGTCGCTGGTGTCGTCGACGGCGATGTCGTAGCGGTCTTTCAGCGAGAGCTGGCCCGAGATGTTCCCGACGTGGTCGCCGTCGAGATCGGTGATCTCGTACTTGTGGGGGATCAGACCGCCGACGATCGGAATGAGGTTTCGCGCGAGGGTCGTGGCTGCACCGCGGGAGTTGATCTCGGCGATCTTCGCTTCCGTCCGGGGGTGGCGGAGCTTCCAGGTGTCCTGGAGGATCGAGTAGTCGTTGTCGAGGATGACGATCTCCTCGCCGGTCTGGGCGTCGCTGAGGACGTAGTCACCGGCGACGTCGACGATCCCGCCCGCTTTGACGGTGAAGACTTCCTCGCCATCGCTGTCGACGAACGGAAACTCCTCTTTCATCTTGAGCATCTTCTGCTTGCCGCGCAGGACGACGTTGCCCGCCGAATCCTCGGCGCGGTACTTGTTGCGGATCAGCGACTGGACCACGGTGTAGTGGTCGTCCGTGAGTTCGATACCTTCGATCGTGTCGAGTTCTGCTGTCGACATCGTGAGTAGAACGTCGGTCCCCTGAAAGGTGTATCCGGAGGCCGTGTTTCCGGGACAGAAACAGACGGCCCCCTCTTCAGCAATCGAATGTCAGTGTTCGAAAGACGAACGAAACGGGGCTTTCGGTGTGCGATCGAACCGGTAAATCGCTACAGCGAAGATATCAGAGGGAGACAGTCTCGTCGAACCAGCTGTCGAGCAACTGTATCAACACCGTTGCAAACCCGGATTCGCGGCTCCAGATGGCCGCTTCAGAGCTAGTAGAACACTCCGCATCGTCGTACCCGAGAATGCTGAGCAGCACGGCTTCTTGATCGACGATCAGGACCCGGCCACTGTATCTCTCGGTCGTCTCGTCGCTATCGACGAGGAACGTGCGGACGTTCGTCAGTGCGTCGAACTGGTCTACGACTGTCGGATTCGCGCTCAGTCCAGTGACAGTCGGCCCTTCTGTCGCCTTCTCTTCGAGGGCCACGGCAGTGGACTCGGTAAGTCGGTCGGGCGCTCGGACGCCGTAGACGACCGAATCGTCTGCCTCGTCGATCAGTGCCTGGATCCGGTGCTCGACGTTCTCACGCCCGCGAATCGTCCAGACGTCAGCCGAGGATTCGGCGTCGTCGACGCGAGTCGACCGGACGGCTTCGAGAAATTCGAAGGCTTTCGCTTCCGCATCCTCGTATCGTGCCTGAAACCGGGCGCGTGCTTCCGAGAGATCGACGGAATGGTATCGGCGTGGCTCGGACTGTTGCTCTTCGACGAGGCCCTGCTCGGCGAGGCTGGCAGCGGTCTCGTAGACTTGCGAGCGAGGGACATCCGAAACCGCTGCGATCTCACTCGCTGTCCCGGTCTGGAGTCGCTGCAACGCGACGAAGACGCGCGTCTCGTAGGTGGTCAACCCGAGATACTCGAACGCGTCGGTCGGGATCTCCTCGCTCATCTCAATCCTCCGCCGCGGCGGCAGTCGCGGCTGGGGTATCCTCGACACTAGCGTGATCGGGTCCGAAGAACCGCGTCCAGACGACGAGCAGACTCGGCAGAACGAGTACGCTCGCGAGGAACGCGTAGATGATCGTCATGCCGGTGATGATGCCGAACTGCTGGAGCGGCGGCAAGATCGCGAATGCAAGCACGCCGAAGCCGCCGACGGTCGTCGCGGCACTGCCCAGCAGTGCGCCACCGGTCCCGGTGACCGCCGTCTCCATGGCCTCCCACATAGTGTCGGCCCGTTCGAGTTCCTGATTGTACCGCTCGGAGAGGTGGATACTGTAGGCGACGCCGAGTCCCACAGTGAGACTCGTGATCATCCCCGTGAGGATGTTGAACGGAATCCCCAGCAAGAACATCGTCCCCAGGATCCAGGTCACGCTCAACACGACCGGCATGAGCGTGAACGCCCCCAGTGACGCGCTCCCCTCGGTGATGCGGTAGGTAAACATCAGGAAGGCGAACACGGCGACGAGCGTGATGAGCAGACTCTCGATCACCGTGTCGAGCAACTGGTCCTGGATGATCTTGAACAGAATCGTCTGCCCGGTGGCTGTCGCGGTGAACGTCTCACCGTCGACCGTCCCCGCGATGTCCCGCATCTGGGACGTCACCGCACTGCCAGAGGCGCCACCCTCGACGGAGATGACCATCCGGACGGCCTCGTAGGAACCACTCTCAGTGCGGTGGATCACGCCGGCTGCCTCACCAGGAGCGGTGGCGAACAGCGAGTCGTAGACCGCTTCGACGTTCTGGTCAGGTACGCCGTCGCCGTTCGTATCCGCCTGTTGGAAGGTGGCGTTGAACGACTCGTTTTCGGCTGCGACTGACTCCATGACCGACAGCGGGCTCCGGATGTCGGGGTTGCCGTCAGAGAGGACCTGCACGTTCGGTGCGACCGAATCGTTCCCGGCGGCTGTCCGGGCCGCCTGTAACTCGGTCATCCCCTCGGTAGTGGCGACTGGCCCTTCGATCAGGACCTGTGCCTGGGAGTCCTGGCGCAGGAAGTTCTCGTTGACGTACTCGAGGTTTTCCTTCGCGGAGTAGTCCCCGGGCTTGAACGGCTCGGGTAGATTCTTCGTCCAGTCCGGCGGGTCTTCGGCGAGGAAGTCCTCCTGATTGAAGCTGGTATCGACCTGCGAACCGCCGACGGCACCGACCGCGCTGATCAAGACTGCCCCGAGGATGACGACGTACGGCGCTTTCCGAGCAGCGGTCGAACCCGCGCTCAGCAACGAGCTGAAGCGGCCGCCCCCGGTCCCGAAGGCGGTCTTCTTGCGGTCGATCCCTCGACCTTCGAGGAACTCGTCGATCTCGACTTTCAGTGCCGGAATCAGGACGCCGAACACGGCCAGGGCCGCGAGGATACCGACGGCACTGACGATCCCGAAGTCCTGGATCGGCGGGACTGGGCTCGTCAGGTTCGAGAGGAAGCCGATGGCGGTCGTCGCTGTCACCCAGATCAGGGCGACGCCGACGCCAGCTAGTCCTACGCGCATGGCACCGCGGACGTCACTGGCGGTGTACTCGTTGTGTCGCTCCTCGCGGTGGCGCATGAAGGTGTGGATCGCGTAGTCGATACTGAGCCCGATCAACAGGACGGGCACGGCGACGAACATCTGGTTGAACGGAATCTCGGCCCAGCCCATGAACCCGAACGTCATGACGAGGACCGCACCGATTCCGACGATTCCCAGCAAGATATCCAGCAGATCTCGGTAGGCGACCACGAGCGCGAGGACGACGAACAGCAACGCGAGCGGTCCGACGATCGCCAGTGAGTCGGCCATCGAACGGTTGATCTCGTCGGAGATCTTGCCAGTCCCGAAGACCAGGGCATCGTCGTTCTCCTCAGCCGCCGCCGAGACCACCGTCTCCATGGCGAGCTGAGAATTCACCAAGCGATCGCTGGCAGCACCCGTCGCCAGCTCACCCTCGGTCGTCTGGGTGACGATCCACATCGTGGCGCTGGCGTCGGTGCTGCCCGGGTCGTAATCGGTCGGCATGAACGCGAACGCCTGGCCGCCGCCACCGTTCTGGCTCAGAACCTGCGTGATGGTGGCGTCGATCTGAGACTCGTTCATCGAGTCCAACTGCTCACGCTGGGCAGCTAGCGAGGCCGAGCTTGCGTTTTCCAGGCGCGATTGCAACCGCTGGAGCTCCGCACCGAGCGACTGGAGACGGTTGGCCTTCGACTCCAGTTCATTGCCACGGTCTTCGAGTGTTGCTCGATCACGCTGGAGCTGCTGATACTCACTCTGGAGGACACCGCGCGTCCCGAGTCTGAAAGCCGCCTCGACCTGGGACTGGTTCGTCGCGGCCCGGAGCCGCTGGACCGACTGATTGAACGTCGCAAAGTCCTCGGCGTCCAGTTCGACACTCGTGTTCGCCGAGACCTGCTCGAACTGCGTGCGGGCGTCCACGCTAGATTGCTGTTGTATCGTCTGCAAGGCACGTTCGAGTCGGTCGGCAGTCTCGTTCAGCGTCGCTGCACGCTGCTCGAGCCTGGCCGTCTGCTGTTGGATGGCCGAACGCTCACTTGTGACGGTGGCGTTCAATCGCTCGAACTCGGCCGCAGTCGGCTCCAGTTCGCGGGCGATCTCACCCTGGATCCCCGCAGTCGCGACGATGTTCGGGATGCCGACGATGGCGTTCTGTCCGGCGAGTGTCCCGTTTACCGACTCGTTCGCACGGAGCTCCGCCTGCATCTCCAGCATCTCCGTCAACGACTCCTTGTCGAGGACGTTCTCGTCTCTGACGATCACCTGGACCGTCGTCGTGTTCTCCTGTCCGGTCGAGAAGTTGCCCTCGATGTAGCTGAGCTTCTCTGACTCGGTCGTCTCGCTCTGGAACTGATCGAGCGAAGACGACTGTGACACCTGCGTCGCCCCGGCACCGACTGCCAGCGTCAGTACCAGCATCACGGCGATGGCGATCTTGCTGTGTTTCGTCACCTGCTCGAAGGCGTCTTCTATCAGTCCCACTGTCCGACCTCCGTCCCTGTTTGTAGTCGCATACTTACTAACCTCTGTAGCTGACTAAACGTTCAGTTTATATAACCGTGGCGATTTCCTGACCGCTCATTCAGGGAATCTTTCCTCAGCAAGATGGGAGTCGAAAGACGGAGAAGAACCGGCCAATAAGTGAGTAATCGAATCGGCGCGCAGTACGGTCGACGACCGGCTCGAGCTCGGTTTCACTTGGTACCTTAGAGAGTGTCCCCTGTTGTATCGCCTGAGTCAACCTGCACAGTAGAAATTCCGTTGCGTCCATTGCGGTGTCTTCGTCGGCCGTCTGAACCACGATCTGGTCTTCGGATCGACCACTGCTCACTGACAGCGTGTACGTCACGGACCCCGAATCGGACGCCGCACCTCGCAACGTCACGTCCAGAGACTGACTCGCTTCTGTTGCGTACGTGAACTGAAAATCCGTGTCGTCGTATCGGCCGACTGCGGTCTCTATGTTCCACTGCTCGGGGACAGTAATCGACGTTGCCATCGTGGCTGACTAACTATTCAGTCAGTATAGGTGTTTCGCTCGTTCCAGCGACTTGAAAGACCGTCACTACGCGTAGAGCCAACGCTTTTGACCGTCGGCGCTGAATCTTCAGTCAGGAAATGAGCGATTCAGACGGGGAAGGCGACACGAAAGTCGCGATGATGGAGGCGACCTATCGAGCGTTGTGTCAACACGGGTATTCCGATACGAGTATCTCGAAGATCGCCGCTGAATTCGAGAAGAGCAAATCGCTCCTCTATTATCACTACGATGACAAAGAAGAGCTACTCGAAGACTTTCTCCACTACATTCTTGATCAACTAGAAACTGATCTCGAGTCGATCGAGGCGGAGACCGCTCACGAGGAACTCCTCTCGATCGTTGATCGGTTGCTTCCTGAAGACATCGACGGCGAACAGATGCGATTCCGGCGAGCGGTGCTGGAGTTGCGGGCGCAGGCACCGTACCACGACGCGTACCGCGAGCAGTTCGCTCGTTCCGACGAACTGATCCTCTCGACGTTGGTCGATGTTATCGAGCGCGGTATCGAAAACGGTGAATTCAGATCCGTCAATTCGAGAGAGAAAGCAGAATTCGTCTACTCCCTCACTTACGGGGCGATGGAGCGAGGGATTCCACTCGACGATCCAGGGGTCGTCAACTCCACACGTGAGATTGTCGTGTCCCACCTCGAATCGCAACTGGTGAAATTTGCATAGCTCGTTTTCAGTCAGCGATGGAATTAAGGTGACTGAATGGTTAGTCAGTAATGCTGGTAGTAACCAGCATAGATGTCAGAGGCAATCGGGATTTTGGCGCTCCTCCTCTGGCTCCCGACTCCATCCCCCTCTTTCGAATGTTGTGCGAAGGATTAATACTGACTGAATGTTCAGTACAACTATGGGACGTCAACACTCGAACCGGCGCCCAGTGATCGCTGTACTCCTGGCAGCAGTGCTGACTGGGTTGGGACATCTCTATTTGGGGCGGCACAAACGAGCATTCGGTTGGGTCGCTCTATCACTGTCGGTGGTAGCACTCTCGATACCTGACCCGCCACCGGCATCGGTGGTAGCGCTGCTGCCAGCACTGTTTGTGTTCACTCTGAGTGTCCTCGACGCCTTCTGGATCGCTGTACGAGATCGCGGCAACAACGGATTGCAGAGAGATTCGTGGTCGTCTCACTCTCCTGGAGAGTGTCCCGTCTGTGGGGAGGATCTCGATCCCGAACTGGACTTCTGTCCGTGGTGTACTAGCCGACTCGACCGGCAGACGGAGACGGCAGAGGAGTGACGTATCGGTGTCTGGTATCCTGTACCCGGTTGCAGACGATCTCGAACTCATCCGGATACTCGTTGGTGAGCATCGAGCGATCCGAGGAGGAAACGCGTGAGTGAGACTGATCGGTCGGTCGACGTGACCGATGGCGACCTCCTGAAACCACTGGTCGTCCTCTCGCTGCCGATCGTGCTCTCACAGTTGTTGCAGGTCGGCTACAACCTCGCGGATACGTTCTGGGTGGGCCGACTCGGACAGGAGGCGGTCTCGGCGTTGTCGTACTCCTGGCCGCTGGTCTTCCTGATGATCTCGGTCGCAGGTGGATTCACAGTCGCCGGGACTGTCCTCGTAGCACAGAACAAGGGCGCGGGCAAAGAGGACCGTGTCGACTACGCCGCGGGCCAGACTATCGCCTTCGTCGGCCTCGTAGCCGCTGTCTTCTCTGTGCTGGGATACGCCTTGACTCCTTGGCTGGTCAATCTCATCGGTGCGACGCCCGGTACCGCAGAGTACCGACTCTCTGTCGCATATACCCAAACGATCTTTGTCGGGGTCGTCTTCATGTTCGGGTTTTTCGTCTTCCAGGCGCTGCTCCGCGGTTGGGGTGATACGCGAACGCCGCTGTACCTGATGGCACTCGGTGTCGCACTGAACGTCGTCCTCGACCCGTTCTTGATCCTCGGATTCCAGGAGAACGTGCTATTGAGCGGACTGGGTCTCGACGGCCTCCAGGCGTGGTTATATGCGGTTACCGGATTCGAGGGCTACGGTGTCCAGGGAGCCGCGATTGCGACAGTCCTCTCACGGGGGCTGGGTGCAGTGCTAGGTCTGGTATGGCTGTTCTCCGGGCGGATTGGGATCCACATCTCGCTGTCTGACCTACGGCCCGATCCCACGATGGTTCGTCGGATCGTCTCAATTGGGGCCCCATCGTCGATCGAACAGTCCACACGAGCACTGGGTATCGTCGTCCTCACCGCACTTGTCGCGTTCGCCGGGGACGACGCCGTCGCGGCACTCGGTATCGGCAACCGGATCAACTCCTTGGTGTTCCTCCCGGCAATGGGGCTAGCCCGGGGTACCGAGACTGTCGTCGGGCAGAACCTCGGCTCCGACCAATCGGGACGGGCCAAGCGTGCTGTCGGCTACAGTGCGGGTATCGTCGCCACCGTTCTCGCGGTCATTGGCGTCGTCGCCTACGCCTTCGCTGAACCCATCACAGCCGTGTTTATACCGGGTGCAGAAGACGTTATCTCGATCGGCGCCGACTACCTCCGGATCATCGGTCCGACGTTCCTGTTCATCGGCGTCTTCCAAGTCGTCCAGGGGGCCTTCCGCGGCAGCGGATCTACGAGGGTCGCGATGGTCTTCGCAATCCTCTCGCTGTGGGTGTTCCGTCTTCCGCCCGCCTACGTATTCATGGAGTGGGTCGGACTCGGCGCGACCGGCGTCTGGTTCGCTATCGCGCTCTCGAACGTGCTCTCGATGGTCGCGGCGACGCTCTGGTTCCTTCGTGGAACCTGGACTGAGTCCGTGATCGAGGACCGCCCTACGCCAATGGTCGAGGACGACGCCTGATGTTTCCACCGAGATTATGATAAGTAATATCACAGTATCGCCTGATACGGACTGCTGTACGTCTGTTTCGCATTGACCGCACGACTGTGCTCGTCACGGTACATCGCTACAGCGGTCCGTATGATACGTCCACGGTGGTGGGGAGCGCCATCCGAAGTCGACTGATCAGACCCTCCACGAGACGATGTACGCCAGGAACCCGAGCCCGAACAGCCCGATCCCGAGAGGGACAGTACTCGCCTCGGGAACTCCGGCCACGACGTCGAGTCCACCGACGAGTCCCGCCGCGATCGCGAGGCCAGCAGGGAACGGAACCGCGTCACGACCGAGCGATCGACCGGCAGTAACGGACTCGAACAGACGCGAGGCGACGGCCAGCCCCATCGCACCTCCGAGGACGACTGCGATCGTCGACAGCGTCGAGAGGAAGATTCCCGCGAACACTGTCAGGATGCCGCCCACGGCTACCCCTGAGGCAACCCCACCGAGCAGCCGGCCGACCGTCCAGGATCGGTTGTCGACGGTATCGTCTGGCTCCGTCTCCGTGGCTGTCTGGTCCAGCTGGTCGGCCTGGCTGACGCGCTGGCCGACGTGGACGTACTGTCGCTCCTCCTCGGTGTCGGGAGCCGTCCAGTCGGCGGTCTTCGTGACGTCGGTACCCGGCGTCTCGACCTCGATGTCGTCGAAGGCGATCGGGAGCCCGGCAGCGAGTTCGAACGCAGGGTGGTCCTGCATCTGAAAGTGCAGGTGTGGCTCCGCGGAGTTGCCCGAGTGGCCACAGCGCCCGATCTGTTCGCCCCGCTCGACGCGGTCGCCGGGTTCGACCGCGATACTGCCGGGGACGAGGTGGACGAGCGTGCTGTACTCCGACTCGGCGTGGCGGATCGTCACGGAGTTGCCGACGACCGAGCGCTTGAGCGGGTGGGAGAAGCCGCCGCCACGGGGAAACTCGGGGTCGCCGTCGCCCACTGCGACGACGGTGCCGTCCGCGGGCGCGACCACGGGCGCGTCGTAACAGTAGTAGTTCTCGATGGACGTGTCCGCGTCTTCAGGTCGAGTCCGGCCTTCCTCGTCGGTGATCACGAAGTCGTAGGCGTAGCGCTGGGTCGCGGGGAACCAGGAGTGCGAATAGTCCTTGATCGGGCTGCCGTTGACGACGGCCCAGTCCCCTTCGACGGGCAGTCGGTAGGACGCCGACTGGGCGTACGTCTCCGGACTGGGGAGCGATCCGCGGTGGCGGACGATGGCGACGACGCTTCCCAGCAGTTGCATCACGTCCTGGCGGAGCACGAGCGGGTTGAGAAACGTCGGGATCAGACTCCCGAGGAAGGCGAGCGTCGGTCGCAAGCCGTCGTCCATCACGAGCCAGTCGCGCGGATCAGTCTCGTCGGCCTCGTCAGTCTGCTCCTCGTCGCTGAACGCGTCTCGTACGGCGCTCACCAGCATCGCGGCGAACGGCCAGAACGCGAACAGGCCGAACAGGTAAAACAGTTTGAATATCTCCAGCGATGGGAACTGGTCTCCAACGAAACCCAGCGGGCCGAGCAGGGCGAGCGAAAACGGGCTGATCGACGTGAGTCGATCCAGCACCCGCGAGTGAACCGGTGGGGGATCCGATTCGGCAGCGGGGTCCGATTCGGTGGCGGTTTCAGTCATAGTCGATGACACGGCCGAGCGATAGTTAGGTATTCTGCGAACTCGAATTCACAAGAAGTTCTAGCACACCAGTCGGGAGATTCAATGTCGTGCCCGAGAAACGATGGATATGGCCGACGAGGGCGATCCCAGTACCTCTGACGACGAGCAGGTCGTCTCGAACGCGGCGTTCGCGCTGCTCGGCCACCAGGTTCGCCTGGACATCTTGCGGGCCTTTTTCGATTCCTACGACCCCGTCGACCCGGACTCGAGGGACGACGTCCGAGCCGACCGAACGCGGTCGTACTCCGAGCTGATGGCTAGCGTCGGCTTGCGAGACAGCGGGAAGTTCAACTACCACCTGGAGAAGCTTCGCGGGGTCTACGTCGAACAAGTCGAGGACGGCTACGTCCCGACGGCGAGCGCGGTCGCGCTGTATCAGGCCGTCGTCGCGAACCGGCCGACCGAGTCCGTCGCGGTCGACGTCGATATCGACACCCCGTGCCCCGCCTGTGGGGCCGACCTGACGTGGGGATACGAGCAGGAGTATCTCACCATCGAGTGTGAATCGTGCGAGCAGTTCTGGGGACTCACCTATCGCTTTCCCAAGAACGGACTGCTCACGCAGGACGCCGAGGACGTCTACGAGGCGCTGTACGACCGGCTGATGCACCACGTCGGGCTGGCGCGAACGGGCCAGTGCCCGGCCTGTGCCGGCGTTGTCGAGCGAACGATTCCCCCGTCCCGGCTGGACGGCTCGGCGACGCCCACGGTCGAACTCGACTGCGGGACCTGCTCGTGGCACGCCACGGTCGATATCGTGAGTGCCCTGCAGTTCGAACCTCGCGTCATGCGGGCGCTGTTCGAGCTCGGGATCCCGCTCGACAGCGGGACGCAGGCCACGGAGGAAGTCTTGCCGACGGTGACCGGCCGGGAAGCCGAGGAGTCGACTCACGCGACCATCGAGATCGCGACCGACGAGGGGACGGCGACTGTCATCGTCGACGAGACGCTTGGTGTCGAGAGAGTCGAGGTAGACGGAGAGACCGGCTCATCAGCGCGGTGATTCTTCACGGCCGATCCCTTCGAAGCGGTCGAGGACGGTTTCGTCTCTGAGGAGTCGGCGGGCGCGATTACGAAGCCGATCCGCTCGCTCGACGACCGCCGCATAGCCGTCGTGATCCTCCCGGTGGTGCTCGCTGGTCTGGGCGTCGACGACGGCCCGTTTCGACTCGGCGCTGAAGTACGCACCGAGCACCTCGTAGGCGAGGATCTGGCGCTGCTGGTCGATCACTGTACGCAGATCTTCGCGTTCGACCGGCTTGCAGAGGTAGTCGTCGAACGGGAGTTCGAGCACGTCGAAGTCCGGGTCGACCGCAGTCACCATGACGACGCGACCGTCGTACTCCCGGTCTGTGAGTTCGGCGAGGACCTCGTCGCCCGACAGCCCGGGCATGTGCCGATCCAGGAGGACGATGTCGATCTCTTCGTCGTCGATCGTCGCCAGTGCCTCCTGACCGCTGTAGGCCGTCTCGACGTCACAGAACCCTCTCAGACGAAGTGCATAGGCGTCTGCGACCTCGCGCTCGTCGTCGACGACGAGCACGCGAAGAGCCTCGTGTGGATCGACAGCAGACATGACTGGACGGCGAGTATCCGTGTGTCGGTGCTGGCGCTACATAATAGCTCCCGTAGCGCCCCAGCGCGGGCCACCGCTCTCGCCGCTGCCTCGATGTCTGCATAGCTAGAGTGTCGTGCACCCAATCGTCTGGATAGCTAGCCATTCGTTCCAGTACGGAAGGGGGTGATCACACTAGTATGTCTGCCCACCCCTCCACGTCGAAGCGCGCAGTCGAACGAGACGACGCGACAGACCTGTCTGCCAGCGAGTTTCTCGATCTGTTCGGCGACGAGTACACGCGGCAGGTGTTCGAAGTCGTCGCCGAACAACCCCGAAGTGGTCGTGCCGTCGCCGAGGCGGCCGACATCTCTCGCACGACTGCTTACCGTCGCCTCAACGATCTCCGTGACGTCGGCCTCGTCCGCAGTGAGATCACGCTCTGTCGCGACGGCCACCACAGAGAACAGTTCGAGGCTGTCAGCACGTCGTTCTCGATCTCGCTCGACGGCGACGGCATCGAGACGCGTGTCCGTGACGGTGGCCGATCGTGAGAGACGGTATTGCTCTGACGCCGTGTCTGCCCACACTGGACGCCGCCCGTGGGGGCCACCGTTTAGGGGCCCGCGGTTCGAGTCCCGCATAGCCAGTCGATATCGACGCATGGCACGGAATAGACTGTCAGGATTCGGTTCCAGGGTTCGCCGATGAGTTCCGCGACGTCGATGGCCGGACTGTTCGGCAGCGTCACAGCGGTAGTCGCGAGTGCGGCGTTTCTGTCGGCCGTTCTCCGCTCTCGCCGACAGCCGACGGCACGACCGCTGCTGGCCGTTGCTGCCGTCCTGGTCGCTGGCGCGGTCGCACACCTCCTGCTGGTCGAACTCGCGCCGTTCCGAGCGGCGTTCGGACTCGCTGCCAACTCTGCGACGAGCGGTGGTCTCTGGCTGCTCGTGGCGGTCGACGTAGCCGCGCTCGCGAGTGTGGCGTGGTTCGTATTCGCGCTCCAGTACACCGGCCGGGACGATCGGGCGTCCTCGATCGCGGCTGTCGCCGTCGCGGTCGTGGTCGTCCCGTTGCTCGTCCCGCACGCCGTCCTGACAGTGTCGGGATCCGTCGTCGGGTTCGAGACGGCGACGCCGAATCTGGTGCTCGGCGCTGCGGTCGTCCTCGCCGAGGCGCTGGCGCTCGTCGGCGTCTTTCTCGTGGTCGACGCGACCTTCCAGCACAAGGCCTTCTCGGCGTCTCAGACCCTCCTTCAGGTCGTGGCAGTCGGCTGCATACTCCTGCTACCGTTCGTAGCGACGACCGTACGACGCCCCGTGGCGACGCCGCTTCTGATCGCCGTCGCGAGCGCGCTCTTTGCCGGACTGGTGTCCCGATATCGGCTCTTCGAGACGCTGCCCGTCGTCTCGGTCGTCGGCCGCGACCGCGTCATCGAGGAGATGACCGACGGCGTCGTCGTCGTCGGCGACGACGGGCGACTTCGTGATCTGAATCCCCGTGCAGAGTCGCTGTTCGACGTCGACCGGTCGACAGCGATCGGCGAGCGCCTCGCGGCGGTCGCGCCAGCCCTCGCGGAGGTCTCGACGACGGGCGAATCCCCCAGCGACGTGCGACTCGACTCCGGTCGGACGGTGTCGGTCAGCACCGAGACGATCCCCGACCGTCGGGGTCGCGTCCTGGGACGGCTGCTCGTCTGTCGTGACGTGACCGAGCAGCGACGCCAGGCCCAGCGTCTCGGCGTGCTCACGCGTGCCCTCTCGGGGGTGACGAGCGAGCAGCTGCGGAGCGTCACCGACGTGACCACGGCGATCGCTGCCGACGAACTCGATCCAGAAGACGGCGGCGACCGCGTGCGCGAGGCGGCGACAGAGACGGCCACGCTGGTCGCCAGCGTGCGGGAGATCGAACGCGCGCTCTCGACGCTCGATCCGGCTGCTGATGGCCCCGGGCGGCGCTCGTCGACCGATCTCGACGCCCTCCTGGACTCGCTGTCGGTTCCCGAAGAGGCGGACCTGCTAGCCGAGACGGCCGACCAGCCAGGCCAGATTGTGGCAGACACGACTCTGGCACGAGCGACGCTCGAAACGCTGGCTGCCGGGCCGGACGAACCGACGATACGGGTGGCAGACGACGCGGATGCGATCACGATTTCGATCGCGCCGTTCGACCCCACGGGAACGGACGCTCTCGAGTCTCACGCCCTCCGGATCGCCGAGCGTGCCGCAGCGAACACGCCGTGGGACCTCGACGTCGAGGCGGATTCGACGCCACCGAGAGTCCGGCTTCGCTTCCAGCGGCCCGCCGGCGAGACGCCGTCGCCGGGTGGTGACGCTGGATGAGTGTCACACTGCTCGCGATCGATCTCGCGACCGTCGGGACGGTGTGTCTGCTGGCGGTCGTCGGACTGCGTGAACGGGATCGGCCGGGCGCGCTCGTCGCGAGTGGGCTGTGGCTCGTCCTCGCGGTCGTCGCCGCGGGAGCCGTTACCGCCCGACTGGGGCTTCTGCCGATTCGACTGGCGCTCGCTCTCGCACTCGGTGGCTGGCTCGTCGCCGTCCCCCTGTGGGCCGGATTCGTCTTCGCCTACACCAGTCGCGGGCCGGCGCTCACTCGTCGAAGTGCCCTGCTCGCAGTGGGATACGTCGCCGTGCTGGGACTCGGACTGCTGTGGAGTTCGACGGCCGGGGAGACGGCCGGCGGATTCGTCCAGGTCGTGATCGCCGCCTTACAGACGCTGTTGCTCGGTGTCGGGCTGTTCGGCGTGTTTCTGGTCGTCCGTGCCTGGCGGATCGACACCGGGCTCTCGGGCGGCCAGGCACTCGGACTCTCACTGGGCGGGATCTGCCTGACGCTGTTGCTGTTCACCGTCAGCACGCTCGACACGCTGGCCGCCGAGACGATTCCCCCGACGCTGTCGGCTGTCCTCGCGACGGCCGCATTCGGATTCGCGACCTCGACGGTCGGCGCAGCGCTGTTCGAGGACGCGCCAGCGACCGGACCGCTGGCGCGACAATCCGTCCTGGAGACGATGCGCGAGGCGGTCGTCGTCACCGATCGTGAGGGGCGGCTGGTCGACGCGAACGCGGCCGCCGAACGGACGTTCGGGATCGCGCTCGGTTCGGACGCCGGACGGGCGGCGTCCGCAGTCGTCGGCCACGATCTCGACGACCTCACCGACGAGACGGTGACGATAGCGACGCCCGGCGGCACTCGTGAGTTCGACGTCGGTCGATCGGTGCTGACCGACCGCCGGGGCGAGACGATCGGCCGGTCCTATCGGTTTCGAGACGTGACCGACCGCCAGACCAGACGCCAGCGGCTGGAAGTGCTCGAACGCGTCCTGCGACACAATCTCCGCAACGATCTCGACGCGATCCGCGGGTTCGCCGAAGCGCTCTCCGACGGCGTCACCGACGATCCAGACACTGTTACCGACCGGATCGACGCGATCGCGACCGATCTCGTCGAGATCGGCGAGACCGTCGCGCGCGCCGAGCAAGTCATGGCGCGCAACTCGCTGGAATGCGAACTCGTCGACCTCGAAGTGCTCGCCGCCGAGGTTCTCACCGGGACCGACAACGAGGCAGTCGAGTCGACGATCACAGTCACGGGTCGGAAACGGCCGCTCCGGACGGATCGAGAAATCCTCCGGACGGCGCTCAGGGAAGTGGTCGCGAACGCCGTCGAGCATAGCTCGCCGAGCCCGACCGTGGCGATCGACATAGAGAGACGTGACGAGGGGGCCCGGATCGCCGTCCGTGACGACGGGCCGGGCATCCCAGCGCGCGAACGGCGCGTCCTGCTCGATGGCGAGGAAAACCCGCTTCGACACGGGTCGGGCGTCGGCCTCTGGTTCGTCTCGTGGGCGGTGACGCGTCTCGGCGGCGACCTCGCGGTACGGACGCCCGACGAGGGCGGGAGCGAAGTGATTCTGACGATCCCCGATCGCAGTGAGTCGGGCCGATAGGGGCGTTTCACTCCCGAAAGAACGTCTCTAGCAGTTTTCGCTGGCCGGCCCGGAGGTGATACAGCAGCGTCGAGCCGGTGATGTCCAGCGACGCTGCCACTTCCTCTGCCGAACTGCCCCGCGGCGACTCGAAGTAGTCGGCGAGATACGCGGTGTGGAGGACGGTCTCCTGGCGGTCGGTGAGACGGTCGGCGAGTTCGTCGCGGAACTCCCGGGCGGTCGTCACCGACCGCTCGCGGTCGTGTTTGGCGCGGACGTCGACGTCGAACTCGCTCGTCACGGTCGAGACGATCCGTCGCACGTCGCTCTCGGGCGGGAGGTCGACGACGAGCTGGCCGCCGTCCGGCTCGTAGGTCGCTCGCCTGACAGTCCCGCCGAGCGAGCTGACGGCGAGCAAGGGCGTCGAACCTCGAATTTCGACCTCGACAGCTCCGCTTTCGTCGATTTTTCTCACGTGGACTACCTCGGGGCTGTCGGCCGCTGCGTCTGCGACGGCGTCGAGACCCGCTTCCTCGGGCGTCAGGTAACACAGGATTGCGTCGTTCTCGTGGGGGACGAGCCCGCCGAGCGCGAGCGTCGTCTCTAGGGTCGCGGCTACGTCTCGAAGTGGCGAATCCGGGCCGACGCCGAAGGTCACTTCCGTGACGGTGTCCGAGAGGAGGAGATTCCGGTTTCTGGCGGCCGTGACGGCGAAGCCGGCGACCTCGCCGAGCGTCTCGAAACTCGCCCGCTCGCGTTCGGAGAAGGCGTCGGTCCGGCCGGCGTAGACACCGACGACGCCGTCGGCGGTCGAGCCGTACGACAGCGGGATCGCCAGCATCGACTGGACACCGTCGCCGAACGCTGCCAATCGGACACGTTCGGGTACGGCCGAATCTTCGGCGATCGGCTGTGCGACCTGGACGCTCGCCTGTTCGATGGCACGCTCTTCGGGCGTCGTCGCCGGTCCGTCGATGGCCTCGCGGATGGCCTCGAAGGTTTCGCCAGTCCTGCCCGCGACCGACCGGACGGCGAGCCCGTCCACGTCGAGTCTCCGTTCGCCGACCCAGGCGAACGTCCAGAGATCGCGCTCGCCGAGTTCGCGAGCGAGGGTCTCCTCGATCTCCGCTCGTGACGAGGAGGCGACGAGCTCCCGCAGGACCGCCGACCGCGTCTCGTCGACGATGGCAGTTCGACGACGCTCCGCCCTGAGTTCCGCGACGGTTTTCTCGGCCCGTCGACGAGCGGTGACGTCCCGCAAGTACACTGTCGCCCCCGTCTCGGCAGGGACGACCGACACGTCGAGCCACCGTTCGATCGGTGGATAGTACTCCTCAAAAGACGTCTCGGAGACGCTCGACCCTTCGAGTGCCGACAGCAGCGAGTCCTCGACGGAGTGGGGGACGACCTCGGCGACGGCAATTCCCGTCGGATCGCTGTCGACGTCGAGCAACTCCCGGGCGACGTCGTTGCACTCGGTGAGAGCGCCGTCGCTCGACACTGCGAGCACGCCGAACGGAGCCGCCTGGAGTCGATCGTCCATGTCTGTGCCTCTCGGTGTTCAGGTATCGGTCTGGTGGTCGAAACGGATCTCGAAGCGAGCGCCGCCGCGCTCGGCGTCGGTAAGCCTGATATCCCAGCCGTGGGCCTCGACGATCCGCTCGACGATCGCCAACCCCAGTCCAGTCCCGCGGTCGTGGGTGGTGTATCCGGCCTCGAAGACGGCGTCGCGTTCCTCGCGCGGGATGCCCGGGCCGTCGTCGGCGACTGCGAACCCGTCTTCGAGCGCCTCGACGACGACTGCGACCGTGTCGTCTGCTGGGTCGGCGTCTCCTGCGCTCGGAGAACCGTGCTCGACTGCATTCCGAAACAGGTTCTCGAAGAGCCGACGGAGCCGGTCTGGGTCGGCCGTCGTCTCGGCGAGTCCGCTCGCGACGGTCAGCGACGCCCCTTCTGTGTCGACGGACTGCCAGGCGTCTTCGGCCGCACGCTCTATCGAGACACCCCTCGCGGGATCGATCACTGCCTCGCCACGGGCCAGCGTCAGCACGTCACTGATGATGGCTTCCATCCGGTCGTGCGCGTCGGCCATCGCCTCGAAGTGCTCGCTATCGCCGGTCTCTGCGGCTGCTCGGCGATGCGCTTTGGCGACGTCGAGTGGGTTGCGGAGGTCGTGGCTGACGATACTGGCGACGTGGTCGATCCCGACCGGCTCGATGGGTGGCGTCTCCGCCAGCGACGTGAAGACGAGCGTTCCCGAGTCATCGTCCGACCGAACGTGTCGCACGGCGTACGAACCGGGTGGCCCGTCGAGGGCGATCCCGACCGAGTCACCACGAACGATGGCTGCTCGGGCGTCGCGCTCGCCGGTCGATTCGACGCGGTCGAAGCGCTCGAAGAGACCCGAGATCGACTCGGGTAGCGGTGCGTCGACGGCCGCTTCGAACGCCTCGTTGACGTCCGTGACGACTGCGGCGTCGTCTTCGAGGGTGTAGGCGAGCGCCGGGTCAGGGTATGAATCGAACGGGATCGCCGGTCGGTGATCGTCTGTCATTGGTGGTCGGTTCCGGTTATTCGATCGCTCGCGAACACGCGCGAGCGGCGGCCATACAGAACCCTGTGACGGATTCGGGTTTAGTGTTGTGCCCGCGTTGCTGGCGGAGAAACACTGCGACTCGGGGCTGCCCGCGAGGCGCGACTCTCCATGCTCATCCGTACGGGTTAGCCGTTAGTACGCGTGGTCGTCACGTTTTCGAGATCGGAGAACTCGTCGATGACGGTGACGAACACGCCGCCGCTACCGTCTTCGACGCCGATCGCGACGACGATGTGCTGCTCGGACGGGTCGGTCACCTCGACGGTTCGTTCGGCAGTGATCGCAGCGTCGGTCCCGGGACCCTCGTCGAGCGTGACCGACACGGTGTACGTGCCGCCTCCAGTGAAGACGCCGCCGTAGGTGGTCGCCGAGTCCTCGCTCTCGGCGTCTTTCTCCGGCGGGATGTCGAACGTCGTATCGAGCCCGGTTTCGCTTGCGGGGTTCGTGACTGTGATCGATCCCGTGACTCGGTGGTTCGTGGTGTTGAACACGTTCACGTCTTCGAGGACGAGTTCGCCGAAAAAGTCCAGAATCTCCGAACAGCCGGCCAGCAGGAGGGTGGTCGTTCCGCCTGCGGCGGTGAGAAAACGGCGGCGATCGATCGGTCGGTCGGCGAGACGATCCAGGGCGGACTGGTGGAGGGTGTCCATACGAGAGCGATGGCGCGCTCGAGATATCAACCCGCAGCGCGTGTTTCGCGTCGAGCAACACGCACCCTCGACCGGGTAGTGGGGAGCGGCCGGGTCACAGTTCGGTCCGCGCGACGATGCCCGAGGCGTCGTCGACGGTAGCGATCACGACGACTTCCTCGTCGTCCGACGCGACCTGCACGTTCACGAAATTCATATTCTCCGGCGTCGACGTCGAGATCTCGCCCCCGGAGGGTCTGGCTCTGATCGTCACGCTATCGGCCGCGACCGTTCCGTGAAACTCGACGCGGACGTGCCCCTCGTCTAGTCTGGGTTCGAACGCGAACGTCACGTCTTCGACAGCCTCGGTGACTTTCTCGGGAACGTCCTCCCCGGAGGGGACGGGCGTCCCTTCGGGCGCGCCGGGTTCGGCGAATCCGATGTCGAGGACGTCGTCGGTGTAGGTCCCTTCGAGGGACAGTCGGTTCTCCTCGATCGACAGCGACGTGTCGCCGGCTGCGGAGCCGAACCGGTTCTCGATCCGGTCGGTGTGGTCGTCGTCCAGAGACGAGTCTTCGAGCGCGAGCGTCGCGGTGAGTTCGCCGTCTTCGGGCGCGAACGAGAGCGTCGAGAGGACGTGGTCGTGCTCGGCGAGCAGTTCCGTCGACTGACTCATCGACTGGTCACCCCAGAACTGTTCCGCGAGGTCGACCGAATCCACCCAGCCGACCGAGAGATTGCCCGTGCCTGCGGTGTCGAACAACCACCCCGCTGTCTCGTCGGTCTCGGCGAGTCTGTCGTGGTCGCCGCGTCGCGTCTCGATCGCTGTTCTGACCGTAGATTCTGTGTCGGCGATGACGACGGCGTCGGAGCTGAGCCCGAGGATTTCGCCGTCTTCGGTGCCCGCCTCGTACAGCGTGTACCCGCCGATGTCGTCTGTCGGCGTGAACTTGATCTCGCCGAGGATTCCGTCCGTGCCGGCTCGCAGCGATTCGTCGGCCGCTTCGACGTCGATGTCGCCGACGCCAATGGTGGTGTCGTTCGTCACGTAGAGTTCGGTCACGCCCTGGGTCGGCCGGTCGGGATCGACCAGACGACCCAGTCCGCTGGCTGCGATCGCCAGTGCGCCGCCGGCGATCACCTGCCCGCCGACCGCGAGCGGGGTTCGGACGAGCGGGTCATCGAGTTCCTCGGCTCCGGGGAGGTCCGGAACGTACTCCGTGGAATCTGATCCCCCGTCTGAGGGCAGAAACAGCGGGATGACTGGGTCGACGCCGGTGTTTTGCGACGTGACCGTCAGATCGAGGTAGGCCATCAGGAACGGCGTCGCGTCTGCCGGGAACCACTCGGTATTCGGGTCCGATCTCGGCTCGCCCAGACAGCCCGCGAGTGAGAGTCCCGCGGCTCCGACTCCAAATTCGAGCAGTCGACGGCGGGTGAGTTCGACCATCGCTGTGGAGGGGCGGTGCGTGTACAGACATCCTCGTTCCCGCGATAAAGAAATTCCGGACGGACGCGTCTGCGAGCCTGCCGGCGACTGTTGCTGTATCTGCAACACTGCCTCGTCGTTGAATACCGTACAGGCCCACCGAACGAGTATGACGGTCAGCAAGACCCGACTCGCCGGTATCGTCCTCACGATCGCGCTCGCGTACAGCCTGTTGCGCTACCGCACTGCCGACCCCGAGGAGGTCAGCAGCTACGTCGACTAGCGGCGTCGGCAGTGCAGTCGTGACAGATGGCGGATCAGCGTACGATCTCGCGAAACACACGCTGTTCGACTTTTCGGAGGTGTTCACCGGCTGTCCCGGGAGCGATCCCGACGGCCTCGCCGACGGCTTCGAGTGACGCCCGGCGAGGGTCGTTGTAGTAGCCCAACTCGACCGCCGCTTCGAGCACTTCCTCCTGGCGAGTGGTGAGCAGTCTGCCGAACGTCGAGTCGTCGGCCTCGTACTCGCCCATCTCGAGAACCTCGACTGTCATCGAGTCCAGCTCCTCGACGTACCCCGACAGCGCCTGGAACGTCTCGTCGGTCCCGATGTACGTCACCGTGAGATCGTCGTCGTCGGTGAAGCGAATCGGCGTGTCGACGACCAGTAACGATTCACGCTGGAGTGTCAGCGCCCGACGAACCTCCTCCGTCGGCTCGAAGTGGCTCACGGCCATCCAGCGGTCCTCGCCAGCGGTCAAGTAGTTGCGAACGTGTGGGGACGCTGCCATGATCTGTCTGTACCGCTCCTGGCTGCCACTGGCTTCGGCGAGCAGCAGAACAGTATCGTCAGCGAGCAGATCGACGTGATGGATGGCCCGCCGCTCGATAGCCTGCTCGTCGGTCAGTTGTCTCCCGAGTGGATGAAACGCGCCATCCCCCTCGGGTTTGACGACCACCGTGAGATACCGCATAGGCTTCCCCTGGGACGCGTGGGAGTAAATTGTCACGAAGCGTTGCCAGTGATCGCTGTCGCGACGTACCGCGACGACCGCACGAGTGGGTGCGGTCGATGTGGAACGACCCCCATCGATAACCCTCCTCACGAACGCAATCGCAGAGAACCGGACGAACGGGACGAACGCCAGGGGGACTCGGACGGGATCAGTTCTCCTGAATCGCGTCGATGACAACTGTGGCCGCCACGATCGGACCGACCGGGACTGAACTGCGATCGCGAATCGTGACCTCGTATCGGTCGAACACTGCGAACCCGCTCTCGACGGTCCCGACGGAGGACCCTTCCGGATCAGCGATCTCGAACGAATGGCCGATCCACTGGCCCGCTGGCAACAGCTTTCGCGCCAGCGTGTAGAGCGCGCCTCGCGAGTTGATCGTGGCCAGGATCGATTCGTCCTCCGCGTCGCGGATTCGCCAGGTGTCCTGCAGGAGCGAAACGTCGTTGTCGAGCACGACGAGATCCTCTCCCGTCTGACCGTCTGTGAGCAGGTAGTCCCCGGCGATGTCCCAGTTTCCAGTGGCCTCGACAGTGAACAGTTCAGTGCCGTCGGTATCGACGAAGGGGAACGTATCGTTGCCCTCGTACATCTCGTGAGTACAGCGGAAGATCGTCTCTCCCGTGACGTCTCTGACCTCGTATTCCGGTCGAAAGTTCTTGTCTGTCCCCGTCTGCTCGACAGTGTACTCGGTCCCGGAAAGTCCGAGTGCGCTGATTTCGTATCGCTGAGGGTCCCGCATCATGTGAGACGGTAGGTCGATCATCCAGGTAAATCCAGCACGACTGTTTCACCGCGAGCAACAGACTGGTGGGATCCGTACCGATAGATGAACGTTCGCACTCTGCTCGCGTCGACACGGTCGCCACGGATCGAATCCGCTGTGTCTCCACGCGCTCTCACTTAAATAACAGCGCTGGTGAGGCAGCGCGCCTACCGCTGTCCGTCGGCTACCATTGCTCGTGAACGATGCAACGTCAGCGACAGTCGACCGTCGACGAAGACGTGGCGAAAGCGGTCACGACTCTCCACGACGGCGCCGTCGTCGGCCGTGACTCACACGAGAATGCCTCCGCGGTCGTGATCCGGGCCGATCGCGTCCAGCAGGTGCTTTCGACGCTTCGCTCGGAGCTGGGGTTCGATCACTGCTCCTGCGTGACAGCTCAGGAGTACGCAGACCGCTTCGAGACGGTGTATCACCTCACCAGCTACGACGACCGGACGCGCGAGTTCTCGGTCGTCGTTCCGACGGCGAAAACCGACCCCGTAAGCGAGTCGGCCGCGCCGGTCTATCCGACGGCCGAGTGGCACGAACGGGAGGCCTACGATCTGGTCGGGATCGAGTACGCCGACCATCCGGATCTGCGGCGAATTCTCTTGCCCGAGACCTGGCAGGGCCATCCGCTCAGAGAGGACTACGACCAGAACCGGCCGCAGATCGTGCCGCTGCGTGAGCACGCCAACCCGCTTCAGGACGACCACCGCGAGGGTGGGACGGACACGATGTTCCTCAACATCGGGCCACATCACCCGTCGACCCACGGCGTGCTCCATCTGGAGGTGACGCTGGACGGCGAGCAGGTGGCCGACGTCGAGCCGGACATTGGGTACATCCACCGCTGTGAGGAGCAGATGTGCCAGCAGTGTACCTATCGCCACCAGATCATGCCCTATCCCGATCGGTGGGACTGGGGCGGCGCGGGCCTGTGCAACGAGTGGGCTTACGCCCGCGTCATCGAGGACCTGGCCGACGTCGAGGTTCCCGAGTACGCCCAGGTCATTCGGACGATGTGCACCGAGTTGTCGCGCATGCTCAGCCACTTCCTGTTCACCGCGATGTACGGGCTGGACGTCAGCGGCGAGTTCACGGCCACGTTCATGTACGGCTACCGGGATCGGGAGGTAATTCAGGACATCCTGGAGGACCTGACCGGCCAGCGGCTCATGTTCAACTACTTCCGGGTCGGCGGCGTCGCCTGGGACGTTCCAGAACCCCGTGCGGAGTTCTTCGAGAAGGTGCGCGCGTTCACGAGCGACCTCCCGCGAAAACTCGAAGAGTATCACGCCCTGCTGACGGGCAACGAGGTCTTCCAGCTCCGCTGTGTCGACACCGGCGAACTCTCGCCCGACGTTGCCAGAGCCTACGGGGTCACGGGGCCGGCTGCTCGCGGGTCGGGTATCGACTACGACCTCCGGCGAGACGACCCCTACGGCTACTACGACGAACTCGACTGGAACGTCGTCACCGAAGACGGCTGTGACAACTTCTCGCGGGTGCTCGTCCGACTTCGGGAGATCGAGGAGTCGGCGGCGATCGTCGAGCAGTGTGTCGATCTGCTCGAAGCGTGGCCGGCAGACGAGCGCGCCCTCCAGGCCAACGTGCCGCGGACGCTCAAACCCACTGGTGAGTGCTATCGGGCCGTCGAGGGTGCCAAGGGCGAACTCGGGATCTACATCCGTGCGGACGGAACGGACACCCCTGCGCGATTCAAGATTCGTGGGCCGTCGTTCTCGAATCTGTCCGTGTTGCCGGAGATGGCGGAGGGAGAGTCCGTGGCCGACCTCGTGGCGACGCTCGGGAGTCTCGACGCGATCATGGGCGAGGTGGACCGATGACCCCCACGGAGTTGTGGAGCGCCGACACCGACCAGCAGGTGACCTGTCTCGCCTGTGGCCAGACGCTCGACCGTGAGGAGGCTCGCGAGTACGACAAATACGGCGACCGCTGGGATCGCGATGGCAAGACCTTCGAGTATCTCTGCAAGCCCTGTGACCGTGATCGCTGTCACCAGCCTCGCGACGGACTCGAAGCGACGCTCGTCGCGGCCGACGCCGGCCGAACCGATCGCGAATCGTTCCTCAGACGGTACTGCGAACTCGACGCCGGCGATACCGAGTCGGCCCGGAGGCGCTCCTGACGAGCGATTACGACAGTGACAGGTTCACGCTGTCGAGAACGCGTCCCTGAGACGGCCGATCCCGTCGACGACCGCCCGCAGTACGTCCCGCAGCCCGGGCACGCCGTCGTGAATCCACAGCGCGACGGCGAGGACGAACAGCAGGATCTCGAACCCGCTGGTGAGCGTAACTTCGAACGCGAGGAAGTGTTCGACGATCCCCGCAGACTCCGAGGGATATTCGATCGGCTCGATCAGCGGCCAGCCCAGGAAGCCGACGTAGTACCACTCGCCGGTCAGTGCGGGATAGAGCGCGTCCGTCCCGAGGTGGGTCAGGTAGCCCGTCGCCAGCGCTGCCGCGACTCGGCGTCTCCGTCCGTCTAACACCACGATGAGGCCGACCAGCAGCGGGAGGGCGAGGACCAGCGAGTGCCCCAGCGAGCGCCCGTTCGGGAGTAGCGGGATCGTCCACGCGAAGGGCTTGTCGATCAGATCCGGCAGTTGCGTCCCGAGCGCCAGCGCGAGCAGCGAGACCGTCGATCGCGCCCCGTTCGAATCGAGCGCGCGATAGACGAGATAGCCGGCGGCGAGATGTCCCCAGGGCCACATGACTCGCTCTGGGACGCGGGGACACTTACGCGTTCCAGTTTTGGTTCTGTCGGCGGCGATGTCGACACATTCTAAGGCGATTCAGCGCAAACTGGATGTGAATGGCGACACCGAGGCGGCAGCGATTCGTCCACGGCCAGGCAGCCTGGATGCTGACGGCACTCGTCGTGTTAGCGGTGCTCGACGCGCTGTCGCTGTCGTTGTTCTTCGTCGTGTCGTTCGTCGGCTTTCTCGTCTTGGTCGAACTCACGGCTCCGTTTCAGGTGACGCCGCGGTGGCGATCACGACTGAAGTGGCTGATACTCGCCGGATTGATCGTCTTCGTGGCGATCGTGATTCGGCGGATTCTGTCGATTCTCCCACCGGGGGTGCTCTGAGTGGTCGACTGGCAGGTCGTCGGACCGCGTGCGGTCGTACTGGTCGTCCTGCTCGTCGCCAATGTCGCACTGGTCGGGGCGATGAGCGCCTCGGACACGCCCTATGGAACGTACAACGGCGACTGGGACGGGACGGCGGATCTCCGGGAGACGGTCGAGGAAGCGGGTCTCGAGACGACGGTCGCGATCGGCGCGGCCGCCTACGAGGACGTCTCAGCGGGCGAGGCGACGGCGTTCGTCGTCGCGCCACAGCGCGAGTACGGTCCCGTGGCGACCGCCCAGCTCCGGCAGTTCCTCTCGCAGGGTGGCACGCTCGTCGTCGCGGCCGAGTCAGAACGGACGAACGGGCTTCTGTCGGCACTCGATGCGAAGGCGCGGATCGGAAACGGGACGATCCGTGACGAGCAGTCGAACTACCGTTCGACGGCGTTGCCGGTCGCGACGAACGTCTCCGAGCACGCGCTCACCGACGGCGTCGAGCAAGTGACGCTCAACTACGCCAGCCCGCTCGTCCCGAACAACGCGAGCGTCCTGGTCTCGACTGCGCCGACCGCCTACGTCGACCGCAACGGGAACGCGACGCTCGATCCCGACGAGTCGATCGGTACCGTCCCGGTCGCGAGCGTCGAGCGCCTGGGATCGGGGCGGCTCGTCCTCGTGAGCGACGCGAGCGTGTTCACGAACGCGCTGCTCGAACGCGAGGGCAACGAGGCGTTCGTCCGCGCACTGCTCGACAATTCGAGTGCTGCCCTGTTCGACCAGTCACACGGCGGTCCGGTCCCGCCGCTGCAGTACGGACTGCTCGTCCTCCGGACGACGCCGGCAGTCCAGTTCGGCCTCGGGCTGGTGGCGTTCGGGCTCCTCGGGTTCGTCGCGATGGGCGGGCCGGGCCTGCTCGCACGGCGAGTCCGGGCGCTTCGTGCGGACCAGCGGCCACGTCGTGTCGAACTGAACGACGCAGAGATCAGGGCCTACGTCGCGAGCCAGCACCCCGACTGGGAGCAGGATCGGGTGCGCCGTGTGACGGAAGCGATTATACGTCGCCGGGAGATACCGGAGAACGATGACTGATCCGTCGGCACTCTACGAGCGCGTCCAGTCGGAGGTCGGGACCGTCCTCATCGGCAAGGACGAGCTCGTCGAGGCACTCACCGTCTCGCTTCTGACCCGGGGGCACATCCTCCTCGAAGGCGTGCCCGGCGTCGCGAAGACGACGCTCGCGAATCTGTTCGCCCGGGCGACCGGCCTGGAGTACAACCGGATTCAGATGACGCCCGACATCCTCCCTGCGGACATCACCGGGACGTACATTTACCGCGAACAGGAGGGCTCGTTCGAACTCCAGCGCGGGCCCGTCTTCGCGAACCTGATCGTCGCCGACGAGATCAACCGTGCGACCCCGAAGACCCAGTCCGCGCTGCTGGAGGCCATGCAAGAACGCCACGTCACCATCGAAGGCAATACCCTGGAGTTGCCCGACCCGTTCATGGTGATCGCGACCCAGAACCCTATCGAGATGGAGGGGACCTTCGAACTGCCCGAAGCCCAGCGCGACCGCTTCCAGGTCAAGCTTTCTGTCGATCTACCCGACCGCGAGGAAGAGGGCGAGCTGCTCGAACGGTTCGACGCCGACCCGACGCTCGGCCCCGACGGCGTCGAGCGCGTGGTGACGATCGAGGAGCTTCAGGAAGCACGCGAGGTCGTCCAGAGCGTCCACGTCGCCGACGCCGTCCGCGAGTACATCCTCGATATCGTCGCGGCAACGCGATCGAACCCCGATATCGACCACGGTGCGTCGCCGCGGGCGTCGATCGCTTTTCTCAACACCGCGAAAGCCCGGGCGGCGATCCACGGCCGCGAGTACGTCATCCCGGACGACGTGAAGACGATGGCCGCGCCCATCCTCTCACATCGACTCGTGTTGAGCACGGACGCCGAACTCGGGAACGTCTCCCGCAGCCAGGTCGTCGAGGACGTCCTCTCGACCGTCGAGACGCCGAGTTCGAAGGCCGTCGCCGAAGCGGCGCCTTATAGGGAGTAAATCAGGCATGACGTTTAATTATTGAAAACAACTATAAAGTATGGAATTTACAATCTAACAATAAGTGGTGTAATCTGGGGAGAGTGTACCCATCTATCGTGATGTATGGGCAAGAGGATTAGTCGATGCTATTAACTTCATCGCATAGGTTTGACTGTTTTAATGACAGATCTCCGTTCGATACGATACGGGCAAACAAAAGATGGCCGTATTGGGGGAACAGATCCTAACTACCCAGACCTAGCACAGTGGTATTATGAACCTGTTTCTTTTTATGGAGAGAAGGGGGATAAAGTCAAACTAACTATTTCTAGTGATATCTTCACTCCGATAGTAGAGATAGTACTACCGGATGGCTCAAAAGAACCGTTCGGTACTTTGGTTAATCCTCCATTTGAAGATCCGCCTCTAGAAAGGCAGGAAACTGAAATCCTTGAGCAAACCGGCACGCACACACTTTGGATAAGTCATGAAAGATATACTAGGCTGGGGCCTTATCAACTCACTCTCGAAGCAATTGAGACACCTAATCTCAATGCGAGGTTCGACTATAGCCCTCTGTCTACATCGCCTTCAAGCGACGTAACTTTCGATGCAAGTCCATCTGACGGGACGATTGACGAATTCGTCTGGGAATTTGGAGACGGTACAGAAGCTCAGGGTACTCAAGTCACCCACCACTATGATACTTCGGGAGAGTATAAAGTTCAGTTACATGCCAAATCGAGTGTAGACAGTATTAATATTGAGGATATAGCCAGCGCGACCGTACGAGTTGAAGCGGACGGCAACGACTTGGTAAGTGGCTTTAGCATCAACAATACTGTACCACAGACCAACGATACAGTGCAGTTCGATTCGGGGCTCACTGAAGATGAACTTGAGAATGAAGACATAACGCTCACGTGGGAATTTGGAGATGGCTCAACTGCAAAGGGGCCACGTGTCAGCCACACATACGCCACATCAGGCACGTACACCATTACCTTGACTGCCGATGGAGAGACGTTCACCCGTGAACTCACTGTCGGTACCCCACCCGTTGAAATTACCGGCCTCGACCGTGACATCGGTGGCACACTGCTTCCACAACTCGGCATCGACGAAAGTGTCGAGGCCACTGTCGAAGTACCCGAAACTAGTGATATTGAACAAGTCCAATTCGAGTTCGCTGGCCAGCAATCGATTGCCACTAACCCTCCCTACGATGCTTCTCTCACCATCGGTGATGTCGTTGCTCCCGCTACCCCACTAATTGTCCAGGCAGTCACCTCCACTGGTGCAACGCGGGAAATCGAACATGAAATCCCCATCCAACGTCTACCCGAGTGGCTCGAATTTCTCCTCAAGAGCACCGATACTCTCGGTGTCGAACTGACTGACGGGGAGATTGAGATTACTTATAGTCCGCTAGCAGATCTCGACGTCGGGTTCGATATTCCGAAAGACGTCCTCAGTGGTGACGATCGTCCCGACGAGGGTGGCAATGGTACGTACGACTTCGATGTCGGCATGGGTGGTATCTACGATCCACTAGTTAACGAAGCGGAACTTACCGCAGCCGGTACCATTGCTGCCGAAGTCATGGCCTTGGCCTTCGAGATTAAGGTCGCTCTCACCGGAACGGTCCAATCAACCACCTTGGCGTTAGAGAGCGCTCAAGCCGATATTGACAGCCAGCTCGAATTTGATATTGAACCGCCAACAGTCCCTATCCCGGTGAGTATCCCTATCCCTGGCACCAATAGTGCCATCGGTATCGTCCCGACTGTAATCGTCTCTGCGGACGGCACCTTTGATTTTAACGCTGACTTCTCGTTTGATGCTGGGACTGTCAAACCTGGGATCGAACTGGAAGTCTCGATCGGTATTGATCTTGAACTACCGTTGTTACCGGATGGCGAACTCAAAGGTGTTCCAAGTGGGGGAATCGACGGAGAGTTTGATGTCGGCACTGACGACTGGAACCTCCGGGCCACTTTTTTCCTCGCTGGAAAAGTCGTGCTCGACATCCCTGGCACTGAGATTGTTCTTGAACAGGACCCCATCTGGGATCAACCACTCACCGGTGACGGTGCGAGCGGATCTAGCCAAGTGACGGCCTCATCGCTCTCTGATCCGCGTGTGCGCCAGACCTCCACAGGAGGACCACAACCACTCCCGGAGATTGACAGTGTCCAGACTGCCTCTCTGAGCACACAAAGTATCTCACCACGGGAGTCATTCCGGTTAACTGACCGCCCCTACGAAGACATCCAACCAGCACTGGCCAGCCCAACCGACAGCAAGCAACTGGTCGTCTGGAGCCAGCAGGACGAAGACAAGTCCGCCAAAGCCGGGAACGATCTCGTCGCGCAATGGTACGAAAACGGCTCTTGGAGCGACCAGTTCGTGATCACTGACAGCACCTATGCCGACGCTGATCCGGTCTGTGCTGCGATCGAGACTGGTGAGATACTCGTAGCCTGGAAACGCTTCCCTGAAGATCGTACTACCAGCAGTGACCTCGAAACTCTCTCAGATGTCAATGATACACGCAATAAGACTGAAATCGCCTACAGTATCTACGATGGGAGTTCCTGGTCAAACCCGACACTCCTTACATCGACGAGTATCACCCAGCGACGCCCGACGGTAGCGACAGCTGACGGCGAGTGGTACCTCGCCTGGGAGGCCTTCGACCGCGAGGTCGGCACCTCGACGGTCCGCTCGACAGTCGTGTCCCCGGACGGGTCGACGACATCGATCACCGACCAGGGTGGGGCCGCTAGCCCAGATCTCGGAAGCCGCGACGATGGTACCGTCGACCTCGCATATCTCGTAATGGACAATGGGCAAGTTACGGATATTACGCATAGAGTCCGCGATGGGACCTCGACTATCTCTGAGCAGACCTACAGTGCCCCGGAAGCGGCGACGGTCGTTGTCGCGAACGGTCGAGTCGTCTGGGCAACCAATATCGACCGAAACCCGACATTAGTCGAGGCCGCTGACAGCTCGACGACAGAGCTCTCACTTCGAGAGGATGTCATCGAAGTGCGGGAATTATCGCTGTCGGCACGGGCCGACCAAGCTATCCTGTCGTACGTTTCGATCCTGGAAGGAGGATCGACTCGAGACCTAGTATATCGGTTAGATAGGGGCAACGGATGGATTTTCGATCGCAGTATCACCGAGGACATTCAGGACGGTATCCGCGTTCGATACACGGACTTGGTGTTTACCGGCCCTGCCTCGTTCTTATCGGGGTATTCAGTTCGAGATCCGGGAACTGACACCGTTAGCGACGTGTTTGCGACTACTCAAGAGTTCGGGCCAGCCTATGCCATTGATGGCAGTGTCGACAGTGGTGTCGCTGGCGACCAGACAACTTTGTCGTACGAACTGGAGAATCGAGGTGACATCGACGGCTCTGAGCAGGTCACGGTCAAAATTCTGCGCGATGGAACAGAGATCGATTCGATCACTCATGATCCAGTGAATAGTGGAGGTACTCTGACTCGCGACCGTGACGTTACCATTGGTGACGGTGGGGAGTTCACCATCACAGTGGACGTGCCCGAACCATCGCTAGAGACCGAACCACGGGATATCTCGCTGGTGGCTGCTCGAGCGAAGTTACGGGTCGACGAAGTCTCCGCACAGCGCCCAGGTCCCAACGAAGCGGTGGTCCAGATAGCATTGACGAACAACGGTGGCGCAGTAGCTGACAAAGTTCCGGTGGTGTTGAACGACGCCGCAGAGACAGTGGCAGCACCAACAATTAGTCAAATCGGGGCGAAATCGACGACGACAATCGAGACGACCCTTGACCCACAGGCACTGGACAACTCCGATACTCACGAAGTCCGTATCGATCCTGATGGGACGCTCCCCTCGCAAGCCGAAACGACGCCGTTGCGACAAACATATCTAGTTCGTCCGGAGTTGCGCGTTGAAGACGTGCGCTATCGAGAAGACAACGACCGATTTGTTCGAGTACTGGTTTCGAATCATGGTCCCGGTGTGGGAATGGCGACAGTGACCGTCAGAGATGGGACCGATAACGAATTGAACACGACGCAGGTGTCGGTACCTCCCGCGGAACTGGACAACGGTCAAGTAGTCTCAGTACACCGAACGATTGACATCTCGACCCCCTCGTTGGTAGAGGGTCAAGCGGTGGCTGTCGAGATTGATCCAGAGGTGAGTAATCGTCGTCAAGAGGGCCTGACGACAGTTCAGAACGTTGAGACTGTCTTGCCCAGTGAATATCAAGGCACTGTCGGTGACGTGGTCGTATCTGCGACTGGAAGCTCCCTCCCGGTCGGCGGTCAGGGAACTGTCGATATTACAGCCGAGAATGCTAGTCAGGTGACACTCGAAGGCCTTTGGACCGACTGGGGTGTCGAGGTCGATGTGCCGAGCGAAATTCTTGAAGTGGACATTGCAGAGTCAGGAACAGTGACACTGAATTGGGGGGCTGCACAATCCTCAGTAACACCGACAGTCACGATATTGATACCAGACCGTTATGTCGGTGGCGAATATCTCGTCAATATCGTAGCTTCGAACGATAATGGGGCTGTTGAAGCAACTGCAACACTGACAATCGAGTAGTATCACGCAGTGAAATAAGTGGATATCTATTTTACAGGTTATCACATATACACGTGTGGGTCGTTCCCACACGGCTCGCAGAACAGTGGTGACCCAGGACGTGGCCCACGATCAGCAACAACGAGAGGCGTATTGTCCAGTGTGCGACCAGGAGGCGGTCGTCGAGATAACGGTTCCCTGGCAGGACGACATCTGTACGAACTGTCGGAACTCGATTCCCGAGTCGGGCGACGCCTAGGCGTCGTCAGATTCGAGGTCGTCCCATCGACAGACAACCAGCGCGTCGGCCTGGCGGTCGGGCGAGCGCTCGACGCTCACCGAGATGGGGCGGTCGAGTCCGCGTGCCAGGCCGGTAGCCAGCAGTGACGGGACGGGGTGGTCGAAGCTGTCGATCGGTCCGTAGGAACCCCCGGAGACGGCGACCGCGACTCGGTCTTCCTGAGCTTCGACGTCGGTCGCGTCGAGCACTTCGAACTGTTCGACGAGCGCGCCGGCCAGCTGGGTCGCGATCGACTCGGCGTCACCCTCGAACGAGCCAGATTTCGTCTCCGCGAAGCGTTCGAACAGCGTCTCACCCGTGGGATAGGTCGCGAACCCACGCTGGCGGTCGCTCTCGCCGAGGACGAACGCGTCCGAGAGCGCGTCGTCGTCGGGCACGTCGAAGGTGGTATGCTGGGGGACGAACAGCCGGACTGACTGCTCGCCCGCAGCGTCGATCGGGACGTAGAGCCGCTCCTCGGTGAGTCCGAGTTCCGCGGTGATCGACGTCTGGGTCCGCGCCATCGCGCGGTAGACTGCCTGCCCGACGCTCGCGGGCTGGAGTCGCTCGGGCGTGAGATAGTAGGTCAATACGCCGACGAACACGCCGGTCCCGCCCAGAGCGAACAACACCGTCTGTGCACTCGTGAGGAGGACGCCCCCGAGGCCGCTCAGGAGGCCCGCTCCGATGAGCACGAGTGCCGCCCGTCGATACTCACTCTGTCGTGCCCGGGCGTACTCCGCACGGAGCCGTCGATTCTCCTCGCGGAGGACCTCGATCTCGGCTCGGAGCGCCGCTTCGTCGTCCGATTCTGCCGTCGATTCCTCAGAGATGTGTTCGTTCATGGCGTCGCCTCCTCGGCGATGTGTTCGGTCATCGTGTCTCCTCCAGCAGCCCCATCGTCAGGAGTTCGTAGCGGTGGATCGCATAGCCCGTGATCGTCGCGAGGACTGCCCCGCCGATCGCGACAAGCCACAACTGGGCCTGGGTCGTGGCGAGCCACGTCGCGGTCGCGCCGGCCGCGCTCGCGACGCCCGTCGCCAGCGCCCACGGCCAGTCTTCGCCGCCCGCGAGCAACCCACCCGCGACGACGATTCCGACCACTCCTTCGAGTGCGACCAGGGGGAGGAGCGCCTCTTCTATCAGGACGAGCGCCAGGAGATGAATCACGACGAGCAGCGTGACGCCGCCAGCGAGGCCGAGCCACGCTCGCGTGAGCGGATCGTCGTCGGTCGATCCGTCTTCGCTCACACTCATACGCGCTCCCTCCGTCGAGTAGCCAGCAGCGCGTCGATCCGGTCGGCCGGCCCGACCTCGTAGGCCGTGACGCCGGGCAGTCGATCGAGATCGCGTCGAAAATTCTCGAAGTCGCGATAGCGCTCGTACGCCGATTCGAGGTCGCTCAGGCCGCCGGGTTCGAACAGGACGCGCGGCGTCACGAACACGAGGACGTGGCCCGGGCCGCGACGCGCCAGATCGACTGTCTCTCGCAGTTCCGCCCGGTCGATGTCGTCGGTGAGGACGACCGACCAGACGCTTCCCTCAAGGTGCGCTCGCTGGGTTTTCACTGTTCGGAAGAGCGGCTTCTCGGTGAGCTGTGTCAGATACTCCGTCCGCGACGAAAAGTACGGTCGCAGCGTCCCCTCGAAGGCCGAGGTGCCGTCCAGGCTGGCCGCCCGTCGGGTCGCCGCCGCGGGACCGAGGGCGTCTGTCTCTGCCGCGGGACCGAGACTGTCCACGTCGACGCTCGCGTCACGCTCACTCGTCGGACCGAGATCGAGGAGTTGCGAGCGGATCCGTTCGTAGTGGCGCGGGTTCGTGCTCGGGGCGAACTCCGCGGTCGTCCCCCCGTCACCGACGGTGTACAGCCCGAGCGGGTCGTCGAGATCGCGTGCGGTCGCGGTCAGCGCGAGGGCGACCTCCCGGAGGTACGCGAGCATCGTTTCACCCTCGCTGTCGCGCCCGAGTGAGTGACGATGGTCGACGAACAGCAGCGTTCGTCGGTCGGTCTCGACCTCGTACTCCCGGACGTGGGGATCGCCCAGCCGTGCCGTCGCTTTCCAGTCGATGTCCCTGACGGTGTCGCCGGGGACGTACTCTCTGAGTTCCGCAGGATCGATCCCCTGGCCGAGCTGGCCCGAGCGATGGCCGCCCAGCGTCGAGGTCGTCCGCTCGCCACCCTGGCCGACGTGGACCGCCCGCGGTTGGGTCGGTTCGACGGTGATCGTCGTCGGCTCGCCCCGCGTGACGGTCTCGTGAAACAGGCCGTAGCGATCCTCGACGGCGATCTCGACGCCGTCGATGGTGCTCGTCCCGGCGACGGGAAAAGTGAGTTCGGCTGTAGTCTGCCCGTCGTGTTCCGCTCGATCGAGACTGATCTGGATCGGCGTCTCCTCGGCCGAGACCGACGGCGGGAGGTCGACCGTCGCGGTGAGTGGCCCCGGGTACTCGGCTCCCGCAATCGACAGCGTGAGCGGCGCGGTTTCGTTCGTCCGGACGTTCGTCCGGCCGACGCCGACCTCGACGGCTAGCCGGTCGTCCAGGGCTCGCAACTGCCCGAGAAACCGAAGCTGGACGGCGAGGACGAGGACGGCCGTCGCGGCCCCTCCGGCCAGCAGGAGCGGGCGCTCGGTGAGGACAGCGAGCACTGCCAGCAGCCCGCTCGTCGCGCCCAGCCACTGGAGCCGCCGGGTCGCTCTCATTACATTCTCGGAGTGCGCTCCGGCAGTTGAAGCTATTGATCCCACGGCCAGAGTGATCACGACCGGGGGGTCGGAGCGAGCGCGATCCGGGCCTGGAGAGAAGACGTTATATCCGCGGCTGGGCTTGTCGTGAGTGTGTTCGGCCCTGACGACGCCCTCTCCAGCCGGCTCTCGACGCTGTTGCTCGTCAGCGCCGTGTGCGTCCTCCTCGCCGGCCTCGTCCTCGGAAGCGTCGCTGCCGGTGCTGTCGGCCCCGGAATCCTGGATCGTGGGTCAGACAGTACCGAGGGGCTCACCCAGGAAGATCCGGCGGGCCTCCAGTCTGAGCGCGATCTCAGTGCGTTCGAGCGCCAGCTCGCCCAGCGCATCCAGGGGCAGGTCGAGAGCGGCGCGATCAATCTCAGCCAGGGCCAGTACGGCGACGTTCGCGAGCGACTCGACTCCTCGGAGTACGAAGAGTTACTCGACTCCTATCGATCAGTCTCCGAGGAGACCGGCAACACCGAGCGCGCCCGGAACGTGACGGCGTTCCGCCGGGCGCTGGCCAACTACACGGGGCTGGCAGAACGCTACTCCCAGACCTACAGCACCTACCGACTCGTCCAGTCGAGTCGTGACCTTCGCTTCGGCGAGACCTGGGCGGGGTCGACGGGCCACGACGACGTCACGCGGTCGGTCGCCCGACGGCTCGAACGGATCGAGTCAGCCCTCGAAACGAACGCGTCCAGAGTCGCCGCGGTCGCCCGGACGTTCGACGGCGATGTCCAGCTCGATTTCGATCGCACAGTCGAATCAGTACAGGCCAGTTTCTCGAACATCTCGGCTCGACAGGCCGAGGTCCGGGCGGACGCGTTCGTCCAGACTGAACTCGCTCTCGACGTTCGGTCGACGAACGCCTCCTTCCGGGAGCCGCTGACCGTCTCGGGGCGACTTCGGCTGGCGAACGGGACGGCCGTCACGAATCGCTCGATCCGTTTCGAGGTGGGCGAGCAGACGATCACGACTCGGACCGACGCCGCCGGTGCGTTCTCCTTCGCGTATCGGCCCGTCACGCTCCCGGTCGACACCGAGGAACTGTCGATCCGGTACGTCCCTGACGAGATGGAGCCGTATCTCGGCGCCAACGCGACGGTCGACATTTCGGTCGCGTCGGTCGAGCCGACGGTCGATGTCTCGGTTGCCTCCGAACCGACGGTCGAGGTCTCCCCAGCGCCGGCTCGCGTCGGATATAGCGACACAGTCGGAGTGTTCGGTCGCGTCTCCGTCGACGATGTGGGTGTCCCCGATGCGCCGGTGCTCGTCTTCGCCGACGGGCGATTGCTCGCCAATGCGACGACCGGGAGCGACGGCACGTTCGAGCGTAACGTCTCGATCCCGGCGACTCTCGAACCCGGCAATCGCTCGCTGCAGGCTCGGCTCGCGCTGCAAGGCCGATCGATCCAGTCTGCCGACGGGTCGACGACGATCAGCGTCCGCGAGCGCTCGACTGAGCTCTCGCTCACCACTACCGCTCTCGACGATCGCACTGCCCGGGTGACTGGGCGATTGACCGCTGCGGACGGTCGAGCGATCCCGAACCAGACGGTCACGATCACGGCTGACGGGGAGCAGGTGGCGACCGTCTCGACCAACGCTTCCGGGTGGATCGACACGACGGTCCTCGTGCCCTCGGGCGCGGTGTCGGACGGGCGCGCGGAGCTCGTGGCCTCCTTCGACGGGCGCGGGCTGAACCTCGGTTCCTCGGACGCGCGGGCAACGGTCTCAGTCTCTGCGTCTGGCTTGCCGCTGTGGCTTCTCGGTGGTGGGCTCCTCGTCGTCGCGGTCGCTGGCGTCGGGATCGGCGGGTTCGTCTGGCGACGCTCGCGATCGGAGTCCAGCGAGCCCGAGGCAAGCCCGGACGTCATCGAAGACGACGCTGTGGCCGACGATTCTACCGATAGTGGTCTCGATCCCGAGGCGCTGTTGGCGGCTGCACGCGAGTCCGCGCCCCAGGTGGCTGTCCGACTCGCGTACGCGGCGGTGCGCGTCTCGCTCGACGGACCACGTGACGGGACGCACTGGGAGTTCTATCGGGCGTGTACCGCTGACGCCGACGACGCGGAGCTCGCCTCGACGTTGCGGACGGTCACCGAGGGCTACGAGCGAACGAATTTCGCGGGAGATTCGGTCTCGGAGTCGGAAGCAGAACGAATCGTGTCGGCCGCCGATTCCCTCGTCCGGTGAGAGACGGCGCGGGCGGTGTACCGTACGCCTTATGCCCGGGCTTCGCCAACGTCCGTCGTAATGGCCGCCGGCCGGACACTCTGGCTGCTCCTCCCGCGACAGCTCCGGGAGTTGCCAGCCGATCTCGCCGCTATCGCGGTACTCGTGGTACTGGCGAATCTCTCGGTGTTCGCCCCAGTCCTCGCAGACACGCCGCTTCGGATCGGCCTCGGGTTCGCGTTCGTCCTGTTCGCTCCTGGATATACGTTCGTGGCGGCGCTGTTTCCCGAGCGTGGTGAACCGCCCGAGAGTGACGACGACGGCGGGATCGACGGGATCGAACGACTGGCGCTTTCGTTCGGGCTGAGTATCGCGATCGTTCCACTGATTGGGTTAGTATTGAACTTCACGCCGTGGGGGATCCGCCTCGGCCCGATCATGGTCGCGACCTCTGGAGTGACGCTCGGGTTCATCGCTCTGGCTACCGTTCGACGCTGGGACTTGCCGGAAGCCGAGCGATTCCGAGTCCCGTATCGGTCGTGGCTCGCAGACGCTCGCGCGGAGTTGTTCGAGCCCGATTCGAGCAAAGACGCCGCGTTGAACGTCCTGCTCGTCCTGAGCATTCTGCTGGCCGTCACCACTGTCGGCTACGCGCTGTTCGTCCCCAAAGAGGGCGAGGCGTTCACTGAACTGTATCTGCTCTCGGAGACCGACGACGGCGAGTTGGTCGCCGACGACTACCCGACGAACTTCACGGTTGGTGAGCCCCAGCCATTGGTCGTCGGGGTCGGCAATCACGAACATCGGTCGATGGACTACACCGTCATCGTCGAACTACAACGTGTGGAAATCGTCGACAACGAGACGCAGGTGCTCGAATCTCGGGAACTCGACCGCGCGCAGGCCAGCGTGGACGATGGCGAGACCTGGCAAGAGCCCGTCGAGGTGACGCCGACGATGTCAGGCGAGCGGCTGCGATTGGCGTTCTTGTTGTACGAGTCGCCGCCTCCTGGCGATCCGGCTTTCGAGACGGCGTATCGGAGGGCGCACCTGTGGGTCAACGTGACTGGCCGCTAGCTTCTCTCTTCGGTCGAGTTCGTACGTGATGCGAGACTCTGGACAGCGTCAGTCCCGAGCGCTCGATCGTAGATCCGGAACTCGTCGATAGTCCCGTCGAAGATGTGCAGTGGATTCGGGCCACTACCGACGCGCAGACGGCCGTTCCAGGACGGGGAGCCTTGCTGGACGGTGCCGTTTGCAACCTGCGTGCCGTTCACGTACAGCGTGTACTCGCGGCCGTCGTAGGTTGCGGCGACGTGGTGCCATCGGTCGACTGTGACGTCTCCACCGATTGCCGCCGGTGTGTCAGCCCACGGTATCTTGAGTGAGACTCGGCCGTTCTGTTCTAAGACGATGAATAACCCTTCGCCGCTTCGGACGATGTTTCGATAATCGTTTTCCTCGGTCGTATTGAGCGCGGTCGGTTTGATCCACGTACTGATAGTGAATTCCTCTGGAGCCCGTACGTCGGCCTGTAGGCGACTCCGTTCGGCCCTGTCGAATTCGATCGCGCTGCCTTGTATGCCCTCGTCTGTCACCGTCAGATTCGAGCCCTCGCCCTGGATCCCGCCGACGCGATCGTGGATGACTCTGCCGTCGGTCGCGTCGAACGGCCAGTGCAGGAGACCGTCTCTGTCGTGATGGAGCGCTCGAGCGCCGGATCGGACGTTCGAGTCGGAGACGGAGACCTCCAGATCGTCGACGGCGTACTCCCCGGCGTACGGCACCGTCACGGCGTAGAGTCCGTAGGGATTCGTCGAGACCTGCTGGCGGTAGGTGTAGGTCTGTCCCGAGACGCTGACGCTCGTCTCTGCTGTGACTGTCTCGGCTGTCTCTTCGACGCCGACGATCGTCGATCCGTCCACCAGTTCGAAGACACGGTGTGGGCCGTTCTCTGTGGTGTGGACGAGTCGGTAGTGCTGGAAGCCGGAGAGGGTCGACTCGTCGGTGGCCATGAGACGCCGCTCCATCGTGGCCCCATCTGTCCCGTTTCGTGCGCCCGTGAACACGACGAAGCCGTGCTGATTCTGCAAGCGTTCGTACCACTCCTCGGCGTCAGTCGAACCGAGGAATGGCACGTAGTTGCGCTGTTCGAATCCGTAGTTGAGCGACTCCCCGCTGACGAAGTAGTTGTAGATGCGGGTGTCACTCCACTCCGCGAAGACGCCGTTTTCGGGATACGCCATTCCGTTGGCTTCGCTATACTCGTCGATCCACTGGGCAGTCTCGTAGGTGCTGTCCTCGACGGCCAACTGGCCCTGTTTGATCGGCGTCTGGACCATTCCCAGGCCAGCGACGAGGAGAAACAGCAACACGAGCGAGACGAGCTGACGGCCGTCCGGGCGCTCGAACCAGTCTATTGCGTGGTCACTATCGAAGACGTCGACGGGGCGAGCGAGGTCGACCCAGTTTGCGGCCCGGACGAGACCCCAGCCGGCGAAGACGGCCGTGAACAGCGAGAGCGGCCCCGCAAACCGGATCTTGACGATCGCCCACCCGAGGAAGTAGATCGCGTAGACGGTCGGGATCGCCCACAGCGCGTCTCGATGTTTGGCTACCCGCCATGCCCCCATCGCGACGAACGGGAGCGCGAGGAACAGCATGAACCCGAACAACAGTATCGGGAGGACGAAGATACCACCCTCTGTGCTGAACAGTCCTCCGGATTCGGCGATCTGGCGCGACTCGAACAGGCCGAAGGCGCGATCGATCGCCGGGTCCAGGACCGGCGTGGCCAGGACTGCCACGAGAACGGCGACGGTCGAGGAGACAATCCCTCCTACCAGTGTCGTTCTGGGTGAAATCGAGAGGACCCGGCCGGCTTCGAGGAACGCGACGACGGCCACGGCGAAGGCGAAGACGACGAGCGGGATCGCTGCACGGAAGAGTGGGAACCAATCGAGACCTGCGTGGATTCCCAATACGAGCAGTGCTGCCGCCCCGAGACTCCCGAGGTACGGCGCCGTCTCTCTCAGTGGCGAGCGGTCGTCGTACAGTGCGAGCGCCCCCCGGACGGCGACGAACAGGCCGAACGGCAAGAGGACGATCGCGGACCCGACCCAGCTCAACGTCTGGGCTGTCAGCAACACCGTGAGAGCGACGGCGACTGCCCAGCACCGTCTCGATCCGAGCGATAGTGTCACGCTCTCGGCCGTCTCGTACTCTTTCTCCCACCAGATGACGACCAGTACCGTCAGTGCGAGCCAGATGTAGTCGAACGCGTGGTGATCGCCGAATCCGAGCGCCGTCCGGTAGGCGTGAACCGGCGTCACGGCGAGCAACAGCGTACTCGCCACGGCGACCCGGACGTCGTCGGTCAGCTTCTGTGCGATGGCGTAGACTGCTGCGGCGGTGATCAGCGCGGCCACCACCGGATACCAGGCCAGCGTCAGCCGTGCCGCGTCGGGCGTCCCGCCCAGCAACTCCGAGAGCCACCAGGTGGTGACGAGCATCAGCGTGTCTCCCCGCATCCTGATTCCTTCCGGGATCGAACTGAGTGCGCCCACGTCGAAGGCTGGGTATCCCTGTAGTTGCTCGACCCAGAACAGTCGCTTGTACGGGTCGTTGCCCATGAGCGTGATCGTCTCGCGGTACACCACGTCGTAGACGAACGCGACGCGGACGAGCGCGACGAACGCGAGTACCCCACCCAGTAGGAGCGCTGTCTGGCGCGAGATCGGTATCTCAACGTTCTCTAACAGTGAGGTCCGTTGTGCGGACGAATCCCCCGAGTCGCCCTCGGTTTCGTGTCCGAGCGCCGCTCGGACCGCTTCGCGGTCGGCGAGTCGATATCCGTCGTCTTGCTCGACCGCGATTCCGCGGGAGACCAGCTCGCCAAAGGTTCCCGAATCGAGCGGGATGTCGTCGAACTCCCACGGGCCATCGGCGTCGATCGCCAGTATCTCTTCGAGGTCGTCCGCCAGGCCGGGGGTGTCGTCTAGCAACGACTCGACGTCTTCGCGGCCCGTGTCCATGTGAGGGCCCAGTAGTCCTGATTTAATTAACCTGCCTCTTGGTGGTCGAACTCGTCACCTCGCGGCTGGTGTGCGGTCGATACGTCATCATCGACCGTCTAGTGTTGTGGAAACCAAAGGTATTATCTTCTAATCAAACCCAGATACGGATAGATTGAAACGTACCGGTTCGTACGGAGGCCCCCTCACATGATAAGTGCTGTCGACGCCCTCTTCCTCGGCTCTGCCCTCGTGGTGCTCGGCTGGGGACTCGAACGCTATCGACGACGGTTCATCAAGACCGATCTGCTGATCTCGCTGGTCATCGCCGGCGGGCTCGCCGCGTTCGTCACGGTCCCGAACCTGTTCTACTTCGCCGGAGATATTCTGAACATCGAACAGCGGTTCGTCGTCGCGTCGCTGATCGGGAATCTCGTGCTGGTGACGCTGCTCTTGTATTTCATCGGCTACGTTCGCTCGCTCAAGAGTGACGTGACCGAGCTGAACCGCTCGCTATCTGTCGATCAGGGACCGAGGGCCGACGGCGGAGCCGAGGAGATCTTCGTCGTCATCCCGGCGTACAACGAGGGCAAGACGATCAAGTCGGTGATCGAATCGCTTCCCGAAACGGTGTGTGGCTACGAGATCCACCCGCTCGTGGTCTCGGACGGCTCGGCCGACGACACGGCCGATCAGGCGCGGTACAACGGCGCGACGGTCGTCGAACACCACGTCAATCAGGGCCAGGGCGGCGCGCTCAAGACCGGCTTCGAGATCGCGCTGGACAACGACGCCGCGATCGTCGTGACCATGGACGCCGACGGCCAGCACCCCGCCGACGAACTTCATCGACTGGTCAGCCCGATCGTCGAGGACGAAGCCGACTACGTGATGGGCTCGCGCTATCTCGGCGTCGACCGCTCGGGTAACGGCACCGTCCGCGAGACTGGGATCCAGTTCTTCACGCGGATGATCAACCTCCTGACGAAGTCCGAGATCACTGACTGCACGAACGGTTATCGGGCCATCCGCGGTTCCCGACTTGAAGAACTGACGCTGACCGAGGAACGATTCAGCGCCCCCGAGTTGATTATCGAAGCCCGCAAGAACGGCCTCCGGATCAGGGAGATCCCCGTCACGATCGAGGAACGCGACGGCGGCGAGACCAAGAAGCCGCAGCTCGGATACGCGCTGGGTTTGTCGCGGACGATCTTCGCGACGTGGATTCGGTGAGAAAATCTGAAACCTTGTGCTGAAGTCTGGATCACGATCGGTACAGACAGATTTGAATATCGGCCTGCCCTCGACACGCATATCCCATGAATTCGCCGACGTTTTCGGTGATCTTTCTCACCTGGAATCCCGGTGAGAAGATTCTCCATTCTATCGAATCCGTTCGATCGCAGTCCTACGATGATCTGGAAATCGTCGTCGTCGACAACGACAGCACAGATGGCACACCTGACCGTCTCCGATCTGAATTCCCAGATGAAGATCGGCTTCGTATCTTCGAGAACGAGACCAACCTTGGGTTCGCGAACGGGATCGAAGTTGGAATGAGAGAGAGTGACGGAGAGTATCTCTGCTGTTACAACCACGACACGACGTTTGCGGAGGGGTATTTCGAAACGGTAGCCGACTACGTGTCTGAAGACGCTGTCTGGACGACAGCGCGTGAGAATCACCGCGTGTCGAAATCGACGAAATGTGCTCGGCTCAACTCACCGTATGGATTTTCGGTGCCGTACGACGTCGACTCCCTGTCAGGAGTTGCGAAGGTAAACTACGTTCCTGGCGACGGTGTGATCATCCCGAGAACAATATACGAGAAGACGCTGAATGGGATCGTCTTCGAGGAGAAATTCGCCCCTCGGTGTGAGGATGTCAACTTGGCCCTTCGATTGCAGGACGCTGGCGTCGATATCTATGCAATACTCGATACGTATTCGATCCACCCGGACAAGGCTGACTTCTATGCGCCGAATATCGAGAACTTCCTGACGCTCCTCGGCACGACACGTGCGAGAGTCCGGACGTTCAGAGCAAACGGGCGTCCCGGCCGTGCAATCTTGGCAGCCTTCAGCCTACTCACCAATCCAGTACTCGTCTATCTACGGCCCGTACCGCGGTCAACGGCCGCGTTCCGTAATCGAGCCGAACTCGTGTCACGTCACGACTGAGCAACGTCCTCTAGGATCTCCTGATACTGGTCGATCGTTCTGTCCCAGCGGAATCGCTCAGCGCGCTCTTTGCCCTCTCTGACCCTGGTGGCGCGAAGTTCAGGATCGTCGAGTAGTGTCGTGATTCCGTTGGCGATATCCGACGGCGAGTCTGGGTCGACGTATTCGGCAGCCTCTCCCAGAACCTCCGGGAGTGCAGCGCGATTGGATGCGACGACAGGTGTCTCGCAGGCCATCGCTTCGAGCGGGGGCAGTCCGAACCCCTCATAATACGAGGGGAAGACGAACGTCTCGGCGTTTTCGTAGATGTACTTCAGCTCACGCTGGTCCACGTAGCCGACGGTGACGATATCCGGGTCGTTCTGGATACTCTCCCAGTCGATGCCTGTGCCCTGATACGTCGACCGTGGCCCGGGGCCGACGAGGAGGAGTTTATGCGGAATCTTGTCCTTCCGCTTCAGTGTCCTGAACGCCTCGATGACACCGTCGATGTTCTTGCGCTTGTGTGTCCCACCGACATACAGCAGATATTCGTCTGGAACTGCTGTCTGCTTGCTGCCCTCTGGGTCGAAGAAGATGTCGTCGATCGCGTTGTGGACCACGCGTATTTTCGTTCCGTCGACACCGATCTTGTCCATCAGCTCCTGCTTAGTAAACTCCGAAACGGTGACCACGGATTCGGCAGTCTTGAGCGACAGCGGAACGCGCAGACGCTGCAAGGCAGTGTAGTACCACGGCGCGTGACCGAGGTAGTTCAGAATATCGTGGACACAGATCACTCTGGGTGTGCCAGGGAGTACGATCGGGTTGTTCGCGTTCGGACAGAACAAGACGTCAATATCGGTGCGAGCGGCCGACACTGGTAGGACAGACTGCTCCCAGAGAAGCCCGAACAGCTGCGATTCCGATAGAAACCCTGTCGATCGGAGGGTTACGTTCTGATACTTCTCCGCTATCTTTCGGTGGCCGAAGAGCGTGACGTCGCCGTATCTCTGGGAGAGGCGTGTGGTAATCTCGTGGGCCACCTGAATCGCGCCGCCTGGCTCGTCGTGCATCAGTGTTCTCGCGTTGATGCCAACCCGGAGGTCTGATTGCGTATCCGTCATTTTGAGCAGTCCTATGGATATCTACCTTGACCGCTTTGCCCACGGAGGCCGTCGTATGCTCCCAAACTAAGGGCCTTGAGTGAGGCCCAGCGGCGCGTAATCACATAGTATGCGAATTTGACCCAGACCCACCACGCGTAGATCAGATATGCCGGAAGGCCGTAGGTCGACCCCCGTCGGACGAGCAGTAGACGATTTCGCACCGTGTAGTACTCTGCGAGGGGGGATTGGTCGCCGCCTGAACTTCCCGAAACGCGGTGATAGACCTCTGATTCGGTATCTGTGGCGATTCGATAGCCGTGATTTCGCATCTTCGTGGCGAATTCGATGTCCTCGTAGTACATAAAATAGTCCTCGGGAAGGAGTCCAATCTCGTCGAAAACCTCTGCGCGGATAACAGCGAAGCACAACGGGACGTAATCGTTCGGCAATAAGCCATCCTCAGCAAACGGACTCGTGTCCCCGATCTCCGGGTCGAAGCGAAGATTCGGAAGCGAATGGTGTGACTGCATGTGGCTGGCGTTTCCACTTCGCTCGTCGACGTATCCTTGCTCGAACCAGACTGTTTCTGTGTCTGGCCACTCCATCACCGTCGGCGTCAGCATCCCGATCTCTTCGGAGCGCTCCATGACGCCGGCCAACCGGGAGAATAGTTCTCGGTTTTCGACGACGATATCGTTGTTCGTGATCACGACGTAGTCCGCACCGCGATCGAGCGCTCGTTCGATCCCGATGTTCATTCCAGCTCCGAATCCGAGGTTTGTCTCGTTCAGGATGGTCGTGACCTCTGGGAACGACTCAGCGAGTCGTTCACCGGATCCGTCTGTCGATCCGTTGTCCACCAAGATGAGATCAAGGTTGTCGTAGGATACGTCGAGGAGCGAGTCGAGACAGTTCGCTGTGTCGTCGTAGGAGTTCCAGTTGAGAACGACACAGGCGACGCGGGGAGTTGAATCCATACTGCTCTCGTATCAGTGCCAAGGGGCGTGGTGTATCAAAGTCCTCCGAAGTACAACAGCTACTCTCATTCTGAAGGCGGCGTGTCTGTATAGATGGTCGCCTTCCCATTCGAGTAGATCATCGAATTCTTGGATTGGACTGTCTCGAATGTCGCTGTGGGGACGATCGCATAATTTCCGACCGACCGGTGTGCACCGAAAAACAGCCGATCGTTGTAGTCGAGTAACATCAGGACTCCCCCGTTCGGGACGGTTCCATTCAATACTGCAGAGGGTGGATTCGACGCCTGTCTCCCGGTTGTGGCAATCAATATGTGTTCGGTGTTTTCGTCGCCAGCGATCGGTGTCTCTTCGGACGTGTACTGGCCGATAAACTCCCCTCCTGCGTAGTACTGCGCGGGAAAGCGTTGATCCGTCTCAGCTTGTGTATATCGAGGCTCTACGTCGCTCACCACGTAGGGTGGAATCAACAATAGGCCGACCACTACAGTTCCCAGAACGAAAACCCGGGTTAGTGTCAGTCGATGTTCGTTGACTCTGTCGAATGCCAGATAGACGCCTATTGGAGATATCCACGCACCCACGAGTACAAAGAACGTGGTAATTCTCGCAATATCACCGATACCAGTAACCCACGACAGGACAGCGAGGATCCCAGTGGTGACTCCGAAGACTGTTACGACGTTCACCCATCCCCCAAGATCCCTGCCCCGGAACCACCAGTATGCGGATGCCACCACACACCCAATACCGATGAGTAACTGATAGAGCCAGTATCCGAAAAATGACTGGAAGCGCATGAACGGCCCTCGTTCTGCGACTGGAAGACCGACCTGTTCAGTCGTTCCCGACCCGAGGATGAAAGACAGGATCGTTCCGAGTTTCTCTCCAGAGAATCCGACACTGGCGATCAACACTGTGAAATTGATGCCGCCTGTCGTCACCACGTACTGCCAGATGAGGAAAAACACCAGAATAAACAGATAGAGGGCCGCCATCTGGGTTAGTACTGGTTTTGGAGGCGTTACCAACGAACTCGGATCCAGTGTCCGTTCACTGAAGACGTATAGAAGGACGACTGCAAAGAAAATCCCTAGCATCACCGAAGTCAAGTGGTGGGAAACGACGGTCGATCCGGCACCAAATAGTGCAATCACACCCCACCGATTCGACGGTGAGTGATACCACCGGTACAATACGAAGACCGTGAGCGCGAAGAGTGCGACAGCGATACTCTGTCGCGAGAAGCCGGTCTTTGCTCTGTAGAGCGGAATCCAGAGGACGACGGGAATCATCATGATGCCGACCGGCGGGAGGCGACGCCGAACCTGCTGGGATTCCCTGAAATGCCTCGCAGTGACGAGTACGAAGAGGAGAGCGACACTGACGTACCAGAGAGGGAGAAGCCATGATACAAGGATCTGGGGTTGAGAAGTTGGTAATATCTCAAGCTCGGTTATCGCATTCACGATTAAAGTGTGGATGTGTAGTAGCGGGGTTTCAGGGAATCCTCGTATGATTGCTGAAGAGGGGAGAGGCCACCCCTGTGTGGCTATCTCCGTGGCGACGCGTCCGCCAACGTGTGACCCTCTAATGTACAATGCTCCAGCCTGTGGGCCTGCATAGAGGAATATTAGTGCAAGTCCTGCTGTTCCGATCGGGAGTAGACGCCCAGTGAAAACAGTGATTGCGATCAGGGCTAATAGACTCGGAATCGACAAATACGGGGCCTGCAACCTGAGGCCCAAGACAGCACCTGCTAACAGGCAAGCAACAAGACTCACTCCCAGCTTCTCTTTCTTTTTCATCTTGCTCAACGATGATCCTGAATTCCCATTCTCAGATTGTACAACGGATTACGGGCAGAACCTGAAAGAAGAGAACAATGAGGGGCCATCTTTGATTTACACATCCATGTAGCCTAGTTTCCGTAACCGTTCTTCTACAGCACCTTCATCCATTTGATGTCTATCATTTTCCGGTGGTTCAGCCCTAATCTCTCTTCGAGTATTATCGTCGTGGATCAGTAGAGGGACCTCGGTTAGCTCTTTTACGTATAGTTGGGAATAGTGGCCGTAATCTTTGATTGGTATCGGCCGTAGTCTATCACCGAGGAGTTCCCCGTGATCGGCTGTGACGATCGTCTTCCCATCGAGTATAGATAATAACTCTCTGACGTGGCTCAAGACTCGGTCGATGTTTTCTCTATATGCCTGGTGAAGAACATCGTCAGAGATGTCGTTTGATCGGAAGTCAGTCAGTATCCTGTGTTGCTCGTCGTAACCTGGAAAGTGCCGATCAGCAGTAGGGCCAACGTATGGAGTGTGTGGTGGTAGCAGGTGGACGATAAATCGTTTGTGGGGGTAGTCTGGAACGATTTCTCGAACTCGGTTGACTAGTGGCCCCGACGATTCATGGTTCTCGTCGAAGAACGCATAGAAGTCGAGATCAAGTTCTTGTCTAAGCTTTTGATACCAGGCGTTCCCGGTCACGCATACACTATCGTTCAATGATCGGTCAGCAAAGTTCGCTCGCAAAAACTCCGTCGTCGTGCTTGCACACGATGTTCGCGAACTAGTCTCGCCAGGTAGTTCAGTTTCTGCCTCCACGAAGAAGTCGTATCGACACGCGTCCAGAATGACGAGGTTGTCCCAGTCGAGATCAAACACTGGAGTACCGCTGTCGTTGAATCGGTTGTTGTTAAGTCTGTAGTACTGTCGGTTCAGCTCTCTCGGTACTAAGTGTGGTTCTGAAAGAGATCTGCGTAGATGGGAGAGGAGGTTAGGCATTATATTCGCGTCAGTACACGGTGAATATGCACCTGTCCATTTGTATCTGTCTACATCTCCACTGTGAACTTCTCTTCGGTGGAATGATGTCCACGGCGGTCTGCGGCTGCGACTCTGGGAACCACCTTCGGGCAGGACGGGCCTATTGCAGCTGTCAACTCGGTGCTACCCATTCCTGCTGGAAGTATCGTACCACCCTCTGTGCCTCGCGAAGCACTTCATTCCGAGGATGAGGTTGTAGTACAGTCTCAGTAAACATAGAATGAGTCCGAAGTATCCCAATCGCCACCCGCCCTGATAGACGAACCGAACGGTGAACTCGAATATTGGGTCCCACAGAACCATCTTGGTAGAGAAATCCCTCTCTTTCGCCTCGATTGTTGAGTATCGGTTCATCGAATCAATCATATCTTCGATGGTCCGGTAATTGATGTGAACCAGACAGTATTGCTCCTCGTCAGGTATTTTGCCCCGTCGAGCATCGGGGACTACATCAATGAAGTTATGCAATTCATTTGTTATTTCTACACACTCTTTGTTATACAGCTTCGGGTTATAGGCTGGCCACCAGCCGGCCCCTTTCGCCCACTTGCCGAAAAAACAATTCTTTCTGGGTATATCGACGACATCGTACCGTTCTGACTCAACTATTTCGCGTAGGCGGTCAGCCAACGGGGACGGGACGCGCTCATCGGCGTCGATGTCGAGGATATACTTGTTGTTTGCCGCATCGATACCATATTGTCTGAGGATGTCAAACCCCTCACCTCGCTCCGTGGTTTCGTGGAGAATCGTATCGGCATACTCGCTCGCAATTTCAACTGTATCATCCTCACTCCCGCTGTCGACAATGATTATCTCGTCGACGAGATCGACGATGCTTTCCAGGCAGTCACGCAGGAAATCACCCTCGTTGAGCGTCAATATCACTGCGGATACGTCGGTCATCCACCACCACTTGTGCTAAACAAATAATAAAACCGTGTATTACTCGCCGCTCTTTGAGTGGCCGGTACGGGTGTTCTCAATCGATATATCCGAGTTCGCGCAAGCGATCTTGTGCCTCCGTGGTTACGTCTGCCCCCTCGTTGCCCGTCTGGTAGTTCTGGTCTACCAGCTCCTCTCCAGTTTCCCTGAGATCATGGAGATCTGCGCTTTTCCCGCTCCGTTCGACGAACTCGCCATCGATGTGGTCGACCCTGGCGTCGCCACGGATAAGAGCGAAGTCGTACCTGGCGTCCATACTACCAGTCGGCGTCACGGGACTCCCGTCAGCCTTCGAGTTGTGGATAAATTCTGTTATCGAGAGTTGATCCTCCTTGATAGACAGAAGATCAGCGCCACTGAAACCGCCATCATCTCCCCTGAGCGCCATCATCGTGGTCTTTGGCAACGACCGGAGGTTGACCGTATGGTCAACGACCCGACCGCCCTCGTGGTTCGGTGAGAAGATGATGAGCGGAACGTGTATCCGCTTTCGTTCTAGGTCACGGCTTCTCCGGAACCAGTTTCCGTGGTCGGCAGTTATGACGACAAAAGTATCGTCTTCAACTAATTCTTTCACCAGTGGGTAGATCTTTCGGTCGGTATCTGTAATCGTGGCCTTATACAGATCGTACATATCCTCGCCTAGTTCGGTGTTGCCCTCGGTTACCTCCCGGTGGACGTCCTGACCGCGAACGCCGACAGGAAGTTCATCCCTAGGCTTGTCGCTGAATTTCTTGACGGACTCAGACGAGGCATCCAACGGGGCGTGTATGTCCATATAGTTCGCGATGACGAAGGAGTCACCAGACGACTGGCTGAGAAACTCTTTGATTCTGTTGTTAGTTGTATCGGCGTATTGGTATTTTTCGTCGTCGTCTGGGGAGTCTTCGGGGAGGAGCGACTGTCCTTTCGAGTTCTTGTAGTATAGGCTCAGGCCATTGACGAAACTGCGGAGGGGTTTTCCTCCCTCGAATACCACTTTTCGAAGCAGGTCGATCTTTGAGTCGGTACTCGACTTGGGGACATCACGAGGATCGGTCGCACTCTCGAACACCAAATACTGCTTCTGGAGGAAATCGTCGTACATATCTACCCCCTTATCAAGACCGTTGAAAATAAACGGATTAGACGATATCATAAACGTCCGATGCGTATCGGACAGCCGTTGTACTATTGTCGGGTACTCTTCGTCGTAGTACGGCGTCGCCTCATGCATCCCGGTTCGAGAGGGCAGTTCGCCAGTAAAAAACGAACTATGCGACGACGGACTTGTGGGCCCCGGTGAGTACGCCTCGGTGTAGATCGTCCCGTGCTTGGTTGCTAACGATTTGATGTTCGGCATCGTCTCGGGCCCGTCATCGTCGAACGGAGTAGCATCGAAGGAAAGGGAATCTAAGATGATCCAAACTGCGTCCATACGACGTACTGTATTTTCTGAGAATTTAAGTTTGCGGTGTTTGACTCAAACGATGCAAAGTATTATTATTGGACCTATTAGCCAGTGATGAGGAATCTGAATTCTTCTACCGCGGGAACAACGTTCGGGCCGACTGCCCTCCCCCTTTGCCTGATACAATCACAGTTTCGTTTTTGCACTCACCACCAGCCAGTACTAGCATTATCTACATCTGGGGTTGAATTCCGTGAGAACTTGGCAGAATCGCTAACGTTATCAACCCCAGAACAGTGACTACTACGAATATGACCGACTTTCCCTATAAAATAATTGGAAAGATCCAAGACGCCACTGGTGTGGGGGTTCTCGGACATAACACGGCAACAAGCGGGGAGACAATAGGCGTTGAGGGGAAGGTCGAGTCAACTAACGGTTACGGGCTATACACCGACAACGACGCACATATTGGCGGGAAATTAATCACAGGACAACTGGATGTCGAACCGCTTAAAATTGGTTACTGGACTGACTCTCACTACGGGACTGGAGAGCAAAAGCAGTTCGTTAGTACGAGTGCGCTAAACTCGAAAATCAGTGATTTCGCTGCTGATATGAATTCGTGGGGTGCTGATTTTGTCATTTTTGGCGGGGATAATGCGTTTGACGACCAATCAAGTCTCTCTGGGTCCCAAGAGAATCATCAAGAATTCTACGACCGGATGAGAACCTCTCTTGACAGTACTATTGGTATTCGGACTGTCGCTGGAAACCATGAGCACAACGAGTCAGTGACATGGGGTGATATGTGGTGGGCTGATCCGTACCCACAGATGGAAACACTCTCGGACACCTTTTATTCGATTGATCGCCACCAAGCTAAGATCATCGTACTGAACACTAGTTACGATGGTACCGATGATATTCAGGGTGGCACTCCGGCAGGCCAATATGAATGGTTCAAGTCGGAGCTTAAAACGACTGAGAAACCAATACTCGTCTTTACTCATAATCCAATTCCGCCGGCAAACCACTCTGGTTACGATTCTATTGGCATCAACAATGAACAGAAGTATAGTCATCTTATGGATTCCTACGATAATATCGTCCTATGTACATTCGGGCATGCTCACCACTCCAACACATACGGACGAGAGCCAACGTGGGTCAAGTCGATGCTCCAGCAGTGGGGGTCAACCCGGTATCTCTACCAACACTATCCTCACTCTGTTGGTGGCATCAATAGTACTGAATTAGATGAGACTATCACCCCCTACGCCAAAATCTCAGTATATAAAAATGGGAATGTCAGTATTGAGCAGTCATATCGTGGCGCAGGTACCGGATATGCAACAAACTGGCGCTTTAATGGCTTCTCGCAGGCGAACACTGAATCACACTACAATTCGATGGAGTGGGAGTATACCGACGGTATTCAGTCGCTTGATGGATATGCAGTTGAAACAACTGGAAGTGATTCGTCGGTTACGATTGAGACAGGAGGACAGCAGCCACATTATTATTTAAAAGCTGATGCAGAGAGTGGCAGTAATTCTGCACTCCGTTACCAGCGACGACCCACACCACTTGTCGCGAATGAGGGATTGGATTGGACTGATTGGATAACAAACGTTGTTATCCAGATAACAGACACATCTGGGATTGCAGGGTGGGTGACTCGTGGTGGGATTATGGGCGCCTCGAGATCGGCATACGCAGGATTGTATTTCAATGATGGTACTCTCTGGGGCCAAGTCTCTGATGGGTCCGGCGACCGACAACGGACCGCTACGCTTCCGTGGCCTAATGAGCCCACTCATTATCAAATGCGCTACGACCACGAAGTCGGTCGTTTCGACGTAAGTGTAAACCACAACACAGTTAATGGGCTTTGGAGAGTGGATGAACATATACCTTCAGTTGACCATTCGGAGAATGGTGGCGATCCGGATGATCCGTGGAAGTTGCTTAACGCAACGGTACGCAACAAGGGGAGTTCTCAAAAGGGACTCCGGATTTTCGATTGGTCCATTCGGATGAGCCCGTATATGAACTTCACGCTATGATGTTTCAGGCTTTTTTCGCGGATGACTTACCGACTTTATTACAGATATTGTGTGAAATATTTAGATATTTTATATATTGGCAAGATGGCTAAGTAGAAGAGAAATATATTGTCTGGATAAACTGGACTAGGATGTGTGTTTTTATCTGGCGGACATTTGTCTGATTTGGATTTAGCATTCATCTCTGAAGAGTATATTAACATATCTGAAATTAAGCGCACAACGAGGGAGCGCGGCGTCCCACTTTGCACATATTATATATGGCTGTCATATCCATTGATAAATAATAATGGTGCCAGAATTGCGCTTACAGAGTATCGGTTCAGGCCCGCGATCTGGTGACCGGAAGAACGGTTCTGGCAAACCGGATGAGAGGTTTACGCGAGGTCTGGAATAGGGCACACTGTACGCCGTACACGACGGCTCCAGACACGATAATGAAGGCTAGATCGTAAACCGAATTTATGCCGATTACACTGGAGAGAGCGAACACGGCAACGCCCATTACCGTCGCAGAGACACCAATCGTTAGTACCTGTGCGGAAGGGAAAACCAGTTCCATCTCAACATTCAAATAATAAACGATAATTATGGTTGAGATAGTGAACGCAACAGAGGTAGCCACGGCAGCACCAACTGCGCCGTAGAGAGGAATGAGCGCTATGTTTAACACAACGTTGCCCACTCCACTGGTTAGCGCTGCAATCGCACGGTACCGTGGCTTGTCAATACCTGACAACACGTTCTTGTATATTCTGTCTATGACCTCTATCTGTTTCCCGAGCAACAGGATTAGCAGTGGTATCGCTGCTATAACATATTCTTGGCCAAAAATGATCGTCAGTATATCCTCTCCGACTGAAAAGGCCCCGGCAGTAATTGGGAAAACTAAAAAGAACGACAGAAATATCCCGTCCGATATATGTCCACGTATTTTGTCTGTCTCTTTTTGCATATTGAGATTGCTGATCTCGGGGAGAAGTGCCGTCTCGATAGACTCCGTAAATATCATAGCGAGACTTCCGATCCGCCAAGCGATCTCGTATGCAGCAACTACCGCAGGCCCAACAAAATACCCTAAAATTGTTATATCTGCCCAGTTATATAAATATCCGTCAACGAAACTCACTGAACTCCACTTCCAGTATTGGATCAACGACCGGGCGTGATACAGTGTTGGCCGACCGATTCTAGTTGACATCCGATAGAATGCTAAGCCTGCAGCTACGAGATTACCCAAAATAAAACTGATCACGAGTGCTCTGACTGCGAAGCCCCGGTAGATTAGCAGTGCCCCACCTACTACCCAGACAAGCTTCTGGAAGAAAAGAATGTCCGCGGTGCTCCCCACTCTTAGTTCGCCTTTCAGTACGCCGATACCGAGTCGATTGAGACGAACGACTACAATACCGAGTATCAACCATAGCACTAGGTCCGTTTTGAAATACCAATTTACAACCGGGCTCGCGATGAATACCAGTATCCCGGTGAGGGTGGTTGCAATGATCATAAGGGCGATTGACGTGCCAAAAAATTGTTCGCGGTTTATGTCCTCACTCAGTCGTTTTACTAGTGCCCCACCCTGTCCAAAACTTGCAGGGATGCTGAGTAGTTGCAGAATACTCTGGTACAAAAAAAATGTCCCAAGCGCGCTCTGTGGAATTCGCTGTGCGAAATACGCCAAACCGACGAACGTCAGCACTGCATTGCTGAAACGTGCAACAAATAGCTTGGTTGATGACTTGATCAGTTCCATACTGTCAGCGGTTCTCAGCTATCAGATGGTATGTATCGCCGTCCTCGTTGACCCGTTCGACATTGAACCCCATGTCACGTAGATACGCTTCTATGTCGTTTGGATTGTTTCCAAAACGGCGTATCTCTTCTCTGTGGACCTCACAGTAGATGGCACGGGTTTGCTCAAGATGGTCGCCTAGACCGGTTAGCACGCCGAGCTCCGCCCCTTCGACGTCGATCTTTATTACATCAGGAATTGGTAGTTCATAGGTTGTAATTAACTCTTCACCCCTGTAAGTGGGCACGTAGTGTTCCTCCTCTCCTCCGATACTCAGGTCAGCTACGCCTGGAGCACCGGAGCTCAACGGAAATGGGGACATACACGTTTGATCGGATACAAGAAGCTCATAGCTTCGTACGTTTCCGTTGTTCTTATTCATACTCTTGTGCATTCTATCCACGTTATCAGAGTGTGGCTCAAAGGCGAGCACAGTCGCATTGGGGTAGTTATTTGCAGCAAACACCGAATAGAGGCCGATATTCGCTCCGATATCGAACACTACGTCATCTGGTTCCATCTCTGAGAGGAACCGTTGAAGCACCTCCTGTTCACCTTTGAAATTACCTAATGAAAAATATTCTTCACTTGATGTAACTGTAAACGTTGCACTGTACTGCCCAGTACGTTTGATCAACTCACCACTGGTTTGGTAGAGTAGTAGTCGCTCATACGCAAAGGAGAGTATCGGCTTCAACCTCGTTCCGTCTACTATAGACTTCAATCTCCCCCTATATAATCTTCTTAACCGTTGTGCCATTGATATCAGTGGTATGCAGGTCAGCGGTTTAATTTATCTGGTGTCCGTTTCGGGAGCCAACACTGCTGGGGAATATTACTACACTTGACAAATAATGGTGCGGCGTCCTGCTAGTCGCTGGTGTAACAGGTATTGTTTATTCATCCAGAAGGATGCATCCGTATCAAAAAGGTTTTCGTGTCAAAGAGCCCTAATTCTGGTGTTACTGTATGGCTACACCGAACGTAATTGTACTTGTTCTTGACTCTGTCCGGCGTGATCACACCTCGACCTACGGGTACGAGAGAGCGACAACGCCAAATCTGAGCCGTCTTGCGAAAGAGGGGTTGTCCTTCACTCACGCGTACGCGACCGGGTCATGGACTGTCCCCTCTCACGCTTCGCTATTTACTGGACAACTGCCAACGAAACACGGCACGCACGCGAATAATTTTCATTTCGAGTCCGCGCCCTCAGATACGCTTGCGGGACGTCTTGCGAGTGAAGGGTACGAAACGGCTCTCGTTACCCCGAATCCGTGGTTGACCCGTGATTTCGGTTTCGATACGGGTTTTGACGACGTTTTCGACCTTACTGTCACGCTACCTCACCCGTCTGCGGGCGATCCGCGACGCCTTGAGGTAGACGCGAAGTCAGTACAAGGCGTGCTGGAATCACTACGCTGGATGGTATCTGAACAACCACTTCGCCGTCTCCGGAATGGGCTCTTTCTTAAACGGAAAGACCTCTCGTTTGTTGACGCTTCAACAATCAACGAGGAGATAACTGATTGGCTGGGCGAAAACAGGGGCGACCGGCCGTTTTTTTTATTTGCAAACTATCTCGACGCTCACGATCCGTACCGTATCGGCTCGCAGCACAACGAGTTTATCGAGGATGGGCCACACGGGGAACTTGGTGTCAAGTGGAATCTTGCGTCGATCGGTTCTCCTCCGGATGTCGATGCGGATCTGCTTCGCAATGCATACGACTCATCGCTCCATTATTTGGACGAACAAGTCGGAGAGCTTGTTGACAGTCTGAGTGACAAAGGATTGTTACATAATACTATGATCGTGGTACTAGGTGACCATGGTCAATGCCTGGGTGAACACGGGTACTGGGGTCATGGGACGTTCCTCTATCAGGAGTTGTTGGAAGTGCCGCTGATCGTGCGGCCACCCGGTGGGTGTTCGAGGAATGAAATCGAGAGCACCTTCTCGGTGTGTGACGTATTCGATTTGATTCTAGATACTGTCGAAACTGGAGAACTCGAACTGCCGGGGAGATCTGACGATGATAGAGTTGTTGCGGAGTCAACAGGGAAGCATCAGAACGTCGAAGTTCCGTCAGGCAGTGTTTCGTCGGATGGATACAGGGCGTCGGTAGTTGATGGCCGCCTGTTCATACGGAATCTGGAAAATGGTGACGTACGGACTGGGAGAAATGGAGAGCTGATAACCAGTGAAGACTTGCTCGACGACCTTGCCGCTACTGAGCAACAAGCACTTGACAGTGGTGAGATTCAAGAGCTGAACGGCGACAGCCATTCTGGTGTAGAGATCAGCGATACGCGACGCGAGCAACTGGAAGGATTAGGATATTTATAACCCTTACAATCCACACTCCAGAATATAAAGGCTCAGCGCCGGAACTGTTTCAGCACACTTGGCAGGGAATTTGCTTGCGGTTACAGCGATTCCCCCCCTTTCCTATGTCTATAAAAATCTGGTCTTGGTTGACACCCCCATTTAAACACAAAGACATAAGTCGTTCCACAGAAACTCAGACATATATCCACAAGTGGGGAAGCGGCAGATTGCCATTCCACTGGAGGAAATTATGACAAACGATAAAAATACAGAAGAGGAAGATACGAAATCGTCTTTCAGAAGTACCCGGCGGGGAGCTCTTGTTTCGCTGGCTGGCCTCGGGCTTCTTTCCGCAAGTACTGGAACAGCAACTGCAGATGCTGCGGACGACCACGACCACGTCGGCCAAAGCTGGACTGGTGACCCAGGCAACCGAGGCCTTTTAGTCAATGTTGGAACCAACACCCCGAAAGCTATCGAGGGGGCATCAAGTGATCCGAATGCAAAGGCCTTTGTCGGATTTGCCCAGTCTTCAAGTGGTTTTACAGAGGGATTCAGGGGTACGGTCCAGTCTCCTGATGGTAAAGGCGTATACGGTCGAGGAACAGCCGGTTCAGGGGCTTCTATCGGTGTTGAAGGCCGATCGCAGTCATATGAGGGGTATGGTGTCATCGGGCGAGCTCGGAACGGGAGCGGAACGTCATACGGTGTTGCCGGATTTACCAGTAGCCCCGACGGATATGGGCTGTACACACCACACGACGCGAAAGTCGACGGCGATCTCGAAGTCGGTGGCTCGGTGCAAAACACCCTGAACGTCAATTCGGACCTGCAGGTCACGGGCACGAAGAACTTCGTGCAGGCGGTCGACACGACCGCAGGAACGAAGAACGTCCACTACACGTCCATCGAGGCAGGCGAGGTCCGGACCGAACACACCGGCGTCGCAGAGATGGAAGACGGTCACGCGCTGATCGAGCTGCCAGAGCACTTCGACATGGTTACCAGCGACGAGGAGCCGATCGCCGTGCAGGTGACGGCTCACGCCGAGGAGAGGGTCCATCCGCAGGTCGTCGAGAAATCGACGCGCTTCGTCTCTGTCGAGGACTTCGGTGATGGCCCCGCCGACTACAGCTTCTCGTATACGGTCAAGGGTGTCCGCGCAGGCTACGAGGACGAAGAAGTCGTTCGCGATCAGTAACAATTCCGGCTTTCTATTTTGTCGCCAGCCGACACTACAAAACGGCTTTACAACAGGGAGTGCTATCGCCCACAAGCGATGATACACGACGTCGAACTCAAAGACCTCCAGGTCAACCTCGACGAACGCGGAACACTCACGGAAATCTGGCGCTCTGACTGGGATTTCTTCGAGGGTGAGGACGAACCCGCGATGTCCTACCTCTCAGTTTCATACCCAGGCGTAATCCGCGCCTGGCACCGCCACACCCGCGGACAGATCGACCACTTCGTGGTCCCACACGGCAACGTGAAAGTCGGGATCTACGACGACCGTGAAGACTCACCGACACAGGGCGAACTCGATACGTTCGTCATCGGCGAGGACAACATGCAGGCGGTCCGCATCCCCGGCGACTGCTGGCACGGCTTCAAGGTCGTCGGCAACGAGCAGGCGACCCTGATCAACTTCCCAACGAACCGCTACGACTACGAGGATCCAGACGAGGAGCGCTTGCCGCCGGATACCGACGAAATACCTTTAGACTGGGACGAACAGATCTACTAACGATGAAAGGCGTCCTCCTCGCTGGCGGGACCGGGTCTCGTCTCCGTCCGATTACCCACACCGGCCCGAAACAGCTGCTTCCCGTGGCGAACAAACCGGTCCTCGAATACGCGATCGAAGACCTTCGCGACGCCGGGATCACCGAGATCGGTGTCGTCCTCGGCAACAAGGGTAGAGAGGCGATTCAGGATCACCTCGGAGATGGGTCACACCTGGGTGTCGACATCACGTACATCGTGCAGGGCAATCCGCTGGGACTCGCCCACGCCGCAGCGTGTGCTCGCGAGTTCGTCGGCGACGACGACTTCGTGATGTACCTCGGCGACAACATCCTCAAACAGGGGATCGAAGAGCTGGTCGAGAGCTTCGAAGCCGGTGACTTCGGGGCCGGGATCGCGCTGCAGGAGGTCGAAAATCCCCGGGAGTTCGGGATCGCCGACACGAATGCCGACGGCGAAGTCACCGCACTCGTCGAGAAACCGGACGACCCGCCGAGCAATCTCGCGCTCATCGGGATCTACGCGTTTTCGAACGCGGTGTTCGACGTGATCGAGGAGCTCGAACCGTCCTGGCGGGGCGAGCTGGAGATCACCGACGCGATCCAGGAACTCCTCGAATCCGGGCACGCGATCGACTCGCACGTCGTCGAAGGGTGGTGGAAAGACACCGGCCGACCGGAGGACATTCTTCACGCGAATCGACTCGTCCTGAAGGATATCGAATCCGAACACGCTGGAACTATCGAAGCGGGTGCCGAAGTCGTCGGTCGGGTCGAACTCGCACCCGAAGCCACGATCGAATCCGGCGCAGTCGTCCGGGGCCCAGTATCGATCGCGGAGGGGTCGACAATCGGGTCTGAGACGTATGTCGGCCCGTATACGTCGATCGGGCCCGACTGCGTCGTCGACGGCGCCCACATCGAGAACACTGTCCTCGTCGGAGAATCCACAGTCACGAGTGACGGAAAGATCGTCGACAGCCTGGTCGGCCGAAACACGACGATCGGAAGCGCGGCAGACGAACTCCCTGACGGCCGACGACTGATCGTCGGCGAGAACTCCAATCTCAAACTATAACGATGCGCGTCATCACCCACAGCTGTCCGGAGTGTGGCACAGTGGTCGCGGCGAACGAACTGGAAGCGAACCGGGTCATGAAGTGTCCGGGCTTAGAGTGCGAGGCCGTCCTCAGGTTCGACGATCTCGATCTCGAAGCGCGCGAGCACTTCGTCGACCACCGAGAACAGTATCAGATCTAGTCGAGAGACAGCCACGGAGCGATCGCTTCGAGATCCGATTCGATCGTGGGCTGCTCTCTGTCCAGCAGGTCTTCGACTCGCGTCACGTCGAGACAGGAATACGCTGGCCGGGTCGCAGCACGATCGACGTCCGCTCGCGAGCCCGCTTCGAGCAGCTCTTCGCCGCGTCCCGTCTGGCGGCTGATCTCCCGGCCGAACTCGTACGGGGTCACACACGAACTACTCGCGACGTGGACGACGTCGCGGAAGTCGGTTTCTAGCAGGTCCAGAATCGTTGCTGCGGCCTGACCGGCTCGGCTGGGTGTGACCCACTGATCGGTGAACAGTGGCGTCGGTTCGTCACGCCCGATTCGGGACTGTACCCAGGCCGGGAAGCCCCGCAATTCGTCGTCGGCCCGATGAACGCCGTAGACGAACGAGAGTCTCGGGACGAGCGTCGTCGCCGTAGACTCCAGTACACATTGCTCGCCCGCGAGTTTGGAACTGCCATACGCTTGCACTGGATTCGGATCGTCCGCCTCCGAGTACGGCGTCTCCCCGGTCCCGTCGAAGACGTAGTCCGTCGAGACGTGGACGAACTCGGAATCGATCGTCGCACAGTGGTCGGCAATCGTAGCCGGAGCCTCGGCGTTGATCGCCCGGGCCGTCCCAGGCGAGGATTCACAGGCGTCGACGTCGGTCATCGCCGCACAGTTGCAGACGACATCGGGCACGTAGTCGTCCAGCACGGCTTTGACAGCATTCTCGTCTCGGAGGTCAAGCTGTTCGAGTGGAACGTCGAAGGAGGGTCGCGAGGAGTGAAACGTCCCGGCGACCTCCCAGCCACGGCCGAGCGCGGTATCGACGACGTTGCTCCCGAGCAACCCGTTCGCACCGAGGACGAGAATCTGCATAGCGGCCCAAAGGGTGATGAAAACCATAAAATGAGCGGGTCGCCGTAGGGGAGATATGCACGTTCTCGTCACCGGCGGTGCGGGGTTCATCGGCTCGGCGTTCGTCCGGTTGCTACTCGAAGAGACGTCTCACACCGTGACGACACTCGACGCGCTCACGTACGCGGGCTCGAAGACGAACCTCGAAGAGGTACTAGAATACGACGATCACGAATTCGTCGAGGGCCGGATCGAAGACGAGGCGGCCGTCGACCCGCTTGTCGCCGAGGCCGACGCAGTCGTCAACTTCGCGGCCGAATCACACGTCGATCGCTCGATCGACGGGGCCGCCCCTTTCGTCCAGACCAACGTCGCCGGGACGCAGGTCCTTCTCGACGCTTCGCGTCGTCACGACGTCGACCGGTTCGTCCAGATATCGACCGACGAGGTGTACGGTCAGACCGTCAAGGGTGAGTTCTCAGAGACGGACCGTCTCCGTCCGCGAAACCCCTACGCAGCGACGAAAGCCAGTGCGGACCTCCTCGCGCTGAGCTATCGGACGACCTATGACCTTCCGGTGATCGTGACTCGGTCGTCGAACAACTTCGGCCCGAGACAACACCCCGAGAAGTTGATCCCGAAGTTCATCACGAGGGCGGCACGAGGGGAGGAACTCCCGCTGTACGGCGATGGAACCAACGTCAGAGAGTGGACGTACGTGACCGACAACTGCCGTGGTATCACGACAGTACTCGAACAGGGCGAAGCCGGCGATATCTACAACATCGGCAGTGGGGTCGAACTCCAGAACATCGAAGTCGCCCAGCACATCGTCGACGCAGTCGGTGCCTCCCGTGATCTGATCACGTTCGTCGAAGATAGGCCGGGCCACGACCAGCGGTACGCGCTCGATACCACCAGCATTCGTGAACTCGGCTGGGAACCCGAGTGGTCCTTCGAAGCGGGACTCGAACGGACCATCGAATACTATCTCTCATAACCTGCTGAACGTCATCTCCTCTCGTTCTTCTCGACCTAACGCACGCTCAGAACTCGAACGCGTACACCCCACCACCGTCGCCGGCGACGAACAGCCTGTCGTCGTCGACGATAGGCGCGGACCGAAGCTCACAGGGCAACTCGACGTGGCCCTCGGCCGTGCCTGCCTCGGCATCGAGGACGTAGAGGTCGCCCTTGAGCGAGCCGGCGACGAGTCGATCCCCACCGAGGGCGGGCGTCGCGGTGATGGCGATGTCCCACGTTCGGAACGCCCAGTCTGGGGCGTTGACGAGCACGCTTTCGTCGTGTTGAATCGCGTACATCGTCCCGCTGCCGCCGCCGACGTACACCCCGCGTTCGTCGAACACCGGTGCCGATCCGGCGCTCGTCCCGAAGAACGACGTGCCCCAGGAGAGCGAGCCGTCGTCACTGCGGAGCGCTCGCAGTTCGTTCGCGGCGAAGTAGACCATACCTTGCGAATCGTCGACGGCCGGCGAGCCCGCACCGACGTCCGCACTGAACGGCATCGCCCACACCCGACGACCGCCGTCGGCCGCGTCGTGGGCTCGCAACTCCGTCTTCGAGGTGAAGTAGAGCGTCTCTTCGACGCTCGAATAGGCGATGTCCGAGACAATTCGCGAGCCGGTGTCGAACTCGAAGAGCACCGATCCAGTCACGGCGTCCAGCGCGAGCAAGACGCCGTCGTTTCGGCCCACGTAGACAACGCCATCGCGAACGATCGGCGAGGTCGTGATCGCGCTCGGGCCCGCATAGCGCCACACGATCGATCCATCCTCGGCGTCCAGTGCGTAGACCGACCCGCCGCCGCTGCCGACGTAGACAATTCCGTCGTGATAGGCGGGCGAGGAGTCGGACATCGAGCCGTCGCGCTCGACGGTCCAGACGATTCGTCCGTCCTCGCGGGACAGTGCGTACAATGACGTGCCCAGTCCGCCCACGAATACGCGGTCGTCGTCGAGGGCTGGCGAACAGGTCTGGAAGGACGTCTCTATAGCAGTCTCCTGTCGCCAGACTGTTTTGATCTCGCTCGACGACCCTTCCACGCTACTATTCAGTCGCTTGACAATGATTAATTCTTCCCTTCCACACCACCTGTGATCGCGTGCCGGTTCGGAGCGAGTAGGGCGAGTCCGAGGGCCAACCAGTAGGGGCTCAGTACTGCCATCCACGACGGATTCCCTGCGGACAGCAGACGGCCCCGACGATACTGCTGGCAGGAGTCTTTATCGTGGTTGGCTCTTTCTTACTCTGAGAGTAGTCTGGTCGCGACGACGGGTGGGACACCAAGGGAATCATATGACAGAGCCGAAAGAGACAGCGACGGACACTGAATCGAAAACGACTGACAGCCAGCCGACAGCGTTCGACCCGGCGACCTACAAGGTGTTGGGTGAGCTTACCGACAGCACGGGAACCGGCGTGCTCGGTCGAAATCTGGCGACGACGGGCGACGCCGCGGGCGTGACTGGAACAACAGATTCTCCGGATGGGTATGGACTGGCGACCCCGGACGACGCGCTGGTAGAGGGGACGCTCTCGACGGTCGGCGAGTGGCTGGTGACTTCGAACGACACGCGCCTCTTTCTCCATACCGCCGAGGATCCGAGCGGCGACGCCGGCAACGTCCTGGCGGGCCACTCCGCGAACACCATCGGCGCGGGCGTCGCGGGTGCGACGATCGCTGGCGGTGGCTTCGACGACGGATCGTCCCCGGTCCCGAACCTCGTCTACGACGATTACGCGACGATATCGGGGGGACGGCAAAACGAAGCCGGGACCGACGACGGCGACCCGACGAGCGCGCGGTTCGCGACGGTCGGTGGCGGCGAGGACAACACCGCGTCGGCGAATCACGCGACAGTCGCGGGCGGGAACGCGAACACGGCAAGCGATCGGGAGACGACCGTCGGCGGCGGCGAGCGAAACGTCGCCAGTGGTCCGAACGCGGTGGTCGGCGGCGGGTACATCAACGAGTCGACGGCGACACAGACGACGGTCGCCGGCGGCCGCCAGAACGTCGCTGGCGGCGCGTACGACACGATCGCGGGTGGCTCGCGAAACACGAGCCAGGGATACGCCGCGGCGATTCCGGGCGGATACGAGAACAGCGTGACCAGCAACTACGGGGCCGTCGGTGGCGGCCAGCATAACAGCGCAACCAGATCCTACGCTACTGTGGGCGGCGGTCAGAACAACGACGCCAACGGTACCTACGCGACCATCGGCGGTGGCGGCCCCTCGGACCCTTCGACAGAGACGACACGAGAGAATACGAAAAACGAGGCCAAAGACGACTACTGTACCGTCGCGGGCGGCGGTGGAAACGTCGCCGGGGCTGGCTCGAACACGGCGCCGAACGCGACGGTCGGCGGCGGCACCGACAACATGGCCACTGACGAGCATGCGACCGTCGCTGGTGGCGACGCCAATACGGCCAGCGGTACCTACGCCACTGTCGGGGGCGGCACTGGGAACACTGCCAGTGGCGATCGGACGACCGTCTGTGGTGGGTGGAATAACCTCGCTGCCGGGGCTGGGTCGTTCATCGGCGGCGGCGGTGGGAGTTCCGCGATAAACGAGGCCTACGCCAGAAGCGCGGTCATCGTCGGTGGGTACGCGAACACGGTCGGCGATCCGGTCGACGAGTTCGTCGGCTGGGTGGGGACGATCGCTGGGGGATACGGCAACCAGAACACCGGCCAGTACTCGGCGATCGGCGGCGGCTTCGAGAACGTCGTCGATGGGAATCGATCGGTAGTCGCCGGCGGGAACCGAAACTCGGCCGGTGGTCCGAGGGCGATGATCCCCGGCGGCAGCAGCAACCAGGCAAACGGGGACTCGAGTTTCGCGGCCGGGACGAAGGCCGTCGCGACCCACGACGGCGCGTTCGTCTGGAGCGACTCGGCGTTCTCGACGTTCGAATCCACAGGCGATGATCAGTTCCTCGTCGACGCCGCCGGTGGGACCGGGATCGGGACGAACGCGCCCGAGAGCCAACTGCACGTCACTGACGCGATCGCCTCGAATTCCGGCGCGCCGTCGGGGCACGTCGCGACCATCGAGAACACCTCGACGAGCACCTCCGCGGACGTGCTCGCACTGAAGACCAACGCCTCGACGCCCGACGGTGCGAACAACTACGTCGTCTTCCTCGCGGCGAACAACGACGCCGTCGGAGCGATCGACGGGACCGGCGGGGGTGGCGTGAACTACAAGAGCGGATCGGCCGACCTGGCGGAGTACTTTCCGAAAGCCGATCCCGGGGCCGACTTCGAGGCCGGCGACGTCGTCGGACTCCGCGAGGGACAGCTGGTCGCCGACCCCGGAGCCTGCGAGACGGCACTGGTCGTCTCGGAGTCACCGATGGTGACCGGCAACGTTCCCGACGAAGAAGATGGCTACGCCTGTGTCGCGCTGCTCGGGCAGGTCCCGGTGACGGTCGAGGGAGAGGTCGCCGCTGGCGACCGACTGGTCGCAACTATGTCTGGGCGTGCCGTGCGGACCCAGGACGGTCCGGAGAGCGCCCCCACCATCGGAACCGCGCTTACCGACGCCGAGGACGGATCAGTCACGGCGCTGATCGGGCAGTCGGTGACCGCTCCGACCGGAGCCGAGGCGGAACTACGAGACGAGAACGAACGTCTCCGCGTGGACAACGCGGAACTACGATCGCGCATGGACGCTATCGAGACACACCTCGGACTCGACGCAGACCCCGCACCCGCGGACGACTGAATAGTCTCGGTGTATTTCTCAGAATCGATAGCTATCCCCCGAAAGCTAAGGTATCCCATATCCATCTGTTCGCATCCACTGCCCAGCATCGGCAGTGATCGGCGCGCTCAGCGACCACTGGTGACACATGACGGACTCCGAAGACCAGACCGACATCGACGACGAACAGCTCGACTCGACCCCACCATCTCAGGCGATGGCCGCCTCGTCGTACAAGATTCTGGGCGAGTTCTCCGATAGCTCGGGCGCGGGCGTCCTGGGGAAAAACACCGCGAGCAACGGGACACCGATCGGCGTGCAGGGTGCGGTGCCGAACGCCAGCGGCGGCTTTGGATTAGATACGCCCGACGACGCGCGAGTGGGGGGTGCGATCGAAACGCCGACCGGCCACAACCTCACCGTCGACGGATCGACGGTCTTTCGAACGGAAGCGCTGGGGACCGACGGGAACGGCAACACTACGGGTGGCTCCATCGTCGGTGGCATGCCGCTCAACAGTGCCAACGGTGCCGTCGGTGCGGTGATCGGCGGCGGTGGCGCGAGTGGCGACGAGGACCTGGGTGGTAGTATCGGCGTGCGAACGAACAATAACCAAGTCCTCTACGATTTCGGGACGATCAGCGGCGGCTTCAACAATCGGGCCTATTCTGAGGCAGTGGTGGCTGGTGGGAGCCGAAATACAGCCAGCAACACGCGGGCGACAGTGTCTGGCGGCTGGCGGAACGTCGCAAGCGCGTCCGGATCGACGATCGGTGGCGGCGGCTCGAACACCGCTGCCGGAACGGACGCGACCGTCGCTGGCGGGACCCTGAACGAAGCCTACACCGGGTTCGACTCGATCGGTGGCGGGAGTTACAACCAGGTCGGCTGGCCCAGCACGACGCCGAACCTCTACGGGACGGTCGGTGGCGGCTGGCTCAACCACGTCGAGGGGAAGTACGGGACGATCGCCGGTGGCGCGCCGAGCGACACGACCGACTGGACGAGCCAGAACGATACGAACAACACCGTCTACGACGACTACGGATCGATCGGCGGCGGTGGCGGCAACCAGGCTGGAACATCCACCTCGGGTACGGAAGACGGAATCTTCGCCACGGTTCCAGGCGGACGGGACAACACGGCCTCGGGCGCGTATAGCTTCGCCGCGGGCCGCCAGGCCCAAGCCGAACACGACGGCGCGTTCGTCTGGGCCGACTCGACCTCTGGCAGTGTCACCTCGACTGCGAGCAATCAGTTCCTGATCGAAGCAGGCGGCGGCGTCGGCGTGAACACGACCTCCCCGGACGCGCCACTCGACGTCGGCGGCGGGAACAACTTCGATCTCCAGGCGACGGAAGGCGATTTCAAGATCGGTGACGACACCCATCGGTTCAAGATCGGCGTCGCGACCGGTGGCGGCGGGGCCGGAATCGCCACCATGCGCGCACAGAGTTCGAACATCAACAAACTCAATCTCGGGGCCGGGACGAGCGACGTCGTCTCGATCGAGACCGATTCGGTCAGCAGCGTCTATCCCGCTAGCGACAACACCTACTCGCTGGGTAAGAGTGGGAATCGCTGGAGTGCGATCTACGCCGCCGACGGGACGATCCAGACCTCCGACGCCCGACTGAAGACCAACGTCTCCGATCTCGACAGCGGAATCGAGACTGTCCAGGCGCTCCGGCCAGTCTCCTACGAGTGGGACGAGGAGACCGATGAAGCCCAGGCGGAAGCCGACACTCGGCTGGGACTGATCGCCCAGGAAGTCGCCGACGTGGTTCCGGAAGCTGTCGTCGAACCCGAGGACGCCGACGGGCCCCTGGGACTGGCCTACGACATGCTGATTCCCGTCCTGCTGGATGCGGTCGACGAGCAGCAGGAGACGATCGACGATCTCCAGACAGAGAGCGAACATCTCCGGGAGCGAAACGCCAACTTGGAGGGGCGTCTGGACGCAGTCGAGGCCCATCTCGGACTGAGCGGCACTGATGGTACTGCGACGCCGGCTGACGACTGACTGTGTCGGCCGGCAGTCCAGCCGGTCGAGGATTGGCTGTGTCGGCCGGTAGTCCAGCCGGCCAACGACTGACCGATCCCGACACAGCGCCATCTCGGAACTCTTCTTCCCTGAGAACTATGGTGTCTGGCCTCCATCTTGTGTCATCTACTGCCCTGTCGACGACGGTTGGCGGACGCAGTGCCCGAAGGGAACTCATGACCGACGCAGAAGACCTCACAGAAGACGAACAACTCGACTCGAACGCACTCTCCCAGGCGATGGCCGTGGCTTCGACATACAAAATTCTGGGCCAGCTGACCGACAGTTCGGGAGTCGGAGTGCTGGGACAGAACGACGCCGAGAGCGGAACGCCGATCGGCGTCCAGGGCTCCGTCCCGAACGCCAGCGGGGGCTACGGGCTGTACACGGACGACGACGTGGGAGTCTTCGGGGACATACGGACGGTCGGTTCGCTCAACGTCGTCGTGAACAGCGACACCGTCGCGCAGATCCGAAGGAACCAGAGTTCGGGGGCAGCAGGCCAGGTCAGGTTCGGCCACTCCGAGAACCAGGCGTTCAGCTGAGGCGGTAGCGCGGAGTCCCCTTCCTCAAGGAACGAGCGAGGCGAGTGAGTAGGGAGGGGAGGAGCGCGTTCGTATGGACGATAGACACCATTCTATAAGTAGCCACGGCAATACATTGAAACTGTGGCAGACGACTACGTGCGTCGGACGGCAATCACTCGTCTCGAGGTCTCGGACGAGCAACGCGCCCTCCTCGAAGATACTATCTCCGAGTGGAAGCGTGGTTGCCAAATCGCTACAGACATGGCGTGGGGCAAGTGCAACGCGAAAAGCGACGTACAGCCCCTCGCCTACGATGAGCTTCGCGAACAGACCGACCTCGGTAGTCAGCACGCGATTCTCGCCACTCACCAAGCCGCACAAGCCATCACCGGCTGTATCGAACGCCTCTCGGCAGGCAAGAAGGTCAGCAAGCCCACCTTCAGCGCACCCACTGTCAAATATGACACCCGGACGATGACGCTGTTTGACGACGGTACAGTGTCGCTTTCTACCACGGAACGTCGCGTCCGGTGTGACCTTGCTCTGCCCGACGCTGACGACGGCTACCAGCGGCAGTACCTTGACTCGGACGAATGGAGCGTCACAGAAAGCACACTCACCGCCCGCGACGGCGACTACTTTTTGCACATCGGCTTCCGCCGACACAAGACCGATGCCGAACGGAACACCGCCGAGGACGGAACGGTTCTCGGGGTTGACCTCGGTATCGAAAACCTCGCCGTCACCAGCACTGCTTACTTCTTCAGCGGGCGAGAGTTAACCCATGACCTCCATGAGTTCGAGAAGGTGCGTGCGGGACTCCAACAGACCGGAACGCGAAGCGCCCACCGAACGCTCGAACAGTCGAGTGGCCGCGAACTTCGGTACATCCGTGACGTACTCCACCGAGCGTCGAACGCCATCGTTGATGAAGCACTCCGATACGAGTGCGACGTGATAGCGTTCGAGGATTTGACGGACATCCGCGACCGGACAGGAGCGTCGTGGGGTCACACGTGGGCGTTCCGAACGCTGTACGAACAAGTCGAGTACAAAGCCCAAGCGGTCGGCGTTTCGGTGAAACAGGTGGGTTCGGCGTACACGTCAAAACGGTGTGCTGAGTGTGGATTCACGGCAGATGAGAATCGCGCGACTCGCAACGACTTCCGGTGTGTGAAGTGTGGGTCGGAAGCGAACGCAGACTACAACGCGGCGAAGAATATCGGGATGCGGTACGTCCGTCGAGGCCAACAGTCGTCTCGGCGGACGGGCAACAGTCAACTTGCCCTAAAGTCTGGGACGGTGAACGCGAGCGGCGATTATACCGCCCACCGAGATTCGGTCAGAGCCGGAGTCCACGGACAAGCCCCGTCCTCAAACGCGAGCGTCAGCGAGCGTTAGGGCGGGGTAGTTGACACGCGGCTCGAAACCGTCGAAGCCCATCTTGGATTGGACGGAAACGGTGACACTGCCACGCCGGCCGACGACTGAAACGGCTTACTCGAAGGCGTAGACGACCCCGTCGGGAGCCCCGAGGTAGATCGCGCCGTTAGAGATCGTGGGCGACGACCGTGTCCCTGTCGGGATCGACATCGTATCGAGTTCGCTCCCGGTGTCGTCGAGCAGATAGAGCGTTCCGTCCGTCGAAGCGACGGCGATTCGCGTGCCGGTGTCGTCGACGGCCGGCGTCGCCGCGACGGCGTCGCCCGTCGCGTAGCTCCACGATTCCGAGCCGTTCGTGGCGTCCAGGGCGTACACGCTTCCATCGGAACTGCCGACGTAGATCGTCCCACTGTCGAAGGTCGGGTTCGAACCGGCCGTCCCGCCGTAGCCCGTACTACTCCACAGCTGTGACTTGCTCGCGGCGGCGTCGAAGGCGTAGACCTCGTCGCTGGCGACGTAGACCCGCCCGCCGCCGAGCGTCGGCGAACTCGCACCAAAGGATGAAAACGACGCCCGCCACTGCTCGGAGCCGTCCGTGGCGTCGAGCACGACCAGATCACCGTCTCGGGTCGTCACGTAGACGAGGCCGTCGGCGGCGGCGAGATCGGAGTAGACCGGCCCGCCGACCGATTGTGACCACTGCTGGCTCGCCGTCGAGGCGTCGAAGGCGTAGACGGTTCCGTCGTTGGTCCCGACGAAAACGGTGCTGTTGGAGACGGCCGGCGAGGACGTGATCGCACTTCCGAGATCGGGCGTGTCCTGGCTCGACCAGTGCCGAGTAGAGTCGTCGGCGTCGAGGCCGTAGAGTTTGCCCTGGCCGCTGCCGAAGAAGATCTGGTCGTTCCAGCGATAGCCCGAGGAGTCAGAGAGGCCGGGCTTCGAGCCGCGATCGAACGTCCAGCCGACGCTCGTTCCGTCGTCGACCGAGAGCGCGTAGAACGTCTTCTGGAGGCCGCCGACGTACACCTGCTGGGAGTCGACTGCCGGGGTGTTGAACTGGGCGCGACCACCGAGGTCTGCAGAGGTCCACTTCGTGCTCAGGGGGGCGTCCAATTCGGGAGAGAGTGTTTCCTTCGCAGCTTGGACGTCGAGATATCCGCCGCCGACGATCGTCGTATCGCTCTTGTCGACGTTGCTGTCTGGAATCCCCGCTCCAGTGTTCTGAAGGGCTGCAGCGACGTCTGTGTGATCGACGCCGTCGAGTTCGAATAGCAGGGTCGCGGCTCCGGCGACGTGTGGTGCTGCCGCAGAAGTCCCGTTGAATCCGTATGCAGGATCTGCAGTCGAACTGGCGGTGCCATATCCCTGGCTCGTCTGAGTGACGCGAGAGGGCCCAGCGATCTCTATGCCGTCCCTCCCGTCCCGTGTCGGTCCACGTGACGAATAGACCTTTACGTCGCCGGCACTCGGTTCGACCCCAAAGTTAGTCGCCTGGATGGCGGCTGTCGTCAGTGTGTGGCTATCCCGCGTCGTCGCCGGGATCGAGATTGACCGATCCGGCTTCGATTTGGTGAATCGCATGTCGGAGTCACTACCCCACAACCAGATGTCGAACTCGTGGTCACGACTCGCGCTCTCCTGTGTCACCTCGAAGTAGAGTGTTTCTCCACCCCGTCCGCTCGGAATCGAAAGGTAACTCCAGTCGGTGTTCGGAGAATTGCTCGTCACCTCGGTGGTCTTTGCGCTGTCCTCGTAGAGTGCAATCGAGTAGGTTTGCGATCCTTCATCCCAGGAGTCCCAGTTCGCGATGACGAATGCTCCCGCGTCGACGTCCTGAATTTCGAGATACGTCTCGCCGTCTTCGAACACCATCGTGCCGTCGCCACTGTCTTCGTACTGGCCATGCCAGACGTTCCCGTCTGCCTCGTTACCCGCTGAGATGGCACAGACACGCCCGCGTTCGGCTGCCGGATCGACTGCTGTAGGGTCCGATATCGTTTCGCCTTCGTTCGTGAACGTCTCTATCGCCTCGCTCGTATCGTCTTTACCGTCGAGCCGATTAGTCGGTGCACTCCCGAGTGAGATACTGACGACCGCCGTGTCGGGATGTTGTTGCTCGATCTGTTTCAGCATCGAGACGATGTCCCCGTCGTTATCACTCCCGCGGTACGCCAGCAGCACGAGGTCCGCGTTGGGGGCCATATCGTGGATAATCTCCGTACACCCGGTCCCGTGCATCTGGTCGCTCTCGACGAAGTACGAGGTCTGCTGTGGATCGCCGCTCTGAATCTTGTCGACGACGTTGCCTCCATAGTCGGTGTGCGACTCGGGCCAGAATCCGCCACCAGCCCCCGGGTTGAGGTCGATTATCGCCGTCTTGACTCCGCTGCCGGTAATCCCATCCGACTGTACCGTATCGGCATTGGAGACACCCACACCTTCAGATGTCGCATGGATCTTCGTCGGGAGTTCCTCGAAGACCTTCTCTACGTGGTCTGTCTCCGCAACGTCGAACACCTGCTCGGCAGTTGCCTTCGTCTTGATCACCCGTCCGTAGTCCGATCCGACCGTGATCCCCTTGCGCTCTAATTGGTCAACGACGCCGGATCTTGACGCTTCGTCGTCGAGTTGGATTTCGAGTTTGAACTCGTCCGTTGACGTCGCTTCCGCTGACTTCCACCGACTCTCCGTCAGCTCCGTCGAAGAACGAACATCGGGTAGTTTGTCGCGAAGCGGACCGACGATGCGATCGTATGCATCACTCATTATTGGCTCCCATGTGCCAGCGTATTATTGATCATACGCTATAGCAATAGCCACGTATTACTAGACTTTGACTTCATCGGTATAACTGACTCCCCGGCGAGGCGAAAAAATCTCGCTAAAGAGATGTCTATTCCTTCTGAGACTACAGAACAGTGATAGCGACGTGGCCAACGAGTGACTGAAATTGCACAGGCGCTATCGAGATTGGCTACGTGGGCTGGGGCTCGAATCGCCGAGTGACACGCTTGACGTCGTCGTCGAGCGCGAGATCGACCAGATCGCCAACGGCAACGTACGCGATGACAGTATCGCCATATTCCGAACGTTCCTCGGGAAGATACTCGGTCGGCGGATCACCGTTTGCAGTCAACGCGATCTCGACCTGAACGGCTCCGTCGCGAAGCGTCAAATCACGCTGTTGGGCGACTGATTCCCTGTCGTCGGCGAGAAACAGTTCGGTCAGGTCGTCTGAGAGCGGACTCGGTTCGGGCAGCTGTTCGACCTGTTGTCGTCGGTCGGCTGACTGTGAATCGTCTGTATCTGTCATCTGTGGATCGTCTGTCGTCACGTCACTGGGAGCGTCGTCAGCGGCTCCCAGACAGCCTGTGAGGGGCGCGCTGGCGAGCGCGAGCAGGAGGGCACGACGAGTCGGAGGGGCGGTCATAGTTCAGGTTCTACAGTTAGTTACGGGTAGTGACCTATGAAGATTGTGTCGTCACCGCTGGGACGGTCGAACACAGCGTGGAATCGCCCGGCCGGGAAAACACTAACACAGCGGCTGGACAACGCAGTGCCAGATGCACAAGCAAATGGGTCGGAACCACAGCGCCAGCCCGTGCAGTGGAGCGTCGATAGATGGCTAGTATCCTGGCCCCTGTCGCGGAGTACGCCTACAAGGACGGCGCGTTGGACTTCTACGGCGCCGTCGAACTCGACGCCAGTACCGGCGAGGTCGTCTGGTCGTTCGACTCCGTCGCGGCGGGGTTCCCGGTCGCTCGGCTCGAAGAGACACAGCGCGGCGTCAAACACCGCGGATTTCGGCCCTGCTCGGTGGAGCGTCTCGACGACGGGCAGACGCTCGTCTCGGGGTTCCGGGCGGTCGTCTGGGTCGACGAGACGGGCGCCGTCACCCGTGTCGAGGATCACGAACAGTTCAACGGCGTCCACGAGGCACAGGTGACTGCCCGCGGAACCTATCTCGTCACCGTGACGGGGATGGACATGCTCGTCGAGTTCGACACAGACTGGAACGTGGTCTGGACCTGGCGGATGTGGGAGCACGTCCCGGAGGAGACACGACCACCCGAGTACTACCCGCCGATGTTTCTCGACGCCGACGTCAGGGAGATGGCCTTTCACCCCGACGCTCGCTACCACCTCAACTACGCGACCTACGTCGACGAGGAGACGATCCTGGCCTCGGCACTGAACTACGGCGTGTTCTACCTCGACCGGACGACTGGGACGGTCCAGTCAGCGATGACCGACCTCGACGAGACGCACAACCCCGTCGAACTCCCCGATGGGGGAGTCGTCGTCTGTGAGTCCGGCCGTGACCGGATCGTCGAGACGGATATGAGCGAGGTCACTGGCGTTCTCCTCGACGACGATCTGTCGTTCGTCAAAGACGCCGATCCGGTCCCCGAGCCCGATGGAGCGGACACGTGGCTCATCGCGGACACCAACAACGACCGGGTGTTCCTCTGGGACCGGGCACGCCGGGAGACGGTCCGGGAGTTCGATCTCGGCGACGGTGCCAAGCCCTACGAGGCCGACTATCTCACCGGTGACGACTCCTTGGCGTAGGCGTCAGTGCTGGTAACCGGTCACTGGATCTCGACGTGTTCAGCGTCGATGCGGTCACCAGCAACGTCCCGAACGGCCAAGAGAGCGACGAGTTTGTCTGTATCGCGCTGGCTGGACGGGCTCCTATCCAGGTGTCTGGACCAGTCGAGCATGGAGACGTACTGGTGACAGACTCCGATCCCACGAGGCCAGCACACCTGCGAGCCCAGCCGACGACGAAAGCGCCTCGCAACCCGGACGACAGTTTTCGGAGTTATTTGCGACTTTCTGTCATTTTATGACGTAGTAGATCGATGAATGTGTCATTCGGAAGACAGTCACTGGGAGAGATGAAATATGAGTGATTCGAGCGAGACCGAACATATCGAATCGACCGAGGCGGCCGCTACACTGTTGGCAGTCGCCTCGAGCTACAAGGTGCGCGGGAAATTTACCGATGACCAGGGCGCGGGGGTGGTAGGCCAGAACGACGCTGGCAGTGGGACGCCACTCGGCGTGCAGGGCGCGGTGCCAAACAGCGCCGACGGATTCGGACTGGCGACGCCAGACGACGCCCGGATCGAGGGTGACATCGAGTCTTCGAGCGGGCACGCGTTGACCGTCGGCGGCGTGCCGACTCTCCAGCTTGGTCCGGAGGGGACCGACGGCGGTGGCGATCCGGCGGGCGGAAACGTGGTCGCGGGGCTCGAGAGCAACAGCGCGAACAACGCCGCCGGGGCGACGATCAGCGGAGGTGGCAATGCCAGCCTCAACGGCGATCCGAACAGCGTGACGGACAACTTCGGGACCGTCGGCGGCGGTCATTCGAACACCGCCGGCGACGCCCAGTCTGGCACGACAAGTGCCGTCCACGCGACAGTCGGGGGTGGCCAGTTCAACGAGGCCAGCGGCGAGAATAGCACGGTCGGCGGCGGTACCGGAAACAAGGCCACAGCGTTGGCTGCAACTGTCGCTGGCGGGGACTCGAACGGTGCCACCGACCGATGGGCGACGATCGCTGGTGGCAGTCGGAACTTGACGAGCTCCGAGAACGCGTTCATCGGGTCTGGATCGTTCAACCAGGCCGACGGGAGTGACTCAGTCATCGCAGGTGGGGAAAACAACACCACAATTGGTCCATTCAGTGCCATCGGTGGCGGTGAGGACAACCGGACTGGAACGTCGGGCACGGCCTTCGGTTTTTACGCGACCATACCAGGTGGGCGGAGCAACCTTGCCACCGAGGACTACACTTTCGCAGCAGGCCGGCAGGCGAAGGCCGAGCACGCGGGCGCGTTCGTCTGGGCAGACAGCACCGACGCCAGCGTCTCCTCGTCGGGTGAGGACCAGTTCATCGTCGAGGCGGGCGGCGGCGTCGGGATTGGCGAAACTGATCCCCGGACACAGTTGCACGTGAGCTACAGCAACAACGGCAGCAACATCGAAAACCACACCGCGTTGATCGAAGACACCAACGACTCCAGCTCCAGGGCGCTCGCGGTCAAAATCGGCGATTCTTCGCCGACGGACGTCGACCACTATATCACGTTCTACGACGCCGACGACAACTACCAGGGTGCGATCGAAGGTACCGGTAGTGGGACGGTCCAGCTCGACGGGACGACCGCCGACTACGGCGAGTACATGCCGAAACGCGATTCCACTGCGGACATCGAGACAGCCGACGTGGTCGGCGTCGTCGACGGCGAGATCACGAAACGGACTACCGAGGCGGGGCAGGCGCTGGTCGTCTCCGATCGGTCGATCGTCACGGGCAACTCCCCCGGACCGGACCCCGTCGACCGGGCCGACCACGAGGTGTGTGCGTTCGTCGGCCAGGTGCCCGTGAAGGTCCGTGGGCCCGTAGCTGCGGGCGACCTGCTGGTCCCCTCCGGCGAGCACGACGGGACGGCCCAGGCCGTCGACCCCACTGCGTACCGACCGAATGACGGGCCGCTGATCGGTCGCGCCTGGGAGGGCTCTGACACGGCGGGCGTCCACCGGGTGACCGTGGCCGTCGGCATCGAAGCCGGTGACGTGCTCGGCCCGGCGTTGCGAACTCAGCGGGAAGAACTGCAGGCCGAGAACGAGCGACTCCGCGAGCAACTTGAGGCAAAGGACGACCGGATCGAGGTCCTCGAATCCGAAACCGAACAGTTGCGCGAGCGGCTGGCTGCCCTCGAAGAGCGCGTCACGACTCTCGATACCGGCGGGACAGCGACGCCCGCCGACGACTGACAATCGATCAGTTCGTCCCCGTTCCCAGATATCGGACCGTCGCTCTCGTTCCGGTCTGACCGTAGAGCATGTCTTTACCTGCTGATAATCCTGCCCTAGAAGATTCAGCCCTCGTCCCACCGATTCGAACTGTTTCGATGATGCCGCGATCCGAGCAACCGAATATGGTCAGTCGTCGCGTAACCGAGACGCCCTACCACCCGGTCTCTATCGCCTGCTCGATCCGCTCTAGATAGCGGTCGGTCATCGCCGCTTTCGAGAAGTGCTCGATCACGCCCTCGCGCAGCGTCTCTGGGTCGGGGAAGCGCCGCCCGTCGGTCGCCACTCGTTCCAGATCGGCGATCAGCACGTCCAGGTTGTCGTAGGCGCCTTTGCCCTGCACGGTCGAGACCACTTCCCCCAGGCCGCAGTTGTTCGTCGCGACGACCGGGGTTCCACAGGCCATCGCTTCGACTGCAGCGAGGCCGAACACCTCCTTGTAGGGCGACTGGGGCATGAGCAGCAGGCCGCGTGCGTGCTGGAGGAGGTCGATCTTCTCCTCGGTGTCGACTCGACCGACGTACTCCGCGTAGGGCGACTGTCCGCAGCGAGCCATCACCTGCGTGACGTAGCCGACATCGTCGACGAACAGGTCCTCGCCGACGATCTTGATCGGCACTTCCAGGTGTTCGGCGATGTCGATACACTCTATGATCCCCTTCTCGGGCATGATCCGGTTCAGGGTCATGAGGTAGTCGCCTTTGTCTGTCTGGAGGGGATAGCGATCGACGTCGATCCCGTTGGAGACGTGTCTGACCTCGAAGCCGAGGGTGCGCTGCCAGGCCTCGGCCGCGGCCTGGCTCACCGAGACGTAGTTCGGCTGCTCGACGGGCTTGAGATCGAAACGCGGCATCCCGTGCCAGACGCCCAGGATCGTGGTGTTGGCCATCTCTTCGGGGTGTTCGCGCTTGCGCTGGTAGCTGTGTTTCTGCCAGGAGTGATCGACCACGACGTCGAAGTTCGAGAGTTGGTCGGCGTACATCTCGTAGGCCGTCGGCTCCTTCTGGAAGCACTGCTTGGAGTCGCTGGGCTGTGTCGTCTCGATCGTCTCGACACCTTCGATATCCGTTCCCTGCGGGGCGATCACTGTCACGTCGTAGTCGCGCTGGCCGAGTTCGTGCGCGAGGTTGTACACCATCAGTTCGAGGCCGCCGTAGCCCTCGGGCGGGACCTGCAGGCAGGTGGTCGAGACCACCGCGATGGAGGTGTCTTTATCGATCATCGTCCATGTGGTCGGGGTTCAGCTGTGATTGCATGAACGTTCCGTCGTCGCTCAGGTAGCAGGTCTTCTCGTGGATGCATTTGACGGTGGTGTCGACGTAGATGTCGTAGCCGGCCTGCTGAGCCTTGTGACAGAAGAAGAAGTCCTCGCTGACGCCCGGCTTCTCGCCGAGATGCGTCAGGTCCCAGGGGTGGTCTTCGTAGCCTTTGGTCCAGCGGAACCACGGCCGGTCGACGGCGTCCAGAACCTCGCGGTGGACGAGCAGGCAGCCGAAGCCGACGGCGTCGACGTTGATGAGGCCCTCGCGCTCTTTTTCCATGATCGAGGGGGCGTCGTATTCGTCGAGTCGCCACATCGCCGGATGGGTCCCCTGGGGGTTGTCCATGTAGTACAGCCCCGAGACGATCGGCTGGCCGTGGCGGGTCAGTTGTTGAAAGACGTTCGCCGGCGGCACGACGTCCGAATCCATGAACAGGACCCACTCGGGATCGCTCGCCAGGGCGTCTTCGACGGTTTGCTCCCTGGCGAGGTCGATCGCCGCAGTCCGTTTGGCCACGATCGTATGGGGCGGCATCTGCAGTTCCGAGAGCCTGATCGCCCACCGCATCGATACAGAGCCAGTATGTGGCACCGCGATGGCCACCTCGGTGCCCGACTCACCCGCTGTATTCGACATACCCGAACGTGTTTCAGGACCGATATAGTTCTGTTGCAAACAGCAATCCCTCGGTGGGGTGTGAGTATGAGTAGACGAACACGCATCGTGCAGCGAGAGCGAACGAATCGACGGGAGTCACAAATCTATCGGCTGGTCGATCGCTGGATCAGCATCCGAATAAAGGGAAATAATGTATGTCCTTATCCTTCTTTATTGGCTTTTAGAGTACTTCTCCCGACTACTCTGGGAATGGAATCCACAAGCTATTAGTTGGAATACTCACGCTGTATCAGCAAGAACACAACTGGCGGGAAGTCGTGGTGAGATCACTGGGAAACCACCACACGGTGTTCTGCGGAGAGCTATGAACCAGCGAACGTATCTCAGTACACTTACTGGGCGTGGGCCAGTGGGGACGGCATCCAGGCCCGGCATAGCGGACAGGGGCACGCAGCAACTGACGGCAGGGGGAGACATGCCCCAGCGACGGACAGTGACCGACGACAAGGGTGAGAGATAGATGGGGGAGGGTCCACAGCAGGACGGGGTTACACGTCGAGAGGTGCTGAAGCAGGTCAGCGGTGGGGCTGGAGCGGCCATCTCTGATGTGGCCACGACACAAGCGAGTACATCGTCAGCTGGCGAACCGGTCGCATTGCAGTACTTCCACGAGGATTGGCAGACGATCACTGACAACTTGGATGAGGTCGGCTCGCTGGGATTCGACGCAATCTGGATCCAACAGCCAGCCGAGTCCCTCCTGGACTGGTCAGATCAGGGCGGCCGCAATGACCCACCACTGGGATACCAGCCAATCGACTACACGAACTTCGACAGTTCGTTCGGGACCGAGTCCGAGCTGCAGACGCTCATCGACACGGCCCACGACAACGGCGTCGACGTCATCGTCGACACCGTGCTGAACCACACGGCGAACACGAACGATTACAGTATCCTCGAGCAGTTCGACCAGTCGCACTACCACAACGTACGCGACGGGATTCCGCAGTGGGCGTACAGCTTCAAAGAAGACGATAAACGCTGTTACGAGAACGGCGATACGAACGGGGCACCGAAGGATCCGTACGAATACGAGTGTGATCCGTATCTGGTCGAGAACGCCGCGTTGCTGGGACTGAACGACCTGGATCAGGACCAGCAGTACGTCCGCGACGTGCTGAAGAACTACGTCGACAAGATCGCCAGTCTCGGGGCCGACGGCTATCGCTTCGACGCCGCGAAACACATGGCCGAGTCCTTCTTTGCGAACGACGCCAACCAGTGGGCCGCGGACAACGGGATGTTCCGGGTTGGCGAAGTGTACGACGGCAACCGAAGGTACCTGCGAGGCTACGCGAACGCGGGCCCGGGAATGCACGTCTTCGACTTCCAGCTGTATTACGCAATGAAGAGCGTCTTCAGCGGCGGCGATATGCGCAACCTTCAGGGTGCAGGACTGATCGCGACGGACCCGGGCAAGGCGATGCCGTTCGTCGAGAACCACGACGTGGAAGCCCCCAGTCAGTACGACCTCGCCCACGCGTTCATGCTCAGCAGCGAAGGGTATCCGATGCTGTACAACCTCTATCCCGGCACCCTTCTGGAAAACGACAACATCACGAACGCGGTCTGGGTGAAAAAGAACCTCGCCGGCGGCCGGACTATCTGGCGGCACACCGACAGCAATCTGGCGATCTACGAACGCGAGTCGAACCTCCTGGTCGGGCTCAACAACTCTGGTACCTCTCGCAGCAAGTGGGTCGAGACCTCTTGGGCCGACACGGAGCTCAACGACTACGCGGGCAACGCTGGCAACGTCACGACTGAATCCGACGGCTGGGTCGAGATCACCGTCCCCGCGGAAGGGTGGGTGTTCTACGCGCCAGTGAGCCAGGACATCGACGTCTCTGCGAGCGGCGAAACGGGCGTCCAGAGCGGCGGCGAGGCGACGATAACCATCTCCGCACAGCAGGTCGACCAGCTCGTGATCGAGGATCTGTGGACCGACTGGACACTTAGTTCCGAGAGCTCCGACGGTGGGGCGGTCACGTCCTCGATCGACTCCGCGGGAACGGTGACGATCGACTACGGCTCGCTCCAGACCGACGTCTCCCCGTCGATCACCGTCTCGCTGCCCGAGCGATATGTCGGTGGGACCTACGAGCTCTCAGTCACTGCGAGCAATGTGGACGGCGACTCGGCCGAGTCGACGGCGACGATCTCGATGGGGTGAGTCGACGGTTCATAGGGAATGCTGTAAGGCGGAAGCCGCGCCTTCAGTCGTGGGTCGATGACCAACCCTGGCGTGTCCTCTCTCCTCCCGAAGTATTTTCACGATATACAAATAATTGCAGAATATGCAATCTTCGAAAGTCCTGATCGATTTCCCGTTTCCGGAGGAGCGGATATTCCGGTACCAGGCGATGCAAGATATCTTGCATCACCTCGCGAACAATCCGTTCGAAGAATTCACACAGCAGGAACTCGCGTCGATTACGGGCGCAGATGTCTCGTCTATTTCGCGTTCAGTCGACCTCCTGGAAAAGCTGGGCGTACTCACAGTGAGTGATCAGCGTCCCGCTCGCATTACGATCGACATGGATCACCTCCAACGACCAGATTCCGTCTTTATGATCCCCCAATATGAATTCCGCAAGCCAGTCCAGGTCTATCTCGACGAACTCGAGACGCGTATTCAGAAGAGCGAAGACCTCGACGAACTCGTTGGAGTCGTTCTTTTCGGCAGCGTCGCTCGCGGCACAGCCGATCGCCGGAGTGACATCGACCTTCTCGTCATCCTTGACGGAGACCTCACCTATGGGCGGCGTATTTGTACGTCTCTTGCGCGTGACATCGAGGAAGAGTCGTTCGACGGCCACCGATACGAGTTCGAGGTGCTCGTCGAAACGATCGACACCGCTGTCTCCCACGGAAGCGAGCTGCGTGAGATCTTCGACGACGGACTGGTGCTCGCCCGTTCAGACCAACTACAGGAGCTACGCCAGACTATCTACGCCTCGTCTGGCGGAGGTGAGTAGCGATGCCGATTGATCACGACGATATCGAGCCGGAGCTATCGAACGCGCAGAAGGCGTTCCGTCGCGGTGAGCAAACGCCCGAGGAGGGGCTGGACGTTTCGAGTGCCGACCTTGTCCAACTTCGGAAGGCGTGTCGGCTCCGATCCGGGGCAGAACGATTGCTCAAAGACGGTTACTACACGCTCACGATCGAAGCCGCCTTCACGTCGATCGAACGAACGCTCCTGTTCTGGTTGATCACAGAGGGACATCATGATCCATCTCGGCCGCCCCAATCACACACGACCGCGATCAACCGAAGCGCCGAAGTCGGATTCATCACTGACGAGGTCGCGACAGAACTCGAAGATCTCTGGAACGAAAACCGTGCACATACCTACTACCAGGATGGGATGGCCACAGATGATCGTGCAGATACGATGGTTACGCTCGCTGGCGCGATCCATTCCCAGATCGTCAATCTCGGTCGGCAATCACACGAATGCATTTGCGAGTGATTCGGCGAACAATTTAGCTGAATTGAGGCGCTAAGCCCCCTTCCTCAACGAGCGAACGGCGTTAGCCGTGAGCGAGTAGGGTTGGGTAGTTCACCAGCGGTAGACATCTGGAAACCCTCTCGGCGGGTCTGCTGATTGATCGCTTGCATTGGGATCGTCGCACGTGGTTGTTCATCCGGGTGGTAAACAGGGCCCAAAAACGGTAAAATTTAGGAGCTATGCGCTCTATACTGCCACTTCTACCAATCTATACCAAAAGATACTATACGACATGTTCCTGTGATATGTGGAAAGGCAGGAGTCGGGGCTGAACGGGCGAGAGGGGAACTGATCCCTCTCTTGGGCGAGGAAATCAGCCTGGCTGCTGGCTACCATACACACATGAAACGCAGAGAGTACGTGAGTACACTCGCGAGTCTCGGACTTTTGGGAACGGGTTCCGGGGCGACGGCGAGCAATCAGGGTGTGGCGTCGGGTCAACAACTACGATTTGCGACGAGTGACGACACGCATCATCCGGGACCGCCGCGGTTCACGTCTGTCTACGAGGGGTTCCAGGACAAGATGTTCATCGACTTCGACAACGACCACGCCGGGGGGAAAGACCGGGACAACCTGGCCCCGAGTATCGTGGGCACGCCGGACAAAGACCCCTCGAACTACGCGGCGAGTGACTTCTCGTGGTCGATCACATCCGCTCCCTCGGGCAGTAACGCGACACTGGAGTACGCGCCCCCGGACGGCGCGGCAAGCAATCCAGTGCAGCAGTACGACTCCGGCGATCACAACGTCGTCGAGTTCGTCCCGGATGTCGCCGGCGAATACGTGCTGGAACTGGACGCCCCGGACGGGACCCACGAGCAGTGGATCTACGCGTTCCCGTCGCCGCCGAGCGGCTCCGGTGGCCCGCCGCGAATCAGTATCGACGGCCACTACGACAGCGACACCGACGAGTTCGTCCTGGAGTCGAACCCGCGGCTCGCGCCGGGGAGCAATCGCGCCGTCGCCGATCTCGAAGTCTACTGGCGGGCCGACGATCGCGACGCGCTCACGTTCGAGCAGCTGGGCGGGACCGACAGCTGGACGGTCCGGATCCCGAAGGGCGACCTCGGGGGCGAAACGGCACGCCTGCACGCCGCGCCGTTCGACGGCGACGTCCACGGCATGACCGACACCGTCGTGCTCGACCCTGCCAGCGAGACCGTCGAGTACCCCAACCGACCGCCCGAGTGGATGCACGACGGCGTCATGTACCAGATCTTCCCCCGGTCGTTCGAGGGGCCGCCACCGGACGGGGAGTGGCCCTTCGAGAACTCCAACGCCCACTTCGCGGCGTTCAAAGACCGACTGGACTATCTTGATGACCTCGGGGTCGACGTCATCTGGTTCACACCGGTCGTTCCCGGAGAGAGCTCCAACTGGAAGCCCCAGAAGTACAAGCGCATGCAGGACAACCCCGACCCCGATGTGGACCCGATTCTCGACTTCAAGTACTCCGGGGGCGGACCCCACGGCTACGACGCCCTCTCGTATTTCCAGGTCGCCGAGGACCTGGGCTCGCAGTATTCGATCGAGGACTACTACGACGACCCCCAGACCCGGCAGGCCGCCCGCGAGAACGCCATGGCCGAGTACAAGGAGTTCATCCAGGCCGCAAACGACCGCGGGATCAAGGTCTGTTTCGACCTCGTGATCAACCACTGCGGTCGCCATCACGAGTTCTTCCAGGACACGATCGAGACCAAGGGGCCCCGGACCTGGGCTTATCGGGACGTCGACGCCTGGGCCGACGGCCAAAGTGGTCGGCGCTACTCGAAGTACTTCGACTGGTTCGACCGGATGGACGCCCCGATCACGCGCGATTCCGACGGCTACGTCATCGAGGTCGCACCCGCCGAGACGGGCTTTGCCGGCCTGCGAGTCATGCCGAACATCAACTACAGCAACGTCGCGATGCGCGAACACATCCTCGCTGCGGCGGACTTCCTCTCGGGAGAGGTCGGCGTCGACGCCTTCCGGTGTGACATCGCCTACGGCGTCCCACACTCGATCTGGAAGGAGATCCGTAACGTCGTCCGGGCAAACGACAGCGAGTTCATGCTGCTCGACGAGACGATCCCGAACGACCCCAGCATGGCCGAAAACGAGTTCGACATGCACTTCGACACGTCGGACTTCATGGGGGCCGGTGCCCACGAGATCGTCAAGGGCAACAAGGGGATGCAGAGCCTCTACGGGCTCGTCGACAAGCGTCGCAGCGAAGGCTGGCCCGACCACACGCTCATCGTCAACTCAACAGGTAATCACGACGAGTTCCGGACGCTGGATCTGGCACTGGATTCGGGTGCCAGAGCCAACCCCGAGAAAGCCCAGCGCGCCGTCTGGGCCGCGGGGGTCGCACTCCCGGGCGTGCCGTTCGTCTACTACGGCCAGGAGCGCCAACTGAGCAAGTACGGCATCGAGCGGTACAACTACGACGGCTCCGGGGAGGACCCACGTTCGAACGACGGCGACGTCGGCCCCGGGAATCCCTCGCGGGCGTTCATGAACTGGGGCGACCAGTTCCCACAGAGCCACCTCGACTTCTACAAAGACGTACTGGCGTACTACCACGAGGATCCGGTACTCAAACCGGACGCCAAGCTGGAGGGCGCAGACACACGCAACCCCGTCGGCGACATTCTCTCGTTCCGGCGTCGCAAGGGCGAGCAGGCTCGCCTCGTCCTAGTCAACGCGAGTGACGGAACGGGGTACGTCGACGTCCATTCGAGCGTCTCGACGCGGGACCTGCTGACCGGCACAGACGTCGAGGTCGGTGACAGTCAGGACACGCCGGCGAACTTCGATCGGGTCGGCTTCGACACCATTGCGGTGCTGGACGCGCCGCCGAACTACGCGGTCGACCTCGAACTCCCGAGCGGTGACGACGACGGCCCCGGGAGCTACAACTACCCGGCCAGCCCCGACTTCGCCGACGACGCCTTCGACCTGACTGGCTTCCGCGTCGAGGATTCGGGCCAGACCTATCGCTTCGAGTTCGATATCGGCGGACAGCTCACCAACCCCTGGAACTACAGCGAGGGCTTCTCAGTCCAGCACTTCCAGGTCTATCTCCGCGACCCCCAGGGATCGGGCGGCTCGACCGACGGTCGCACCGGGACGAACGTCACGTTCGATTCGGCGTATCACTACCGGCTCGTGGTCGACGGCAAAAACGGAGCTCGGGTCGAGGACGCCGCCGGCAGTCAGCTGGCGACCGGAACGGTATCTGTCTCGGGCAGCACCGTTCACGTCGAGATCGACGAGAGTGCGATCAGCCCCTCGCTGACCAGCCTGGAGATCGCACCGCTTGTGCTCGGGTTCGATCCGGATCGGGCCGGCAACGTCGTTCCAGTCCAGCAAGAACCGGGCTGGAAGGCTTTCGGCGGCGGCGACGGCTCGGGCAACGCACCCCACGTGATCGACGTGGCGACGCCGCCCAGCGTCACCGCGTCGAACGCCCTGTCGTACACGAACGATTCGAAAGCGTCGATCCCGTTCATGTCGGTCGAGGAGGGGTACGCGACGCTGCAGTCGTGGTCCGATACGACCGGCGACGACACCAGCGTCTACACCTACCCCACCAGCCCAGACTTCCAGGAGGGGGCTCTCGACGTCACGGACTTCGTCGTGAAAGCAAACCACTCGCGGTACCGCTTCGAGACGACCTTCGACGTTCCGTACGTGCGAAACCCGTTCGACCTCCCGCTGGGATTCTCCCACCAGTTCTTCCAGATCTACATCCGCGACCCCGACTCGTCGGGGCCGTCGACGACCAGTGGCTGGGGCGGGCTGGGCGCGTCGACCGAACAGCCCTATCATTACCGGCTGGTCGTCAACGGCCAGTACGACCGTCGACTCGAAGTCCCCGATGGCAGTGGCGGGTTCACGACCGTCAGTCACGACGTCGACGCGAGTGTCGACGGCGACACGATCGCCATTTCGGTCCCGCGGTCGGTCTTCGACGGCGACCTCACCGACATGGAGATCGCACCGGTGATCGCGCCGTACGATGGAAACACTACCGACAATCTCCGAGACATCACCGCGAGCGCTGGGGGATTCAGCTTCGGCGGCGGGACGAGCAACGACGACACTCGGATCATCGACGCGATCACTCCCGAGGGTGCGTCGGTCAGTAGTGTCGTCTCCGCGGGGACGATCCCGTTCGTCTCGTTCGGCTCGGGGCGGACGATCGCGACGTTCAGCGACTCGGCCGGAGACGACGACGGCCCGGGAAGCTACACCTATCCGACGGCCTCGATCTACGAGGACGGGGTCTTCGACATCACATCCGTTACCTTCCGCGAGACCGACAGCCGCTACTACGTCGACGTCAAGCTGGAGAATCTCAACGCCAGCGGCTACGAGGACGGATCGATAGCGGCCAACGGCTTCGAACTGCAGACCGTCGGGATCTACCTCCGTGATCCCCAGGCCTCGGGCGGCTCGACGACCGGCCGGAACGGGACGAATCTGACGTTCACGCAGAACTACCACTACCGAATCCACGCGGAAGGATTCGCCGGCTACAGCGCCATGGAGGACGCGAGCGGGAGTTCCCTCTCGGGAGTGCTTGCGGTGGGTGCCGACGCGTCGACCGACACGATCAGCGTGGGCGTTCCCAAGCACGCCCTCGGTGTACCGCTGGAGCGGATGGAGGCGACCGTGTTCGTCTTCGGACAAGCGGGCGGCCAGACCGGTCGCATCCGTCAGGTCGAAGCCTCGAACGGCAGTTTCACGCCCGGTGGCGGCCGCGACGACGAGATGGATCCCAACGCGATCGACATGGTCGATCCCGTCGGCATCGACCAGGCGAGCGCGTTGTCGTACACGGACTCGACGAAAGCGAGCGTCCCGTTCTTCGCGATCGGCGGAGCGCCGTCCGTCAGTGGCTCGCCCGCACTGGACCCCGATAGCGACGGCAAATACGAAGACGTCGACGGCGACGGCGACACGGACGCCGACGACGCCATGACCCTGTTCAACAACCGAGCAAGCGACGTGGTCACAGACAACGTCGCCGGGTTCGACTTCAACGACAACGGGCGGATCGACATCGGTGACGTGATCTCGCTGTTCCAGGAGGTGACCAACTGATGGCGAGTACGACGCTCTCGCTGGCGGCGGACTCGACGACGGTGGAACTCGACGGCACGACGACCGTCGACCTCGTGGTCGACGCGGCGACGAACGACGTCTCGGCCTACGATCTGACGGTCGCGCTCGACACCGAGCGCGTCGCCGACATCACGGACGTCTCGCTGGCGACCGATTCCAGTGGCGGCGCGCCGGACCAGCAGTCGGTCTCGATCGCGGCCGATCACAACAGTGCGACCGTCTCGGCGGCGTACCTCGGCGACGCCGTCACGGGGAGCGCGCCGACGATCGTCACCGTCACCGTCGAGGCCGTCGCGCCCGGCTCGACGGACATCGTCCTGACGAGCGGGACCGACTCTGAGGTGTCCGATTCGGCCGGCGACGCCTACACGATCACCGACACGGACTCGGAGACCATCACGACCGAAGACACGACTGGGCCCATGGCTGAAGCCGGGCCGGACACCACTGTCGCCTCTGGCACAGTGGTCACCTTCGACGCCTCGGCCTCGACGGACAACGGCTACATCCTCGACTACGAGTGGGACTTCGGCGACGGCACGACCGACACCGGAGAGACGGTCACCCACAACTACGGTTCGACCGGTAGCTACACCGCCACGCTCACCGTGACCGACAGCGCGGGCAACACTGGGACGGACACGCGAACGGTCGACGTCGCGGATCTCCTCACCGAGAAGTGGTCGACCGACCTCAGTGGTCGAGTACAGTTTTCCACTCTCGCAGTCGGCTCCCAGCGCGTCTTCGTCGGCGGGCTGGACGCGACCTTCCACGCTCTGGATAAGGCCGACGGAACCGTCGACGGGGCGGCCTGGACAGTCGAACGCGCCGGCGCACTCGCCGATTCCTCGCCCACCATCGACGGCGGGCGCGTCTACGTCGGCAGCGGCGGCGGGACCCTGTACGCCTGGGCGACCGACGGTACGCAGGCCTGGCAGTACGACACCGACAGCGCGATTGTTTCCTCGCCCGTCGTGGCGAGCGACGTCGTCTACGTCGGCACGAACGACGGCCGAGTGCTCGCACTCGACGACACGTCGAACGGCGCCGAACTGTGGAGTTATGACGCCGGTGCACCGATCTACTCGGCGATTGCCGTCGACTCGGGACGGGTGTTCGTGACGACCGACGACGGCCGCCTCGTCGCGCTCGACACCAACGGATCGTTCCTGTGGGAACACGACACTGGGGCGGAACTGGGCCACTCCTCGCCCGTCGTGAGCGGCGGGACGGTCTACCTCGCCGCCGACGCCGTCTATGCCTTCGATCCGGCCGGCGGCTCGGTCCTGTGGCAGCAATCGTACGGCGGGACGGTAGGTTCGAGCCCCACTGTCGACAGTGGCACGCTGTACGTCGGCGACGCCTCGGGGACGGTCTGGGCGCTCGACACCGGCAATAGCGGCGCGGAACGCTGGCACTACGAGACCGGCAGCACGGTCGGCTCGGACCCGGCAGTCACGGGCAGTCGGGTCGCGGTCGGGGCCGACGACGGCTCGCTCTATCTGCTGGACGCGAGCACGGGCGATCTCGTCCAGGAAACGGCGGTCGGTGGGCGCGTCCGCTCCTCACCGACGGTCGTCGACGGCGTCCTCTACGTCGGCGACGACAGCGGCACGGCGTTCGCCCTCGACAACGTCTGATCAGGCTCGAAACGACGCTCACACAGAATCGAGGAGGACGCCCACGACTTCAGTCGTGGGTCGATGACTTGTCCTCTCCCGACCGGAGTCATAGTTTCGTTGTTTGAGAAACCAACACATCTTTCCCGTTGGCCACGGAACCAACGAAGTGACGGATGGAACCGACGGCCGACGACCTCGATGGGTACGACGACGCGACGGTGTACGAGGACGGAACAGTCGTTCGTGTGTCCGTTCGGCGGACGGATAACGACGCGTACCCGTCGGGATGGAAGTACACGTTCCACTACGGAGCGCTGACCGCGGGTCCCGAGACGCTCGATGACGGCACGATTCGGGGCTATCTCGAAAATCGAAGATTTTCGACGACTCTTCGAAACGGCCCTGCCGTTTCGAGACGATAACGCCCACGAGGACACGAAAGGTCACGAACTACACGTCGCTCCCGACCCAGAACCGGAGTACATCGAGTTCCCTGGCATCGAGGAACTATACGAACGGTTCTGGGACGAGATTCCGAAGCCACGGTTCGGTCCATCCAATGACAACGGTGATACCCATGACTGAACCAAACGTGCTCGTCGTCACGGTTGATGACGAGCCCAGCCCGTACGAATACGGCCTCGAAGCGATTCAGGCGCTCAAAGACGGCGAGAGCCTGGACCAACCCGCGACTGTCAGGTTCCCGAACGAGAGCCAACTGACCGACGTCTTCAACGAACGCACGTACACGCTCCTGCGTGTGATCAGAGACGAAGCACCCGAGAGCATCCGCGAGACGGCGCGGCTGGTCGGCCGAGACAAGAAGAACGTCCACGAGGAACTGACGACGCTCGAAGCGCTCGGGGTCATCCGCTTCGAATCCGTCGGGCGGGCGAAAAAGCCCGTCTTCCCCTACGACGATCTCGTCGTCACACCGCTTGCTCACGACTCCGGAGACGGGGCTGCTGCGGCGCCCTGACAGTGAGTCCCATCCCAATATTGTAACTCTACCCGAAATCAATATATAAATAAGTTTCGTATAGTGTTACAACATGCTCAGTCGAATCGAGCTTGAGGTGCTCGCCACTACCAAACGTGGTAACACGATTTCCGATATCGCAGGCGAACTCGGCTACAGCGAAAGCTACGTCTCTCGTGCGGTCTCGAACCTCACCGAGAAGGGGCTCTGCTACACGAAACGGGATGGCCGTCGAAAGCGAGTGAGTCCGTCCGACGCTCGTACAGTCGAAGTATATCAGAATCTCGTTCAGGAGTACTCGCACATCGACTTTCCGGATCTGCTGACCGGCAAGAGTCTCGAAGTCCTCTACTATCTGGACCAGCCACGCACAGTCACCGAGATCGCTGACGCGAGCGACAACTACCGCAACACCGTCAATCGTGTCCTGAAACGGTTCCGTGACCGCGGACTCGTCGGTGCGGACGACGGACGATATCAGTTCAATAAGGACTTCCACCGCCTGCACGAGTTCGCGCGTGAACTCGCACACCACCTCCATCGCCAGCGACTGGACGGAGTCACATCACGCGGGACGATTCTCTGGGAAGGCTACGACGAATTTCTCGCACAGACCGAGACAGAAATCGACGCTGAAGCATTTCACGAGACTGGACTTGCCCGGTTCGCTACGTTCGGCCTCCAGTTTCTGTTGACCGGAAAACGCTACTACTTCTATTCCGAGCAGATTGACGCCATTGAGCCTCCTGATCTCTGCTGTCACACGCTGTTGATCGACGACGGTACCCGCCATCAGTCGTACTGTCTGTTACTGCTCAGTCACATTGAGGTCGATGCAGATGCGCTCAGAGAGACGGCGTCGAAGTACGGACTTGAGACTGAAATCGACGCACTGCTACGGTATCTTCAGAACAGCGGCGACGTTGGGGATAACCGACTACCCGAGTGGTCAGCATTCGAAGAACTGGCGGCCGACTACGGGGTGACAGTGCCACAATGAGACCAACCTTTGGACGCGAGTACGTCGAGGATGAGTTCCAGCAGATCGCTGCTGCGCTCGCGGAGCCCCTTACTGTCTATCTGATCGGTGGCGGTGCAATGGCACTCCGGGATCTGAAAGGTGCAACCAAAGATATTGATCTTGTCGTCGCCGACGGCGACGCCTATGCCCGGCTGTGGGCTGTGCTGACGGATCTGGGGTATACAGAGATCCAATCGCTGGACGCAGATTACCGAGCCCTCGGTGCCACGAGTTGTGTGGAAAACGACGATGGATGTCGCATCGACATCTTCAATCAGCAGGTTGCGAACAAACTGGTGTTGACCGAGGGGATGGTCGATCGCAGTGAGCCGTTTCTCACGACCGGGCCCCTGACCGTTCGCTTGGTCAGGAACGTGGATATTTTCCTCTTCAAGCTAGTTGCAGGCCGTGACGACGATATCGAGGATATGAGTGTCCTCGTTGAGGCCGGCCTCGACTATAATTTCGTCGAGACCGAACTGGAGCGGCAGATCGAACGGCTCGGTGACGACCAGTTCACGACGTTTGCGAACGAGGCGTTGCTCGAACTGCAAGAGCGATACGGTGTGACTACGCCCATCGAGGACAGAGTTCGAGAGCTCACGCGGCGGTACTATCACGGATTGGAGGTTCTCCAGATACTCGACGAGCCCAAATCAATCGAGGAAGTGGCGGCCGAACTCGACCTCGAGGTTTCGACGGTCAACGAACGCATCGCGTACCTCGAAGAGTTCGACCGCGTCACTCGAGACGGCGATATGATAATCCTGCCTGAGCAACAGAGGAACTGAGCAGCAGAAATGCCAGTAAACCGAAGCGACATTCGAGAGCTCTGCACCGAGGCGGTCTTCGAACGCGGGCAGAACTACTACGCCGAGGGTCGCATCCGCGAGCGACGGCGCGTTGACGACGTCGTCACTGCTACAGTCGAAGGATCGAAACTGTACGACGTGACGCTCTCACTTTCCGAGCCGGACTTCGATCCATGGTGTACCTGTCCCTACGATGGCCCGGGCGAGTGCAAGCACGTCGTCGCCGTGCTGCTGTCGCTGATCGACGGGCTGCCAGAAGATGAAGGCGACCGCATCGACGAGATTTTCGCGGCTATCGAGCCGAGTGCGCTTCAGGCGTTCGTTCGCGAGGAACTCGCTCGCGACGACGCGATGCTGGATCGGTTTCTCGCGGAATTCGGTGCCACGTCTGGGAAGTCCTACGAAGCGTACCGTGAGGACGTCGTCAAATTGTTCGAGAAACACGCTGAGGAGTACCCTGTGGTCTTCGAGGCGATCGATTTCAGTCGGCTCACCGACCTCGGCGAGCGGTATCGGGCGCAAGGAAACTATCGACAGGCTGCAGCGGTCTACCGTGGGCTGGTCGCTGGCATCGACGACAATATCGACCTCGTCGATGGGGCCTATGACCATTACGCGACGGCCTTCCGGAACAGCCTGGACGCTTTTATTGAGTGCGTCGCCGCGGCGGACGTCTCTCCGTCCGAGTACGGCGAGTACGAAGCGTTTCTGGTCGAGCGAATCGAGTCGGGGGCGCCAGTCCATCGCGAAGAGTTCGAGCGAGCACTGGCCAAGCTGAAAGACACCGTCGAAGACTGATAGGGATTGCTGTCACGATCTACTGCCACGACCGCACGTATTCGTAGGTCGGCCTAACGGACTTCCAGCAATCACTATGAATCGCAGATACGGCACCAGTCGCCATGCCCTCGCAACTGTTCACCCGATGTGTAGGTTCCGTTCGCGCTTCAGACCGAAGTCGAAGATGCGCCACTGTCCCTCGTCCTTACGAAGTTCGTAGACGACGGTTTCGTGATCCTCCCAGAGAATCCGGTCGAACTGGACGACCCGCCGGCCGTTCAATTCCCGAACGCGCTCGATATCGCTAGCGATCTCGAACTGCTTGTGTTCGCGGATCTGCTGCTGTTTGATTGGGATCTCATCGGCGAGCGCTCTCGGATGATAGAGGTCGTGGGCGGCCTCGCCATTGCCCTCGCTGAGTAACGTGACGAACTCGCGGACGACATCTTCGGGCGTCGCCGGTTCCTCACCTGTCTGCGTCTCTGTGTCGTCAGTTTCGGCTGCTGTCTTCCCAGTCCCGTTTGTCAGTTCGTCCGCTGGGCTGTTCTGCCCACCTTCCGGCTGTTTGCTCTCTGAGTCGTCCCCATCGAGCAGGGCTTGGTACTCCTCGAAGTCGGTCGGGTCGAGTAGCTTCCCGAGTTTGTCGTACTCCCGCTTGATCGCGCTGAGGACGTGGTCCATCTGAACCGCACCGCCGTCCTCGGCCGCCAGGATAGCGGCAGTTTGGGCCGCGTTGCGGATGTTCCCGCCTGTCAATTCGAGACTCGCGAGGAACTGGTAGTCCAGATTCTCCGTGGGTGTTTGCTCGGGGAAGGTGACTTTCCAGATAGCTGCTCTCGCTTCCTCGTCGGGGCGCTTGAACGACACCGTCTGGTGAATCCGGCGTTTGAATGCCGTATCGATGTTTGACTCGTAGTTGGTCGTCATCAATACGACACCGTCGTACGATTCGAGTCGCTGGAGGAGATAGTTCACCTCCGCGTTGGCGTATCTGTCAGTGGCGTCTGAGACCTCCGCGCGCTCGCCGAAGACCGCGTCCGCTTCGTCGAAGAGGAGAATCGCGTTCGAGTCCCGTGCCGCGGCGAAGATCTCTTCGAGCTTCTCCTCGGTCTCGCCGATGTACTTCGAGACGACCGACGAGAGGTTGATCTGGTAGATGTCCATCCCGGCGTCGGTGGCGATGATCTCTGCGGCGAGGGTCTTCCCCGTCCCTGACGGGCCGGCGAACATCGACACGACGCCCGTCCCGCGTGAAAAGCGCTCTTCGAAGCCCCACGACTCGTAGACTGTCCCGCGGTGTTTGACGTGGGCGGCGACCTCGCGGAGTTGCCGTTCGGTCTTGTCTGGGAGGACAATCTCTTCCCAGGCGGCGCTGGGTTCGATCCGCTCGGCGAGGTCTTCGAGCCCGCTGGCAGACTGGGCTTTGCAGCCTTCGACCAGCGCGTGGCGGTCGAGCAGTCCGTCGTCGCTGATAGCCCGCGCAGTCTGAATAGCGTCGTCGATCCCGCCCTGCGTGAGTTCGAACGTACTCGCCAGGACATCGATATCGACGTCGGTGGCGAAGGTGTCGGCGTGTTCTTTCCAGAGTTCGCGCCGGAGGTCGAAATCAGGCTTCGAGAATTCGAGCAGTTCGTATTCGCGCTTCTGGACGTCGCTCGTGGGCGTCCACTGCCCGGTTCCGAGGAGATAGAGATCGTGATCGAGATCGGCGAGTTTGGCGACGATCGAGCCGAGTGACTCGCTGTCGGCGTCGAGAGCGGCGTCGGCGTTGGTCAGGACGAGTGGGCAGTCCTGCAAGACGGCTTCGCGGTGGAGGCGGTCGAGCAGATCGCGGTCGAGGACTGCGCCCAGGTCCGCCCGGAGTAGTTGATTCTCGGCCAATGCCTTGACAGCGCGGAGACGCTCGCTACCCACTGGGCCGTAGAAGTAGTGGATGGCTGGTTCTTCCCTGTCTGCGATGGTGTCGAGATGCTGGCGTAGTTCGGGCTCGATTCGGAGGTCGTCCATCACTGTCTCGGGCGTCTCGAGCCCGGCGATGTCGGATAGCTCGGGATCGAGGCCGGCGTCCCCTTCGAGGTAGGAAAGGACCCGTTTTTCGACGCCGATCCGAGCAGTGCGATCGTCCGGGTAGCGTTCGGGGCCGGGCTCGGTCGTGAGCAGTTCGTGTTGGTGGAGCGGTGAGTGATCGCCGACGAGCGTGGCTGCGGCGGTCGTCTCGTCGCTGGTGATACCGAACAGCGCTCGGACGTGCCCGACAGTGAGCCGTCGCGCCCCACCCGCACTGTCGAGTCGTTCGTAGCGATAGCCCGTGTCAGCGTCCAGTTGTGGCGCGAGCGCCAGCAGGAAGACGTCGAGTTCTCGCCGCGAGAGGCCGAATCCCTCGGCGAGTCGGCCCAACCGGAGCGTCGCCTCGTCGGTGTCGCGACACTCCTCGTCGATATCGGTGGCCAGCGCCCGGATCTCCTCGCGGTCGTCCTCGGGCAGCGCGAGCGGAATCCGATCGGGATCGGTGCTGAAACTCGTCGTCGACATCGGTGGTCGGTCGTCCGTGTCGAGTTCCGCCGTCCCGGGATCTTCGCGGCGCTCGTAGGCGTCGAGGATCGCGTCGATACGGTCGAGTTCTGCGTCGAGATGCGCTTGCGTATTTTCGTACGTCATGGTTTCCCCCACCCCAGTGAGGATCCGTCGGATGGCCTTGTTTCCCCACTGTTCGAATTTAAATCTACTCCTTGGAGAACATTTATATCGGGTGCTGGAGAAAGCGGAAGTGAGACACATGGGGTCTGGGTCACGTCGGCGATCTACGGCCGACACAGAATCCAAACGAGGACGGGGGTCCTCGCGGGGGGATCGAACGACGAACGAGCGACGACAACGATCGTCGAGGCGGAAGCCCGACCGCTCGCGCGAAGCGATGGGCGAACGCCTGGGTGTGAAAGTACCAGATGGCGAGACGCGAGCACGCTTGCAGCGCCTCGAACAGCGCGACGGCACCCACCAGGTCAAACAGTGGATCGACGAGGGCATGAAAGTCGAGACGATGGGCATCCCGCCGGATATGGAGGCGTTTCGCCAGCGCCAGGCCGAGCGGTCTGACGAGATCCCCTACGACATCGAACGGCGGAACAGACACTCAGAGATTCGTAGCGACGAGACTGTCCAGCGGATGGGTCCCGCAGGCGAGACTGGCGTTCCTGACTCAGTGCGGGACGTGATCAGTTCCTCGGGGCAGTCGTTGGATGCGTCGATTCAGCGTGCAATGGAAGATCGAATGGGGGACTCGCTCGGTGACGTGCGCGTTCACACTGGGCCGCGAGCGGCAAGCGCGTGTGAGGACATCAACGCGCGGGCGTTCACTGTCGGGAATCACGTCGCGTTCAATTCCGGAGAGTACGATCCAGAGAGTGCAGAGGGTCAGCACGTCCTGGCTCATGAATTGGCGCACGTTCGCCAGCAGACTGGCGGCGCGGTGTCGATGCTGCCACAGGAGGACGTAGGGCTGGAGATCGATCCAGATCCTGCGTTAGAGCGTGAAGCCGAGGAAACCGCCCAGCGCGTGATGGAGGGCGGAGAGTTGGGCATTCAGCGGATGCGCAAGACCGAGGTGCATGTTCAGCGCATGCCTGGCGTCGAGAAACTGCGAGAAGTGCGGGGTCAAGTCGGCGGTTCCAACGACGAACGGGACAAGAGCATTCCGGCTGATCCCGAAGTGCTGGCCAAAGAAGTCCAGCAGATCAAGCAAAATCAGGAACAGGTACTCGAGACGCTCTCGGAAGCCCGACCCGGTGCGCCGACGACGCCGGGTGCTGGTGGTTGGGGGACGACCGCGCTGAAGGGAGTTACCGGGTCGATAGCCTCTGCGGGAGCAGGGGCAGTTATCGGTGGGGCCGCTGGCTCACTCCTCCCCGGTGTTGGCACTGCGGTCGGCGCGACGGCTGGAGCCATGATCGGCGATCTCACGAAAAAGGGTATAGAATACGGTGCTGACCGTGTTCCGGGTAGCCAGGCGAAACAGCTCGACCAGATGTACACCGAGATTACCCAGATGTACAAAGAGCTGAAAGAAGGGGAGCAGACTGGATCCCAGACGATGGAGGTCGATTACTAATGAAAGCTGAGATCGAGAAAGAAACTGAAAGGGGATTCGGAGTTACGGTGCACGATAACGAGAGTGTCAAACACAAAATCGGTGTGCTATATGATGGGGAAATAAACGGCCATCTTCAAGACGGCTACTCAGACGACCCTGCGAAACGAACCGAAGACGAAAACGAACACGTCAATCAAGCTCGCCGCTACGCTCGCTACTACGTCTACGAGCAGCGGGGCTACGACACGGTCGAGCACACCGAAAACCCGGGGTACGTCAACGCCGTCCGAGAAGCCATCGCCGATCTCTCGGACGTGGAGTTCAGACAGTACTTCGGACCGCTGCACCAGCAACTCCGGAGCCACCACGACGACAACGTCGAGCGACTCGTCGATATCCCCCCGGCGCACGGGCCGAGGACGCGGTAATCTACGAACTCGACACCTACCTCGGGATCGATCTCGAAGACGACTCTATCGCCGACCAGGTTGCGGCACTGACCGAAGCGCACGGACTGGGTTTCGAGAAGGGGACGCGGGCAGTCACCGAGGCGTCCGAAAACGACCTCGCAGACTGGGAGAGCGTCGGCGAGCACTTACTCGACATCACTGACGGTGACGTTCCACTGAACGTTGCCGCCGTCTCGGGTATCCACGTCGGCTATCCCAACGCCGCGGGTGAACACGAGGTGCAAGAAGCCGAGGATCCGCTCGACCGCGAAGCTGACGCCCGGATCGAACTCATGCCAGCCGACCCTGGGTCACTCGAGGAGTTCCGCGCATACCTGGACCACCATCTCCGGTGTCAGGTCCGGGACTGCTTCGCGGGAATGGGGCTGTTCCCGCCCGAACCCTTCCAGACGGTCGGCTACGGGAAGTTCATCTACGCTCGGCGGTACGATCACTACGATCTGTATCCGCGGTTCCACAGGAGTGACGAAGAGCAAAACGCACTGCTCGGGTAGTCTGATGAGCAGTATTCAAACGACTTCGTGAGTCGGCCACACGTGACCTTCCACACTCGAAGAAGTGGCAAACGATCGAACCGCATCGGCGCTCTGACGCCGACACGAAACCGAGCGAGGGCGAGGATCCTCGCGAGGACTCTCTGAGGACCAGTGCGATCAGACCCGCGGCTCGAAGTACTCGATCGTCCGTTCGAGCCCCTCACGAAGGTCGATTTCGGGCTCCCAACCGAGTTCTCGCTTCGCTTTCGTGATGTCCGGGCGGCGGACGTCCGGATCCTGGGGCGGGAGTTCCTCGTGGGTGATCCCGCTGTCGCTGTCGCACAACTCGATGATGACCTCGGCCAGTTCGCGAATCGATCGCTCGTCGGGGTTGCCGATGTTCACGGGCTCCTGGACGTCGCTGTCCATGAGCGCGACCAGGCCGTCGATCATATCCGAGACGTAGCAGAAACTCCGGGTCTGGCTGCCGTCGCCGTAGACAGTCAGGTCCTTGCTCGTCAGCGCTTGCTGGATAAAGTTCGGGATGACGCGCCCGTCATCGAGGCGCATCCGCGACCCGTAGGTGTTGAAGATCCGCGCGATCCGGATGTTCAGGCCGTGTTCTTCTTTGTACGCTCGCAACATCGCCTCGCCGTAGCGTTTGGACTCGTCGTAACACGAGCGCGGGCCGAACGGATCGACGTTCCCGCGGTAGTCCTCGGGCTGGGGATTGACTTCTGGATCGCCGTAGACTTCGCTCGTGGAGGTGAAGAGGTACTTCGCGTCTTTCTCTTTGGCGAGTCCGAGCGTCTTGTGCGTCCCCAGCGCGCCCACCTTCAGCGTCTTGATCGGGTACTCGCGGTAGAACACTGGGGAGGCGAGACTCGCCAGGTGGAGAACCCAGTCTAACTCTCCGTTGACGTGGACGAACTCGGTGACGTCGTGGTCGTGGAAGGTGAAGCCGTCCTCGTAGTAGATCTCCTCGAGGTTCTCGGTCCGGCCCGACACTCGGTTGTCCATCCCGATCACTTCGTGGCCGTCGTCGAGGAGGCGCTCACAGAGGTGCGAGCCGAGGAATCCCGCCGCCCCGGTGACGAGGACGCGACTCATCGATACTCCGCGATGAGTTCTTCGACGGCGTCGTGCATCTCGCCGTCGTCGTGTTTGAGTGCCATCTCCAGGTTCGCCTTGAGCCAGCTCGGGATGTTCCCGATGTCGTAGCGATCCCCTTCGAGTTCGACCCCGCGGACGCTCTCAAGCTTGCGGATCGCGTCCGTGAGCTGGAGTTCGCCACCGACACCTTCGCTCGTCTCTTCGAGCACGTCGAAGATCTCGGGCGTGAGGACGTATCGACCCGTGATCGCGAGGTTCGACGGGGCCTGCTCACGCGCGGGCTTCTCGACGAAGTCGTTCACGGGGAAACACCCCGAGACGGTCTCCGGATCGTCGACGTCGGCGACGCCGTAGGAGGGGACGGTCTCCCAGGGCACTCGCTCCAGCGAGAGCACGGAGGTCTCGTACTCCTCGGCGTACGTGATGAGTCGTTCCGTGCACGGGCGGTGATTCTGGACGATGGTGTCACCGAGCAACAGTGCGAACGGTTGATCGCCGACGTGTTTGCGGGCGTACAGCACGGCGTCACCGAGCCCGTTGCGCTCTTGCTGGCGGATGTAGTGGATGTCTGCGAGTTCCGAGATCCCACGGACGCGTTCGAGGCGGTCTTGTTTGCCGGCGGATTTGAGCTCCTCTTCGAGTTCGTAGGACTTGTCGAAGTGCTGTTCGATCGCCTGCTTGCCCCGGCCCGTGATGAAGAGGATGTCGTCGATGCCGGCGGCCACGGCCTCCTCGACGACGTACTGGATCGTCGGCTTGTCCAGCACGGGCATCATCTCCTTGGGCTGGGCTTTGGTCACGGGGAGAAACCGGGTTCCGAACCCCGCGGCGGGGATGACCGCTTTCGAGACGTCCATGAATGTGCGTCTGTTCTGCGAGCGCGGGTTTATATCTTGAGGGCTTTCCGTCACCTCCGAGTGAACTCCGCGCTTTTGGCCGTTCCAGAGACAGCGGTGCGGACAGTCGCAGGGACACTCCTGCTCAGGTCCGGTCACTGCCGAGGTCGATTTCGACTCGAAGCCCGCCTGCGGCACTCTCTGTGAGCTGAATCGACCAGCCGTGCGCATCGACGATCTCCTTGACGATCGCCAAGCCGAAGCCGGTCCCGTCTACAGTCGTCGAATATCCGGCCTCGAAGACTGCCGCACGCTTCTCGGCAGGGATACCGGGGCCGTCGTCCGCGAGGAAAAAGCCGGTGTCTGTATCGCCGACGGTCACGGTTACCTCGGGGCCGCCGTGTTCGATCGCATTCCGGACGAGGTTCTCGAACAGTTGCTTGAGACGGCTCGGATCGGCTTCGATCGTGCGTTCGGTCTGGACATCGAGCGTCGCAGTGTCCGTGTCCACGTTCTGCCAGCAGTCTTCGAAGAGAGATGCCAGCTGGACCGCTTCTAATTCCTGAACACGATTCCCCTCACGCGCGAGCGTCAGCAGGTCCTCGATCAAGGTCTCCATCCGTTCGAGCGCCGTTTCGATGGGCTCGATGTGCTCGCTCTCGCAGTCGTCTCTGAGGAGATCGAGCCGGCCGTCTGCGACCTGCAGTGGGCTCTGGAGGTCGTGGGAGACGACGCTCGCGAACTCCTCGAGGCGTTCGTTCTGACGCGACAACTCGCGCTCGCGTTCGCGCAGCCGCTCGGTCTGGTCTACTTGGTCGAGTGCCGTCGCGGTGTTGCTGGCCAGGATTCGGCCCAGGACGATGTCGTGTTGATCGAACGCTTTGTGTTCGTCCGATCCGGCGATCAGGATCCCGCCATCACCGACCGGCAGATAGAGTTCACTCTCGATCGGCGACTCCGAGTTGTAGATGTCTGAGTCCTCGTGGACATCGTCGAGTGCGACTGGATCGCCAGATTCGAAGACTCGCCAGGCGATGCTCTCGTCTGTTTCGAACGTCGGGGGCTCACCGATGATCGCGCGGCCAGCGTCGGCGATCGCTTTCGGGGCGAGCGCTGACCGCTGCTCGTCGTAGAGATAGAGCGCGTTCGCGTCCATACCCAGGATATCTCGCGCGGCTTCAGCGCTGATGTCGGCGACTTCTTGATGTGTCTCTGCAGCCATCAACTCTCGCGTCGTCTCGTTGAGCGCTTCGAGTTTCTGCTCGCGGGTTTCCTGTTCGGTGATGTCACTGTACACCCACAGGTGTCCTTCCCCACCCGGGAGTTCGATCGGTTCGTAACGCCGCTCGAACGTCCGGCCGTCACGCAGTTCGAGTCGTTCGTCTCGGACGGGATCGCGCTCTTCGATGAGCGTCTCGATGCGATCGGTAAAGGCGTCTGCATCGACGAACAGATCGCTAGCCTCCGCAGCCAACTCGTCACAGTCAGCTCCAGCCAGTGACTCCGGCGTCCCGGAAAATCCGAAGAGTTCGAGCAGTCGTTCGTTGGTCGCCAGTACGTTTCGCGAACTGTCTTCGGCGAGGACGCCCACAGGGAGTGTCCCGAACAGCGTCGAGAGGAGCGCGTTGGTCTGCTCGAGTTCGTCTTCGTACGCCTTGCGTTCGGTGATGTCTCGGTTGTTCGTGATGATCCCCGATATCACGGGATGCTCGAGTTCGTTTCGACCGCGGACTTCGAGCCAGCGCCACTCTCCATCGGCCGAGCGAAATCGGGCTTCGGAGGTAACGACGCCCGAGGGGTCTTCCACGAGGGCAGTAAACGTCTCGTACAACGTCTCGACGTCGTCAGGATGGACGAGGTCGAACCCGTTCTCACCGATCAGTTCGTCCTGTTCGTAGCCCAAGATCCGTGTTGCTGAGGGGCTTTGATACTTGATCCGGCCAGTTTCGTCGAGAACAGTGATGATGTCGCTCGACCCTTCGAGATACGCTTCGTACTCTTCGAGTTCTCGTTCACGTGCTTTACGCTCGGTAATCTCCCTGGCAGAGACGATGATCGACACGACTGTACCCTCCTCGTCTCTGACTGGCCTAAACACACCTTCGACAGTATAGGGGTCACCTGCTGGTGTTTGCAGGTCGGCCTCGAAGTTGACGTACTCGCCGTTCGCTGCCCGGCCGATCCACTCCTGGACGTCTGATTCGCTGAGATCCGAGTGGGCGAACCACGGCGTCTCCCAGAACCGCGTTCCAGTCAGGTTCTCGCGAGCCTTGCTGACGTACTCCATCGCTGTTTCGTTGACGTCGAGGACAGACCCATCTGTATCGAGCAGTCCGACGAGGATGTTCGGATCGTCGAATATCGCCTGATACCGGCGCTGGCTCTGTTCGACTAACTGTTGAGATCGGTCGTGTCCGACCGCGTTGACGATCCGATTGGCCAGCACCGTATACTGATCCGTCCCCTTCTCTTTCTGGAGGTAATCGGTCACACCAGCGGAGATCGCGTCGCTTGCAACTTCCTCGGACCCTCTCCCCGTGAAGAGAATGAACGGTAGATCTGGCTCAGTCTCCCGGACTGTTTGCAGAAACTCGATACCGTTCTGCCCGGGCATCTCGTAATCAGAGACGATACAGTCGACGCTCTCGCTCTGGAGTCGGTCCAGTCCCTCTTTTGCATCTGCTGCGGTCTCGACTGTAATCCGATCGTCTTCACGCTGGAGAAACTCGGATGCCAACTCCGTCACACTCGGATCGTCGTCGACGTGGAGAACTCGGATCGTCTCTGAAGGCCCGTCGACCATTACCGTCAAGTTAGTTTATCAGACGAATAACGGTTGGGGCACCAGTATCGGATTCGAGATTTGTCTACCGATACGTACACCGAAGCGTCTCGTGAACACACGTGCGACTGGCTAGTCGGCGTGAGCGGGTCGCCGTTCGACAGTCGTCGCTGGCTGCGACGTGATCGCGCGAAGCGTTGCCCAGACGAGTATCGTGACGAGTCCGAGAAGCGGCAGCGAGGCGACAGTCAGCAACTCTCTCACGACGAACAACAGATGCGACCGAATTGGGTCAGGCACGCCAGCTACCGTCAGCCCCGTCGCGATCTGTGCGGGCTGGACCGGAAACGCGATCGTGACGATCCCCGCCAACAGCAGCGACTGCGCGCGACTCGCCGCGTCGAGATACAGGAGGGTGAGAATCGGGAAGTAGGCGTAGACGACGTACAGTGCGTTCGACGCTGGCGAGACCAGCAACATGGCGATAGTGGCGACGAGATACGTCGTGAGTCGACCAGTGAGGCCGTGCTCACGGCGTGCGACGAGCGCCAGCGACGGTGTCACGACGAGCACGGACAGCGGCAGGTACAGGTGCGGGTCGATCTGGGGGAGGAGTTGGGAGAGCGGCCGATGCAGCGACATCGCGAAGAAATCCGGCGAGACAGTGCCAGCGAACTCCGCAACGCGACTGCGAGTGGCGAGAACGTCGAGATAGCGCCAGTAGGCATCGAGGCCGAACCAGACCCAGCCGAGGGCGAGCCCGGCGAGTCCAGTGAGGGTGGCGGCGAGGACGGCGCGCCAGGCGCGCCGCCAGACGAGCCAGAGACCTAGGACGACGGGAAAGACCTTCACGAGACTCGCGCCGGCGAGAGCGACGCCTGCAATGTCCTCTCTATCGCGTTCGAGTGCGACGAACGCACCCGCCAGGGCGAGTGCGATCAGCATATCGACCTGGCCCTGTCCGAAGACGGCCATCGCGGGCGCGGTACCGAGACAGAACCCGCCGATGAGCAGGCGATCGACGCTGGACAGTCTCGCTCGTCTGGCTTCGATCGTGTGTATCGTGAGTGCCGCGAGTGCGAGCGCCATACCGACGTTGCACAGCGTCTGCAGGGCGAAGGCGACCTTCCAGCCACCAGCGGCGGCCTGGGGCAGGAATAGCACGACAGATATCGGCGGGTAGACGTACGAGACACCTGGAATGTCGGTCTGGATGCCGACGAACGGTTGGCCGTGGAGGGCGGCCTCTGCGGCCGTGTAGTAGGCGCGGAAGTCCCACGCGAAGTACGTCGTCTCGGCCATCCCGAAGAAGTACATCGGTACCAGCAGGCCACCGATGATACCGGCCAGCAATACTATGCGGAGGGTGTTGGGTGCGTGCAATCGCTGTCGGAGGGGGAGGGGAGATCCGGGGCGGGGCGACATCGAGAGGCTGTACTCGTGGGCGGCGGATAATGGGTGAGCGCGTGTTTCTGAGCGGGAAACACCCCGAGACGGTCTCCGGATCGTCGACGTCGGCGACGCCGTAGGAGGGGACGGTCTCCCAGGGCACTCGCTCCAGCGAGAGCACGGAGGTCTCGTACTCCTCGGCGTACGTGATGAGCCGTTCCGTGCACGGGCGGTGATTCTGGACGATGGTGTCACCGAGCAACAGTGCGAACGGCTGGTCGCCGACGTGTTTGCGGGCGTACAGCACGGCGTCACCGAGCCCGTTGCGCTCTTGCTGGCGGATGTAGTGGATGTCTGCGAGTTCTGAGATCCCACGGACGCGTTCGAGGCGGTCTTGTTTGCCGGCGGATTTGAGCTCCTCTTCGAGTTCGTAGGACTTGTCGAAGTGCTGTTCGATCGCCTGCTTGCCCCGGCCCGTGATGAAGAGGATGTCGTCGATGCCGGCGGCCACGGCCTCCTCGACGACGTACTGGATCGTCGGCTTGTCCAGCACGGGCATCATCTCCTTGGGCTGGGCTTTGGTCACGGGGGGAAATCGGGTTCCGAACCCCGCGGCGGGGATGACCGCTTTCGAGACGTCCATGAATGTGCGTCTGTTCTGTGAACGCGGGTTTATATCTTGAGGGGGCGGGTTTCGAACCCAGCGGTAAACGATGACCTTCCCCGGACTCGGGACACTGCCGGGACCGTTCTGCAAACGCCGGAGAGGAGAGAAATATTTGATCGTCCGCAGGCGAAGCTATTCGTCGTCTTCTGTTGGTGGTTCGCCGCGCTCGGAAGTCTCCCCCGGGGGAGTGACAGCAACGAGGAGCATCCGTCCGACGTACCCCTCCCGAAGATCGTCGACAGTCACGTTCAGCCACACTATGAGGATCGCTATTCCGAGGACACACGACCAGATACCAATTCGTCCAGATAGCGTCTCACCACCGACGAACAGAGTGGTGAGATTCAGAAGTGCCACGAGTGCGACGACAGTGCCAACGACACGAACGTGTGACCCTCGATAAAAATCGATGATGTCAGCACTTACTATTCTTCGAACGCCACCGAATGTTCGCTCCAGCTGGTCGGACGTGTGGTCGAAGACTGCGAGCAGAATCCTGACAGTCCAGGACCCTCTCGGGGATTTACTGGCAGAGGCCACTGGTCCAGCTGTCAGAACCCGGAACGTCAACGAAGCGCGAACCCACCCTGCTACTACTTTCTCGTTCGCCGTCAGGGTGCTGTTCTCATCAGCAGCTTCGAGCGCCATTTGCAGACCTCTCCCTCCCTGCACTGTGTCTGAATTCGCTGCTGCTATGCGGACCGTGGTCAGAAGTTGCGCGTACAGTATATATACGGTAGAATTTTGTACTACAGTCGATTTGAACATTTTCAGTCCCCGTCGAAGTCCACGACAGTCCCTCTGACACGGATGTGGCCGAAATCTAGCGTAACGACCCTGCCGATACGCAGTGGTGCACCATGAAAGTAGAGATGGTCGCCGAGACGTCGGCCTTCGACAGCAAGCACGAGAGAGATATCACGCTGTGTCGGATGAGACGCGGTAACGAATTCACCACTGTCAGTCGTCAGGACCGTGCTCGCCGGACTCGACGACAGATCGGTTATCGTCGCAGGTGTACCCAGGTGAGATTCGTTTAGGCCCACAGTGAGTGCGTCCGAACGAGTCGCACTGACCCCTTCCAGAGACACGACGACAGTCGTGGGCGTCGACTCGCCAACAGGTTCCAGACGACCGACAGAATCAACGACGCCGGCGACTGTCCCGTTCTCCAGATACAGCGGGTGCTGTACGCCGGGACGAACAGGCTGACCGCCGTACATCGGATATCCATCTATCCGAACCGTTGGAAGTGATACTCCCAGCCCAATTCGATACATAGAGGCGTTTTCGATCGGATATGCCGAGGCCGATTCGACCTGTCCAACGGCTTCAGTACCGATTCGAAGGGTGCCATCTCGCTGTATCCTGTCGAGGCGTGACTCGGAAACTGTCGCCGAAAATCGAACGTCAGTCTGGTCTACGCGAAGCGTCGATTGATTCGAGAACTGCCGAACTGTTCCGTTGATCGCGTACGATTCAGTTTCGAATCGGTGGCGAGGTCCCGCCTTGGGCTTCTCCGCTCCTGCCCCGATGGCCACTTTCGCGACTGTAACGACGGTTCCGTTCCGCCCTGGTGTCCTGAATACGTCTGTGACGTTCATGCCCCCGGGACCATCCGCAATACTGATCCTGTCACCAGGCGCGACTTCTGGCTCAAGACCCTCTAACTGCGGTTCGAAAATCACTGTCATATGCGAGGGGGCGTCAGGGTCAGTAGTCCTCTCACCATCCAGAACTACGAGAAAAACGCCAGCTACGACCGCAGAAACGACGAAGACGAGGACGATGGCGTCGATGAGATTCACCACGCCGAATAGCCGACCGTCGTCATCAACGAGTGGCATCTGTTGCCTCGATTGATACTCGTACGGCCTATAATGGTTACGTGTTTTGCCACCACTGCCCTGGATACCCCGCCTCAGTAGTGGTCGTGGCGTGGGCGATCAAAAGCCGAAGCGTATGGTATTGGCAGAGGGCGATTATGAACACTAGCTGATAGCGTTGTCGAGCACCCTGAAACCGTGTCGACATCGCGAAGGTGACGACCAGCAGCCCGAAAAAGACGAAGAGATATCTGGTCGGTTTGTGTTCGAGAGCGAGGCGAGCGAATCCGTAACAAAACGCCGCGAATGCGACCCAGTGAAACACGGCGGCAAACTCCAAGAAGAGATAGTTCGGTTCGACCCCCCACGGACGAGGAGACAGTGACACTTTGAGGAGGCCAAAGGGCAGTGACACAGGGTCCAATCGGCTCACGGCCGTCTCCCAAAACCGGGTGAAGACAGGCACGGACTGGACCGCTAGTATTGCGACCGGCGTTCCGACGAGGCCGAGTATCGGGATGACGTATCGTGGCACCCAGCGGTACAGAAGCCAGAGGCTGGTGGTCGCAAGCAGAACGGCGATGATGTAAAATCGCACCCACCACAGGAGGATCAGACTGCCAGTCATGATCGACAGGTGAAAGACTACTGCTCGCCAGGAGAACGTCGAGCGTTGATCGAGACGGAAGAAGTGATAGATGTAGGCGACTGCGAGACACATCGCAATGGTGCCCTTGAGATTGAGGACCGACGTCCACGCGAGGATATCCCAGTGGAGCAGAAAGAACACCAGAAACCAGTTACTGTACGACTCTGAAAACCCGAGCGAGTAGAGCAACTTCGTCACGTAGACGCCGACGATCACTGTCAGAAAAACGTTCAGCAGGACGGGCGAGTGGTAGTACGGCCCGAACAGATACTGGGCGAGGAGGTTCCACCAGTAATAGAAGACGTGTGTCCCGCCGACGGGTTCCCAGAGCATGCTCATCCCATCCTGCGAAAATAGGATCGTGAGCGGGTCGTACCCCGATTCGAGGACGTGCCGACTCCAGAGATAGTACGTCACGTCGTCTTTGATTGTGAAGGCAGGCGCTTTTGCGACTATCACCTGCCCTCCCGCAGAAACGGAGCCTTCTAGATCGAATACGAAGGTGAAGTACAAAACGGGCAGAGTAAATTTGATCGCGGCCACAGTGATCGCGAGCCAGCGCGGGAGATACACTCGAAGAAATAAAAAAGAGACCGTCGCCAGAAAGACGGCCGTGAGAAACAGCGATGCAAGAGACATCGTGTCCTCCAAGTCAAGCCGTGATATTAAATTGTATCGTCCGATCGGTGTCGCATGAGGGCTGAAACGACCTCATCAATTCCTGACGTTGGATCGATAGGGCATTCGAACGGAAGTCCGTTTGTGACAGGACAGCTCGGAGTAGACCGCCACCACTTCCCATAGTATATTACCCGGGGTAAGTAACGTGTCCAGTACGAGTCGATAGTTACGTATGGACGAGAACCCCTCTCTCCGTGATAAATTTAGGGCGATTTACCGTGTTGGCTTGTATAGGCCGGCGACAACAGCCGGGATTATTGTTCTGAGTGTCTTTGCTGCCGTGCTCGAAGGGATCGGTCTGAGTTTCTTGCTGCCGATCATCGAGGTCGCACAGTCCGGGGCCGGTGCGAGAGACGCTGGCGGGCTGGTCGGGGTGTTCGTCACGCTGTACGATACACTGGGTATTCCGTTCGAGCTGGGATTCATCGTCGCAGGCGTTGGGGCAGTGATGGTCCTCCGCTACACGTCGAGCTTCTTGGTTGCGTGGCTCCGAGCATCGCTGCGGACGAACTATGTTCGACACCTCCAGACCGAAGCGTTCGATGCGACGCTTGATACCCGTGTCGCGTACTTCGATCAGGAGGGTTCGGACGACATCCTGAACGCAATCGTCACGCAAGCGAAATACGCTGGGTGGGTCGTCGATTACCTCGTTCGGCTGGTGCAGGAAACGCTCCTGTCTCTCATGTACCTCGGGATCGCCTTGTATCTGGCACCGACCCTCACGATCGTGTCGGCGGTCGTTCTCGGTGGCCTGACGCTTCTCATCCGAGGTGTAATACAGTCGGGATACGCTGTGGGAGACCGAGTGGCAGATGCCAACGAGCGGGTCCAACAAGCAGTACAGGCAGGAACGCAGGGAATCCGCGACGTCAAGCTATTCGGAATGGCCGACGAGTTACGGACTGACTTTCAGGAATCGATCGACCAGTTTGCCCGGGAGACGATTCGACTGCGCCGGAACGAGGCAGCGATGGACAACGCCTACCAGTTGGGAACGGCACTGACCGTGTTCGGACTCATCTACGCAGCACTGGAGTTTACCTCGCTCTCGCTGGGCGGCCTCGGCGTGTTTTTGTTCGCTATGTTCAGGCTTGCGCCACGGGTCAGTACACTCAACAACTGGGCGTACAAGATCGAAGGGCGATTACCTCATCTGGTCCGTACTCAACAGTTCACTGAAGAGCTAGACGCATTTGCCGAACCGACCGATGCCGAGGGGCAAGTCCCCGAACGGATAGATTACACTGCCTTCGAAAACGTCGCCTTCGAGTACGCGACGGGAGAGCGTGTCCTCGACGGTGTGCATTTCGGTGTCGACCGCGGAGAATTCGTCGCGTTCGTCGGTCCGTCAGGGGCAGGGAAGTCGACGATCGTCTCGCTGTTGACGCGGCTGTACGAACCGACCGACGGGCAGATCACCGCGGACGGCATCCCGATCGACGAGTTCGACGTTCGGGAGTGGCGTTCCCGAGTCGCCGTCGTCAGACAGCAGCCGTTCATCTTCAACGACACGCTCCGGTACAACGTCACGATCGGCAACCGCGAGGCCTCCGACGAGCAGATCGAACGCGTGTGTGAAATCGCGCAGGTCACGGAATTTCTGGACGACCTTCCCAACGGCTACGACACTGAACTCGGCGACGACGGCGTTCGGCTTTCCGGTGGCCAGCGTCAGCGCGTCGCCATCGCTCGGGCACTACTAACGGACGCGGACTTGCTCGTTCTCGACGAAGCGACCAGTGATCTGGACTCGAACATCGAGGAGACCGTCCACGAGGCGATCGAAGCGATGGACCGCGACTACGCGATGCTCGTCATCGCACACCGGCTCTCGACTGTCATCAACGCAGATCAGATCTACACCGTCGTCGACGGGGAGATTGTCGAGTCTGGAAGTCATCAGGAGTTGCTGGCCGAGGAAGGCGAATACGCGAGCCTGTATCAGACGCAGTAGATTCTCAATGCACAGGCTTGGTCTTTGACTAACAGCTGTTCCAACTATTCACTCTGCTTCATAGACCCTTCGAGCAAATACAATCTCGTCACCCCACCATGGGGCTTCACTTTTCACCCGGCACTCATATCCCGAAGATTCTAACATCTGGACGATATCCTTCTGAACTGATTCACCATACCTTTCAGGCCCTGCATCGACAGCTATCTTCCCGACGTCAATCTCGTCATTGAGAACACCTTCGATAATTTCAATTTCAACACCTTCAGCCTCTACCTTCAAAAAATCAATGTGGGTTATGCCTTCGCAAGCGACGAGTTCAGGGACAGTATTCGCAGCCACATTATAGGATGTTGTATTTGTGCCCATTTTCGGCGTTAGGAGTGTGTTCTTACTAGGACGTGTCGAAGTGTTTAGTTCTACAACATCTTCACATTTCCAAGCTGCTTTAGGTACAATTGATATGTTTGAGTAATCAGACACGTTATCATATAGTACATTGTTAATTGATGCGAAGGGATCAATAGCCACTACCTTTTTGGCTTTTTTTGTGGCGACGAGAGAAAACGTACCGATATATGCCCCGACGTCCACTACGACATCTCCCTTCTCTACCTCAACGAATCCCTCATAAGAGTACATCTCTGAGAGCATCTGCTTATGCCGATCTGAGCCCAAGTGAATACCAGAGAGTGTTTCGGAAATGTTTGGAATCTTTCTTTTACGTCTCAATGTTAGAGGTGAAAATAGCAGCCAGTTTCCATCACGTGTCGGATATGCAATCACTCCCTCGTTGAATAGGAGTAGTCCCCAGTTGTACAGTGTTGTTGGGAGAATCACTCGAGATATTGCAGCTACGAGAGCTATAGCACCCTTCTCTGTGAATATTTCATGAGCTGAAGATAACTTCTCTCGAAACATAACTACTGAATTCCTCGGACCATCTTATCACACAAAGCCTTCATTGACCTCAAGATGGTGTGTAGTACACTCTCATAGAATAAAAATATGAATCCCTTCAGTATCGAATCTGTTCCCGGATTGCAGATCTTGGGCCAAATATAGAGCCACCGAATATTTTCCAAAATATCCATCATCAAAGTATCATTTTGAAAGTACACAAAAGAAATTTAAGATAGAGAATGAAACCATCGATATGACCTCTAAGCCAAATATATTATTGTTCTCTATTGATAGTTTGCGGAGGGATTTTTGTACAGTGTATAATGAGTCGGAGAAAACGACACCGTTCCTTAGCTCATTTTCCAATGACTGCCACGTATTCCAAAAGGCGATATCCCCCTCAATATGGACACTGGCTGTACATACTTCCCTATTCACTGGCCTGTATCCAAGAGAACATTCAATAAATGATAAAGATCAGATTCTAGGTGATCACCCAACTATCGCAGAATTGGCGACTAAGGCGGGATACACAGCAAAATCATTTGGGTTCAATGGATGGCTCAGACAAGGAGCAACGCTACGTGGCTGGGAACATACGAAAACCGATCCATGGCCTCTTCCGGATGGGTTAGGACACTATGCAAAAAAGATCTATAATAACTTATCAAGACGTACTTTCACTCATAAACCAGAAGACGAGCACACAATATCGAAGGCTCTAGATGAGATTCGAGAGATTAATGAGCCTTTTTCAATGTTTGTTCATCTTCAAGGGGCACATTATAAATATCGACCAAATTATACCGCGTATCGACGGTTTAGCGATGGAGGGCGAAGAATGATGTATTCGTGCTCGAAGAAACAGCAGAAGGTGTATAATAGCAAAGTGGGGAGATATATACAGAACGATATGACTCAGTCGGAACGCGAGGAGGTCTTAAATATGTATCGGGGGGAAATTTCTATCATTGACGATCTCCTGTCGGATTTCATTAATACCTTCCGCGAACAAAGACCAGAAGAATACGAGAACACGATAATAGTCCTCTTTTCTGATCATGGGGAATTATTTGGAGAAGATGGAATATATGGGCATAATTTCTCAATGAATGACGGGCTTATTCGAGTTCCCTTAATTATTTATGATCCAATCAATGCGATTGATGAGTGTAGCCAAGAATCGATAGTACAACTCAACGATTTATATCCGACCCTGTCAAGAATTTGTGGATTTGACGCGCCAGGCACTAATAGTACAGATCTCAATGATGATCGTGAGTATGCATTTGTGCATTATGAAGCCGCTCAGTCAATGTACGCGAATATGTTGGGGGAAATGAAAGAAAAAAATATACATAAAGATAAAATTCCTCCACGGGAATTATATTCAATTTGGAAAAATGAAAACACGAAGAGAGTGTTAGATCCAAATCAGAACAAGCTAGATAAGGACGACATTCTAGTAAGTAGATTGAACGACCATCTGCAAAGTTTGGATCGGTTGCAGCGTAGAGGAAACGAGACTGCGTCAGACGAAGTACTAGATAACCTCAGAGAGATGGGATATCTATAGACTCAGTAGGTATAGGAACTGGGGGTCCGAAAGATGAGCTATCTTGGATGATAACACCCATTTCATTGGCTAATAACTACCCGAAGTGATAAAATAGTAGAAAGGCAACCAGAATATGAATGTGCGGAATCGTCGGCGAGATCTCGCAAGATGGAATCGATATTTCTACTTTCTCGTCAATGCGGGATGAACTCTCACATCGAGGACCTGATGGCGCTGGCCTCTACACAAATGAAACCGAAACGGTAGCACTCGGATTTCGACGACTCGCCATCATCGATCTCTCAGATGCGGGTATGCAACCAATGGCGAACGAAGACGAAACGGTGTATCTCGTATTTAATGGTGAAATCTACAATTATCGGACGCTGCGTGACGACCTCCAGTCTGCCGGGCACGAATTTACCAGTCAAACGGACTCGGAAGTCATCCTGCACGGCTATGAGGAGTGGGGAGTCGATGTTCTGGATCGTCTAGAGGGTATGTTTGCGTTCGGGATTTGGGATGAGCAAGCTGAACGCCTATTCCTTGGTCGAGACCCGTTTGGTATCAAACCACTCCACTATTATTCTACAGACGATCGCTTCGTTTTTGCATCGGAACTCAAGGCGATAGTCGCAGACGAGACTGTTCCACGCGAAATATCTCCAGCAGGACTCCAGAGCTATCTCACGTACAGGTACATTCCGGCTCCACAGACGATCTGGCAAGGCATTAAGAAGATACCTCCTGGCCACTATCTCGTGTACGATGGCACCGAAGCCGAAGTGACTCCCTACTGGAACTCTTCGACGTATCTTGATAATAAACAGATCCCCGAAGAGCAGGCGGTTGAGACGTTGGATGAAACGTTGAAAAATTCGGTGAGGAAACACCTCGTCAGCGACGTCCCGGTCGGAGTCCTTCTCAGTGGGGGTATCGATTCGAGCACGGTCGCGGCACTGGCTTCGAAGTCGCAACCAGGGTTGTCTGCGTATTCGATGGGGTTCGAAGGAGCCGATGACGAACTCGAATACGCCCGTCTGGTAGCGTCGGAGTTCGACCTCGATCAAACCGAAGAAGTACTCGGCCCGGATGAGTTAGACGGTCTGCTTGACGAAATTCTATACTACTACGACGAACCACTGGCCGATAGTTCGATCTTCCCGACCTTCTTGTTGATGTCGCGCGTGAGTCAAAACCTCAAGGTCGCACTCGCTGGAGATGGCGGTGACGAACTATTTGCGGGATATCGATGGTATGACCGATATCTCAGATACAAGCGATTGAATCCGATAGCCGAGGTGATGCGTCCACTCCACAAAGCGATCAAAACAGTCAATGCCCGTGCACAGAGCGAACTTATGCAGTCTGTAGAGTGGCGTGTACAGCTGGCGAGTCTTACGGGCCTTTCACAGTATCAGATGGCGATGCATCCCCCGATTGAATCACAATGGATCGATCGAATCGTCAGTGACGAATTAAAATCTGATTCGGCCGAAGATGTCGTTACACGGTACTCGGCCCCGTCTATGAATATAAAAGACCTCCAGCATTTGGATCTGAACACATTCCTCCCAAACGACATTCTCGTCAAGGTTGACCGGGCCAGTATGGCTCATTCGTTGGAGGTTCGCGTCCCACTTCTGGACAGGTCAGTAGCAGAATACAGTCTGGGACTTGAGGAGGAGTTGATATACAAAGACAATAACAAAAAGCACCTCTTGAAGCAAGTAGCACGGAGCTATCTTCCGGATCGGATCGTCGATCGACCAAAATCCGGGTTCGGTGCGCCACTACAGGAGATGGGCTTCATAGACAAATATAAGGAAGTGTTACGAGAGTCGGTAGCAGCATCAGATGGTGTCTTTGAGCAGGAGGGGCTTGACGAGTTTCTCGATGCCGATCCCCCGAGTAATAGTTTGTTCAAGTTAATTCTGTTCGAATTATGGTATCGTCGTTGGGCAGCGTGATCACAGCTGCTGAATAAACGATATGATGTTTTTTGCTCGTTGTTCCCAGGTATATTGTCTCACTTCGCTTGAGGCATTCTCGACCAGCGACTCATATAGTGATTCCTCCGAGAACAGTTTGTTCACATTCTGTGCCAGTTCAGGTGGTGATTCTGGAGGGACAAGAAGCGAATTGTGACCGTCGGTGAGTACTTCACCCAAGATGTCGAGGTCACTAGCGACGATCGGACGCTTTGCAGCCATATATTCGAATAATTTCAGGGGAGAAAGGGAATCACGAGCCTCGGTTGTATATGGTGCTATAAGTACGTCTGCAGCGACCTGATACAGGGGTATCGATCCGGGCTCAACGAAACCGGTAAACACTACGTTACTCGGTTCACCGACGCGTTGCTTGATTCGCTCGATATCCGTGTCGAATCCACCGACAATGTACACTGTCGCCTCGATGTCCGGTGCTGCTTTGACCAACGTCTGTACACCCTTGCTCGGGTACAGATGTCCGGTATACATCACGACTTTCTCGTCAGCAGGGATACCAAGCCTATCACGAGCCTCCGATTTAGTGATACTGTCGTACTGCTCTAGGTCAACTCCATCCGGTGCGACGAAACACTTCTCGGTCGGAACTCCATATTCGCGCTGGTCGAACTGTTTGAGTGAGTGTGTGATACAAACGATTCCGTCGATAGATCGATACAGTCTCGGCTGAAGATGAGCAGAGAGTTCGTCGTGATGCTCGAATACCATCGTTGGTTGTTTCCGTGCTGGCAGCAATCGGCTCAACTCATTAAAAAAGAAGAGTCCGTAATAGTTTCTAGAATAAACGACATCTGAAGCCGTCAATTCCCCCTTCAATAGACGAGCAGTGAGTGCCCCCGACAGTGAGACGGCCATCGAAAGTACACCTATCTGTGGGACAGAGTCGATATACCCTCGGAGATCTGGGACGGTTTCGATTTCGAATCTCGTAGTTAGTCCATAGTATTCCTGTACATCTTCCCATTGAACCCGTTTTCCAAACGTTCCATAGCTTGGATGAAGGAAGTGAACAGATTCACCAGAACGTTCGAATGCTTGACACATCCTCATTTGTTGTATCGTGTGGGCTTTTTTCCCTGGTAGATCGGCATCTGAAATGTAGTATATCAAGGTATCACAAAATCAGCATTCGTGGCGTTATATATTTATCTCCGAGGACGGGTCCCTCCCAAAAATAAGTTAGAGTGATTCGGTCCTTATATGTATTAAAAATACATCTAAGCAGATTCAAAATACATAGATAAATTGACCGTCAGACATTCAAACCCGGACATATTGAAAATCTGTCCAGTTAAGAAGTCTAATTTATTCACGAACAAAAATAAATGCAATCAACTCACATCTGACAGTCGTCTCTCTCGTAGTCTATCATAAAAGAATAGAGTGATGCCGAGTGGCGACGCAAGAATACAAACGAGAACGGCTGGAAATGGTAGCGAGAGAAATTGACCGATAATGTTTTTTCTTGCCTGTAAGCCAAAACGGGTAAAGTTCGCACCAGATCTGAAGAATTGGAAGGGTGCATATCGAATATAGTCGTCTAAGTTATTACTGAGATTATGTTTATGGTACATAATCATCTCGGGTGCAGATTCAGAGGGTAGCCGTGCAGTAATTTGATCTTCCTCCGAATCAGAGTGATAAAACAGAATTTTCTCATTTACATAAATATACTCATATTCTCTGGCAATAGAATCCCACACAATATTTTCATCAACCCGAACTACTTCGCTTGTGGCTGGGAACGGGAATTGTCTCGCAACTTCAGTTCGAAGGAATCCTGATTTTCCTCCGGAGATGTTGTGAATGTATCGTTTATCTAATGGATTCGAAATGAATGGGTTTTCCGGAAAACGATCGCCGATCACCTCTCTCTGAGAGTTCACACATAATCCAACAACTCCCGCATAATCGGTACGCTTCTCACTAGAAATATCTGTCCAATAATCATAGAGTATCTCGAGAGCCTCGAGTAATAATTCGTCGTCAGAGTCGACGGGATAGAACAGTTCGCCGCGTGCGAGTTTGAGACCTCGATTGTAATTGTGGTGTTTGCCGATCGTTTCCTGAATTTCGTACCGAATCTCGAAGTCGGCCTCGCTTTGCCACTTCCGGATGAGTTCTGCAGTCCCATCTTCAGACCCGTGATCCACAACCAGCCACTCGAAATCTTGGAACGTCTGTTCACACAAACTCTCGTAGAGCCGTCCGAGCGTGTGTGCTCGATTGTACGTGGGCGTGAAGACTGTAAAGGTGTATTCGTACGATGCCATCTCGATTGCGTGCGAGTAGATTGTCCACCTACAAAGGCTTCCCGGGGTTCAAATACTCTGTTACAAAAACATCCCAAATCAGGAAACTCAGCTGGTACGTCAGCACAACCACTATACGGTCCGGTCACACACGTCGACCTGTCGAATGCACGTCCTCGCGTTGCTGGAACATCGAGCCGACGAAGTCGTTGAACCACTCGAAGCTGTAGATGCCGACGAGACGGTGGTCCTTGTTGACAAGTCCGATGGAATGGTTACGGGGTACCGCCGTGCCCTCCAGGCAGCCCGAAAACAGATCAAAACTCAGCGGCCCGATGTGATAATCGGAGGGCGTGCAGGAATCGCCAGTCTGTTCGCGCTCGGGCTCGGGACGCTCTATCGGATACCGACGGTAATTCAACTCGGTGGGAACCCGGCGAAACTATACCGTGACCGTCGCATAGAGTTCAGGCGACGAAGAGAGTTTCGGCAGGTACTGAAGTACAGCTTTCTGACCCTTGTAACATGGTTTCTGTACCGTTATGCTTCGGGTTTTCTGGTGGTTTCAGAGGCACTCAAACGGGAAATCACGCCACTGGTCAACTGCAATCCAGACAAAATCGAAATAGTCCGAGTCCCCATCGACCACGACCACTACGCCACCGCGGACGGGACAGCGTGGCGGGACCGTTTCGACGGCGATCGCCTCGTTGTCACCGTGACGAACCTCGCGTTCGAGGGGAAGTACGAGGGGGTGCGAGAGACGGTCGACGCGATGCTCCCCGTCCTCGAAGCCGACCCCGAGATCACCTATGCCGTGGCTGGAGACGGCCTCTATCTCGAGTCGCTCCGGGCGTACGTCGACCGGGCCGTCGATCCCCACCTGCGCGACAGGATCCAGCTGCTCGGCTTCGTCGACGACGTCGCCGGCTTGTACGCGGCCGCCGACCTCGTCGTCTACCTCTCGTCGGTCGACGGCTACCCGAACGTCGTCAGAGAGGCCCAGGCAACGGGGCGAGCGGTGGTAGCGACACCGAGTCACGGCGTCGCCGAGCAGATCGAGGACGGAGTCGATGGGGTCCTGGTCGAGACGACAGGCGAGGAACTGACAGCAGCAATCGACCGACTCCTCACAAACCCCGACGAGCGCGAGCGACTGGGCGAGAACGCACAGCGTCGGGTCGCCGAGGAGAACGACCCCGAGACGATCGGCGCGGAGTTACTCGCCGCCCTCGACCGACTCCGGTGAGCGATCCACGTCGATATTTGCCTCGCGACAGAGTTCGCGGTAGAGCTCGCGATACTGCTCCTGGACCTGTTCGACGTCGAACCGATCGAGGTTGACACGGGTCTGCTCGGCCATCGACATCCGAAGCGCGTCGTCGTCGAGCAACCGAGAGAGTCGCTCGACGAGCGCGTCGACGTCACCCGGCGTAACAAGAAATCCGGTCTCGCCGTCACGGATCTGTTCGGGAATCCCGGCGATGTTCGTCGATACCACGGGAACACCGGCTGCCCGTGCTTCGGTGATCACTCGCGGTGTCCCCTCTCGATAGGACGGCAAGACGAGGCTATCGGAACTGGCGAGCAGCGCAGGAATGTCTTCACGATAGCCCAGCAGCGACACCGTCCCCTCGAGTCCCCGCTCGCGAATCGTAGCCTCGAGATCGCTCTCCAGGTCACCCTCACCGACGATCAACACCTCCAGCGAGCGGTCGGTCCGGAGTCGATCGACGGCTTCGAGGAGATCGAACAAGCCTTTCCCATCGGCGAGCCGTCCCACGAACAGCAACCGAGCAGTAGCGTGCTTCTCTGGTACGGTCTCGATACTCTCCTGGCGATATCTCTCAAGATCGACGCCGTGGTAGATCGTCCGATACTGTTCAGGACGGCCGATCCCGCGGTCGAGATAGACCCGTTTGATCCGTTCGGATTTGACGACGATCGTCGTCGAGAGTGGTGCAGCCGATCGTTCGAGAGCAGTCAGGAACGCGTTGAATGCGTCTGGGCGATCGGCCGCCACGGGATCGCCGTGGACCTCGTGAATTACGACGGGCGTCCGGGCGATGGCGGCCGCGTATCGCCCGACGATCCCCGCCTCTGTGCTGTGGGTGTGGAGGACGTCTATCTGGCGCCGTCGGAGCGCGACCGCGACGGCGCCGACCGCTGCGAGCAGTGCGACAGGGTTATAGTGTCTGATCGTCCGAAATCGTACGGTCTCGACGCCTCGATCGGCGACTGTCGATACCCGCTCGTGATCGTAGGCAGCACCGTAGCCCAGCGTGAGTTCGTACGTTTCTGGAGCGCTAGCGAGGGCGTCGAGTGTGTTGACGGTCGTGGTTTCAGCGCCGCCACGGAGAAAGCGCGTGATCAAGTGGAAGACACGAACGGTCATATGCCCTCCCAGACCCCATCGTGGAATGCAGTCGCGACCTCGTCCATCGGTCGGATCGTCAACGCTCCCCGATCCCGAAGTGTCGCCGCCCGATCGAATATCGTCTCGATGCCGCCCAGCAGTGGGCCGGGATCGAGTGCGAGATTCGATGGGTGTACCCACAGGTGAAAGATACGACCCGTTTCGGCAGCTCGTTCCAGGCCGGCGATGGCCCGGTCGACCTGGGAAGTTGATGGCGTGTACTGCCAGCCGCCGTGGTGGGGGCGATACAGTTGCGAGCCGGGCACCTCGACAACACCCTCGCGAAGACGCGGGGTCACAACCGGTGGGGTTCGCTTCGTCGCCTCCGTCAGGAACCGAATCGGTCGTCTCATCCAGTCTGGAACCGTCCTCTGCTCGTACCACTCGGCGTCAGGAGTCCGGACGACTTCGATTCCGTGATCTACGAGTACGTCGCGGTGACCGACTCGATTCCGCGGATAGACGAAACTCACGGGATCGAAACCAGCGGATCGAGCCACCGCAGTCGCTCGATCGAGTTCGTCGCTAGCGGCAGCGCGCGAACAGCCGTCCGCACCGAGGATCATATGCGTGTACCCGTGGAGTCCCAGATCGTGAGTCACGGCCGTGGAGCGAAGCTCCTCCACAAGGTCGGGCCACAGCCAGAGTGCGGGATCGACACCCGCTGAACACGGTGCCGAGCCGAACCAGTCGTCGACCCACGGATACTCCGGGGGTGTCTGGTCGGTGTGGCCCTCGTGGCTCCCGCCACGACAATCCGCCAGCAGATGTGCGACGAGCGCCCAGGTCGCGGGCACCTCGTATCGATCACAGAGCGAACAGAGGTCCGTGACGACGGATCTGGTCGCGCGGAACTGCTCGGCCCGATCGGAGACACGCTCGGTGTCGAACCGCCCCCAGGCGAGTTCGGTATCCAGCGAGAGTGTGAACGTTCCCGGCGGGCCTGACATAGATGGTGAACTTGTGCTAACGGACGGCGTCGAGTGCTTTGAATATTCGGGCCTGTCACTCGAGGAGCGTCTCGTAGATCGACTGGTACTGGCCAACGATCGTCTCGAACGTGTGGTTGGCCTCGACGTACTCCCGGCCCCGCTGTCCCAGCTCTCGACGCAGCTGCTCGTCCGCAAGCCTGTCGACGGCGTCACACAACGCGGTCGTGGCATCCGGTTCGACGAGATAGCCCCGAGCACCGTCTTTGATCAGTTCAGGCATCGACGTCGCGCGATAGCCCACGACTGGAAGCGCCGCCGCCATCGCTTCGAGGACGACGTTCGGACACCCCTCCTTCACCGAGGGGAAGACGAATCCGGCGCTATTTGCGTAGACCGCGGGGAGTCGGTGCTTCGCGAGACGACCCGGCGTGTACAGTGTGTCCAGGTCGCGAGCTGCTGTGGAAATCTCTTCGTGCAGCGTCCCGTTCCCGATCATCAACACAGCGAACTCGTCAGTGTGTCTGGCGACCTCCAGCAGTGCTCGCGGTCGCTTCCGACGCTGGAACGAGCCGACGTACAACAGCACAGGTCGATCGATCCCGAGTTTGTCGAACAGTTCCGGCCGTTCGTATTCGGGCCTGAATAGGTCGGTATCGACTCCGTTGTACACGACCTCGGGCGATACACCGAGGTGTTCCCGTGCGGTTGCGGCAGTGTGTTCACTGACCGCCGTGACGGTATCTGCGATGTCGACGAGCTTCTGCTTGTACGCCGTCTGGTACGGACCGTCCGGATCGACGTCGACGCGAAGTGAATGGACCTGTTTGATACCGGGATTTCGAAGCCTGGTGAGACGGGCAAGGACGTAGCGAAGCCGCGGGTACCCACCGGTGTGAATCAGGTCGTGGCCCCGGAGTGCGGCGCGGGCGTGAGCAGGGTATTTCAGAGTCGCACTCCGGTCAAACCCGTACAACTCGGTAACGTTCGGGGCATCGAGGAGAGGATTTCGCTGATTTCGAAGTACGGTCACGGAAAAACACGCTGGATCGAGTTTCGCGGCGATGTTTTGATACAGATAGGAGATTGGGCTGTCCGAGCCGAGGATATAGGGGAGATAGATCCGATTCATCGCACTCGCTTTAGATAGCTTGCCAGCACCATTCAACATACCGGTCCAGAACGTGCCACGGCAGTCCCACAATACTATACCCATCAGGGAAGATATCCAGATGATGAACATCGAAATCGACGACACCCTCTACGAACGCATCGACGATCGGGCGGCCCGCAAGGAGTTCGAATCGGCGGACGAGTATGCCGAGACGATCCTCAGAATCGTCTTGGACGAACTCGAAGACGAACCCGACCGAGACGTTCAAGACCGACTCGAAGACCTCGGATACATGTGATTGACGAGCCAGCGGTCGAGGCAGCTCCGTCCTACAAATTCGCTGATTCAGTTGCGATACGACGTGCGACGGACCGGATCCGGTCGATCTCAGTGTCCTTCGAATCGCGTTGGGTGTACTCAACTGATCGCGTTGCGGCGTCACTGTCTTCGGCGAAGACGTCAGCTCGGACCGTCCCGTCCATGTCGTCAGGGACGGCGTGACCGTACAAGTGTAGGAGCGTCGGTGCTAGATCGAGGATCGATAACGGCTCGGGCGATCCACGTCCGAATGCGGGGCCACTCGCGGCGAACAACCCTTCACGCTTGTTCTCGGCTCGCCATCCGCTCTTCGGATCGGTGAACACGTCGTCGCTACCGATGTTGCCCGGGATGTGGACGCCGTGCGCTTGGTCGATGACTAGATCGGGCGCTTCTTCTGTATACTCTCCTTCGTACACTTCCTCACCGCAGTAGACGGCATCTGCAACGGGATTCCCTGCCGGGCTGGTAAGCGATTCGATTCTTTCTATGATGGCTCTCCGTATCGACTCGTAATCTTCGTCGTCCCGATCGAGAGTCAGATAAATTGGCCCCTGTCCGCTCGCGATGACGTCGGTGTTTTCCCAGTCGATCATCTCGGTCTTCTGTTCGCGCTTGAATTCGCCGTGTTCGTTCGGGATGCGGTTCAACAACCACTGGGGAGCGAGCCGCTCGGCCGGTTCTCGAATTCTGAGTCTCGTCGCGAGACGGACGAGGCGGTCGGTATTGATCCCGAGGCGATAGAGCGCGTTCCCCGAGCCTGTAGCCAACGATAGGTACCCTTGCTCTTCGAGCCAGGTGTTGATGTGAAAGACCGTATGGATCGGGTTCGATCCGTGGTCGCTCATGAGGACGACGTTATCGGCTATCTCCGTGATGTCACCGACGTGTTCGTCGATCGTCTGCCAGGCACGGAGCGTATACTCGTCGTCCCACAGGTAGTGGTGGAGTGAGTTGATGTAGAACGTCGACACCTGCAGAAAGTGAACGTCGTGTTCTTTCGCGAGTTGCTTGGCTGCACGGAATCGAAGATCGATGAGATCGATGATCTCTTCGGCCGCGCGTTCGCGATAATCTTTGAGCCGACAGCTCAGCAGAACTCGATAATCGAACTGCTCGCGGAGCTCCTGCTCGACCGACGGTGGTGTCGCGAAGTCTGTATTTTCGCCATCCGGAGCCCCCGCCACGAGAAACCCGTTCTGGAGTGTCTTCGGTGGATACGTCGTCGGCACACCCAGAACACCAACCGGGTCGTCTTCGGCGAGCAACTCCCAGTATTCGGTGTTTTGGCTCTTGCGGTGTGTGGGATAGTACACGCGACGCGCATCGGTGTCGATGTTTTCCCACCAGAAGATCCCGATCTTACCGGGGTTCTTGCCGGTAGCATATGCCTTCCAGTTAGGCGATGTCACCGGCGGCATCACCGACTTTAGGTCGCTTGAGACGCCGGTTTCGATTATCCGCTCGATATTTGGCAACTTGCCCGCCTCGATCCACGGCTCCAGCAGTTCGAAGTGGGCTCCGTCGAGACCGACGACAGCCGTCCGTAACCCGCTCATATCTACGTGGAAGAGGAGCGAGTAGAAAAGAGTGTTCGAGACAGAGCAACCACAATCTAGATAGGACTACCGTCCGCCTGTCTCGATGTGAGTGGTCAACTGCCGATCCGACGGACAGTTTCGTCGCTGACGACGAAGCCGGCACGCCTCCTCCATCACTGGCTCCCACAGCTCTGGCGATCGGAGTTGGCCGATACCTCGACACTCAGTCCGGACTCGGTAGCGATGAATCGACGGCTCAACGATCACGGTGTACCAGTGCCGTTCGAACCCGGGCCACATCCGAGTGTCCGAAATCCTGTTTTGACTGGTGCAGATGTCGACGATTTCGGCCACGCGAACTACGTTGCTGATCCGTTTCTCTTCCCAATGGGCGATCGATGGCATCTGTTCGTCGAAGTCTACAACGAGTGGTGCAAGCCGACAGCAGCGATCGGCCACGCGACTAGTTCGGATGGCCGAGCGTGGACCTACGAGGGACGAGTATTGACGGAGCCCGTGCATCTTTCGTATCCCTATGTCTTCGCCGCCGAAGATGAACGGTATCTCGTTCCGGATCAGAAGCGACCCGCCGAAGACGCGACGGTGACGCTGTACCGAGCGCGGTCGTTCCCGACAGACTGGGAAGCGGTCGCCACGATCATCCAGCCGGGACGCGAGACGTCGGACCACGTCGTGTTCCGCCGCGACGATCGGTGGTGGTGTCTGGTCGGTCACCAGCCGACTGGGTCATTATATGCTTACTATAGCGACATGCTCGAACGAGACGAATGGCTACCACACCGAGACAATCCGGTCGTTGAACACAGACCACACGCAGCGCGACCCGGTGGGCGTCCGATAGTCACAGACGACGAAACCGTCGTCTTTTATCAGGACTGTACCGATTCCTACGGCCAGCGTGTCAACGGATATCGGGTGACTGAACTCACCGAGGATCGATTCGAAGATGAACCACTCCAGAAAGACCCGGTACTCGAGGCCACCGGTCGGATTGGCTGGAACGCCGGGCGAATGCACCACATTGATCCGTGGCCGGTCGAGGACGGTTTCGTCTGTGCCGTGGATGGCGATATCGGATTGGGACGCGGGTCTTGGGCGAGTGCCCAGTGGTCAATCGGGGTGTTCTGGCAACCTATCGTGGGGTAAACTCCCCGATCAATAGCTGGACATATTTAACCATGTCCTGCAGGACGTCCCACACCTGCCTGACGACGATCTTCAGGTCGAACCAGAACGACTGCCGGCGGATGTACTCCACGTCGTATCGCAACTTCGCCTCCGGGTCGGTACTCGAGACGTCGTTGATCTGGGCCAGGCCCGTTAGCCCGGGCTTGACGAACCACCGCTTGCGCCAGTCCTCGGCGCTCTCTTGCAGGTGCGTCTCCTCGTCGGTCCAGGCCGCACGCGGGCCGACGACGCTCATCTTCCCGGTGAGTATCGACCAGAGCTGGGGAATCTCGTCCAGGTGCGTCTGGCGCAGGAATCGTCCGAAACGTGTGATCCGCGGGTTCTCCTCGTCGTCGGTCGGCGTCGTCTCCTCGCCGCCGACGCGCATGGTCCGGAACTTGTAGATGGTGAACGTCTCGCCGAAGGTCGTCGTTCGTTCCTGGCTGTAGAGGACGGGCCCGCCATCGTCGAGCCTGATCGCGGCGGCGATGGCGAGCGTCACGGGAGCGAGCACCACCAGCCCGACCGCCGCGAACGTGACGTCGAACAGCCGTTTGATGACGTGGTCCTGGGGATCCCAGGGTTCGAGGTCGATGTCGATCAACTCGCCGCTGCCGACCTCGGGAGTCAACACGAGGTGGGCGTGATCGCGGTGGACCTTCGCGGCGACCCCGTTGCTGTAGCAGGTGTCGAGCGCGCCGAAGAACTCCGCGCGGTCGGGGTGGGCAAAGGCCAGTACCGCCGTGTCGACGTCGTACTCTACGAGCACCTCGTCGAGCCGGGAGAGGCCGCCGAGACAGGGCAGATCGGCCAGTGGGGAGAGCGTTCCGCCGTCGGTGTATTCGGTTGCTGCCGTCTGGTCGATCTCCCGGCCGACCTGTGCGGCGGGTGGGGAGACGTAGCCGATGACCTCGCCGTCGACGGCGTCGTAGATGTCGGCCATCGTCGCGGGATCGTCGCCGATGATGATCGTGCGGCCGCCGGCCGCGCGTGGTCGGCGGCGGATGAGCACGAACCACGCCGGGATCGTGACGAACAGGAACGCGCCGACGATCAACAGCGTCGAGCGCGGGAGTCGATAGGTGTAGTCGAAGTAGCCGATCGTCGCGAGCGCCAGAAACGCGACAACCGTGCGCTGGGTCGCGAGCATCCAGACGTCGAGGATCCGACGCGGCCGGGGCTTGTACAGCGGTGCCAGCGCGCCGACGACGACCAGAATCGCCGTGACCGTTTCGACCGCTAGCTCCACTCCGCCAGCGTTGTCCAGTGGGAGATCACCGACGACGGGAAGCAGCCGAAACAGTGATTCGACCAGCGGGTAGTTCGCCGCGACCAGCGCGATTATCACGAGTCCCACGACTCCGGTGACACTCGCGATTCGATACCGCCAGCCGCTCGCCATTAGAAGTGTGCAGTCTGCGAGGATGTATAAGCGCTACGCGCGTGTCAGACGTGTGCATGCCAGCCGTCGAATGGATCACCTGCGTCTGAGCGACTCGCCACTCTTTCGCTTCCGTATCCAGAACGATCCCCGAGAGTCTCCGGCGACTGACTCGCCTACAGACCGAGCTGACCTCGGAGCATCGACAGCCCGGTTCGATAGTACGACGGTCGCGTGATCCGGTCGTGTTCGTCGCGCGAGAGCGAGAAATCGAAGATGTCGAGATTCTGCCGGAGGTGCCCACGAGAGGTCGACATCGGGATCGTGACGACGTTCGCGTGCTGGGTCACCCATCGAAGTTCGGTCTGGGCACTCGACTTGCCATAGCGCTCGCCGATCTCCGAGAGGAGTGGATCCCCGATCGCCGCACCGTTCGCGAGCGGGCTGTACGCCGTCAGGAGAATATCATTGGCCTGGCAGTACTGCAGGAGGTCGCGCTGTGGCCACCAGCAGTGAAAGAGCACCTGATTCGTGAAGATCGGCGCGTCGGAGTATTCGCGGGCGCGATCCAGTCGATCTTTGCCGAAGTTGCTGACGCCGATGTGACGCGCGAGCCCGCGATCGATCGCGGTATTCAGGCCTCCCATCACGGTTTCGAGATCAGCCAGGGGGTTCGGCCAGTGGATCAGCAATAGATCGACGGCGTCGACGCCGAGTCGTTCGACGCTCTCTTCGACGGAGGTGACGATTGCGTCGACCGAGCGGTGGGTCGGCAGGACCTTCGTCGTGAGAAAGACGTCTTCGCGATCGACCTCTGCCTCGGCGATGGCGCGACCGACGCCGAACTCGTTCCCGTAGGCCTGGGCCGTATCGATGTGTCGATAGCCCAGGTCGAGCGCCGTCGCGACGGATTCGTACGCCGTGTACGTGTCCATCTGCCAGGTCCCGAGGCCGATTGCCGGAACTTCTGTCCCCGAGCGTGTCTCGTACTCCATACAACAATACACGCACTGTCAGTGTATATGCTCAGCGATGGTTCAGCCTCCGATACCTCAGTCTCTCTCAGCCCGATCGCTCACTCCCATCGATCGTCTCCGCTTCGAAGGGGGGCGTAGTGGCGAGCGTGCCTGGCCGCCGTTTCGAGATGACCCAGCGAGACGGAGTCGTTCAGCAGGGAGTGCACACCAGCAGGAAGTGAGCGCGCCCGAGAGAGAACTGCCCTCAGACGAAATAAAGGAAAGATATCTTTCAAAACCGCGATTGACCAACGGACGACTGATTCCGGCAACTCTCAAATTATCCCTCATCACAACCCGAAAAAGCCGTATTTTCGCTCAAACGAGATTTTGAAACGCGCTCGGTATTATATAAAAAACTCGATAATTCTTATGGTGGAGAGCGAGGAAGGTGTCGGTGGAGAGACAATGAGCGAAGATGCAATCGAACGGTTCGTCGGTGGCGTAACCGGGCACAGCCGACTCGTGCTCCTGGTGATGGTGCTTCTCACTGCCGGAATGTTTGGCGGGATGGCACAGCTGGACAGCGGGAGTCAGGCGGGGGGTACGACCGACATGTTCCCGGAGACGACGGTCGCAGAGAAGGCCGACTACGTCAGCGAGCAGTACAGTACACAAGACGGTGAACAACAGAGCGCACCGGCGATGGTGTACGTCCAGCCGGCGTCTGGAAACGCGCTCTCGAAAGACGCGCTACTCGGGGCGTTGCACTACCAGCAGGCGGTGCTCGATGCGGATGCCGTCGCGAGTGAGATACAGACCGATCAGCCGACGAGCGTCGCGAACCTCGTCGCGAGTCGCATAGCCGAGACACCGGACGCGACGCTCGACGAGCAAATCACGGCACTCGACGCAGCGACCGACTCGGAGGTCGCCTCGGCCGTGCGCTCGACGCTGACTGCGGATTCGGAAGCACTGGCGCTGCTCCCGCGGAGTTACGAGCCGGGGACCGCTCACGCCGAGAGTCACCGGATGCTGTTCGAGTTCACGGCCGGCGAGGATGGCCAGCCACCGAGCGCTGCCCAGCGCGCCCTCTACGAGGCGGCGAGCGAGCGCGAGGGGTTCTTCACGCTCGGTGAGCACGCCAGAGCAGCGGGAAGCCAGCAGCTGAACGCGAACACGATGGAACTCGTCGTTCCGTTCGCACTCGTGTCGATCCTCGGCATCCTCGCGTTCGCCTACCGCGACGTCGTCGACGTCATCGTGGGGATGATCGGCGTCGGCGTCTCGATCGTCTGGATGTTCGGCATCCTCGGGTGGCTCGGCGTGAGCGCGGGCATGACGATGATCATCGGGCCCGTGTTGATCGCCGGGTTGAGTATCGACTTCGGCTTCCACGTCTTCACGCGCTACCGAGAGGAGCGAGGCAGTGAGGAGACGATTCGCGCCCCGATGGCTCGGTCGATGCGCGGCGTCGCGCTCGCGCTCGGACTCGTCACCGTGACCGCGGCGATCGGCTTCCTCTCGAACGTCGCCAATCCCGTCGGGTCCATCCGGGATCTCGGCATCGGCATCACGCTCGGCGTGATCGCTGCGTTCGTGATCTTCGTGACGCTGGTCCCAGCACTGAAGATCAGCATCGACGGTCTGCTCGAACGCGTCGGCTTCGACAGACGAAACGCGCCGCTCGGTAGCGGGTCGTTCCTGCGGCCGCTGCTTTCGAGCAGTGTCACTCTCGCACGGAAAGCCGCACCCGTGATCGTGGTCGTTGCACTCCTCGCGAGTGCCGGCGGTGCGGTGACCTGGACGGCCCTCGACCAGGAGAGCTTTCAGCAACAGAGCGAGCCAGCAGCCGAGTGGAAACAGGACCTCCCCGAGCCGATGGGCTGGGACCAGCCGGCGTACTCCCAGCACAGCCGGTACGTCCAGGGAGCCTACAGTGCCGTCGCCACCGACGCGAGCCAGCGGTTCCAGCTTCTCGTCGAAGGCGAGGTGACCACTGACGGGAGTCTCGACGCGATCGCAGCGGCCACGGACCGATCCGTGTTCACCGATTCGCGCTCTCGGGAGTCGCTGAGATCGCCGGTGACGGTGATTCAGTCCGTCGCTGCAACGCACGACGGGTTCGCCGAGACAGTCGCCGCGGCCGACACCGACGGCGACGGGATTCCCGATACCGATCTCGCGACCGTGTACAACCGCCTCTACGAGGTCGCACCCGAGGAGGCACGCCAGGTCGTCGAGCGGACCGACGGCGAGTACCGCTCACTGCGAGTTATCGGGCCCGCCGAGAGCGCCGGCATGACTGACGATCGCATCGACGAGGTCCGTGCGGCTGCGACGGCCATCGAGGACCGTGGCAGGGACCTTCAGGCGACCGCTGTCAGTCAGGCCGCCGTGTTGGACTCCCAGCTCGACGTCGTCACCGACGGGATCATCCGCGTGCTCGTGCTCGCCCTGGCGGCGGTGTTCGTCGGACTGGTACTCATCTTCCGGCGCGTCCACGACAGCGCGACGCTGGGCGTAACGACGGTCGTGCCCATCCTGATGGTCACGGGGCTGGTCGTCGGCGGGATGTACCTCCTCGACGTGCCGCTCACGCTGGTGACGGCACTGTTGATGAGCCTGGTCGTCGGACTCGGTATCGACTACAACATCCACATCAGCGACCGCTTCGCCCAGGAACTCGACCGCGGACGAGAGCCAGTCGACGCTCTCCGGGTTGCGGTGACCGGGACGGGTGGTGCGCTACTCGGAAGCACGCTCACCTCGGCCGGTGCGTTCGTCGCCCTGCTGTTGCACCCTCACCCCCAGCTCCAGAGCTTCGGAATCCTGGTCGTCCTGACACTCGTCACCTCCTTCCTGGTGAGCGTCGTCGTCCTGCCGAGCCTGCTCGTGCTCTGGGCGCGTCACACCTCGGCCGTGAGGACGACGGCGCAGCCGACGACGGTCGCTGCCGCCCGGTCTGACGACTGATCGTAGCGGCCGTAGTTTCAATATCCTGGCCGCGCCCCCATGCGTATGGGGACCGATCGGACGGCCGACGACGTCTTTCGGTTGCTGGCCGACGAGATTCGGCTGGACATCCTCAAGACTGTCGCGATTGCACAGCACGAGGAGCTGGAGTCGGGCATCGCCGCGCTGTCGTTTTCGGACATCTACGAGCGGGTGGACGTCGACAACACGTCGAAACTCTCGTATCACCTCAGCGAACTCACGGGAACGTTTCTCAGGAAACACGAGGACGGCTACGCGTTCACACACGCTGGCGAACAGCTCGTGCGGTTCGTCCTCGCCGAAAACTTTCGGGCGCCGCCGGATATCGGAACGATCGAGACTGACGGCAGTTGTCTCTACTGCGGTGAGCAAGCCCTCGAAGCGAGCCTGCACGAGCAGTACTTCTTCATCCGCTGTTCGGCGTGCGAACAGCCGGCGTTCTCCTATCGGGTCCGGCCGGCACAGGCTCGGTCACGCTCGGGAGCGGCCCTGCTCGAATCGGTCATCTGGGAGCAGGCGGGTGACTTCTTCAAGATGCGCCAGGGTGTCTGCCCGGACTGTGGCGGCCGCATGGAAACCGAGATTATCGATACGGCCGACGCCTCCGTCCCCGATGCCGTCTCCGCGTCGTTCGGGACGATCAGCGTGTGCCGAACGTGTCTTCGGTTTTTGAGCATCCCGCTACCGTATGCCGCTGCCTATCATCCGGAAGCGATGACCTTCCTCTGGGAGCACGGGATAGACGTCATGGGAACCGGTATCTGGGAACTCCATCAGCACCTTCAGGACGGCAGGTGGACGTCCGAGCGTATCGAGAACGAGCCGGCAGAATTTTGCGTCGCGTTCGAGACCGAGTCTGCATCACTTCGGCTGTTTCTCGACGACGACGCGACGGTCGTTCAGACCGAACGCGTGCGCCGACGAAACCAGGGCGACCGGCGATCGTGATAGAATCGTTTCAAAACCGCTGTTGAGTGAACGTGGCTATCTCCAGGCCGAAATATCTCTATTTGCCGACTCTACCCGCCGATCTGCCTGCATCGCTCAATCGAGATTTTGAAACGATCTCGAAAATATATCAATAGTTCGATAATACTTATGCGGGTCGCAGTCTACCGATCGAACGAGAGAGAGCAGCCACGATGAATTCGACCGACACTCCCGGACACCAGACCGACGAACAGCGTGCTTCACAGCAACGAGATCGACCGATGTCCACCGCAGACATCCAGGAAGCCTACGCCAGATATGCAGACCGTATCCGTCGGTTCGAAGCAGTCGACCGCCTCGTTACTGGTCGGTATCGTCGTGAACGCTTCGCGGACGTGACTGGTAGAGTGCTCGACGTCGCCTGTGGGACGGGGCCGAACTTCCGATATCTCCCCGACACGGTCGATCTCGTCGGCATCGACATCAGCCCGGAGATGCTGGCAAACGCCGAAGAACGACTCGACCAGCGTTCGATAGACGGTGAACTTCGACAGATGGACGCCCAGAATATCGAGTTCCCCGACGACAGCTTCGATGCGGTAATCTCGGCGCTTTCGACCTGTACGTTCCCGGATCCCGTGGCTGCACTCCGGGAGATGGAACGCGTCTGCAAGCCCGGGGGGACGATCCGGCTGGTCGAACACGGCCGCAGCGACGTCGGCCTGCTCGCGCGTTATCAGGAGTGGCGTGCCGACGCCCATTACGAGAAGGCGGGCTGTCGCTGGACCCAGCAACCCCGTGAGATCGTCGCAGCGGCCGACATGTCGGTCACAGACACGACCACAGGACTGTTCGGAATCATCACGACGTTCGAAATCGACCCAGCCAGCGGTGACGATCGATGATCGAATCCGCTGGTCGCGTCGCACCAATCCCGTTGGACTCTGACTTCGATACGGGCCCTGAATCTGGGAGGCCAGTCACGATACCGACCTCGCGACCGACGCGGAGCCCCACCCGTCTCCCCAAATGTAGTTTAGAATATAACTAAGGCAGCGGCCGTTGTACTACCAGGTATGGAGACGACTGACACTGCGAGCGGCGGCGAGCAGGACAGCGCGACCAGTGAGCCGCGAGACGACCTCACGTTCGCTCGACCGTTGCCGGAGTACGTCGATTGGCTCGTCGGGGTGGCGATCGCACTCGGTGGGATGGCACTGGTCGTCGGTGGCACTGCCGTGGCCTTCGTCGTCGACCGAGACCTGCTGGCCGAAGACATCGAGGCTGGGGAGATCACGATCGTGGTCTTGCAACGCGATCTCACAGAAGCAGAGATGCTCGATTTTTCACTGGAAGTCGTGAACTGGACTGGGATCGGTCTCCTCGTCACGGGCATCGGGCTCGTCCTGTTCGCGATCGGATACGTCGTGTTCCGCCATCGTGCCCATCAAAAGGCCGGGGACGAGGATAGCGTCGGCACGTATCGATCGTCGGCCGTTCTCGGTGCAGTCACGACGTCGGTGCTCTCGTTCGTCCCCTTCTCGCCAGTGCTCGGCGGCGGCCTGGCAGGCTATCTCGAACAGCCCGCGTCGGGACGACCGGTGAGTGTGGGTGCTCTGTCGGGATTCCTGGCGATGGTCCCGGCACTGGTCATTCTGGGCTTCGTCACTGTCGGCCTGTATTCTGGGTTCGCCACGATCCAGGAAGCCGGCCTCGGTTTCGTTGTCGTCGCGGGGATGTTCTTCGGACTCCTGGTGCTCAGTGCCTACGGTGCCGGGCTCGGGGCGCTGGGTGGCTTCGCAGGTGGTCGGCTGGCCGAAACAGAGTGATCGTCCAGCTATTTATCTGATCAACGTTCCCAGCCCCGTTTCCAGATCCACCGATGGCTCGTAGCCGAGTCGTCCCCGAGCCTTCGAGATGTCCGCGACACTCCGCTCGATATCACCATCGCGCGGGTCTTCGTGGACGATATCGCTCTCACTACCGGCCACGCTTCGAATAGTTTCGGCCAGTTCCAGCACGCTCGTCTCCGCGCCTGTCCCGACATTGTAGGCCTCACCGACAGCGTCCGTTGTCGCGGCTGCGAGATTCGCTCGAACCACGTCCTCGACGTGGACGAAGTCCCGCGTCTGGGAACCGTCGCCGTGCACAGTCAGTGGCTCTCCTTGCTGTGCCTGCCGACGGAAGACGCTCACGGCACCGCTGTAATCGCCCGCGGACTGGCGCGGCCCGTAGACGTTGAAGTAGCGCAGGGCCACAGTGGGGAGGTCGTAGAGGTCGGCGTACAGCCGCGTGTAGTGGTCGACGGTGAGCTTGTCGACGCCGTAGGGTGAACTGGGTCGCATCGGTACGTCCTCGCCGACGGGGAGCGTCTCGGGATCGCCGTAGATTGCGGCACTCGAGGCCGTCACGATGCGGGCGTCCTGCTGACGGGCGAACTCCAGGACTCGGATGGTCCCGTCGGTCGTCACGTCGTGACAGCCGGCCGGGTTCTCGACGGACTTGGCGACGCTGACCACGGCGGCCTCGTGGAAGATCACGTCCACGTCACCAGCCTGTGCGAGATCCGCGAGATTGCGCACGTCGCCCTCGATTAGCGTCGCTTCCTCGGGAACGTTCTCGCGCTCGCCCGAGGAGAGGTCGTCCAGCACCACGACATCGTTGTCTGCGACCAGTACGTCGGCGATGTGGCTGCCGATGAAACCCGCGCCGCCCGTGACGAGCACGCGTTGTCCGGTGAGTTCGACCATAGGTCTCTCTCGCACGGGACGAGCAAAAAACCTCTCTGTCGACGCTGCGAAGCGTCGCAAGGTGTCCGACGTTCGTCTCTCGTGATCGAGGGGCTGGGCCAGCCACGGACACGAAGTTCACAGGCAGTACGAGAAAATATCAATCAGTCTGAACTGGCCCCAAAGAGTTTGGGCAATTCGGTATACCCGTGGAAGCCGTTGTTATCATTTGGTACCATGTCACAGATTGTACCCGCAGTCGTCATGCAGGCGTCACAGAAAGACATGTTCGAACACGTGCTGAACGATCCGCTGCTGGGGAGTTCGATCTACGCCAACATCGCTCTCGCAGGGCTGACGTTGCTGTTGTTCGCGTACATGGCGCGCGACGTCATCGATCCGCGGGCGAAGCTGATCGTCGTCTCGGTGATGGGGGTCTCGGCAGTCTCGATTGCCAGTTACATGGGGCTGGCCTCGGGGTTGACGGTAAGCATCCTCGAGATGCCCAGCGGCCACGCCCTGGCCGATGCGACGACAGAACTCGCTCACAACGGTGAGACCGTCGACGGGACCGTCAGCCTCTGGGGTCGGTATCTGACGTGGGCGTTCTCGACGCCCCTGATCCTGCTCGCGCTCGGACTGATCGCGGGCTCGAACCGCACGAAGATCTTCACCGCCATCTTCTTCGACGTCGGTATCATGCTCACGGGCCTGGCCGCCGCGCGGACCACGTCCTCGTACTCGATGCGATGGGCATGGTACGCACTCAGCGTCGCCTTCTTTCTGGTCGTCGTCTACATCCTGCTGTTCGAGTGGCCCGAGGACGCCAGAGAGGCCGGTACAGCAGACGTCTTCAACACGCTGAAGATCCTGACGGTGGTGCTGTGGTTCGGCTACACGATCTGGTGGGGCCTCGGTAACGAGGGACTGGCCGTCATCGAGTCCGTCGGGATCACTTCCTGGGGATACAGCGCCTTCGACATCATCGCGAAGTACCTCTTCTCCTTCCTCGTGATCCGGTACGTCATCAACAACGTCGAGACGATCAGTGCTGGGACCGGCCGCGGCACGAGCGCGGACAGCACACTCGCAGACGACTGATCGCTCCGCTCTCACCGTTTTTGTGCCGTCGATGGTCCATCAAGAGAGGATCGCCTCGGGCCCGACGAAAAGACTTATACTCGTTACTCAGAAAGTGAGTAACACAGATGTCGATCCTGATCACTGGCGGCGACGGCTACCTCGGCTGGCCCGCCGCACTGCGAATCGCTACCCGAACCGACGACCGCGTCGTCCTCGTGGACAACTTCGCCCGGCGCGAGTGGGTCGAGGAGGTCGGCTCGGTCAGTGCGGTGCCGATCGCCTCGATCGACGAGCGCATCGAAGCGGCCGAGGAGGTCCACGGCATCACGAACCTCTCGTTCGTCGAGGGCGACCTCACCGAGAAGGCCTTCGTCGACCAGCTGCTGGAAGTCCACGAGCCGGAGACGATCATCCACACGGCGGCCCAGCCCTCCGCGCCCTACAGCCAGATCAACGGCGAGCGGGCCAACTACACCCAGCACAACAACCTCCAGGCCACGCGCAACCTCCTGTGGGGGCTCGAAGAACACGACATGACCGACACCCACTTCGTCGAGACCACCACCACCGGGGTCTACGGCGCGCCCGAGTTCCCCATCCCCGAGGGTGGCGCGACGATGGAGAACCAGGGCGAGGAAGACGACGTTCCCTTCCCGGCGATGGCCGGTTCGTGGTACCACCTCACAAAGAGCCACGACGCGGCGAACCTGCGGCTGGCGAACTCGCAGTTCGACATCCCCATCTCGGACGTGCGCACCGCCATCACCTACGGGACCGAAGTCGACGAAACCCGCGCGGACCCCCGACTCAAGACCCGCTTCGACTTCGACTACTACTTCGGTGTCGTCGCCCACCGCTTCGCCGCCCAGGCCGTCGCGGGCTATCCCGTGACTGTGTACGGCAAGGGCGAACAGCGCAAACCGTTCATCGCTCTGGAGGACGCCGTCGAGGGCCTCGCCCAGTTGGCGACGATGGACCCCGACGACCGACCCGCCGAGCACGTCGTCTACAACCAGGTCACGCGCGCTATCTCTATCGTCGAGATGGGCAACACCATCGCCGACGTGGCCAACGAGTATGACCTGGACGTGGAAGTCGAACACTTCGAGAACCCCCGCGACGAGGACGAAACCCACAAGATGGAGATCGAGAACGACCGTTACGCCGACCTCATCGGCGGCCAGTCGACCACCTTCGAGGAAGGTATCACCGACGTCTTCGAGAGTCTCACTGACTATGCTGACCGGATCGAGGCCCGTGAGGACCGGTTCCTGCCAGGCGTTCTCGAACCCGACGAGGAATAATGGACGTCCTGGTCACCGGCGGCTGCGGGTACATCGGGAGCGCCCTCCTGCCCCTGCTCCAGGACGAGGAGGGGGTCGAGGAGATAACCGTGCTGGACTCCCTGGAGAGTGGCTCACCCCGAAATCTGCTGGAAGCCGAACTCGGCGAGGACCTCGCGTTCCGGCGGGGCGACGTCCGGGAGTACGGCGACGTCGAGAGCGCGATGCGCGGCGCGGACACGGTGATCCACCTCGCCGCGATCACCGGGGCGTCGAGCACGCACGACCGCCGCGAGGAGACGTTCGCGGTCAACCGCGACGGCTCGACCAACGTCTTCACCGCGGCCCAGAAGCTCGGCATCGAAAACGTCGTCTTCGCCTCCTCGTGTAACAACTACGGCCGAACCACGAGCACCGATATCGACGAGGAGACGGAGATGGAGCCGCTGAACCCCTACGCCGAGACCAAGGTCGAATCCGAGCGTGACCTGGTCGCCCACGTCGAAGACGGCAGCTTCGACGGGACGGCCCTCCGGATGGCGACGAACTTCGGCTATTCTCCGGGCGTGCGGTTCAATCTCGTCGTCAATCTGTTCGTCTTCCGCGCGCTGACGAACCGTCCCCTGACGGTGTACGGCGACGGGACGAACTGGCGGCCGTTCGTCCACGTCCGCGATGCCGCCCAAGCGTTCAAAGACGCGGCCTGCAACCCCGGCGAGTGGACCCACCCGGTCTACAACGTCGGGAGCAACGAATCGAACTATCGAATCAGCGAGATCGCCGAGGTCGTCAGCGAAGAAGTCGGTGACGTCGACATCACCTACCTCGAAGACGAACACCCCGGACCCTCCTATCACGTCAACTTCGACCGCGTGGCCGAGACGGGCTTCGAGACGGAGTGGACCCTTCGCGACGGGATTCGCGACCTCGCGAACACGCTGACAGAACGACAAGCATGACCCACTCGAGGACACAGGAGCGAGTATGACAGCAGACGACTTCCACGTCGCCGTGACCGGCGGTGCCGGCTACATCGGCAGCCGGGTCATCGATCGCCTTCGAACAGTGCATCCCGACTGGGACGTTACCGCACTGGACAACTTCTATCGCGGGGACGTCCGCCAGGTCGGCGACGTCGCAATCGAGCACGTCGACATCCGCGAGCGCGATCGCCTCGAAGACGCCCTCTCGGGCGCGGACGTCGTCCTCCACCTGGCTGCGATCAGCGGCGTCGACGACTGCAACGAGAATGCCGACCTCGCTCAGGCCGTGAACGTCGGCGGGACCGCCAACGTCGCGTGGTTCTGTCGGAAGACGGGTGCGGCGATGGCGTTCCCGTTCAGCATGGCCGTGCTGGGCGATCCAGACGAATTCCCGATCACGATCGACCAGCCGCGCGACCCGATGAACTGGTACGGCCGGACGAAGGTCATCGGCGAGCGCCTCGTCGACGAGTACGCAGACGGTGCCTTCCCCGCCCACCAGTTCATGAAGTCCAACCTCTACGGCGACCACCTCGTCGGCGAGAAAGTCGTCTCGAAAGGCACAGTCATCAACTTCTTCCTCGGGCGGGCGATGGCCGGCGAACCGCTCACTGTGTACGAGCCCGGCAGTCAGGCCCGCAACTACCTCCACGTCAAAGACGTCGCGCGGCTGTACGTCCGCAGCGCCGAACGCCTGCAGGCGCAACTCGACGCGGGAGAAACGGGGACCGAGAAGTACGCCATCGCCAGCGAGCAGGATCCCAGCGTGATGACCGTCGCCGAGCGCGTGCAGTCGATCGCGACGGAGTACGGCATCGACGTCGACGTCGAACTGGTCGAGAACCCGCGCGCCGGCGAGGAGACGCTCGTCGAGGAGTTCGAAGTCGACACGACCGACGCCCACGAGAAACTGGGCTGGGAGACCCAGTACACCATCGAGGACGCGATTCGCGAGCTGTTCGAGCGGCGGGTAGAATAAGCGACGTGGCGGCGGCCTACCGGCGCGGAAAATCCGAGCCCCGACCCATCAGGCGGACGACTTCTGTCGGACAGTCATGACCGGTACGTCGGAAAGTCGGACGACCTTTTCGGTGACGCTACCGAGCAGATACCGGTCCAGTCCCGTCCGTCCGTGAGTTCCCATTACGATGATGTCGATGCCGTCCGCGGCACGATCGAGGATCGCCTCGTGTGGCGTGCCGCGTGCGACGATGGTCTCGGTCTCGATACCCTCCAGCTGCGCGGCCGTCTCCTCGACGATCCGTTCTGCCTGTTCGAGCAGGTCCCGCTGAACGGCCTCGCTCGGAGTTCGTGACCCGGCCATGCCGGTACTCTCACCTTCGCGGCCGCCGCTCATCGCCGAGTCGTGCTCGGACTGGCGATCGTCAGCCATACCACCCATTCCCTCGGGCGTGTCGACGACGTGCATCACGTGTACCGTCGCACCGTACGTCTCGGCCAGGTCGCGGACGTTCTCCCGGGCCGCCGTTGCACCCTCGCTGTCGTCGGTTGGATACAGGATGTCGCTGTACATTGGATTTCACCCAGACCTCGCTGTGTTTAAATATAGGGAAATAATAGTTATTAAATTTATGTATTATTCCATAGGAGAGTGGTCGACACAATATCGGCAAAAAAATGCGAGTGCCACGACGGAAGTATCAGTACGCCTCGCCGCTTTCGTGCTCCCAGATCAGGTCGAACAGCCGTTTGAGCCCGGCGACGAAACTGCCGTTCTCGGTGACGGCAGCCTGGCGCATCGACAGTGGAATGTCTTTTTCCTCGACCAGCAGAATGGCCTTGCCCGACTCGTAGTCCATGCTCGGGTCGGCGAGGGTGCCCCGAAGCGGGAGTTTCTCGTTGCTGAAGCGCACGTCGATCCCGGGATACTTCGAGTCGAGCTCCTCGTAGATGTCGGCCTGGATCTCGCGGTTGTCGGGTTCGAGCAGTGCGGGGTCGAGCATCAGCACCCGGATTTCGACGCCGCGGTCGAGGGCGTCTTCCAGCGCCGGCCGAATATCGTCGAGATAGGCGAAGCTCTTGGTCATGACGCTGATCTCGCCGTCGGCCTCGTGGTACAGTTGTCGGGTTTCGGTCTCGCTGGGATCGCCCACGTCGACGACGTGAAAGAGGTCTTCGGTGGGCGTGACGTCCTCGCTGGCGCGTTCGAAGACCGGGCCGAGCGTCGAGACGAATTCTTCTCTGTGGTCCTCGACGTCACTTCGGAAACTCTCGTAGTCCTGGCGCTCGTTCTCGACCGCCCGATCGAGAATCTCGCTGGGGTGTTTGGCCTGGTACTCCTTCGGACGCCCGGGGATCACTTCGACGAAGCCGCGATCAGCAAGTTCAGAAAGCACCTCGTAGATCCGCGCTCGCGGGATTCCCGTGGCCTCCGCGAGATTCGGCGCAGTCGAGCGGCCGAGCGTCAGCAACTCTCGCAGGGCCTGGGTCTCGTACTCCCGGAGGTCCAGCCGGGCCAGGAGGTCGTCGGCGTCGTCGGTCATTACCGTGGTGTCGAGTGGTAGCCCCCTAAAAGGTTGGTCATGCACCCGGAGTCGCCACCGGAACTGACGCGACAGCCGTCCCACAATACTTATGCGATAGTATGTACACAGTGTTACTAAGATCGTGAGTAACATGGACGAACCGGAGCCACATCCAGACGATCATCTGGACGACCTCGAAGACGGCGCAGGGTGTACCGAAATCTGGGAGACGCTGAGTGAGCAGCGCGAAGCCGGTGCGGACTGATAGTGATTACTGTAGCGATTTACCACTACGACCGCCCGACTCCGGGCGGTCGATGTGGAACAGACCGACAGTAATCACTATGAGCGCCCCTCCGGTCTGGACTCGCGTCAACCCCACACGGTCTCTGCCGAGCGGCAGGCCCACGCGACAGCCACGAGCTGTTAGATATCGATCACGTGGTCGACACACCTATTCTCTCGGCCGTGGTATAGGGCCTCATGGTCGACGGGTTCGGTTCGTGGACGGAGACAAACGGCGGCAGTACTGGCACGGTCCGAATCCTCCACGTCGACGACAACCGAGACTTCGCAGCGTTGACGGCGACCTACCTGGAGCGCGAGTCCGAAGCGTTCACGATCCTCTCGGAACACTCCGCTGGTGCCGGTCTGGACCGTCTCCGGACGGCCGATGTCGATTGCATCGTCAGCGATTATCAGATGCCGGGAGAGAACGGCCTCGAGTTCTTCGAAGGCATCCCCGACCAGTACGCACACCTTCCGTTTATTCTCTTTACAGGGCAGGGGTCAGAGGAGGTCGCCAGCGACGCGTTTTCGCTGGGCGTCACCGACTACTTGCAGAAAGAGGTGGGGGGCGATCAGTACACTGTCCTGGCCAATCGAATCGAGCAGGCGGTCGCCAACGCCCAGTTCCAACGGCGCGTCGAACTCACCCGTGAGCGATTCAAGACGCTCGTCGAGGAGTCGAGCGACGCGATTCTCGTCGTCGGCCCGACGGGGAAGATCCGGTATGCGACTCCGGCCACCGAACACGTCCTCGGGCGGACGCCCGACGAGCTTCTCGGGACGGACGGGTTCGATCCCGTCCACGACGAAGACGTCGGCGTCGTGGCCCAGGAACTCACGAAACTGATCGAGGATCCGACCTACAGAGCACGAGTCGAGTTCCGGTACGACCACGGTGCGGACGAGTGGATCTGGGTCGAGGTCCGCGGTCGGAACCTGCTCGACAGCGACGCGATCGATGGGATCGTCGTCTACGTTCGGGACATCGACGACCGCAGGGGTCGTGAGCGAGAACTACAACGACAGACCGCCATCTCCCAGGCAGTCTTCGAGGAAGCCCTCGACGCGATGGTGATCGCCGACGACGACGGCGTGTACGTCGACGCCAACCGCGCGGCGTGTGAGCTCTTCGGGCTCCCCCGCGAGGAGTTGCTCGGGCGAACGATCGCCGAGTTCACGCCCGAGGAGTACGACTTCGAGCGCCACTGGACGGCCTTTCAGGAGACTGATCGTGATCACGGGCGTCTCACGCTGGTGCGAGCCGATGGCGAGCGCCGTCTCGTGGAGTTCGCGGCCACCCGGGAGATCGTCCCCGGCCGTCACCTTTCCATACTGCGCGTGATCGACGACGTGGACGCCCCCGATCAGTGATCGGCGTGGCCAGCACGAGTGCTCGCCGAGCCACGGCGACACCGTTTCGACCACCCCTGGATCGGGCGTGAGACAAGCGACGTTTCGGTAGGGATTTATCCGTGGGTGGATTCCTCCCGAGCATGAAGGTACTGGTCACGGACCCGATCGCCGACGCCGGTCTCGCGCGACTGCGCGACGCCGGTTACGAGGTGGTGACCGATTACGATATCGACACGCAGGGCGTCATCGACGTGATCGAAGACGTCGACGGCCTCCTGATCCGAGGCACAGAGATCACACGCGAGGTCTTCGAGGCCGCCGAGAACCTGCAGATCGTCTCTCGGGCGGGGATCGGGGTAGACAACATCGACATCCCCGCGGCGACCGATCACGGCGTCATCGTCGCCAACGCGCCACGCGGCAACGTCCGCGCGGCCGCCGAGCTCACCATCGGCCTCGCCTTTACCGTCGCGAGTCAGGTCCCGCAGGCCCACCAGCGCCTGAAGAACGGCGAGTGGGCCAAAGACGACATCACCCGCACCGAGTTGGGCGGGATGACCGTCGGCATCGTCGGCCTCGGACGGCTCGGCCAGGAGGTCGGCCGCCGCTTCGACAATCTCGGGTTGAACGTCGCGGCCTACGACCCCTACCTGGGTGAGGACCGAGCCGACCAGATGGACGTCGACTTGCTCGAACTCGACGAACTCCTCGAGACCGCGGACATGCTCTCGATCCAGGCTCGCCTGACCGAGGAGACCCGCGACCTCATCGGCGAGGAAGAACTCGAGAAATTCCAGGGTGACTTCGTCATCCACACCTCTCGCGGGGGCGTCGTCAACGAGCCTGCGCTGGCCGAAGCCGTCGACTCGGGCAAGATCAAGGGTGCCGGCGTCGACGTCTACGACACGGAGCCGCCGGGTGCGGACCACCCGTTCATGAGTGTCGAGAATATCGTCACGACACCGCATCTGGGCGCCACGACCAGAAACGCCCAGGTCAACGTCGCCGTCACCTCTGCCGAGCAGATAATCGACGCGCTGGAAGGCGAGTTGGTCAAGAACGCGATCAACGTCCCGTCCGTCGAAGCGACGGCCTACCCGCGCATCCGCAACTACGTCGAGGTCGCCGAGACCGCCTCGACTGTCGCGATGCGCCTGTTCGAAGGCCGCGTCGAGGAGATCGAGATCACCTACGCGGGCGCCATCGCCGACGAGGACCTCGACCTCGTCACCGCCGCGGTGTTCAAACCCTACGGCTGGCAGGATCAGGTCGTCAACGCCCCCGCCCGGATCGCCGAGCGCCGCGGGATCGACGTCACCGAGAGCCGCCGCCGCGAGACCAAAGACTACCGGAGCCTGGTCTCGATCACCGTCGGCGACGGCACCGACTCCCTCACGGTGTCGGGGACGCTGTTCGCCGGTGACGAGCCGCGACTGGTCGAGATCGACGGCTATCGGGTCGACGCCGAGCCCCACGGCCACATGCTGCTCTCGCGCAACCGTGACGAACCGGGCGTGATCGGCTTCATCGGTCGGGTCTTCGGCGAGCACGACATCAACATCGCCAGCATGGCCAACGCTCGCCAGTCCATCGACGGCGAGGCCCTGACGGTGTACAACCTCGACGATCCCGTCAGCGACGACGTGATCGAGCAACTACTGGCCGACGAGCGAATCATCGACGCCACGCGGATCGATCTGGACGGCTGATCGCCGTCGACAGACTGCGCTCGAAATTTCTCGGAAAACTCGGCCACTCACTCGCGCTGCTCGGGATGTGTCCACTCCTCGCGACACGCCTCGTCACAGAAGTGCGCCGTCTGCACCTCTCCGTCCTCGATCCAGGTGACGACCCGATGGGTCGCCTCCTGAACGATCGGGTCACCACAGATCGTACACGTCGGCGCGTCCTCCTCGGTGACGTCCTCACCGAGTTCCGAAGTCGGATCGACCATCTTCTATCGAACCGTGGGCTGGCGGATACTTAACCCCACCTTCTCGACGCGACGCTCTCTCCCAGGGCAGGCGTCACGAGCTCGCGTGATGTTTTCGACGCGGTGTCACCTGTCCCGCGTGACGACCTCGCCCGGCGTCGTCGACGCCCCGGTCGAGAGCGTGACGCCGGCGTTCAGGCTCGTGTTGATCCCGGTCTTGACGCCGTCGCCGACCACGACCCCGAACTTCCGTCGCCCCGTCGAGACGCGGTCGCCCTTGACTGTGAGCCGCACGTCGCCACCGTCGTGACGCAGGTTCGCCACGTTCGTCCCCGCGCCGAAGTTCACGTCTCGCCCGAGCACGCTGTCGCCCACGTAGGAGAGATGTGGGACGTTGCTGTCGGCCATCACGACTGTGTTCTTCAGTTCGACGCTCTGGCCCACGTGGGTGTCTTCCCCGAGGAGGGTCGCGCCACGAACGTAGGCGTTCGGGCCGAGGGTCGCGCTCGAGCGAACGAGTGCGGGGCCTTCGATCACGACGCCCGGTTCGACGGTCGCGCCCTCCTCGACGACGACTGTGCCCCGGAGGTCGGCGTCGTCGCTGACCTCGCCGTCGATCCGGCGGTCGAGGTCGCCGAGCTTCCACTCATTGGCTTCCAGCAGTTCCCAGGGCCGACCGACGTCGAGCCAGCGGTCGAGTTCGACGGGCGTCACGTCGTACTCGTCGATCACCCGCGCCACGACGTCGGTGATCTCGTACTCGCCGCGCTCGCTCTCGGGGACGTCCAGCCACTCGCGAGTCTCGGCGGGAAAGACGTACGCACCCGTGTTCGCGAGGTCAGTCGGCGGGTCGGTCGGCTTCTCGACGATACTCGAAACGAACTCACCCTCGACGGAAATGACGCCGTAGTTCGAGGGGTCAGCGACCTGGAAGGTCGCCAGCGCCGGCCCCGAGGAGAAGAGCGATTCGATTGATTCGGGGTCGTAGAGGTTGTCGCCGTTGAGGACGGCGAATTCGCCGTCGAGGTACTCCTCCGCAGCGCGGACGGCGTCGGCCGTTCCGTCCTGAGACTCCTGGATGGCGAAGGTGACTGGGACGCCGCGGTAGTTCTCCCCGAAGTAGTCCCGTACTTCGTCGGCTTCGTAGCCGACGACGACGATCAGTTCGTCCGCGCCGGCGTCGACGGCTGCGTCGGCGGTGTGGGCCAGCAAGGGCCGGTCTGCGACCGGGAGCATCGGCTTCGGCAGCGAGTCGGTCAGCGGTCGCATACGGGTTCCCTGGCCTGCAGCGAGAAGCACTGCTTGCATGTCAGACACGCCACGGCGAGGGGGCAAAACTCCGACGATGAACCCCCAGTCGAGGCAAGCTACGGGGTCGGGGGAAACACGAATGTGCGTCGAGCGGAGACGTAGGCGTGATGAGCGAGTCGCGTCGCCTGTTGCAGGTCGATTCCGACGACGCCGTTCGAGAGCAGACGGCGACCGTCGTTCGGGAGGCGACCGCGTTCGAGTACGAGGGCGTCTCGACGGCACAAGCGGCCCTCTCGCGGCTGTCGTCGTCGACGTTCGACTGCGTGGTGACAGCCGCCCAACTTCCCGAGCGCGACGGCGTCGCGTTGCTCGACTCGATCCGTGCGGAACACGACGACGTCGCGGTCGTGTTCTGTGACGACGTTTCCGACCCCACTGTGCCGGCCAGCGCACTCAACCGCGGTGCTGACGGCTACGTCCACCGTGACGAGGAGGACTGGCCGCAGGAACTCCTCGAACGAGTCCACGACGCGGCCAGGACGCGCCGTGAACGGAGAGACCATCGGCGGGCGTCGTCGATCCTCGATTCGTTGTTCGAACAGGTCCCCGAGCACATCCACCTCTACGTCAAAGACGAGACGGGAACGCATATCCGGGTGACCGACACGCTCTTCGACGCGGACATGCTCCTGGGCAAGCCCGACTACGAGGTCGTCGGTGTTCCCCCGGGCGAGTGTGAGACCTATCAGGACGACCTGGAGGTGATCGACACCGGCGAGCGGGTCGTCGACCGCGAGGAGCGCTCGCCGCTGTACGAGAAGTGGTTCTCGACCTGGAAGGTCCCGTGGCGCGACGACGGCTCGGTCGCCGGACTGATCGGGTTCACCGAGGACATCACCGAGCGCAAACGCTACGAGCAACGACTGGAGCGACTCACCGAGCGCTTCGAGCTCGCAGTGGCAGTCACGGGCGTCGGCGTCGTCGACTGGGATCTCAACTCCCGGGACGTCAATTTTCACGGCGCAGCCGCCGCGATTCTCGGGTTGGACGATCGGGCGACGCTGTCGCCGTCGACGCTACGTGACCAGGTCCATCCCGAGGACGTGAACGCGATCGATCGACTGGTCGATCCCGGCGACGCCAGCGAGATCGACGTCGAGTTCCGCGTTCCGAGCGTCGCGGGGTGGCGCTGGGTCCAACTGACGGGTGAGTGCCGGACCGACGAGGCGGGCGTCCCCGAACGAGTGATCGGGATCGTGGCCGACACGACCGAGCGAAAGGAACGCCAGCGCGCGCGGACTCGCCATCGCAAGCGGATCACCGCACTGCACGACGTGGCAGCCGCGCTCCAGCACTGTGACACCAGGACGGCGGTCTGTGAGCGGACGATCGAGGCCGCGGACGACGTCCTGGCGTTCGACCAGTGTGCGATCATGCTCCGGGAGGGCGACCGACTCCCGATCGAAGCCAGTTCCGAGGGGCTCGACGTCGACGCGATCGATCCGCTCGCCGTCGACGAAGGACTCGCGGGGCAGTGTTTCCAGCAGGGAAGCGCCTCGACTGCTCCGGACATCCGCGAGAACGACATCGCGAGGTATCGAGACGACTGCCGGAGCGTGCTCAGCGTCCCCGTGGGCGAGCACGGCGTCTTCCAGGCAATCTCGGCGGAGGTCGACCACTTCGACGCGGACGACCTGGAACTGGCGGAGCTGTTGCTCACCCACACCGCGACGGCGCTGACCCGACTCGACCGCGAGCGGGAACTCGAGCGTCAGACCGAGCGTCTCCAGCGCCAGAACGACCGTCTCGATCGCTTCGCTTCGATCGTCAGCCACGACCTCAGGAACCCGCTGGAGGTCGCTCGCGGTCACCTCGACCTCTCGGAAGCCGACGACGAGCACCTCGATCGCGTGGCCGCCATGCACGAGCGTATGGACGAACTGCTGGAGGACCTGCTGACGCTCGCTCGCGAGGGTGACCGCGTGACCGACACCGAACGGATCGAACTGGAATCGCTCGCAGCGCAGTGCTGGCAGAGTGTCGAGACCGACGGCGCAACCCTCGACGTCGCGGGGACACTGTCGTTCGGGGCCGACCCCAGCGGTGTCCAGCAACTCCTGGAGAATCTCTACCGGAATTCGGTCGAGCACGCCGCGACGGCCGACGATCCGTCGGTGACGATCCGGGTCGGGCCGCTGGAGGACGGCTTTTTCCTCGAAGACGATGGCCCGGGGATCGCCCCGGAGATCCGTGATCGAATCTTCGAGCCCGGGTTCTCGACGGACGAGACGGGGACCGGCTACGGCCTGTCGATCGTCGCCGAGATTGCCGAGAGTCACGACTGGACGATCTCCGTCGGCGAGAGCGACGACGGCGGTGTTCGCTTCGAGATCACCGGTGTCGATGTCGTGGGATGCGAGTGAGTGACCCCGTTCGACGGACTCCTTCTCCAGAAAACATTTGATACTGATGTCGGGCGAGGCTAGTATGGCTGCCGTCCTCCTCCGGGTGCTGGCGCTCGTCGTACTTGCCGTGACCGCAGGCTGTGTTTCGACGGACGCCGGACAGGCGCCCACAGTCGAGGAGACGGACACGCTGGAGGGGCCGACACAGACCGACGCGCCGACGCTGACGACGATGGAGTACCCCTACGGGACCCAGTTCGTCTCCGTCGAGCGGGTCGACGCGAGCGTCGCGCCGCCGCTGTCGGATGCTGAGTCGGCGCGGTTCGAGAACCTGACTCGGACCCGTCGGGAGACGTTCCTGCGAGCGCTTGATGCGGACGGGGGCCTCACGTTTCGACCCAGCGACGAGCGATCGAATCCGTTCGGCTTCGGCGAGAGTGACCGTCCCGAGTACGTCCGCTACGAAGGCACGTGGTATCTCGTCGCCGTCGGTATCGTGTGAGATCCCACATCGCGCTTTCGATAATTACGCCGAGAGGCAAAGCCATATGGGTTCGAACGCTCGGGCAGTAACCGGACGTGGTTTCGGTCTGGGCCGCCATGCGAGCACCTCCCTCGGAACGCTTTTCGGTCCGACTCGCGTACACGTATCTAACAATGGGTATCGGAGGCTCGGATATGTACCGCCAGCAGATCCTCGATCACTACAAGAACCCGCGTAACTACGGGGAGATCGAGGACGCGACGTTCACCCACGTCGGCGAGAACCCGATGTGTGGCGACACCATCGAGATGGACATCGTCTTGGACGACGACGAGGACACCATCGAGCACGTGGCCTTCCGCGGAGACGGCTGTGCCATCTCCCAGGCCTCGGCGTCGATGCTCTCGGAGAAGCTGCAGGGGATGTCCGTCGAGGACCTCGAAGCTCTGGATCGCGACGACGTCATCGACATGCTCGGCGTCGACATCTCGCCGATGCGAGTCAAGTGTGCAGTCCTCGCTGAGAAAGTCGCCCAGGACGGCGCGGAGATCTACTTCGGCGAGAAGGATCTGGACAAGACGCGAACTGAGGAAGACGACCCGGACGTTCCTGAGGAGTAGCCGACCAATTCTCGATCTACGGGAGCGCTTCTCACACTATCGAAACGAACACCGTCCAGCGAGCGGTAGGCACTCGTATGGTCACTGTCCGTGAAGCGACCGAGCGCGATTCCGACGCGATGCTCGATCTTCACGTCGCCTCGATCCGCGCGTTCGGTCCCGACGCGTACGACGACGGCCAGGTCGACGCCTGGGCGTACACTGAGGGCGGCCCGTCGTATCCGATCGACGATCCGGGCCACGTCGTCGTGGTCGCCGAAGCCGCCGACGGACCACTCGTGGGGTTCGGCGACGTCTCGCCATCCGAGAACGAACTGTACGCGGTGTACGTCCATCCCGACCATGCTCGGGTGGGCGTCGGGACAGCGATTCTCGACTGTCTCGAACGGACGGCTCGCCAGCGTGGTGCCGACTACCTCGAACTGACTGCCTCGAAGAACGCCGTCGGCTTCTACGAGCAGGCTACCTACGAGCGACTCGGCCTGGTCGAACACGAACCCAGCGGGCCCCACGACGTGACGCTGGAGTGTGTCCGGATGCGGAAATCGTTCGACCGCGTGACTGAGTGACACACCTCCAGCAGGGTTTTCAGGCCCGGTGACGCCACTGTTTCTATGACCGCCGACGCGAACCAGTGGGACCCCGACGACTACGACGAGCGTCACAGTTTCGTCTACGAGCGCAGCGTCGACCTGCTCGAGGTACTCGACCCCCAACCCGGTGAACGCGTCCTCGACCTGGGCTGTGGCACGGGTCATCTCACTCACGATATCGCTGAACGCGGCGCTGACGCCGTCGGAATCGACGCCGATCCCGAGATGATCGCCCAGGCTCGCGAGACGTATCCCGACCTCGACTTTCGACTGGCCGACGCCCGCAAATTCACGCTCGAATCGGCTGTGGAGGCCGTCTTCTCCAACGCCGCACTCCACTGGATTCCCGGCGTTGATCATGATGCGGTGCTCGACCACGTAGCCGACGCGCTCGCCGCGGATGGTCGTTTCGTCGCGGAGCTGGGCGGCCACGGCAACGTCGCGTCGATCACGAGCGCGCTCGAAGCCGAACTCACAGCTCGCGGCCACGACTTCGAGCACCCGTGGTACTTCCCGTCGACCGGCGCGTACGCGTCGCGACTGGAGCAGGCGGGCTTCGAAGTCCAGAATGTACGACTGTTCGATCGACCGACCACACTCGAAGGCGAGGACGGCCTGCGAAACTGGATCGAGATGTTCGGCGATTCGTTCTTCGAGGGTGTCTCCGACGAGGAATGCGAGGCGATTCTCGACGGTGTGGCGGGTCGACTGCGCGAATCGCACTACGACGGCGAGGATTGGACTGCGGACTACCGGCGACTTCGGGTGCGGGCTGTGCTCGACTAGGCCGGCCCGTCGACCAGCGTCGTCTCCCCGTCGGCGTGTGTCACCGCTACCGTGTGGCGGGTGTGACGAGCGTGCGTCTCGGCCCATCGCCGGGCGGCTGACTCTTCCAGGCGCTGGACTTCTTCCGGGCAGTTTCGACACTCCGCCTGCCAGGTCGATATCCCGTCCGGAAAGTGGCCTGTATGGCGCTGGTGGTCGAGCGCGAACTGCTCGACGGCCAGATTCCCGACGGCCATCTCGTCGAGTTCGTAGTCCAGATCCCACGCGCGGCCACAGCGCTCGCAGGCGATCGTCGGCGTGTCGTCGACGGCGTCGGGATCGCTCGGGGCGTCCGGCTCGGGATCATCGGAGTCGCTGGGCATACCCAGGCTGGGGGTCGCAGGGTCTTGAATCTGGAGCCTTTCGGTCGCGAAAACGAAGCGTCGACGTCTACTGGAATCCGATCCGGCCGGAGCCGCGCTGACGGTCCATCTCGCGGCCGCCGCCGCGGAACTCGTCTTCCATCTTCTCGAAGTAGTCGCGGATGTCGTCGGTGATCGTCGGCCGCACGCTTTCGAGTGCCGACCGGAAATGTTTCATCTCGACCTCCTCGGCGTCGTCGTCGGCCCGGAGGGCCTCGATGGCCGCTTCCCGTGAGATCGACTCCAGATCCGACCCGACGTAGCCCTCGGTGATCTCGGCGATCTCGCGCAGGCTCACGTCCGGGGCCAGCGGCGTGTCGTCGGTGTGGATCTTCATGATCTGCTCGCGACCATCGACGTCCGGCTCGCCGATGTTGATCAGGCGGTCGAACCGCCCCGAACGGATGAGGGCGGGGTCGATCATGTCCGGGCGGTTAGTCGCGCCGATGACCATCACGTCTTCCATCTCTTCGAGGCCGTCCATCTCCGTCAGGAGCTGATTGACGACGCGCTCGGAGACGTTGCTCCCGACTTCGCCGCCTCGTCCCGGTGCAAGCGAGTCGAGTTCGTCGAAGAAGATCACGGTGGGTGCGACCTGCCGTGCCTTCCGGAAGGTCTGCCTGATGGCCTTCTCGGACTCACCGACCCACTTCGAGAGGAGCTGCGGACCCCGAACGCTGATGAAGTTGGCGTCGGTCTCGTTGGCGACAGCTTTGGCCATCAGCGTCTTGCCCGTCCCGGGCGGGCCGTACAGCAGGACGCCCGCCGGTGGCTCGACGCCCATGCGCTCGAACTTTTCTGGACTATTCATCGGCCACTCGACGCTCTCTTTGACCTGGCTCTTGGCCTCGTCGAGGCCACCGACGTGATCCCAGGAGATCTTCGGCAGCTCGACGAGGACTTCGCGCATCGCGCTCGGACTCACCTCGTTGAGTGCGCCGCGGAAGTCCTCGCGCTTGATGATCATCCGATCGATCAGACTCGGCGGGATGTCCTCCTCGTCCAGATCGATCTCCGGCAAGTACCTGCGGAGGGCTTTCATCGCCGCTTCCTTCGTCAGGGACTCGATGTCCGCGCCGACGAAGCCGTGGGTCTCGTCCGCGAGACGCGGGAGTTCGACGTCGTCCGAAAGGGGCATTCCGCGGGTGTGGATCTGGAGGATCTCCTCCCGTCCGACTTCGTCGGGAACGCCGATTTCGATCTCGCGGTCGAACCGGCCGGGTCGACGCAGGGCAGGGTCGACGCTGTCGACTCGATTCGTAGCCGCGATCACGATGACCTGGCCCCGGGATTCGAGGCCGTCCATCATCGTCAGCAACTGGGCGACGACGCGGCGCTCGACCTCGCCGGTGACGTCCTCGCGCTTGGGCGCGATGGAGTCCAGTTCGTCGATGAAGATGATCGACGGGGACTCCTCGGTCGCGTCCTCGAAGATCTCGCGTAACTGTTGTTCGGACTCACCGTAGTACTTCGAGATGATCTCCGGGCCGGCGATAGAGAAGAAACTGGCGGAGGTCTCGTTGGCCACCGCCTTCGCAAGGAGGGTCTTACCCGTGCCGGGCGGGCCGTGCAGCAGGACCCCCTGTGGCGGCTCGATGCCCAGCTTCTTGAAGATCTGGGGGTGTTTCATCGGCAGTTCGACCATCTCCCGCACCCGTTGAATCTCGTTCTGGAGGCCGCCGATGTCCTCGTAGGTGATGCCGCCGCCGGTCTTCTCGAACCCGGAGATGGGTTCCTCGCGCAACTCGACGTCGGTGTCCTCGGTGATGAGCGCGACGCCGTCGGGCTCGGTCTCCACCGCGATGAGCGGGATCGCTTGCCCGGGCGAGCGCATGAACGGGTGGTTGGTCGAGGACATCACGGGGACGATGTCACGCTCGACGACCGGTCGCTTGAGGATCTGGCGTTTGACCATGCCCGCGGCGTCGCTGCCGAACTGGACGCTGGCTTCCTCGGGCGGTGCGAGGACGAGTTTCTCTGCCTTCTCTGCTTCTGCCTTTCTGATGGTGACGCGCTCGCCGATCCCGACGTCCGCGTTCTGACGGGTGAAGCCGTCGATGCGCACGGTGTCGGTGTTCCAGTCCTGGCGGTCGGCGCGCCAGACCTTGGCGGCGGTCGTGTCCCCACCCTCTATCTCGATGATGTCACCGGGGGAGAGTTTGAGATGCAACAGGGTGTCGGGGTCGAGGCGCGCGATGCCTCTGCCCGAGTCGTTCGGGTAGGCTTTCGCGACCTCTAGTTGAACTTCGTTCATAGGTGAGCGTCGATGTGATAGACTGGGGCATACCGGGAGATATGCTTTTTGCTACCGGCGGCCGGAGCGTGGTGGCGGCGGGCTTTTATGTGAGGAGTTATCATGGCTCGGCTTCTCTCGTCGGTTCGGGGTTGTTTCTGGTTCAGACAGCCCGGGAACGCCCTCGACTCGCTGGCTAGGAACCGGAGACTTTCCCGTGAACACCAACGCAGGAAAGCCCTCGACTCGCTGACGGTCTCTCTGCCGGATATCCTCACTTCGTTCAGATAGGGCCGACAGAGCGCCCGCGAGCGTGGTGAGGGCGTTCCCGAGTCGTTGTTCACGGTACTGCCTCCGAGTCCAAGCAAGAGTAGTGCGAACGATCCACAGAGATGTCGAGAACACTTTCGCACGACTTTTGAGGCTGCCCCCGATAACAAGGGTAACTAACCGATGATCTCCAAGGGCTGCGAACAGTGTGCCAACGGCGGCAAGATGGTCATCTTCGTCTACGGCTACTGTGACCAGCGGGACTGTTTCTACTGTCCCCTCGGAGAGAACCGCAAGAACGTCACCGACGTCTACGCCAACGAGCGCAAGGTCGAGGAAGACCAGGACATCATCGAGGAAGCAAAGCGGATGGACGCCCTCGGCTCCTCGATCACCGGCGGCGAACCCCAGGAAGTGATGGACCGCACCTGCCGGTACCTCTCCCTCCTCAAAGAGGAGTTCGGCGAGGATCACCACACCCACCTCTACACCGGGATCACGGGCGGCCGCGAGAACATGCGCCGCCTCGCCGAAGCAGGGCTGGACGAGATCCGCTTCCACCCACCCTACGAGCAGTGGGGCGATCTGCATGGAACCGAGTGGGAAGAGATCCTCTACATCGCTCGCGAGGAAGGTCTGACCCCGGCGTTCGAGATCCCGGGCATCCGCCCCGAGACGGAGTTCCTCGACTTCCTGGACGAGGGCGCGGCGGACTTCTGTAACATCAACGAGTTCGAGATGTCCGACGGCAACTACCGCCGGATGCAGGAGGAGGGCTTCGAACTCCGCGAGGGGCACATGAGCGCCGTCGACGGCGACCGCGAGGAAATCCTCGACGTGATGGGCGACCACGAGAAAGTCTACTTCTGTACGAGCGTCTTCAAGGATGCCGCCCAGCACCGCCGTCGCCTCAAGCGGATGGCCCGCAACGTCCGTCGCCCCTTCGACGAGATCACCGACGACGGGACCATCGTCTACGGCAAGACCACCGCCGAACCCGAACTGTTCGAGGAGCTGGACGTGCCCGGGGAGTTCTACACAGTGAAATCGAATCACGTCGAGGTGGCTTGGTGGCTCCTCGAAGAGATGGTCGAAGAGGGTGATCTGGAACGCGGGGAGATCGTCGAGCAGTACCCGACCGTGGAAGGGACAGTTGTAGAGCGGACGCCGGTGGCATAACGTACGGCGAACGAAGTGAGCCGTTTCACCGGACCGAGCGGAGCGAGGTCCGGCTTTTTCCCCACGTTTTTGCCGCGAGTGGTACCCGCAGGGCCGGCGGCCCGAGGATACCCGAAGCGGGAAAAAGTGGTTGCAGCAGTATCCGACGGTCGAGGGAACGGTCGTTGAGCGGACGCCGGTGGCATAACGTACGGCGAACGAAGTGAGCCGTTTCACCGGACGCGACCGTCGGGAGCGTCCGGCCTTTTTCCCCACGTTTTTGCGAGGAGTGGCTCGCGAAGCGCTTCTGGGAGTCTCATCTGGATCATTTGCCGGTCCCGTGGTCGCTGTATGCCTGTTTACTTGTGCAACAGGGTACCAAACTATGATATCAAATGCCTGTGAAGAGATATCTCATGGGAAAGACAAATCCTGACGACTGGAACCTGCGGCGTTTCAACGCGGTCATGGGCGCGTTACACTTCGTCCAGGGTGCGTTGATGCTCTACTTGAGCTCGTCGCGGGAGTGGACGATCACCGCGACGCGTCTCGAGTTCGATACTGAGAGTCAGCAACTCGAACCCGTCATGGAGTCGATCGGGACGATCGAGTTGGCCTATCTGGCGGTTGCGTTCCTGTTCATCTCGGCAATCGCCCACGCGCTGATCGCGACGGTTCTGTACGACCGTTACGTCGCCTACCTCGAGGAGGGCATGAACCCCTACCGGTGGTACGAGTACGCGGTCAGTGCGTCGGTGATGATCGTCCTGATCGCCATGCTCGCGGGCGTCTGGGATCTCGGCACGCTGATCGCGCTGTTCGGTCTCGTCGCAGTGATGAACCTCTGTGGACTCGTGATGGAACGGCACAATCGGCTGACCGAGAAAACGGACTGGAGTTCGTTCGTCGTCGGTTCGATCGCCGGCGTCGTCCCCTGGATCGTGATCGCGGTTACGATCGTCCGCACGTTCAACGCTGGCGGGAGCCCGCCGGACTTTGTGATCGTGATTTACGTCTCGCTGTTCGTCCTGTTCAACCTCTTTGCGATCAATATGTGGCTGCAGTATCGCGGCGTCTGGAAGTGGCAGGACTACCTGTACGGTGAACGGGCGTACATCGTGCTGAGCCTCGTGGCCAAGTCGCTATTGGCCTGGCAAGTCTACTTCGGCGCGGTGAACTCGCCAGTGTAGCACCTCCCCCTATCGCCACCGTCCTGGCACTCGAGCACTCAAAGCGACACCACGAACCACTCCTCGTCCGGACGTCGCTGTACTTCCGTCCGGAACTGCGCTGACCGCGACCGAACCCGCTCGCGCAACCACTCACGACCGCGCTCGCCCGCAGGTCGCACCGACTTCTCGACTACTTCGACCGGATGCAGCCGCAGCTCCGATAGTCCGTCGTCGACTACCACCTCGAACAGGAACGTCAGGTCGTTGCGGTGGCCCTCGACGGCGGTGAAGTCAGAGACGAACGTCCCCGTATCGTACAGGATCGGCCGCTCCTCGTACACTTCGATGCCGGCGATCTCGTGGGCGCTGTGGCCGTGGACGACGTCGACGCCGCGGTCGATGAGCCACCGGCCGAACCGGCGGTGGCGGTCGGTCTTGGGTTCGTAGTTTGGGCCCCAGTGCAGCGACGCCACGACGAGGTCCACGGTCTGAGGAATCTGCGAGAGGCTACGCTCGACACGGTGGCGGGTTGCCGGATCGCGCGGATCCATGTTCAGGTACGACGTCCCGGCGCTGTCCGGTCCCGCAGCGAATGGGCGGAATCGGTCGGTGTAACTCACCAGTGCGACGGTCAGGCCCCCGGCCTCGAACGTCCTCGGCGCGAACGCGGCCGCTTGGTCCTCACTTGCTCCGGCATGGGCAATTCCCGCGGCGTCGAGAGCACCCGTCGTGTCTCGTACCGAGACGGGCCCGTAGTCCATCACGTGGTTGTTGGCCAGACTGACGGCCCCGACGTTGCCGGTCTTCAGGACGGTCGTCGCCCAGTCCGGGTCGCCACGGAAGCGCCACTGCTTGTCCGGCCAGGGCTCGCCTCGCGTGGTGAGCGTACATTCGAGGTTGCCGACGACGGTGTCGAGCGCGTCGAGCCGCCCCTGCACCTCGTCCCACACTGCGGCTGGCGTCGACCGATGTTTCTCCTGGACGTACCGGGCCAGCAGGAGGTCGCCGACGAACCCAATCTGGGCCGTCCCATCGACGCTGTGGCCGAGTTCGAACTGGCTGTCCGGTCGTGCGCTCAGCATCGAACACCCTCCGAGTGCGACCGCACCGGAGGTCAGTACCGCTCGGCGACTACGCCGCATCGCCTGTCTCGTCGACTGGCTGTCAGAAAAGCCCTCGGTCAGTCCTCTGCTTCGACTAACTCGACCGTGAAGCGCTCGCCTTCGACGTCTTCCATGTACGAGCCCCAGCCGCCGATCGTGTAGGTTTCGTCGTCGACGTCGAGCCAGATGGTCGCCTGGTGGACGAACGACGCAAGCGGCGGCGCGTCGACCTCGAAGTCGTACTCCGCGGAGACGAGGTTCGAGATCCCGCCGGTCAGTTCGACCGACTCCCCGGATTCGGTGTCGACGCCCTCGACGGTGAGCACGACGCGCGCGCCGTCTCGGACGAGTGGGGTGACGTGATGGAGACACTCCCGGATGTTCGAGTAGGTGGCCGGAAGCCCTTCCGACCGAGTCGAGTAGACGGTCTCCCAGGTGTTCCACAGCGCGGTCTGGAAGAACCAGTAGAACACCCGCGACAGCGAGGCGTCGTTGACGAGCACGCCGTAGCGGCTCGAATCCGGGAGCGTCGACTCGGGGGCGAACGCGGCGTGCTCGCGGTCGACGACGGCCAGAAACTGCGTCTCCATGTCGCGATAGCGGACCTCGGTGACACACCCCTCGAACTGCTCGCGGACGTCCGCGAACGGCCGGTCGGTGTCGGATTCGGCACCGCCGGGCTCGCCCATCTCGGGATCGAGGTCGCTCGCCGGCGGGATCGCGTCGTCCTCTCTGGTGAGTGTGAGTTTGACGACGACCCCCCGGTCGAAGGCCGCACAGATCGCGTCTCGCAGGCGCTCGAACTGTGCGGGCGTCGCGCTGACCTCGACCTCGTGTTCGGCCGACTCGATCCACTCGCGAGCCTGCCTGAGCACGGTCTGGGGCTGAGAGACGACGCTGATGGTGGCGTGGGTGACGTCGGGTTGGCTCCAGCGCTGGTCGATCTCCTCGGCGGCGTCGAGGAAGGTGTCGGCGTAGCTCTCCAGATCTTCGATCACTGTCTCGGGGTCGTTTGCCCGGACCTGGAGGCTGCCTTCCTGGTAGGTCTCGGCGTAACCACGGTCGGCGAGGCTACGGACGACATCGTAGATTCGCGTCTGCGGGACGTCCGAGGCCTCGGCGAGCTCCGAGGCCGTCGCCGTACCGTGTTCGAGCAGCGCGACGTAGGCGTCGGCCTCGTACTGGGTGACGCCGGCGTTTTCGAGCGCTGTGCGGAGCCGCTCGGTATCCATACGCCCATCCAATCCGGTCGATCACCCTAATCGTTGCGGTCTTCCGTCACCACTATTCTTCACCGACAGACCCGTTCGAGGGCACTGGCGAGTGTGTGCGGATCCGTGGACGTGATAACGATCTCCCGTCCCCCGGCCCGTTCGATCCTGACTGCTCGTTTGCCCGCGACGATGTAGCCGATCGGCCCGTCGAAGCGGATCCCCCACCGGTACAGCGTCGGATTGAGTCGGATTCCGACACCGCCGAACTCACCCATCGGCGAGATCTCAGTCGGTCGAACCGATTCGATCTCCTCGCAGGGGATCGTCCGCGCTCGCAGGTGCAGCGGCCACAGCCGCAGGGCGAGGCCGTCGTCTCTGACTTCTACTCGGAGGTTCGCGTAATAGAACAGGACCAGCGGCGAGAACACCAGGAACAAAATGACGCCGATCACCAGTGGGACGTTCGTTCCGGGATCGCTGTCGACGGCGACGGCGACGCTGGCGAGCAGCGCGGCGGGGACGCTCCCGACGAGTAGCAGGGCCCACAGCCAGTCCTGGCGGAAGTACTGGCGCTCGCTGTAGTGGACGGTCGACACACCTGTTCATTTACTGGCAGCTACCCCAAGTGTTTCGATACGTTTTGGTGTCGAGCGCACCTCCTCTCGATCGATGTACGTCTCGCCTGCAGTCCGTACGATCGCCGACGATCCACTCGAAGACGAATCTGTCACCTTGCTCGTCGAGGTCGACGACGACTACGAGCCGGGCGTCGATTCGGTCGCCAAGCGGGTCGAGACACTCGGCGGGAGCGTCGAGGATCGACGCCGGTTCGGGACATTGGTCGTCTCGATCTCGCAGACGGCTGTGGGCGAACTCTGCGAACTGGATGGACTGGCGGTTGTCGAGACCGACAACGCGGTGACGATCGATCCCGACGGCGCGGGCGAGGACGTCGAGTACGACATCGAGTGATCGATTTTCGGCCGTGTGGCCGGTCACCATTCCGATCGGGGCGTTGCGAACCCGCAAGCGTTTACTTCCGTGCCGAGTAATTCGAACTACGATGCCGGACTGCCCACTCGCCGACGATTGCCCCGAATTCACCGAGCGTATCTCCGGGATGGGGTGTCAACACTACGGCGACCGCGGGGGAGCTGAGTGGTGCAACCACTACAACCAGCCGATCAAGGAACTCAAAGCCCAGCCCGTCAAGATGGGCGAAGAGGTCGTCGTCGACGTCGAGGACATCCACGAGAGCGGCGCGGGCGTCGGCCGAACCGACGACGGGTTCATCGTGCTCGTCGACGGCGTCCTCCCGGAGGCACGCGCTCGAGTCAAGATCACGAACGTCCACTCGAACCACGCCAAAGCCGAGGAGGTCGAGCGACTCGAGATGGCCGAGACGACCTCCGAAGAGACCGTCGAGGACGAGCGCGACGCCGCGGACGAGGACGAAGACGACCGCGGACCACGGCTGGGCAGCCGGGACAACTTCTGGGGCAGCTAGTCGACCGTGACTGACGCCGATTCGATCCTCGAACAGGCGGGATTCGATTCCGAGGCGTCGATTCTGACGCGTCGGCAGGCCGAAGTGCTGGCGCTTCGCGAGCGCGGGCTCACCCAGTCGGCCATCGCCGAGCAGTTCGGAACCTCACGAGCCAACGTCGCGAGTATCGAGTCCAGCGCCCGTGAGAACGTCCGGAAAGCTCGCGAGACCATCGCCGTCGCCGAGACGCTTCGGGCCCCGGTCCAGATCGACGTCGAAGCCGGGACCGATCTCTACGACGTGCCACCCGTCGTCTTCGAGGCCTGTGACGACGCCGGTGTGAAGGTGCCACACACGGCGCCGGAACTGCTGTCGACGGTGAGTGAAGCCGCCGGCGACGCGGTCGTGGGCCGCGAGATCAGGGTGGAGATTCTCGTCAGCGTCAGCGCCGACGGGACGGTCAGGGTCCGGCGAACCAGCGACGACTAGCGGAGACGACTGCGCTTTTTGTCTCGCCGCTCCATCGTCCGAGTATGGATCTGCAACTGCAGGACGACGCGGCGCTCTGTACCGCTGCTACGAGTGGTCTCGGCCTCGCGAGTGCGAAGGCGCTGGCGCGTGCGGGCTGTGACGTTGCCGTCTGTGGGACGACTCCCGAACACGTCGACGACGCCCGCGAGGAACTCCGGGCCGTCGGCGACGGCGACGTCCTCGCCGTCGAGGCCGACATCACCGATCCCGACGAAGTCGAGGCGTTCGTCGAGACCACGGTCGAGCGCTTCGACGGCCTCGATCACGTCGTCACGAGTGCGGGCGGACCCGCCAGTGGGTCGTTCGTCGAGACGACCGAGCGAGACTGGTACCAGGCCTACGACCTGCTCGTGATGAGCTATGTCTGGACGACCCGGGCAGCGCTTCCACATCTTCAGGACGGCGGCGGAACCATCACCGCGATTACGTCTCGGTCGGTCAGAGAGGTGCTGGACGACCTCGTGCTCTCGAACGCCGTTCGACGCGCGGTGATCGGACTCGTCAAGACACAATCTAGAGAGTTCGCACCTGCCGTACGTGTCAACGCCGTGCTCCCGGGTGCACACGAAACCAGCCGGATTCGGGAACTCGTCGAAGACGCTGTCGAGCGCGGCGAGTACGACACCTACGACGCGGGCCTCGCTGATTGGGCCACCGACGTCCCGCTCGGCCGGATCGGCGATCCCCGGGAACTCGGCGACGTCGTCGCATTCCTCGCCAGCGACCGCGCCAGTTACGTCACCGGCGTTGGCCTCCCCATCGACGGCGGATCGACGCGAAGTTGACGGAACCGCGCCTGTAGATTGAACAGGTAGTCTCTTTGCAACGAAGCCGGAAACACTTGTAGGTATCTCTCGCCGTTTTAATATCAGGAAACATGTAGCTTCAGGTAATATTATGCGGTAGCCTGTCACAACCTTTCACATCGTCGGTCGCCCGTCGGACGGGTGGCCGGAGGGAGCACACATGGGATCCACCTATTTGACAGGAAGTGCCTGAGATGGGGCAATTTCGACCCCACTCGTGGCTACTGGTGACGGTCGTCTTCGTGGCGGTCGTCCTCGGGAGCACCGCCGTCAGCGCGGCTGTCGTGACTACAGATACTACTGACGCCGAGTCCGCTGGTTCGACCGTCGTCGCCGAGTGTACGGCGAGTCCGACCGAGGTGAACATCGGCGAGACAGTCACGTTAGACGCCAGCAACTCAGATGCGAGTTTTATCCAGTTCGACAAAGAGGGTGACGGCCAGTACGAACGGGGTGACGAGACGGACTTCATCGTGAACGTCACGTACTCCGAGGCTGGAACGTACCAACCCCAGGCTCAGGACGATACTGGAGACGTCGATCAGTGCGGAGAGGTGTACGTAAACAGCCCTCCGTCAGCGGCGTTCACCTGGCGCCCGGATCCGGGCGTTGCGGGCCAGCCAGTCGAGTTCGACGCCTCGAATTCAGTGGACGGGGACGGTGAGATCGTCGCCTACCACTGGGACTGGGACGGCGACGAACTGATCGACGAGACGACCGACGCGCCGGTCGTCAACGAGACGTTCTTCCAGACCGGCTTTCGCAACGTCGGGCTCACAGTCGAAGACGACGGCGGGTCCAACTCGACGACCTACCGCGACGTCGAGATCGTTGAGGCCACCGTGATCGCCCGGTGTTCGGTCGAACCCCAGACCGTCGTGGTCGGCCAGAACGTGACGATCGACGCCAGCGCCTCGGAGAACGCCTCGTATCTCGGGTACGACTTCGGGGACGGGACGTCACGCCCCGAGACAGTCGAATTCACTGTCAACCACAGCTATTCGGAGCCCGGCGAATACACGCCAGTCATCACCGTCTACGGCCCGGGCGGCAAGAGCGATACCGTCGAGTGCCCGACGATCACTGTCGAGCGCGCGAACGCCCGGCCGACCGCCGAGTTCACCTGGAGTCCGAATCTCGGAATAGCCGGGGAGTCGATGACCTTCGACGCCTCGAACTCCTCGGACCCCGACGGGACGATCGGGACCTACCGCTGGGACTGGGACGGTGACGAGCAGTTCGAACTGACCACCGACGAGCCGGTCGTCGAACACACCTTCGACGTACCCGGGTCCAGATTCGTCGGCCTGCAGGTCGAAGACGACGAAAACGCCACGGATATCCGGTATCGTGACGTCTCCGTGGTCCGGCCGGTCGTCGCGCGGTGTTCGGTCGAACCCCGGACAGTGGAGGCCGGCCAGACGGTCGTGATCGACGCGCGTGCCTCCGAGAACGGTTCGTATCTGGCCTACGACCTCGACGGTGACGGCGAGTACGAACGGCCTGAGGCCACGGAGTTCGTCGTCGAACACAGCTACGACGAACCCGGCGAGTACACGCCCGTGATCACCGTCTACGGCGAGCGCGGGCAGTCGGATACCGTCGAGTGCCCGACGATCACGGTCGAACCCCCGAACGAACCCCCGGAGGCGTCGTTCACCTACAGTCCCGATCCGGGCGTCGCAGGAGAGACGATGACCTTCGACGCCTCGAACTCCGTGGATCCGGACGGCTCGATCGAGACCTACCGCTGGGACTTCAACGGCGACGGGACCTACGAGGAGTCCACGACTGATCCCCAGGTCGAACGGACGTTCTCGACGACCGGCTTCCGAAACGTCGGCCTGCAGGTCGTCGACGACGATGGCGCGACGGGCCGGACGACCCGTGACGTCGAACTCGTCGCTCCCCAACTGACCGTTCGCTGTACGGTCGAACCGACGTCGGTCGAACCGGGAGAGAACGTCACGATCCGGGTCGAAGCCGCGAACGGTTCGTATCTCGACTACGACTTCGACGGCGACGGCGAGTACGACCGCTTCGAGACCCAGGAATTCACGGCAACGACGAGCTACAACGAGACCGGCGAGTACGCGCCGGTCGTCAGGGTCTACCCGGCGTTCAGGGAACCGGAGACCGCCGAGTGTGATACCGTCACGGTCGAGGAACCCGACGAGAGCGGCTTGCCGATCCCGCCGTGGTGGCCGATTCCGGCTGCCGGGGGCGGACTACTCGGGCTCGGCGGGCTCGCGTACTACTTCTTCGGCGGTGGCGGCGGTGGAGCCGCTGGTGGCCGACCGAAGCCCAAACCGAAGCCGCGCCCGCACGGTACCCAGCAGGGCGCCCGCTACGAAACCGGCGTGTTCGAGATCCCCGCCGACTCCGGGCTGCTCTCGGTCCCGGTCGGATTCGAGCCCGATTTGATCCTCTGTAGCGCCGTCAACGGCGCGCGGACCGACGCCGCGACCGACCGGACGGCGGGCTGGTCGCGCGGGATCGCCCACGTGACCAGCGAGGGGATCGAAAATCGGTGTCTGACCGTCGCCGACGACGCCCACACCACCGACCAGGCCACCTGCGCGGCCGACGACGACCTCGCGCTGCAGGTCGTCCGCCACGAGGCCGACGGCCCGCCCGGCCGTGTCACCGCAGCGGTCACCGACACCACTAGCGACGGATTCGAGGTGGACGTTTCGGTGCCGGGTGACGACCCGCTGGCCGGCGGGATTCGCGTGCTCTATCAGGCCTTCCGGACGGGATCGGACGTCGACGTCGAGACCGGGACCGTGATGACGCCGACCGAACCGGGAACGCAGACGATCGACCTGGGGATCGACGCCGAGCACGTCTCGCTGACGACGACGGCGGCCGTCTCCGACGACGACCAGCTGTGGACGACCGACCGCGGCGTCGGGTTCTCGGTCGGCCACGCCGTCGCCGAGCCGACACCGGACTCGTCGATGGACGAGACGACTCTCTCACAGGCCGTCTCCGGGTCCAGCGCCTGGCCGGGTGCAGGTCACCCGGTGGCTGGCGTCGGCGACGACGCGGCGGCGTTGCACTTGCTCTATCAGGACGGCGACAATCTCGCGGGCCGGACGAGCGCGAAAGCGACGGCGCTGGGCCAGACGCTTCGCCTGCAGTACGATCGGGTCTACAACGGTCCGCACAAACTGGGCTCGACGGCCCGGCATCCAATCTCGTATCTGGCGCTCGCGGGCGAGCCGTTGCGACCCGCAGTGGGGACGTTCTCGTTGCCGCGGCCGGGCGAGACGCGAACGGTGGATTGTGGGTTCGAGCCCGCGATGATCGAGTGTCAGATCGCGCCCGCCCCGCTGGGCGAGGAGGTCGCGTCGGGGGCGACCCCTCACCCGTTCGGTGCGTCTCAGGGGACGGCGATTGCGACCGGGGACCGGCTGCGACAGTACGTCCTCCACCACGCGGTCGTGCCGGGTCAGCCCGAGGATCGAACCAGCGTTTCTGCGGCTACCGCAGAGGCCGGGCAGGCGCGAGCCTCGACCGACGGCGGGACCGACAGGGACCTGTCGGCCGCTACTCGCGGGGCGAACGTGGCCGCCGGGAACGTGGGTGCCGCGAACGCGGCCGATCTGACGGACGTCCAGCCGCTCGAACCGGCGCGGCCGGCCTCCTCGGGGATCGATCCCGAGACGGCGACTGCGCCGGCCGCACCGGAACACGACGACGACGGTCGAGTCGGGCTGTGGCTCGCGACCGACTCGGATGGGACGATCGTCGGTCGGGACGAACTCTCTGTCGTCGGGATCACCGAGACGGGTTTCCGGGCCAGCGTCGACAGCGTCGACACCGACAGTCGCGGCCCAGCCGGTCCAAGACCGACCGTCGTCTATCGGGCGTGGCCGGCGCTGGACGTTACGGGGAGCGAGCGGGAATCGACTGTCCAGGCCGGCGAAACCAGGGACGAACATCCACCTCGGGAGACCCAGAATCAGCAGCAGACACAGCGTAAGCAAGACCAGCAACAGGTCCAGGGCAGCCAGCGCGAACGGCCAGTTCGGGAGAACCGAGCCGACCTGAGCGATACGAGACCGTCGGCGGAGTCGTCGACCCGGGAGGGCCGCCGATGAGCTCGCCCACTACCGGGCGACACCGTGAGCGACTTTCAGGGGAGACAATGATCGACAGCAGCGACACGGCGACAGTACCGACGCGAGACGAACGCGGCAGAGCGGGGGCAGGCCGATGAGCGACGACGAGCCGAGCACGGACGAGGTGATTCTCGCCGAACTGGCGAAAGTGATGGAGCCGATCGGCGACGCCGCCAACAACGGGACGGTCCCGGACCTTCTGGACGACATGGGCCTCACCGACGAGGTTCTGGACGTCAAAGTCGACGCCGTCGTCAGCGAGATCCAGAAGATCACCGGCGCCTACGCCACCCTGGAGTCGGCGATCATCGACCCGCTCTCGCAGGGCAACACCCCCGATTTCAGTAACGTCGACGAAGTGTTCGAGGCGGTCAAGGACATCTTCGAGACGATCAAGAATCTCGACGACATCGAGGCCCCGGACCCCGACGTCGACGCCATCGGCGAGCGCGTCTTCGACTACCTCCTTATCACGTACCTCGCCGACGAGCACCCGGCGGCCCACAGCCTGCTGGTCATCATCGGCGTCGTCAAGCCCGAGGCCGGCCCCGGAACGGTCGGCGACCTCGAACTCTCGGCGTTCGCCAACGTTTTCGCCAGCCCGAAAGACCTCGTCGGCGACCTCTTCAACTGGGGGAGTCAGGAGTTCGAACCCTATGTCGTCCTCTTCTACGTCAAAGGCGTCGTCAGCGCGCTCGGACTCGACGCCGCCTTCCAGGAGGCCGCCCAGGAGGTCCAGCAGGTCATCGACGGCCTCGACGGCGGGACCGGCGGTAACGGCGGCACTGGCGGCGGTAGTAGCGGTGGGAACGGCGGCACAGGCGGGACGGGAGGCGGCGGTAACGGCGGAACCGGCGGTGGTGGGGCAGGCGGCAACGGCGGAGGCGGTCCCGCAGTCACCGGCCCCTCCGCGGAGATCGCGAACAAACAGTTGAACATCAATGTCTTCACCGTCTCCGACAGCAGCGGGAGCGGCGAGATGGGGATCCACATCATCCCGGTACCGGGAGAGAACGATTCGCTTCCCGGACTGGCGATTCGGCCGTTCACCAGCGGGCAGGCCGAGGTCAGCGAGGATCTCGGTTCGGGGTGGTCGTTCAACGCGAAGGTGTCGGGCAATGCCAACTGGGCGATGAAGATCACGGCCGACACGAGCGGGAAGGTCGAGCCCGAAATGCTCGATCTCGACGCCTCCGCACCAGTGGCGCGAGAGGCCCACGCCGACGCGAGACTCACCTACGAACCATCAGGCGAGGCAGATATCACGCCGATCCTCGGGGACCCTTCGAAGACTGGAATCGGCGTCCGGTACTTCCAGACTCACGCGAAGATCGACTACGACGGCGAGACGGTCGTGTTCGTGGTCGAGATTCCCGCCCGCGGGCGGATCCAGGTCAAACCCGAAGGCGGCTTCCTGAAGAAGGTCGTCCCCGACGGCGTCGCCTACGACTTCGACGCCACGGTCGGCTGGTCGTCCGAATCCGGGTTCTACTTCGAGCGCGGTGGGACCCTGGAGATGTCCCTGGCCCAGCAAAAACAGCTGGGGCCGCTCCTCCTCGAGGAAATCTACGCCGCCCTCGAACCCGACAACGGCGGTGCCAGTTCAGGGGGCGGCGGGGCAGGTGCTGGCGGTGCTGGCGGAACAGGTGCTGGCGGTGGTGGAGGCGGCGGCGCTGGCGGTGGTGGAGGCGGCGGCGCTGGCGGTGGTGGAGGCGGCGGCGCTGGCGGTGGTGGAGGCGTCGATGCCGACGCGGACGTCGACGCCTCGGCGAGCGCGGACGTCGATCTCAAGGAAGGAACCGTCATCATTCAGGGTGCGGCCTCGGGAACCGTCGAACTCGGGCCGGTCAAGGCCACGGTCAAGCGGATGGGTGTCGAGGGCGAGGTTTCCTTCCCCGAGGACGGCGGGAACCTCGGTCCCGCACAGCTCGATATGGCGTTCAAGCCCCCGGAGGGCGTCGGCATATCGATCGAAGCCGGCGCGGTCTCCGGTGGCGGCTATCTGGAGTTCGACTACGAGAACGAACGCTACGCGGGAGTCCTCCAGATCAAGGCTGGCAGCCTGACGATCAACGCCGTCGGCTTGCTCACGACCGAACTCCCTGGTGGCGAGGACGGCTTTTCGCTCCTCCTCATCATCTCCGGGGAGTTCTCGCCCGTGCAGTTGGGCTTCGGGTTCACGCTCAACGGCGTCGGCGGCATCGTCGGGGTCAACCGCTCGATGAAGCGCAAGCCGCTGGGCAAGGCCGCCCGGACGGGGTCGATGGATTCCGTCCTCTTTCCACAGAACCCCGTCGCCAACTCCCAGCGGATCATCAGCGACCTCCGGGCGATTTTCCCGCCCAACGAGGGCACTCACGTCTTCGGCCCGATGGCCAGACTGGGCTGGGGGACGCCGACGCTCATCACCGCGGATCTGGCGGTCGTCCTCGAAGTCCCGACCTGGAAGATCGCACTGCTCGGGCGACTCTCGGCACTGCTGCCCGACGAGAAAGCGCCGCTGATCGAACTCAATCTGTCGGTCGCGGGCTTTCTGGACCCGCCGAACAAGCAGGTCGCGATCGACGCCTCGCTGTACGACTCACGGATCGTCATGTGGACGGTCAGCGGCGACATGGCGATGCGTTCGAACTACGGCGACGATCCGCGGTTCCTGCTGTCGGTCGGGGGCTGGAACCCCCGCTACGACCCGCCGAAGAACTTCCCCGAACTCAAGCGCGTGACGGCCAATCTGGGCGCGCCCGGCGGCAACCCCAAGATCGAGTTCACGGGCTACTTCGCCGTCACCTCGAACACCGTTCAGGCCGGTGCGGGCGTCCACGCCCTCGCGAAGGCCGGCCCCGCCAAGATCGAAGGCAAGCTGTCCTTCGACGCGCTGATCCAGTTCAACCCGTTCAAGTTCATCGTCGACTTCCACGCGTCGTTCTCGGTCACGATCAAGGGCAAGGGACTGTCGATATCGATCGATGGGACGCTCTCCGGGCCGGGGCCGTTCCGAATCAAGGGGACGATCAAGATCAACATCCTGTTCATCGAGATCAAGATCAAGGCTGACGTCACGATCGGGCCTTCGAAGGACAAAGAGGAGCTGCCGCCGGCTCGCGTCCTGCCGAAGATCGAGAAAGCGCTGAACAAGCCCGCCAACTGGACGGCCCAACTGCCGGAGTCGGGGGCGAGCTGGGCGACCTTCCGCGAAGTCGAAGCGGGCGAGGGTGAGGTGCTGGCTCATCCGATGGGCGAGATCGGCGTCAGACAGACGATCGCGCCGCTGCAGTACGAACTGGAGACGTTCGGCAACGCGACGCCCTCGGGGTACACGAACTTCGAGATCACCGACGTCACAGTTGAGGGATCGGCCGCGATCGACTTCGACGCGACCACGAAAGAGGACTTCGCGCCCGCGCAGTTCTCGAAGATGAGCGACTCGGAGAAGATGAACAGCCCCTCCTTCGAGAAACACCCCGCTGGCCGGAAGATGCGCCACGCGGGGATCTACTGTGGCTTCCCCGAGGGCAAGCGCGATCGCAACCGTCGCCAGACGAAGTTCGGCTACGAGTGTTCTGTCATCGACCGCACCAAGGACAACTGGGGGACCGACCTCGCAAAACTCGGCCGCTTCCGAGCTGAGGGTCTCTCTGCGATCTCGGGGATGACCAACGAGCAGGTGATGGCGCTCGCGGACGTCGGTGCTGTGGCCCACTCGCCGGCACGCAACGTCGGGAATCACCGGTTTCGGCTGAGCGAGATCGATCAGGCGATCGTCGATGCCGTCGACGGCGGTGCGGTCGCCACAGTGAGCGGAGACGACGGCGAGGAGTCGGTCGTCCGCGGCGGGAGCGATCCCGACACGGGCGGGCTGGCCGGCTCGATCTCGATGGGCCAGACCAGCTACGTCGTCGCCAGGGCGAGCGATCTCACGCAGGTCGACATCCCGACCGCCGACGGCGAGATGTCAAAATCACAGGCCCAGCGGGCGCTCTCGCGGTACGAGAGTCAGTTCCCGTCGGCCGCCGCCCAACTCCGGGTGGTCAAAGCCAGCCGGGCGACGACCGACGGTCAGGGGGGTGGGAGTCGATGAGCGCGACTCGTTGCCTGTCACGACCCGCCACTGCGGCGACGGAGGTTTCACATGAGTAATTCCACGTTCACGTTCTATCCGACTGTCAGAGAGGGGTATCGGCCATCCGAGACGTTCTCGAAATCCGGCGGGACGATCCCGGCGAGCGGGTCGGCACAGATCGATCTCGAACTGACTGCGACTGGACCCGAGGGGACGACCACGAAGAATCCGGGCGTCGAACTGACGCTCTATGGCCCGGGCGAGGTGACGAACCTCGACACCGACCAGATCGTCCGGATGGAACCCGAACCCGAGACGACGGCGTTCCCGCCGAACTACTTCCCGCTGGTCGAGTTCGACAGCCCGCAACTCCCGTGGCTGTTCAGCCCCCGGCGAGCAGACGGCAAGGGCCGCAACCGGCCGTGGCTGTGTCTCGTCGTCGTCGAGGTCCAGAACACGTCCTACAAGCCTGCGGGCACCGGGCCACTGCCGGTGCTGGAGACGCCGACCGACCAGTTGCCCGACGTCAGCGAGTCCTGGGCGTGGGCCCACGCACAGGTCGTCGGCAGCCACGACCCGGAGTCGGTGTTCGGCTCGCGCTCGACGGCCACGAAGTCACGACTGCTGTGTCCACGGAATCTCGACCCGAAGACCAAGTATCGCGCCTGCGTCGTGCCCACCTTCGAACCCGGCCGGAGAGCCGGGCTGGGGCTCGACCCCTATCCCGACGGACGAGGATCGATGGAGTTGGCCTGGGATGGGGAGGACTCGGTTCGCTTGCCAGTCTATCACTCGTGGGTCTTCACGAGTTCGGCACAGGGCGACTTCGAGTCGCTGGCGCGCGAACTCGACTCGGTCGAGTTCGGCCCGAACATCGGTTTCCGGCCGATCGACGTCAGCAACCCCGGTCCTGTGGACCTGAAACTGCCCTACGACGAGGCGACGGACACGGGAACGGTCGGAATCGGCGGCGCGCTGAAATCGATCGGCGCAGAGCCCGACACCTACGATTCGGACATGCGATCGGAACTCAGAGACCTTCTGAATACGCCCAACGACGTGGTCGAAGAGACCGACTACGGCGCGGTCGGCCCGCCGCTGTACGGCCGCTGGCACGCGGGTGTGCCCGAGCTGGAGGACCCTGACGTTGACACGTCGATCTACTACTATCCGGAGTGGTTCAACACGCTCAACAGCGACCCGCGAAACAGGATCGCCGCGGGCTATGGGACGCTGGTGATACAGAACGAACAGGAGCGGCTGATGACCAGCGCCTGGGAGCAGTTCGGCGACCTCGATATCGCCAATCGGTTCCTCAGACGGATTCAGCTCGGCAAGGGAATCCTCGAACTCCGCCACCGGAAGCTGGAGTCGTACTCGACGGGCTCGCTGCTCGGGATGAGTTCGCCCGTCCACGGGATGTTGCTCGACGTCGAGACTGGAACGAAGACGGTCCACGGCACAGCACTCGAAACGGACATGCCGACGCCACTGTCCTCGCCAGCGTTCCGGCGGATCACCCGCTCGAACGGTCCCCTGGCCCGCCGGCCGGGCACGTCGGTCGATTCGGCGACGTTCGCGACCCACCTCGAAACCGGCCGGATTCCGCGACTGACCGACGGCCTCTCGTTCAGCGCCGAGCAGATGCTGGCCGGGGATGGCGAGTCGGCAGGTGCGGCCGCTGAGGGGGCGATGCAACCAATGAGCGGATCACTGCACGCCGAGGCCGCCGGGAAGGAGGGTGCCGGCGCCCCGCCAGCGACACCGTTCGAAGACGACGAGGAGTTGCCCGAACCGGGGCCGGACATCGAGCGCGCGTGGTCGGCGCTGGATAGTCTGGACGCCCACGCCGGGACGGCCGACGGTGCAATCACCGACCTCTCGATGGCAGTGCGACGAAACGATATCGAGACCGTCCGGGACCTCGTCGAAACCGCGCCGACCGTGCTCGATCACTGCGAAAATCTCCGTCGAAACACGTTCGAGTCGCTCTCGCGAGCGGTCGCGAAGGTGCTGACCGAACCACGAGCCGAGCGCCTCGCCGATTCGTTCGATCGGGCGGCTGCCAACCAGCGCCTCCAGGCGCTCCATCGCGCCCAGCGCGAACTCGAAGGCGCAGTGCAAGCCGCGATGGCGTCGCTTGCGGCCGGCGACCCACCGCAGGAGATCCGACGGCACCTCGACAGAGCCAGCGAGGCCGTGAATCAACTCCAGGGTGCCAGTGAGGACCTCAGAGAGTCCATGGAGGGACGTCCCGCGACGACGATGCGGACGATGTCGATGACTGCCGGCGACGAGTTCCTCTCGGGTGAGACGGCACAGGTCCCGAAGATCGGCCAGTCGAAACCCAAACAGGTTGAATTGCCCTCGAAAGAAAAATTGCGAACGTCGGTCATCTCGGGGCTGGACCCGACCGTGACGCTGCCCGAGCATGCCGCCGAGGTCATTGGGATTCCACAACTGCGCCAGCGGGACGACCCCGTCGAGGACGTGATGGCCGCGCCGACGTTCACGGACACGACCTACGAACTGCTTGCCGAACTGAACCAGGAGTACTTCCTGCCGGGTGCGGGCGAGATTCCGAAAAACAGCATCGGTGTCCTGCAGACCAACCCCGAGTTCATCGAGGCGTTCATGACGGGACTGAACCACGAGTTCGCCCGCGAGCTCCAGTGGCGCAACTTCCCGACTGACCGTGCTGGGACGTACTTCCGGCGGTTCTGGGATCGCAAAGGCAACCCCAAAATCGACAGTGACGATCCCGAAAAACTGGCCGATATCACGCCGATTCACACCTGGGACGAGAACGCTCTCGGGATCAACAGCCCCCACGACAACCACGCGAAAGTCGTCCTGCTGATCCGCGGGGAGCTGTTGCGGCGCTATCCCAATACGGACATCTTCGTCGCGAAGGCCGTCGCCGAGGACAACCCCGACGAAGGCGAGGAGCCCGACCGCGTGCCGGCGTTGCCGAACACCCACGTCACCCGAGATGACGCTGGCGAGGACGTCAAGTTCCCCGTCTTCCGCGGGACGCTCGATCCGGACATCACCTTTTTCGGGTTCGACCTCTCGCCGGACGAGGCGCTGTACGACCCCTACCACGAGGGCGCGACGGAGCCGGACGACCACCCGGACGAGGGGTGGTTCTTCGTCCTGCAGGAACCGCCCGCCGAGACGCGCTTCGGGATGGACGTCGGGACCGAGGCGGATATCGGGCAGACGCCCTACGGAATCGTCTCCAGCGAGCCGGGAACGCCCCGAACCCCGAGCGAAGAACTCGAAGACGAGGTCGAGACCGGCTGGAGCGGACTCTCGTGGGCACACATCGTCGAGTCGGGTGAGGATCCCTCGTCGGTGACCCACGTCGACGTCGACGGCTCGCGTCCCGGCGCAGAGAACTGGTCCTACGACGCCGACGACGTGACGGACACGCCCCCGACGCGCTGGGGCTTCAACAGCGCGCACATGGCCCGTGCGACCTGGCAACTGCCGGTTCGAATCAGTATCCACGCAGACGACATGATCCCAGAGGAACCGCCGACAGACGAGACCGACTGGCGTAACGTGCAGATCGACACACCCGCGACGATCGTCGATCTCGGAGGGAATCTATGAGCACCAGCTCCTGGAGCGCGGTCGACGACGCCCGGGCCGCCTGGCAACGGGCCGACGACGAACTCCCGCGACTCCGCGCGGTCCACGGTGATCTCTCGACCACACTCGATGCCCTCGTGCGAAACAAACCAGAGAACGCGGCTGTGGCCGAAGCGATCGACTCCCTGCAACGGCTCGGCGGCGACAGCGACGACCGCCGGGGAGCGCTGGACTTTCTGACGAACCCAGTGCTGGACGGCGACCTAACTGTTCAGGCAGCCTTCCAGCAGGGGCGGGCCGTCACGACCGACGCCGACGCCGTGGCGAGCGCACTCGCCTCGTACGTCGACGGCGGCAGCTGGTCGGCCGTCGAGTCGGCAGTCACAGACGTCCTCCAGCCTTCTGGGGGCCCGATGGCGATCGACACGACGACGCTCGAACAGCTCGTGACGCTGTTCGGGATCGCGATCGAGGCCGCGATCGCTGCCCGCGAGACGCGAGCCGACACCCTCCAGAGCGAACTCGCGAGTGCGTACGCCGATATCGACGAGCCGCTGCCAGAGATGGACGACCAGCCCATCGCACTCTTGCCCGTGCGGATGGAGACGCGGTTCGTCGACGACGCGGGTGCGAAAGAGGACGACTTGACGCAGTTGCTCGTGCGGGTCTACCCCGACCAGATCCACGGCGACTCCCACGAGGAGGAGTTGACCGACGACGAGGTGCGCTGGGGGCAGAACTTCTGGGCGACGCTGTGGTACGCCCGCCACCCGGATCCGGACGTCGTCCCGAGCAACCCCTCGGACGCATACCTGCAGAATCGGCTGCCGAACCAGCGACTCCGGGAACTGGTCGCCGACATCGACCCGACTGATTTCTCCGAGGCCCATTACAAACGCTATCGCGAACTCAAGGAGCGAGCCTGGAAACAGCTACTCGATCGCTTCGGCCGCGAGCGGGCGGCCTACGTCGTCCACGCGCTCGAACCCGACGACGAGGAACTGGCTGGCGATCTGCTGACTCGCCCGCCCGCCCCACCGCAGCCACCGTCGGGTGGTGGGGGAGGGGGGCCGAACTGGATGTACCCCGGCGCGTTCGCCGAGCAGCTGGACACCGACGCCATCACCAGTCAGATCAGCGACGATCACCTTCTCGACCAGATCGGTGGCTCCGCCACACAGTTCGACGAGTCGTCACTGCAGGTCGGCGACGATTCGGTCGACCAGAGCGACGACACCACGACAACTACTGAGCGCTCGTCCGTCGACGAGGACCTGCGTGGCGATGGCGGCCAGACCACGGGCGAAACGGGCGACGACGGAGCCGAAGGCGAAAGCTCTCAGAGCGGATCTGACGCGGGTGATACCAATAAACTACCCACGAAGGTACCAGCACTCTCGTTCCCGGAGGTCCCGCGCCGGCCCGTCTCCTGGACCCAGCAGCCCCGGGCGGCCTTGCTGCCCGATCGCTGGATCGCGATCGCCGAGTGGGAGACTCCGAAGGGCAAGACCAAGCGAGCAGCCGTGGAGGGCGACCCAATCAGAGAGCCGCTGCCGATGGGTCCCAGCCCGGAGTCGGTCGCCGCAGAAGACCTCGCACGTCAGGCCAGCGACTCGCCAGCGCCGGACGGCACCGAGTGGATGGTCGACTTCGAGGAAGCCGAGAGCGTGGGGATGGGCATGCGGCTGCGGCTGTCGGGACTGTCCGGCTTCGACCCACACCGCGGTTTCTCGACGTTCACGGTGCTCGGTGTGAAGGCCTCGATGGACGCCGAGACTACTCCGGACGCGGTGACAGAGCTCCTCGACGCCCACCACTACACTGACGGGATCGAATTTCTCGAACAGGGGACACCGACCAACAATCACGACGAGTCCTCGGGCTACACAGCGAAAGACGACCCGCTGGAAAGCATGCAGATCGAGGCGGGCGAACCACTGGTCGAGACCGGCGACCGTAGCGACGGCGACCTGCTCGCGCGGGCGCTGGCGATCGACACAGACGAGGATCACGTCTTCGGGCACGTCGAGAACGCCGGCGGAACCCAGCAGCGAGACGCCCGCCACATGAACTCGGCGCTGTGGCCGGCCACGCTCGGCTACTTCTTCCAGGACCTGATGATCCACAACGACCTGACGGACAATCCGTCGATCTTCGGCGGCGGCATGCCCGAAAACCTCCAGGGCTCGCAACGCCGGGATCGACTCTCGCAGCTCATGCTGTGGCACGACGCCTACCGGAGACACTTCGTGCGCTACGTCCGCGGGCGAGGCCCCCTCCCGGCGCTCCGGGTCGGCCCACAACCCTATGGAATCTTACCCACGAAGGCAGTCGATACCGAGCGCGATATCTCGGTACTGGATCAGCAGGTGATCGCGGATCTGGAACTGGGTAGCCAGTCGGTCTCGGACCTCCAGCAACGCGGGACGGATCTGTCCACGCTGGTCAACGGCGGCGTCGAGCCGACGCTGTTGCTGGACGCGGGCGCGAAACCCGACGAGCTTCTCGATGCGGGCGCGTCGCCGGACGACCTGCTGGCCGGCGGCGTCGACCCGAAGACGATCGTCCAGCAGAGCGGCGTCGCGCCCGCCGCGCTGACCCAGGACGGGATCGGTCTGCTGAAGACCTCGCAAGCGACGCGCTCACGGCTGAAATCGGCCGGGGTGCCGGTCGACGAACTCGAACAGCAGGGACTCACCATCCGCGCACTCGTTCGTGGCGAAGTAACGGACGAACAACTCGCGGAGCGTGGGATCACCACGAAGGCGGTCGCCGAAGCACTACTCCCGCGACAGGCCAAATCCCTCGGGATCACCCCACAGGCGCTCGAACGCGCGGGTGTCACGCCCGGTGCGCTCCTGCGCGGCGAGATCACGACCGAGCAGGTCGAGAAATTAGGTCTCTCGACGCGGGCGGTCGCCGACGTCGTGTTACCACAGGCTGTGCGCGATCTGGGGATCACGCCAAAGACGCTCGAAGACGCCGACGTTTCGCCGGTCGACCTGCTCAACGGGCAGGTGTCGGCTGCGGATCTGGAGGCTGCGGGCGTGACCAGTGAGGCCCTTGCAGAGGCACTGTTGCCACAGGAACTGGTCGACTTCGGGATCACGCCCGAACAGGTTGGTCAGGCCGTCGGTGTCGAGCAGCTCTTCAACGGTGATCTGGGCGTCGAGGGCCTTCAAGAGGCTGGCCTGGATACCCAGAATCTCGCCGACGCCCTGCTGCCCACGTCGTTCCGCGACGCAGGGATCACGCCCGACTCCCTGGAGTCTGCGGGGATCACGCCCGCGGCAGTACTGTCGGGGAAGGTCTCGCCCGAAGACATCATCGAGGCCGGCGTGACCCCTGACGCGCTGGCCGAAGCCGGGATTCTGCCTGAGGCCTTCGCGGATGTGGGGGCGGTGTTCGGTGATCTGCTCTCGGCGGGACTGAAGCCCATGGAACTGCTCGAACAGGGACTCTCGCCGAAGGCACTGGTCGACGCCGGCGTCGATCCCCAGTTGCTGGTCGAGGCGGGCCTCGCGCCGAAGAAACTCGTCGACGCCGGGATGGACGTCGTCGAACTCGCGGCCAAGGGGACGATCCCGATCGCCGACCTGCTCGAAGCTGGTGCGTCACCGCAGGAACTGGCCCGGCTCGGCGCGGCCGTCGAGGACCTCTCGGGCGGTGAGATCCCGGCACAGGAACTCGTCCAGGCCGGATTCGCGGCCATGGATCTCCTCCAGGCCGGCGCGGACGCACTCGGTGTCGCACAGGGTGGGGCACGGCCGAGTCAGCTTCGCGACGCTGGCGTCGACGCCGGAACCCTCCGCGATGCGGGCAAGGCAGCCGGCTCGCTCCGACAGGCTGGCTACACTGCTGGGGAGTTGCTCGAGTCGAACTATACCGTCGAGGAACTGCTCAACGGCGGCTTCTCGCCGGAGGAACTCTCGGCGGCCGGCGTCGATCGAGCTGCCCTCGAAGGTACTGGCCGTGACGTGAGCGACCTGCTCGCTGCTGGCCATCCGCCCGAACAGCTCCGGGCGGAGGGCTACGGCCCAGACCAGCTCATGGAGGCAGGACTGGGCGCTGCCGGGCTCGTCGCCGCGGGCTACACTGCGGGCGAGCTCAAGGACGCGGGATTGTCGACAGACCAGCTCGTCGCCGCCGGGATGGAGCCGCGCGCGCTCCGGGCCGCGGGCGTCGATCCGAAATCACTGGCCGACGCAGGGGTCGACGCTCGCCGTCTCAAGGAGGCGGGAGCGAAGGCCGAGGACCTGCTGGATCACGGGTTCGACCCGCAGGAACTGCTCGACGCCGGCTTCAACTCGGTCGAACTCGACGTCGCCGGGGTCGACGTCGACCAGATTGCGACTGAAGTCGCCGAGGGCGAGGCCGGCGTCGACGAGGTCGCCGACGCTGCACTCGACGGAGTACAGTATGCGGCGACGGTGCTGGAAGACCCCGAGCAGGCCGAACGCGACCTCTACTCTTTCAGTTTCGACCCCGCGATTCCCAAGCTGCCGAAACTGGCTGACAGCGGCCCAGGGGACGGATCGGCCGGTTGGGGACAGGCCGGCCAGCCTGACGGCGGTGTCACGGCCGGCGTCCCGGTCGTCCGACCACTGTCGATCGACGACAAACTCCCGCGTGATCTGGAGAGCAGACTGGGCGGTCTCGGCGAACTGTGGGGCGATGCGGCTGCGGGCCTGCCGTTCGCGGGGCCGACCGACGAGAGCGGCGTCCTTGACGCACTCAAGCGCGAGGGTATCTCGGCGGATATCCGCCAGCAGACGATGGCCTTCTCGGCCGAATCGATCGACCACGCCGACCGCGTCAACGATTTGGTTCGCTACTGGTACGGCGGTGGCTCGCCGATCCGCGATCTGGTCTACGACATGTGCGAGGGCCGGATCGATCTCGACCCCCGGATCGGCCACTTCCGGCTGGAGGACATCTCCCGGGCGGAGATCAACGACTACGAGCCCTCCTCGGCGCGGGACATCCAGGAGTTCTACAACTACATGTTGACCTACAGCCGGCAGGGGACGATCGAACCGCACGAGATGGTCGACGCCGATATCGGCCAGTTCGTCGACATCCTGCTCGAATCGACGTTCTCGGAGGTCAAGATGCTCTCCCAGATCGAACTGATCAAGCCCGAGAACGTCGCGCTGAACGCCGACGCAATCGAGGATATCGATGACTGGGGCGGCATGACCGACGCCGAGAGTCGTCGAGCGATCGTCAACGCGCTCGAAGACGCCGACGATCCCACGGCGTTCGTGGACGAACTCGTGAAAAATGCCCGGGCGAACTTCCCCGGGCGGTCGAAGTACTACCAGTTCGCACAGAACCAGACCGAACACAACGACTCGGGGGCGCTGCGATCGCTGCTCAGATTGCTGTTGCAGTACGGGATGCTGCAGGAGTACGTCACGGCCCGCCGTCGGTTGGGGCTGGCCTACGACGACGTGCCCGCGGCCTGGCCGGACCCGGCCTACTACGGTCCGGGCGACGACGGCCCGCTGTCGACGTTGCGCGACGAGACCCCGACAGCGCTCGACGCGCATCCCAACATCGGGAGTCCGGAGCCGACGGTGTCGAACTACTCGAAGCACGGATTCACCTCGACGTACGACCGCTACGACTACGCCGACGCCCTCCAGGACGCGGCGCTGAACTACACGTCGACGACCTCGATCGACCCGCGGATGAGCGAGTTCACCGATAGCCTCGAATATCTCGGCGGCGTCGAGCCGGCCGAGATGGCGACGCTGGCCCGGGAGACGCTCGACCTCGCGAGCCACCGCCTGGACGCCTGGTGGACCTCGCTGGCTACGAAAGACCTGTTCGAACTCCGGGAGTCTCAGGGCAGCTACGATACCGAGGCCGGCTTCGACCACGAGCAGTGGAGCGGCGGCGGCAGCGACGCCCCTCGTGCGACGCTCGATCCCGGACTGCTGTCGAACGTCACGTTACCCGAGGGGGGCTTCGGCGGGGCTGGAACGTCGCGTGGCTCGGGCGGCGGCGAGGCCACGGGCTCGGTCGGTACCGACGTGTCGACGGACATCGAAGCCGACGTCTCGAACGTCGATACCGACGTCTCAGGCGGCGATTCCGGCGGGAGCGACAGTTCCGGCGAGACCGTCCAGACACAGTTCGACCCCGCGGCGATCGCGAACATGGACATCAGGATTTCGCGTGGTGGGACCGACGACGACTCCCGATCCGACGGCGGCTTCCGTGGTTTCGACAGCGACCTCGGCAACGTGTCTGGAAGCAGTGACACCTCCGGGGAGCGTAGCGGCACCAGCGACCAGCAGTCCGGTGGTTCCCAGGGCGGGACGATCGATCTCGACGCGCTTCGAGAGGGTGGACAGATCGCGACCAGAGAGCAGTTGACCGATACCTCGATCCTCTCACCCCGGGTCAAATCGGATCCCGGGCTGTACGTCGGGGGCTACGGCTTCGTCGAGGATCTCTCGGCGGACGTCGAAGGCAGAGACGGTCCCCAGTACGTTCACGCACCCTCCGAACAACACGCGACGACCGCAGCGGTGCTGCGCAGCGGCTACGAGGCCCACGAGGCCGACGAGGGCGAGAACGTGCTAGCGATCGATCTCTCGGCCGATCGCGTCCGTGCGGGGCTGCGACTCATCCGAGGTGTCCGTCGCGGCCAGTCGCTGGCGGAACTGCTGGGCTATCGCTTCGAGCGTCGCCTCCGCGAGGAAACGCTGGAGAGTGACGCCGACGTGATGCAGTACGCCCACGTCTTCCGGACGGCGTTCCCGGCGAAGATCGGCAAACTGACTCGCCCCGACGAGTCCCAGATCCAGGGCAAGACCGAGGGCCAGCAAGACCTCGCCAAGCGTGACGTCGTCGACGGGCGCAAACTCGTCGAGAACTGGGACGACTATCCGTTCGGCCACGGCGAGGAACTACCGGCAGTCGGCTCGGAGGACTACGACGCTATCGACGCCATCGTCGCCGAGTTGACCGACGACGTCGACGCGGCCGGGGACCTCCTGACTGCCGAGAGTGTCCATCAACTCGGCCAGGGCAACTACGAGGCGGCCGGTGGATCGGTGTCAGCGCTGGCCGACGGCGATCCCCTGCCGGACCCGGATATCGCGCGGACGCCGCGCAGCCAGACCGGGTTGACCCATCGCCAGTGTCTCCTGTTCGGGACACCCGCCGTCCAGAGTGGCGCGAGCCCACGCTCGGCGGCCGAGCCGGCACTGGCGGCTTGGATCGAGGAACTGCTGCCAGCGCGCAGTGACGTCGAGTGTCTGGCGACCTACCGCTGGACCGAGACCACCGTGGATCAGGACGGCACCCAGATCGAGACCGAGCAGACCCACGAGACGAACGTCGCGCTCTCGGATCTCGATCTGGGATCGCTCGACGTGCTGTTGCTGTTCGGTGCGGAGCGCCAGCCGGCCCGTTCGGAACTCGAACAGCGCCTCGTCTACGCACTGGTGCGGGATCGGCCGACCAGTCCAGCCGTACCCGCCGACGCCGAGATCGAACTCGAACTCACCGAGACCGTCTCCCCTGGTGCGGTCGCGATGGCCGACCTGCTCGAACTGGCGCGCAGTCTACGTGAACTCGTCCAGACGGGCCGACCCGCGACTGCGGAAGATCTCGCTCATCCGACCGACGCCCGCGGTGAGGGCTACGACGTCTCGACGGCCGACACGCTCGAAACCCGAGCGAATACCGCGCAGGACCGGCTGCTCGACGTCGCGGAGCAAATCGACGAGCGACTCTCGGTGCTGGACAGCGATCACGCCGTCGGCGACGGTGTCGACGACCTGCTGGCGACCCAGACTGCCAGTGCCGACGGCGGACTGCCCGGCGGCGACCCTGGCGGGTCCTGGGGTGGTCTCGGCGGTGGCGTGACCCTCCCCGGTGAGACCTCGCCAGTCTCGGACGTGGCCTTCAGGATTCCCGAGCCGACGGTGACCGAGCAGGCGACCGATCTCGTCGACGCGATCGAGGCTGTCGACGACGAGGTCCCGCTGGCCGACGCCGAGACGACGACGACTGGAATCGACGCCGGTGCGATCCGATCCGAACTGTCGACACTGCTGGATACCCTGCCCGCCGGGCTGGCCAATCCGAACGCCGTCCGGGCTGACGTCACCGTCGAATCTGAGAGTGGGCAGTCTATCTCGGGTGTCCTCGGCCAGCCAGTCACCGTTCCCGAGGTTCCAGATGCGGACGAAGAGGACGACGGCGGCGATGGCGACACGGGCGACGATGGTGACACGGGTGAGGACACCGCTGGCGGTGCTGCAGGCGGCGCCCCGATCACCTGGCTCCCGCCGGGTGGCCAGCTGGAGACGTCGATCCCCGACGCGACGTTCGAGCAGCCCGAGTCGACCGTTGACATGGCTGACCTCCCGGAGACCGACTACGCGGGGACGACCTACTACGCCGAGAACCTAGAGTCAGTCACGATCGTCGGCAGCGCGCTCGGCGTCGGCGGTTCGGACCAGGGTAGTGAGAGCGACAGTGACGACACGTCGGGCGGTGACGACTCGACCGGCGAGTCGGGTGACGATTCCGAACCCCAGATCGACTGGTCGACGGCGACGGCGACCGTCCGAGCGTGGGGGACCGACGGTCTCTCGTGGTTCGAGCGTGAGACGACGGTGACGCCGGACGTCGACGGCTCGTTCAGCGTCGATTTCGACTTCGGTGGTGTCGACGCGGGGACGCCGTTCCAGATCGTCGCCACCGTCGACGGAACGGTCGTCTACAGCGCGACTGGTCGCGTCGTCGACGACGAGCTGAGCACGACCGCACAGTCAACTCTCGAAAACGACTGCCCGAACCTCCGGCAGTTGCTCTGGCTCCGCGCCCGCCAGGAGCTGTTCGATACGGCCGGCGGTGCGAGCGGTTCGCTGGCGGGCGCGCTCTCGATGGCGGAGTTCGACGCAATCCAGGCCGAGCGCGACGCGGCCGACCCATCCGCGACGCCGATCACGACAGACGACATCGCTGCCGTCGACGACCTGCTCGCCGTCGAGGGGATCGATCCCGCGGGGCTGGCTGGCCACTTCGACATGGCTGTCGGGCCGATCAGCAAGCTCGGCCTGGACCGGATCGTCGACGTCACCGGCGAGGGCGGGCCAGACGACGCGCGCTTCTGGTACGGGCCGACCACCTCGTTGAGCGACGTGCGAGCCCGAATCTCGCGGACGCTCGCCAACCCGGCGCTGTACAACGCCGGGGCCGCGCCGTGGCTGCTGTCGTATCATCACGATTCGGCGGCCGTGTTGCACGGGATGGACGGCGGCGAGCAGGTCGCAGCCTACCTCGACGCCTTCCTCTCGGGTCCGCCGTGGGTCCTGCGATACATCGACGAGCACGTCGACGAGCCGGTGACGCTACTCGAAGAACTGACCGCGTGGCTCTACGACCCGGCCTCGGTCGAGAATCCGGGCGACCTGCCGACCGCGCTGCACGACCTGGCTAGCGTCGTCACCGATCTGCCCGCGCTCGCGGTGCTGTTCGAGGGGCTGGCGACGGTTGATGACAACACTCATCTCGAGACGTTCAAGATCCACCTCCAGGGGCTGGCCTCGACGATGGGCGGCGGGCCGCCTTCGATGCCCGATGCGTCGACCGCGAAGGCGACTTTCGACGCCGACGCCTCCGCGGCGACCACGGATCTCGCGAGCGACGCCCACAGCGTCGCGACGACGATCGATCCAGTTGTGGAAAGCGAGGCCGATCGATCCGTCCGCCGGATCGTCCTCGAACGCCTCCGCCAGCCGATGACCGTCGCGGCCTCCTACGGCGTCTTCGGGAGCACCCCGCGCAGTCCCGACGGCGGCGCGCCCGAGGACGAGGCCGCACTGGTCGAACAGGCCCGGGCGCTGCTGGAACGACTCCGGGCGCGCCTGGAGGAGGCCGCGCCGCTGGACCCACGCGCGGCGACCGACGGTGGGACACAGCCGCCGGCCCAGCGCGTCGAGGCCCAGACCGACCGCTTGCAGGCGCTGTTCGGCGAGGACTTCACCGTGCTGCCGCCGTTCACGCCCTCGAACGGCCCCGAACTGGCGACGACGTTCACCGACGACGGGCTGATCCCCGACGGGCACGCGATGGCGGCGGAGACGCTGCTCCAGCGGAGTGCGACGTTCCGCGAGACGGTCGCTGACTTCCGGGAGGCCCGGACCTACGCCGAGGCCATCGCGGGGACGCTGACCGAACCGTTGACCGTCGGACAGGTCCCCTACGAACCCGGGGACACGTGGGTCGGGGTCGACGACGCCGATCCCGACGCGGGCAAGCTCTCGCTGGTCGCACAGTTCGGCCCCGATCTCACGCCCGGAGCCGTCGACCAGCCGATCACCGGACTGTTCCTCGACGAGTGGTCCGAAGCCATCCCGGCCGATAGCGAGACGTCCGGGGTCGCGCTCAACTACGATGACCCCGGGAATCGGCCGCCACAGTCGGTGCTGGTAGCGACGCCGCCCGACGACGGCTGGACGCTGGACGACCTGGCCGCGACGGTCGCGGAGACGGGCGAGTACATGAAACGCCGGGCGGTCGATCTGGGCGATCTCGACGACCCCTCGTATCTGTTCCCGGGGCTGTACTTCGCGCGCCAGCAGGATCCGACGCCGGAGACGCCGACGGTCGCCTTCGAGATGCTCGACTGGTACGACCGGCAACTGGAGTACACACTCTTGCGACCACAACTGCAGGTCGAACTCCAGGGGGTGTTCTTCGATGGCTGACCGGACCGTCTGGTCGCGACTCGAACCCCGGCCCCGACGAGACGAGATGCCCGACGCGCTTCGCGCGCCGATCCGCGACCCGCTGTGGATGCTCTCCCGGCAGTGGCAGGTCAGCGAGTTCCAGGGCGAGGACGCCGGCTCACCAGTGCGCGTCGACGTCGATATCGCCGAGGATCGACTGACGCGCGTCGATCTCGAGGGCGGCGGTCGCGGCGGCGAGGACGGACCAGCAGGCCCGTTCGACTACGACGGCGGCCCCCTGGAGGCGATCGTCGAACGCGAGCCGGTCATGACCGACGACGATGTCCTGACCGAGCCAGCCGACCAGCCGGGCGAGGGCCCGACGCTGCGCCGCCGCGCGGAAGCCGGCCAGCAGTTCCGGCGGACGCTGGCCGAGGCCGGCTACGGCGAGTTCGCACCCGCCGACTTCGACGACGACCTCGTTCTCGACGTGCCTGACCAGCCACTGGAGTCGAGTGACCGCAGATACGTCGAACTCGTCGGCGGCCGGACACTGGACGGCGCGAAGGTCGCGCGGGCGATCCGCTCGGCGGTCGGCAACATCGACGCCGTCGTCGCGGGCGAGGCGAGTTCGTGGTCCGGCGTCAGCGCCGGGGCGCTGCCCGTGCCGACCGGAGAGTCCCGGACCGGGGCGTTCGACGAGTGCGTCGAGGAGTTCTACGCGTGGTACGTCGACCTCTACGACGAGCCCACAGTCGAAACGGGGTCGGCGTGGGATCCGACCCGGCTCGAATATCGATTCTCGGTGACGACGGGCGCCGGAAACACCGAGACGGTGTTCGAAGCGCCGGAGTACAAGGGCGGCCACCTCGACTGGTACGCCTTCTCGACGCCCGAAGACGCCGAGAGTCTCGGGACGCCCGACGAGGGCGGGACGCCGGCCGAAGGCGCGCTCACCGAGGACGGCCAGCTCGACGTGCCGGATCTGACGGGCCTCGACACGTCTCAGGAGGTCGGGATCGGCGACCTCGCGAACATGCCGCTGAACCTCTCGACGATCAATCGGTCGAAGACGCTGCTGCCGACGCAAATCTCGTTCCCGGGGATGCCCGCCAATCGCTGGTGGGAACTGGAAGACGGCACCGTCGACATCTCTCAGGCGACTGACGAGGGCTCGAGTCTGGCCCGGATGCTCCTGGTCGAGTTCGCGGCCCAGTACGGCAACGACTGGTTCCGGATCGACCTCGATACGCCGGTCGGGACGCTCACGCGGCTGACCGATCTGACGATCACCGATTCGTTCGGCCTGACCGAGACGGCCGAGCCGGCGCGAGACGACGACTGGAACCTCTACATGCACGATCTTCCGGACCACGACGAGCCGGGACTGTTCGTGCCGCCGACGCTCGCGGATTCACGGACGAGCGAGCCGGTCGAGAAGGTCGTCTTCGCCCGCGACGAGACGGCGAACCTCGCGTTCGCGCTCGAACGGATCGTCGAGAGCCCGACCGGACAGGCCCTCGATCGGACGGAGTTCCAGGTTCCACGCCTGGAGATCGACCGTGTGTCCGCTGCCGAGGAACCGGACGAGGAGTACGTCGAACTCGCTAATTCGGGTGAAGACGAGCTCGTGATCGACGGCCACGAACTCCACACCGAGAGCGACGGCTCGCTGAGCGAGGTCCACAGCTTCGGCCAGCGGACGCTCGACGCTGGTGAGACGATCCGTGTATACACTGGCGTCGCGCCCGACGCAGACGACGTGAGTGCCGGGAAGGGAGCCTCGGCCTGGACCGACGCCGAGGCCGTCGTCGTCCAGGACGGCGACGGCAGTACCGTCGCCAAGCGACTGCTCGCCCGGCCCAGCGACGCGCTGGCGGACTACCGGCTGTCGACGGACGTGCCGGACTACTGGTTCCCGTTCACCCCTGAGCAGGGCTGGAACTTCAAACTCGAACGCGCACTCCTGCTCGACGCTTCGACGCTCGGGCTGGACATCGATGAGATCCCGCGCCCCCTCGGGGAGATCCTGCGGCCCGAGGACGAACTCCTGCCGCCCGGGGAGGACACCTACCTGATCCACGACGAGGAGATCACCCGCAGCGGTCGCGAGGTCACCCGGCACTATCAGCACGCCCGCTGGACCGACGGCGCGAGCCACCTCTGGAGTTCACGACAGAGCCGCGTCGGCGACACCCAGCTATCGAGCGGCCTGCGCTTCGACGTGCTGGACGAGCGGGAGTGACAGTCAGTTTCCACCGGGGAGCGGATAGACCAGACTGTACGCGTCTCCGAGTGACAGATCGGTCAGATCCTGCGTGAGTTTCGCCGTCTCGAACGACCCTGTCACCTCGACGGTGTTCGAAGAGACCGAGTGATCGACGCCGCTGACGTCGTGTGCTTCGACGTCGGTCAGCAACTGCTCGACGGCCTCCGTTTCGGGCTCGCCGTCGACGAGATAGACGAAGTCGAAGGTGGTCGTCTCGCCCTCGACCGTCATCGCCTGACCGAACCACGTCCCGGTCGTGAGGCTGCTCGTCTCGCTCTCGTCGTACCGGTAGTCGATGTAGAGCCGACCGTACGTCGCCGTCCCCAGCGCGTCGACGAGGCGTGCGAACGCGTCGCTCGTCTGCGTGGCTCCATCGGTCGCGCCGCTGTTGACGTCGATGAGCGTCTTCGCCCCCTCGACCGACTGGGTGAAAAGCATCGCCGAGGCGTCGACTGCGTAGGTGTACTCCTGCTCGTCGGCGACGACGAACTCGTACCCACTGTAGGAGTCGGCTCGGGACCACTCTTCGAGAGACGTGAACTCGTCCACGAAGGCCTCGGCGTCGAAGGAGCCGGTCAAGATCATCGTGCCGTTCGTGGTGATCAGGCCGTCGGTGTCGTTGGTCGACACACCGCCGACATCCGGACGATACTCCTCGATCAGCGAGTCGAGGTCGTAGGACAGCGCAGCCTCGTGATCACGCAACTGATCGTAGTGCTGGAAATTGGCGATCGTCGACTCGAAACCGTGGAGCGCCCCAGCCTCCGGGACCCACGTCGCGTAACCTGTCCGGCTCCCTCCTAAGTCAGACCCGCTCGACAGCAGTCCACACCCACTCAGCGCCGCCGCACCTGCGACGCCACCGGCGCGTAATACACCCCGTCTGGAAACCGCTCGATCCACCATACAGCCGGGGTATGGTTTGTGAGGGTTATACGTTCCTATCGACTTTCACTTTCTCGAGTCGGGTCGCGAGCGCCAGGAACGTTGCGAGGATCGTCAGCACCACTGCACACGCAGCCGCCAGGTCGTGGGCCGCCACCGAGTGATCGTAAGCGCGACCAGCCGCCGTCGTCACGACCGGTTCGGCGCGCAGCCAGGTGTGGTGCGGTCCGTCGAGGATGGGCCAGAAGTAGTCGACCACGTCGTTGAACCCGTACCACGCGACCGCGACGGCCACCGCCGGGACCGAGAAGCTGGCGTAGCGGTGGATCAGGAAGGCCTCGACGGCCATCGCGAGGTGGCTCCCGATCAAGAAGAGATAGAGCCACAGCGCGATCCCTTCGGGACCGTTGAGCGCGAGCTGGACGTACGGCGTCCACAGCCCGAGCTTGATACAGCCGAAGAAGGCCAGCGCGTGCAGCCAGTCGGCCTCCCAGCCGAGCTTCCAGGCCGCGAGCGAGAGCCCGATGAACATCGTCGCGGCGGGGCTGTCGGGGATCAGGACCCACGCTTCCAGTGGGGCGGCTCCGAGTTGTCCTTCGAGTGCAATCGACGTCGGCTGGCCGGCATAGTACCAGAACCCAAAGAGCGTCCCCACGAGATTCACGAGGACGATCGGCCACGCCAGTCGCAATCCGATGTCTTCGAGCCACTTCGGAAGGGGGGCGACGTATCGAGGCAGTCTCTCGGACGCGGGCAGATCTGCGTCGAAATACCGTGCGACCAGCCGCTCGATCCGCCGACCGACTCCCGATGCCATGTCTCGCTACTCCGGACGCCCCCGACTAAACGATAGCGAAAGCCACAGTCGATCGAATTAAAATATTACTGACAGGAGAGCAGTATAAGGGATCGCGAGTGCTATGGTATGTATGGACGTGTCAATATCCGGTCGACGGGGGTCGCCATGAACACGATCGATCAGATCGTCAGGGCGGTCAAAGAGACCGCCGACTACATGAACACGCACCTCGCGAGCCACGCGGGTAGCCGCGGTGAGACCAACCCCAGCGGCGAGGTCCAGTCTGCCGCGGACGTCTGGGCCGACGATCTCTTCTTCGACGCACTCGGGCCACTGGACGGCGTCGGCGGCTACGCCAGCGAGGAACGTGAATCGGTGATCGACTGCGGCGAGGGATATACTGTCGCCGTCGATCCGCTCGACGGATCGGCGAACCTCGCCTCGAACAACTCCGTCGGGACGATCGTCGGCGTCTACGACGCCGAACTCCCCGCCAGCGGGCGGTCGCTCGTCGCCTCGATGATGGTGCTTCACGGCCCGTACACCACCATGACCGTCGCTCGCGAAGACCGTGACGTCGTCCAGGAGTACCTCCTGCAGGACGGCCACAGCGAGCGTCGCGGGACGTTCACGATGCCACAGCCGCCCGCCGTCGTCGGGATCGCGGGCAAGCCGACCGATCGCTCGGACCGGCTCAACGCCCTCGCCGAGGAACTCGAACGCGACCTCAAACTCCGCTACGGCGGCGCGACCGTGGCCGATCTGGCGCAGGTCCTCGAATACGGTGGCATCTTCGGCTACCCCGAGTCCGAGGTCTACCCCGAGGGGAAACTTCGAGTCCACTTCGAGGCCGCGCCGCTGGCCTATCTGATCGAGAACGCCACTGGAGCCTCCAGCGACGGCCACCAGTCGCTGCTCGATATCGATCCGGACGGTCTCCACGCCCGGACGCCGACCTTTTTGGGTGATTCGGCGCTCGTCGAACGGGTCGAAGACGCACTTGCAGAACCCTAACTCGCGTACTGCTTTGCGGTCGTGTAGGCCTCTCGAACGCGCTTGAACTCCTCTTCGTCGCCGCCCTGGTCGGGATGGACGTTCTTGACTTTCCTCCGATAGGCCGATTTGACCTCGTCGATCGGCGCGCCGGCCGGCAGCCCGAGCGTAGCGAACGCCCCCCGCGCCGGATGTGTGGTTTGCTCGGTTTCGGGTTGGGACTCGCGCGTCTCGAAGGGAAGTCGCGCGCCGATCGCCACCCCTGGCAGTTCGTGCTCGACGAGAATCGGTACAGTATCGGTCTTCTCGATCCGGAAGTACGCCCGCGCGTCGAAGGTGATGGCGACGTCACGCTGTGGGAGGTAGAAGGCGACGGGCTGGCCCGCGACCGGGTGGTCTTCGGCGTAGGACTCGTCAATTTCGTCGAGGTAGTCCCGGATCTCGACCCGGCGCCGTGATTCGGTATTGCCGTACTGCTGGCGGGTCTGTTGGGCGGGGAAGAATCGATCGGCCAGCACGAACAGTCCGGCGACACAGCAGCTAGAGCCGACTCCCAACACTGTTCCCAGAACGAGCCAGTCCGGCAGCGTGGCGACCCACTCCGGCAGACCAGCGAACGACTCCATCAGTCGACGGTCGCTTAGGAACCAGCCCTCAAGAAAGGTTCGCTCGGGGCAATCTGTGCACTGTCGCGCGCGTTCGTCAGCTCAACCTAGCCGATGTAACGCAGATCCTCTTCGGAGGGGGTGGCGTTGCCCTGTTCCATCTCCTGGATCTTCCGGACGACCTCTTCCATCTCCTCGGCGCGGTCCTCCAGCGAACTGAAGTCGACTTCGAAGCCGATGACGTCCTGCAAGATTTCGAGCACTGCCTGGGCGCTCTTGGGATCGACCAGATACCCCGAAGTCTCGCCCATCAGACAGGCCGCAGCGAGATCACGGCGCTCGCTCAGACCGAGCAGGAGACCGGAGACGCCGACGATTCCACCCGCGGGTTCGTCCTCGCGAAACTCCACGCCCGCTTCTTCGAGTTCTTCGACGAAGGCCTCGGTCGTGGCCGCGCCGAGCACGTCGTACTCCTCGATGAGCTCGCCCGTCGGGACGCCCCCGAGCGCGAACACACGCTCAACGCCCAGATCGTCGGCGACATCGAGGAACGTGTCCGTGAGGCCGTAGTGGCCGGCGTTGTCCTGTGCCTGGTGGTCGCCAGTGAGTGTGACCACGTCGGGACCGGTCTCGGTCTCGACGGCGTGGAACTCTGCGTGTGCGAGTTCGGCTTTCCCGTCCTCGACGCTGACCTGTGGCGGAAAGTGCTTCGAGTAGACCCGACAGACGGGTTCGCTGTCCAGTTCTTCGAGGATGTGTTCGGCCGCGAGCTTGCCGACGTGGCCGACGCCGGGCAGTCCCTCGACGAGGACTGGGTCCTCCAGCTCCGGCTCGGCGAGTACGTCGATCTCGAATTCGTCCATACCCGCTATTCGCGGCGCCGCTCCTTAAGTGCCCTCCGGTACGAGCCGTACCGGTCTTCGGGTGAGAAGGGGGCTGGCGCGCTGTTGACAGCTTCGGCGCCACAGTCGGGACAGGTGCCAGAAAGGGTGTACACCGGGCGTTCGTGGGCGGTCTGCCACGCCGAACACACCCGGATATCCGATTTCATGTCGGTTCGCGATTATTCTTCGTCGGTGTTGCGTTCGCGGTGATAGAGCGCGCTGCCGCCGTGCTCGTCGACGACTGCGGCCGCGCGGTCGGCAGCCGTCTCGAGTTCAGCTTCGGCGGTCTTGTAGTCGGGGGCCTGCACCTTGATGCGGTACTCCGGCGAGCCCACGTAGGTCACTTCGAGCTCGACCTCTTCGGGAACACCGGAAGACGAGTCTTCCGAGCCCCCACTCGCTTCGCTCGCGGGGACCTCCCCGTTGCCCTCGGCGGCCTGCAGGGCCTCCTTGAGCACGTCGACGCCGTCACCGTCGAAGACTTCCAGATCGACGTAGCCCGTGACCTTGACGTACGGGACGGAGACGTTCTCGCGGGCGGTCTCGACGATGGCCTCGATCTCGTCGTCGTCGAGATCGGTGTCTTCGAGCGCCTCGGCCCCGTGGATGGCGGCCTCCTCGAAGCCGGCATACATCGAGCCGAATTCGGCGAGCAGTTCGTTCGCGACGGCGGCGTACTTCTCGTCTGCGATGTCGTCGCCGAACGATTGCTCCATCCAGTTGTCGGCTTTCCGCTCGTTTTTCCACTCCTGGATCTTGTCCTTGCGCTGGTGGTCGTTGACGTCCTTCAGCGAGAGGTCGATCTGCTGGGCGGATTCGTCGACGTCCAGAACCTTGGCGACGACGCGCTGGTCGACGCTGACGTGGTCGCGGACGTTCTTGATCCAGCCGCTGGCGACCTCGCTGATGTGACAGAGGCCGCGCTTGTCCTCGTACTCCAGCAGGTCGACGAACACGCCGAAGTCCTCGATCTCGTCGATGCGGCCGACGACGAGTTCGCCCGGTTCCGGCCAGCCGCTGTACTTCATCGTTACCGTGCCTCGACGGTCTCGACGACCTCGCCCTCGATCTGGGCCTTGCCACCGGTCGGGACTGCGAGCGTGTGCCCGCAGACCGCGCAGGCGACCTCCGAGGCGGCCTTGCCGAAGACGATCTGTTCGTTCTCACAGTCCGGACAGGCGACGGTGTAGAAGCTTCCTGCCATATTTACTCCTGGAATTCGAGGCGGCCGGCGCGCCATCCTTCGCGGACGTGGGCCTTGCCACACTCGCCACAGCGGTAGGTGAGGTTGGTCTTCTTCGTCGGCTTGTCCCCTCCGGGGACCTTCGAGAACTTGCCGTCGTTCCCGATGCCGCTGTTGCGCTCGCGCTGGCGGTCGTTGACCTTTTTCATTCCCGAGGAACGGCCCGATCGGACCTTCTCGACCTCGTGTTCGTTGTGCTCGTTACAGTGCGGACAGTACGTGTTGAATCGGCGTGGCATCTGCATAGCGAATCGTCCTTGCCGGCGATTTGACGTGCGCGCTTAAAACCCGTTTGGTTCCGGACCATCGCGGTGTTGCGGGGATTTCGCCGCCCTGGCTGTTTCGAGGGCCTTCGAAGTCCCTAAGTACAGTTGCGCCGAATCGACGTCTATGAAGAACCTCATCGTCAACGGCGACCCCGGGAAGCTCCGCAAGGGCGCTGTCATCGAGTACGACGGTCAGGAGTACGTCTGTTTCTCGGTCAAGCGCCAGGGCGACTGGCACGGTCCCGACCGCCCGCAGCTGTGGTGTACGGTCGGTCAGGAGGACGAGCGCGAGACCTACGAGCGCCGTCAGTACATCCCGATGCACCTCGACACGCTCTCTGCGGACGCAGACGCCGTCACCGTCGTCGAGGCAGCCTGATAGTGATTATTGTAGCGATTTACCGGTACGACCGCCTGCAGTCGGGTAGTCGATCCGGAACAGACCGACAATAATCACTCTGACTTCTCGCCTGCTTACTCGTCGAGTGCGCCCTGGTCGACGCGGTAGATCGTCACCAGCGGCCACTCCTTCTCGACCGAGACGACCGACAGACGATCGACCGTTATCGGTCGATACTCCGACCGTTCGTTCGGTCCGACGTAGATCAACTCCACGTCGTATTTCGCCAGCAATCGTCGCTGCTCGGCTGGCTCGCCAGTGAACATCGCCCGCACGTCTCTGAGCCGCTGCTCGTACACGTCAGGACCGCGGTAGGCCCGTTCCGGCAGCTTGCCCAGAACTGTCGGCACCCCAGTGAGACTCGCTGGCCCGTTGTACCAGCGGTACTGTGGGCCCGGATCGCTGAGCATGTTCGGCTGGCCCTCGACCTCGCTGTCGAGCCAGTAGACTGCCGCCGCCTCCACGTTGTGATCACGCTCGACGAACGCCAGCGCGTCCAGCGTCGGATCGGCGATCCGCTCGGTATCGGTACTGAACGTATCCACCGGCTCTTCGGGTGTGTACGCCACGGCGATCCCGAACGAGCCGTACAGTCCCGCGCCGACGACGAGCAGCCCGACCGCCAGCGTCAGCCCCACGCGCTGGCTCTCGTCGATCACTGCTCGTCGTTCAGCAAGACGGTCGAGCGCGATCGTCGCGAGACTCCAGACGATCGCGAGAACGAGTACGAATCCCGCGAGTGCCGACCACGCTGGAATCGCCGCGAGTGCGTCGATCGAGGGCGACCCGGCGATGTCGCCGGTCAGACCGAAGTGGACTGTGAGTGCGAGCATCCCATAGAGCGAGACGGCGACCATCAACGCGACTCCGAGGGCAGCGAGTGCCCGCCTGCCGAGGTCGCCCGAGAGATCGAGTGCGGATTGGCGTTCTTCCAGGAGTCGGACCAGTATCACGCCCGCAGCGACGCCCGCGAGGATCCACACCTGCATGTAGACCTTGAAGACGGTGTTGAACCGGCCGCCTGCGCCCGGCTCGACCACGTAGACGAACTCCACGAGGACGATCAGTCCGGTGAGCGCGACCAGCAGCACCGTCTCGAACCCCGGCTGTGGTGGGCTCTCACCGTCCTCGTCAGTGCGCCACGGGATCACCGTTCGACCGAACACGGAGACGGGGCCGGAGCGACGCAGCAGTATCCATCCGCCCAGGAGTATCGGGAGGAACAACCCGACTGCGGGCACAGTGAGCACAGTCGTCACGGCCACGAGCGTCGTCGCTGCTACGGCGACGGTGACTGCTTCGGGCAGTCTGTAGTGACTGTGGCGATAGAGGTACAGACCGTACAGCAGGAGGAACGCCCCGTGAGTGAGGAGCAACTCGGCGAGTGTGCTCCGGCCCGGGAACGCGCCCGGAGAGGTGTTCGCGCTGCTGGATTCGAACAGCCAGTACGGCGAGGACAGCACCCACGCGATCGCGAGGACGATCACGCCGACGACGACGGCGACGCCGAGTCGCTTGCCTTCGCGTTCGAGCCACGAGTCGATCGTTCGGTCGGTCGCTCTCTCTCCTCGAAGCAGTGCCAGTGGGTTCGTGGGACCGAGCGCCAGCGTCAACACGACCAGCCCGCCGACGGCCGGGAACGACCACGTGTTGACGACGGCGACGACGGCCCCCAGCGCCGGGAGGACACCGAACAGCGTGCCCAGTGTACGCGTTCGTGAGCGACCCGTCCCGGCGACGAACACCTGCAGGAGGATCGTCGCGACGACCAGCAGGAAGGGCGTACTCATCATGTGGGCGTGCAGATCGCCGTTGAGCCACGCAAAGAGGGGGAACTCGGTGATCGCGTTGTCGATGACGCGACTGGCCGACCAGTAGCTAAATTCCGAGATCGAACTCGCGATTCCCCGGTCGCGCGGGAGCGGGAAGAAGAGCCCCGCGACCCAGTTCCAGCCCGCCGCCAGATAGCCGAGCGGCGCACCGAGTAGGCCAAATTCTCCCGCGGCGTGTTCGAGGATGGCTCCGCCGAAGCGGAACGACGTCTGGAGGTTGCTGGCGACGCCGACGAAGAACGCGCTGGCGAGACCGGCGCGGTGGGCCGAGAAGCCGCGGTGGGCCGCGATCGATCTCGCGAGACCGTAGGCCGCGGTGACGAGCATGGCGTAGTAGCCCGCCAGCGCGAGGTTGTATGCGAAGCGCCCTTCTGTGCCCGTGATCCGGGCGAGCAGCGACGCCAGCAGGTGGCCGCCGTAGTAGTAGCGGACGCTCTCGCCCGCGAACCATGCGTCCTCGGGCGGGACGGTGGTTCCGCGAAGCGAGGACTGCAGCAGGCTCATGTCGAGGAACTTCTCGCCGGCGAGTGGCATCGCGGCGGGATCGACGGCTCGGACCGCGATGAGAAAGCAGAACGCCACACTGAACACCAGTGCGACGCGGACGTAGGCCGCGTGGTCGATGTCGTACCCGCGATACCACAGCGTTGCCGCGAGAGCGCCCAGAACGAGGAGGCCGACCCAGAGCGCGAGTGTGATCGAGACCCGACCGAGGAAGAAGACGACGAGCCAGACGAGCGCGAGTGCGAGCGGGAGGGCGACCCCGGCTCCCAGGTCGTCGAGGTCCGGAAGCAGCGCGTGGGCGAGTGGCATCCCGACGTAGAGCAGCACCAGGTACGTAAGCAGCCAGAGGGCCACCAGCCCGTATTCCATACAGCAGCAAAGGGAGATGGGTCAGATAGGCTTTTTGAAGGTCGCGCGTGGGGCGGAGGGGATGTACCACGGTAGAAAGTCACGGGCGGCGACCGAATCACAACCCTTAATGACGGCCCCGAGTTACCAGAAGGTAGCGGGATGGGATAGCTAGGAGATTCCGGCGGGCTCATAACCCGCAGATCGGTGGTTCAAATCCACCTCCCGCTATTTTCGATGTGAACAAAACCGCGAGCACCGCGTAGCGTGTGCGAGCATCCGTGAACATCGACAATTGTTGAGTGGATTTGAATCAGGCGGCGGCGACCAGCGGGAGCTGACGACGTGGTTCAAATCCACCTCCCGCTACTATTCTGCTGCGAACAATTCGTGAGCAGCGAATCGTAAAGAGTGGATCTGAACGAGAGAACACGCAGCGTGAAGCGACCGTGTTCACGTTGTTCAAATCCACTGCCCGCTCTGTGCTGTCGCTCGCAAAATCGTGAGTGACTGACATTCGAAGTCGCTCGCAGGGTCCGAGTCGGTCGAACTCTACCCGTCGCCGTGTTCGTCGACGACGACGACCTCGCCGTCGACCACGTCGACGTTGATGAGCGTCTTGACGGCGTAGTCGGTGTCGTCGAGTTTGTTCTCGCCGCCGACTTTCTTGATGACGGCGACGGTGTCGACGATCTCGGCACCGACTTCTTCGAGCGCGCCCGTGATCGCTGCGAGCGTCCCGCCGGTCGAGAGGACGTCGTCGAGTACGAGCACGCGGTCGCCATCGTAGACGTCGTTGACGTACATCTCGCTCTCGGAGTAGCCCGTGACCTGCTGGAGGGAGACTTCCCCCTCCAGGCCGTACTGACGCTTGCGGATGACGACGAGGGGGATGTCGGTCATCAGTGAGACGGCCGTCGAGAGGTGAATCCCCATCGCGGCTGGGGTGACGATCTTGTCGACGTCTTCGAGTTCGGCTTTGCGGATGATCTTGATGACGATCTCTCGGAGTAGTTCCGGTTCGAGCATGGGGACGCCGTCGCTGATCGGGTGGACGAAGTAGTGGTAGCCGTCCTTCTCGATGATCGGGGCGTCGAGCAACGACTGTCTGAGGCGGTCCATGTCGGCGCTACTCCCGGCGAGGCTAAAAGTTCCCCGTCACGCATTCATCGTGTGGATCACACTCACACTGCGCTCAGAAGGTCCGCGAGCACCCGGAGGATCGGCAGGAGTTGCCCGCCGTCGACCGGATACCGCCCCAGTCCCGTCGCGTAGGCCGTCACGACCAGCAACGAGAAGACGACCGTTCCAGCGGTCGCCAGTCCGATCGCGCCTGCGACGACTCGGTCAAAGCGATCGGTGTACGGGGTCGCGGTCGCGCCGACGGCGAGCACGCCCGCGAGCCCGAGCCCGACCAGCGCGTGAAACTGGAAGGCCTCGCCGAGGGCCAGCCCTTGGGAGAGGACGAACGCTGCGACGACCTGGCCGCCGATCAGCACGCCTCCGGCGACTGTCCAGGCGACCGTCCAGGTCTCTTTCCTGCAGACGCGTTCGATGGGGGTCAGGAGGACGAGCCCGACGACGGAGACAGGATACAGCGGTATCAGATAGCGGACCGTGACCTGTGCGTGCAGCGGCAGGCGCTCGACATACAGTAGTGTGAATAGCGCAGTGAAGACGACGACTGCGAGCGCGGTCGCCGGTCTGGGATCACGGAGCCGGCGTGGGTCGAAGTTCGCCCTCAGGCGATTCACCGCTGCGAGCGGCACGGCGACGGCACTGCCGAGTACCGGTGCCGACTCCAGCACCGAGAGGTTGATGGCTTCCTCGCTTGCACCCGAATTTGCGACGACGTATCCGCTGCGGACGAACGTCCGGTAGAGGTCGCTCGTCCGTTCGGTCGCCGTCTCGACGCCCCCGACGAGCAACCTCACGAACGTCGTGCCGGCCGTCACGATCGCGTCGAGCAGCCCCACGAGTGACTCCACGATACTACCGCCGCCCCCACCTGAGCCGCCGCTTCCGGGATCGGCTGTTGGATCGCCGTCTGCACCACCCGGGTCGACGACGCTGCTGCCCGCATCGGCGATATCGAAGCTCCGCAATAGCCGCGGCGGGACGAACGGATTGCCCGCGATCAGGAAGTTGGTCAGGAAAAACGGGACCAACGCGAGGACGAACACGCCGCCGACGACCGGCAGCGAGCGGTATCTGGCTGCCGGCGACGAGGCAAAGTCGGCCACGACGAGCGTGACCAACAGCACGAGCGCCTCGGGCGCGTGGATCCACGCGAGCAGGGCGACTGCGGCGTAGGCCCCGCCGTGGACGAGGTCCCGTCGGGGCGTCTCCGGATCGCGACTCTTCGCGAACGCGAACAGCGCGAGCAGCACACAGAGTGTCGTGAAGACGTGTCGTTTCGGGATCGGGGCCCAGAAGCCGATCGGCGTCCCCAGAACGACGAGGACGCCGGCGACGACACCCACCCGGGGAGTCGCGAGATAGCCGACCAGACGATAGGCGAACACGGCGACCAGCGCCCCCGAGAGGATCGACGTGAGTTGCATCGCGAGGACGGGAACGATCGCCTCTGGAACGGGCGTCGCGACGGCGACGTTCGCGAGAAACAGCACGAGCGCGAGCACACACCCACTGAGGGCGAACGCTCGTCGGTAGTCGAGAATCCTGCCCAGGACGACCGAAAACCAGAGGAGAGCCAGCGACCACACTGCGACGAGCGCGATCCGAAGGTCGGCGACCACCGAGGCCCCCTCGAGTAGCCAGTAGGCGGGCAACGAGAGGACGAGCTGGCCGTAGTTGCGCCCGTAGAGCTGGCCGTCGACGACGTGCATCCCCGGCGTGTCGAGTGAGGGCCCGAAGACTGCCCGCTCGATCGACAGGTGTCCCTCGGTGAGTGCGACGAAGGCGTTGGCCGTCGTGTAGGTGTCGGTGATGAATATTCCGACACGGGTCAGCAGGGCGATGTAGCACAGCGAGCCGAGAAAGAGCGCGAGACCGCGCTGATCGCCGACGACGAGCCGGCCTGCTCGAACCGAGCGTGTGTGGATGCGAGCGACGACTCGACTGACATCGGCTGCCGATACCGTTCGGGAGTCGCTCATCGTTGCACCTCGACGGTGATCGACTGCTCGCGGACGGTGATCTCCTCGCCGTCACCGCGCAGGAGCAGCGTCAGCGACGCGTCGTAGCTGTCTGCGTCGAGCTCGCTCTCGTCGATCGTGAGCCGCTGGATCGATAGCTGCTGTCGGGCCGACTGGTGGGTACAGAGAAACAGTGTCGGGCCCGCGCTCCGGCTCAGTTCCGGAATCGAGATCGTATACGAGAGGATCGGCTGGCCACTGACGTTCGTCGCCCGCACACTCCCGTCGGGGACTTCGAGGTAGTACGTCTCGGCCCCGAACTGCCCTTTCGAGATGGTCGCGCTGTCGGGCAGCGACTCGACGCTGACATCGGCAGTCCCGGATCCAATCTGGGCCGTACAGCCTCGCGGTTCCTGCGTGAGGTCGACTGCTCCCACGAGCGGGCCGGAGACGAGCGTCACCAGAACAACGAATCCGGTCACGCCGTAGACCGCCAGCCGCGTCTCCTCCATCACTCCAGGGAAGGCGGAACGTGGGAATAAAACTGTCGCGGGTCGCCGACGAGAACGATTTTTGGTGGTGGCGCTCGACTGCGACGGTATGGGCGAGTTCGACCTCGATCTGCAGGCCGTCGAGGACAAGCTAGACGGGACCGACGGCGGGGACGCACGCATCGTACTCGACATCCTCGATGGGACCACCGACGACGAGGAGTGGCTCGAACTGATCGACCAGGGCGCGGTGCTGGTGCTCAACGTCGAGGGCGATGTCAACGAACTCGCGGCCGGGTTCGCCCGCGAGATTCGGGATATGGAGGGTGAGTTGGTCCACTTTCGTGGCTTTCTGATCGTCGCCCCACCCGGCGTGATGGTCGACACCGACCGGCTCAATTAGGCTGCGCTTCCATCAGCGTCAGGTAGTGGCCGTCCGGATCGAGTATCCTGATCCCCTTTTCGACTGTTTCGGCCGCACGTGTGCGCTCTCGAACCCGATCGATCACTCTGCCGGGATCGTCGGTCCGCAGCCCCCAGTCGACGTGAACGCCGCCGCGGCCATCGGCGATTCCCAACTGCGGTTCCCACAGCTCCAGGTCAAGTTCGCCAGTCGTCAGGCGAATCCGCCGCCGTTCGTCACCACGGTCGACGACTTCGAACCCCAGATCGGTGTAGAATCCGGTGGCCCGCTCTAGGTCCGCGACCTCCAGGACCAGTTCGAAGATACCGTCGATTCCCGGCCCGGCGATGTCGCGCTGACCTAGCTCGACGCAGTTGTCCGCCGGATCGTCGAGATAGAGCGAGCGTGCGTCGCCGAAGACTGCCTCGACCAGCTCGAAGGTCGAATCGAGACGGTTCCACCACGTCTCGTACTCCCCGGAGGGGATCGAGAACGCGTAATGTGTGTGGACGCCGCCTCGCGGGACCGCGCCCGGTCGGCGGATCACGAGTTCGGTGTCGCCAGCGTCCAGTACCGTCTCGGTTTCGGTCCGCCTGACGACCGGCAGGTCGAGATCGGTGCGGTAGAAATCGACCACCGGCTCGCGGTGTTTGGCCTCCAGCGCGACCCAGCCACAGGAACCGAGCATACTGCGAGTGTGGTACCCCGGGAGGAAAAACCTCGTCGTCGATCAGACCGCAGCCGAGGCGTATCCGGTGATCGTACCGACGATCGTCTCCCAGACCGAGAAGCCGGTCGTGATCGCCAGTACGGTGTCGGCCGCGAAGAAAGCGAAGATCGCGGCACCGAAGAAGTGTGCCTTCCGGAGGTCGAACGTGTGCGAGAAGGTGTGGAAGAAGTAGGCATTGGCGAGGCTCACGGGAACGATCGCGAGCATCTCGCCGACCCATATTCCGGGGTGTGCGCCGTACTCGACGGCGAGGCCGATCGTCACGAGTTGGGTCTTGTCGCCGACTTCGCCTGCGGCCATCATCGCGAAGATCGGAACGAATCCCCCGAGGGAGTTCGGGACGTCGTAGCCCAATAGCGTCACGTCAAGCTCGCCACTCGCCGTCGTCATTCCGCCGTCAGTCGTCGTCGGCTCGGCTGCCGGGGCCGGTGCTGAACGGACGAGCAAGACTGCGAACACCGCGAACAGGACCACGGTGAACAGTTCGAGATACAGCTCCGGCAGCGCACCTCTGAGCGCGCTCCCCAGCCAGATCTCGACGGCCGTCCAGCCCGCGAAGGCCGCGCCAGCCGCCGAAACCACGAGCAGCGGGTGGTACCGCGTCGAGAGCCCCGCGATGATGAACTGCACCTTCTCGCCCGGGAGCACCGCGAGCTGGGCCGTCGCGGCAGCGACGACGACCGCGAGCCACTCACTCACGCCTGCTCACCGCCCGACTGGCGATCCGTGCCGCTCGCATATACTCGAATTTAGATCCATCTAACACGTAAGCGTTGTGGACCAAACGAAAAATTGCTGTCTGGGAAACACCGTCTCAGGCCGGTTCTTCGACCTGTTCGTCGACGGTTCCGCCACCACCGCTACGGCCGCCGAAGGTGAGGACCCACAGGACGGCGAGCCCCAGATAGAATGCCAGCGTGATCGGGATCGCGAGGATCAGCATCGTGAAGATTCCGCTCGGAGAGATGAACGCGGCAAAGGCGAAGATGGCGATGGTCACTTCGCGCCAGCGTCGCCACATCGACTCGACCGAGATCAGGCCGCCGAAGTGGAACAACAGCATCGTCACCGGGATTTCGGCGAGGAGGCCGATTCCTACGGTCGTATAGACCACCATCCAGCCGTAGTACTTGATCCGGTAGGCGATGACCATGTTCGCCCCGAGCGCGTCCTGGGCCAGCCAGGAGATGACAGCAGGCGCGACCTGAGTGTAGCCGACGTAACTCCCGAGGGCGATCCCGGCGACGAGCGACCCGCCCCAGACGATCAGGACGCGTCGGTCGCCAGTGACCAGCCCGCGCGATTTGAGCGCTGGCCAGGCGTAGTAGACGATCAGCGGCAGCGTCACGGCGATGGCAACGAGCGCGCTGAACTTGATCTCGAAGATCAGGTGTTCGACGGGATGCAGCGCCACCGTCTGGACGTCCTCGCTCCGCATGCCTTCAGGCAGGCGGGCGGTGAAGTCGTCGTTGATCTGCTTGATCCCGCCGCGATAGAGCCAGACGAACAGGCCACCGAGCACGAGCATGAACAGGCCGACGATCCTGAAGGCCTTGGAAGTCAGCGACTCCAGGATGAACGTGATGTCGTAGTAGTAGCCGCCGATGTCCTCCTCGGTCGTCTCGTCGTCGGTGAAGGCGTCGACCACGCCCGCCGTCGTCTCGGTGACGACGTTGCCCGAGCCCTCCTCGCCACTGCCGCTGGCGGCTTGCTCGCTGTCGTCCTTGTACTTGTCTTCGGGCAGCGTGTCGCGTTCCTCCGGCGGCGGGCCGGCTTCGGGTGGGCGCTGTTCCTCGGCCGGCAGTTCGGTTGTCTCTGCGGTCGTCTCGGGCTGTTCGGCGGTCCCGGTCGGTTCGGCGGCTTCCTCGGTTCTCTCCTGAGCCTCGTCGAAGCGGTCGAGGATCGCTTCTGCCTTGTCGGGATCGTTGTCCTCTATGGCCGTCGAAGCCAGCCCCATAGCCTCGTCTTCGCTCATCTCCTCGAACACTTCCGGCGGAGCGGCCCGGACGCCCGCGGCGTCGAGTTCGCTCACGTCGATCTCCGAGGGGTCACCGACGCTCGCGGGCGCCGTCGGTGCCAGCGCATCTAGTTCCCGGGAGACGAACCGGTAGAAGACGACGATCGCGACGACAATCGCGACCGCGGTACCGACGAGTCCGGCGGCGATCTCCTCTTGCAGACCGGTGTACTCACCGAGCGGCGTGAGCGTCGGCCAGTACTCACTGGAGCCGAACGTCTCGTTCAACGTCTCGATCCCGCCGGCGGTGAAGAACAGATAGATCGCGAGGAAGGCGACGACCGAGACGCCGGCGATGACGTTCCAGCGCGACCGTGCGATCGCGGCGAAATTCATCCGATCACTGCTGCGTTTGATCGTCACGACGACCCGGGTAAACTTCAGACTCGCCGCGTAGAGGACGACCAGCGGCGTCGCCCACATCAGCTGGGTGATCGGGTCCGGCGGGGTGAACAGCGCGCCGGCGGCGTAGAGCCCGAAGACGGCGTGTTTCCAGCGATCACGAAAGGTCTCGTAGGGGACGATCTCGGCGTAGGCCAGCGTACTCATCACGAGCGGGAGCTGGGCGGCGATCCCGAAAGAGAGCGACAGCAGGATGATGAACTCCATCCACTTGGTGATCGAATAGGTGGGGGTGAAGCCGGAGTTCACGGCCGTGTCGATGAGGAACTGGAACATGATCGGGAAAAAGAGAAGATAGGCGTAGGCGATCCCGACGACGAACAACGTGACGACGCCGAGACCGATGAACGCCAGCTTCCAGCGCGCGATCGGCGCTTTGGGCAACCAGCCCCGTCGCCGGAGTGCGTCCCGAGAGAGATATAGCAGCGTCGGAATCGCGAGGATCACACCGACGATGAGCCCGATCTTGAACTGCAGGAGGATGACTTCGAACGGCGTGACGGCGACGACTTCGGCTTCCTGAGTGAGGAGATCGTCTTTGAGCGCGTCCCACAGGTAGTTCTGCAGGAGGATGATGGTCCCGACGAGCGAGACGACGAAGACGATGAAGACTTGCTGGAGATTGCGCTGGGCGGCTCTGAGAATCTGCCCAGCGGCTTCGCGACCGCCAGCGATCGTGCGACGTGTGTCTTCGTCGAGTGCGCCGGACATAGCTCTCGGGGGCACTTGCCGACTCTCTGTTATCAATTTATTCATCCCCGACGCCCGTCAGCGGGCCAACGTTCATCCTGGGAGGGCGCGCAGAAAAGAAGGCTTACAATAGGGGGGGTACAAGCGGCGTCCACTATGGGCGAGGGCGAGACTGGCGGCCCGGACGTGCCGGCCGAAGAGCCGACGGTCCCGGCCGAGCCGTACGAGCCTGACCCCGACGCGGGTCCGCCCGGCGGACTCGAAGGCGCGCCCGACGATCAGGAACTCCCGCTGACCGAGCACATCGAGGAGATGTTCAGCCGGCTGCTGAAGGTGCTGGCCGTCATGGCACTCGCCAGCGCGATCGTCTTCCCCTTCGCCGAGGAGATCATCAACTTCCTGTGGTACTCCTATCTCGAAGAAGCGACAGCCCAGACCTGTTCAGGCGGCGTCGGCATCGCGAGAGATAACGCCTGTCCTCGCGTCTATCACCCGCTGGGGCTGATCCTCGCTCGCCTGAAGGTCGCGACCCTGGCGGGGTTCGTCGTCGCGCTCCCGATGTTCGTCTACCAGAGCTACCTCTTCATGCGACCCGGGCTGTACCCGCGTGAGCGCCGGTACTACCTGGCGTCGGTCCCGACGAGTCTCGTGCTCGCATTCGTCGGGCTGCTGTTCGCGCACTTCGTCGTCCTGCGGGCGATATTCACGTACTTCATGTACTACTCCCAGGGCGCGGCAGAGATCGCGTTCAGTCTCGAACAGACCTTCGAGCTGATGGTGATGATGCTCGGGTTCTTCGCGATCATCTTCCAGATTCCGCTCTTCATCATGCTCGCGATCATGATGGGCGTGACGACCAGACAGTGGCTCGCCTCTCGGCGGTTGTACTTCTGGGCCGGCTTCGCCACCATCGCATTCATTTTCAATCCCGATCCGACCGGGATGGCACCCTTCGTCGTCACGGCGACGATGATCGCGCTGTTCGAGGGCACTCTCGCCATGCTGTACTGGACCCGCGAGGGCGCGCTCGCACCCACTCTGGAGAACGCGACGGCGGCCCGGCCGCTGGTGTGGGGCGCAGCCGCTCTCGGTGGGTACGTCGCCAGTGGCCTGCCGCTGCCGGAAAGCTACTTCGGGTACCTTCCCACGGCGGCCGTCGACGCGCTGGCCTCGATCGGCGTCCTCACGTACCTGCCGGCGATCGTGGCCCTGCTGATCGTCGGACTGTTCGAGGGGACGATCCTCCTGCTCAAGCGCTATCCGAGTCGGCGGACCTACCGCATTCGACTGGCGATGTACCGAGTGCGACTTCTGGTCTGGATCGGCGCGGTCGCCGTGGGCTACTTCGCCAACCGCCGGCCGCCGCTGCTCGCGGAAGCGGCGTCGATCGAGTTCCCGACGATCCAGGTCGGGGCGGCCGTCCTCGGCGTCGTCGCCGTCTACGAACTCCTGCTGGCGATCTGGCGCTGGCGGGCCGGTCGGCAGTCCGAACCGAACCGCCCCGGGCGGTAATCGCGCCACGCTAGTCGATATTCGACACTCTCGGTCTCGTTGCTAACTGAAACTGCACACCCTCAGCGACGACCAGCCGTCTCGCTGTCGTCGCTACTCCGAACGGGGATACTCGACGTCGAGAAGATCGTCCTCGGTGTCGCTGTCCGCGGGGCTCACGCTGCCCGTTCGGTAACCGTGCAGATCCAGCGTCACGTGCTCGAACCCGCAGTCCTTGAGGTGCTCGCGGGCCGCTCGGACGAAGTCGGGGTCGAGCGCGACGTCGAGTTCGTCCTCGCCGACTTCGATCCGCGCAAGCCCGTCGTGATCGCGCACTCGAAATTGCTCGAACCCCCAGGTTCGCAGGAGGCGTTCGGCCTTCTCGATCCGTGAGAGTTTCTCCTCGGTAACCTCCAACCCCGTGGGAATCCGCGAGGAGAGGCAGGCCATCGAGGGTTTGTCGGCCACAGAGAGGTCGTAGTGACGAGCGATCTCACGGACCTCCTCTTTGCTGATGTCGTGAGCCAGCAGCGGCGAGTACGCGTCGAGTTCGTCGACGGCCTGCAGGCCGGGGCGGTGGCCCTCGCCGGGGTCGTCGGCGTTCGTGCCGTCACAGACGGTCTCGATTCCGAGGTCGCGGGCGCGGTCGAACATCGCCGACAGTCGCATCGATCGGCAGTGATAGCAGCGCTGGTCGTCGTTTGCGGCGAATTCTTGACTATCGAGTTCCGAGAAGGTGGTCTCCTCGTGGCGGATACCGATCTCTCCGGCCACGCGCCGGGCGTCGTCGAGTTCCTCGGCGGGCAGGGTTTCGCTTCGAGCGGTACACGCGACGGCGTCGCTCCCGAGGGCATCCTCGGCGATAGCGGCGACGACGCTGGAGTCGACGCCACCCGAAAAGGCGATCAGGACGCCGTCGTAGCCGGCCAGATCGGCCCGTGCGGCGTCGAGCTTGTTCGCGACAGCAGGAGCGAGATCCGCGGACATGTCTCTGTGTACGTGTGCGTGAGCAAAAGCCCGTTGTGTCCTCCTCAGTTTCTGTCGACGACTTTCTCCTCGCCCTCGAAGTGTGCGGAGTTGTCCTGCGGGTCGTAGCCGAGCGCCTCGCGGGCGTGCTGGATCGAGTAGTATTTCCGGTCGTTGTCGGAGATGCCGTAGACGATCTCGAAGTCGTACTCGGCTTCCAGGGCACACTGGTGAAGGTGGGCACAGTCGGGATAGGAGAGCCACATGGCCTGGCCGCGCTCGTAGTCGATCGGCGGGTGGTTCTTGGTGAGATTGCCGATCCGAACGTTACACACGTCGATCCCGTAGGTGTCGTGGTAGTATCGGCCCAGAACCTCGCCCGTCGCCTTGGAGACGCCATAGAGGTTGCCGGGGCGGGGGAGTTCGGTCCCGTCGAGCAGAAAGTCGTCCTCGGGGCGGTACATCTCGGGGGTGCGCGTCTCGGTCTCGAAGGCCCCGACGGCGTGGTTCGAGGAGGCGTAGACGAACTTCTCGACGCCCTCGGAGACGGCGGCCTCGTACATCTTCTGGGTCCCGTCGATGTTGTTCTCGAGGACGCTGTCCCAGGAGGCTTCCGGACGGGGATCACCAGCGAGGTGGATGATCGCCGAAACGCCCTCGACGGCGGCGTTGACCAACGCCTCGTCGGTGACGTCGCCGATCATGTACTCGTGGTCGGGTTCCTCGTCCGGGGGGCTGTGCAACAGCAGTCGCCAGTCGTAGTCCTCGGCGAGCCCGTCGAGGATCGCCTCGCCGACACGGCCGCCAGCACCCGTGAGCAGAACGGGATCGTCCATCGGGTGTATCTCTGCGACCGGCCAGTAAGTAAGATGCGGTTCGTGTCGCCACCCACCCGCTGTCGCTCCGGACGGTCAGTCGGTGATGTGACCTTCCTCGCGCAACTGGTCGGCGTCCTGTTTCTCGTAGCGCCAGGTGATGTCGGCTTTCTCGTCCTGCCAGTCCCAGGGCTCGACGAGCACGACGTCGTCCTCGCGGATCCAGATGCGCTTTTGCATCTTGCCCGGGATGCGCGCGGTGCGTTCTTTCCCATCCATGCAACGGACCTTCACGCGGTTGGCCCCCAGCATGTTCGTGACGACGGCGAACACCTCGTCGTCGTCGGGCATGCGGAGATCCTTGCGCCCGCTGTCGTCGCTCATACCCGTCACTTCGACTGCCCGACGGCTTAAGTTTTCCACCTCGCGCCGACTCGCCACTTGTGTAGGTTTTCCTGTATTTCCTGCCCTTGGAGAGAAGTCGATAACTCCAAGGGACCGAGGCGACGACTTGCAGGGAGAGATGGCGATTACGCTGCCCGACGAGGCCGAGGCGTGGATCAGCGCGTACCGGCGTCTCCTCAACGACAACGACGCGTTCGCCGAGGCCGCGTCCGGCTGGGGCGTCGACTTCGACGGCGACTTCGTCCTCGAGATCCACCCGGACGACACCTACGAGGGCGAGCCGATCTACTTCTATCTCGCGCTCCGTGACGGGGCGTGTCTCGACGTCGACGTCCTCGACGACCCGAACGCGGTTGCCCACGGCTACGCGATCCGCGGTGACTACGCCGACTGGAAGCGTCTCATCCGTGGTGACCTCGACATCGTCACTGGCGTGATGACGGGCGTGCTGGAGGCCGACGGCTCGACGATGCGGGCGATGCGCTACCAGGACGCCCTCGTCGAAATGGGCAACGTCGCCGCGCGGCTGGACACGGAGTTTCGGTACTGAGTCGGCACTGTTTTAGCCTCCCCGCTCTCGCCCACGTACATGCTCGACAAACTCGGCGCACTCGGCATCGTCGGCCTCCTCCTGACGCTGGGGGGGCTGGGTGTCGTCGCTTCGCAAAATTTGATCCTCGCCGGTGGCCTGGCACTCGTGCTGGTCGGCCTCGCTGTGACTGCGCTCGGTATCGTGCGGAACCTCCTCACCTCGCTCGGGATGGGCGGGATGGTCTAATCCAGCAACAACAGCGTCGGATCCTGCAGATACTCCTTGAGCGTGTTCACAAATCGTGCAGCGTCCGCGCCGTCGATCACGCGGTGGTCGATCGACAGCGACAGCGGCAGGACTGGCTTGGCGACGATCTCGCCGGGATCTTGGAGACTCCCGCCCTCGACCATGGGACGCTGTTCGAGCGCGCCCAGGCCCAGAACTGCGGTCTCTGGGTAGTTGATGATCGGCGTCGCGTACTCTCCACCGACAGAACCGAAGTTCGTGATGGTGAACGTCCCGCCCTGCATCTCCTCCAGCGTGATCGACCGGTCTCGGGCGCGCGCGACCAGATCGACTACCTCGTTGGCGACCTCCAGCAACGTCTTCTCGTCGACGTCCTCGACGACGGGGACCATCAGCCCGGCGTCGGTCGCGACCGCGATTCCGACGTTGTAGTCGTAGTTGTAGACGATCTCTTCGTTGTCCTCGTCGAGCATCGTGTTGAGGACGGGATGGTCTTTCAACGCGCCGACGACGGCTTTCATCACGATCGGGAGGTACGTCAGCCGGACGCCGCGCTCCTCGGCCAGGGGTTTCAGTTTCTCGCGTGTCTCGACCAGGCCTGTGGCGTCGACCCGGTCGTGATGGGTGACGTGCGGCGCGGTGAACTTCGAGGTCGCCATCGCCTCGCCGATCGTCTTCCTGACTCCGCGGTAGGGTTCGCGCTCGACGCGCTCGCCCGTGACAGCCTCTCTTGCGGCGGCCGCCTCACCCGCACTTTCGGCAGTGGCGAGACCCTCGGTTTCGGCGGCCTGGGCCTCCTGCTGTGTCTGGGCGTATTCGCGGACGGTCTCGGGCGTGACGAACGCCTCGCCGTCCCGTTGTTCGCTCGCCGGGACGGCATCGAGGTCGACACCCAACTCGGCGGCGAGCTTCCGCGTTGCAGGTGCGGCCAGCGTCCGGTCGCGGTCGGCCCCTCCCGGGGTCGCGCCCGTACTCGCTGACGGTTGCTCGACGGACTGCACCGCCTGGGCGGCCTGTCCGTCACCTGTGTCACCGGTCCCCGGCTCGCTGACTGGCTCGCTCTCGCTCGTTTCAGACTCGTCTTCACTGCCCGCAGCGGCCCGGACGTCCTGCTCGGTCACGCGTCCACCGGGTCCGCTGCCCGCGACTGTCTGGAGGTCGACGTCGAGTTCCCGGGCCAGGCGCTTGACGTGCGGCGGGGCGAAGACCGGTCCCTGATCCGGTTCGTCTCTCTCGTCCGCCGTCTCGCCAGCAGGCTCCGCTCCGTCGGCCAGTTCTCCCTCGGCTGGGTCGTCTTCGGACACTGCCTCGGCCTCTTCACCTTCCACGGCGAAGGTCACGAGGACGTCACCGACGGGCACGACGTCGCCCGGGTCGGCGTGCAACTCTTTGACGGTGCCGTTCACCGGCGAGGGGACGTCGACGACGGCCTTGTCGGTCTCGACCTCGGCGACTGGCTGATCCTCGCTGACGGTGTCGCCGACCGAGACCTTCCACTCGAGCAGTTCCCCTTCGGCGACGCCCTCGCCGACGTCGGGGAGGCGAAATTCGCGTGGCATGGTTCAGAAGTCCACGGCCTCCCGGATCCCGTCCTCGACGCGGTCGGCCTCTGGCAGGTAGTAGTCCTCCAGCGCATAGAGCGGGAACGGCGTGTCGAAGCCCGTGACGCGGGTGATCGGAGCCTCCTGGTACAAGAGTGATTCTTCCTGTAGCGTGGCGATGATCTCGCTGGCGAGTCCGCCTGTCTTGGGAGCCTCCTGGACGACGACCCCCCGCCCCGTCTTTTCGAAGGACTCGACGATCGTCTCGAAATCGAGGGGAGAGAGGGTTCGGAGATCGACGACTTCGACGTCGATCCTCCCTTCGAGACTCTCGGCGGCCTCCAGACTGGGCCGGGTCATCGCACCCCAGGTGAACACCGAGACGTCGCTGCCTTCCCGTCGGACTGCGGCCTCACCGAGCGGCAGCGTGTAGGTGTCGTCGGGGACGTCCTCGCGGAAGGCCCGGTAGATGAGCTTGGGTTCGAGGAAGATAACTGGGTCAGGGTCGCGGATCGCCGAGGCGAGCAATCCCTTCGCGTCGTGGGGCGTGCTCGGGATCACCACTTTGAGCCCGGGTTCGTGGACGTACTGGATCTCCTTCGATTCCGAATGGAGTTCGGGCGCACGGATGCCGCCGCCGTAGGGTGCCCGGATGGTCATCGGGCAGGTGTATCGACCCCGCGAGCGATTCCGGAGGCGGGCGGCGTGGCTGGTGATCTGGTCGAACGCGGGTGGCATGAAGCCCATGAACTGGATCTCCGGGACGGGCTTGAGGCCGTAGGCGGCCATGCCGACGGCGGTGCCGACGATGCCCGATTCGGAGAGTGGCGTATCGATCACTCGATCCTGGCCGAACTCCTCGTGGAGGCCCTGCGTGGCTCGGAAGACGCCGCCGTTCTCGCCGACGTCTTCGCCCATGATCAGGACGTCGTCGTCGCGTTCGAGCTCGCCGTAGAGACCGTCCCGAACGGCCTGGACGAGGGTGAGTCGCTGACTGTCGCCCGATACGTCTGTCGTAGTCGCTGTGTCACTCATGGTTACTCCAGGATGGCGTCGTCGCCGTGGCGTTCACGGAGTCGTCGCAGGTACTCGAGCTGTTCTTCCAGGCGCTGTGGCATCTCCGCGTAGACGTGTGCGAACATCTCTTCCGGACTGGGGCGCTCGACCGATTCGGCCTCCTCGATGGCGGTCGCGACCTCCTCCTCGATCTCGGCCTCGATCGTCTCGATGAGGGCGTTGTCGAGCACCTCCTCGTCGCGGAGGTACAGTTCGAGTCGATCGATCGGGTCCTTGTCCTTCCAGCGCTGGACCTCCTCGTCGTCGCGGTACACCGATGGATCGTCCGCGGTCGTGTGTGCCCCGTAGCGATACTGAACGGCCTCGATCAGTGTCGGCCGTCGCTCGCCATCGCCGGGATCGCGGGCCTTCTCGACGGCCTCGCGAGTGACCTGATACACCGCGAGGGGGTCCATCCCGTCGACCTGAATGCCGTCGAAACCGTAGGCCGTGGCTTTCTGCGCGATGGTCTCGGCAGCCGTCTGCTGCTCTCGGGGCACCGAGATCGCCCACTGGTTGTTGTTACAGAAGAATACCGCGGGCACGTCGAACACGCCCGCGAAGTTCAGCCCCTCGTGGAAGTCGCCCTCACTGGTCGCGCCGTCGCCGAAGTAACACAGGAAGGTCTTGTCCTCTCCTTTGAGCTTCGACGCCCAGGCCGCACCCGTCGCGTGTGGAATCTGGGTCGCGATGGGAACCGTGACGGTGAATATGTTGGTGTCCGGCGGCGGGCTGTTGCCGCTCTCGTGGCCCATCCAGTACAGCAGGGTGCGCTTCAGCGGCCATCCGCGAATCTCGATCGCAGCGTGTTCGCGATAGCTCGGAAAGATCCAGTCCTCTTCACCGAGCGCCATCGCGCTGCCGACCTGTGCACCCTCCTGGCCGGCCATCGGGGGGTAGGTCCCCATCCGCCCCTGGCGCTGGAGGCTGACCGCCCGCTGGTCGAAGTGGCGCGCCCGTTTCATCGCCCGGTACATCTCGAGCAGCCGAGATTCAGATATGTTCGGGACTGTCGCATCGTCCCGAACCGACCCGTCCGTACCGAGGACCTGTACCATGTCGTCCGGGTCGCGCTGGATAATACTCACGTAGGAACCCTCCGGACCTGCATGGTTCTACACACCCCCGCCACCACCAAAGGCGTTTCGCGGATTCATCCTGGGATTGTTCCAGACTAGGAGCAGAAGCTGCGAAATATTGTAATAATTAACACACTATTACAGACACTATCTAATTGAATCTCGACAGGATATTCTTCCGATCCATATACTTCCTTTCAAGGTAGTTTGATCTACGCCGCCCGCAACAAAATTATGTTTTCAAGAAGAATAGTGGCTGATTTAGCTGGTTCTCCCTTTCGACTGGGTGGACTTCTGTTCGAGGCGGCCGAGTGCAAAGTAGGTTCCAATCGTGAATATCGACCCACCAATGACACAGAATAGAAGCACTGAATTCGTCTCTTGATTGGACTGGAGAACAGATGTCAGGGTAATAAGAGCATATCCGCCTGCAGCGCTAACGATACCTACAAGAACCGCCGCAATTACACGGATAGATGGCCGGAACGGTGACACATTCTCCTCCATATTCAACACCTCTTTAGCAGAATCCTACTTCATCACAGATAAAGTCTACACCGTAGTAACAACCGAAAATGGATATGGTCCCCGCGATTGATGCACATGCACTGAAGCACCCGAATCCAAACCATGGGCCCCCACTCATGCAGCCAGCACCAATTTCGAAACATTTTGAAGCAGTCATGCCCAAACCACCTGCATTGCAGAGAGCACCTGCTATCGCTTTACAACTATCACACGAGATATCTGCATTCATTGTGCCAGATATATCTTGGACTTTCGTTCTCTCTGGCACATATTCAGATGGTTCGGCCCCTTCAGCTGCGTTACCATTGCTATAGAACCCAACAGTTCTCGCTGAACTTGAGGTGGAAAACGGCGCGTCAGGGGCTGTAGCAGTTCCAAGCTGAGCCACAGGCTGGCGATCACCATTCTGATCATCTGCGACAAGCAGGTGAAGAAATCCTCCCCCTGTTTTCTGTTTCGAATTGGTGTCATTTACCCGCCGGAAGGGGAGCATGACATATTTCGGGTCAGTTTCGTCAAGTTCGTCTACACCGACTGAAACGTCTCCAGCGAAAGTAGCATTCCAATTCGGCTCGAATCCATCTTGCCGAATTGTCTCGACCATATCCTCGAAGTGTTTGGTACCCCGAACGGAATCAAGCCATGTTTCTGTCTGACTGTTGTTCCAAGTCACTTCGACATCTTTTGGATCCACGGCTGTTTTATCTGCGAATCCAGCTTTATTCCTCAATTTTTCCCGCCCGACGGCCCCCAGCAAACCGACCGACCCAACGCTACTGCCGGTTGCTTTAAGAACACTACGACGGTTGATGTTGTTTTCCCCCATAGAAAAAACGCTTTTTGTCAGACACCTATAAAAAACTTCTTTTTGGATTGTATTTTAGATGCTTCCTAATGGTTTCCTATTGATTGTGTTAATTACTCTATAGCAATCTTCCCTCATAGCCAGTCTTGTAGGATCGATCTCGTCACTCGACAAGGAGTGTGGCCCCTTCTCAAGGCACAGCCGAATCAGTAGGACTGGCGCTCGCGGCCCGAGCGACCAACTTGAAGACGGTCTCTCGAAGAACACTCGGGTTGAAGTGGTCACTCGGCGCGGACGGCGGTGCGGGCAGTCTCGGGGTCGTCACCCCGCCGGAGCGCTTCGACGAACAGTTCACCGGCGCGATAGGAGGAGCGGACCAGCGGGCCGCTGGCACAGTAGGCAAAGCCGAGTTCGTCTTCGGCGACGCGCTGCCAGGTGTCGAAGGCGTCGGGGTGGACGTACTCGCTGACTTCGAGATGTGAGCGGGTGGGCTGGAGGTACTGGCCCAGCGTGACGATGTCGACGCCCACCGCCCGGAGGTCCGACAGGGCCTGGTAGATCTCGTAGTCGTACTCGCCGACGCCGAGCATCAGGCTGGTCTTGGCGTAGGGATCCGCGTTTGCGATCTGCCTCAGTACCGACAGCGACTGCTCGTAGCCTGCCCGGCGATCCCGCACGGGCCACTGGAGGCGTTCGACGGTCTCGACGTTGTGCGCCAGCACGTCCGGCCCGGCGTCGACGACCTTTCCCACGAGGGCAGGTTCACCCTGGAAGTCCGGGATCAGCGCTTCGACGAGCGTCTCGGGCTGGCGTCGCTTGATCTCGCGGATCGTCTCGGCGAAGTGGCCCGCGCCCTGATCGTCGAGATCGTCGCGATCGACGGAGGTGAGGACGACGTAGTCCAGCCCGATCTCGGCGACGGCCGCGGCGACTTGCCGGGGTTCCTCGGGATCGAGCGCGTTCATCCCGCCGGTCTCGACGTCACAGAAGTTGCAACCGCGCGAGCAGCGATCGCCCATCAGCATGAACGTCGCCGTGCCGGGGCCGCTGCCGCCCGCGTCCGCACCGCTCCAACATTCACCCAGATTCGGACAGTTGGCCTCCTCACAGACGGTGTGGAGGTCGTGCTCCCGGAGGGTTTGCTTGATCTCGGTGAAGCGTTCGCCAGTCGGTGGCTGGCTCTTGAGCCACCGCGGCTTCCGGGACCGACTCATACCGCTGTCTGGGGCCCAAGAGGACAAAAGTCTGCGGACCGATGCTCGCCGTCGAACACTCTTCGCATACTTTGTGAGTGAGTACCATGGGTTATCCGTCAGCAGCGCCTCTGTTCCGGTATGGCGCTGTGGGAAGCTCTCCTCGCGTACGCGCTCATCCTCGTCTGGGCAGCCTTGCTTGGGTGGCTCCCGTTTCGCCTGCTCGAATATATCTCGATCGTCGACCAGCTCCAGCCGATCAACGCCAGCCGCGTCACCAGCTCCTGGGTCGCCTGTCTGGCGTGCGGCCAAGCCAACGAACGAGGCTACGACTACTGTGAGTTCTGTGGCGCGAAGTTACCCACGACGGACTAACAGAGCGACGGTCAGGCTCGGTCCTCGAAAAAACGTCGTGTCGTTCGAAATACGGTGCGGCTGCGGTGCGGTAGGTCGACAGGGAATGCACCCGCTCGCGCCCGACCGGACGCGAGCGGCCTTTTTCCCCAAGTTTTTCGGCTGGAGCGGTCCGCCTCGCGCCGACAGGCGCGAGTGCGAGACCCGACAGCCGAAAAAGTGGCTTACATGGCGCCGCCCATACCGCCCATACCGCCCATGCCGCCGCCCATGCCGCCCATGCCGCCGCCGGGGCCGCCAGGGGCGTCGTCCTCGTCGTCGTCGGAGCCGCCGCCTTTGAGGTCGCCTGCGGCGATCACGTCGTCGATGCGCAGGATCATGACTGCGGCCTCGGTCGCGGACTCGACAGCCTGGGTCTTCACGCGGAGGGGCTCGACGACGCCCTCGCCTTCCATGTCGATGATGTCGCCGGTGTAGGCGTCCAGCCCGACGCTGGTCTCGCCGCTGTCGTGCTGGCTGCGCAGATCCACGAGGGAGTCGATCGGGTCCAGCCCGGCGTTCTCGGCGAGCGTGCGCGGGACGACGTCGATGGCGTCGGCGAAGGCCTCGATGGCCAGCTGCTCGCGGCCGCCGACGGAGTCGGCGTAGTCACGCAGACCGAGCGAGAGCTCGGCCTCGGGTGCGCCACCGCCGGGCACGACCTGCCCGTCTTCGAGGGTCACGCGGACGACGCCCAGCGCGTCCTCGACGGCGCGCTCGACCTCGTCGACGACGTGCTCGGTGCCGCCGCGCAGGACGAGCGTGACCGCTTTGGCGTCCTCGACGTCCTCGACGAAGATGCGCTCGTCACCGGCGATTTCCTTCTGGGAAACGGAGCCGGCGAAGCCGAGATCCTCGGCGGTGATGTCGTCGACGTTGGAGACGATCCGCGCACCCGTCGATCGCGAGAGGGCCTTGATGTCGGACTTCTTCGCGCGGCGGACGGCGATGATGCCCTCCTGGGCGAGGTAGTGCTGGGCCATGTCGTCGATGCCCTTCTGGCAGAAGACGACGTCCGCACCGGCCTCGCTGAGCTTGTCGACCATCTCTTTGAGCTGTTTCTCTTCCTGGTCGAGGAACTGCTGGAGCTGGTCGGGGTCGGTGACGTTGACCTCGGCGTCGAGTTCGGTCTCTTTGACCTCGATCGCGGTGTCCAGCAGCGCGATGTTGGCGTCCTCGACGCTGTAGGGCATGTTCTCGTGGACGCGCTCTTTGTCCACGATGACGCCCTCGACGAGTTCGGACTCGTCGATAGAGCCGCCGACGACGGTCTCGACGCTGACGTTGTCCGTGTCGATACCCTCGTCGTCGGCGACCGACTGGACGGCCTCGACCAGCAGCGAGGCGAGGGTGTCCTTGGCGGACTCGGCACCCTTGCCCGTCATCGCCGTCGCGGCGATGGATTCGAGGATCTCGGTGTCGTCCTCGTCGACGTCGATGGCGATGTCTTCGAGGATCTCCTCGGCCTTCTCGGCGGCCTGGCGGTAGCCCTGCGCGAGAATGGTGGCGTGGATATCCTGGTCGAGGAGGTCCTCGGCCTTCGCGAGGAGCTCACCCGCGATGACGACGGAGGTCGTCGTGCCGTCGCCCACTTCGTCCTCCTGGGTCTGGGCGACCTCGACGATCATGTTCGCGGCGGGGTGCTCGATGTCCATCTCGTCGAGGATGGTGACGCCGTCGTTCGTGACGACGACATCGCCCGCGTCGGAGACGAGCATCTTGTCCATCCCCTTCGGACCGAGCGTGGTCCGAACGGATTCCGCGACGGCCTTGCCGGCCGTGATATTCATAGACTGGGCGTCTTTCCCGGATGTCCGCTGGGAATCCTCGGACAGTACGATGAGGGGCTGGTTACCCATCTGCTGAGCCATAGTCATCGCGAGGATTGAATGTGATTCTATATAAAGCTTTCGTTGGAGCTCGACAGAGGTCGAAACCCGGGGTGGCTACTCGGGGATGTGTGAACGCCTACCGCACCGCCCTTTAAATATTAGTATTCCATGCCGAATCGCCGATGTCGGAGGTCGGGGGTGATCTGGATGCGCTCGATGTCCTGGCCGGTGCGGTACCAGACGAACGCCGCCCGGATGAACAGTTCCCGGCACTCGATACGAACGTCACGAGGATTGCCCTCGGTCCGCTCGTGGATGTCGCGGATCGCCTCCCTGGTAAAGAGGTCGGGGAACTCGCCGTCGTACTCCTCCTCGCGGAAGTACGCCAGCGAACGGCCGACGTACTCGGCGATATCCGAGGGTTCGAACGGCTCGATCCGCTCGTAGTACCGGAGCCTGGAGCCGAGGGTGCCGCGCAACTCCGCGACGCGACGCTTGCCCTCAGGAGTGCCCATCAAGAAGAGGCGGACGCCCATGTCACCGGCCACCTGCAAGGTCGAGAGCAGTCCCTCCGGGAGGACCTCGATCTCGTCGACGAGCAGGAGGAGGGTCTTGCCCTCCTCGCGAATCTCGGTGACGATGTCCCGCACGGCGGCTTTGGCCTCCTCGGTCACCCACGGGACGCCGTCGCGAACCTGTTCGTACTCTTCGGGATCGATCTCGTAGCCGGCCTCGGCCGCGGCGTTCAACAGCGTCGCGTAGAGCTTCCGGGGCGTGGTTTCGCGGGGGTTGTCAAGATACGCGAGGACGTAGCCGTCGTGTTTACCCAGGTCCCGACGCACGATCTCACGGAACGCCGTCTTGCCGGTTCCGTAGGGACTGACGAGGCCGATGTGCTGGTCCTGCAGCAACCACGAGGTCACCTGGTTGAGCATCTCGGTGTCGTGACGGACGTACAGCGGTTCGGGCATCCGCGAGAGTCCGGCCTCCTCTGTAAAGGGGAGGTCGGTTACGTCGTCCGGATCGCCGCCGATCTCCTGGCCGAAGGAGAGCAAGCGCTCTTTGACCTCTTTGAGCTGGTCGAGCAGTACTCCCTCCGAGGGCGACTCCGAGCGGCGTTGCTCGTCGTCTTTGAGCTTCTGCAGGCGCTCGACGACGTCGCCGACGCGCTGGCCGTCGTCGCGGGTCACGTTGACGGCCGAATCGGATTTTTCGGTCACTGTCTCCCCTCTATGCGATCGGTTGTACTGGGGTTTTCGGTGCGGCCGGATATATTTTCCGTCTCTACAGGCAGCGAAATCGACGAAAGAAGAGTCGAACAGGCGTCTGACGCAGCTTTGATTGTCTCCTATAGATCATCTCTGAATGACCTTTCCCAGTTAGAGAGAACCAACCATAGCACTACCATTCCTGCTAGTCTAAACTAGCCATGGAAACGGTACTGTCGCCTCTCCAAATAGTTTATATAAGGGGAACTGAGACGTCGGCGGAGAACGTCCGGTGCGCTCTCGAATCCGCAGATCCGGCCGTCGATCTCACCGTCGTCGATAGCGGTACGGACACGGGCTCTCTGCTCGACGAGCGTTCGATCGACTGTGTTCTCTCGGAGTACCCGGCAGAGAGCGGTACGGAGATCATCGAACGGCTCCGAGAGGCATATCCCGATCTCCCGGTCGTATTCGTGCTCACCGACGAGCGGGCGACGGTCGCCGACGACGCCGTCGCGGCGGGCGCGACCGAGTACGTCCGGCAATCGGCACTCCGCGATCGCCCCGAGATCTTCCGCAGGCGGATTCGCGCGGCCGTCGAGCACGCCAGGAGGGCAGCGACCGGATCATCGAGGCCCACTGCAGCCACGCCCGACGAGATCACGTTCGAGGGGGCGTTGCGAGAACACGTCGCCGAAGCGGTCGTCGGAAACTTCCCGAACGGTGCGGTGACGCTGGTCGGTACTGATCTCCGGTATCGACTGGCCGGTGGGCAGTTGTTCGAGAAACTACCGAGCGATCCTGACGACGTGATCGATACGCACGTCGGCGACCTCGAATCCGGGGATCGGGACGTGTTCGTCCAGTCCTACAGGGACGCGCTCGATGGCACTGAAACGGCCACCGAAACCCTTGTCGAGGGAGTTACTCTCCTGCACCGAACCGTTCCAGTGTACGACGCCGATGGGTCTGTCGTCGCCGCAGTCGGGATGACACAGGATATCACCGACCGGAAAGAACACGAGCGAGAGCTCGAGCGTAATCGAGAGTTCCTCGACAGCGTTCAGTCGGTCGCGAACATCGGTGGCTGGGAAGTCGATCTCCGGTCGGAGACGCTGCGCTGGACGGACGAGGTGTACCGGATCCACGAGATACCGAGCGAGTACGACCCGATCCTAGCGGAGGGGATGGAGTTCTACCATCCCGACGACCGTGAGACGATTGAACAGGCCTACGAGGAGCTGGTTTCGACCGGGGAGTCTTTCGACATGGAACTGCGCATCGTGACGGCCAACGACACCGTCCGGTGGGTCCGAACGCGGGGGGAACCCTGGACCGACGACGAAGGGAAGGTCGTCGGCGCGCGCGGGACGTTCCAGGACATCACAGAACGAAGAGAGCACGAACAGGAACTCCAGCGAAAGAGTCGAGCGATCGAGGCAGCGCCGATCGGCATCACGATGACGGACCCGGAACAAGACGACAATCCGCTCATCTATGCGAACCAGCAGTTCCTCGAGACGTCGGGATACGATCGGGAGGAAGTGCTCGGTCGGAACTGTCGGTTCATGCAGGGCGAGGAGACCGACCCGGAGACAGTCGCCAGGATCAGGGAGGGCATCGACGCCGAAGAACCCGTGGCCGTCGGGATCAAGAACTACAGGAAGGACGGGACCACGTTCTGGAACCATCTCGAGATCGCACCGGTCCACGACGATCACGGCGAACTCATCAACTACGTCGGCTTCCAGAAGGACATCACCGAACGAGTCGAATACGAACGGGAACTGGAGAAGTCACGAAGTCGATATCGGACCCTCGTCGAGCACTTCCCGAACGGGGCCGTCGCCCTCGTCGACGAGGAGCTTCGCTATATCACCGTCGGTGGGACACCGATCGACGCAGCCTGGGACGCGGAGACGGAACTCACGGGCCAACCGCTCGCGGAGGTGCTCACCGACGAGATGGCCGCCGAACTCCGCCCGCGGTACGCCGACGCACTCGAGGGCGACCAGTGTTCGTTCGAAACGGAGGTCGGCGACCGATGCTACCAGTTCCGTATCGTCCCGGTACGCGCCGACGACGGGTCCGTGTTCGCCGCGATGGGGGTCTCTCAGGACATCACTGAACAGAAAGAACGCGAACGGTCTCTCCAGAAACGGGAGCGGGTCCTTCGGGAGTTACACGCCGCGTCGAGAGAGTTCTACCCGCCGGATTCGATGGCAGATATCTCGCCGTTCGTCGTCGACTTCCTCCAGCATGCGTTCGATTTCAGCTACGTCAGCGTCAAGCGCTTCGACGAGGGAGAGGGCGTCCTGCAACCCGTCGCGACGTCTGCACTGCCCGAGCAGGGAATAGAGCAGCTGGGACCGGTCGAACCCGGTGACAATCCGCTCTGGAACGCGTATCGGGACGGCGAGTCGGTGCAATTTAGCGGTGAACTCCTGCTCGAACTGTTCGACGCGGACGGCACCGTCGGCGATCACTGTCTGGCCGTTCCGATCGGGAACTTCGGCCTGATCGTCGTGGTGACGGCCGGGGATCGATCGTTCGACGGTGCCGATCGCGATCTCCTCGAGGTGCTCGCGACCAACGCAGAGGCTATCTTCCAGAGTCTCCAGCACGACCGGGAACGGGAGACCCTCGCCGAGCGAGTCGAGACACAGCAGCAGACGCTCGAGGAATTACGGGGGGTCATCGACGCGGTACAGGCGATTCAGGCTCGTGTCGCTAACAGCGAGACCCGGGACGAACTCGAGACGGGCGTCTGTACAGAGCTGGTCGAGACCGACAGCATCGACTTCGCCTGGATCGGGCGTCCGAAGGGCAGCGATACCGATCTCGACCCGACGGCGTGGACTGGGGAGCGCCCGGACTATCTCGACTCGGTGCTACAGACGACTGGGGCGGCCACACTACCGGCCGAGCATGCCGCAGCACGGCGGGAGCCCTACGCAGTCGACAGCATCCCGAAACGGGTCATGGACGAGCAGTGGGCCAAAGAAGCGCTCTCCCGGAACTTCCGATCGGCGCTGAGTGTCCCGCTCATCTACGACGACGTGCTGTACGGTGTGTTGACGGTCTACTCCAGCCGGGAAGCGGCCTTCGAGGAGCAGTACCGGAATCTCGTCACCGACGTCGGATCGCTGCTGGTGACCTACAGTCGCGTCTTGCAGCAGCGCTACGCGTCCGATCAGGCGTTTGTCGAACTGGAGTTCGAACTCGACGATCCGACCTATCCGCTGCAGCGACTCGCCAGAGAGACTGGGAGCCGGATAGAGTACGACACGGTCACTGAAACCGTCGACGGAGGGGTCAGGACGCTCGTCACCGTCACCGAGGGCGACCCGCAGTCGGTGCTGGCGTTGGCGGACTCGACCCCCAGCATCGCCGGTGCCAGCCAGTTCGGCGATGACACGTCGCGACAGCTCCGTCTGACCATCGCCGAGCCGTTCCTGGCCTCGGAAGTCGGGAAACACGGTGGACGTCTTCTCGAGGCCGCCTCGACGGAGACGGGCACTCGGTTGCGGATCGCGCTCCCGGAGAGCGTCTCCTCGCGCCCGCTGTTCGATACGCTGACGACACAGTACCGGGAGATCGACCTGCTCGCACAGCGCCAGAGGGTCTACGAAACCGAACCGGCGGCCGAGGCGCTCACCGACCGCCAGTACGAAATCCTGAACGCCGCGTACCACAGTGGCTACTACGACGTCCCCCGAAACGTGACCGGCGAAGCGCTCGCGGCCGAGTTCGACATCTCCGGGCCGGCACTCTACAAACACCTCCAGGCCGCACACAGCAAAGTGTTCGAACAGTACCTCCGCCCAGAGACGAGTAGCATGGTTGATAATGGAGGGTTAGACGCTTAACCCGAACGAACCCGTCTGCGTTACGCGTGTAACGATTATCCTCACAATACTTTCGAATCAATAGCTGGGGTGTAGAGTCAGAAATGTCCTTGATCGATACCATCAAACTCGACCGATTCGACCTGCGGCCCAAACTGATACTCGCGTTCGTGCTCGTGGCGGTACTAGTCGGAGTGACTGGTTTCCTCGGGTATACCAGCGTTTCGGCGGTCGATGCTCAGACCCACTCGATCGTCGAGGACGACGTCGCGGAGGCGGACGCGGCGATGGAGATGAAGTACGACCTCGAAAAAGAGCGGCGGGCATTGTTCGCGGTGCTGGCTGGTGATATGGATGCCGCCGACGAGTTCCGCGCTGCATCAGCGGATTTCGAGGAGTGGTACTCGACGCTGGCCGAACGTGACGACCTGACGGACGCACAGACACAACGTCTCTCCGAGATGGAACAGCAACACGAGCAAGCGGGCGAGACAGCCGAAGAAGCGATCGCCGCCATGGAGGCTGGCAACGAGCAACTCGCTCGAGACGAGATATCGGGGATTGACGAGACCTATGCCGAGCTCGAAGAGGACACGGTCGTCTTCGAGGAGAGCGCCGACGAGAAGATGGCCGCCTCCGTTGCCGCGGCCGACGCGACGACCGACGAGAGCCACCTGCTCATCATCGGGTTGACCATCGCCGCGTTCGTCGCGGCGATCGCGATCGGGCTGTTCGTCGCCCGTCGGATCACGAAACCGGTCCAGCAACTCGAGGAAGCGTCGGTCGCCATGAGCGAGGGCGACCTGACGACCGAGGTCGACGACCACATCGAGAACGACGAAATCGGTCGGATGACTGACGCATTCAGCGAGATGCAGGCCAACCTCCGAACGGTGTTCGAGGAGATCGACGTCTTCAGCAACAACCTCGCGGCCGGTGACGACGCCCTCCAGACCCGCGAACGAAAGACGGACTTCCCCGGCACGTACGGCGAGGTCATGACGAATCTGGACAACGGTGCCACCGAGATGGTCGGCGGCTTCGAGGAGATCCGGACGGCCAGCCAGGACCTGAAACAGGGGCGACTCGACCAGGACATCGACACTGACCGACCGGGCAACTACGGCGAGATTCTCGAGCGCTTCGACGATGGGATGACGACGCTCTCGGCGAGTTTCGACGAGATCGCCGACGCGAGCGCCGGACTCAAAGACGGCGACCTCGATCAGCGACTGGAGACTGACAAGCCCGGCCAGTACGGCGATGCCCTCGCGGACCTCCAGGCCGGCATCCAGCAGCTGGGCGACAGCATCGACTCCGTCCAGTCGATCGCCAACGAGGTCGCTGCCTCCAGCGAGGAAGTGACCGCCAGCACCGAGGAGATCCAGGCCGCCAGCCAGGAGGTGGCCAACTCCGTCGAGGAGATCTCACACGGTGCCGAGTTACAGAGCGAGAACCTCGAAGAGGTCGCCAGCGAGATGAACGACATGTCCGCGACCGTCGAGGAGATCGCCTCTTCCTCTGAAGAGGTCGCCGCCACCGCGACGACCGCCGTCGAACGGAGCGAAACCGGTCGCGATCACGCGGCCGAGGCCTCCGAGGAGATCGAGAGTATCGAGGAGACGGCCCAGGAGGCGACCGCCCAGGTCCAGACCCTCGACGACAAGATGGACGAGATCGGGGAGATCGTCGACATGATCACCGGGATCGCCGAGCAGACCAACATGCTCGCGCTGAACGCCTCGATCGAGGCCGCGCGGGCGGGCGAAGCAGGTGAGGGCTTCGGCGTCGTCGCCAGCGAGATCAAGTCCCTCGCCGAGGAAGCCGGACAGGCGACCACCGAGATCGAAGACCGGATCGAGGAGATCCAGTCGACGACCGACGAGACAGTCGACGAGATGGAGGAGATGCGAGAACGCGTCGAGAGCGGGTCCGAAACCATCGAGGACGCGATCGAGATGTTCGACGACATCGCCAATGCTGTCAGCGAAGCCGAGGGCGGCATCCGAGAGATCAGCGACGCGACCGACGACCAGGCCGCCTCCAGCGAGGAGGTTGTCTCGATGGTCGACGAGGTCTCGGGCGTGAGCCAGCAGACCAGTGCGGAAGCGAGTAACGTTTCGGCTGCAACCGAAGAGCAGGCCTCCTCGCTGTCGGAGGCTTCCCAGAACCTCCAGCAACTGTCCGGACTGGCCGACACCCTCCACGAGGAGGTTTCGGACTTCGAGGTCGACGGGACGGGTCAGCGACGGTCGTCGCCGACCGTCGATAGGACCGACTCGCGTGACGTTCGATCGACGGAGACCGTCCAGACCGACACCGCCGACGAACAGGACTCGGGCCCCAGAACCATCGAACCGGGGACAAAACTCACGGCCTCCTCCGACGGTGGCCGCGACATCAACGCCCCCAACGAGCAGTCAAACGGGAGGAAACACTGATGGCCAGCGCTGAACCGACTGTCGAGATGCCCGAGCAGGCACTCGTCTTCGCACTGGGTGCGGACGATTTCTGTGTCGGGATCGAGTGGGTCGACGAGATCGTCAAGCCAGAGGAAGTCAGTTCGGTCCCGGACATGCCCCCGATGGTCGAGGGCGTGATGGATCTCCGCGGCAAGACGACCACGATCGTCGACCCGAAGGTGACCTTCGGGCTCCCCGAGACGGACACCGATCAGCAGGTGATCATCTTCGATACCGACGGCGAGACCAGCGTCGGCTGGCTCGTCGATTACGCCTACCGCGTCAGGGACTTCGAGGACCCGGAACTCGAGGCCGTCGAAGACAACCGCTACATCGAGGGTATCCTGAAAGACGGAGACGAGTTCACGCTCTGGGTGGACCCCGAGCGTGTCAACGGCCAACTCACGTGACTGACCCGATGTCCGATGCCTCAACGGAGCCGAAACCGTCTTCCGAGCACGTGTTTCTCTGGGTAGAGTCGGAACTGCGTTCGCTCGACCGTCCGCTCGCCTCAACACGTCAGGTACCGGCCATCGAGAGCGGCGCGACCGTGTCGGTCCCGGGCGCACTGGAGCGACTCCGACGTGGGGCCGACGTTTCGGCGATCGTGTGCGAGCAACCGCTTCCGAATGCCGATGCGGTTGCCTTTCTGGAAGCGGTACGCGTTCAGGAGCCAGCAGTTCCAGTCTTTCTCGTAACGGGCGACCACGACGAGACGACTGCCAATCGCGCACGGCAGGCCGGCGTGACGGAATATCTCGTCGAAGCGGACCACGAGGGCTGGTGGAACGAGGTTATCGAACTCCTCGAGATGGCCGACCAGTACCATCGCCGCTCTCGAACGGTCGGAGCGGCTGGGCCGTCGCTGGAGGCGGTCCTCGAGACCGCTCCCGACGGGCTCGGCATCGTCCGAGACGGACGGTTCGTGGACTGGAACGGACAGCTGTGCGATCTCCTCGGGGTCGCCGACTGTACGCTCAGTGACGTTGAACCGGACGACATCGTCGACCCGAAACTCCTCTCGGTCGGGGCTGAGGGCGATACGTACCGACACGAGAGCGGCGTTCCGATCACTCGGCCGAGCTGCGGCTCCCTCGTGGCGGAGGTGACGACCGCGTCGATTCAGTGGGACGGGGCGCCGGCGACGCTCCTGATCTGTCGCGACCGCTCCCCGGCGGCTGCCGATCCAACGCTGAGTTCGGGGAAACGACTCCAGCAGGCGATCGAAGACGCGGGTCACGCCGTGTACATGACGGCGCCCGACGGGACGATCAGGTACGTCAACGCCGCGTTCGAGACTATCACCGGCTACGCTGCGCGGGAGGCACTGGGTCAAACGCCACAGCTACTCAACTCCGGCCTGACACCGTCGTCGTATTACGAGGGCCTGTGGGAGACGATAACGGCGGGTGACGTGTGGCAAGAAACCGTGACGAACCGGCGGAAAAACGGCGAGATCTACCACGCCGACCAAACGATTGCTCCAGTGACAGCTGACGGTACCGTCCATGGATTTATCGCAATACAGTCCGACGTGACCGCGAAAAAAGAGATGGAAGACGACCTCCGAACGTTCAAATCGATCGTCGAGCGGATCGACGACCCGATCATGATTCAGGATTCGGCGGGTCGGTTCCAGGTCGTCAACGACGCGGTCTCGGAGCTTGCCGGGCTATCGAGAGGCGAGTTGATCGGCACCGACGAGTTCGCGTTCATGGACGACGCCACCGCCGAACAGATTCAGACGATGAAATCACGTGTGCTCGAACGCGGCGACCCCGTCACCTATGAGGTGTCACCTGAACTTCCCGGGAACGGCGAGCGGCGGTTTTCGACGGTCAGATACCCACAGTACGACGACGACGGCACCCCCGCCGGGACGCTAGCGATCTGCCGAGACGTCACGGATATAAAGAAACACCAACGCCAGTTCCGCGTCATCGAGCGGGTGTTACGACACAACCTTCGGAACCATTTTCAGGTGATTCGAGGAGTTGCTGAATCCATCGAAGCAGAAGGATCCGGGCGTGTCGCGGAGAACGCACAGACGGTCGTCCGAACGACTGACGCGGTGCTCGAGACCGTCGACAAGGAACGACAGATCACCGAGTTCCTCTCCGAACCCGAGCCGGCCGGGACGGTCGACCTCGCCCAGGTAGCGGTGTCGGTGGCCGAGCAGGCCCGACGAAACCACGAGGATGCGGCGGTTGCAGTCGACAGTCCGGGACAGTGCAACGCGGTTGCGGTCAACTTGATCGACCGAGCCGTCGAGGAGCTCGTCGAAAACGCCATTGTCCACTCCGACGGTGACTCTCCGACTGTCACCGTGACCGTGACCTGTGATGGCGACTGGGCGCAGGTGGCGGTCGCCGATGACGGGCCAGGGATCCCAGCGATGGAACGGGACGTACTGACTGGTCGTAGAGAGATCGGGCCGCTGAACCACGGCCAGGGGATCGGGATGTGGATAGTTCACTTGATCGTCCAGGAGAGCGACGGGAGACTCGAGTTCACGGAAAACGAACCACGGGGAAGCGTCGTGACCGTCGCAGTACCACGACCGGACAGGACCTGATCGTTACCCGGTGTACTGGTGGTACTCCATGCCCTTGTGCTTCATCTCGTTGTGCTTGCGTTCGAGGAACGAGTAGACCGATCCGTGAGGTGCGCCTTCGATGATCATCTCGGCGGCTTCGCGGGCGGCCTCGACCTGCTGGGGCTCGCCGATCATCCCGAACGTCGAACCGTAGATGGCGACCGACGCGCCCGAGAGTTCTTCCATCAGTTCCCGAGTACGCCCGTTCTCGCCGATGAGCCGACCCTTGATCCGCTTGAGATCTTTCTTGTTGCGAGCGACTTCGTCGATGTCGATCAGGTCGAACAGCCGAAGCTCGCCGTCCAGTAGCGTGAGCGCGTCCTCGGGGTGGAAGCCGCGCCCGATCGCCTTCACGATGTCGGGGCCTTTCAGCGCCGTCACCGGGTCGCCGACGGACTCGACTTTGACCGCGCCGGTCTCGCTGTCGATGTCCAGGCGGACCTCCGCCTGCTCTTCGATCTCGCGCATCGTCTCACCTCCTTCGCCGATCAGAACGCCGATCCGATCCTGCGGAATCGTCACGTGTTGCATGCGCGAGAATATGCGATGGGATAGGATAAGTGTTCGGCACTGTCCGCCTGAACGGCCTCCTGGACGGCCGCTCAGCGGTCGGTGACGTCCTCGACAGCGTCGCGCTACAGGGCGACGTCCTCGACAGCGTCGCACTACAGGGCGACGTCCTCGATGGCGTCGGTCAGCTCCTTGACGCTCTCGACGTCGTGCTCGCCCATGTGGCCGATCCGGAAGGTCTGCTCGCCCAGCTGGGAGCCGTAGCCGTTCGAAAAGACCATGTCGTACTCTTCTGCGACCTGTTCGATAGTCGCGGCGACGTCGATCCCCTGGGTGTTCTCGATGCAGGACACAGTCTGGGAGCGATATCCCTCCTCCGCGAAGAGGTCGAAGTGCTGGCGGGCCCAGTCGTGGACGTACTCGGTCATCTCGCGGTGGCGCTGGTCGCGGGCGTCGTGGCCTTCTTCGAGCATGTGTTTCATCTGTTTGTGATAGGCGAGCATGATCGGGATGGCGGGCGTCGAGTGGGTCTGGCCCTTCCGGTCGTAGTAGTCCAGACAGCGCTGGAAGCCGCCGTACCACGAGGCCGAGTCCTTGCCGACCTCTCGGTCGTAGGCGTCGTCGCTGACGACACAGACGGCGAGGCCGGGCGGCATCGCGAAGGCCTTCTGGGTCGAGGTGAAGATCACGTCGATGTCGTGCTCGTCGATGTCGACGTAGTCCCCACCCAGCGCGGAGACGGCGTCGACGACGAAGTAGGTGTCCGGGTACTCGGCGATGACGTCGCCGATCTCCTCGATGGGGTTGCGCACGCCGGTCGAGGACTCGTTCATGACCGTGGCGACGACGTCGTAGTGTTTGTCCGTCGATTCGAGGTGCTCGCGGATGTCCTCGGGCTTGATGGCCCGGCCCCACTCGTACTCCAGGCGGTCGACGTCTTTGCCGAGGCGTTCGGCGACGTTGGCGTGGCGCTCGCTGAAGCTCCCGCAGGTCGGCACGAGGATGTTCTCGTCGACGAGGTTCAGGGTCGACGCCTCCCAGAACTCCGTGCCCGACCCCGTGAGGATGATGACGTCGTGTTGGGTGTCGAGAAACGTCTTGGTGTCCTCGACAATTGTCGTGTAGAGGTCGGTCATGCGGTCCATGCGGTGACCGAACATCGGCTGGGCCATCGTCTCGATCACGTCCTCGCGGACTTCTGTCGGACCGGGGATATACAGCGTCTTCTCCGGGTAGTGGTCTTTGTATTCCTGTTTTTTCGTCACCGGAACCACCTGTGTGTGCTGTCCTCCGCGGGCGGGGGCCATGGGAGTTTTGATGCCGTTCGCAGGCTCGGCCGTGTCGTTCAACTTTTATTACTGTCGGTCGATTGGTATGCAACGATGGATATCCCCGAGGACGTCGCCGATATCGAGGTCCTGACCCGTCGCCGTGACTTTTTGTCGTGTCTCGATGGCGAACCGGCGGAGAAACCGACGATCGTCGAGAATCTCGATCACTCCCGCTCGACGGTCGATCGCGCGATCCGGGCCCTCGAAGACGCGGGATTCGTCGAACGCACTACCGGGGGGTACGCCACGACGCTGACTGGGCGCCTCGCCATGGAGCGGTACGACTCGTTTCTGGCCGAGAGCGAGGCGATTCTCGACGCGAAACCGGTGATCGACGCGCTTCCGAGTACCGTCGAGTTGCCACAGGGCGCGGTCACCGACGGCGCGGTCGAACACTTCGACGACCAGTACGAACTGTTCGAGGTCCTGATCGAGACGCTTCCGGTCGCAGACAACTGCCGTGTACTGTTGCCACATGTCTCCGACAGCCGACATTTCCGGTTGCTCCACTCGCAGGTCACCGACGGCGAGCTCGACGTGACGTTCTGTTCCTGCGAGCAGACGTATCGCCAACTCGCCAGGGAGTTTCCGTACCTCGCAGCGGACCTCGAAGAAACGGCGTCGTTCACGCCCGTTCGGACGCAGGCGCTCGACTTCGGACTCGTGTTGATCGACGCCGGTGGGGACCGGACGGCAGTGATCGTCGCCTACGACGACCAGTCGGTCGTCGGGGTCGTCCGTACCGACGAGCCGACCGTGATCGAGTGGGCGAGCGACGTGGCCGATCGCGTGCTCGCGGACGCTACGCCGGTCGAGACGTTCGGTACCGCTCCCGACCGCGGGACGTTTCACGAGATGGACGACCAGCGGCTTCCGGCACCGCTGCGATCCCAGGGCTTCGAGCGCCTCGACGAGACGTTCTTCGAGAACAGAACGACGCTCGATCCCGTGACTGCCTGGCGGGCCGGCCTCTCCCTATCGGAGGTCGCGGCAGGGTACGCCATCGATCGGTTCCGCGAGAGCGAGGGCGATCGCGAGTCGGTCGTCCAGTCGCTTCTCGACGCGCTCGACGACGGTGCGGACCTCGCGCTGCTCGGGCCGCCCGGATCGGGCAAGTCGACGGTCTGCAAGCAGGTCGCCTACCAGTGGTTCGACAGCCAGCGTGGGACAGTGCTGTACCGAGAGAGCGGCCGTGGCCAGTCGTTCGACGACGTCGGGTCGCTGGAGGCGACGATCGGCCGCGGAGAGGGACACACGCTGATCGTCGTCGAGGACGCCGTGCGGGCGGAGGCCAACGTGATCTTCGAGGTGATGCAGTCGTTCAGCGGTCGGACGGACGTCACGTTCCTGCTCGATGCGAGGGAAGCCGAATGGAACGACGCCGAAGAGTTCCCCATCGACGCTCGTCTGGAGACGTTTCGCCAGCGCCACGTCAACACAGTTCAGATGCCGTCGCTCGACGACGCCGAACGTCGAGCGATTCTCGATCGATTCGCCGACATCGCGGACGTCGAACGTGACGGGCTCCCGGCGACGTTTGAGGACGCTGCCGCAACGTCGTCGGTCACCGGAACGGCGTTTCTGTTCTTCCATCGGTTGGCCCGATTCGCCCAACCCGTTGGCGAAGACGCGACGCCGACGACGCTGGAGGAGCACGTCGAACGCGTCCGTGATCGACTGGTCGCCGCGGGCGAGCCGACACTCGACGTCGGTGTGCTCGCGAACACGCTGAACGCTGCCGGGATCGGCGTGACGCCCGTTGCTCTGCACGCGGTTGCGGCAGGACTGGAGCACGTCGATCACACCACCGTTCGGCGGGCTATCGACGCACTCGATGGAGAGGTCCTGTTCGGTGACGCCGATGACGGTGCCTTCCGGACGGTACACGCCGCCTGGTCGGTCGAGTTCCTCGACCAGTTGGCCGAGACGGACGAGGCCGCTGCCGACCGGTTCGGCCGGACCGTCACTGCGCTGTTATCACTGGCGGATCACGGCGACCGTCGTGAGGCGGTCGCCAGTGCTGTCACCGGCTCGACGGACCTCCTCGGGACGATCGCGGCCGAGCCGACGGGGTGGGCCGACGACGTCGCCGGGCAGCTGTTCGATCTCGGCGAGTCGTATCCACGATTGGCCGGGCTGTTCGACACCACAGACCGATCGACGCTGACGCTCCCGGCAGCCTGTCGTCGTGAGACTGCGCTCCGCCAGCGGGTTGTCCGCGGCTACATGTTCAACTGGGCTGGTCAGTTCGATCGGGCGGCCGAGGAGTTCGGGTGGCTGATAGAGACACTGCCCGATCCGACCACCTCCCACGATCCGGATGCCCTGTCCGGACGGCTGTACGCCCGCGCGAAACTGGGCATGACCCGGGTCGAGAATGCTTCGGACGTCGCTGCCGCGAAAGAGCGCGGCGAGGAGGCGCTGGCGGCCCACCGCGCCGTCGAGGACGACAGAGGCGCAGTCGAGACGATGATCGAACTCGTCACTCTCGAGCTACACGCCGGCAACCTCGACGCGGCACAGGAGTACGCTGACCGAGCGTCCGCACTCGCCGATCAGTTAGACGACGACGGTCTGAAAGCGAGAGCCCTGAAGGGTGCGGTCATGGTTGCGGATACGAACGACGAGTACGAACGAGTCGCCGAACTCGCCGAGCGAGGGATCGACCTGGCGAGAGACGTTGCAGCGATCCGGGCTGAACGGCGTCTCATTCACTATCTGGCGTTGTCCAATCACCGCATGGGAAAGCTCGAACGCGCTGTCGAATACAATCAACGGTCGGCACACCTTTCGAGACGCCTGGGCGACTGGCACATGGCGTGTGCTTCACAGGTCGCACAGGCCATGTGTGTACTCGATCAGGGACAGTTCGATCGGGCACGGCAACTGCTCGACAGCCTCAAGGACGCGCCTGCGGAGTCGTTCGTCGCGATCGAGGCAGCTGCGACTGCCATACGGGGCTTGATCGAGTTGTACACCGATCGACCCGAACAGGCGATCGCGCAGTTCCGCTCACTCGTCGACGGTGACGATGCGACCGCGCGTGCACTGACGTTCGCCCACGTCGGGCTCACCGACGCCGTCCTCGATAGCAACGATCCCGATCCCGACCGTGCCGCCCAGCACGCCGAGACGGCGCTGGATCTCGCAGAACAGGCTGGGACCTCTCGATTTGTTTCCCGGGCCGAGCGCGCTCGGGGCCGGGCCGCGCTCGTCGCCGGCGACCTCGACGCCGCTGAGCGTCGCTACCGTCACGCGAAATCCATCGCAACCGACAACTCGCTCCGACTGCGGGCGCTAGAGGCTGAACGTGGTCTCGGCCACGTCGCTCGCGAGCGTGGCACCCACGATCAGGCTCGTGAACACTACGAGTCCGTCCTCGACGGCGCCCGGGAGACCGGCGCGATCCGAATCGCGCTCGACGTCGTCGCCGACCTCGCCGAGATCGACGGGTCCGAGTGGTACGCTCTCGGTGCGGATATCGCCGCGGAGGCAGACCTCGACGACAGGGCTGACGAACTGCGCGAGCGAGCAGACGCCCGCGAGCACGAACAGCGGCCCGAAACCGACTGAAACCGCCGCGTTTTGTGCCTGTGATTGACACACACTGAGATTTTTGCCGTAACTCTCAGTTATAGACATCTGGAGACGTATGAGTGTGGTACATGACCAACGACGAATCTCGGGAACCCCAGCACTTCGGGACACGGTGTGTTCACGCCGGTCACGAGCCAGACCCGGCGACGGGCGCTGTCGCACCGCCGATCTACCAGACCTCCTCCTATGCTTTCGGTGACGCCGACTACGCCGCGGATCTCTACGCGCTCGAAGCCGAGGGCAACGTCTACTCGCGGTTCGACAATCCCACGGTTCGCATGCTCGAAAAGCGACTCGCCGACCTCGAACGCGGCGTCGACGCCGTCGCCACTGGCTCGGGAATGGCCGCACTCGACGCCGCCACGTTCGTCCTCGCGGAGGCCGGCGACAACATCGTCTCTGCCTCGTCTATCTACGGCGGCACCCACAGTTACTTCGCGAAAGCCGCCGCGCGACGCGGGATCGACGCCCGGTTCGTCGACACGCTGGAGTACGACGCCTACGCCGAGGCCATCGACGACGACACGGCCTACGTCCACCTCGAAACGATCGGCAACCCCTCGCTGGTGACCCCGGACATCGAGCGCGTGGCCGAGGTCGCCCACGATCACGGCGTCCCCCTGTTCGTCGACAACACGTTCGCGACGCCCGCGCTCTGTCGACCGCTCGAACACGGCGCGGATCTGGTCTGGGAGTCGACGACCAAGTGGATCCACGGGTCGGGAACCACCATCGGCGGCATCCTCGTCGACGGCGGGAGTTTCCCCTGGGCCGACTATCCCGAGAAGTACCCCGAGATCGCCGCGGAGAACCCGGCGTTCGACACCAACTTCGCCGAGCGATTCGGCGACCGCGCGTTCACTGTGGCCGCACGCCAGCGCGCCGTCCGGAGTCTCGGCGACGGGCAGGCCCCTTTCGACGCCTGGCAGACCCTGCAGGGAAGCGAAACCCTCTCGCTGCGGATGGAGCGCCACTGCGAGAACGCCGCGGAGGTCGCGTCGTGGCTCGACGACCACCCGGACGTCGCGTGGGTCACCTATCCCGGCCTCGAATCTCACGAGACTCACGACAACGCCCAGCGCTATCTGGAGGGTGGCTACGGCGGGATGGTCGCGTTCGGCCTCGAACGCGGGTTCGAAGGCGGCAAGACCCTCTGTGAGGAGACCGAGCTGGCGCAGTTCATCGCCAACATCGGCGACGCCAAGACGTTGATCATCCACCCCGCATCGACGACGCACGCACAGTTGAGCGAGGCCGAGCAGCGCGAGAGCGGCGTCACGCCCGACCTGATTCGGCTGTCGGTCGGGATCGAAGACGCCAGAGACATCATCGCTGACCTCGAAGCGGGGATCGAACAGGTATGAACGTCGAGCGCGGGACGGTTTCGCTGGGCGAGTTCGAGTTCGAGTGCGGGGAGTCGATTCCGGATCTGGAGGTCGCTTACGAGGCCTACGGTGAGTTTACCGGTGACAACGCGGTACTGGTGTGTCACGCCCTGACCGGGAGTTCACACGTCGCCAGCCACCGCGAGGCCGCCGGCACGAGCGGGCAGGCCCGGGCCTGGTGGGACGACATCGTCGGTCCCGGCAAGGCCATCGACACCAACGACTACTACGTCGTCTGCGCGAACATCCCCGGGTCGTGCTACGGGACGACCGGTCCCGCAAGCGAGCACCCCGAGACGGGCGAGCCCTATGGGACTGATTTCCCTGCTGTCACGGTCCGGGACTGGACGGACGCCCAGCGCGAACTGCTCGACGAACTCGGTGTCCCCGCGTTGCACGCGGTCGTCGGCGGCAGCGTCGGCGGCATGAACGTCCTCGAATGGGCGAAACGCCACCCCGATCACGTCGACCGGATCGTGCCGATCGCCACCGCCGGTCGGGTCGACCCGCAGTGTCTCGCTCTCGACGCCATCGCCCGGCGGGCGATCACGACCGACTGCAACTGGAACGGCGGCGACTACTACGGTGACGGTCCCAAACCCGACGAGGGGCTGGGACTCGCCCGCCAGATCGGCCACGTGATGTACCTCTCGAAGGCCAGCATGCAGAAGAAGTTCGGCCGCCGTTCGGCCGGCCGCGACGCCGTCCGGACCTTCCCGACCGATCCCGCGGCCGGCTTCTTCCCCTACCGGGACGTCGAGTCCTATCTCGACTACCAGGCTGAGCGCTTCGTCGAGCGCTTCGACGCCAACAGCTATCTCTATCTCACACGTGCGATGGACAACTACGACCTCGCCTCGGGGTTCGAGGACGACGCCGACGCCCTCGCCGCCTTCTCGGGCCAGTCTCTCGTCATGTCTTTCACTGCGGACTGGCACTTCACCGTCGATCAGGCCGAAGACCTCGCCGAGTCGCTCCGGGAGGCCGACGTCCGGACCGCCCACCACGTCGTCGAATCGGACCACGGCCACGACGCCTTCCTCGTCGAGCCAGAGAACGTCGGCCCGCCGCTCGCGGACTTCCTCAGTTCGGGTGTCGAAGGGACGGCCATATCAGACACCGAGGACGAAGAGATCGACGAGGGCCGGGACTTCGCGCCCGTGCACAACAGCCTGTTCTCCTGACGTGGGTATCTGCAGTCACGCAACTAGCCTGGCGATCAGGCCGGAAACGTACTCGATTTCGTCGTCGTTGACGCCGTGGCCCATCCCCGGATAGAGCCGTTTCTCGACGTCGCCGTTCAGTCGCCCGAAGACCTTCGCCGAGACGTGAACGCGCTCTGCGGGGATGTGCGGGTCGACGTCGCTACAGCCGAAGAACACGGGCGTGCCTTCGAGGTCACCCTCGTAGTCCTCGACGTCGATCGACTGGCCGATGAGACCACCGCTCAGGGCGACGACCCCGCCGTAGCGGCGCGGATTGCGCGCGACGAACTCGCTGGCGAGGCAGGCTCCCTGGGAGAATCCCAGAATCACGATCTTCTCGGCCGGAATGTCGGCGTCTTCGACATTCGCGACAGCGTCGGCGACGGCCTGCAGCCCCGAGGAGCGGCCGGGTTCGTTGGACTCGACGGGCGCGGTGAAGGGGTTGGGATACCAGGTGTTGCGGGTGGCCTGGGGTGCGAGATAGGCGACGCCGTCGGCGCCGAACTGACTGGCCATCTGGAGGATGCTCTGGGCGGTCGCGCCGCGGCCGTGGACGAGGATCATCGCTGCCTCGGCGTTCTCGAGGTCCGCGCCGGCGGTCACGAGTGGCTGGTTCTGATGCGGGCCGTTGATTCTCTCGGTCACAGCAGTGTTTGGGCCGCAATCCTCTCAAGCGTTGCGTAGAGTGACATCGATGTCACCACGCCGACGACGGTCGCACCGGTAACGTTTTTGAGGACTATCCCGTCACTACGTGCGAAGACAGCGCCCCCACCACAGGTCGGCTGTTTCTCGGTCGCAGACATTCGAGGCTCCGAGAGACGCCGTCTGTGGCGGGTGCGCACCCGGCACGAGACGGGGGAGTACACCAACGTGACCGATACCTGGCCGATGACCGACGGCGGCACGTCCGTCCAGATGCAAGGGACGCGTCCGCGGATAGAGACACATCCGCTGTTCGGCGGCGTCCGCATCGTCGATCCGATCGAGGGCTCGCAGTTCACACTCCTGACGCCCAGTAGCGTCGAACCGACCGACGCCGACACCGACCAGTTCTACTTTCCGGTCGACACCGCAGCCACGATCTGCACCACCGAGATCGAGACGCCCTATCTGGTCGATATCTGGATCCGCGACACCGAGGGCAATCTGGTCGCCCAGAGCACCAACGAGGAGTCGATCGACGTCCCGCCCGGCCGGTACAACCTGGAAGTCTCCTCGGCCCAGATGAAGCTCTACCTCGCGATCGACGGCGGCGTCAGCGTCGAGTCCAGGGACGATCGGATGTACCTCGCGTTCGACCAAACCAGTTGCGTCACCGTCGGCGTGCGATCGCTGCACGAACAGCCGGCAGCGACGATCACGACGACGGACGACCCGGAGGATCTGATGACCGCGATTTCGGCTTTCGGATCGGCGCTGAAGACGACGACCTGCGAACGGTCGTTCCCGACGCTGCGGGGCCATCCGCCACTGCTCGAACGCGGCGCGGAGCTGTCGATCCCGGAGTCGCTGGACATCCCTGACACCGGGATTCGGATCGTCGTCCCGCCCGAGCACGAGTACATCTACCCGATCGCGTCGCTGGCGTATTACCTGGGCGCGACGGTCGAACCCGGGCCCGAACCCTGCCTGTACGCCGACGGGGTCCCGTTCTCGCTGACCGCGGACGGCGACTTCGAGTCGACGGTCGCCCGCGTCCTCAAGCAGGTCTTCCTGCTGGACTGTGTGACCCGGACTGAGGGGTACTATACGGTCGACTTGCACGAGCGCGAGGTCGTCGAGGAGCAGGTCGATCTGGATTTCGCGGAACTGTACGAGCAGTCGGTCGCCGAGCAGGTGCGGGCCTATCTCTCGATTCCCTACGAGAAGATCGAGGATGCTGTCCCGCGATGGAAACTGACCGCGGACGTTATCCCCGAATCAGGCCACGCCGAGACGCTGCCGTTCCTGGCGAACGACCTCGCGGTGATTCGGTGTCCCTCCTGTGCGGACATCGAGTCGCGGTCGGTCCACGGCGGCGCGACGACTGTCGAGGACTTCTTCGGATCGAGTTCGGGGACGGCACGTGGCGGGCTGACGCGGGCGACGCGATCGGCGAGTGACGAAGAGCGCCCCTTCGAGGAGCACGTCTTCCGGCCGCCCGAGGCGGACAGTATCGAGCAGGCTTATGTTGGTGAGGGGGTTCCTCTGGGCGCTAGTAAGATGACGGTGGAGGCGTTCAATCGTCGTTTGTCCTATTCTCCATCGGAGAATGCGAGGACGAGTGTCGTTGTCGTCTGTAATGAACAAGAGATGGCAGACGAGAATACAGTTTCTGAAATATACGGGACCCGGGAGTGGCTGGATTTCGATATAACCATCCGAAATAATCTCAAAACTGATGAACTAGCCGATCTGTTAGCGACTGATGCAGACTTTTTTCACTATATTGGCCACGTTGATGATGATGGAATTCGATGTGCTGATGGATGGCTGGATTGTCGCGATCTTGAGGAAGTAAATGTTAGCGCATTTTTATTAAATGCCTGTAAGTCGTATGAGCAAGGTAATGCTCTGGTAAAGAATGGTGCAATTGGTGGGATCGTAACTGTTGCTGATTTGTTAAATAAAACAGCAACGAAGCTCGGTCAGACCCTTGCCCATTTATTAGACGGTGGATTTTCACTGTTCACAGCCTTGGAGATCTTGGAAAAACGTAGTATTATTGGGAACCACTACCTTATTGTTGGGGACGGGAATACACAGGTCGTCGAAAGTAGAACCGGATCTCCATATCTGGCCAAAGTCAGCAAGATACGCGATTGCTTTGGTGTTCAGTTCGAGTTCTACCCTTCAAAAAATTACTCTATTGGGTCAATGGTGATACCAAAAATAAAAAAGGAGTCACCAAAGTACCTCGCTGGTAACCGAACAGAGGAATATGTTTTATCAGAGTACGATCTGGAAGAGTTCTTGATGACTCATGGCTTCCCGGTCGAATTTGATGATACTATTTATTGGAGCATGGATCTACTAGCCCACTTATCCGATTAAGGTCCGGCGACAGTAGAAGCGTTCCCCGCAGCAGCCCCGGCCTCCATCATCAACACAGTCAGCCAGAAGAGGACGCCGATCCATTTGGGGTGCTCTGCGACGAAACTTCGGATGGGGGAGGCACTTTTGCTCATGTTACGACTACACGTACCACGCGATGCGAAATGAATTTTTCTAAAGAAATTCAACAGAAAATTGTCTGGAATATGGGCGCAAATTAATTATCGGCTACCAACTGTTGTCTCCTACGTAGGAAGTAAGAGAGTCTCTGTGAGTGGGGATGTACGAGATACGAGCGATAGACCGGCGTGCGCGCAAGGTTTTTGTGCTGTGCGGTATCACTCAGTGACGCGAATTCATGTCGAACGAGGCCAGGAGGCGACCGATACGTGACTGACGACTGGCGTGCGGAGTTTCAGGAGTCGCGGGCGGATGGCGTTGCTAAACCGCGGATCGAGACTCATCCAGAGAGAGATGGTGTGCGGCTGGTCGATCCGATCGAAGGTGTCGATTTTGCCTTTTTCACTCCAGAACCGACTCATCCCGTCGAGTGTGAGACCGACGAATTCTATTTTCCAGTCGACACAGCTGCAGTCGTCGGAGTCAATAGACTCAAAGCAACATATAATCTGGATGTCTGGATACGCAATTCCAATGGGGAACTAGTCGCTCAAAACGAAACTGGTTCCGTTGTCAACGTCTCACCAGGGACCTACAATGCCGAGATTGGATCTGCTCACCTCAAAATATATTTACTTGTCGAAGGTGGGCTTGAAATCGACTCACGCGGTGACAGAGACGAGATTACCTGTACAGAGACAGATCAAATTAAAATCGGCATTCGGTCGAGCCACGAGCAACCGGCGGCGACGATAACGACGACGGAAGATCCACTCGACCTGATGGATGCTATATCCTGTTTCAGTTCTGCCCTGAAAACGACGACGTGCGAACGGTCATTTCCGACCTTACGTGGCCATCCGCCGCTACTGGAATGGGGTGATTCATTGACAATTCCAGACTCGGTTGAACCGCCTCAAACGGATATCTCCATCCGAATACCCCCGCAGTACGAATACCTATTCCCTGTTGCGCCTCTTGCGTATTATCTTGGTGCGACACTGGAACCTGGTGACACCCCGGAGCTATCGGCAGACGATGAAACGTTTTCGTTGGGTGGAGCCGACGAGTTCGAAGAAACCGTTGCGAACGTGTTGAAACAGATCTTTCTGTTCGACTGCGTCACACGTACTGAGGGATTTTATCAGATTGATCTCCAAGAGCGAGCATTGGTAGAGGACCGGGTCGATTTTGATTTTTCGCAGCTCTACGAGACTGACCTCGCAGAGCAAATTCAGACGTATCTTTCGGTTCCGTACGAGACAATCGAAGATGCTGTCCCGCAGTGGAGGCTCACTGCAGATGTACTTCCCGAGTTTGAATACGCAGAAACTCTCCCCTTTTTCATCGACGAATTGGCGATTATCCGCTGTCCTTCAATCGAGGAGATTGATGAAGCGTCGCCTGACGTAATATCTCACCGAGTCCAGAACTTCTTCGATACGATGGGTTCGGACGATATGGACGTATTTTGTCGGGGAGATGGTAGTCTCCCGGAAGTCTTTCGGCCAACCCCTGCTCATAGCACCGAACACGTATTCGTGGGGGAGGGTACACCTCTCGGTACCGGGAAGGTAACGGCCGATGCACTCCGCCGCAGATTGGATTCCGAAGTCTCGGCCACAGTGACGACAGATATCGTCGTCGTCTGTAACGACCCCTCGATGGCCGAAGAGAGCACGGTTACAGACATCTATGAAGGACCAGGTTGGATTGATTCTGATGTTTCTATTCGAAATGATGTTTCGACATCTGAACTGCGGTCACTACTACAGCGAGATATCGACTTTCTACACTACGTTGGACATGTGGATGACAGTGGAATCGACTGCCCTGATGGATATCTTGATACCCAATCACTCGACGAGGTACATATCGAATCATTTCTACTCAATGCCTGTCGTTCGTATCATCAAGGGAGAGGTTTGGTGACAAACGGGGCGCGAGGTGGTGTGGTAACCCTGTCAAAAATATCTAATAAAGATGGTATTCTGTTCGGGAAGATTTTTGCTGGCTTATTATCGAAGGGCGTCACTCTTGGACAGTCGCTTTCCCTGATGGACGATCTCGAAGAGATAGAATCCGAATATCTCGTTCTCGGTGATCCGACCACGCAAATACTCAGGGCGCAGTCTGCAATAACTGAAATATATCACATTCAATCCGAGAATGATCGTTACTCTCTCTCAGCAGAACAGGGTTTCACTGACTGGTGCCGAATTGGTACGTTTGTAACTGATAAATACTTCGACGACTCTAAGGAGATATTGTGTGGCAATGAATTTAGTAGATCTGATGCCACCGAGAATGAAGTGGCAGATCTCATCGAGAACACGACCTCTATTGTTCTGTTAGACGGTGAAGTAGCCGGACTTAATTCTCATTTGAGGAGTTGATATCTTCGATATTCTGTTTCTCTCTCCCCATCAGAAAACTCTTGGTACTGCCCGTATATATGATAGCTAATGACTCCCGACACGCCGAGGTGGCGACGGTGAGCGACGAGTCGTCGGGAGACCTTCGTGGCGCATCGAACGTCCTCGTGCTGGCTCCGAGTGTCGCCGACGCGGGAATCGACGCCTGCACCAACCTGCTGGTCGACGCGACCGACCGCGTCGACCGCTTGCTCGTCGTCACTGTGGGGACCCACCCCTCAGTATGGCACGACCGACTCACCGAGCGCTCGGCCGGGCCGCTCGCGCCGGTCAGCTACGTCGACGTGAAGACGCTGGTCCGCTCGACCAGCACCGCCGCGAGCGACGGGACCGACGTTCCGTCCCCGGTCGCGACTGTTTCGAGTCCGGCGGACCTGCTGACACTCGGGAAGTCGGTCAACTCGCTGCTGGGTGACGCCGCCGCGGACGGCGACCGAGTCGCGCTGTGTATCCACTCGATCTCGGAGATGCTGCAGTTCGTCGATCGGGAGTTTTTGTTCAAGTTCCTCCACGCGGTCAGCGCGCGCGTCCGCAGCGTCGACGGCGTGGCGTTCTACCACCTCGACAACGACGCGCCCGACGAGGAGCTTCAGATCATGTTCGCCCACCTCTGTGATACCGTGGCGACCTTCGAAGGCGAGCAGATGGACGTCTCGGCGGGCTACTACGCGCCGGCGGGCGAGCAATCCGAGAGCTGATCGACCTGGGATCACAATCTACTTGAGGCCGCCTCAGGATCGTTTCGCAGGGGGAGAACATGACCGGGGGAGCAGAGACAGGAGGCGACGAGCCGACGGTCCCATCGCGAGTCTTGCTCGTGAGTGGCTACCGTGCCAGCGCGTCGACGGCGGCGCGTTCGATCGTCGATCATTGCGACGGGACGCCGGCGAGTGCCGTCGGTGTCGTGCTGGGCGATTCGACAGCGCCGTGGACCGAAGCCTTCGAATCGTCAGGCGTCCAGACGATAGCGATCGATGTCGATACGTGTACTCGATCGACGACTGTGTCTTCCAACTCGGGTGAATCCGAGCGAGCGGATTCGACTCCAGCGTCGCTGTCGGCGATCGGAACGCGAGTGCTGGAGGCGCTTGAGGGCCAGGGCACACCAGTCGTGCTCTGGATCGACTCGTTGTCGGTCCTGTTGGCACACTTCGAGCGCGAGCGCGTCTTCCGGTTCGTCCACGTGGCTGGCGAACTGGCGGCACGATGTGGCGGCACGTGCTATCTGCCGGTGTCGACGGGTCGTCACGACCCGGAGACGATCGAGATTTTCGGGACGATCTGTGACGTCATCCGTCTCGACGATCCGGATGCACTTGTGTAGTGACGTGCGTGAAACCACGGGACGGCGACCACATCTCATTTATACACGGCCGTCGAGAGTTCATGTATGGCCTCCGCTCGGGGTGCGGTGATCGTCGGTGGCGCGACGCCGGACGCGACCGACCGTCTCGCCGAGGTGCTCCGGGCCGGATATCCCGCTCACACCGCCTACGACGGCGACGCCGTCCTGGCGAGTCTCGACAACTCCGTCGACGTCGTCCTCGTCGACACGCGACTCGCCGATCTCTCGCTCCATTCGCTCTACGAGCGACGCGCCAACAGCGAGCCGTACTTCCAGATCGGCCTTTTGGCTGCCAGCGGCGAGACACCACAGTGGATCGATGCCGTGATCGACCCTTCGATCGGCGACGAAGACCTCCGGCAGGTCGCCGACTGGTTGGCAACGCGAGCGACCTATCGGAAGTGCCTCGATACGTTCTACAACCTGGCGAGCAAACACGCCAGTCTCGCCGACGAAGAGGACTCGGTCGATCCGGCCCAGCTGGAAGCCCGGCTCGATCGACTCCGAGCCGAGATCGACGACGCCGTCGCCGATCTCGACGACGAGTCGCTATTCGAGGTCGCGCTGGACGGCTTCGAGAACGAAGAGTGAAAACCGGCGCTTAGACGTACGGCAGGGAGTCGGCCGTCTCCTGGATGGCGTTCTGGTTGGCCTTCATCAGCGCCGTCGTGTCCCAGATCCCCTCGACCAGGGCCTGTCGCTGGGCGTTGTCGACGCTGACTGAGATTTCGTTGCTTCCGTAGCGGACGGTCTCGGCTTCGACGTCGACTTCGATCTCACCGTCGGGGTTGTCGTCGACCCATTGCTGGAGAGCGTTGATCGTCTCGTGATCCGCAGTGACGGTTGGGATACCCAGCGCGAGACAGTTGCCCGCGAAGATCTCGGCGAAGCCTTCGCCGATGATGGCGTCGATACCCCAGCGCATCAAGGCCTGGGGGGCGTGCTCGCGGGAGGAGCCACAGCCGAAGTTGTTGTTGACGACCATGACCGAGGCTTCCTTGAACCGATCCTCGTTCATGGGATGATCTTTCTCGTTGTCGTCGTCGTCGTACCGGAGGTCGAAAAACGAGAACTGGCCCAGCCCGTCGAAGGTGACGACCTTCATGAACCGCGCCGGGATGATCTGGTCGGTGTCGATGTCGTTGCCCCGGATCGGAATACCGGTCCCTTCGACGTAGTCGACTTCGGGGATGTCCTCGGTTCCGCTCATGCGACCACCTCCGTCGCTTCGATCGGAGGATGCTGCATGGTCCGCTCACGGGTCGCGTCGCTCCCCGTTCGCGTGTTCGAGATGCGTGGCATCTCGCTTCTCATGCCAGGTTCACCTCCTTCAGGTCGCGTACGTCTGTGACCTCTCCCGTCACCGCGGCAGCGGCGACCATTCGCGGGTTCATCAGCACAGTTCTCCCGTCCTTGCTGCCCTGGCGGCCGATGAAGTTCCGGTTCGAGGAGCTGGCACAGGCCTCGTCGCCCTCCAGCTGGTCCTCGTTCATGCCCAGACACATCGAACAGCCGGCGTTGCGCCACTCGAAGCCGGCCTCCTCGAAGGTGTCTTTCAGGCCTTCTTCCTCGGCGGCTTTCTGGACACGCTGGCTGCCGGGAACGACCATCGCACGCACGTCCTCGTCGACCTGCCGGCCCTCGACGATCCGGGCCGCGCGGCGCAGGTCGGGCAGGCGAGCGTTCGTGCACGAACCCAGGAAGGCCACGTCGATGTCGTAGCCGTTCATCGTCTCGCCGGGCTCGACGCGCATGTGCTTCTGGGCGCGCCGGGCGGTGTCGACCTTGTCGTCGGCCAGATCCTCGGGGGCCGGGATCGGATCGTTGATGCCGATCCCCTGGCCGGGCGTGGTGCCCCACGTGACGACCGGGTCCAGCTCGCCGGCGTCGATGTGGACGACGTCGTCGTACTCGGCGCCGTCGTCGGACTGGATGGACTCCCAATAGGGCTTCAGGTTCTCGAACTCCTCGGGGTTGTCCTGGAAGTAGTCGGTCTCTTTCAACCAGGCGAAGGTGGTCTCGTCGGGATTGACGTAGCCCGCGCGAGCGCCGCCCTCGATGGACATGTTACAGATGGACATTCGGCCTTCCATCCCCAGGTCCTCGATGGCCTCGCCGGCGTACTCGTAGACGTAGCCGACGCCGCCTTCCGTACCGAGTCGACGAATAATTTCGAGGATGATGTCCTTGGCCTCGACGCCCTCGCCGAGCTCGCCGTCGACCTGGATCTTGCGTACTTTCTGCTTCTCCATCGCGATGGTCTGGGTGGCCAGGACGTCCCGGATCTGGGAGGTCCCGATCCCAAAGGCCAGCGCGCCAAAGGCGCCGTGGGTCGACGTATGAGAGTCACCGCAGACGATGGTCTTGCCCGGCTGGGTCAGGCCCTGCTCCGGACCGACGACGTGGACGATGCCCTGATCCCCGGTGGTGGGGTCCAGGAAGTTGATGCCCGCGTCCCGAACGTTCTCTTCGAGTTCGGACATCATGGTCTCGGCGGCGTCGTCGGTGTAGGGTCGCGACTGGTCGGCCGTCGGGACGATGTGGTCGACAGTGGCGAGCGTCAGGTCCGGTCGCGCGACCTCGATGTCCCGTTCCCGGAGCATACCGAACGCCTGCGGGCTGGTGACCTCGTGGATGAGGTGGAGTCCGACGAACAGCTGATCCTGCCCGTTGGGCAGGGTCGTCACCTTGTGGCGATCCCACACCTTGTCGTACAGTGTTCCCTGACTCATGCGAAATCACTCCGTGATTGAGCATGAGGTCGATAGTCACAGCTCGCGAAGCGCAGCGAGCGGGAATGTCTATCGGAACTCATACTGAATCCGCTCGTCCTTCGGTGCCGCGCTCGAAGGCGGGGTTGGCACCCTCGCCGGGCGGCTCGTGGTCGACGTCTTCCATGGTCTCTTCCTCTGTTTCTTCGGCGTTCGCTCGGCCACCGTCGGCGGCCACGTCCGGGCCGCGCTTGAAGGCCGCGCCGAAGGTCTTGTCCGTGTGTGGATGCGTGTGATCCACGTCTTTCATCTCGTCAGTCATCTGCTGGAACTTCCTCTTTCTGTTGCTCGCCCCAGGCGAACAGCTCTCGCAGGCGACCACCGACGTCCTCGATGTCGTGGTCTTCCTCGGCCTGGCGCAGTTGTTTGTAGCTCGGTCGGTTCGTCTGGTTCTCGGTGATCCACTCGCGAGCGAACTCGCCGTCCTGGACCTGCCGGAGGACCTCCTCCATGTTCTCGCGGGCGTCGTCGTCGACGACTTCCTTGCCGCGGGTCAGCCCACCGTACTCTGCGGTGTCGGAGACGGAGTTCCACATCTCCATCAGCCCACCTTCGTAGATGAGGTCGACGATGAGCTTCATCTCGTTCATGCACTCGAAGTAGGCCATCTCCGGGCTGTAACCCGCGTCGACGAGCGTCTCGTAGCCCTGCTTCATCAGTTCGGTGACGCCGCCACACAGCACTGCTTGCTCGCCGAAGAGGTCGGTCTCGGTCTCCTCCTGGAAGGACGTCTCGATGACTCCCGCGCGGGTACAGCCGACGCCTTTCGCGTAGGCCAGCGCCTGCTCTTTGGCGTCGCCCGTGGCGTCCTGGTAGACGGCGATCAGGCCCGGGACGCCCTCGCCGCGCTTGTAGGTACGCCGGACCAGGTGACCCGGGGACTTCGGGGCGACCATCGTGACGTTGACCTCGGGGTCGGGTTCGATCTGACCGTAATGGATGTTGAAGCCGTGGGCGAACTGGAGCGTGTCACCGGCTTCGAGTTCGTCTTCGATAGCCTCGTAGACTGCCGGCTGGACCGTGTCCGGCACGAGGACGGAGACGGTGTCGGCGCGGGACGCGGCTTCGACCGGCGTCGCGACTTCCAGCCCGTCGGCTTCGGCTTCCTTGCGCGAGGACGAGCCCTTGCGGAGGCCGACGATCACGTCGACCCCGCTGTCGGCGAGGTTCTGGGCGTGGGCGTGACCCTGGCTGCCGTAGCCCAGCACGGCCACAGTTCTGTCGGCGAGTACCGATTCGTCGGCGTCGTCGTCGTAGTAGATCTCGGTGGTAAATTCGTCTGTCATAGCTAAATCCTCGGGAATCCCTCAGTTATCGCTTTCCATTGTCTTCGACCCGTTCTCCATGGTCTTTGATCCACGTTCGAGCGCAGCTGCGCCCGTGCGGACGACCTCGAGGATCTCGAACTGCTCGAAAGCCTCGACGGCAGCGTCGATCTTCTGCTTGCTGCCGGTGACTTCGACCGTGACGGCGTCCTTGCTGGCGTCGACGGCGTCGCCGCCGTACATCCCTGCGACCGCCTGGACGTCGTCGGGCTTCTCGCCGGCGACCTTGATCAGCGCCAGTTCACGACGCATGGCCGCCGACTCCAGTTCCTCGACCTCGATGACCGGGATGAGCTTCTTCAACTGCTTTTTGGCCTGCTGGACGCCCGGTTCGGGCTCCTCGATGACGATCGTCATCCGGGCGATATCGTCGTCTTTCGTCGGTCCAACAGTCAGACTCTCGATGTTGAACTGCCGGCGGCTGAAGAGTCCGGACACTTCCGAGAGGACGCCGGGCTCGTGTTTCACGCGCGCCGACAGCACGGCCAGACGTGGTTCGTGTGTCGCTTCCGCTTCGGGATCGATCCTGATTCCTTGGGTGTTGCGCCGACCGCTCGGACGCATCCGCTCGTCCGGGGCCGGTCCGGGCATGTCTCCAGGCATCTCAGATCATCTCCAGGTGGTCCTCGTTCAGTGCGAATAGGCCGTTGTCCCCGCCACTGGGGACCATCGGGTAGACGTTCTCGGCGGGGTCGATGATCGCGTCGACGACTGCGGGGCCGTCGTACTCGCGGGCGGCCTGGATCGTCGACTCGACCTCGTCGGGATCCTCCAGACGGAACCCGCGCGCACCGAACGCCTCCGCCAGCTTGTCGAACTCCGGGATCCACGGATATTCGGAGGCCATCCGGCGGCCCTCGTAGAAGCCGTCCTGCCACTGCCGGACCATCCCGACGGCCTCGTTGTTCAGGACGACGTAGGTGATATCCAGATTCTCCCGCACGGCCACGGAGAGTTCCTGAACGGTCATCAGGAAGGATCCGTCACCGTCGAAACAGACGACTTCCTTCTCGGGAGCCCCCAGTTTCGCGCCGATCGCGGATGGGACGCCGTAGCCCATCGTCCCCAGTCCGTTCGAGGAGACCCACGTGCGCGGATACTCGTAGGTCCAGAACTGGCAGGCCCACATCTGATGCTGGCCGACGCCGGTCGTGACGATGGCGTCGTCGTCGGCCAGTTCGTCGAATTTCTCGACGACGTACTGTGGTTTGAGCGGCTCGTCGTCGGGCATCTCGTACTCCAGCGGATACTCGTCTTTCCAGGTCTGGCACTGCTCGCGCCACTCGTCGGCGTCGGGCGCGCGGGTCATCGCGTCGTCGAGCTGTTCGAGGACGCGCTCTGCGTCGCCGATCAGCGGGTAGTCCGCCTCGATGTTCTTGGAGATCTCGGCGGGATCGATCTCGACGTGGATGATGTCCGCATCGGGTGCGAAGGTCTCGACGCCACCAGTGAGGCGGTCGTCGAAGCGGGTCCCGACGCCGAGCAGGCAGTCGGTGTTGGTGACCGCCATGTTGGCCGCGCCGGTCCCGTGCATGCCGGCCATGCCCACCGAGAGGTCGTCGGTCTCGGGGAAGCAACCCAGGCCGGGCATCGTCGTGATGACCGGGATCTCGTACTCGCGAGCGAAGTGCCGCAGTTCGTCGCTGGCCTCGCTCTTGATGACGCCCCCACCAGCCAGGATGGCCGGTTTCTCGGCCTGTCGCAGGGCTTCGGCGGCTGCCTCGACGATGACCTCGTCGGCCTCGACTGGCTCCTGGTGGGTGTCGGGCGTCTCGGGCTTCTCGGGCCATTCCGTCGTCGGCCCTTTGGTAATGTCCTTGGGCAAGTCGACCAGCGTCGGGCCCTGCCGCCCCTTCTCGGCCAGCGCGAACGCCTCGCTGACGTCGTCGCCGACGGTGTCGGAGTCGTCGGAGAAGTAGTTCTCCTTGGTGACTGGCATCGTGATGCCCGTCGTGTCGACTTCCTGGAAGGCGTCGTTACCGACGAAGTCGGTTGCGACCTGTCCAGTGAGGGCGATTATCGGGTCCGAATCCATCGCCGCGTCGGCGAGACCGGTCACGAGATTTGTCGCGCCGGGGCCGGAGGTGGCAAGCGCCAGCCCGGGCTCGCCGGTGACGATACCGTAGGCGTCCGCAGCGTGGGATGCGCCCTGCTCGTGGGCCATCGTGATGTGGTCGATCGACGAATCGTACAGCGCGTCGTAGACGGGCATGATCGCCCCGCCCTGCACGCCGAAGGCGTGGGAGACGCCGGCCTGTTCGAGGGCGGCGATCACGGACTGTGCGCCGGTCGTCACCTCGTCGATGCCGCGCTGTTCGGTCTCGTCTGTGTCTTCTGTCGCGTCCTCTTTGGGGATCGATGCACGTTCGCTCATGCTCGATCACCGCGTGTTGGGTGTCGTTGGTACATTGGTGGATTGCTGTCTGGCTGGTCGAAAACGGTACGAACCGGGTCGAAGGAGACGGGTGAAGTGGGGCCTAGACAGCCCCTACAATAGCGCCGAGAAGGACGAGCGCGCCGCTGGTGACGGGGCGATCCCGGACGCCAGCGGTCTGTGTCATCAGTATGTGTCTGTAATCGCCCCGAATAATAAGGTTTCTGTGAGAGACGCTGACGAGGACTCGTTCGAGCGACCGTCGTGGCGCCCGCTGGCGAACGGGACAGCGGCCGCTGGGCCGCTCGTGCAGACGGTGTGGCCGACATCGTCAGGCGTGGACCTCCTCGGTCCCGGCGCGCTCGACGCCGACCTCGTCGGCGAACCGTTCGAGGACGTCCATCGTGACCTGCCGTTTCTCCGCGCCGTAGTCCTTGACGCGGCGGGTCACCTGTCGGACCTCCTCGTCGGTCGGATTGTAGCCCGCCTCGATCAGTCGCTCGCGTACCGAGTGGGTGCCGGTGTGCTTGCCCAGCACCAACTCGCGAGTCGCGCCGACCATCTCCGGGGTCATCACGCCTGGCTCGAAGGTGTCGGCGTTCTCGATGACGCCCGCTGCGTGGATCCCGCTCTCGTGGGAGAAGGCGTTCCCGCCGACGACCGGCTTGTTGCCGGGAACGTCGATCGAACTCTTCTCTTCGATCACCCGGGAGAGCTCGGTGATCCGGGTCGTGTCGATCCCGGTATCGACGTCGTACAGCGATTCGAGGGCCATGACGACTTCCTCGTAGGCGGCGTTGCCCGCCCGTTCGCCGATCCCGTTGACCGAGACCTGCGCCTGGGCCGCGCCGGCCTCGTAGCCCGACAGCGCGTTGGCTGCTGCCAGCCCGAAGTCGTCGTGGGTGTGGACGTCCACGCGAGCGTCCGTGTGCGCGACGACTTTCCCGACCATTTTCTCGAACCGGCCAGGGGTCGCGACGCCCGTGGTGTCCGGGATGTTGATCCAGTCTGTGCCCGCGTCCGTGACGGCCTCGACGACGTCGATCAGGAACGCTTCCTCCGTGCGGGTCGCGTCCATCGGCGAGAACATGCACTCGACGCCCGCGTCTTTGACGCGCTCGACGGACGTGACTGCCCGTTGTAGTGCGTCTTCGCGGGTGGCGTGCATGCTGTCCTGGAGCTGGATGTCGCTGGTCGAGACGAAGACGTGGACCAGTTCGACCCCGGAGTCGAGCGCCGCCTCGACGTCTTCCTCGACGACGCGGGCGAGCCCGCAGACCGTCGTGGACGTCGAGTTGGCGATGTCACGGACGGCCTCGAACTCCGCGTCGGAGTTGACCGGGAACCCCGCCTCGATGACGTGGGTCCCCATCTCGTCCAGCAGCGCCGCTATCTCGCGTTTGTCTTCGTAACTGAACGACGTGCCGGGCGATTGCTCTCCGTCGCGGAGCGTCGTGTCGAAAATTCGTGCCTCGTCGATTTCAGAGGTGCTATCGAGTGTGCCCTGGAAGAACTCGATCCGCCGGAGACTCCGACGTACCCTCAGTGTGTTGGGTCATTTGCGTCCGAATAGGGTCGCTCACGCTATAAAAAGGTTGTTCTCCGCGTGCGAGGCCCTCGATTTCACCCAGCAAACGGATCGTCGGCTCTTCGATACCAGCGACCCCCCGACACGAGCTTTTAGTGGTCTGCAGTGGGAGATGGTATCAATGACCGTTCGGCTCGGATGTGTGTCAAACCGACGCGACTACACGCCGAAGTCGCACGACGCGACACCGGACGCCGCCCCGGTCGCGGGCGTGGACACGAGGGGAGGGGGGTCGTCGGCGGTGAGGACTGATGGGTGACCGGCAGGTCCCGCTGTTGTCGACGGTCCGTGAGTCGCTGTGGTTGCGCCTGGCCGTCGCATTGACGCTGCTGATACTGCTGATCGGTATTGTGGGCGGCGCGGTGACGCTCGCGGTGACGGACACGATCCGGGACGACGTCGACGGGGACTTCCGACTCCAGGCAGAGGCCGAGGCTGGCGAAATCCGGGAGTGGTACGACGGCAACAGCCGGTTCGTGCGCTCGATCTCCGACAGCCAGCTCTTTGAGGAGGGGGGCGATAGCGAGATCACGGCCTTCCTGAATCGCGAAGTGGACAACGCGCCCTCGGTGCGGACGATTCACTACGTCGATATCGCCGACCGGACGATTCGAAGTAGTACGAACGGGGCCAGGGTCGGTACCGGTGTGAACGCGAGCCTGGCGGTCAACGACCGGACCTTCACCGACTACGACGACACGGCGCTGGTCGGCCCCTTCGGCGCACCGGACGGGGCCACAGTCGTCGCGTTTCTCAGCCCGGTCAGGACAAGTCCCGAACACCTTCTGGTCACGATCGTCGAGGTCGAGGAGTTCGACGAGCGGTTCAGACAACCGATCGCAGGTGGGTTCACACAGGTGATCGACCCGGCAAACGATATCGTGTTCTCGGGAGCGACTGGATCGACGTCCCCCACTGAGCGACAATTGAGTCGACTCCGGGAAGGGGTGGGCGGCGAGACCGGTATCCGGCAACTTGGCCTGTCCGGCGACGAACGCTACGTCGCTGCGGTCACGCCCGTCGATGTCGGCGACGCGAACTGGCTGCTCGTCAAGTACGCGCCGACCGACAACGCGTACTCGCTCGCCCGGACGATCCGCACCGGCCTGCTGGCGTTCGTGTTCGTCGCACTCGTCGGCGTGCTCGGGATCGGCTGGCGGTTCGGCCGCGGGACCGTCCGGGAGGTGACCGCCCTCTCGGCAGCGGCCCGCCGCGTCACCGACGGCGAGTACGACGTCGAGTTCCCGAGCGATAGATCGGACGAACTCGGACGTCTGGGGACCTCACTCGCGGAGATGCGCGACGCGCTCGCCGACCGCATCTCGGAACTGGAATCGACGAAAGCGGCCGTCGACGAGGCCAACGCCGAACTGGACACACAGCGGACGATGATCTCCGTGCTCAACCGCGTGCTCCGGCACAACCTCCGGAACGCCGGACACGTGATTCGCGCTCGGGCGGAACTGCTCGCCAGTACCGAGCCGACCGAGCGACGCGAGCATACCGAC